>CAWBLD010000006.1:0-765736 GCA_963789455.1 uncultured Alphaproteobacteria bacterium | reverse complement strand
CGCGTTATTTATCGATCAAACAAATGCAAGTTCAGGGTTCGCTCGGCAAAATCAAATACAGTCGTCTTGGTTTCTAGAATTTGTACGTATATTGCATGACGGATTAGCAAAATCAGAGATAAATCATCTTCTTGATAGTCTTACGATTATCAATTTCAATTACGATAGGTGCATTGAGCAGTTCTTATTCCACTCCCTTCAATATTCGTATGGAGTTCGATTTGGGGCAAGCGGCGGAGGCATTAGCCAAAGCGAAGATTATTCATCCTTACGGGCACTTGGGTGGGCTGCCATGGCAAGACCCGAAGTATGGGTTGCACTTTGGCGGTGAGCCCCACGGTTCCACGGACATTCTTCGCATTTCGGCGCGAATAAAGACGTTCTTTGAGCAGCTTCAAGACGAAGTCGATATGAATGCAATTAAGACTGCAGTAACAAACGCGCACCAAGTCGTGTTTCTTGGTTTTGGCTTCCATCCTCAAAACATGGCGATGCTTCGTTCCGTGGCTCCGACAAGCGTTAAGCAGATATATGCAACAGCGTATGGTGAGAGCGATGCTGGAGTTAGGACAATAACTGGAGCCGTTCGTGCTGCAATAGGTAATCAGACTATCAACATGACAGGTCAATTTCATATCAATCGACATTTCAAATGCTTTAATTTGCTCAAGGAATATTCGCGCGAGTTATCTGCGAATTGAAATGTTAAGGTAGGGATACTCGTGCTAATATTTTATTTCCTCGCCCGCGCCGTCGTTGCCGAAAACCTTCGCGACACATGCGACCATTAATCTTCGACCGACGACCCGCCGCGCGCGACGTGGTGACGCTGATCGAAGGTAAGCGGTGTTTTCAGGCCACGCGCTTGAGTGCCGGGGCGGCAGGATAGGCCCATGGCAGCAGGTCATCGATCTGGCTGTTGGGATGGCCGTTGACGATCTTGGTGATGACGTCGGCGATGTAGGTCAGCGGTTCGACACCGCAGAGCTTGCAGGTTTCGATCAGCGAGGCGATGACGGCCCAGTGCTCGCCACCGCCGTCGGAACCGGCGAATAGCGCGTTCTTGCGGTTTAGCGCAATCGGTCGGATCGAGCGTTCGACAACGTTGCTGTCGATCTCGATGCGGCCGTCGTCGAGGAAGCGAGTGAGGCCGTCCCAGCGCGACAGGGCGTAGCGGATCGCTTCGGCGAGCTTCGTCTTCTGACTGATCAGACCGAGCTTGGTGCGAAGCCAGGGTTCAAGGTCGTCGATGACCGGCCGGCTCTTCTCTTGCCGAAGATCGCGCCGCTCATCGGCACTGCGGCCACGGATCTCACTCTCAACGGCATAGAGCTTGGCGATGCGTTCGAGCACTTCGCTGGCGATCGGCGCGGGGCCGGCCGCGGCGAGCTCGAAGAAGCGGCGGCGTACATGGGCCCAGCAGAAGGCAAGTTGAACGTCGCCACGCTCGGCGAGCACGCGATAGCCACCATAGCCATCCACCTGCAGGATGCCCTTGAAGCCAGCCAGATGCGTGATCGGCCGTTCGGCCTTGCGATCAGGCGCATAGACATAGGCCACGCCTGGCGGATCGGCGCCGCCCCACGGCCGGTCGTCGCGGGCGTAAGCCCAGAGTTGGCCAGTCTTGGTGCGGCCACGCCCCGGATCGAGCACTGGGGCCGTGGTCTCGTCAGCGAACAGCTTGGTCGAACCCTTGAGCCGCATGAGGAGGCGCTCCTGCACCGGCCGCAGCAGCCAGGCGGCACGTCCAACCCAGTCCGCCAGAGTCGAGCGATCCAACGAGATGCCCTGCCGGGCGTAGATCTGGGCCTGTCGATAGAGCGGCAGGTGATCGGCATATTTGGAGACGAGAACCTGCGCCACCGTCGCCTCGGTCGGCAGCCCGCCCTCGATCAGCCGCGCCGGCGCGGGGGCTTGCACCACCACCTCTTCGCAGGCCCGACAGGCATACTTGGGCCGGCGCACGACCAGCACGCGCAGCTGCGCTGGGATGATGTCGAGCCGTTCGCTGCGATCCTCGCCGATCCGGTGCAGTGCGTTGCGGCAGCACGGACAGCTGTGATCCTCGATGTCGACTACCATTTCGATGCGCGGCAGATGCGCCGGAAGCGATCCAAGATTTATGCGGCGCTTTGCGGCACGCTTGGCTCGCTCAGCCGGGGCTGCTGCTTCGCCTTCGGCCTCGCTGCTCGCGGCCACCTGCTCGACCTCTTCGAGGCCGAGCAGCAGTTGATCCTCCGGCAGTGTCTCGGCCCGTCGGCCGAAGCGATGGCGTTGCAGCTCCTTGATGATCTGTTCCAGCCGCTCTGCGCGCGCACGTTCCGCCAGCAGCATCGCTTTCAGCGTGCCGGGATCATCAGGAAGCGTGTCCGCCATCACCGTCATGGCAGGATTGAATCACAGGCTGTCGTGCTTTGCGAGTTTTTCGAGCAGAATGATTTACTCTGTCGCAGATCAACTCGGCTGCGCTGGCGCCGCTGTCTCTCGCGCGCTGTGGACCCGACGCCAGTCGAGCCCTTCCAACAGCGCCGAGAGCTGCGCCGCCGTCAGATGCATGACGCCGTCCTGCATATTCGGCCAGCGGAACGCACCATCCTCGAGCCGCTTGGCAAACAGGCACATGCCCGTCCCATCCCAGAAGATCAGCTTCACCCGGTCCGCTCGCTTGGCGCGGAACACATAGACGGCCCCCGAGAATGGATCGGCCGATATCGCCTCACGCACCAATGCCGCCAGGCCCTCGGCGCCCTTGCGGAAGTCGACCGGCTTGGTCGCCACCATCACCCGGACCGCACCCGTTGGACCAATCACGTCTCGGCCTTCAGCGCGTGGATCACCGCCGCGACCGTCTTGACCTCAGCGCCACGGCCGACGCGAACCGTAACGCCGTCGATCTCCAGTTCGATGATCCCAGGGACGCCGTCAGCTCTGCGCGCCCGCTTGCGTGTCCGACCGTGACCTGCGGGCGCCGCAGGCATATCCACGACCGCCGGTACAAATGCCCGAGTACCTTCGCCGCCGGTCGCCTCCAGTGGCTGCCGGGCTTGCCGGCGCCAACCGAACAACTGCTGCGGCGTGAGCCCATGCCGACGGGCAACTTCCGAAACCACTGCACCCGGAGCAAGCGTCTCTTCAATGATACTGGCCTTGTCATCCTTCGAGAACCGACGCCGACGGCCAGTTCCCGTGATCACCTCCAGCCGCCGCACTGCCTCCGGCTTAAGTGTATGGTCAAACGTAGACACAAGCCGATCTCCGAATCAGGGATCGTCACACTCGCCGATCAACATGCGCAGCAAAAGGTGGGGTTGAAACGGCGCTTACGATCGAAGAGCACAGCGCGTAACCCAACCTCGTCATGCCCGGGCTTGCCACTGGAAGCCGGGTTCACCCGACTTCCAGCAATCTCTATTGCCGAACTCGGGCAAGCCCGAGTTCGGATGGCATCCATGATGAATCGCCCGGACAAGAACCTCACGTAAGATAGCTTTCGTTGCACGGCCTCATGGATTGCCGGGTCAAGCCCGGCCATGACGGCGGAGGAGGGCGCTAGGAATATGTTCACATTTCCGTGAGAACTTATCCCCGCTCGCCCAGGCGGATTTATGATGCGTGCGTCCGGCTCAGTGAGGGCGTCATCTAGTAGAGGCGTCTACCTGATGGAGCCGGATGCGGCGCCCGCGGCGGGAGATGAACGCTCCTCCCGCACCCGGGAGGCCCCGGGCAGCCGTCCGTCCCTACTACGAGGGACTGCCCTTCGGTGGGCTGGACGCGGCGCGGACGAAAGGCGGCGAAAGCCGCCTGGATCGGGTTGTGCCAAAAGCCGCCCGGGGGTCCGCGCCCGGAAGCTACGGCCCCGGGGATCAGAAATCGCCGCATGGCGCGCCGAGAGGCGCCCGCATCCTTCAAAAGAGGATGCGGCAAAACGGAAGACTGGTGCGCCGCTCGGTGCGCCATCCCCTCATTTTTTTGAGGGGCGAGGAAGACAAGGCCGGCGTCCCCGCGCCGTTAAAGAATAGGGGCGGTTTCGCACGCCCGCACGTCACCGGCGGGGAGTGCGCTCGCAGCCCCGCCGAAGCGACCGACCGCCGGCCTCCAGGATGATAGTCTTTCGGTGACGCCCCTCAGCAAAAAGCGCTTCGCCTTAATGGCCACAAAGCCCAAAACCGCAAGCTTCGCCGAGGATATCCGCGCCGAAATTCCGATGCTGGCCGGGGTGGCGACGACAGCCATTTTCTTCACCGTCGGCACGGCCTGGACCGAGGATTTCTCGCACCCCGCGCTGACGGCCGCGCTCTTCATCTGGCTGTTTGCGGTGATGATCTGGTGCGCGTTCGGCGTCGTGCGCCACGCCGAGGCGCTGGCCGACTATCTGGGCGAACCCTTCGGCACGCTCATTCTCACCCTGGCGGTCGTCAGCATCGAAGTCACCATCATGGCGACGGTCATGCTCAACGGCGACCCCAATCCGACCCTGCCGCGCGATACCGTGTTCGCGGTGCTCATGATCGTGCTCAACGGCATGATCGGGCTGACCGTGATCGTCGGCGCCGTTCGCTACCGCGAGCAGCAGTATAATTTGCAGGGCGCCGTCGCCTTCCTGGCGGTGATTTCAAGCCTCGCCGTCATCTCGCTCGTGCTGCCGACCTTCACCCGCTCGACGCCCGACAGTTCCATGACGGCGCTGCAGGCGGTCGTGTTCGGGGGCATGACGGCGGCACTGTACGCCGGGTTTCTCGTTATTCAGACCGTGCGCCACCGCGCGTTCTTCATGGAGACGAAGGCGAAGCCGGCCGCCGGCAAAAGCCACGCCGGCGCCGAGCCGGGCCGCGCGCCCGGCCATGGCCCGCAGCATTCAGCCGCGTATCACGCCATTCTGCTGGTGGTGACCTTGCTGCCGGTGGTTCTGCTGGCGAAGCCGCTGGCGAAAGTGATCGACTACGGCATCGAGAAGCTGCACGCGCCGACCACGCTGGGCGGCATCGTGATCGCGATCCTGATCCTCTCGCCGGAGGGCCTGACCGCCTATCAGGCCGCCCGGCAGAACCAGTTACAGCGCTCGGTCAATCTGTCGCTCGGATCGGCGCTCTCCACCATCGGGCTGACGATACCGGTCATGCTGGCGCTCAGCCTGGCGATCGGCATCCCGCTGCAACTTGGGCTGGCGCCGGCCGACGCCATCCTGCTGGTGCTCACGCTGTTCATCGCGCAGATGACGTTTTCCGGCGCGCCCACCAACATCCTGCTCGGCGGCGTCCATCTCGTATTATTCGCCACCTTTATCGTGCTGATTTTCAATCCGTGACGGCGCCCGTGGCGGGCTTGCGCACGCCGATTTCAAAGGAGCAACGCCTAAACCGCCGGCGCGTCGACCGTCTGCGTGGCGGCATGGCCCGCGGCCATGAGCTCATAGCGGTAGCGGTTGCGCCGGTCGATGACGATCCAGCCATTCGCCACCGCTTTGTTGAGCCCGCGCTGGAAATCCCCGTCGCGCACGGTGAAAAAATAATTGCGCGGCAGCATGCCGCCCACCGGGGTCCGGTTGCGCATGAATACGCCGAGAATCTGGCGGCCGACATCCTCGTCGGAGGGTAAAACGCTCATCGGCACCGGCATCCTCGAATTGTGTTTGCCTGCGATACGCCAATGCGCGTCCGCTGTCGCGCGTCAAAAGCCCGCCGGCGAAGTTATACCTGTTTTTTCCACATCACGCCGCCGCCACCACACGATTGCGCAACACGCCGATACCGCTGATCTCGATCTCTACCGTGTCGCCCGGCTTGATGTTCTGCGGCACGCCGTCGGTGCCCATCCACATCACGTCGCCCGGCTCGATGGTGCAATATTTCGACACTTCCGCGATGTAGGTGGCGGTGTCGAAGATCATGTTGTTGGTGGCGAAGCGGTCGGTTTCCTTGCCGTTGAGCGGATCACGGTCTCCATCGTGGCGGGGTCGAGCCCGGTGACGATCCATGGTCCCATCGGCTTGAAGGTATCGGCATTCTTGGCGCGCCAGAGCGTGCGGTCGCTCGTCTGCCAGCCGCGCTCGCTGACGTCGTTGCCGATGGTCCAGCCGAATACATAATCGAGCGCGTCTTCGCGGCTGACGTTGCGCGCGCGCTTGCCGAACACCGCGACCAGCTCGCCTTCGTACTGGAAGGCCTCGCCGGCTTCGGCCGGCTTGACGATGGCCTCCTCGTGCGCGATCAGCGCATTGTTGGCGCGGTAGCCGATGTCCGGCTTCTTGGGGAAGACCGGCTCGGCGCCGCGCTTGGCCGCCATTTTGCGGATGTGGTCGGCGTAATTGATGCCGACGCAATAGAAGGTCGACGGCACCACCGGGATCAGCAATTTGACGGAGGCCAGCGGATAGGCGCGGGGCGTGCGCTTGTGCGCGCCGAACGGGCCGCCGTCGACGGCGATCACCTGGCCGTCCTCGACCACGCCGTAGCTCACTTGGTTGTCCTTGCTGAAGCGGCACCACGTCGGCATTGTCACTCCCCTTGGGTTTGCGGCCGTCCTAGCTAGCATAAATTCCGACAGCGGACCCTATGGCCTTCCGCGCGATCCGCAAACGCGGCATGATCGCCGCTCGGGGTGACTCAATGAAAAAGCGTCTCGTGCTGGCGGCTGTGGCCGCCGTTGCCGCTGCGTGGCTGGCGCCGCCGGCCGGGGCCGGCTGCGTGATCGCGCCAGACGGAAAATCCATCAATGTAGTCACCGACAATGCGTCCAGCGACCAGCAGAATTGCGCGGTGAGCTGCAAGGTCGACACCAAGGTCGGCGTGGTGACGGTCGCCTGCGGCGGTACCACGCCGCCGCTCGCCAAAGGCCATTCGCTGTGCGATTTCGACAAGCCGGAGCCATGGTACAAGAAGGTGATCTCCGCGCAGGATAGCTGCAAGACCGCGGCGAACGCGGCGCCCGCCCGGGCCGCGGCAGCGCCGGCGCTCGAGCCGGGCGGCTTTACCTGCCGGATCTCGCCGGACGGCAAATCGGTCGATGCGGTCATCGTCAATCCTTATAAAAGCGAAACCAGCTGCCAGATCGACTGTGAGCTATCGACCACCAAGGCCGGCACCACTTTTTCCGTTTCATGCAGCCGGAACGCCGCGCCCGGGGCTGAGGCCGTGCTGTGCAGGCACAACGTCGATAGCGGCAAGCTGGTGAAGATGCTCGGCGGCAAGGGCAGTTGCGTCGATCCGCAGCCGCCGGCCGCCGACAAGGAAAAAGACGACGACGTGGACGTGCAGACCCTGCTCAACGATCCGGCCAAGCTGCGCGAGCACATCCGCAAGAATTCTGGATCCCGAGGCGCAGAAAATTTTCGATCAGATGCACAAGCCGTAGCGGCCGCTCCTCAAGCGGAGGAGCGCTTACCGCCAGCCGCCGCCGCCGTTCACATAGACCGTGTCGGCGGTCATGAACTGGCAGGCGTCCGAGCACATGAACAGCACCAGCTCGCCGATCTCCTCGGGCTGGCCGAAGCGGCCCATGGGCACGTTGTCGAGGATCTGCGCCTTGAGCTCCGGCGAGGTGCCCGCCGCGCCGAAAAAGGCGGTGTCGATCGGGCCCGGCGAGATCGACAGCGCACGGATACCCTGGGTGGCGAATTCGCGCGCCACGCCCATGGTCATGGTCACCACCGCGCCCTTGGCCGCGGCGTAGTGCACCGAGGAGCCGGGTCCGCCGCGCCGGTGCTGCATGCTGCCGACATTGACGATCACGCCGAACTGATTCTTCAGCATATGCGGGAGCACCGCCTGCATGGCGTAGAAGGTGCCTTTCACATTGAGGTCGAAGGCGCGGTCGAACAGATCGTCGTCGATGTCGAGGAATTTGGCGCGGCGGATCGCGGCGCCCGCCGAATTGAACAGGAACTGGATGCTGCCGAAATCGCCGATCGCGAGCTGCACCATGTCCTCGACCGCCGCGCGCCTGGTCACGTCGATGGTGAGCGCCAGCGCCTGGCCGCCCGAATTGCCGAACCGGGCGTTGATCTGCTCCACGGTCTCCGCCACGCCGTTCTCGTTGGTGTCGGCGCACACCACATTGGCGCCTTCGCGCGCAAAGATCAGCGCGGTGGCCCGCCCGATGCCGCTCGCGGCCCCGGTGATGACGATGGTTTTGCCTTTGAAATAATCTGGCGTCTTCGGCATGGTTTTCCTCGCCCAATCGCGGTCACTGTGGCCGCGCGGCGAAGACTAGCGCATTCTTTACCCGCTGTACGATATCCCGCGCATGCGGATCGCCACCTTGGTCGCGAGCAGGATGGTCTGTGACAGCAGCGCGACATCGGCCGGCATATCCTTGCGCCAGACGTCGAGCAGCAGCGCGATGCGCACCTTATCGCTGTGGTTCCACACTTCGTACAGATAGGTGTCGTCCCACAACAGGCTTTCGCCGTCGCCGAGGCGATAGGGCACGCCGTCGATATTCATCACGCAGGCAGGAACGCCGGTGCCGTCGCGCGGCATCGACAGCATGAGATGGAAGCGCAGGATGGCGCGGAACGGGCCGCGGTGCTCGGGGATATGCTTGCCGGGCGCCAGGAATGACAGCACGGCCGACACCACTTCCGGCGCCTGGTCGAGCAGCGCGGCGACGGTCGGGCAGCGTTGCAGGTTCTTCTCCACCGCGACGCCATAGGCCTTCATGATGAACATGCGCCAGTCGCGCCCATCGGTCGCTGAAATATCCGCCTGCTCCGGCATGATGTCATGGAAGCGCGGCACCCGGTCGAGCATGCCGGCGATGCCCAGCGCCTCGCGGCGGATGTCGACCCAGCGGTCGACGAAACGTTCGGCGTTGGGGAAATAGCGCGCGGCGTCAAGCGTGGCCGGCTTGGCGATGCGGCGGTCATAAATGGCGCGGACAGCGTCGGCCGCACGGTCGTAGAGCTGCAACACGGATGTTTCTCCGCGGCTGCATCGCCCCCGATTATGAATATAGTCCCGCGCGGCCCGCCGCCAAATATCCCCGCGCATAAAATTCGCCGGGTGCGGCGGCTTGAGAATTCCCGAATATGGGCTGAAAGTCCGCATATTCGGGGCGTTGCCCGCCAAGCCGCGGCGCGCCAATCATCATGATCGCCAGGAATAGAAAGGTCGGGTGCCCCATGACGCTGCGAAAATTGCTTTTGGCGCTGCTGCTGGCGCCGCTGCTGACCACGCCGTTGCGCGCGCAGGACGGCCTGGTCACCTTCAAATCGATGAGCGTCGATCTCGCGCTCACGCTCGCCCGCGCCGCGCTCGCCGATTGCCAGAAGCAGGGCTATCAGGTGACGGTCGCGGTGGTGGACCGTTTCGGCGTGACGCAGGTGCTGCTGCGCGACCGCTTCGCCGGCGCCCATACCGTGCCGACCGCGACCGGCAAGGCGTGGACCGCGGTCAGCTTCCGCACCAACACCGGCGAGCTGGTCGCCGCCACGCAACCCGGCTCGCCGCAAGCCGGCGTGCGTAACCTGCCGGGCGCGACCGTCATCGCCGGCGGCGTGATGGTGGAGGCGGCGGGTTCCCTGGTCGGCGCCGTTGGCGTGTCGGGCGCGCCGGGCGGCGCCAACGACGAGACTTGCGCCAAGGCCGGCATCGCCGCCGTGCGCGACAAGCTCGATTTCTAAACGGCGAGCGCTACACCGGGCAGAGTAGGGCGCGAACTCATAATCGAACGACAAAATGGGGGCGCGGTTGCGCCCCTAATGTCCGCTTTCAGCTGCAAAGCGGATATCGCGCCATGGCGCGGTGCAGACGTTTCGAATAAAATTCAACGTGAACTCACTGCTGCATAAACTGTCAGGTCAAGTCTTATGCAAATTTCTCAAATCTATATATCCGATAAGAAAACCGAACTTTCACCTTACTTGAGAGGCTGCGTCGAGACCGTGAAAGCGTATTTTCCGCAACTGCCGCACGTTCTTTATGACGAAGACACGTTAAGGCAATTTCTGATGGATCGTTTTGACTCAGAGGTTGTCGCGGCTTACGACAAACTAAATCCTTATTCGTATAAGGCAGATTTGGGCCGGTATTGTCTGCTGTACGCACTGGGCGGTTGGTACTTCGATATTGCCGTTAGGATTTTTACTCGAATATCTATACCCGAAAATATTGAAACGCTTGCATTTAGAGATTTCCCTTTTTCAGGAACATCATGGTCGGTTAGTGCCGGAATAATTTATTCCAAAAGCGAAAATCCGGTATTGCAAACTGCAATTCGAAAGGTGGTTCAAAACTGCCGCAATGAATATTATGGACTCAATGCGTTGTGCCCTACCGGACCCGTAGTGCTGGGAGAAGCGTTTGCGGCGCATGAAGCAAGTGCAAATCGCATATTTGGCGACTTACAATTTCTGACTCCAAACCACACAAATAAAAATCCTGCTTTTGTTCTTCCTAGCGGCGCGATATTGGCGTTTGCCAAACCAGATTCGGGTATTCAGGGCGGCAACTTAAACATATACGGAGCAACTGGTACGAATGATTACAATGAGATTTATCGTTCGAGAAAAGTGTACAAAACCCAATCGTCTCAATAGTTGATCCCTCACCTTGACGAGGTTATGGCGGCCACGCGACGGCGTGGACCGTTCGATTGGCATCTACACCGGCCGGATATTCAGCGGAGGGAAGTCCGCCAACCCCAATTTGAGCGCAACCGCCGGCGCGGCGATCGAAAAACAATCCTCTTTGCTGCGGTGCATGAATCCGCTTGTGGCACTTCGCTGCATTCGCCGCGGCGCACCATTTAGGACGCGATTGGACAAGGGCGGACAATGGTCGTTTTTGGCGGTCACCGGCTTTGACGGAATTGACCCATCTGCGACATTTCGAAGAACTGCGCAACGGTTGTCATTAGCATGATATAACAGCCGCAATTTTCGTGTGAACGTCACGCGAAGAGATTAATCTAGGTCGGACACGTCTGGGCACAGGGGGGCGGGGGTGAAACAGTTCATGGTGGCCGCGGTAGCAGCGACACTTCTCGTGGCGGCGCCGGCGGCCCATACAGCAGAGGGTATCATCACCTACAAATCGCTGGCTCCCGACGTTGCCTTTGATCTGGCGCGGGCTGCGTTGGAGCGGTGTCGCAAGGATGGTTTTCAAGTCGCCGTGGTGGTGATCGATCGCTTTGGTGTGCCACTGGTGGTTATGCGCGATCGCTTCGCCGGATTGGACGCCCAGGAAGTCGCCAAAGGTAAAGCATGGACGGCGGCGATGTTTGGCCGCAACACAAACGATCTGATCGCCGCGATTAAGTCTGGCGAGCTAAGCCCGGCCATAGCGACATTGCCGAAGGTAAGGATGATGAGAGGCGGTCTCGTAATCGAGGCTGACGGTTCTATGCTTGGTGCTGTCGGAGTAGCGGGTGCGCCTGGCGGCGAAAAGGACGAAGCCTGCGCCAAGGCCGGACTTGCAGCAGTGCAAGATAAGCTCGACTTCTAACCGAGGCGGCACTTCGGCAAGGAGAGCCGAGCGATGACGCCGCGCTTCGATTGGCGGCCTTGTCCATATGCAAACCGGGCGCGTGCAATTTCGCCTATTGGGCACATAGCGGACAATCCCGCCACGTCGCCGAATGTCCGCTTTTAGGAGCAAATCGGACATCGCGCCAATCGTTGTGCACAATCGTCGATTTGAGCACACGCCCTAAAACCGCGTGGTCAGCTGGGTGAGCCAGGCGGGCGAGGCGTCCACCAGCACGGCTTCCAGCTTCTTGTCGAACCCGCTGACGATCAGCACGCCGACGCAAAGCAGCAGGCTGCCGAGCAGATATTTGCCGCCCTTGCCGGCGCTGAGCAGGCGGTCGCGCCAGCGCATCAGCGCCTCGCGCGACAGCATGCCGAGCGCGATCAGCGGCGCCGCCGCGCCGATGCCGAAGGCGATCATGGTGGCGGCGACCTGACCGATATCCTTGCCTTGCGCCGCCAGCACCGAGGCCGCGCCCAGCGTCGGGCCGACGCAAGGGGACCAGACCGCGCCCAGCAGCAGCCCGAGCGCGAACTGGCCCGAGAGCCCGCGTGTCGACAGGCCGCTGCTCTGCGCATGTGCCCAATTGCCGAACGGCCCGGCGGCGACCGCGAGCTGCGCCTGCAGCCGCGGCAGCAGCAGCACCGCGCCGATGGCAATCAGCAGCACGGCCGCCACGTTGCGGAACACATCCTGATCGAACCCGATGGCGAAGCCGATGGTGGCGACAAACAGGCCGACCGCCACGTAGGACACCGCAACGCCGGCGGCGAGCGCGACCGGTCCGTAGCGGTGCTCGGTCAACGCCGCGCCCAGCACGATCGGCAACAGCGGCAGCACGCAAGGGCTCAGTGTCGACAGCACCCCCGCCAGGAGCGCGAGAGCAAGCGCTCCCATGTCCGGTCAGATTGCCTTGCCGAGCAGCGTTTCGATCGAGGCCGGATCGGTGTCGCCGGTCGAGCGGCCGGCTTCCCGCTTGCCCTTGAACACGATCAGCGTGCTCTGCTGGCTGACGCGAAACTTGCGCAGCAGGTCCTTCTTGGAATCGAAGTCGATGTTGAGCACCACCAGATTCTTGAATTTCGGCGTCGCCCTCGAGCCTGGACAGGATCGGCGCCTGCGCCTTGCAGGTCGGGCACCAGGGCGCGGTGATGTGCAGCAGGATCGGCTTGCCGGCCGCCTGCGCCGCCTCGAAGGATTGCTGGCTGTAGCTCTCGGGCGACATGGCCGCGGCCAGCGGGCTGAGGGCGAGCGCTGAGCCGAGGGCCAGTGCGCCGATGAAAAGACGTCGATTGAACATGGGATCTCCCGTTTGCGAAGGCGTTGGCCTCTCCTAGCAAAGCTGCCCATGGCGCTGCGGTCACAATTCCCGCAAGGAAAGTCACGAATTCGTGGGATCGGTGGCCGGATAGAGGCGAAATTCATGTTACGGATCGGTCCTGCGGTTTTATAATGCGCAACAATCGAAAACCCGTTCAGGATAGCCCCATGGCCACACCCCCGCCGATCGAATATGCCGACGCCTCGCCGCAAGTGCGCGCCGTCTATGACGACATCAAGAAATCCCGCAACCTGCCGGACGTGAATAATTTCTGGAAATATCTGGCGCGCGATCCGGCGACGCTCAAACGCACCTGGGAAAGCATCAAGGAGATCATGGCGCCGGGCGCGCTCGATCCGCTCACCAAGGAGATGATCTATCTCGCGGTCAGCGTCACCAACGGCTGCGGCTATTGCATCGCCAGCCACACCGCCGCCGCCCGCAAGGCTGGCATGACGGAAGCCATGTTCGGCGAGGTGATGGCGGTCACCGGCATGGCTAACGAGACCAATCGGCTCGTCAACGGCTACCGGGTGCCGATCGACGCGGGCTTCCAGACCTGACCTGATTGCTCAAGCCATGCCGTCCGTGACAAGATGAGAAAATCGCGCGAAAGCGTTGGGGGAAAGAAGTGATGATTGACTGGCGGCTGATGAAGAGACTGTTCTGCGTCGCCCTGGTTGCGGCGGTCATGCTGCCATTCGGACATGTGCTGTTTCCCTATGTCAGCCACGTCTTGAGCGGCACCCAGTTCCAGGCGATCGAGGCGATCGTGAGCACCACGGTCGGCTTCGGCATTTCCGCCATCGTCGGATAGTCGCACCAGCGCCGCCCGGAATAATCCGACCGCCTGCGCGTTGGTTATTGCCCGTTACGGTCCTGAGTGGCCCAAGTCGGCGTGAACGCCGTGTTCGTTATCCCGGGGGAAGGAATCCATGATCACATCGACGCGCTCAACGCTTGCTTTGCTTGCCGCGCTCGCAGTCGCGGGATTAAGCCCGGCCTCGGCGCAGACGCCGTCGCCGCCGGGCGCCAAGGTCTACATCATCAACCTGAAGGACGGCGCGAAAGTGAAAAGCCCCTTGCTGGTGCAGTTCGGCCTGTCCGGCATGGGCGTGGCGCCCGCCGGCGTGGAAAAGCCGAATACCGGGCATCATCATCTGCTCATCGATACCGCTTTGACGCCGGAGCAGATGAAGGGCGCGATCCCGGCCGACGACAAGCACAAGCATTTCGGCGGCGGCCAGACCGAGGCCATGGTCACCCTGCCGAAGGGCAAGCATACGCTGCAGCTCGTGCTCGGCGACTGGTCGCATATTCCGCATGTGCCGCCGGTCATGTCGAAACCGATCACTATTACGGTGCGCTGACCGTCGAACGGTGCCGGCTGGCGGCGTTTCACATGGCTTTGTGGCGTGCAGGCGAAATGCTATAGCCGCAGTCCCGCCATGAACGCGCGAACCGAAACCCGAACCGCCATGAGCCGAAGATGCGCCTGAGCAAGCTGGCGATTGCAGCCGCGCCGGTGCTGTTCGTGCTGCTGTGGAGCACGGGCTTCATCGGCGCCAAATATGGCCTGCCTTATGTCGAGCCGCTGACGTTTCTGGCGGTGCGCATGATCTTCGTGGTGCTCATCCTCGCGGCCATCGCGCTGACCGTGGGCGCGCGCTGGCCGCGGGGGGCCGAGATCGGCCACAGCATGGTGGCGGGCGCGCTGGTGCACGGGGTTTATCTCGGCGGCGTGTTCACGGCGATCAGCCAGGGCGTGCCGGCCGGCATCTCGGCGCTGATCCCCGGGCTGCAGCCGCTCCTCACCTCGACCATCGCCAACCGCTACATGGGCGAGCGGGTGACGCGCCTGCAATGGTTCGGCCTCGTGCTCGGCCTGATCGGCGTCGCAATGGTGCTGCACGACCGCAGCGTGAGCGGATCGGGGTCGTGGCTCGGCTGGATCGCCAGCTTGTTGTCCTTGCTCGGCATCACATTCGGCACGCTTTATCAGAAGCGCTATTGCGGCCGCATCGACTGGCGCACCGGCAACCTGGTGCAATATGTCGCCGCCGGCGCCTTGTTCTGGCTCGGCGCCTTCGGCTTCGAGACCCGCGACATCCATTGGAGCGGGGAACTGGTCTTCGCCATGACCTGGCTGGTGCTGGTGCTGTCGATCGGGGCGGTGGCGTTGATGTACTGGCTGATCCGCCGCTCGGCCGCGACCGGCTTCGCCAGCCTGTTCTATCTGGTGCCGGTGGTGACGGCGCTGTTGGCCTATGCGCTGTTCGGCGAGAAGCTGGATGCGCTGTCGGTGGCGGGCATGGTGGTCTGCGCGGTCGGCGTCGTGTTGGCCAATCGTGGCGCGGTGAAGCCGGCGGCCGCCAATGCGGCTGCGTCGGTCACGGCGGAAGGTTAGGACAGGGGGATGGAAACCGTTGCCGCATTGTTTCGCGACATCGGAGCGCCGTTGTCGGTCGAACCGATTACGCTCGATCCGCCGCGGCCCACCGAGGTATTGGTGCGCGTTGGCGCGGTCGGCCTGTGCCGCACCGACTATCACGTGATGCGCGGCGAACGCCGGGTGGCGATGCAGCCGATGGTGCTCGGTCACGAGGGGGCCGGCGTTGTCGAAGATGTCGGCGCCGAGGTCGCCGGCATCAGGCGCGGCGACCATGTCGTGCTCACCTTCATTCCTGCCTGCGGCGTCTGCCACTGGTGCCGGCAGGGGCTGCACCATCTTTGCGCCGAGGGTCCGCGCATCACGAAAGGGCCGCAACTCGACGGCAGCTATCGCCGGCGCGACCGCGATGGCGCGGCGGTCGGCGCTTTCTGCTTTATCGGCGCTTTCGCCGAACGGACGGTCGTCGATCAGGCATCGGTCGTGGTGATCGACAAGGACATTCCGCTTGATCTCGCGAGCCTGGTTGCCTGCGGCGTGCCGGCCGGCGTCGGGGCCGCACGCTACCGGGCGAAGGTCAAGCCGGGCGACAGCGTGCTGGTGGTCGGCTGCGGCGGCGACGGCATGAATGTCGTGCAGGGCGCCCGGCTGTGCGGGGCAGCCAAAATCATTGCCGCCGATATCGTGCCGGCCAAGCTCGAGTGGGCGCGGGAGTTCGGCGCGACCGATACGGTCGATGCGCAAGGCGAGGCGCTCACCCGCGCGGTGCTGGAACTGACCGGCGGCATGGGCGTCAATCACGCCTTCGTTTGCATCGATCCGCCGGCGACCCTGCTTTCCGCCTTCCGCGCCACCGCCAAGGCCGGCAACGTGGTGGTGACCGCGCTCACGCCGGACACCGTAACCGAGATCAAGATTCCGCCGCTGGAACTGTTCGTCACCCAGAAGGCGGTGATGGGCGCGGTCTATGGCTTCGCCAGCCCGCGCCTGCAAATCCCCGAGCTGTTGTCGCTTTATCGGCAGGGTTCACTAAATCTGCGCCAATTGATCACGCGAACCTATCGTCTCGAAGATATCAATGACGGTTACGCCGACCTTGATGCCGGCAAGAACCTGCGCGGGGTCGTCGTGTTCGACCGCTGAGCGATTTCAGCGCGGTCATTTTTTCCGGCCGTCGAGCACCAGCTGCGTCTGCGTCACCAGCGCGCACAGCCGGCCGTCGCCGCGGGTGACCCGCGTCTGCCAGACCATGGTGGTGCGACCGCGGTGCAGCGGCGTACATTCCGCGTAAGCCACATCGCCGATCGGGATGCCGGCGAAGAAATTGGTCTTGCTCTCGATCGTGGTGGTGGACTGGCCGTCCTTCAGATTGGCGGTGGTGGCGGTGCCGCCGAGATTGTCGGCCAGCGCCATGATGGCGCCGCCATGCATGATGCCGAAGCGGTTGTTGAGGTCCTCGCGCGCGGGCAACTCGGCGGTCACGCGCTCGGGCGAGACATGGGTGATTTTTAGCCCCAGGAAGTGGGCGAAGGGCGGCTGCTGCTGCGCCATCGGATTCATTGCCCCGTCATTCATGTCAAATGCTCCAGCCCATGGGCGGCGATCGTGCGGTCGGTTTGCGTGAGATTAGGTCCGGTGGGAAGGGCTATATAGCCCATTCCGGCGGCGAAGCGGGACGGATTTTCGGCGTTGCCCGCAGGCCTGCAAAGCAAAAGGCGCGGGACCCAAGGCCCGCGCCCTTGCCGTAAACGATGCGCGTTGCGTTACTTCGGCTGCGGCACGATGCGAAGATAGGGCTTCACCGTCTTGTAGCCCTGCGGATAAAGCTGCTTGGCTTCGGCGTCGCTGATCGCGCTGGACAGGATCACGTCCTCGCCTTGCTTCCAGTTTGCCGGCGTGGCCACGCGATGCTTGGCGGTCAACTGCAGCGAGTCGAGCACGCGCAGCACCTCGTCGAAATTGCGGCCGGTGCTCATCGGGTAGACCAGGATCAGCTTGATCTTCTTGTCCGGCCCGATGATGAAGACGTTGCGCACGGTCTGATTGTCGGCCGGCGTACGGCCTTCCGACGTGCCTGAGGTGCTCGCCGGCAGCATGCCATAGGCCTTGGAAACCTTCAGTTCGGTGTCGCCGATCATCGGGTAGTTCGGCGCGAAGCCCACCACGTCCTTGATGTCGACCGCCCACTTCGCGTGATTTTCGACCGGATCGACCGAAAGCCCGATGATCTTGGTGTTGCGCTTATCAAATTCCGGTTTGAGCCGAGCCATAGTGCCGAGTTCGGTGGTGCAAACCGGTGTGAAATCTTTCGGGTGTGAGAACAGCAAGCCCCAGGAATTGCCCAGCCAGTCGTGAAAGCGGATTTTGCCTTCGGTGGTCTGTGCCTCGAAATCAGGGGCGGTATCGCCAATCGCCAAAGTCATGAGAAACCTCCGACTACACGGTCAATCGCCGTTCGGGCGCTTGATATAGGCATCCGCAAGCGGGCGGAAGAGGGCGGCGCGCAAAGAGTTGCATTCATGCGGCGCCGGCCGGCGGCGTAGCACAAAGCTTCGCCGCCTTGCCGGTCAGATGAAAAATCCTCCCCGCTAAAGCCTGTTGCAATCAGCGGCTCGCCGCCTTGCGCTCGTCCATGCCGACAGTGCGGCCGGGAAATCCGGCGGCGTCGAAATAACGGTTCGCACCCACGCGCTGGCCGACCAACATAGTGACGAGCCCGTCGGTGCCCGGTTGTGAACGCTCGATAAAGTTCTCCACCGCCGGGCTGGCGCCGCCCGGCAGCGCTTCCTGCGCGACGCGGCCCATGAGCGCGCCCTTGAACGGGATCTGCAGGCCCAGGATGTCGGCCATGGTCTTGCCCATGTCGGCATTGCTCACCGGCGCGTCGCTGACGAAACCGGATTTGAAATCCGGCCCGATCGCCGCCATGAAATTCATCGTGTCGCCGCGGCTGAAGCTGCCGTGCATGCCCTGGCCCTGTTGCAAGCCGGTGTCGGCGATTTCGACCGTGCACAGCACCGGCTTGTCGCAGCCGGTGGCGTAGGAACGGAAATTGACTACGACCGCAGGCCGCGGCGTGCGCGCGTGGCCTTCAAGCTTGATCGCGGACATCGGCAGCGTGCCGGGGAAGCTGCCGAGCTCGTCGTCGACGAACAGTCCGCTGACGTAATCCTGCGCCAGCAGCGCGTCGATCACCTTGGCGGCGAGCGCGCGATTCTTGCCCGGAATGTAGACGAGATCGGAGCCGCCATTGGCGGCGACGGCGACCTGCGGATTGGCCGGGTCGTTGCCGAGCAGTCCGTTGCCGCGCTTCGGATAGGTGCCGGCGGCAACCAGTTCATTTTTCTTGTCGGGATCGTGCAGCGCAGGCCAGCGCCTTGGCGAGATCGATGGCGAGGAAACCCGGCGGCAGCAGGCCGGCGGGCACCTTGTCATAGCTCGCCTGCGCGGCAGCACTGGTCTTGCTCTCCTTGGAGATGGTGGAGAAGCCGTGGTCGGCCGCGATGACGATGTCGGTCGTCGCCGCCAGTCCGAGCTCGTCGAGTGCCTGGCGCAACGTGGCGAGATTGTCGTCGGCATTCTTGATCGCCGCCAGCGAAGTCGGCCCATTGATGCCGGGCGTCACGCTGAGATGGCTGTCGCCCTGATTGTGCTGGGTGCCGTCCGGATCGCGCGACCAGAACACCAGCACGAACGGCTTGTTGCGCGCCTTGAACATCGGCAGCACCACCTTGGCGGCGGCGTCGGCGAAATATTTCTGCTGCACGATATTGGCGACCAACGTGCCGGGAGTCTTGAAGTCGCCGGCCTTGCTGTTGTCGCCCGGCGTGTCCTTGCGCGACGGCGCGGCGAGCGGCAGGCCGGCGGCGGCGAGCGCGTCTTTCATCGCCTGCGACAGCGGAATGCCCGCGGCGCTGCCGGTGGAATCGTCCATGATGATGGTCTCACCGCCGCTGCGCTCGGTGTGGTCGAACATCAGGGTCGGGCCGAGCTTGCCGATCGCCGCGGTCGAGAAGCCCTGATGGCGGGCGGCCAGCAGGATGGTGTCCTCATCGACGAAGTTGCCGGAGAAATGCGCGTCGATATCGCCCAGAACGGAATCGTTTTCGATGAACGGCGTCAGGCTGCCGGCAGCGGCCGCAACCGGATAGCCGGTGAAGATCGTATTGCTGAACACGCCGCTGTCGCCGAGGTAATGGCCGGTCGCCATGCCCGAGGCATTGGCCATGGTGAAGGTCGGGAACAGCGAGTGCGGATTGGCGAAATTGACGCCCTGGTCGCGGACGGCCGCCATGGCCGGCGCGCTCTGCGGGGTCACCGACTGCGCGCGCAAGCCGTCCGGCACGAACAGGATCAGATTGTGCGGCGTTTGCGCGGCCGCCGGGCCGAGCCCAAGGACGGCGGCGGCGCAGGCCAATGCGAGCAGGGTCTTGCCGAAGGACATGCAGTTCTCCCGGTTATCTTTGTTATGATGTTGCGCTAGATACCCGCTCGCCAAGACAGTAGTGTAACAGAAGCCGGCTATCCGCAGCCATTTCCGCCCGGGAAGGCGGGGAGCGTTCCGCTGAATGTTCAAGCGTATCCTGATTGCCAATCGCGGCGAGATCGCCTGCCGGATCATCAAGACCGCGCGCCGCATGGGTATCGAGACGGTCGCCGTCTATTCGGAGGCCGATAAGGATGCCTTGCACGTGGAGATGGCCGATACCGCCATCGCTATCGGCCCGCCGGAGGCGGCGAAAAGCTATCTGTTAATCGACAAGATCGTGGCCGCCTGCAAGGCGTCGGGCGCCGAGGCCGTGCATCCCGGCTACGGCTTCCTGTCCGAGCGCGAGGCGTTTCCCAAGACGCTGGCCGCCAACGGCATCGTGTTCATTGGGCCGAACCCCAAAGCCATCGCCGCCATGGGCGACAAGATCGAGTCCAAGAAAGCGGCGGCGGCGGCCAAGGTTTCCACCGTGCCCGGCCATCTCGGCGTGATCGAGGACGACAACGAGGCGATCGCGATCGCCGAGCAGATCGGCTATCCGGTGATGATCAAGGCGAGTGCCGGCGGTGGCGGCAAGGGCATGCGCATCGCCTACAGCATGGCCGAAGTGGCGGAAGGCTACGCGCGCGCCAAGTCGGAGGCGAAATCATCGTTCGGCGACGACCGCGTGTTCATCGAGAAATTCATCACCGATCCGCGCCACATCGAAATCCAGGTGCTGGGCGACAAGCACGGCCACGTCATCTATCTGGGCGAGCGCGAATGCTCGATCCAGCGGCGCAATCAGAAAGTGATCGAGGAGGCGCCGTCACCGCTGCTCGATGCCGCCACCCGCAAGAAGATGGGCGAGCAGGCGGTCGCGCTCGCCAAGGCGGTCGGCTACGACTCGGCCGGCACCGTGGAATTCGTCGCCGGCCAGGACAAGAGTTTTTATTTCCTGGAGATGAACACGCGGCTGCAAGTCGAGCATCCGGTAACCGAACTGGTCACCGGCATCGATCTGGTCGAGCAGATGATCCGCAGCGCGGCCGGCGAGAAACTGTCGCTCAAGCAGAGCGACGTCAAGCTCGACGGCTGGGCGGTGGAATCCCGCGTCTACGCCGAGGACCCGTACCGCAATTTCCTGCCCTCGACCGGCCGCCTCACGCGCTACCGCCCGCCCGCGGAGCGCAAGAGCCACGGCGTAACGCTGCGCAACGACACCGGCGTCTACGAGGGCGGCGAGATTTCGCTCTACTACGATCCGATGATCGCCAAGCTGGTCACCCATGCGCCGACGCGCGAAGCCGCGATCGACGCGCAGGCCGACGCGCTCGACGCCTTTGTGATCGACGGCATCCGTCACAATATTCCATTTCTGGCCGCGCTGATGGCGCATCCGCGCTGGCGCGCCGGCAAGCTGTCGACCGGCTTCATCGCCGAGGAGTTCCCCAACGGCTTCCACGCGCACGCGCCGGAAGGCGAGCGCGCCGCGGTGCTGGCCTCGGTCGCCGCAGCGATCGATCACGTGCTGGGCGAGCGCAAGCGGCGGATATCGGGACAGATGGACGGCCGCATGGTCACGCGCGAAAGCCAGCGCGCGGTCTGGCTCGGCGACCAGGAATACCGGCTCGAGGTCAAGCGCGAGAACGGCACCATCGAGGTGCGCTTGCCCGGCCACGGCAAGGGCGTCCGGCGCCATCTGCAGTCGGACTGGAAACCGGGCGACGTGCTGTGGACCGGCACCATCAACAGCGAGCCGGCCGCGGTGCAGGTGCGCAGAATTCCGAACGGTTTCGCGCTCGCCTATCGCGGCGTCGAAACCAAGGCCTTCGTCTACACCGAACGCGAAGCCGGCTACGCGCGGCTGATGCCGGCGAAGAAGGTGGCCGACACCGGCAAGCACGTGCTGTGCCCGATGCCGGGGCTGGTCATCTCCATCGCGGTCAAGGAGGGCCAGGAGGTCAAGGCCGGCGAAACGGTAGCGGTGGTGGAAGCGATGAAGATGGAGAACGTGCTGCGCGCCGAGATCGACGGCACCGTGAAGAAGATCAACGCCAAGCCGGGCGACAGCCTGGCGGTGGACGCGGTGATTTTGGAGTTTGCCTGATTACCAGGGCGGTGCAGTAGTTTATCCGTTCATTCCCGCGAAAGCGGGAATCCAGGGAACCGCCCGAGGGCGTGGCAATAGGTTGCTCTGGGTCCCCGCTTTCGCGGGGACGAACGGAAACTAGGTCGCGTTCTGCTAAAGCGAAATGCATGCCCCTCTACTTCGCCTATGGCTCCAATATGAACCGCGCCGCCATGCGGCGGCGCTGCCCGGGCGCGCGCGCGGTCGGGCCGGCGACCCTCGCGGGCTACAAGTTTTTCGTCGGCATCGACGGCTGGGGATCGGTTCGTCCAAGCGCGGGCGATACCGTGCACGGCGTGTTGTGGCGGCTCACGCCGCGCGACCTGGCGGCGCTGCATGCTTACGAATTGCTGCATCAGGGGCTCTATGACGTGCGCCGTCTGCCGGTGCGCTCAGGCGCTCGGCGCGTGCCGGCGATGATTTATCTGTTGCGCCGGCGCGGCGCTGGACGGCCCAAGCCCGGCTATGTCGAAATGATCGCGGCCGCCGCGCGCGCCTGGGAATTGCCCGAGCGCTACATCCGCTCGGTCGAGCGCTGGTCGATCTCGCGCTTCATCGGCGCGCGCGTCATCGACGTCGGAGAACTCGCGTGAATGCGCGCGGAGACGGGGGTGCTGGACAAGGATCATGGCTGCCGTTGACACTTCGTTATCCTCAATTATTTCTAACCATCCGTATTGATTGCTTTCTATGCATGTGAAAATCCGCATGCGAAACGGTAAACGGATAAACCACATTAACCGCCCAGATTGAGTGTCTATTCATTCTTCGTCGCTATGCCTTTCTTAGGCAGCGGATCAATTCGCAGGAATTTCATCGCCATTGATCGCAACCGTTGGCTCTCTCCTGAGACGAAAAAGCGATGACATACCGGCGCGTCTATGAAGACCGGTTGCAAGATCGGGTTGATGTTTATGCGACTTGGATCAAGCGGCTGCGGGCGCGCAAGCCGGTTCCCAGTCTCAAGCTTGACCGGAAGGATCCATTGGGCCGGCTTGGTCAGGAATTGCGGTTGCTGGCAAAAGAATTAAGCCGCCGGGAGCGCGAGCTCGGCCAGCTTTTCGATCTCGTTCAGACGGTCGAGCAGGGCGTGTTTTTGGAAGAGGTGTTGAACCGGATTTTCGAAGGCTTCGCCGACGTGATCCCCTATGAGCGCATCGGCTGCGCGTTTTTGACCGAGGATGGCACGCAATTGTCGGCCTATTGGGCGCGCTCGAATCTCGGTGCGATCCAGGTCTCGACCGGTTACTCGCAGGCGCTGAGCGGCAGCAGCCTTGAGCAGATCCTGCGCACCGGCCAGCCGCGAATCCTGAATGATCTGGAAGACTATCTCAAACAGAAGCCCGACTTTGATGCGACCCGGCGCATTGTGCTGGAAGGCGGCCGTTCCAGTCTCACTTGTCCGCTGATCGTTGCGCGGAAGCCGATCGGTTTCCTGTTTTTTACCAGCCGGGAGAAGAACACCTATCGCGAGGCACACCAGACCACATTCCTGCAAATCGCCAATCAGGTTTCGATCGTCATCGAAAAAAGCCGCGTCTACCAGCAGATCATCGATCGTAACCGGCAATTGACGCAAGAAGCTGAGGAGCTGGAGGCGGTGGCGGCGCGCGATTTGTTGACCGGCGTTTTGAATCGCGGTGCGATCACGCAAATGCTGCAGAAGGCGTTGACGGAATCCGTGAACACGCACAAACCCGTTGGCGTGATCATGACGGATATCGATCGCTTCAAGCAGGTCAATGACGGCTTGGGCCACGCCGCCGGCGATGAGGCATTGAAGGAATTCACCCGCCGGCTCCAGCATGCGTTGCGCCAGGACGATCAACTCGGTCGCTATGGCGGCGACGAATTCCTGGTCATTATTCCGAACGCCACATCAGAGATCGTGAAGGCAACTGCGGAGCGCCTGTGTCAGGCCGTCGCGGCGTCGGCGATCGATCTCGGCGGTCAGAGCAGGACAATGACCGCGAGTTTTGGCGCGGCCGTTTCGAATGGTGTAGACGTGTCGGAGCTGAGCGTCATGGCGGCGGCCGATCGCGCGCTTTACGCGGCGAAATCGAACGGCCGCAATTGTGTCGTGGCCGTTTGATACGGACTGGCGGCTGACCGGCGGTTGGCCCGGGGACCCCGCATGACCATCATCCGCCACATGATCGTGCATGGCCGCGTGCAGGGCGTCGGCTTCCGCGCTTTTGTCGAGGGCGAGGCGCTGGCGCGCGGGCTGGAAGGCTGGGCGCGCAACCGCCGCGACGGCAGCGTCGAAGCGGTGTTCATGGGCGAGGCGGCGACGGTCGCCGCCATGATCGAGGCCTGCCGGCGCGGGCCGTTCGGCGCCCGCGTCGACGTGCTGCATCAGCGCGAGGGCAGCGGAAGACGAGCTCAAGCTGCGCCGGCCGGGCGAATTGTTCTCCGTTCTGTTGTGATCCGCAGTGGCGCCGAACAGCGCCTCGAACTCCCGCCGCAGCACCATGTCGACTTCCGGCATCGACACCGGCACGCCGAGATCGGCGAGGCTGGTGACGCCGTAGCGTTGCTCGCTCACCCCGCACGGTACGATGCCGGAAAAATGCGCGAGGTCGGGATCGACGTTGAGCGCCATGCCGTGCAGCGTGACCCAATGCGTGACGCGGATGCCGATGGCGGCGATCTTGTCCTCGTAGCCTTCGCCTTTTTCCGGCCGGCGCACCCAGACGCCGACGCGGTCCTCGCGCCGCTCGCCGCGCACGTTGAAGCGGCCAAGCGTGCGGATGATCCATTCCTCCAGCGAGGCCACGTAGCGGCGCACGTCCGGGAAACGCCGCTTCAGGTCGAGCATCACATAGGCCACGCGCTGGCCCGGCCCGTGATAGGTCATCTGCCCGCCGCGCCCGCTCTCGAATACCGGAAAGCGCGCCGCGATCAGCTGGTCGGGTTTGGCGCTGGTGCCGGATGTGTAAAGGGGCGGGTGCTCGATCAGCCAGACCAGCTCGGACTCGCTGCCGGCGGCGATACCAGCAGCGCGCGCCTGCATGAAGGCGACCGCCGTCTCATAAGGCACGAGGCCATCGCTCACGCGCCACTCCACGCCCGCCGATCCGGGCGGCGCTGCGAACCCAACCGTCAATTCGTCGCGTACGTTAGCCACACCTTACCCTACCACGCCGACCTCAAGCCTGCCGCCATCGGCATCCGCGCGCCGGCCCTTGTCCCTCAAGACCCTATTTGTTACAGGAACCGCGCTTCGTCGGGACGCGAGGTTTTTCAACGACTTTTCGTCCTCCCCACGAGCATGATCCCGAAAAAGCCTGTCCCCGCCGGGATCGGGGCGGGGAACCGGTTTTCGGAAAAGATCATGCTCGGACAGAACTATGCGGCCGTGGCGGAATTGGTAGACGCACTAGCTTGAGGTGCTAGCGGGGCAACCCGTGGAGGTTCGAGTCCTCTCGGCCGCACCAACTTTTGAAAAATACCGCGAAAACGGACCTAAAACTGGCCTTTCCGCCAGTCCGGGCTGACGCCGTAATCGCTCGCCGGCAGGCTTGCCACCGCGCGGCGCTTCGCCTTCTTGACCCGATGGTGGTGCAGCGCCGGCTCATGTCTGACGTGGGCTTTTTTGACGCGGTGGCGCGGCGATGGCTTGTCGCCGGCCGTGCTGGTCGCGCTGGTTTTCAGCACGCGCGGCCAGGCGCCCTTGGCCTCGGCGGGCGAAGCCACCAACACGGGCACTGACGCGGGCCGCTCGCCCGCCGGCACCACTTGCACCACATGATAGCCTTGTTTTTTGAGCTCCTTGAGCAGCGAGGGGAGCATCAGCGCGGTAGCCGGGTGGATGTCATGCATCAGGATGATGCCGCGACCCTTGGCATTCAGCCGGTGCATGGCGCGCTGTAAGACCGCGCCCGGGGTCGTGCCGCGCCACCAGTCATCGGTGTCGACGTCGGCGCTCCAGGTCACCAGCCCTTTGCTCTCCAGAAAGTGCTCGATCGCATTGGTGCGGCCGAGGCCGGGGATGCGGAAGAACGGCGCCACCGCTTTCGGATTGCCGAGCGCGGCGTCGACCGACGCGATGCCGCCGTCGACTTCACGCTCGACCCGTTGCATCGACAGGCGCTCGAAGCCGTACGGATGATGCTGGCTATGGGTGCCGATGGTGTGGCCGGCATTATAAATGCGGCGGGCGATGGCCGGATAGGCATGCGCCATCTCGCCGACCATAAAATAAGTAGCCTTCACGCATTGGGCGTCGAGCGCATCGAGAATGATGTTGGAATAGGGCGGGATCGGCCCGTCGTCGAAAGTGAGCACCACCTCGTGATCGCGCAGCGGCAGCGTCTGTTTGTACTGGATGGTGCCGATGAGATTGAATTCGTCCGGCGTGATGGTGAGAACGCGGCTGGTGCCGAGCGCGTCGGGATTGCCGGGACATGACGCTTTCACCGGCTGCGCCGCGGATTGTTCCGCGGGCTTTGCCGTCGATGGGGAAGCGGGCTCGGCCACGGACTGACCAGCGGCCGCCGCGGACAGACCGAGACAAAAACATACAATGGCGAAATGGCGCATTCCGACCCCAACCCCCGTCCATCTGCGCCGCCTGGCGCTTCCCCGAATGGCGAGGCCTTTCGAATCTACGGAAGCAAACATTAACGGCATATTAACCATGATGAACGCCCCAAAGCCCGGCGGCGCGCACTTTTTCCGCCCTCTGCGGCAAAAAGGGGACGTTTTTCAGTTGAAAATCCCCCGGTTTCCCGCCGGCACCACGTGCACGATACGATATCCGCGCCGTTTCAGCGCGCGCAGGAAGGCGGGCAGCATCCGGGCGGTCTGCAGCTTGGTGTCGTGGAACAGCACGATGCCACTGCCGGCCCGCTCAATTCGGGCCAGGATCAGCTGCAATTCCTGGTCGGGGTCCATCGGCAGCCAGTCGCTGGCCCAGACATCGGCGCCGAACACCACGATGCGGCGGGCTTGCAGGCGCTCGAGCAGCGCGGCGTTTGAAGCGAAGCCGGGAAATCGGAAAAACGGCGTGGTCGGATCGTTGCGGCGCTGGCCGTAGAGCGCAAATTCGTCTGCCGCGATGCCGCGGTTGATCTCGGCTTCCGCCCTGGCGAACGCCATGCGGGCGAGCAGGGGGTGGGAAAAGGTGTGATGGCCGAGGCTGTGGCCCTCCGCCATTTCCCGCCGGGCGATCTCCGGATGCGTTTCGACATTCCGCCCGAGCAGAAAAAATGTGGCGCGCACGCATTCCTGCCTGAGCGCGTCCAGAATTTTCGGCGTGGTGCCGGGCCAGGGCCCATCGTCGAAAGTCAGCACCAGCTCCTTGCGCTGGAGCGGCAAGGTGGTTGGGAACTGCTTGCGGCCGACCCGCGGTGTGCCGGCGGCGTCGACCGCCAGCACGCGCTCGGTGCCGAGCGCATTTGGATTGCCCGGGCACGGCGCCGCCGTGGCGGTGAGCGGAACGATCGCCGCGATCGCCGCGATGGAAAGGATGCGGATCATCGGACGAGTTTATGCGCTAAACATTTGCCCATTCCCAGGGGCCCGGCGTACAAGCGGCCCACATTACTCCAGCGCTAAGACCAGGCATGGCCAAACGGAAAATCAGAACGCTGCCGCGCGACAATGATGGCGCCATCCGCAAGCGGTATTTCGGCCAGGTGGTCAAGGCCATCGAAACAGCCGACGTCGACACGCTGCTTCGGCTGGTCGGCGGACTGCACGTCGCCGACCTCGGCGCCGTGGTCGAGGCGCTCGAACCGGAGCAGCGGCCGCGCCTGGTCGAACTGCTCGGCATCCACTTCGACTTCACCGCGCTCACCGAGGTCGATGACTCGGTGCGCGAAGAAATCCTCGAAGAGCTGCCGCCGCAGACCGTGGCAGAAGGCGTGCGTGAACTCGAATCCGACGACGCGGTGGCGATCCTCGAAGATCTGCCGAAGGACGAGCAGACCGAGATCCTCGCGCAATTGCCGGCGCCCGAGCGCGTCGTGCTCAAGCGCAGTCTCGACTATCCGGAAGACTCCGCCGGCCGGCGCATGCAAACGGATTTCATCACCGTGCCGCCGGCCTGGAACGTCGGCCAGGCGATCGACTATATGCGGGAGACCGCCGAACTGCCGGAGCACTTCTACAAGCTTTACGTTGCCGACGAAGACCGGAATTTTCTCGGCGCCGTGCCGCTCGATCGTCTGCTGCGCGCCCAGCGCCCGGTGCCGATCGCCGATCTGATGGAGACCGAACGGCAGCAGGTGCACGCCGACGAGGATCAGGAGAAAGTGGCGCGGCTGTTCCAGCGCTACAATTTGGTGGCGGCGCCGGTGGTCGACGCCGACGACCGGCTGGTCGGCGTCATCACCTTCGACGACGTCGCCGACGTGATCGAGGAGGAAGCGGAAGAGGACATCAAGGCGCTCGGCGGCGTCACCCACGACGAGGAACTGTCCGAACTCGGTGTGGACCATCGCGCGCGGTCGCTTCAACTGGCTGCTGGTCAATCTCGCCACCGCGTTCCTGGCGTCATCGGTGCTCGGCCTGTTCGAGGGACAATTGCAGAAAATGGTGGCGCTCGCGGTGCTGGCGCCGATCGTGGCGAGCCAGGGCGGCAACGCCACGACGCAGACCATGACCGTTGCGGTGCGTGCGCTCGCCACTCAGGATCTCAGCGACGCCAACGCCCGGCGCGTGATCGTGCGCGAGCTGCTGGTCGGGCTGCTCAACGGTGTCGCCTTCGCCGTCATCACCGGCATCGCGGCCTTCATCTGGTTCAAGGTGCCGGCGCTGGGCGTCGTGATCGGCCTCGCCATGATTTGCAACCTGGTTGCCGCCGGGCTTGGCGGCATCCTCATTCCGCTGGCACTGCAAAGGTTGCGCATCGACCCGGCGGTGGCATCGAGTCCGTTCGTGACCACGGTGACCGACGTGGTCGGCTTTTTCTCATTCCTGAGCATCGCCACGTTCTGGTTCGGGCTGCGCTAGGGCGTGAGCCGGTAAACCGGCCGATCGCTTCTTCGGAATGGGTGCGGCGCCTACCCGCTACGTTTTCGCCACATATTGACATTTCTAGTATGCTGGATGGTTCCAATTTGGAATCCTGTCCGGAGGGGACATGCCTTTTAACTCCACAGCCCGACGCGATAAGCCGATAATTCTGGCCGTCGACAGCGATACCGCAGCCCTCCAGCGGATTGGCGACGAGCTGGGGCGCAGGCACGCGAGCGACTATCGGATCGTGTGCGAACCATCGTCCACCGAGGCGCTCAAGAAGCTGCAGTCGATGCGCGAGCGCGGCGACGACGTCGCTGTTGCCCTGATTGCTGCCTGGACCCCTGGCCTCACGGGTGAGGAACTGCTCGGCCACGTCAAAAGCCTGCATCCGCACGCCAAGTCCGCGCTGTTGATCGACTGGGGCGCCTGGGGCGACAAGCCGACCGCCGACTTGATTCTGCGCGCCATGGCGCTCGGGCGCATGGACTACTACGTGCTGAAGCCGTGGCGATCGCCCGACGAATTGTTCCACCGCACGATTGCCGAGTTTCTCCACGAATGGTGGCGGGCAAGCCCGTCGGTGGCGAGGGAATTCGCGGTCGTGGCCGAGCAATCCTCGCCGCGCGGCCACGAGATCCGCACGCTACTCTCGTGCAACGGCGTCCCGCACGCATTTCATGCTAACAGTTCGGACGATGGCCGCCGCCTTCTCGAACAGGTGGGCCTGCAGGGGTCGGACCGGCCGGTCGTGATCACGTTCGACGGGACTGTGCTGGTAAATCCGACCGACACGGAACTGGCCGGCATCTGGGGCGTCAACACCGCGCTCGACGGCGAGCGGGAGTTCGACCTGATCGTGATCGGTGCCGGTCCGGCCGGCTTGTCGGCAGCGGTCTATTCGTCCTCGGAGGGCCTGCGGACGCTCGTAGTCGAGGGCGCGTCGATCGGCGGGCAAGCGGGATCGAGCTCGCTGATCCGCAATTATTTGGGCTTTGCGCGCGGCGTGACTGGAGCCGAACTCGCCCAGCGCGCCTATCAGCAGGCATGGGTGTTTGGCACAAAATTCCTGCTGATGCGCAAGGCGGTGGGGTTGCGGACGGAAGGCGATCGTCATGTCGTGACGATCGCGGGCGTTGGTGAAGCGACCGCGCGCGCCGTGATCCTGGCAACCGGCGTCTCGTATCGGCGCCTTGAGAGCCCTGGCCTCGAGCACCTGACCGGTTCCGGTGTATTCTACGGGGCATCTTCGGCGGAAGCGCAGATGCTGGCGGGTGAGGACGTCTATGTGGTCGGCGGCGGAAATTCGGCCGGGCAAGCCGCCATGCACCTGTCCCGCTACGCCCGCCACGTGACGATCCTGGTGCGGGGTAGCTCGCTCGCCGAAACCATGTCGCATTACCTGCGCGACGAGATCGATGCGGCCGACAACATCGAAGTAAAAACGAATACGGAAGTAGCGGAAGGGGGCGGCGAGGGCCGGCTGACATGGCTCAAGCTGCGCAACCGCGCATCCGGCGAGACGGCCACGGTCAGTGCCGCGGCGCTCTTCATTCTCATCGGCGCACACCCGCACACCGACTGGCTTCCTGCCACGATTGCGCGCGACGAGTGGGCCTACATCTTGACCGGTGCGGACGTTCCCCGCGCGGCCAGCGGGGACGCCACCCCGCGTATGTTCGAGACGAGCCTCCGTGGCGTCTTCGCCATTGGCGATGTGCGGCACCGCTCCAGCAAGCGAGTCGCCTCGGCGGTCGGCGAAGGATCCGTCGTGATTCAGCAAATTTACGGCTACTTGACGGACCGGAACGCCAAAACTCGTCTGATGAGCCAGCCCGCAGCTGCACGGTAAGATGCGCGTAAATCAAGTGGCGGTTCGCAATTCTGACAGCCGATTTGTTAGCGGCAAATAACGCGTGAGCCGAGATTTTTGAATGTGCGCCGGCGCGCCCCCAATCGCGTTGGCGAAAGACTTGGTTACCCTTTATTCACCTTGTTTGCTGACCCGCTATTAACGCTAAAACTCTAGCGTCTTTTCCTAAATACCGCAGCATCGCGCGGGGAGATTCCGTTGGAAGTCGATGGCAAAACGCAAGCGTCCGGCGCAAGGCCCGGACGCGGGCTGCTGGCGTGGTTGCGGCGCCGGCGCGAGCGCGCCGTGCCTGACCTCGCCGGCGCGCCACGTGCGCACGCCAAACGGATGCTGTCGGCCTCGCAGTTGATCGTCGTGCTCGCGGTTCTCGCCATGGGCGCGACCTTGCTCGCCGGCGCCATCGGCTACGGGCTGGCACAGCACAGCGACGAGCGGCTGTGGGCCGAGCAGCGCGCCTCGCTGCGCAATGCCATCGGTGAATTCCGCAACCTGTTCGGCAAGTCCGATACGATCGATCCGCGCTTCGTGCGCGTGATCGAGCAGAGCGCCGGTCTCAAGGGCCTCAAATTCGAAGCCGATCCTGTGGCCGGCGAGCGTGAGATGCAGCCGGTGATGGACGCGCAAGGGCGCATCGCCGGCTTCCTGACCTGGCAGAAAGCCCACCCGATGATGCTGGCGATGCAGCGGCTGCTGCCGTTCATCGTGGGGGTCGCACTGATGCTGGTCGGCTTCGCCGGATTTTCACTCCGGCAGCTCAGCCATGCGCGGCGCGAACTGGCGGCGAGCGAGGAACTCGCGCGCCGCGCCGCCGATGAAGACAAGCTCACCGGCCTGCCCAATCACGCCAGGACGCTCGAATTGCTCGACCGCGCACTGGCCAAACGCAGCGCCAGCGAGGTGACCACATTTGCGCTGATCGAACTCGACGGCATGGCGGACATCAATGCGCATCTCGGCGTGCTCGGCAGCGACGAACTGATTGGCGCCGTCGCCCGCGCGCTGACGGACGCGCTGCCGGCGGGCGCGGTCTGCGGCCGCATCGGCAGCAACGAATTCGCGGTGATATTTTCGGCCGGCGGCGATGTCGATGGCGGCGCCATTGTGCGCGGCGCTCTTGACGCCATCGCACGCCCGCAGTGGATCGATACCGTGGTGCGCATCAGCGCGCATGCCGGCTTAGCCCAGGCGCCGCGCCACGCCACCACCCGTGGCGAGCTGACGCGCCGGGCCGAGCTCGCCTTGCGCGCGGCGGGTAAGAAAGGCCCGGGCGCCATCGTCGCCTTCGAGCGGGCGATCGACACCGCGTCGACCGATCAGAAATTCATCCAGCGCGAGTTGCCGCGCGCGCTCACCGCCAACGAGCTGGAGCTGCACTATCAGCCGATCGTCGCGGCGCAGGGCGCCCGCATTGTCGGCGTTGAGGCCTTGCTGCGCTGGACCCATGCGACGCGCGGGGCGATCGGGCCGGCGGTGTTCATTCCCGTCGCCGAGCAGATGGGGCTGATGGACGCGCTCGGGGCCTTTGTGCTGCGCCGCGCGCTGCATGAGGCCAAGCGCTGGCCGGATCTTTATGTGGCGGTGAACCTGTCGCCGCTGCAGGTGCGCGATGCTTCGATCGTCGAACTGGTGCGCTCAGCGCTGGCCGAAAGCGGCGTGCCGCCGGCGCGGCTGATGCTGGAAATCACCGAAGGCGTGCTGATCGACAATCCGGACGAGATGGTCAAGCGCATCGAGGACCTGCATGGGCTCGGCGTGCGCATCGCGCTCGACGATTTCGGCTCCGGCTATTCCAATCTCGGTTATCTGCAGCGCTTCCCGCTCGACAAGCTCAAGATCGACCGCAGCTTCGTGACCGCGCTTGGCACTTCCGCCAATGGCGGGGTGATCGTCCAGGCTATCGTGGCGCTCGGGCGCGCGCTCGGCCTGACGGTGGTGGTGGAGGGCGTGGAGACCGAGCAGCAACGGGTCCTGCTGCGTCTGGCCGGCTGCGACGAGATGCAGGGTTACCTGTTTGCCCGGCCGGCGCCGGCCAAGGCCATCGACCGCCTGCTGGCGCAGGCCAAGCAGGGCCGCAGCGCCCCGCCCGAGCCGCTGACAGCCTGAGCGGCAGCCTATAGAGTCGCAGCCGGCGCGTGATCCCGAATAGTGGGAAGCGGTTTTCGGCTAAGATCACAAGCAAATATAAGAACGACCGCACTAAGCGGTACACTCCGGGAGGCGGCCTCATGATCCCCAATGCCTGGGCGGGCTTCGATTTCGGCCTCGGACCCGATGTCGAGATGCTGCGCAAATCGGTCAACGGCTTCGCGCAGGACCGCATCGCGCCGCGCGCCGCGGCAATCGACCGCGACAATGTCTTTCCGCGCGACCTGTGGCCGGAGATGGGCGCGCTCGGCCTGCACGGCATCACGGTCGAGGAGGAATACGGCGGCGCCGGCCTCGGCTATCTCGCCCACTGCGTGGCGATGGAGGAGATTTCGCGCGCCAGCGCCGCGGTCGGGCTGTCCTATGGCGCGCATTCCAACCTCTGCGTCAACCAGCTGCGCCGCAACGGCAATGCCGAGCAGAAGAAGAAATATCTGCCCAAGCTGATTTCCGGCGCCCATGTCGGCGCGCTCGCCATGTCGGAGCCGAATGCGGGCTCCGACGTGGTGTCGATGCGCACGCGCGCCGACAAGAAGGGCGACCGCTACGTGCTCAACGGCTCGAAGATGTGGATCACCAACGGGCCGGTCGCCGACACGCTGGTGGTCTATGCCAAGACCGACCGCACCGCAGGCGCCCGCGGCATCACCGCCTTCATCGTCGAGAAGGGGATGCCGGGCTTTCAGCCGGCGCAGAAGCTCGACAAGCTCGGCATGCGCGGCTCCGACACCTCGGAACTGGTGTTCACCGACTGCGAGGTGCCGGAGGAAAACGTGCTGGGCGCGGTCGGCAACGGCGTCAACGTGCTGATGTCGGGGCTCGACTACGAGCGGGTGGTGCTGGCCGCCGGACCGCTCGGCATCATGCAGGCCTGCATGGATGTGGTGATTCCTTACGTGCACGAGCGCCAGCAGTTCGGCCAATCGATCGGCCGCTTCCAGCTGGTGCAGGCCAAGCTCGCCGACATGTATGTGACCATGAACGCGGCCAAGTCCTACGTGTACACTGTGGCCAAGGCCTGCGACGAGGGCCGCACCACCCGCGAGGACGCCGCCGGCGCCATTCTTTATGCCGCCGAGCGCGCCACCTGGATGGCGCTGGAAGCGATCCAGTGCCTGGGCGGCAACGGCTACATCAACGATTTTCCCACCGGCCGCCTGCTGCGCGACGCCAAGCTCTATGAGATCGGCGCGGGCACGAGCGAAATCCGCCGCATGCTGATCGGGCGGGAGATTTTCGAGAAGACGCGATAGCGCGTGATCCCGAAAAGTGGGCACCGGTTTCCGGGTGAGATCATGCGCAAACGGATAGGCCATTGGCCCAGTCAGTCAAAGACCCAGTCGTCCTCTGGCGGTGTCGTCCATTAACTTTTCCCCGCGGCGAATCAGCTAGGCCTTTAGCCGACATCACCGGCAGGGGAGATGCGGCCATGATGCGGGTGCGGCTGAAAGCCGATGGGCGGATCGTCGAGATCCTGCCCGACGGCAGCGAAAAGGCCCTCGATCACCACGACCCGGCGTCGTTCGTGCGTCAGGTGCGCGCGCGCTGCGGGCTCACGCAGGCGGCCTTCGCCGAAAAGATCGAGGTGCCGATCGAAACGGTGCGCAATTGGGAGCAGGGCAAGCGCCATCCGCGGGGACCGGCGCGCGCGCTGCTCAAGCTGATCGACACGGCGCCCGACGCGGCATTTGCAGCGCTTGGTGGCAGAGCGCCGCTAATGAGCGCCTTTTGGGCGGCAGATGGCGTTGATTGCCTATTCGGCAGCCGCCACCCGCTGGCGCGGTGGCAGGCGTGCCACCCGCATCAGCAGGTACATCGCCAGCAGCGTGGCGATATAGACCAGCAACTGCATCGCGGTCGGCCGTTCGGTGTAGCCGATCAAGGTGTGCAGCAGGCGCCCGAAGATGCTGCCTTGCGACAGCAGCCACGAGGTATCCCAGACCGTGCGGTCGAGCGCGACTACCACGCCGGCATTGTCGAGGAACTGCACTGCCTGCGCCGCCATGCCGGCGGCCAGCAGCGCGATCAGCCAGCTTGTCACCGAGAAGATGTAGCGGCTCGGGATCGCCAGCAGGCCGACATAAGTGAGCCCGGTGAAGGCTGCGCCCGCCGCGATGCCGAGCAGGCCGCCCGCCAGCAAGGCCGCGCCCGAGGTGCCCGAGGCCATGATGCCATAGAGGAACAGCACCACTTCCGAGCCTTCGCGCAGCACCGCCAGGCCCACGACGATGGCGAGTGCGGTGAGCGGCTTGGCGCCTTCGCTCACCGCCGCGCCGACATTGCGCATCTCCTCGGCGATCTCGCGGCCGTGCCGCGCCATCCAGGCGTTGTGCCACATCAGCATGACCACGGCGATGCCGAGCACGCTGGCATTGAACAGTTCCTGGCCCGCGCCCTCGAAGGCTTGGCTGATCGCGCCGGCGAATAGCGCGACCACCGCGGCGCCGAGCACGCCGGCGCCGATGCCGAAGCCGACCCAGCGCCCGCGTCCGATAACGCCGCGCGTCGCCGCCATTACGATGCCGACGATCAGTCCGGCTTCGATTACTTCGCGAAAGACGATGATCAGGGCGCCGAGCATGGATCTAATCCGCGATCAACGCGCGCGGCGCGGCGGGGGCGTGGACCCGCGGGGCGGCGAAGTTGAGAACGGCAAGAACATCGCGCATGGCGTTTCTATCTTGCAGATGATGCCCCACAAAAGCATTAAATACCGTTGATGCAAGTGCTGTTTTGTATTCTTTAATTATTCCAATGTGAGAAGCGAGGCTAAAAGCTTGGCCTACCAAGTATTGTCGCGGCTTGAGCCAGCAAGAAAAATGCATGATCTTGCGCCGCGGCGGTTCGCGGGCCCTGCGACCGCCACCCGGCCGCCCGGGAGCGGACCCGGTTGGCAGCGCGGCGGCAAGCGGGCATTCTCCCGGTCCCGCCCGCTTACCCTGCCATCCCTCGCGCAAGGAGATTGTGATGCAAGTCGTTGAAGCCCATGGCTGCCGTATTCCGATGATTGGCCTCGGCACCATGACCCTGAAAGGGGACGTCTGCGTACAGGCCGTGAAGACCGCGTTGCAGGTCGGCTACAGCCATCTCGATACCGCATGGTTTTACGGTAACGAAAAGGAGGTCGGCGAGGGCCTGCGCCAATCCGGCGCTAAGCGCGAGGATGTTTTCATCTGCACCAAGGTGCGCGAGACGCACCTGGAGCCGGACAAGTTCCAGAAGTCGCTCGATGAAAGTCTCGCCAACCTGCAACTACCCTATGTCGATCTCTTGCTGATCCACTGGAACAACAAGGACATCCCGTTCAAAACGTCAATCGGCGCGCTGTGCAAGGCCAAGAAGGACGGCTTTGCCAAACATGTCGGCGTCGCCAATTTCACCACCACCATGCTCGACCAGGCCTGGGCGGTGACCAGCGAGCCGCTGGTGTGCAACCAGATCGAGATGCATCCCTTCATCAATCAGGACAAAGTGCTGGCGGCCTGCAAGAAGCACGGCATGGCGGTGGTCGCCTATTGCCCGATCGCGCGCGGCAAGGTGCCGGGCGCCGAGGCGCTCGAGCGCATCGCCAAGGCGCATGGCAAGAGCGCGGCGCAGGTGTCGTTGCGTTATCTGGTGCAGCAGGGCGTCTGCGCCATCCCGCGCACCGCCACCCCGGATCACCTGAAGGCCAATCTCGACGTCTTCGATTTCAAGCTGTCGGATGCCGAGATGGCGGAGCTCAAGAAGCTCAACGCCACCAACATGCGCGTGGTCAATCCGCCGCACGCGCCGGTGTGGGATACGCCGTAGAACTTGCTGACACGGCGAGCGTGATTTTGGATTCTCGCTCGCACGGGAATGAGCGGAGCACATGAGATGCAGGCGGTCGAGGCCAAGGGTTGCAAGATTCCGATCGTTGGCCTCGGCACCTGGGCGCTGCGCGGGCGCGACTGCGCGCGCCTGGTCGAGCAGGCAATCCGCATCGGTTACCGCCATATCGACACCGCGCAGATGTACGACAATGAGCGCGAGGTGGGCGAGGGCGTGCGCGCCTCCGGCCAGCGCAACGAGGTGATGGTGGCCACCAAGGTGCAGCCGTCGCTGCTGGCGCCGCACGATCTTGAACGCTCGGTGAAGGAGAGCCTGGCGAAGCTGCGGCTCGACATCATCGATCTATTGCTGATCCACTGGCCGAATCCGCGCGTGCCGCTGGCGGAAACGCTCGGCGCCATGGCCAAGATGAAACGCGAGGGCTACACGCGCCAGATCGGGGTCTCGAACTTCACCGTGGCCCTGCTCGACGAGGCCAACAAACTGTCGAGCGAGCCGCTGGTCTGCGACCAGGTCGAGTGCCATCCCTATCTCGACCAGGACAAGGTGATCGCCGCTTGCCGCAAGCACGGCATGGCGGTGGTGGCCTACAGCCCGATCGCGCGCGGCCAGGCCAAGGGCGACAAGCTGCTCGAACGCATCGGCCAGGCGCATGGCAAGACCGGGCCGCAAGTCTGCCTGCGCTGGCTCACCCAGCAGGGCATCGTGGTGATCCCGCGCACCAGCAAGGTCGAGCGGCTCGCGGAAAATTTCGCCATGCTGGATTTCGAACTGTCGGATGCGGAGATGAAGGAAATCGCCGGCCTCGCGCGCCGCGGCGGCCGCATCGTCGATTGGACCTGGTCGCCGAAGTGGGATTGAACTGAAGAGAATAGCGGCAGCATTGACATGACAATCGAGTCAGATACCGCCCTCGTCCTGTTCTCCGGCGGGCAGGACTCCACCGTCTGCCTGGCCTGGGCGCTCGACCGCTTCGCGCGCGTGGAAACCGTCGGCTTCGACTACGGCCAGCGCCATGCCATCGAGCTCGATATGCGCCCGCGCCTGCGCGAGCGCATGGCCGCGCTGAATGCGCAATGGAAGGCGCGCCTGGGCGAGGATCACGTCGTCGCGCTCGACGCGCTGTCCACCATCTCCGACACCGCGCTCACCCGCGAAAGCGCCATCGAAATCGCCGACAGCGGCCTGCCGACCACCTTCGTGCCCGGCCGCAATCTGATCTTCTTTGCCTTTGCCGGTGCGCTCGCCTATCGGCGCGGCGCGCGTCACATCATCGCCGGCATGTGCGAGACCGATTATTCCGGCTACCCGGATTGCCGCGACGACACCATCAAAGCCATGCAGGTGGCGCTCACCCTCGGCCTCGACCAGCGGGTCACGCTCCATACTCCGCTGATGTGGATCGACAAGGCCGCAACCTTCGCGCTGGCCGAGGAACTCGGCGGCGCGGCCTTCCTCGAACTCATTGTCGAAGATACCCATAGCTGTTATCTGGGCGACCGCGCGCGCCGGCACGACTGGGGCTATGGCTGCGGCGAGTGCCCGGCCTGCAAGCTGCGGGCGCAAGGATTTGCGACGTTCATGAACCGGCGGAAGACCAAATAATCCGATGCGCGAAATAGAGAAAAAGAAAAACATCGAAGGCGCGGTATTTCTGCTGCTGTTCTGCCTGACCATTCCGGCGGCCAACTGGATGATCGGCCATCTCGGCACGGATTGCGTGGCCAATGGCCCGTGCGTGATCCCGGTGGCGCCCGGGGTGCTGGCGCCCTCCGGCGTGCTGATGATCGGCGCCGCCTTGGTGCTGCGCGATCTGGTGCAGCGGCGGCTCGGCATAGAATTCGGCGTCGGCGCGATCATCGCCGGCGCGGCGCTGTCCGCCGGGCTGGCGCCGCCGTCATTGGTGTTCGCCTCGGCTTCGGCGTTTCTGCTGTCGGAATTTACCGATTTCGCGGTCTATACCCCGCTCGCCCGCCGCCGGCTGGTGCTCGCCGTGCTGGCCTCCAGCCTGGTCGGCCTGGTGGTCGAACTCGATCGTGTTCCTGTGGCTTGCCTTCGGTTCGCTCGACTTTCTGCCCGGCCAGATCGTCGGCAAGTTCTGGATGGTGCTGCTCGCCACCCCGTTCGTCGCCTATCTGCGCCGCCGCGACGAGCGGCTCGGCCTGAACCCCGTCTGAGGGACCATCGCCATGAGCGCCACGCTCGAGACCTTGCGCAACGTCACCACCGGCACCATCACGACCATGTTGCTGAAGAAAGGCATCCGCCGCTCCTGGATGGCCGGCGCCATGCCGTTCGGCTTTGCCGGCAAGCGCGTGGTGGGACCGGCTTTCACGCTGCGCTTCGTGCCGGTGCGCGAGGATCTGGCGACGCCGGAAAGCTGGTCGAAGCCGATTTCCACCCGCAGCGCGATCGAGGCCATGCCGGAAAACTGCGTGGTGGTGGCCGACGCCATGGGTGTCACCGGCGCCGGCATCTTCGGCGACATTTTATGCATGCGCATGGTCAAGCGCGGCGTTTCCGCGCTGATCACCGACGGGGTGATGCGCGACAAGCACGGCGTCATCGCCACCGGCCTGCCGGTCTGGTGCGCCGGCGTGGCGGCGCCGGCTTCGGTCAACCAGCTCACTTTCGTCGGCTGGAACGAGCCGATCGGCTGCGGCGGCTGCGCCATCTTCCCCGACGACATCATTGTGGCCGACGACGACGGCGCGGTGGTGATCCCGGCAGCGCTGGCCGATTTCGTCGCCAGCGAGGGCGCCGAGCACGAGCTCATGGAATCCTGGCTGGTGCAGGAGGTGGAGAAGGGCGCCAAGCTCCCCGGCCTTTATCCGCCCAATGACGAGAACAAGAAGCGCTACGAGGACTGGAAGAAGAAGCGCTGACCTTCTTCGACCCGTCCAAGAGAGCTGGCGAAATCCTGCCGGGTCCGGCGGCCGGCCATCGATCGCATAACTTTGGCGCGAAACTTGCTTCGCAAGATTGTGAACTTGCGGCGCCACAGATACCCTTACCCTTGTAGAGGGCGATTTGTGCGCCCGGGTTCGCGTTTGCGTACTCGTGCACCATCGCGGTGACGCGATGCCATCTTGAAGGGGATCAGCCCATGGCCTTCATCGCTTACGTCGCCAATGCTTTATCCGAGCCGCTCGCCAGCGAGCCGTCCGCGCCGCGTCCCGAATGGCGCGCGCACAGGGTCGCCATAGCCGCCGCCAGCGCCGGTGTGGCGATCGTGGCGTCTATCGCCGTTTTGATGGGGATGGCTTGAGCGCGCGCCGTTTCGGCGCCGCTTCGCCGGCCTGTGCGATCTCCGTTTCGAAGGCTCGGCGTGCGTCGGAAGTGAACTGCCGGCGCCACATCACGATCACGATGCCGGTGGTGGTGAGTGCCAGCGGCAGCGGCCCTAGGAACCAGCCGAGATAACCGAGCGCGAAGAAGAACGCGCGCTGGCCGCGGTTGAAGTGCCGGCCGGCATCGGCACACAGCCGCGCGGCGCGGTGCGCGAAGGCTTGCGCGGCCGCGCTGTTCTTTTCTTGCGACGGCGGCGCCGCGCCGACCATGATGGCGAAATAATTGTATAGCCGGTACGACCAGGCGAATTTGAAGAAGGCATAGACGAAGATGATGGCGAGCCCCATCATCTTGACCTCCCACAATTCCGGCGAGGCCGAAACGCCGAATGGCAGCGCCGCCACCACGGTCAATAACTGATCGGTCGAGCGCAGCAGCGTGAGCGTGCCGCCGACGGCGATAAGGCTGGTGGAGGCGAAGAACGCGGTGCCGTTTTGCAGGGCGGCGGTGACCTGGGCGTCCACCATGCGCATGTCGCGCGCCAGCAGCCGCTCCATCCATTCATCGCGATAGCCGTTCATCATCGCGTTGAGGCCGTCGCGGCCTTTGGCGGACTTCTCGATCAGCAGCGAATAGCCGATCCAGACCCCGAGAAACCAGGCGAAAGCCAGCAAGTCGGGGAGGGTAAAGGCCGCCATGGTCGGTGCTCCGGGGCGGCATGGTGCCCGCTCGCGCCGCGCGCTTCAACCGTTGGCTTGAGTGCCCACCCGGGGTCTGCCACCATCGCCCGAAAGGAGAAATGCATGCCGCAGACCATCACCACCGGCTACAAAGCGCTGTGCGAGGCCGCCGAACGCGAAGTCGAGACCCTGCCGTCGAGGAGGCGATCAAGCTCGTCGGCCGCTCCGACGTAGTGCTGGTCGACATCCGCGACATTCGCGAATTGCAGCGCGAGGGCAAAGTGCCCGGCGCCTTCCATTGCCCGCGCGGCATGCTGGAGTTCTGGATCGATCCGCAGAGCCAGTACCACAAGCCGGTGTTCGCGCAGGACAAGCGCTTCGTGTTTTTCTGCGCCGGGGGCTTGCGCTCGGCGCTCGCCGCGCAAACCGCCCAGCGCATGGGGCTCAAGCCGGTCGCCCATATCAGAGATGGCTTCGGCGGCTGGAAGAAGGCCGGCGGTCCGGTGGAGCCGCCGGAAACCATGCCGGGCGAGCCGAAGAAAGCGTGAGCGGGCGCAACCGCCATGACGCTTAAACTGATCATCGGCAACAAGAACTATTCGTCCTGGTCGCTGCGGCCGTGGATCGCCATGAAAGTGGCCGCCATCCCGTTCGAGGAGACGGTGATTTCGCTTAATGCACCGGAATTCAAACCGCATGTCGGGCCGGTATCCGGCACCGGCAAAGTGCCGGCGCTGATCGACAACGACGTGCGCGTGTGGGAATTGCTGGCGATCCTGGAATATCTGGCGGAAAAATTTCCAGCTGTGGGCCTGTGGCCGGCGGATGCCGCGGCGCGGGCGCATGCGCGCTCCATCGCCAACGAAATGCATGCGGGTTTTTTGCCGCTGCGCCGGCACCTGCCGATGAATATGTGGCGCCCGGTGATCAAGCGCGAATTGACGCCGGATGCCGAGATAAACGTAAAGCGCATCGAGGCGATGTGGAACGATTGCCGAGGGCGGTTCGGAGCGGCGGGCCGTTCCTGTTCGGCCGCTTTGGCGCCGCCGATGCCATGTATGCGCCGGTGGTGTCGCGCCTGCATACTTATGCGGTCGCGGTCGATGTCGGCACGCGCGCTTATATGAATGCCGTGATGGCGCTGCCGGCCTGGGCCGAGTGGCACGCCGCCGCCGTCAAGGAGCCCTGGGTGTTGGCCGAAGACGAGGTCGATTGGCCGACCGTGCTGAAAGCGTAATGTTTCGCCTGCGGTGCGCCCTGCGACAATAACGGCCGCCGCGTCCCAAATTTCGTCAAGATTGTGAGCGACACCGCCCGTGTCACATGCACGGCGTTTGGCCGTGCTTCCAATTTGGGGGCGGCGTTGCGGCGGGACCTCTCGTGGGGAGGCCCCGAAGGGAGTTGCTCGCCATGCCGATACGGTTTCTTGCACTCATTATTTCATTGTTCGCATTCGCCGCGCCCGCTTTCGCGGCCGACGCCAATCACGACATCAAGGGCCTCTATCTGCTGACCGACTATCCGGCGGTCACGGTGCAGCCCGGCACCACGTCGACCGTGAGCCTGAGACTGCGCAACTATGCGCTGGCGCCCGAACGGCTGTCGCTGTCGGTCTCGGGCGTCCCGCAGGGCTGGACCGCGACCCTGCTCGGCGGCGGGCAGCCGATCGCGGCAGCCATGCCGGCGACCGACGACAGCGTATCGCTCGATCTCAGGCTCGACGTGCCGAAGGGCGCCAAGATCGGCACGCACACGCTGACGGTCAGCGCCGACGGCGGCACCTCGCATGTGACGCTGCCGGTGGCGGTGACGCTCGCCAAGGAATTGCCGGCCAAGCTCACGCTGGCCCCGCAATTGCCCGAGCTGCGCGGCTCCTCGCGCTCGAGCTTCGAATATACGATGACCATCAAGAACGACAGCGGCAAGAAGCTCCTGGTCAGTCTCGCCGCCGACGCGCCGCGTAATTTCGACACCTCGTTCACCGAGGCCTATGGCTCCCAGCAGCTCACCGCCATCCCGGTCGAGGCCGGCAAGAGCAAGGACGTGAAGCTCAAGGTCAGTCCGCCCGACAACGTCGATGCCGGGCATTATGCGGTGACCGCGCACATCGCCGCCGAAGATGCGCGCGCTTCCGCCGAGGTCGCGCTCGACATCACCGGCCAGCCCAAGCTCACGCTGGCCGGCCGCGACGGTCTGCTCAGCGCGCGCGCCACCGCCGGCAAGGAGAGCTCGGTCCCGGTGGTGGTGACCAATACCGGCACCGCACCGGCGGAAAATATCCAACTGTCGAGCAACGCGCCGAGCGGCTGGAAGGTCACGTTCGAGCCGAAAACCATCGACCGCATCGCGCCCAATGAGCACAAGGAAGTGCAGGCGCTGATCAGTCCGCCGGGCAAGGCGATCGCCGGCGACTATGTCACCACGCTGACCGCGTCCACGCGCGGGGAGAGCGGTACGGCGAATTTCCGCGTCACCGTCACCACCTCGACCGTCTGGGGCATCGCCGGCATCGGCATCATCGGCGCCGCGTTGCTGATCATGGTGGGCGCCGTCGCCCGGTTCGGCCGGCGATGAGCGACATCGTCATCGAGGCCAAGGGCCTCACCAAGCGCTACGGCGCGGCCTATGCCGTGAATGGCGCCTCGTTCAATGTCGCCGCCGGCGAAATCTTCGGCCTGCTGGGACCGAACGGCGCCGGCAAGACCACCACCATCCTGATGCTGCTCGGCTTGAGCGACATCAGCGCGGGTGAGGCGCGCGTGTTCGGGCACGATCCCACACGCGAGCCCTTGGCGGTCAAGCGCCTGGTCGGCTATCTGCCCGACTCGGTCGGCTTCTACGACAATCTCACCGCCGCCGAGAATCTGCACTACACGGCGCGGCTGATGGGATTTGCCAGCGACGAGCGCGAAAAGCGCATCGCCGCCGCGCTCAAGCGCGTCGGCTTGCGCGAGGTGGCCAATAAGAAAGTCGCGACCTTTTCGAGCGGCATGCGCCAGCGCCTGGGGCTCGCCGAAATCGTGATGAAGGACGCGCGCGTCGCCATCCTGGACGAGCCGACCAACGGCCTCGATCCGCAGGCCAGCATCGAATTGCTCGAATTGATCCGCTCGCTCAAAGCATCGGGCGTGAGCGTCCTGTTGTCGTCGCATATGTTGGAGCGCGTGCAGAGCGTGTGCGACCGGGTGGCGCTGTTCAACGCCGGCCGCATCGTGCTGATGGGCACCGTGGGCGAGCTCGGCCGCCAGGTGCTAGGCGGCGGCTATGCGGTCGAGGTCGAAGCCGACGGCGGCGACAGCCTCGCCAAGCGGCTGTCGCTGCTCGCGGGTGTGCGCAGCGTCGAGCAGCCGGCCCCCGGCCGTTTCCGCATGGCCTGCGACCGCGATCTGCGCGCGGAAGCGGCCGCCGCCGTGGTGGCCGCCGGCGGCCGGCTCAAGCAGCTGGCGCTCGATCAGCCGAGCCTGGAGACCATCTACACGCGTTATTTCCAGAATGCGCAGGAGGCCCGTCATGCGGCGTGAAGGCTCACCCTGGCAGGGCCTCGGTGTCGTGGTCTTGAAGGAACTGTCCGACCATCTCGCCAGCGCGCGCATGCGGGTACTGGAATGGCTGGTGGTACTGACCGCGCTCGCCGCGGTCTACGGCGCCATCCAGCAGATCCGCGACGTCACCGCCGAGGATCCGTTCCTGTTCCTGCGGCTGTTCACCACCGCGCGCGAGCCGCTGCCCTCGTTCGTGTCGTTCCTCGGCTTCCTGGCGCCGCTGATGGCGATCGGGCTCGGCTTCGACGCGGTGAACGGCGAGCACAACCGGCGCACGCTGTCGCGCATCCTGTCGCAGCCGATCTATCGCGACGCGCTGCTGTTCGGAAAATTTCTCGCCGGTCTCGGCGTTATCACGATCAGCCTGGTGTGCCTGTGGCTGCTGGTGATCGGGCTCGGCTTGATCATGCTCGGCGTGCCGCCGGGCGGCGAGGAGATGGCCCGCGCGCTGATCTTTCTTCTGGTGACCATCGCCTATGCCGGGGTCTGGCTGGCGCTGGCGATGCTGTTCTCGGTGGTGTTCCGCTCGCCCGCCACCGCGGCGCTGGTGACGCTCGGCCTGTGGCTGTTCCTGTCGGTGATCTGGCCGGCGCTGGCGCCGGCGATTGCGCAAGCCTTCGTGTCGCCGGATAACGAGGCCACGCTGCTTATCACCGCGCAAACCCTGGCGCGGCTGTCGCCCTCCACGCTGTTCGGTGAATGCGTGCTGGCGCTGCTCGATCCCACCACCCGCACGCTCGGGCCGGTCTATTTGAGCCAGTTGCAGGGCGCGGTGATGGGTTCGCCACTGCCGCTGTGGGACAGCGTCATGGTGGCCTGGCCGCAGATCGTCGGCCTGGTGGCGGCGAGCATCCTGCTGTTCGTCGGCGGCTACGTCGCGTTCCAGCGGCAGGAGGTGCGGGCGTAGCGAGGACCGCATTGATGCAAAATGGGGTGAGCGCCTCGCTCATCCTTGCGCCGCGGTGACCACGATCTCGACCAGATGCGGCGGTTCGAGATCGACGCCGAGGCAGGCCCGCATCGGCGGCTGGGCGCGGTCGACCCATTCGTCCCAGGCCTTGTTCATCTCTTCCTTGTGGGCGATGTCGGCGATGTAGACGACCGCCGACAAGATGCGGCTCTTGTCGGTTCCCGACATCGCCAGGCTCTCGTCGATGCGTTTGAGCGCCTTGCGGGTCTGCTCATAAAAGGTCGGGTCGCCGTCCGGCGACACCGCGACCGTGAACACCAGGCCGCCGTGAATGACGGCGCGGCTGCGGGTCGGCGTCAGGCCGGGGTAGCGGGTAATCATGGGGAACTCCTGCCGGATTTAGTCCGCCACGACATAAGGTACATAACGAAAAACCCGGCGCAAGCGCCGGGTCTTCCAATTCCGTATTCGCGTTTAGTGACCGTCAGTTTTTGGCGGCCTCTTTCACGGCATCCTTGAGGCCGCCGACGGTGTTCTGCACTTTGCCGGCTACCTGCTGCGCCTTGCCTTCGGTCTCAAGCTTGGAATCGCCGACAATCTTGCCCGCGATTTCCTTCACCTTGCCTTTGGCCTGCTCGACTGAGCCTTCGATCCGGTCCTTGTCCATTTTGTTCGTCCTCTTGTTGGGCGGTGTAACGATCGTGTTGACAACGAACGAGCGGCCAGGAAAGTTCCCGGCCGCCGTCGCGTTATTACTTTGCTTCGTTGTGGGCGCTACGCGTCGAGGATCGCGACGATCTGGTGCGAGCGCGGATCGATGACGAGGATCTCGTCGCCGACCAGGATGTAGTAGTAGCCGCGCCACTCGGGATAGAACGCATACACTTCCACCGGCAGCGGATAGAAATGCACGCTATCGGGTATGCGGCGTCCAACGCGGACCGACACGTTCAGATGCGCCGGTGTCACCCTGTGCTGCCTGAAGACTGTGGTCATCTTGCCGCGCTGCTCGCCGGAAAGGTTGTGTGAGCCGGCGGCCGCGCCCTGACCGGCGGTGCCGCCTTTGTGTTCGGCCGTGGAATTGCGGGACGGCATCGCCGGGTGGCTCTCGGCTGCGTTGCGCCTATCCTTGATACTGGTGCCGCCGTTCGCGTCAGTTGATCGCTTGACCTCATGGCCAGCAGGATTGCCCTTGTCCATTGTCTGGCTCTTCTTCATTTGGCTCTTGTCGTGCTCACCCGCATTTGGCGCAGCTTGCCCGGTTGTTTGGGGCATCTTGCGTTGGCCGGATTTCATGGTCGGAGCAATCTTTTCCGCCGGCGCGTGCCGCTCAGCGGCAGGCGCGTGAGCCGACCCTTCGTCATTATTAAATGTCTGCGCCGCAACGGCGCCGGCCCCCAGCAGCAATATCGCCGCTGTGGTGGATAATAGTCGTAGATTCCGCATGGATGTCTCCTTTAGACAATGCGCAATTGCTTGCTTTTTTGGATGTATCCAAACCCAACTCCGGCCCGTCTCACTTGTTCCAATTTTAATGCCGCCGGGCGCGATAAATTGGGCGCCATTGCGTTCCGGGGTCTGCCAAGGCACGTTTGTGGCGAAAACAAGGGAGGGGCCTTTGGCGATTCTGTCATCTGCGATCGATAAGGGCAGCGCCGAATTTCGCGCCAATGCCGAACGCATGGCCGCGCTCACCGCCGAACTGCAGGCGCGCCGCGCCGAGGCCGCCTTGGGCGGGTCGGAAAAATCACGCGAGCGGCATGCCGCGCGCGGCAAGCTGCTGCCGCGCGAGCGCGTGATGAATCTGCTCGATCCCGGCGCGCCGTTCCTGGAACTGTCGCCGCTCGCCGCCTTCGGCATGTACGACGGCGGCGTGCATGCCGCCGGCATCATCACCGGCATCGGCCGCGTCGAGGGGCGCGAATGCATGATCGTGGCCAACGACGCCACCATCAAGGGCGGCAGCTATCATCCGATGACGGTGAAGAAGCACCTGCGTGCGCAGGAGATCGCGCGCGAGAACCGGCTGCCCTGCATCTATCTGGTCGATAGCGGCGGCGCCAACCTGCCGACGCAGACGGACGTGTTCCCCGACCGCGAGCATTTCGGCCGCATCTTTTACAACCAGGCGATTTTATCGAGCTTGCGCATTCCGCAGATCGCGGTGGTGATGGGCTCCTGCACCGCCGGCGGCGCCTATGTGCCGGCGATGTCGGACGAGAGCATCATCGTGAAAAACCAGGGCACCATCTTCCTCGGCGGCCCGCCGCTGGTGAAGGCGGCGACCGGCGAGGTGGTGAGCGCGGAAGACCTCGGCGGCGGCGACCTGCACGCGCGCAAGTCCGGCGTCGCCGACCACCTGGCGCAGGACGACCATCACGCGCTGTCGATCGCGCGCCGCATCGTCGCCAATCTCAACAGCAAGAAGACCGTGGACATTCCGCTGCAGGCGCCGCGCGAGCCGGCATTCGAGGCGGCCGAGCTCGACGGCATCGTGCCGGTCGACCTGAAGAAGCAATACGACGTGCGCGAGGTGATCGCGCGCCTGGTCGACGCCTCCGAATTCGACGAGTTCAAGCAGCTCTACGGCACCACGCTGGTGACCGGTTTCGCGCGTATCCACGGCATGCCGGTCGGCATTCTCGGCAACAACGGCATCTTGTTCTCGGAAAGCGCGCTGAAGGCCGCGCATTTCGTCGAATTGTGCTGCCAGCGCCGCATTCCGCTGCTGTTCTTGCAGAACATCGTCGGCTTCATGGTGGGCAAGGATTACGAGGCGGGAGGAATTGCGAAAGACGGCGCCAAGATGGTGACCGCGGTCGCCTGTGCGCAGGTGCCGAAGATCACCGTCATCGTCGGCGGCTCCTATGGCGCCGGCAATTACGGCATGTGCGGGCGCGGATATTCGCCGCGCTTCCTGTTCATCTGGCCGAACGCGCGCATCTCGGTGATGGGCGGCGAGCAGGCGGCGAGCGTGCTGGCGACCGTCAAGCGTGACAATATCGAGGCGGAGGGCAAGAGCTGGAGCGCGGAAGAGGAGGAGGCGTTCAAGGCGCCGATCCGCGCGCAATACGAGACGGAAGGCAATCCCTATTACGCCACCGCGCGGCTGTGGGACGACGGCATTATCACGCCGCAGGAAACCCGCCGCGTGCTGGCGTTGGCTTTTCAGCGCGGCGCTTAATGCGCCGGTGCCGGAGACGAAGTTCGGGGTGTTTAGGATGTGAGGGATGCAACAAAAGACGATTGCCAACGATACAATAGGTCTAGAACTCTTAAACACGCGCTGAAATGCCGGCACCTCTGCGCTGAGGCGTGTCCGTTGTCAGGCTAAACCGGTTCCCTGACTGTTCCTACCGCGCAATCGGCAATGCGACCGGAGTATCCCATCTGCTCCATTGTCTCGCCGTGAAGCGTCCAGAAAAGTTTCAGATCGTCGCCTTGAAGCTCGGCGACATTTTTTTCATTCGAGCCGGTTCGGAAAAACTTCGGAAATTGCGCTTGCAGCTGTGCAAAATCCACTGCGGTGCTCTTTGGCTCGGGCAAGCCGATAAATTCCGCAATGCGCGTCAATTTTTTCATATTGATCGGCAACCAGATCCTTATAGCGAAGCACCAAAGTGTTGGGACGCCCGCTCAGGGCCCACGCATTGACATGCGAACTCCATCCGCACGGCCATAGCTTGCCAGCGATCAAATCCGACAAAGAGACGCTTTCTTGGATAAAATTCCGAACGTAATGATAGTGGGAGACGATAGCCGCTCTTCCGTCCCGCACGATATAGATTGTCTTTGCATCGTCGTGCGGCCGTTCATGGGTCTTGACGAAGAAGACTTCGTCAGAGCGGCGTGCGCGCTGATAGAATTGATTAGCGTCCAATCCGTGCGAGAGATGTCCGACGACTTTGGAAAGATCGGGCTGCGCCCCGATATCGTAATTGTCATCGTAAAGCGACAGCGTATTGATCCCGAACGCGCGATTGAGCAGCATTCGCAAAAAAGTATTTCCGGAGCGAGGATACGATGCGAGCCAAACGATCATTGTTAGAGTCCGCCGATTCGCCCCCAGCGGGCGTTAGATGCTACCCTTTTTGGCCTTGCCGCAACTTTAACTTTGGCGGCCGACAGCTAGGGGCGCGTTGGACCATCGGCGGACGCGCGAAAAGGTTCACGTGTTCTTTCTCTTCTGCTTCGGGGGCTTGGCCGCTTTGCTGGACGCGGCATCTGCCATAAGATCGCTGCCATGACCTACACCATCCGCCCTCATCGTCGGCGCCGGCTCGGGCCTTTCGGCCTCGCTGGCGCGTGCGTTTGCCAAGGCCGGCATGACGGTCGCGCTGGCGGCGCGCTCGGTCGATAAGCTGGGCGGCCTCGCGCAGGAGACCGGTGGCAAGACTTATGCATGCGACGCCAGCGATCGCGCGCAGGTCGACAAACTGTTCGCCGATCTCGATGCCGGGCCGGGCTCGCCCGAAGTGGTGGTCTACAATCCGAGTTACCGTGCGCGCGGCCCCTTCGTCGAGCTCGATCCGCGCGAGGTGGAAAAGGCGATTGCGGTCACCGCCTTCGGCGGCTTCCTGGTGGCGCAGGCGGCGGCCAAGCGCATGCTGCCGCGCGGGGCAGGCGCCATCCTGTTCACTGGCGCCTCGGCCAGCGTGAAGGGCTATGCGCAGTCGGCGCCCTTCGCCATGGCCAAGTTCGCGCTGCGCGGGCTGGCGCAGAGCATGGCGCGCGAATTGTCGCCTCAGGGCATCCACGTGGCGCATTTCGTCATCGATGGCGGCATCCGCAGCGCGCGCCGCGCCGAGCCGGCGGACCGGCCGGACTCGCTGCTCGATCCCGACGCCATCGCGGCGAGCTATCTGCACGTGCTCAATCAGCCGCGCAGCGCCTGGACCCACGAACTCAAGCTGCGGCCCTGGGTGGAGAAATTCTGAGCGAAGTCTTACGCCGCGTCCCGCTGCCTGGGCTTGATCCGCTTCAACGCCGCCGCGGCGGCATCCTGCGCGTGCTCCAACTCATATTGTGCCTGCATTCCCATCCAGAATTCCGCCGTGGTGCCGAAATAGCGCGCAAGCCGCAGCGCAGTGTCGGCGGTGACCGGTGTTTCCTCGCGCGCCAGGCGCTCGATGCGCGTGCGCGGCACGCCGCAAGATCGGGCGACCGCGTAGGGGGTGAGCTTCATCGGCACGAGAAACTCCTCGCGCAGGATTTCGCCGGGATGGATCGGGGGCAACCGTTTCGCCATGATATTTCTCTCAATGATAATCTACGATCTCGACGTCTTCGAGACCCGCAGCCGACCACCGAAAAACAATTCGCCATTGGTCGTTAATGCGGATCGAATGCATCCCCGCCAGATCGCCCTTCAGGGCTTCAAGCCGGTTGCCCGGCGGCACGGCAAGATCGCCGAGCGCGCCCGCATTATTGAGTTGCACGAGCTTGCGGCGGGCAACCTTGGCAAGCGCGAAAGAGAATCCCTTGGGTGCCTGCCGGCGGCGCAGGATCGCTTCGGCCAGCTTGCCTTTGAAGCTGCGGATCATGCCATCGCCAAACCAACACAACTTAACGTATCATACTACGATACTATCGGCAAGCGCGCAATTGAGCAATTGCCAGCCCCCGCGCTCTCGCGCTACTAGGCTTTTTGCCGCCCGATCCGATCCCATTACCGAGGTTCAAGAAGCCGCCATGACCACAGCGTTACCCTCATCCACGGATGTCATCGTCGTCGGCGGCGGCAATGCGGCGTTTTGCGCTGGCCTGGCCGCGGCCGAGCAGGGCGTTTCGGTGCTGGTGCTCGAGCGCGCGCCGGAAGAGGAGGCCGGCGGCAACAGCCGCTTCACCGCCGGCGCGTTCCGCTGCGTCTACAACGGCGTCGAGGACCTGCGCGCGCTGATGCCGGACCTGACCGACGAGGAAGTCGCCAAGTCCGACTTCGGCACCTACACCGAGGAGAAATTCTTCGACGACATGGGCCGCATCACCGAATACCGCACCGATCCCGACCTGTGCGAGATCCTGATCACGCGCAGCAAGGCGACCATGCTGTGGATGCGCGACAAGGGCGTGCGCTTCATGCCGATCTGGGGCCGCCAGGCCTACAAGATCGGCGGCATGTTCAAGTTCTGGGGCGGCCTCACGGTGGAAGCCTGGGGCGGCGGGCCGGGGCTGGTGGACGCGCTCACCAAGATCGCGCGCAAGAACAACATCGCCATCGCCTACGGCGCCCGCGCGCTGTCGCTGATCGCCGACGACGAGGGCGTCAAGGGCGTGCGCGTCAAGCACAACGGCGCGACGGTCGAGGTGCGGGCCAAGGGCGTGGTGCTGGCGGCCGGCGGCTTCCAGGCCAATGCCGAAATGCGCACGCGCTATCTCGGGCCCGGCTGGGAGCTCGCCAAGATCCGCGGCACGCGCTTCAACACCGGCGACGGCATCAACATGGCGCTCGCGATCGGCGCCATGCCGACCGGCAACTGGTCGGGCGGCCACGCGGTCGCCTGGGACCGCAACGCGCCGGAGTTCGGCGATCTCGTCGGTCGGCGACAACTTCCAGAAGCATTCCTATCCGTGGGGCATCATGATTAATGCCAACGGCGAGCGCTTTCTCGACGAGGGCTCGGACTTCCGCAATTACACCTATGCGAAGAACGGCCGCATCATCCTGATGCAGCCCAAGCAGTTCTGCTACCAGGTGTTCGACAACAAGATCATCCCGATGCTGCGCGACGAATACCGCATCAAGCAGGTCACCAAGGTGCGCGCCAATACGCTGGAAGAGCTGGTGCAGAAGATGGAAGACGTGGACGCCGAAAAGGCGCTGGCGACCATCCAGCAATACAACAAGGCGGTGATGACCGACGTGCCGTTCGATCCGAACGTGAAGGACGGTCGCGGCACCCGCGGGCTTGCCGTTCCGAAATCGAACTGGGCCAACACCATCGATGAGCCGCCGTTCGAGGCCTATGCGGTGACCTGCGGGCTCACCTTCACCTTCGGCGGCCTCAAGATCGACACCAGCGCGCGGGTCATGGACACCGACGGGGCGGCGATCCCCGGGCTCTATGCGACGGGCGAACTGGTGGGCGGGCTGTTCTACTTCAACTATCCCGGCGGCACCGGGCTGATGAACGGCGCGGTATTCGGCAAGATCGCCGGCACCAGCGCCGGCCAGCGCGCCAAGCAGTCGCCGTAAGCCTGCAGCCGACCCGCGATGTCGTGGCCGGCGGCGGCCGGCTTCCAGCATGCGCGTCACGATCCTATATTGGCTTCAGCAAGGCCGGCGGCGGCAATACCAACCGCTCGCGAGCGCGTGATCCCGAAAAGCCGTCCCCGACGTGATCGGGGATGGGCACCGGTTTTCGGAAAAGATCACGCGTCACTATGAATTTGCGAGGGCGAGCCCGCTGGTGACACGGGCTTTTGCCGCCGCCGCTTTGAAACAACCCGTCACCGGCAGTGCCGCTTCGCCGGGCCATGCCGTGCCGTGCAGGTAGCCCGCGCGATCCCTGCATGTTAGATGCGTGGCATGGCCAATCCCGACGATCTCCAACAGCTCGCACCGACCGGAAGACTGCGCGGCGGCGTGGTGGTGTCGCCGGCGGCCTCCGCCTTTTTCGCCATCCGGGACGGCCAGGACGAGGTCAAGGGCGTCACCGTCGATCTGGTGCGCGCCTTCGCCGAAGCGTTGAAGCTGCCGCTGGCGCTGCAGGTCTATGACAATTCCGGCCAGGTCACCGAGGCGGTGGCGAACGGCGCCTGCGATCTCGCCTTCATGCCGCGCGACGCCGCGCGCGAAGCGAAAGTCGATTTCGGCCCGGCCTATTATTTCATCTCCAGCACCTATCTGGTGCCGGCCGGCTCGGCCATCCGATCGATCGACGAGGTCAACCGGCCGGGCGTGCGCATCGTCGCCATCTCCAACACCACGACGGCGCGCAGCGCGCGGCGCACGGCGCCCCAGGCTTCCGTTCAGGAAGTGCCGAGCGTCGATCAGATGACCGAGATGGCGCGCACCGGGCAGGGCGACGCCTTCGCGCTGTCGCATGATTCATTCGCGGGTCTGCTGCCGAAGCTGCCGGGCGCGCGTGTGCTATCCGGCCATTTCCAGCAGACCGGTATCGCGGTGGCGGTGCCGAAGGGCCGCCCGGCCGCCCTCAAGATCGCGAGCGGCCTCTTGGAAGACGCCAAGAAATCCGGCCTGGTGCGGCGCGCGCTCGATGCCGCCGGCTTCCGCGACGCCGAGGTGGCGCCGCCGGCGAACTAGCGCAAGTCCACGTAAAATCGCTTGCGCGCTCTGTCAGCCATTCCTTGGCAAGCGGATTTTCGTCATTGCGATTTGCCTTGGCGGCTAAACGCGATCAAAGGGCACCAAATGCACGCCGGTTTCGGTCGCGTATTTGTTGATGATATCGCCCGCCCCTGCCTCTAGATCGTCCATCGCCTGCCAAAGCACAGCTTCGGTGACTTCCTCCTGCAGCGAAAGGCCGAGATTCGCGGCGCAGGCCCGGTAGCGGTAGATGCGGCCGTAAAACTGCATGACCTCTTCGTCGCGTGTCGTTATGGCGCGGAGCAGTACCGGAGAGAACACGGCCACGTGCGAGAAGGTCGGAAACATCAGGGAAAATTGCAGTCCCCGAAGCAGGTGCACACCGATCTGGTAGTTGCTGACGATCTGCCGCTTAGCGTCGATGTGGCGGATCAGCGCGATCAGCATATCGAGGTCGACAGCGCCCTGGGTAAAGAAAGTCGCGGCATTTTGGGCGCAGGGGCGCGTGGCGTGGAGCACGCCTTTCGGATCGCGCGTGAGCCATACTTCGCGGCCAAAAGCATAGCCGACGGTTAGGGATTCGGCTGGAAAATCGAAAACAAGCCATGCCGGGTCGAACACGAACATGTCCGCGTCCATCCAGATCACCCGCTGGTAGCCGGCATCCAGTCGCTGCCGCGTCGCCACGAGGCGCGCGAGGTCGGTGATGGCTTGCGGGTTTTTATTGCCGCGCGCGAGATAGTCCGGTCCGCACAAATCATAAAACTCATCGCCCGCCAGCGAATAATCAAACCCGCGTAATTCCGACCATTTCCGCACGCTATCGAGACAACGCTGGATCCAAGCGGGAATGCTATGGTTCCGGAAGCTCTGGATCACAATGGTGTCCGAACGTCGTGTCGGGGTCATCGAAGCAATCCTTTCGTCATATAGCCCCGGCCGAGCGTGCCGGGGTTCTTCGCGTCGATCTGCCAGCGGGATGTTCCGGCCGCTTTTCTAGTTCGGCCGCACCTCGACGGGTGCCGCGGCGATACGGCGGAACAGCAGGATATGCCGCCGGATTGGCCACCAATCGTAGAGATAGATTTCGATCGGCCGCCAGTTCGCCACCCATCCGACGATGATCAGGCTTTCTTCCAGCACGCGGGCGACCACCGCGTTGCCGATCATGCTGGCGACGACCTGGCTGCCCACCAGGCAGGCGACGAGCACCACCACGCCGATTGCCAACGACCAGCGGCCGATGCGAAACAGCTCGCGCAACTCGCCGGCAACGATATCGGCACGATGCCGGAAATAATTGCCGAAGGCTTCGCCGATCCGCGCCGCCTCGGGCCTGGCCGCTTCCTCCGACGGCAGCTCCACCACAATGGTGAACAGCGCGGTGCGCGGCAGTTCGCGCGCCCAGCCGACTACGAATTCCTCGGTATGGGGATCGAGATCCCGCTCGCGGAACGGCGAGGGGTCGAGCGAATTGAAAAGCTGCATGATCGTGTGCACGCGGACGGCGATTTCATAGCGGCGCTCCGGGGCCGGCATTACAACGTCACGATCACATTGCCGAGCGTGCCGCGCTCCACCGCCTCATGGGCGGCGGCGATGTCGGCCAGCGCATAGGTCGGTTGCGCCACCCGGTTGATCAGCTTGCCCTGCGCGAGCGCGCGGTTGATGGCGGAAACCGCATGCTCGCGTTCACGGGTGTCGAGTTCATAGACCAGCAGGAATTGCACGCGAATGGATTGAGTGAGGCAGAAATAGGCCGGTAGATTCACGTTCGGCGCGCCGGTTCCATAGACGATGACGCTGCCCTTCGGGCGCAGCACGAACGGAATGAGTTTGGCGTTGGCGGCGAGATCCATCTCGATCACCGCGTCGACGCCGCGTTTGCCGGTGAGCTCCATCACCCGCTCGCCGACATCCTCGCGCTTGTAATCGATTACGTGGTCGGCGCCGGCCTCGCGCGCTGCTGCGGCCTTTGCGGGCGAGGAAATGGTGGTGAGCACGGTCGCGCCCAGACCCTTGGCGAATTGGATGGCGTATTCGCCCACCGAGCCCGCGCCGCCGGCGACCAGCAACGTTGCGCCCTTGTCGGTGCCCGCAAGCGCGAGGGCATGAATGGCGGTCATGGCCGGAATGCCGAGACAGGCGCCGGCCTCGAAGCTGACTTTATCCGGCAGCTTCACCGCTTGCGCGGCCGGCAGCGCGATGTATTCGGCCGCCGTACCGAAAGCGCGCTTCCATTGCCCGTTCCACACCCAGACCCGCTCGCCCAGGCGCGACTTGGCGATGCCGTCGCCGACCTGGTCGATGACGCCGGCGCCGTCGCTGTGCGGAATCAAGCGCGGCCAAGTAATCTTGCGGGTGGAACCCTGGCGCGCTTTGACGTCGGACGGGTTGACGCCGGAGGTGGCGAGCTTGACCCGCACCTCGCCCGGTCCGGCCTGCGGCGTCTCGACCTCACCGACGCGCAATACCTCGCGGGCGGAACCATTTTGCTCGTAATAAGCGGCTCGCATGCACTGTCTCCCCGGCTGACCCGCGACATTATCACCCGGCGCCGGCAACGAAATGGAGCCGGAGTCCGGGTTTACGAATTATCCGGCCATAACCATATACCAGGACAAACAGGCCTGCCTGCGGTCAACGCGGGAGGCGCTTGGTGTTGCCGATAAGCCAAGAAGGAGGTTCGACCATGCAATATCGTGTCTATAGCGGCCCGAAAGGTTCCGGCGAAATATCTCCGATCGCGAAGGAGCAGATGCTGTTCAAGGAATTCTCCGCGCTCGACGACGCCCTGTCATGGGCGCGGCACGTCGAGCAGGGCGGGCGCGTCCCGCTGCTGATCGAAGGTGACGATGGCACCCGCATGGACCGCCGCGCCATTGCCGATGCGCTGCGGGTCGGCGAACGCGAGCAGGTCGGCGGCCAGCCGGCGGCGTAAGCGGTGAGGGCGGCGCGGGCGCACAATATTTAGGCGCCAAGCGCTGGCGCGCGTTTGGTGAGCGGCCGCCATATGCGGCCGGCCGCGTCTGCGGCTGTCGGCCGCGCGCGCGGATCGGCCGGTTCCCCGCCCTCGGGCTCTTTTGGCATCCGGTCGTTGGCCGGGACGGGGGGATTTTGGGCGGGCGGCACAGGGCCGTTAAGCATACCGTAAGCATTATTGTAAGTTATTGAAATCATTAACTAACTGCGTTCAAAATCTTCCCACGGAGGCAAAATAAACTGCTATATTAAGATTATGAGCAGCCATTCAACAAAAACCGCCGGCCGGTCATCCAAAACCGCCCGGCGACCCGACAAAAAAGCCAGCAAGAGCGCCCGCGCCGAGAACAAGAAGGCGGCGAAATCGGCCCGCCGTCCGGTCGGCAAGGCCTCGCGGCCCGCTTCCGCCACGGCGATCCGCGCGCCCAGCATCGCGCCGCGATCGGCGGCCAAGTCGTCCGCCAAGATGATCCGCACGCCGAGCCCGCCGGTGCAGCCGGCGACCGGGCACGACATCGCGATGATGGCCCACAAGTACCGGGTCGGCGAGGCCGTATACTACACCTCGCCGACGTTCGGCCGCGCCGCCGCCACCGGCAGCTATACGGTGGTCAAGCTGCTGCCGTCGGAGGGCGACGACTACCAGTACCGGATCAAGAGTTCCGGTGAAGCTTTCGAGCGCGTCGCCAAGGAAAGCCAGCTCGACCGGATCTGAGCCGCCTAGCGTCGACGTTGGACGACCGCGATTTCGCCTCCACCTTCGACTATGACTATAATGCGCGATCGGTGACGCAGGGTTCACGGCGCGCGCATGATCCCGAAAAAGCCTGTCCCCGACGTGATCGGGGATGGAAACCGGTTTTCGGATAACGATCATGCGCCAGTAAGAAAGTGGAGCCATATGCCGATCTACATCACGCAAGGCCGCTACACCCGGGAAGCCGTCAAGGGCATGATCGTCAAGCCGGAGGACCGCGCCGACGCGGTCGGCCGCGTCATGGCCAAGGCGGGTGGGCGGCTCATCGCCTATTACGTCACCTTCGGCGAGTACGATTTTCTTTGCATCGGCGAAATGCCGAGCGAGGTCCAGATGGCCGCGGTGCTGCTGTCGGTGGCGAGCGGCGGCGGCGTCACCGATCTGCGCACGACCGTGGCGATGACGTCGATCGAGGCCAAGGGCGCCTTTGCGGCGGCCGGCGATCTCGCACCGAGCTTCAAGTCTGCCGGCGGCACCTGATCCGAGGCCTGCGAAGGAATAAACCGCGCGTCCCCGCGTTGACATAAAGCCTGAACAACAGCCCGAAAGAGGAGAATTTATGCGCCTGTTGCTGCGTTTGATCGCATTCGTCCTGCCGGTAATGCTGGTATTGCCGGCGTCGGCGGAAACCTATCCGAGCCGCACCGTCCGCCTGATCGTGCCGTTCGGTGCCGGTGGGCCGGCCGACGTCTATGCCCGCATCCTCGCCAAATATTTGTCGGAGGAAACCAAGCAATCCTTCGTGGTCGAGAACCGCCCCGGCGCCGGCTCGATCATCGGCACCGACGTGGTCGCGAAGGCCGCGCCCGACGGCTACACGCTGCTGGTGATGTCGAACACCCACACCACCAACGAGTCGCTGATGCCCAACAAGCCGTTTCAGTTGATGCGCGATTTCGTGCCGGTGGCGAGCATCAATTATTCCGACCTGCTGATGGTGGTGCACCCCTCGGTGCCGGCCAAGACGGTGGCGGAATTCATCGCGCTGGCCAAGAAGGAGCCCGGCAAGCTCAATTACGCTTCCTCCGGCCCCGGCACGCCCTATCACATGGCCGGCGAGCTGTTCAAAGCCATGAGCCACACCGACATCGTGCATGTGCCGCACAAGGCGTCCGGCGATATGCGCAACAGCGTGCTCTCCGGCAACGTGCAGATGATGTTCGACGCCATCACCGTCATGTCGCAGTTGGCCAAGGCCGGCAAGGTGCGCGCGCTCGCCACCACCGGCCTGCACCGCAATCCGCTCACGCCTGACCTGCCGACCGTGGGCGAGACCGTGCCCGGCTATGAGGCGACCATCTGGATCGGCATGATGGCGCCGAAAGGCACGCCCAAGGAGGTCGTCAGCTTCCTCAACACCTCGATCAACAAGGTGATCAACTTGCCCGTCGTGAAGGCCACCTGGCTCAAGCAGGGCGCCGTTCCGCTGGTGATGACACCGGAACAATTCGACGCCTATTTGCGCAAGGACATCGAAAAATGGGCCCATGTGGTAAAGGTATCGGGCGCAAAGATACAGTAACGAGTGCGGCTGCCGGAGGCCTATGCCGACCATCGATGGCCTGTCGCTGAACGCTCTGTTGTCGAACCCGCTGGTGCCGGGTGCCTTCGTCGCCGGCGCGCTGGCGGCGCTATTGGTCGTGCTGCTGGTCATGCTGGTCCGCCCGGCAGCGGGCGGCGGGCGCCCAATGCTGCTGCCGATCGTGGTGCTGGCGCTGGCTGGCCTTGCCGTGGTGTCCATTCTCGACCGCATGGCGCGGGACGAACGCGGCGCCGAGCGCCGCGCGCTGGCGCAACGCAACGCGGACTTGACCGCCCAGGCGCTGGCGCCGGGATCGGCGCTGGCCTGCCTCGACGGCGCCGCTGGCGAAGCGGTGGAGAATGCCTGCGAGCAAATGGTGTTTGCCGGTCCGCAAAGCACCGCCGGCGCGGTCGCCTATATGGCGGCGCGGCTGACATTGCTGGCCGACGGGCTCGCCTTCGCCCGCCGCGGCGATGCTGAATTCGCCGCGACGCTCGCTCCCTTGCGCCGCGCCATCGAACTCGACCGCTTCGGCATCGTCGCCCATGTGCTGGCCATGCGCGACGGCTGCACCGCCGAACGCTGCGCCGCTTTCGCATTGCTCGGCGATACCAGCGCGATCAAAGCCAATCTCAAGGCGCAGGTGTTCGACCAGTACGTCTCGCGCTATGCCGCGGGCTGGAACAAGCCTGAGCCCAAATCCGAACCGATGGCCGAGAGGCTGGCGCCGGCACCGGCGCCGGTCGCCAGCGCGCCCGCGCCGCCGGCCAGGACCCCGGTGTCGCGCAAATACGATTTCCCGTCGGCCGCCTCGATCCCGCCGGTGAGCATCATGAATGCCGAGCCGCCCTTGCCGAAGGCGGCGGCGGACGCGCAGGCCGCGCAGCCTAACGGCGCGCCCAGCGTCTCCGTGCCGGTGCCGCCGAAGCGGCCGCCGGCCCACGCGGCCTCGCCGCCCGCGCGTTAGGCTAATCTTTGGCTATGATAACGCCGTCATGGCCGGGCTTGTCCCGGCCATCCACGCCTTCCTTCCGGTAAAAGAAGAAAGACGTGGATGCCCGGCCCAGGGCCGGGCATGACACTGCATGCTGACCGGGCCCATCCATGTTCAAATCCGTCCTGATCGCCAATCGCGGCGAAATCGCCTGCCGCATCATCCGCATCGCCAGGCGGCTCGGCTTGCGCAGCATTGCGGTCTATTCGGAAGCCGACGCCAAGGCGCTGCACGTGCGGCTTGCCGACGAGGCGCACCCGATCGGCCCGCCGCCGGCCGCCGAAAGTTATTTGCGCATCGACCGCTTGATCGCCGTCGCGCAGGCGGCGGGCGCGGACTGCATCCATCCCGGTTACGGCTTTCTTTCGGAAAATGCCGACTTCGCGCAAAGCTGCCGCGATGCCGGCATCGTCTTCGTCGGCCCGAGCCCGCAGGCGATCCGCGCCATGGGGCTGAAAGACCGCGCCAAGGCGCTGATGGGCAAGGCCGGCGTGCCGGTGGTGCCGGGCTATCACGGCGCGTTGCAGGAGCCGAAGTTCCTCAAGGAGAAAGCCTACGAGATCGGCTATCCGGTGCTGATCAAGGCGGTGGCCGGCGGCGGCGGCAAGGGCATGCGGCGCGTGGATAAGCACGCCGATTTCGAAAGCGCGCTCGAAGCCGCCCAGCGCGAGGCGAAAGCGGCCTTCGGCGACGAGCGCGTGCTGATCGAAAAATATGTCAACGCACCGCGCCATATCGAGGTGCAGGTGTTTGCCGACCGCCACGGCAACGCCATTCATCTCAACGAGCGCGACTGTTCGCTGCAGCGCCGCCATCAGAAGGTGATCGAGGAAGCCCCGGCGCCGGGCATGAGCGCGGGGTTGCGCGCCCGCATGGGCGAAGCCGCCGTCGCCGCCGCCAAGGCGGTGGCCTACGAGGGCGCCGGCACGGTCGAGTTCATCGCCGATGGCTCCGGCGAACTGAACGAGGCGGGCTTCTGGTTCATGGAGATGAACACGCGGCTGCAGGTCGAACACCCGGTGACCGAGGCGGTGACCGGCCTCGACCTGGTGGAATGGCAATTCCGCATCGCGGCGAACGAGAAACTCCCGCTCGCGCAGGACCAGGTTTCGCTCACCGGCCACGCCGTCGAGGCGCGGCTTTACGCCGAGGATCCCGAGCGCGGCTTTTTGCCGTCGACCGGCAGGCTGATCGCCTTGCAGTTCCCGAAGGCGGAGGGTCTGCGGATCGATACCGGCATCGCGGCCGGCGATGAGGTCACGCCCTATTACGACCCGATGATCGCCAAGCTGATTGCCCACGGCAGGAACCGCGCCGAGGCGCTCGACCGGCTGGCCGAGGCGCTCGATCACACCGTTGTGGTCGGCCCGCGCAGCAATGCCGGTTTTCTGGCCGCGCTCTGCCGTGCCCCGGCATTCCGCCAGGGCGATTTCGACACCGGCTTCATCGACCGCCATCTTGGCGAGCTTGGCGCGGTTCCGCAGGGCCTCGATCGCGCCGCCGCCGCGCTCGGCGCACAGAAGCTGATGAACCGCGAAAGCGCACGCGTCGGTCTATCCATCGCGCGCGAGCCGGACGAGCCGGCCTCGCCGTGGGACAGCGGCGATGGCTTCCAATTGTCGGGCGCTCGCCGGCTCAGCGTTCCGATCCTGGCCGAAGGCGAAAGCGTGGTAGCGGACGTGATCTACGGCCCGGGCGGTGCGTCGGTCAGCGTCGATGGAATTGCACCAGCGACCGAGGCGACGGCGGTGGTCGCGGCCGGCGATGCTATCTATGTGCTGTGCCACGGCCGCCAGACCCGCGTGGCCTTGCGCGATCTGGCTCTCGACGAGGCTGGGGATCAGGAGCACGGCGGGCTTGTGCGGGCGCCGATGCATGGCAAGGTGCTGGCACTTTTGGTGGAGCAGGGCGCCCGCGTCACGCGCGGCCAGCGCCTCGCCATCATCGAGGCGATGAAGATGGAACACACGCTGCATTCGGCCGTCGACGGCACCGTCGCCGAGATCGCGGTGGCGCAAGAGGCGCAGGTCGCCGAGGGCGCCAAGGTGATGCTCATTACGCCGAACGAGTAGTTGGAAGTCAGCAATGCCGCTGCATCTCATCAAGCTCTGCGTCGGCTGCGACTCGGTCGCCGACCTCGAGGACTGGATCAAGCAGAAGCTGAAAGAAAAAAAGCGGCGCGGGCAGAAGTCCGAGCATATCCACACCACCCGCATGGTGCCCAAGCGCGCCGACGAACTGACCGCCGGCGGCTCGCTCTACTGGGTGATCCGCGGCCAGATCAGCTGCCGCGAGCGCATCCTCGCCATAAGGCCGTTCACCGACAAGGACGGCATCGGCCGCTGCCGCGTGGTGCTCGACGGCAAGGTGGTGCTGGTCGAGCCGCGTCCGCGCTCGGCCTTCCAGGGCTGGCGTTATCTCGAGGCCAAGGACGCCCCGCGCGATCTGTCGCGTGCCGCGCCGGGCGCCGCCAAAATGCCGGAACAGATGCGGCGCGAGTTGCGCGAGCTGGGCCTGCTGTAGCCATTGCCGTCGTCCCCGGATTTCCTGTCGTTCCCGCGAAGGCGGCAGCGAGAAAGCAGCGTCACGCTCCCTGTGGCCTCGACGCCACAGCCAAACAAAGTTCGACAGAAAACTTATCCCCGCTCGCCCGGGCGGATTTATCATGCTCGCGCCTTGCTCGGCTGCGGGCGTCTTCGCGAGACGTTTCGAAGATGGAGCAAGGTGCGGCGCCCGACTATGGCGTCGCGGTGGAGCGCCGGGAGGCGCAGCCCCCTCCGTCAATGGGGGCGCGCGCCCCCGAAGCGGTTGACCCGGGCAACCGGACTCAGCCGTGGGCGCGCGGCGGGCTTCGCCAAGCCCGCCAAAGGGGGCCTCGCCAGCCCTCTGGCGCCTCCCGGCGCTCCATTCCCCGTTTGGGGAAACGGAAAAAGGGAAACCGGCGTGTCCCGCGCCTGCAAAGAATAGGGACAGCGCAGCGTTGGCTAATTACACCACGCCCAAATTGTCGATCAGCCGCGTCTTGCCGATTTTGGCGGCGACCAGCAACCGGATCTGGCCGTGCTCGTGAGATTCGACGGGCGCCAGCGTGAGCGCCTGACGCGCTTCCAGGTAATCGAGCGCAAAACCCGCGCGCACGATTTCACTGCAGCCATCGTCAAGCACGCGCGCAATCGGCTCGCCCGTTTTGATCCTGGCTGCGCTCGCGTTCAACACCCGATAAAGCGTCGGCGCCGCTAAGCGCTCGGCCTCCGACAGGTAGGCGTTGCGCGATGACAAGGCGAGGCCGTCCGGCTCGCGCACGGTTGGCACGCCGATCACCTTGAGGTCCAAGTCGAGGTCTTTCGCCAACTGAGTGACGACACACAACTGCTGGTAGTCCTTCTCGCCGAATAGCGCGAAATTTGGCGCGACTTGCAAGAATAGTTTGGCTACCACTGTTGCAACGCCGCCGAAAAAATGCGGGCGGTACTTGTCTTCGAGCCCCGCTTTGGCGGCGCCGGCCGGCTCGATGCGGGTGACAAAGCCCTCCGGATACATGGCGTTGGCCGATGGCGCCCATACCAGGTCGACCTTGGCCGCGCGCAACGCCTCGAGGTCGGCCGCGAAGTCGCGCGGATAGCTGGCGAAATCCTCGTTCGGCGCGAACTGCGTGGGATTGACGAAGATCGATACCACCACGCGGCGGGCGCGGCGGTGCGCCTGCTCGATCAGCGCCAAATGGCCGCGGTGCAGGGCGCCCATGGTCGGCACCAGTGCGATCCGCTCGCCGGCCTCCCGGTAGGGTTTGAGGGCACGGCGGAGCACTGGAACCGTGCGCGTTATGGTCGGACGTCTTGCCAAAATTAACGGTCCCGTCAGCAGAGTGTCGTAAATCTGGCACACGAACTAGCAAAGCAAAACTAATTCGGCCATGGAGGTTTGATTGTTAAACGGTGACAAACTTGACTCAAGTGCGGTAGTCTTTTGAAAATTGCCGGGTCAGGGGGCGCGTCATGTTGGTCCAACCGATCCAAGAAGCATCCCAATCCGCGCACGTGGTCGTGCTCGGCAACGAAAAGGGCGGCTCGGGAAAATCAACCACAGCATTGCACATTGCCGTCGCGCTGCTCAAGGCCGGCCAGCGCGTGGCCACCATCGATCTTGACGGCCGGCAAAAAAGTTTCACTCATTACATCGAGAACCGCCGCGCCTGGGCCGAGCGCGCGCGCGTTTCGCTCGAGCTGCCGACGCACTATTCGGTCGAGCGCGGCGAGAGCAATTCACACGAAGCCAACGAAGCGGAGGAGTTCGTCAACTTCTCGAAGGCGATCAGCGCGATCGAGCACAGCCACGACGTGGTGGTGATCGATACGCCCGGCAACGACACCTATCTGATGCGGCTCGCCCATTCGATGGCCGACACGCTGGTCACGCCGCTCAACGACAGCTTCGTCGATTTCGATGTGCTCGCCACCCTGGACCCGACCGATTTCGCCGTCACCGGCGAGAGCCACTACGCCGAGATGGTGCGCGAGGCGCGCCGCCAGCGCCGGCTGGTCGACGGCCAACTGACCGACTGGGTCGTGGTGCGCAATCGTCTATCCACGCTCGGCTCGCGCAACAAGAAGCTAGTCGGCGATGGCTTGACCGAATTGTCCAAGCGCATGGGTTTCCGCTGCGTCGAGGGTTTCGCCGAGCGCGTGGTCTATCGCGAATTCTTCCCGCGCGGCCTGACCGCGTTCGACGAGCTCGATGAGGCCACCCTCGGCACGCGCCCGAACATGTCGCATGTGACGGCGCGCGAGGAAGTGATCGCGCTGCTCAACGCGCTGCATCTGCCGCTGTCGGAGAACGGCAAGCGGCGGGCCGCCGCCCGCGCCGAGTGGTATTCGGTCATGGACCAGCCGCTGCAGGTCCACGACGTCATCGGCTAGTTCCCGCGGCCCATTGCAAGCCAGACCGAAGGTCGCCACTTTTAGGGGTGACTCGCGCAGGCGGCATGGATTCGGTGTAGAATTTCCAAAATGGCTAAGGACCGCTCTGAGCAAACCCCGGCGCCGGCCTCATCGCGGCCGGAAATCGCGGCGTTTATCGAACGCGTGCGGGCCCTCGGTCCCGCCGCCGCCGACGGCAAGCGTGGACGGCTGATCTTCGCGCTCGACGCCACCATGAGCCGGCAGCCGACCTGGGATTCGGCCTGCGCCCTGCAGGCCGACATGTTTCGCGAAGCAGCCAGCGCCGGCGGGCTCGCTATCCAGTTGGTCTATTTCCGCGGGCTGGGCGAATGCCGAGCCTCCGGCTGGATCGCGGGCGCCGAGAAACTCGCCGGGCTGATGTCGCGCATCGATTGCCGCGGCGGCCACACCCAGATCGGCAAGGTGCTGAGCCACGCCCGCCAGGAATACGCCAAGCAGCGGGTGCAGGCGCTGGTTTTCGTGGGCGACGCCATGGAGGAAAAGATCGACGATCTGTGCAAGGCGGCCGGCGAACTCGGCCTGCTCGGCGTGCCGGTGTTCATGTTCCAGGAGGGTGCCGACCCGGTGGCGGAGAACGCCTATCGCGAGATCGCCCGGCTGTCGCGCGGCGCCTATTGCCGCTTCGATACCGGCGCGGCGCACCAGCTCGGCGAATTGCTGCGCGCGGTGGCGGCCTATGCCGCCGGCGGCATCAAGGCGCTCACCGATCTGTCGGCGCGTCGCTCGGACGGCGCGCGCAGGCTGCTGGCGCAGCTTAAATAGCCATGCCGGAGATCGTATTCGGCATCCTGGTCTTGGTGGCGGCGCTTTGGGTGCTCGGCGTCATCTCGAAAATCGACCCGAAAGTCGGCGCGCGCGTGCTGAAGGCCTCGGGCGGCATACTCGCGATCGGTTTTGCCGCGTTTCTCGGCCTGCGCGGGGAAATCGGCATTGCCATTCCGCTCGGCGTGTTCGGGCTCGGGCTGCTCGGCTGGATACCGTTCGGGCCGGCCGGCTTTTCCGCGCGCACTCAGAAAAGCACCGGCCAGACCTCGCATGTGCGCTCGGCCTATCTCGAAATGGAACTCGATCACGACAGCGGCACGATGCGCGGACGCATCACTGCCGGCCGCCATCAAGGCGAAGCGCTCGATCGGCTCGATGTCAAAACCTTGGCCGGCCTGCTGGACGAGATGGACGAAGAGAGCCGCGCGTTACTGGTGGCTTATCTTGACCGCCGGGATCCCAGCTGGAGTGAATACGCGCAAGGACACGCGGCAGCGGGGCGGGCTGCTGCGTCCAGCGGAAAAATGACGGAACAGGAGGCCTATCAGATCCTTGGCATTGAGCCGGGTGCGAGTGCCGACGCCATCACGCGCGCGCATCGCACGCTGATGAAGAAGCTGCATCCCGACCAAGGGGGATCGACGTATCTCGCCGCCCGCATCAACGAAGCCAAGGAAATCCTTTTTCGCCGCCATCGCTGAGGTACTCCATACACAACACCATCAGCAGCTCCTGGTTCGGCACGTCCCCGTTCGTCTTTTTTGCTTGCGCATGATCTTTTTTAAAACCGGTTCCCATCGTGGAACGAGTCCGGGACCGGCGGCCATGCGTTAGTTTTTCAGCAGCATGCATGCAATTTCGTTGCGTTTGAGATGCTTGCAGGCGGTCTGCGCCTGGTTCTTATCCAAGCCGGCAAATCGCGCGCGATAGAATGACTTGCTGCCCTTCGCCACCCGTTCGGTGAACGGGTCGGCATCGCCGAGCTGGGCCTTGGCCTTGCCTTGCGCCGTCACCAGGCGCTGCTTGGCTTCGGCCTCGTCGTCGAATGCGCCGACCTGGATCATCCAGCCGCCGCTGCGCGGCTTGGCCGCAGGCTCAGTCGCGCGGGTTTCGACTGGCACGGCGTTGCCGATCGAGGCGACCTTGCCCCGCAATACGCCGAGCACGCCGGGTCTTGCACCCGGCGGCGGATCCCGCTCGACGAGAGCCATGGTGGTGATGGTGGTGCGGCTCGCCGGCGCCGGCGTGAGCTTTCGGCTATCGGGCGGCGGCAGCGGCGCCGTGCGCAGGGGGCCGGCCTGCATGGCGATTGTCTTTACCAGGATGGGCTTGATCGGATCGGTAGAGCCGTGCGCCGGTTTGGCGCGCTGCGGTGTGGACGAAGCGACTCTTTCCTTGCCGTCCTTGACGCGCGCGGCCGCGGTCTCCCAGCCTTCCACGATCGGCGGCGCCGTGCGCTTGAGCGCGGCGACGTTGATGTTGTTGGCGATCATGCTGCGCACGCGCTCGTCCCGCGCTTCCGCGGTCCGCCCGCCGAATACCACCGCCAGAATGTGACGAGTGCCGCGGCGGACCGAGGTGACGATGTTAAAGCCGGAGTCGTGGATGTAGCCGGTCTTGATGCCGTCGACGCCGTCGACCCTGCCCAGCAGATGGTTGTGATTGCGCATTTTCTTGCCGCGGAACACAAAGGTCCGGGTCGAGAAATAGCGGTAGAATTTCGGAAAGCGGTCCTGGATGGCGCGACCGAGGATGGCCTGGTCGCGTGCGGTGGTGACCTGTTCATCGTTGGGCAGGCCGGACGCGTTGCGATAGGTCGTGTGCCGCATGCCGAGCGCATGCGCCTTCGCGTTCATCAATTTGGCGAATTGGGGTTCATCGCCGGCAAGCGCTTCGGCTATGACCACCGCCACGTCATTGGCCGATTTGGTGACGATGGCGCGGATCGCGGTTTCCACTGCGATGGTCTGGCCCGGCTTGAGGCCGAGCTTGGACGGCGCCTGTGCGGCGGCATGGGCCGAGACCGGCAGTTCGCTCGTAAGCTTGATCTTGCCGGCCTCCAGCCGCTCGAACAGCAGGTAGAGCGTCATGATCTTGGTCAGCGAGGCCGGATGACGTGGACTGTCGGCGTTGGTCGCCTGCATCACGGCGCCGGAATTGGCGTCCACCACGATGGAGGAATAAGCCGGTTCGTAGCTTTCGGCGGCGTGGCGATGGTGGCGGCGCCCGCGGGCGTCGGCCTGGGTGGTGAAGGCGGTGACGGCAAGCAGGATCGCCAGGCCGAGGGCACCCCAACGGAGATGACGCTGGACTAGGACCTCCGCACGCAACATCAACGCTCCCCGACCCGTTTCCAAAGAACAGCCTAAGTCGTCATCGTGGCCGATTAGCGACCCCGCGCCGCCACAAATTGCGACCCTAGGGCATCGTGGTTTACAAATTATTAAGGGAAAGCCTCTGATTTTATGGCGTTTTTCGCACTGCAAAATATTTGTTGACATTATTGTGCAGTGCGGTATAGAATTTCTTTTAATCCCGGAAAGGCCGGGTAGAGACCAGCACATTGGCGCCGCTTTGCGGCCGGGAAGGGATCAAATGGTCAAGAATTTCGATGATTTCCAGCAGGTCGGTAAAGAGAATGTCGACATCGCGCTGAAATCGATGGGCGTACTGTCGAAGGGCACCCAGGCTATCGCGGTCGAGGTTGCCGACTACTCGAAGAAGGCTTTCGAAGACGGAACCGCGGCGCTGGAGAAGCTGTTCGGCGTCAAGTCGTTCGAGAAGGCGATCGAGGTGCAGACCGAATATGCCAAGACCGCCTATGAGGGTTTCGTGGCCAAGGCCTCCAAGATCGGCGAACTCTATGCCGATCTCGCCAAGGAGACCTACAAGCCGTTCGAGACTCTGATGTCGAAGGCGAAGTAAGTCGCGTCGCGTAAAGCGTTGCGTGCGATAGCGTAGCGTTGCGTAAGAGTAAAAGGAAAGCCCGGCTCGGTTGGCCGGGCTTTTGTTTTGGGGCAGGGGCGAATACTTACTTGGCCAGGCGCAGCTGGGTGAGATTGGTGCCGATCGCGGTGAACGCGGTGATGATCTGGCTCGCGGACGTCAGCAGATAAAACTTATCGGAAGTGCTGGCGCAGTTTTGCAGCAGCGTCGAGGTTGGATCGCCGCCGGTATTCACCTGGATGGTGTAAAGCGTGATGTTGGCAGCCTTGATGTTGTCGCAGGTCAGTTGCTCGCGCGCGTCGATCTTGGCGTCGTCGCTGGTGCCGAGACTGTAGCCATTGCCGTACCAGCGGTCCTGCGTGTTTAAACCGTCGGTCAGCAGGATGATGACCTGCGAATATTTGAAGTTTGGATCCATCGCCGGCACGGTAAACGGCCCGCCGCCGACCAGAGACAACCACCCCAATTGCAGCCCGATTGCCTGGTTGGTGCTGCCGGCCGGGTACATGTTGTTGACCAGCGTATTCATCGCCGACCAGTTGTAACTTAGGCCTACCACGGCTTGCGGGCAGTAGCTGTATTGCTCGGCCGCGTACAGCGTCGAGGTAATCGTCGTGCTCGGCGCAACGGCGTTGGTGTCATAATTGCCGGTAGTATCGGGCCCACTTGGATTGCCGCGATCGACGACGCAGCCGTTCCAGGTGTTGTGGTTGTCGGGTGTCCATGTCGCCTGGGTCCAGACCCCCGGCGTCCACGTCCCGGCTGTCCACGTCCCGCCGGCGGTCCAGGTGCCGGCGCTCCACACGCCGGTTCTCCAGGTGTAGCCGTGGCTCTGGCAACTGTACTGGCTTGTATAATACGTATTTGAGCAGACGTGCGCACTCGTGCAGCTGCTCTGGCTGGTCTTGCCCGAGATCGAGCAGGTGCCCGCGGCCGTGCAGGTGCCCTGGGTCGTGTAGCCCGATAGTGAGCAGGCGCCCGTCGTGCAGCTGCTCTGGGTCGTAAGGCTCGATACCGAGCAACTGCCCGTAGCCGTGCAGCTATTTTGTGTCGAGTAGCCCGACAGCGAGCAGGTGCCCGCGCTCGTGCAACTGTTTTGCGTATTGTAGCCCCATAGCGAGCAGGACGCCTTCGCGAGGCAGGAACTGCGCGGCGAGTAATTCTGAAACGGAACGCTGCAGCTACCGTTGTTGGCGTCCCAGGAATTGTTGTCGGATTTCGCGGCGTCGTCCCAGTAAAGGTAGTCCGAATTCCAATTGGCGGCGCCGAGATTGACGTCCTTCACGAACGGAATGATCGAGACATAAACGTCGCCATCGGTGCTGGCGGCATTCTGCAATTGAGTCAGCAGGCTCTTGGTCGCCGCCTGCAGTGCGGTCATCTTGCCGGCATCGGACATGGATCCGGTGTTATCGAGCACCAGCGCCACGCGCAGCCGGTTCGTGCCCCATTTGGCGGTATTGGTGGTGCTTACGGTGACGGTGTCGTAGCCGATGATACCAAGAAGTGTGGTCGGCACCTCGGCAGAGGCACTCATAACCACGGCGGTTCCGCCGGTCGTGGTATAGCTGGCATTTACCGTGACATTGGTTGCCCCATACTTGGCTTCCGAACGGGTGAACTGGGCGGCAAAATATTTTTCCGCGTTCACCTGCAACTGGTCGCTGGTATCCGTCGCCGCTTCCTTCGACAGCATCAACGCGGTGGCGTCGAGCGCCTGCTGCAGCGCGACTTTGACCGAATTGGCGCGGCTGTAATCGATGGCAAAGCCGACGCCGGCGATGATCGGCAGGGTGGTCAACGCGAAGATAATGGCGACATTGCCTCCGCGCGCAACGCGAAACGCGCCCAGCGCGCTGCGGAGGCGAAGAACCAAGCTATGCATGCGGAAATTCACGGCTTCACGCCAGCGTTTAAATTCAATTTTACTGTACGCCCTCGCCTTGAAGGCGAGGTTAGCCGAGCGATGGAAATCGAGGGCTTGCGGTAAAGCCTATTTGCAAAATCAGACCGGAAACGGAGTGAACGCAGTGAACCTAGTTGGTTAATGCGCGCTGTGTAAAATGCCGCAATGACCACGCGCCAATGCTCTGTGACGCCAACAGCCAGTTGGAGTGATCGCGCGAACCCGCAAAAATTGCGAGCCCGCGCCTATCTTGCCACCCGCAACTGGGTCAGGTTGGTGCCGATCGCCGTGAACGCGGTGATGATCTGGCTTGCCGACGTCAGCAGGTAGAACTTATCCGAGGTGCTGGCGCAGTTCTGCAGCAACGTCGAGGTCGGATCGCCGCCGGTATTCACCTGGATGGTGTAGAGCGTGATGCCGGCAGCCTTGATGTTGTCGCAGGTCAGCTGCTGGCGCGTGTCGATCGAGTTCTGGCTGGTGTACCAGCGGTCCTGCGTGTTCAAGCCGTCGGTCAGCAGGATGATGATCTGCGAATACTTGAGACTTGGATCCTTCGGCGGCACCGTGAACGGCCCGCCGCCGACCAGAGACATCCAGCCGAGTTGCAGCCCGATAGCCTGATTGGTGTTGCCGGCCGGGGACATGTTATCGACCAGCGACTTCATCGCCGACCAGTCGTAATTCAAGCCCATCACCGCTTGCGGGCAGGAGCCGTATTGCTCGGCCGCGTACAGCGTCGAGGTGATGGTCGTGCTCGGCGCAACGGCGTTGGTGTCATAATTGCCGACGTTGTCCGGCGCGTTCGAATAGCCGCGATCGACGACGCAGCCGTTCCAGGTGTTGTGGTTATCGGGTGTCCATGTCGCCTGGGTCCAAACACCCGGCGTCCACGTCGCGGCCGTCCAGGTTGCGGGCGTCCATGTGCCGGCGGTCCAACACTTGCCAGGCGCTCGCAGGTTCTCGTGTGTGCGACTTGAAGCAGCTCTTGCGCCGTGCAGTTTGCTGATTATCCGGATGCAAGTAGGCACCTGCATTGATAGACAGCTGCTCTGGCTGTTCTTGCCCGAATCGAGCAAGTGCCTGCGTTCGTGCAGCTGTTCTCGCTATTATTGCCCGATATCGAGCAAGTGCCCGCTGCCGTGCAGCTGCTTTGGCTGGTGTAGCCCCATATCGAGCAGGTCTGAATGCTGGAGACACTGCTCCGGTTCGAATAATTCCCGATGCTGCAGGTTCCGTTGTTGGCATCCCAGGAATTGTTGTCGGATTTCGCGGCGTCGTCCCAGTAAAGATAGTCCGAATTCCAATTGGCGGCGCCGAGGTTGACGTCCTTGACGAACGGAACGATCGAAACATAGACGTCGCCGTCGGTGCTGGCGGCATTCTGCAACTGAGTCAGCAGGCTCTTGGTCGCCGCCTGCAACGCGGACATTTTGCCGGCTTGGGCCATCGATCCGGTGTTATCGAGCACCAGCGCCACGCGCAGCAGGTTGGAGCCCCACTTGACGGTGGAGGAGCTGCCCACCGCAATGGTATCGTATCCGATGACGCCAAGAAGGCGGGTGGGCACATCGGCGGAGCCGTTGATGGTCACCGCAGTTCCGCCGGTGGTGCTGTAGGTGGCGGTCACCGTGACATTCGTGGCTTCCGACGCCGTGAACAAGGCGTTGAAATATTTTTCCGCGTTCGCCTTCAACTGGTCGCTGGTGTCCGTCGCCGCTTCCTTCGCCAGCATCAACGCGGTGGCATCGAGCGCCTGCTGCAGCGCGACCTTGACCGCATTGGCGCGGCTGTAATCGACGGCAAAGCCGACGCCGGCGATGATCGGCAGGGTGGCCAACGCGAAGGTAATGGCGACATTGCCTCCGCGTGCGACACGAAACGCGCGAAGGGCGCTGCGGAATTTCGTCCAGATCGACAACATGGCGGGTCACCGGAAAACGGTTGATCTCGCCTGCCGTCATAGGGTCCGGTGTTAAAAGGCTGGTGTATCGCTACGCCGAATATTCGCGCCATGCGGCAAGTGTTGTGCGCGCAAATCGACCGGTCTTTATGCTCGGTCAAAGGCTTGGATGGTTAACGCCTTCTGCCTCGGTTATCGCGAATGCCGAATGGTTCTTATTGGGTATCGTTAATGCTTGGTAAACGCCGCGGCGGCGCCGCACCTTGAAGCGCGCAAATCCAGGACAATTGCACGCTTTGACTTAGGGGTCGCGGGTCCTCAATACGGCGAGCCGCAGATTGGTCAGCGCGGTGCCGATCTGGTCGAAGGTCGTTACGATCTGCACCGACGACGTCAGCAGGAAGAATTTGCTCGGGTCGGTGGCGCAATTCTGCAACAGCGTCGATGTCGGATCGTTGCCGGTGTTGACCTGCACGGTATAGATCGTGATGCCGGCGGACTTGATGTTGTCGCAGGTCTTCTGTTCGCCGCGCGTCGATCGACGACGCATTGGTGTACCAGCGGTCCTGGGTATTCAAACCGTCGGTCAGCAGAATGATGACCTGCTGTACTTGTAATTCGGATCCATGGCGGGAACGGTGAAGGGCGCCGCCGTCAACGACTGCCAGCCCATCTGCAGGCCGATCGCCTGGTTGGTGTTGCCGTTCGGCTGCATGGCGGTGATCTTGTTCGACAGTGCGGTCCAATCGTTGGAGAGCCCCATCAGCGATGCCGGGCAGGAGGAATACTGTTCGGCCGGGTACAGCGTGCTGCCGGCGACCGGCGCGTCGTTGGTGGTGTCGAAATTCTGGTCGCGGTCGGTGATGCAGCCGTTCCAGGTGTTGTGGTTGGCCGGCGTCCAAATCTTGCTGTGCGACGTGCAGCTGCTTTGCGTCGTGTAGTACGAATTGCTGCAGCTGCCGTTCACGGCTTCCCACAAATCCCAGCGCAGCCAGGACTGCGCCGTAATTGCTGGCGCCGACGTTCACGTCCTTGTTGAACGGGATGATCGAAACATAGACGTCGTCGGGCGTTTGCCGCCGCGCTCTGGAGCTGCGTGAGCAGATTTTGCGACGCGGTCTTCAACGCCGTCATCTTGTCGGAACTCGCCATCGATCCGGTATTGTCGAGCACGAGCGCGACCCGCAACCGCGTGTTGCCCCACACCGTCGTTGCGGTAGCCGCGAAGTCGATCTGGTCAATGCCAAGGACGCCGAGAAAATTCGTGTTGATCGTGGCGTTGCCGTTGAGCACGATGTGCGATCCGTTGGTCGACGAATAGGTAGCGGTCACCGTGACGTTTTTGACGTCGGGCCGCGAGAACAGCGCGTTGAAAGTGTTGGTCGCCGTCGTTCTGCAGGTCGGCTGGTCGACTTCGTGGCCGCGGTTTTCGAGAGCATCAGCGCGGTCGAATTGAGTGCGGCTTGGAAGGCGGTGCGGGTGGCGTTGGCTCGGGTGTAGTCGACGGCGGCGCCGACGGCACCCATCAAAGGGATGAGCGCGATTCGCCAGCATAGGGGCGACACTTCCTCGGCGATCTTTCCAAAAACGGGCCAGCATCATGGCGTGGCCCTTTTGGTATTGCAGGAACGACAATCGGTACAGCCCGACAAACATGCCCCTGCCGCCTTGAGATATCGTTGGAACCGGCTGCGCGAATTTGGGGAAAAATCACCTTGGATTGTCCGCAAACGGCTTGTGATCGGCTAACCAATGGATATCTGCCAGATGCCCGGAATCGCCAGGAATCGGCCTAAAATTGTCCCGGAGCGGGACAAAATCTCGGCTTGGCCTGGCCAGCCATCGGTCTTTATGATGATGGCGGGGGCCGCGCGCCGGCGCGGTCTTGCGGTTACGTTTTTGGAAGGCTGCTTTGCATCGGCAATGCCATGACATCGAAAGGCATAACCCGCAAGACCGCCCTTGGCCGCCGCCCGCATGGCGGACGACGACCGCAAGCGCCGCAACGAGCCGGGCGGGCCCGGCACGGCGGTCATCACCAAGACCAAGCCGCAGACCAAGCGGCCGAGCATGTATCGCGTGCTCATCCTCAACGACGACTACACGCCGATGGAGTTCGTCGTGCACGTGCTGGAACGTTTCTTCAGCAAGGATCACGAAGCCGCCACGCGAATTATGTTGCATGTGCATCACCACGGCATCGGCGAATGCGGCATCTATACCTATGAGGTTGCGGAGACCAAAGTGACGCAGGTGATGGACTTCGCCCGCAAACATCAGCATCCTTTGCAATGCGTGATGGAAAAGAAGTGAGTTCCGGGGAGGAGCTCCAATACAAATGAAAATGGCAATCTAATGCCAACTTTCTCGCGCAGCCTCGAGCAGTCGCTCCACCGGGCGCTCGCACTCGCCAATGAGCGGCATCATGAATATGCGACCCTGGAGCACCTGCTGCTGGCGCTGATCGATGATCAGGACGCCGCCGCGGTGATGCGCGCCTGCAATGTCGATCTCGACAAGTTGCGCCGCAGTCTGGTCGCCTATCTCGAATCCGAATTGGAAAATCTGATCACCGACGGCGCCGAGGATTCCAAGCCGACCGCCGGCTTCCAGCGCGTGATCCAGCGCGCGGTCATCCATGTGCAGTCCACCGGCCGCGAGGAGGTGACCGGCGCCAACGTGCTGGTGGCGATCTTTGCCGAGCGCGAGAGCCATGCCGCCTATTTCCTGCAAGAGCAGGACATGACGCGTTACGACGCGGTCAACTATATCAGCCATGGCATCGCCAAGCGGCCGGGCCTGTCCGAAGCGCGCCCGGTGCGCGGCGTCGAGGAGGAGGCCGATACCAAGAGCGGCGACGAGCCGAAGAAGAAGGGCGACGCGCTCGAGGCCTATTGCGTCAACCTCAACAAGAAGGCGAAGGACGGCAAGATCGATCCGCTGATCGGCCGCGATGCCGAGATCAACCGGACGATTCAGGTGCTGTGCCGCCGGCAGAAGAATAATCCGCTGTTCGTCGGCGATGCCGGCGTCGGCAAGACCGCGATCGCGGAAGGGCTGGCGCGCCGCATCGTGCATGGCGAAGTGCCGGACGTGCTCAAAGGCGCCACCGTGTTCGCGCTCGACATGGGCACGCTGTTGGCCGGCACGCGCTACCGCGGCGATTTCGAGGAGCGGCTCAAGCAGGTGATCAAGGAGATCGAGGCCTATCCCGGCGCGATCATGTTCATCGACGAGATCCACACCGTGATCGGCGCCGGCGCCACCTCGGGCGGCGCGATGGACGCCTCCAACCTGCTCAAGCCGGCGCTCGCCTCCGGCACCATCCGCTGCATCGGCTCGACCACCTACAAGGAATACCGCCAGTATTTCGAGAAGGACCGCGCGCTGGTGCGCCGGTTCCAGAAGATCGACGTCAACGAGCCGACGGTGCCCGATGCGATCGAAATTCTGAAGGGGCTCAAGCCCTATTTCGAGGAATATCACAAGCTCAAATACACCAACGATGCCATCAAGGCGGCGGTCGAACTGTCCGCGCGCTACATCCACGACCGCAAGCTGCCCGACAAGGCGATCGATGTGATCGACGAGTCGGGCGCGGCGCAGATGCTGCTGCCCGAGAGCCGCCGCAAGAAGACCATCGGCATCAAGGAGATCGAAACCACCATCGCCACCATGGCGCGGATTCCGCCCAAGACCGTGTCGAAGGACGACGCCGCGGTGCTCCAGCACCTCGAGCAGACGCTCAAGACCGTGGTCTACGGCCAGGACAAGGCGATCGAGTTCGCTGTCGGCCGCGATCAAGCTCGCCCGCGCCGGCCTGCGCGAGCCGGAAAAGCCGATCGGCTGCTATCTGTTCTCCGGGCCGACCGGCGTCGGCAAGACCGAAGTCGCCAAGCAATTGGCCGTCGCGCTCGGCGTCGAGCTGATCCGCTTCGACATGTCGGAATACATGGAGCGGCACACGGTGTCGCGCCTGATCGGCGCGCCTCCCGGCTATGTCGGCTTCGACCAGGGCGGGCTGCTCACCGACGGCGTCGATCAGCATCCGCATTGCGTGCTGTTGCTCGACGAGATCGAGAAGGCGCATCCCGACCTGTTCAACGTGCTGCTGCAGATCATGGATCACGGCAAGCTGACCGATCACAACGGCAAGCAGGTCAATTTCCGCAACGTCATCCTGATCATGACGACGAATGCCGGCGCCGCCGACATGGCCAAGGCTGCCTTCGGCTTCACGCGTTCAAAGCGGGAAGGCGACGATACCGAGGCGATCAGCCGGATGTTCTCGCCGGAATTCCGCAACCGGCTCGACGCCATCATCACCTTCGCGCACCTGTCGCAGGAGATCATCGCCAAGGTGGTGGAGAAGTTCGTGCTCCAGCTCGAGGCGCAGCTCGGCGACCGCAACGTCACCATCGAGCTGTCGGAAGAGGCCACGCGCTGGCTGATCGCCAACGGCTACGACGAGTTGATGGGCGCGCGCCCGATGGCGCGCGTTATCCAGGAGCACATCAAGAAGCCGCTGGCCGACGAGGTGCTGTTCGGCCAGCTGAAGGATGGCGGTCACGTGCGCGTGGTCGTCGCCAAGGACGAGGACGGCCGCGACAAGCTCGGCTTCGAGTTCCTCGAAGGGCCGGTCACGCCCAAGCCGGAAAAATTGCCGGCCGTGCGGCCCAAGGCCAAGCGCCGTTCGTCGCCGCGGCCCAAGGCCAAGCGCGGTTCGGTGCCGAAGGTGCCGTTGATCAAAGCCTGAACGGGCGCTCGCGGCGCCAAAGCGGGAGGCCGGGCTTCGTGCCCGGCCTTCGCATTTCGCGGGGCGCGCATGCGGGCGACGGCGGTTGCGCGCGCGGCGGGGCTGTGAGAGAGCTTTGCCGTCTGCATGCCCGCGCCCAGCACTTTCAATTCGACGGCGGCCGCCTTTTTCGGCGGCATCAAATCGGCGTGGACCTCGGTATTCTTCCTGGTGCTGATGGGCACCTATATCGGCATCGGCGCACTCGCCCATGATTTCGGCCTAGGGGCGTGGTGGCTCGCGCTGTCGACCCTGCTGGTGTGGGCTGCGCCGGCGCAGGTGATCCTGGTGTCCGCGCTCGGCACCGGCGCCGCGCCGATCGAGGTGGCGATCGCGGTGACTTTAAGCGCGATCCGTCTGCTTCCGATGGTGGTGGCGCTGCTGCCGCTGCTGCGGGGACCGGGCACGCGCGTGCGCGAACTCCTGTTGCCGACGCACTTCACGTCGGTGAGCATGTGGGTGGAATCGCTGCGCCTGTTGCCGGCGATGCCGCGCGAGCGACGGATCGCGTTCTGCAACGGGTTGTCGGTCGGCTATCAAAGCACGGCGGTGGTATTCGGCTTTGTCGGCTACTACCTCGCGGCCGGCCTGCCGCCGCTGTTCGCGGGTGCGCTGCTGTTTCTCACCCCGATGTCGTTCCTGATGTCGACCGCGCGCAATTGCCGGCAAATGGTGGACCGCCTGGCGCTGATGCTCGGTCTGGCGATCGGCCCGCTGTTGATCTACTGGCACGTCGGCCTCGATCTGATGTGGACCGGCGTGGTCGGCGGCTCGCTCGCCTATGCCGCCCATCGCTTGCGGGAGGTGGTCCGGTGAACGCCGCCTTGACCGAGCTGTGGCCTTACTTGCTGCTGATCCTGGTCGGCTATCTGCCGAACGAGATATGGCGCGTGCTCGGTCTGGTGCTGGCGCGCGGCCTCAATGAGGAATCCGAGATCGTGGTGTGGTCGCGCGCGGTAGCGACCGCGATCCTCGCCGGCGTCATCGCCAAGCTGATCGTGTTCTCGAGCGGCGCGCTCGCGGGCATTCCGCTGACCGTGCGCATCACCGCGGCGGTGTGCGGGTTTCTGGCGTTCCTGGCGGTCAAGCGTTCGGTGTTTGCCGGCGTTGCAGTCGGCGAGGTGGCGCTGCTCGCTGGGCGGCTTCCTGTTCGCGCATTAGCGGTCGAGTTATGCGGCGGCGATGGCCGCGGCGAGCTTCTTGGCCTGCGCGTCCAGCACCTCCGGCTGTTCCCTTTCGCTGCCCGGCGGCTTCATGGGCACGCCGGTCTTGCGCGGGATGATGTGGACATGCAGGTGAAACACCACCTGGCCGCCGGCGCCTTCGTTGAACTGCTGCATGGTGACGCCGTCGGCCTCGAAGGCTTTCATCGCGGCTTTGGCGAGCTTTTGCGCCACCGTCATCACATGCATGAAATCCTCGCGGGTGACATCGAGGATGTTGCGCGCCGGCGCCTTCGGCAGCACCAGCGTGTGACCGGGCGCGCGCGGCATGATGTCGAGGAAAGCGAACGTATTGTCGTCTTCGTAGACCTTGTGGCAGGGCAATTCGCCGCGCAGGATCTTGGCGAAAATGTTGTTCGGATCGTAGCTCGGCATCGGCTTTCCCCAATTTAGATGTCCTGTTCCACCAAATCCTTGCGGAACGGCGCGGCTGCCGCAAGCTCCTCGCCGGCGGCCCGTACATAGGCCCGCTCGCGCGCAAGATACTCGTCGACCGCCCGCCGCAGCGCCGGATTGGCGATGAAATGCGCGGAATAGGTGGTGTTCGGCAAATAGCCGCGCGCCAGCTTGTGCTCGCCCTGGGCGCCGGCCTCGACGCGCGCCAGTTTGTGCGCGATCGCGTAGTCGATGGCTTGATAGTAGCACAACTCGAAATGCAGGAAGGGATGGTGCTCGATGGCGCCCCAGTTGCGTCCATAGACCGCGTCGTTGCCGATGAAATTGATGGCGCCGGCGATCCAGCGCCCCGCGCGGCGGGCCATCACCAGCAGGATGCGGTCGCGCATTTTTTCGCCGACAATGGAGAAGAATTCGCGCGTCAGATAAGGCCGGCCCCATTTGCGCGAGCCGGTGTCCATGTAGAAGGCGAAAAAGGCGTCCCAGGCCGCCTCGGTCAGGTCGGAGCCGGTGAGCCAGTGCACCTCGATGCCGGGGGCAAGCGCCTCCTTGCGCTCCCGGCGAATGGTCTTGCGCTTGCGCGAGGCCAGGCGGGCAAGGAAATCGTCGAAGCTGGCGTAGCCGGCGTTCTCCCAATGGAATTGCTGATCGTTGCGCAGCAGGAAGCCGCGCTCGCCGAGCGCGCGCCATTCCGGTTCGGTCAGGAAGGTGACATGCGCCGACGACAGTTCGCTGGCGGTGGTGATTTCGACCAGCGCATCGGCGAGCGCGCCGCGCACGGCTTGCGCCAGCGGGCCGGCGCGCGCCAGCAGGCGAGGGCCGGTCACTGGCGTGAACGGCACCGCCACCTGCAGCTTGGGGTAATAGTCGCCGCCGGCGCGCTCGAAGGCTTCCGCCCAGCCGTGATCGAAGACATATTCGCCGCGCGAATGGGTCTTCAGATAGCAGGGCGCGGCGCCCACGAGCGTGCCGTTCGCGTCCTCGGCGAGTAGATGCCGGGGCTGCCAGCCGCTCCCGCCGCCGACCGAAAAAGAGGCCTCGAGTGACGATAGAAATTCATGAGAAATGAAGGGGTTATCGACTTGTCCTATTGTTGATAATTCCGCGGATAAATCATCTTCATGTTTTAGATTAGCCGGATGCGTTTTCGCATTGTCAGGGTTCGCGATGTCGCCGCCGCCCGCGCAGGCGTCCCAGGCCGCAGCCGGAACCTCGGCCAGCGATTGCGCGATGCGGATACGGAGTTCGATGTCAGTCATGGGGCGAGGTCTTCTAGCCCGACTTTATGCCGGAAATCGTTCGAATTTCACCCGTCCTTATGGCTATGGGGCGCGGCCGGCCGCAAACTTACGGGCGCCAGCCCTCAAATATAATTTGGTCGGCCCAGCGCAGCGCGCGCCGGCTTTCCTCCGCGCTGCGCACGGTCCAGGTCAGCAGCGGCAGCCCGAAGATCACACGCGCAATCAATGGCGCCGCGGCCGGCAGGTCGTTCATCGCATAGGCGATAAAATGCGGGCGGGTGCGGTTGGCGTGCAAGAAAAACGCCATGCGGCGCTTTTCGGTTGCGTGGCAACTGGTCCCAGCCGTGATGCGTCATAACGTCGCTCGGCGACGATGCCGCGCGGCAGGCCGGGCGCGATGGCGCGGACCGCCTCGATCATGGCCGGATCGAACGACATCACCGCCACCGGCCCGGCGTAATTTACCAGCACATCGGCGGCGCGCTGTGGCAGCCGCCGGTCGCCGTCGAAATGGGCTCTTGAGCTCCAGCACCAAGGTGGCGCGGCCGCCCACTAGGTCGCACAATTCGCCCAAGGTGAGGATGCGGTCGGCGCTTGTTTTGAAGCGGACCTTTTTGATGTCGGCCGCGTTCATATCGGCAAGTCGGGCGCTGCCCTCGGTCAGGCGGCCGAGCGCATCGTCATGATGCACCATGGCCTCGCCATCGGCACTGATTTGCAGATCGGTTTCCATGCCGTAGCCGCCGGCGATGGCGGCGGAAAAAGCCGACGCCGTGTTCTCAACCGCGGTGGAATCGTGCAGGCCGCGATGAGCTAGCGGTCGCGCGGTAAGCCAGGCGAGGCCGGGCATGTTGCGTCAGATGACTTCGAACAAACCTTCGACTTCAATCGCCGCATCGGCGGGCAACGCCGCGACGCCGACCGTGGTGCGGGCATGGCGGCCCTTGTCGCCGAATACCTCGACCATCAGATCGGAAGCGCCATTCATCACTTTCGGGCCGTCGGTGAAGCCGGGCGCCGAATTAATGAAGCCGCCGAGGCGCACCACGCGGTTCACCTTGTCGAGATCGCCCAGCGCGGCCTTGACCTGCGCCAACAGATTGATGGCGCTGGCGCGCGCCGCCCGCTGTCCGTCCTCGATCGAAACGCCGGCGCCAAGCTGGCCCTTGGCGACGAGCTTGCCGTCGGCGCCAAAGCAGAGTTGACCGGAGATGACGAGCATATTGCCGCTGCGCACGAACGGCACATAGTTGGCGATCGGGCTGGCGGGGGTCGGCAGGCTGATGCCGAGGCTTGCGAGCTTCTTTTCAATCGTTCCGGCCATAAATTCCTCCCCCGATGCGTGGCCCTTTCTTGGCCGATCGGCCCGCGATGCGCAAGCGCGTCCTGCCTGCCGTTGCCGGCAGGGGTGGCGGCCTCTATCTTGCCCTTATCTTGCACCTTGTTCCTCCCCCAGCGCCGCTCCAACGCCGCCGCCGGAAGGCCCGCACCGATGAAAACGCTTAGCCTCGCCAAACGGCTGCTCCTGCCGGCTCTCGCCATCGGCCTTGCCGCGACGGCGGTCTACCAGCCGGCCGCGGCTGCGCCGCCCGCCGACAAGGTGTTTCTGGCGCCGCATCGGGCGATCTACGACCTCACCCTGTCCAAATCGCGCGGCAGCCGCGGCATCGAGGCGGTGCGCGGGCGCATCCTGTACGATTTTTCCGGCAATGCCTGCGACGGTTACAAACTGCAATTCCGCCAGGTGTCCGAGCTCGATTCGGGCGAAGGCAAAACCGTGCTCAGCGATTTGCGTTCCACCACCTGGGAAGACGGCAGCGCCAAGACGTTCCGTTTCAATTCGGAAAATTTGCTCAACGACAGGACGACCGACACGGTCGACGGCCATGCCGAACGCCATGCCAAGACGGTGGCGGTCAATCTGAGCAAGCCGAAGGAGAAAAAGTTCACCGTTCCGGTGAGCGCGGTGTTTCCGACCGAGCACATGCGGCGCATCATTGTGGCCGCGCGCGAAGGCAAATCGATCCTGGAATTTCCGGTCTACGACGGGTCGGAAACCGGCGAGAAACTTTACAGCACGCTGACCGTGATCGGCCGGCCGATCGCGCCGGGCGAAAAGCCGCCGGCCGATGCGGCGGCAAAAATCCCCGAACTCGCCAAGCTCACGCGCTGGCCGGTGACCATCAGCTATTTCGAGCACGAGGACGCCGCCAAACAGCACACCGGCGAGCAGACGCCGGTCTATGCCATCACCTTCGAGCTTTACGAAAACGGCATCTCGCGCGCGCTGGTGCTCGATTACACCGATTTCACCATCAAGGGCGAAATGACCTCGCTGGAGATGAAAAAGCCGAAGCCGTGCGATTGAGGCGGGGGTCAAAACTTCACAATAGCGCGTTCTTGGCGGAATCGATCATAGATTGATCGCGGCCGGTCGTTGAGAGCTTGCGCCGATCGCGGAGCGGCGAATTGCGCGGCGGCACAATTCACGGATGGTTGCATGACGTTTTCGCATCCAATTTCCGACCGGTACTTCGAGGATTATGTCGAAGGCGACGTGCATCGGCTCGGCTCGATCGCAGTTGAACGCGATGAGGTGATTGCGTTCGCCAAGCGCTTCGATCCGCAGACCATGCACACCGATCCTGAGGCAGCGAAGGACTCGCCTTTCGGCAAACTCATCGCCAGCGGCTGGCATACCGTCAGCCTGATGATGCGACTTTACGTCGAACAGTATCTCACCCATGTCGCCAGCTTGGCGTCACCCGGTGTCGACGAATTGCGCTGGGTCAAGCCGGTTCTGCCGGGCGATAGGCTTTCGGTGCAGGTGACGGTGCTCAAAGCCGTCGCGTCGAAATCCAAGCCCGATCGCGGGGTGGTGACCTCATTCGCCGAGATGACCAATCAGGCTGGCGAGGTCGTGTTGACCGTCAAGCTGGTTAATTTTATCGCCAAGCGGGTGCCGGCCTAGCGGAGGCGGGAAGGCTACTCAATCGTCGTCGAGGGCGAGGCCCTTCACCACTGCATCGCGGCCGAATTTCGCGCGCAGGCGATCCACCGCATGTTCGGCCTCGGCCGCGCGGCGGTCGATCAGATCGGCGAGATCGTCGCCCGCGGCATCCTCCAGGTGACTGACGCCGATGCCGATCAGGCGGAACCGGGTCGTGCCCACCTCATGGGCGAGCAGGTCGCGGCCGGCGGCGAAAATACGCGCGGCGAGCTGGGTTGGCGCTCCCAGCGCGCGCGCCCGCGTGCGGGTTTTGAAGTCGGCGCTCTTGAGTTTCAGGGTCACCGTCGAGCCGGCGAGCGCGCTGGCCTTGAGGCGCGCCGAAACCCGTTCCGTCAGCTCCCATAGATGGTGTTCGAGCGGGCGGAATTCGCCGATGTCGCGCTCGAAGGTGGTCTCCGCCGAAATGCTCTTGGTGTCGCGCTCCGGATCGACGTCGCGTGCATCGATCCCGCGCGCCAGCCGCCACAGCCGCGCGCCTTCCTCGCCGTAGCGGCGGATGAGATCGTGCTCATCGGCGCGCTGCAGATCGGCGATCAGCCGATAGCCGTCGGCGGCGAGCTTGGCCGCGCTCACGGCGCCGACGCCGTAGATGAAACCGACCGGTTTTCCCGCCAGAAACGCGGCGGCCTCGTCCTGGCCGAGCACGGCGAAGCCGCGCGGCTTGTCCATGTCGGAGGCGATCTTGGCGAGGAACTTGTTGGCCGACAGTCCGATGGAAACCGTGATGCCGAGGTCGCGCTCGACTTCGCCGGCAAAACGCGCCAGCACGCGAGCCGCGCTCATGCCGTGCAGCCGTTCAGTGCCGGTCAGATCGAGGAACGCCTCATCGATCGAAAGCGGTTCGACCAGCGGCGTCAACGCCAGCATGGCACGGCGCACGTCGCGGCCGACCTTGCTGTATTTCGCCATGTTCGGCTTGACCACCGCCGCGTGCGGGCAGCGGCGCAGCGCCTCGAACATCGGCATCGCCGAGCGGATGCCGTAGGTGCGCGCCACGTAGCAGGCGGCGGCGACCACGCCGCGTTTGCCTCCGCCGACGATCACCGGCTTGTCGAGCAGGGACGGATCGTCGCGTTTTTCGATTGTGGCGTAGAACGCATCGCAGTCGACGTGAGCGATGGTGAGCCGGTCGAGATCGCGGTGGCGGGCGAGCCGCGGCGAGCCGCAGGCCGCACAGCGCGCGGCCTTGTCCGCGCAATCCGCCAGGCAGTCGCGGCAAAAGCAGTCACGGGATTTCGCGCTCCCAATGTCCGCCCAGCGCGACAATCGCCTTGCCGATGGCGGATGGGTTGATCCCGGCCTCGGCGGCAAAGGCCGCCAGCAGGCGCTCGTCAGCCGCCAGATGCTCCAGGACGCCGGTCAGGAAGCCCGGCTCGCGCGCGGCGACTCGAATCTCGGCCGGTCCGATGCCGGTAATGGCCAGGAAGCGCCCGAGCCGCTCGCCATCGCCGGCGATGAAGGTAAGCGCCTGAATGGCAAGCCCTTCTGCCGCTTCTTTCGTCAGCTGAGGCCCGGGTTTCATCGATCAAATTTGCCTTTCCGTAACAAATCGGCACTACCGTGCCCAATCATGCCCGAGCGCGGGGGACCTGGCGACGCCGAGCGTGCCGGGATGGGGGGACTGGGGACAAGAGGGGCGGGGGAAATGCCGAAGACCGTCCTGATCGTGGAGGACAACGAGCTGAATATGAAGCTCTTCCATGATCTCTTGGAGGCGCATGGCTACCAGACTGTCGGTACCCGCAACGGGATCGAGGCCCTCGATCTCGCGCGCAAGTACCGGCCCGATCTGATTCTGATGGATATCCAACTGCCGGAAGTCTCCGGCCTTGAAGTGACCAAATGGCTCAAGGACGACCCCGATCTCAAGGCGATCCCCGTGGTCGCGGTCACCGCCTTCGCCATGAAAGGCGACGAGGAGCGCATCCGCGAGGGTGGCTGCGAGGCCTATCTGTCCAAGCCGATCTCGGTCGGCAAGTTCATCGAGACGATCCGTCATTTCCTGGGGCCGGCCTGATGGTGCAGCGATGACTGCCCGCGTTCTCGTCGTCGACGATGTGCCGGCCAATGTGAAGCTGCTGGAAGCGCGGCTGTCGGCGGAATATTTCGACGTCATCACCGCCCATAGCGGGCCGGAGGCGTTGGCGCTGTGCGAGCGCGCCGAATGCGACATCATGCTGCTCGACGTGATGATGCCGGACATGGACGGCTTCGAGGTCTGCCGCAAGCTCAAGTCCAATCCGGCGACCCATCATATTCCGGTGATCATGGTCACCGCGCTCGACCAGCCGTCCGACCGCGTGCGCGGCCTGGAAGCGGGCGCCGACGATTTCCTCACCAAGCCGGTCTCCGACGTGGCGCTGATCTCGCGCGTGCGCTCGCTGGCGCGGTTGAAAATGGTGACCGACGAACTGCGCCTGCGCGCGCTCACCTCCAAGGAAATCGGCATCGAAAGCCCGGAGCGGGAAGCGGTGGCGGAAACCGGCCGCCATGGCCGCATCCTGGTCGTCGATGACCGGCCGAACTCCTATGAGCGCATCGTCGCGATGCTGTCGGCCGAGCACACGGTGGATGTGGAGACCAACCCGAGCGAGGCGCTGTTTCATGCCGCCGATGCCAATTACGACCTGCTGATTGTGTCGCTCGGCCTGAAGGATTTCGACGGCTTGCGGCTGTGCAGCCAGGTGCGCTCGCTCGAACGTACCCGCAACGTGCCGATTCTGGCGATCGCCGAAGCCGACAACAACACGCGTCTGGTGCGCGGGCTGGAAATCGGCGTCAATGACTATCTGCTCCGCCCGATCGACCGGAACGAGATGCTGGCGCGCGTGCGCACGCAGATCAAGAAGAAGCGCTATAGCGAGCGGCTGCGCGACAACGTGCAGATGTCGATCGAGATGGCGATCACCGACGCGCTGACCGGATTGTTCAACCGCCGCTACATGGAATCGCACCTGGCGACGCTGGTCGAGCAGGCGGCCGCCCGCGGCAAGCCGATCGCGGCGCTGTTGGTCGATATCGACTATTTCAAGTCGGTCAACGACCGGCACGGCCACGACGCCGGCGACGACGTCCTGCGCGAATTCGCGCTGCGCATCCGCAAGGCGATCCGCAACATCGATCTCGCCTGCCGCTATGGCGGCGAGGAGTTCGTCATCGTCATGCCGGAAACCGACATCGCGGTGGCGACCATGGTGGCCGAGCGGCTGCGCCGGCGCATCGCCTCGGAGCCGTTTGCGATCCAGCAGGGCACGCGCAACCTGGATGTGACGATTTCGATCGGCATCGCGGCGCTTGCGGGCGCCAGCGACAATGCCGCGGCGATCCTCAAGCGCGCCGACACCGCGCTCTATCGCGCCAAGCGCGACGGCCGCAACCGGGTGGTGCCGGACGCCGCCTGACGATTGCGGGGCGATGGTCCGCGTCGCCCGGCGCGCACGGTATCCATTTATCTTTCGCAAACATTGCAGCGGCTTAAGAGCCAATTTGGCCGCTGCCCGCGCTTGGTCTAACCTCGCCGGTGACGGCTGATTCCGGCGCCATCGTGCCCGGGAGCAGCTTTATCCATGCCCTGCGGAGTGCTCAGGTCCGCCGCATCTCCTGGGTCCTCGTGGGGTTCGGCCGGCCTGGAAGCGGTGGGAGAGGCCTCCTCAATACATCGCTTCCGGCCGGCCACCAATTTATCGTCGTCCCGGCCAAGCGCGCACAGCGCGCGCGAGCCGGAATCCAAATTTGAAATCCTCAGGATTTCGATGCTTGAGAGCCTCGGAACCTTGCAATTTCATTTTTGGATTTCCTCGAGCCGCGAACCATGATTTCGTGGTTGCATCGGAGGTCACGATGCGGCCGAAGCAACACAAGACGACTGGATCAGGCGATCTATTTCGGGCCAGGCTCGATCAGATCATCAACCTGAAGCACGAGCTGGTGCAGCTCGCAGGCAAGATCGACTGGGCGTGGATCGACGGCGAGATCGCGCTGCTCTACAGCGACCAGGGCCGGCCCGGGATCGAGACCCGCTTCGTGATCGGGCTTCTGCTGCTCAAGCACATCTACGGGCTGTCCGACGAGGGCGTGTGCGAGCGCTGGGTGCATGATCCGTATTTCCAGTACTTCACCGGGGAAGAGTTCTTCCAGCATGAGTTCCCGCACGAGCGCTCGGACTTGAGCCAGTGGCGCAAGCGCCTCGGCGACAAGCTGGAGCTGCTGCTGGCCGAGAGCCTGCGGGTGGCGCATGCGAGCGGCGCGCTGCGGACGAAGGATCTGGCGCGGGTCACGGTCGACACCACCGTGCAGCCCAAGAACATCACTTTCCCGACCGACGCCAAGCTGCTGCACGCAGCGATCAAGGGCCTCAACCGTCTGGCCAGGAAGCATGGCGTGCGGTTGCGGCAATCCTACCTGCGCATCGCCAAGCACGCGGCAATGATGGCGGGGCGCTATGCTCACGCCAAGCAGTTCAACCGGCATCGGCGGCAGTTACGCATCCTGCGCACGCGGCTCGGCCGCATCATCCGCGACGTCGGCCGCAAGATTGCCGGCCAGCCGGTCTTGGAGGAGGCATTCCAATGGCCGCTCGCACGCGCCAGCCAGATCCGTTTACAACAGCAACGCCAGCGCGGCTGGAAGCTATATTCCTTCCATGCTCCCGAGGTCGAATGCATCGGCAAGGGCAAGGCCAGCGCGCCCTATGAGTTCGGCGTCAAGGTATCGATTGCCACCACCAACGCTCGCGCCCCAGGCGGCCAGTTCGTGCTGCATGCCAAGGCGCTGCCCGGCAATCCATACGATGGACACACGCTGCGGTCTGCGATCGAGGGCACCGAGCGGCTCACCGGGCGCGAGATCGAGCGCGCTTATGTCGACAAAGGATACCGTGGCCACGATGCAGCAAACCCGCATCGCGTCTTCATCTCCGGCCAGAAGCGCGGCGTGTTCGGCGCCATCAAGCGCGAGCTGCGACGCCGCTCCGCCATCGAACCCGTCATCGGACACATGAAGGCCGAGGGTCATCTCGGCCGCTGCTGTAAGTGTCCTATCGATGAGCTTAGGAGTATGGGGCCCCGCTTTCGCGGGGACGACAGCAACGGCTACGGCCGCACGATAGGCCAGCCCTTTTCGCCGAGCTCGATCAGCCTGACCACGCCGGCCGGCACGCGCGTGGCGTTGTCGACCAGCGGCGGCTCCTTGCCTTCCTTGCGGGTCATGGCGGCGAGCGTGTTCTCGCAGGCCATGAAGGCGACGTTGGGCATGCCCTGCTTGAAAGATTTGAGCCGGCCGAGCACCGGCGAATTGTCCTGGCGCAGCATGTTGAGGCCGGCATTGAAGGCCACGACCTGGATTTCAATCTCGTCGCCCTTGTCGGAATAATATTTCGACACGTTGGCCGCGACGTTGAGTACGGCATTCATCTTGGCCGGATCGTTGTCGCTGATCTGCAAGGCGAGCCGATGCTTTTCCATGGCGCTGGCGGGCGCGAAAGCGAGCGGCAGCAGCAGGAATGCGGTGAACAGGGCGCGAAGCAGGACGGACATAGGCGGTTCTCCCCCAGGTACGGTTTTCTTAGGGCATGATCTGTTCGGAAAACCGGCTTCGGCCTTTCCGGAGCACGCCCGGGTTTTTATTATAACAGGTCCGCTGGCGGACGAATATTCCATAAAGCAAGGCGCTGACGTGCAAAGGGCGCCCAAAGGGCGCCCCAGCGAATTCGAAGAATGACCTCAAGATTACTTGATCTTGGATTCCTTGTATTCGACGTGCTTCTTGGCGATCGGATCGTATTTCTTCTTCGCCAGCTTGTCGGTCTGGGTGCGCGAGTTCTTGCGGGTCACGTAGTAGTGGCCAGTCCCGGCGCTGGAGACGAGCTTGATCTTCAGACTGATGGCTTTGGCCATGGGCTTATCCTCGAAACTTGAATGGCGGCGGCGGTCTAGGAGATTTCGCCGCGGACCCTAGCGTCGGGGCGGCAAATGTCAAGAAAACCTAGATTTTGCGGCATTTACAACAGTTCCCGGAAAAACTGCCGCTCGATCATGAAATAAAACGGCACCGGCAGGTCATGGCCCATGCCGGCGGCGACCCGGGCGCCGAGTTCCTCCAGCACCACCCCGGTGATGGTCGGCATGTCCAAATGGGTGGCTTCCTCGATCGGCACCCAGGCGAGCTCGACCAGTTCGGAGTCCGGCCCCACCACGCCTTCGATTTTGTGCGCGATCGCGCTGGCGTCGGCGGTGAGGAAGCGCGTGTCGAAGCGTTTCGGCCGCCGCGGCGGCGTGATGGCGCGGGCGATGAAATGGATCTGCGCGAGATCGGGATGCACGCGCGCCTTGGCGAAGCCGGCCCAGATGTCGCCCGGCGCCGCCGGCGGCTCGTCGCGCTTGGTGCCGAGCAGCAGGCCGGTCTCCTCGGCCATCTCGCGCACCGCCGCCAGCGCAATGGCGCGCGCGAATTGATCGCCCGGAGCTTTCACCCGCTCCAGCAGTTTTTTCTGCGTGTCAGGATGCAGTTCGCTCGCCGCCGGCATGACGCGGTCGAGCGCCTCGATGCGTCCCCCAGGGAACACGAACTTGCCCGGCATGAATTTGTGACTTGCATGACGGCGGCCGAGCAGAACCTTGGGCTTGGCGCCGGAGCGGTCGATCAGCATCAGCGTGGCCGCGTCGCGCGGTTCGCTGTCGGGGAACGACTGGTCGCGTTCCACTTTGGTCATGCGCTCGGCCCAGACTTTTGCCATATCTTTCGTCATTGTGTCTTTCGTCATCGTGCTTTCCGCGTGTGATGCCGGCTCGATTGCGTGGACCCATGGCGGCGCGGCGCGTGCTGCGGGCGGCGTTGCGGCTTGCCGGCGCGGCCCTCCGATAGAAGCTCGAACCGCAACGCGCCGGCAACCGGTGCCGCCTCCACCAGCTTGACGGTGACGCGGTCGCCCAGCCGGTAGGTCTCGCCGCTGCGCGCGCCGACCATGGCGTGGCCGGACTTCATCATGGCGGAAATATTCGTTGCCGATGGTGCGCGCCGGCACGAAGCCGTCGGCGCCGGTCTCGTGCAGTTTGACGAACAACCCGGCGCGGTGCACGCCGGAGACGCGGCCGTCGAAGGTTGCGCCGACGCGGTCGGCGAGAAAATGTGCGATCAGCCGGTCGTTGGTCTCGCGCTCGGCCAGCATCGCGCGTCGTTCGGTGGCGGAAATCTCCGCGGCGATTTCGGCCAGCGCTTTCGTGTCGGCCGCCTCCGGCAGGCCGCCTTCGCCCAGCTTAAGCGCGCGGATCAGTCCGCGATGCACGATCAAATCGGCATAGCGGCGGATCGGCGAGGTAAAATGCGCGTAGCGGCGCAGATTCAAGCCGAAATGACCGTAGTTCTCCGCCGCATATTCGGCCTGCGCTTGCGTGCGCAGCACGATTTCGTTGATTAGCGGTTCGGCATCGCGGCCCTTGGCCTGGGCGAGCACGCGGTTGAAGCTTTCCGCCCGCAGCACGCCGCCCTTCGGGAAGGGAATGTCGAGGGTTGCGAGGAATTCGCGCAGCGCGTTGACTTTTTCCATGCCCGGCTCGTCGTGCACGCGATAGATCAGCGGCACCCGCGCCTTTTCCAGTGTCTCGGCGGCGGCGACGTTGGCGAGGATCATGAATTCCTCGATCAGCCGGTGTGCTTCCAGCCGCTCCGGCGTGATCACGCGGTCGACCATCCCGTCACCCTTGAGCAGGATCTTGCGCTCCGGCATATCCAAATCGAGCGGCCCGCGTTCGGCGCGCGCGCGCTTGAGCGCTTCATAAGCCGCGTAGAGCGGCGTGAGCACCGGCTTGACCAGCGCCTCGGTGTCCTCGTCGGTGCGCCCGCCGATGGCGAATTGCGTCTGCTGGTAAGAGAGCTTGGCGGCCGAGCGCATCATTACGCGATGGAAGGTGTGCGAGCGCTTGCGGCCGTCGGCGCCGATCACCATGCGCACGGCGAGCGCGGCGCGGTCTTCGCGCGGACGCAGTGAGCACAGGTCGTTGGAAATGCGCTCCGGCAGCATCGGCACCACGCGATCGGGGAAGTAGACCGAATTGCCGCGCACCAGTGCTTCGCGGTCGAGCGCGGAGCCGGGCGTCACATAATGGGCGACGTCGGCGATGGCAACGCTGACGATGAAACCGCCATGATTGTTGGCCGCCGTGTCGGCTTCCGCGTGCACGGCGTCGTCGTGATCCTTGGCGTCGGGCGGATCGATGGTGACGAACGGCACGCGCCGCCAATCCTCGCGGTGGCGAAGCGTCGGTGGCCGGGCCGCTTCCGCTGCGGCGAGCGTGTCGTGGCGGAACACATGCGGGATGGTATGGGCGTGGATGGCGATCAGGCTGACGGCGCGCTCGCTCGCGAGCGAGCCGAGCCGCTCCACCACGCGGCCGGTGGCCAGCCCTAGGCGCGGCGCGCGGCTGGTTTCGACTGCCACCAGATCGCCGTCCTGGGCGTCGTGGGTGCTGCCGGCCGGGATGGCGAGTTCCTTGCCGAGCATTTTCTTGTCGACCGGCTCCAGGCGGCCGCCGCCATGGGGAGCTTTTCGGAAAATCCCCAGCACGCGGTGCTTGGGGTGGTCGATGATCTTGATGACGCGGCCGCGATGGCGCACGCCGTTGTCTTCCTCGGTTTCTTCCACGTGCAGCAGCACGCGGTCGCCGATGCCGGCGGCCTCGCCGGGCCGCGCCTTGCGGGAATTAAGAATGCGGATTTTCGGCGCGGGTCCGTGCACCTCTTCGTCCCATTCGTCGGGCGTGGCGATGAGTTCGCCGTCGGCGTCGCGTGCGGTCACGTCGGCCAGCACGGTGGAGGGCAGGGTGCCGGCGTGATGCAGTTTCTTGCGCCGCTTTTCGACCGCGCCGTCGGCGGCCAGGTCACGAAGAAGTTGCTTGAGCTCGGCGCGCAGGGCGTTCTTGAGGCCGAAGGCGCGGGCGATCTCGCGGGTGCCGACCTTGCCGGGCCGCTCACCGATGAAGGCGAGAATGTCAGCCTTGGAGGGGAGGGAGGGTGTTCGTTTGGCTTGTTTGTTCAAAATAGATTTTCCTGCGCCCCGCGCATGATCCCGAAAAATGTGTAGCGGTTTTCGGACAAGATCATGCGCCACTAAACAAGGCGCGTTGCAAAGAATGTAATGATGGCCGGTGAGCTTCGCCAGCTACTCGGCGGCCTTGGCCTTGTGCGCGGACTTCGATTTGGCGGCCGCGGCTTTCTGCGGCTTGGGCGGCGGCGTGCTGCCGGCTTTGCCCGAGGCCTGCTTGCGGCCGGCGGCGCGGCGCGCCTTGGGCGCCCCCCCGGTCGGAGCCGCGGCTTTGGACTTCTTGGCGGCTTTGCGCTTGCCGCCGCCTTTGGCGATGCGCGCTTCCAAAAGGCCGATGGCTTGTTCCAGCGTCACGGTATCCGGCGTCATGTCGGACGGCAGCGTGGCGTTGACGCCGGCATGGCTGACGTAAGGGCCGTAGCGGCCGTTCTTCACCACGATCGGGCCGCCCTGGTCGGGGTGGTCGCCCAAGCTCTTGCCGGGATCGCCGCCGAAACGGCGTCCACGGCCAGGGTTCGCCTTCTTCTCGGCGATCAAGCTGACGGCGCGGTTGAGGCCGACGGTGAGCACGTCCTCGTTGGAATCGATATTGGCGTAGGTCTTGCCGTGCTTGACGTAGGGGCCGAAGCGGCCGATGCCGGCGACGATCGGCTCGCCGTCTTCCGGATGCATGCCGACTTCGCGCGGCAGCGCGAGCAGCGCCAGCGCTTTCTCGAGATCGACGTCGTCCGGCGCCAGGCCCTTGGGCAGGCCGGCGCGCTTGGGTTTTTCGGCGTCCTTTTCCTTCGAGGTTTCGCCGAGCTGCAGGTACGGCCCGAAGCGGCCGCCGCGCAGCGAGACTTCAAGCCCGGTCACGGGGTCTTCGCCGAGCACCTTGGTGCCGTTCACCCCGCCATTGGCGCCGGGCGTCATCTGGCGGGTGAAATTGCATTCCGGATAGTTCGAGCAGCCGATGAAGGCGCCGAAGCGGCCGACCTTGAGCGAGAGACGCCCGGTTTCGCAATTTGGACATTTGCGCCGGTCGCTGCCGTCCGCCGGCTGCGGGAAAATGTGCGGCTCCAGCAGATCGTTCAACGCGTCGAGCACCTGGGTGATGCGCAGATCCTTGATCTCGTTGACCGCGCCGATGAAGCCGGTCCAGAATTCCGCCAGCACTTTCTTCCAGTCGATTTCGCTATTGGAAATGCGGTCGAGCTGCTCTTCCAGATTGGCGGTGAAATCGTATTCGACGTAGCGCTGGAAAAAACTCTCCAGGAATCCGACCACCACGCGGCCCTTGTCCTCGGGCATCAACCGCTTCTTGTCGATGCGCACATAGCCGCGGTCCTGCAGCACCTGCAGGATGGAAGCGTAAGTGGAGGGGCGGCCGATGCCGAGTTCCTCCATGCGCTTGACCAGCGCGGCTTCCGAATAGCGCGGCGGCGGCTCGGTGAAGTGCTGTGAGGAATTGATCGCCTGCTTGGCCAGCAACTCGCCCTCGCTTATGGCCGGCAGGCGGCGGCTCTCCTCGTCCTCGTCGTCCTCGTCGTGGCCTTCCTGATAGAGCGTGAGGAAGCCGTCGAATTTCACCACCTGCCCAGTGGCCCGCAGTTCGAGATTGCGGGCGCCGACTTTGGCGACGATATCAACGGTGGTGCGTTCCAGTTCCGCCGACTGCATCTGGCTCGCCACCGTGCGGTTCCAGATCAGCTCGTAGAGGCGGGCCTGGTCGCGATCGACCGAGCGCGCGACGTCCTTGGGCGAGCGGTTGGGATCGGTCGGGCGTACGGCTTCGTGGGCTTCCTGCGCGTTCTTCGACTTGTTCTGATAGGTGCGCGGCGCCTCGGGCACGTAATTCGCGCCGTAATCCTTGCCGATCATCTGCCGCACGGCGGTGATCGCCTCCGGCGCCATGTCGATGCCGTCGGTGCGCATATAGGTAATGAGGCCGACGGTCTCGCCGTCGATATCGATGCCTTCATAGAGCCGCTGAGCGAGCCGCATGGTATGCGCCGGCGAGAAGCCGAGCTTGCGGGAAGCTTCCTGCTGCATGGTCGAGGTCGTGAACGGCGGCGGCGGGTTGCGGCGGGCCGGTTTGGCCTCGACCGAAGCGACCTTGAAGGTGGCGTTCTCCAGATCGCGGGTGAAGGCTTCGGCTTCCGCGCCGGAACCGATATCGAGCCGGGTGATTTTCTGGCCGTCGGCGCCGACCAGGCGCGCCTCAAAGGTTTCCTGGCGCGGCGTCGCCAACGTGGCCGAGATCGACCAGTATTCGCGGGCGACGAATTTCTCGATTTCCAGTTCGCGGTCGCAGACCAGCCGCAGCGCCACCGACTGCACGCGGCCGGCCGAGCGCGCCCCCGGCAGCTTGCGCCAGAGCACCGGCGACAGCGTGAAGCCGACCAGATAGTCGAGGGCGCGGCGGGCGAGATAGGCATCGACCAGGGCGGCGTCGATCTCGCGCGGATGCTTCATCGCCTCCGTCACCGCCTGCTTGGTGATGGCGTTGAACACCACCCGTTCCACGGTCTGTTTCTTGAGCGCGTTCTTTTCCTTGAGCACTTCCAGCACGTGCCAGGAGATCGCCTCGCCCTCGCGGTCGGGGTCGGTGGCCAGAATCAGCTTGTCGGCGCCTTTGAGCGCCCTGGCGATGTCGTTGAGGCGCTGATTCGACTTGGAATCGACCTCCCAGATCATGCGGAAGTCGGATTCCGGGTCGACCGAGCCGTCCTTGGCCGGAAGGTCGCGGATATGGCCAAAGGAGGCCAGGACCTCGTAGCCGGGGCCTAGATACTTATTGATGGTCTTGGCCTTGGCCGGGGACTCAACAACGACAATATTCATGAAAATCCAATGAGTTATCCGCTGAAATCACCAGGATTCCAGGCGGAACCGACCGCTCGCTTTGGCCGGAACATGGTGAAAGCACCCCCTACTGTCAAATAAGGGTAGCTCGCAAAACCTTTATGAACAGCCAATTCGGGCATGAAAGAGACCGGATTCGTCTTGAATACAATCTAAGGATGTATTTTATGCAACGAGCAATTAAAAGATTACTATTCAAAACAGGGCGATTATCTGGTACTTGACTGGTATGGAATTTAATGCCATACTGCGCTCCGTTGATAGGGAGAGCCGTCATGGCCAAGCGTCGTCCTAAACCAGTCCACCAAATGACCGTTGCCCAGTTCGAGGCTATGTTCCCGACTGAGGAAGCCTGTGCGGCCTATTTGGTCGCTCGTAGGTGGCCAAATGGCGTGATTTGCCCCCGCTGCGGCAATCCCAAGGTCTTTCCGGTCAAATCCATGCCGTTTAAATGGCAATGCTACCAGTGCGAGACGGTCAAGGGAGCAGGCTATCGATTCTCCCATATCGCAGGAACCATCTTCGAGAACACGAATAAACCCCTGCGGGAGTGGTTTCGCGTCGTTCACCTGATGCTGACTAGCAAAAAAGGCATCAGTTCTCTGCAAATCCAGCGAGTCATGGGCTTTGGCTCTTATGAAACCGCTCTGAATATGACCCACAAAATCCGCGCGGCCCTCATTGAACCAGAAACCAAGTTGGGCGGCATTGTCGAGGTTGATGAAACTTTCATCGGCGGAAAGTTCAAGAACCAACACGCTCGCAAACGTGGCTGGGGAACTGGAGGCGTAGGTTCCGGCAAGGCCGTTGTCGCTGGTGCGGTCCGACGCAAGGGCAATGTTATTGCCCGCGTCATCGCGAATGTGCAGGCTGAAACGCTCACCAATTTCGTGAAGGAAGCCGTTTCTACCGATGTCAGCTTGCTTGTTACCGATCAGGGTAAAGGCTACGAGTTCATTCCGGCTATTTTTCCGCAACACAAAGTCATCAATCATTCTGCCAAGCAATATGTCGTTGGAGCAATCCACACGAACACGATTGAGGGCTTTTGGAGCATCTTCAAGCGTGGCATCGTTGGAAGCTTCCACAAAGTCAGCAAGAAATATTTGCCGCTGTACGTCGCGGAGTTTCAGTTCCGCTACAATAATCGGTTTAACAGCGACATTTTTGGAACGGCGATTGCAGGATGTTAAGTCAAACATCCCCAATTCTCCCATCACTAGGGTCTGTACCCAGATAAATGATTGAATAGTTTGAGACGAACATGATTCACCGTGCGCGGAGGTGGGTCATGCGATTTGATCTGAGCGATGAGGACTGGGCGCTCCTTGAACCGCTGCTGCCGAAGAGTCGACAGAGCGCGCGGGTTGACGATCGCAAGATTATGAATGCGATATTTTACGTGCTGCGGACCGGAATGCCGTGGCGGGATCTGCCGGCACGCTATGGCCCCTACACGACGGCTTATAATCGCTTCAACCGTTGGTCTCGACGCGGCATCTGGAAGCGTATCTTCGACCAACTGGCATCGAAATCGCGCGACAGTCTGTATCTGATCGATAGCACCATTGTGAAAGCTCACCGCGCGGCGAGCGGAGGAAAAGGGGGGAGAAAAATCAGGCGATCGGCGTCAGCCGGGGCGGCCGAACCACGAAAATCCACGCGGTTGTCGACAGCAAAGGCCGGCCGCTGAGCTTCATGGTGACGGGCGGACAGGTCCATGACAGCCAAGTCGTCGAAGAGATACTGAACACGCCCCGATCGCCGCTAGCTGTCACGGCCGACAAGGCCTATGACAGCGAGAAAGTGCGCCAGCAGATCAGGGACGAAGGCGCCTTGCCGGTCATCCCGAACCGCTGCACCGCCACCAAGAAAGCCTATTGCCCCAAGCGCTTCTATCGGCGGCGACACAAAATCGAAAACTTCTTCTGCCGCATCAAGGATTGGCGGCGTATCGCCACGCGCTACGACAAGCTCGCTCGCAACTTCCTCGCCGCTACCACGCTCGTCGGCGCACTCTACTGGATCAAATTGTAAGTCCAGACCCTAATAATCGGGATATGTGTTTTCAAATTATCGGGCAAAGCAATATAGGCTTCATAATCCATGATGAATGTAACTCGAAAAATCCTACACCGAAGAATAGTACAATGTCGAAATTTTGCAGCGCCGCGAACGAGTTTATCGGTTCGCCCAATAACGACTTCACAATCAATAAATCGACTACTTAGAAGCTGGCATTCGTCGAGCAAAATCAAAGCCGGCCCAACTGAATCACAGCCTTCAAAGCGAATATCGTCATTTGACATATAAAAATGATTGAAAAAATCGACCAGATTAATTTTTTCATGATTATGAGTGGGGGATAGAACATTCACAATTGAAGCCATCGACTTTGCTTTTGCATAATCGGCGGTCGCAATTTTTGCCCGCGCGAGTCCATAGAGCCAATAGATAAATACCAATACCAAAATCGAGGCGATGCCGACGCTTCCCCAAGCTATAGGTCCATATGGGGCCAGCCAATTTGATATTGCGGCTAATACGCCCATGATCGAACCGCCAACAAGAATAGCAATAGATGGCCAATGCTCGATTGCTTGGTCGAAAAGCCAGCTAATCGCTGCCGTAAACCAGCGCCGTATTGCCATGATGAACTCCCCTCAACAGATCGTACCCCTATCGGGGCACCCGTAGAACGGGTGTGCCATCTGTCTTGGGTACCAGTCAAGTAGCACATAATCGCCCAAAACAGACTGTGTATTTTCACTTCGGCAACCGCGCGCCATGGCTGCGGCGGACCCGGCACATGGAAACAGCATGAGCGACCAACCCGCTTCCGGCGAAGCCGGCAATCGCACAGTGGTAGCCAATTACGTGGCGACCCTGTCGGCCGATCTCGCCACCATGGCGCGCCGGAGCGGTCTCGACACCCTGGGCTACCTGCTCGAAATGGTCCGGCTCGAGGCCGAGAACGTCACCCGCCACAAACAGAACGGCGGGTCCTAGGGGCGCGGGCTCATAAACGAGCCGCCACATGGCGACGTGGATTCATCCACCCACGTCCGCTTATGACCCTCGGCGGCGCGGCAATTACTCGGAATTGTACGAAAAGCGCCTGATGTCTTCCCAAAAAAGGTGCGCGATTTCACGGCGGCTATCGAGCGCCAAGCTTGCGCGGTCGATCCGGTTTACCGAGTGCTCGACGACGGCAGTGGCCTTGCCGGGCAGGCCGATCCTGGCGCCGATGGCCGCCATATCCCGATCGAAGTTTTCGAATTTTGCGATGAAATCCATCTCTTCATCGAGAATGTTGCCGTAGACTTGGCCTGCCTTGTGTTTCGGCGTGATGAGGTCTTCCCGTTTGCTGAAGCGATGATCGAACTCGATCACGATGTCGCGGCCGAACTTCTCGTAGTAGCCCTCGAGCGACATGTGGTTGAATTTGTCGATCGAGAGTCCGAAATGATCGGAGTATTTCAAGCACGAGATCATCCGATCGATGGGATCCCGAACGATCGAGAACTTGAAATAATCGTCCCACCAGGTCCGGTAGAGTTTCTTCGCCGCGCTGGCGAGCAGATGCTTGGTCGACGGTTCCACCGACCACCAATCTTTTCCGCAAATCAAAATCTCGATGGCAGTCCCGGCACAGCGGGGAATATGAATGAAAATACACTTATGCTTGTGAGATATCATTGAAATTGCCGGGGTGTTGTCTTGCGTTATCGCACGATATCGGCCAGCCGCTCAACGACCCGCGCTTGAACTCAAACTCGGCATATTCCTTTGTCCTCGGGATTGCCGCATGACGGTATCTGACCGCACTGCGCGTTTACGGTGCTTCGCAAAATCAGAGATGACGCGCGAAATTGGGGTTCCTTTAAACCATTTTCAGTCCCGAACCGTTCAGACTGGGAAATTAGGAGTTGATTGTCGAAGCCCATTCTAATGATCGATTTGCCAATTCTCACTTCAATAGCGCTCCGCGGGCGTGGCAAAACGGCGGTCTTAACCGTGGACTTCGACCGCGCCATTGGAGCTCAGTAAGGCCGCATAATCGTGCACGGGCATACGGTCCGCCAAAAGCGCATTGAGTTCATCATACTGATCTCCCTCGAATACGCATTCGGCAACTGCGAATAACTCTTCAAAATGCGGGGTATTCGACGTGTTTTTGCCGGTAATCACGTAAACATAAAGAAGCGGGCAATCGATCAGAACCACGCGGTGGGTGCTAATGAGCGTATTCACCGCCATGGTGTCCTCGCCGAGTCGCAGTGACGGATAGATGGGCATATAGCCCCGCCAGGCAGCTATATTCCCTTCCCACACCCTGCGCCCTGAAATTGCTGCAACTTTCCGCCGTGGCCACCAGATGAGCAAGCGCGATAAGAATGCCGCCGCCACACCGGTCTGTCGCATGATGTTGACGGTTGTTTCGATACGCTGCGGGTCCGAGAGATTATCATCATCCCAGCCGATCAGTATCTCACCGCGCGCACGTGCCGTCGCGAGATTGCGATGGTCGCCAAGCGTCAAGCCCGGTGGGGCGAAAAAGACTGTGGCATTCAAGGCCTTTTGTGAACGAATGAAAGCGCTGACCTTCTCGCCGGCTTCAGGTTCCGCCACCACCACGAGCTCACGGTGCGCGTATACCTGCCGCTGATAGCAGGCCAGAGAATATTTCATTAGCTCGAGATTGCCGCGCGTCATCATCAGGCAGGAGACAAGCGGGTTGTCCTGCCTTATGAGCGCCGGTGGGACTGAAGAAAATCCGGGGGTCGGTTCGAGAATGCCGCATTTTACTTCTGCGATGTCCGAGCACAGCTTGACGCCGATGCTCTGCAATCTATCCAGCGCATTCATCGGCTCTGCCCAAATTTTGGTAGCGCGAATTCCGTTGTTGAGAAATGGCCGATGCTGGCGGTCGCTGGCAACAGCAGTGCCTTGCACGCAATGTAGTTGAGCATGGGAGCCTTCATGGGCGGAAGCATGTCCTGTGGCTACCTGGCGGCGTCATTTCGCGAGCAAACCGAGCCGCCGCCATCCCACCCACATGTCGGGATACGCGGTGACATATCGTTCAAGCCGCTCTACGAAGTCCGCGACTGCGCGCATCACTGCTTCGTCGCGTTCAGCTGTGATAGGCAAATTGAACGGATACTCGAACTCCATCGAATAGCCAAGCAGTTCATTACGGTCCCGCAGGACAAAAACCGGAAGGATAGGGCAGCGCGCACGATATGCAGTCCGCGGGGCGCCAGTCGCCAGACGAATGCGGCCGCTCAGGAAATCGGTTTCCGCGATCGATACGCCTTCGTGCTGACTTGCGGTGATGCAAACGATTCCATTCCGCTCTAAAATTGTCGCAAGCAGCGCATGGGCCGTTTGGGGATGCTCGCGATCAAACATGATACGTTTTACAAGAAAGCGGTTCTCGTAGCGCGTGCGAATGGGATTGAGCCATTTAATCGCAAATCGCGAGCCACCGAAGCCGTGCTCCGGCCGGCTCAGATGAGAAATTGGTAGGCCGCGGCTGTGCAAACCGATTTTTGTGATGTCGCCCGCCTCGACGAAATCGGCCATCCAGAGAACTGCGCCGTGCTTCGATTCCAACGCGCGCAGCAAATATTCCAGACCGACAAACTTGATACTTTGTCTCGGTCCTCGCAAGATTCCCGCGACGAGATTGAAATCCCGAAAAATTCGGGAGGCATACAGGCTGCGTATGGTTTCGATCGCCTTATGCCGAGAAAGGCCGCATATTGCAGAAATAGCGGATATGCCAAGTCGCGCGCGGCGCGATATCGGTGAGATGAAAGCGAAGCTCCGGCTGAGAATCCACTGCCAGCGGGCCGGCGTCGTGACCGTTGTTACAAACACGAATGCAAGCCAGGCCACCGTCCAAATATCCAGAGCCTGAATGAATGGGCGAGCGATTGGGCCGCGTGGCCGCCGTATCAGCGTAACCTTTCGAGCCGCCATACAATCTGAATTCCTGAAACAGGATAAATGGACATCTACCATCACTCGATGGATCATGTCTTTAATTTTAATTCGGATTCCGTCTCGACCGCCTGGCATCAAATTGATAACGCGGCCTGGGTCCATTTGATTCTGCGATGATGGCTATACCGACGGATGGTCAGACGCGACGAGGGCGCCGCTTTTCGACGATCGGCGCGAAGCACTATTTTGGTCGCTTTCCGAGCAACAACGGATATTGCTAGATATTGGCTCGCAACGGCCAGACCGTATTTGTGCATCGGCCAAATCGGCGACCAACTCAAACGCTCGTCTCAGCTTTGACGGCATCGTCCTCATTCAGGACGGCCGCGTAGTCGATCACCGGTAAACGGTCCGCCAAAAGCGCGTTGAGTTCATCATACTGATCTCCCTCGAATACGCATTCGGCATTTGAAAGTAGCCTCTCGAAATGAGAAACGTCCCAGGTGTTTCGGCCGGTAACTGCGTAAACGTACAAAAGTGGGCAATCAAATAGAGCCACGCGATGGGTGCTAGCGAGTCTCCTTATTGGGAGGGTGTCCTCATAGCGTGGCTGCGGCAGATAGGTGGGCATATAACATATATGCCATGCCGCTATCGTTGGTTCCCAAAGCGAACGATTTGAAATTGCCGCAATCTTCCGCTGCGGCCACCAGATCAGCAAGCGCGAGAGCAAAGCTGCCGCCGCACCACTCTGGCGCAGAACGTTAACGGTTGTATTTAGTCGCTGCGGGTCCGAGAGGTCGTCATCATCCCAACAGACCAGGATTTCACCGCGTGCGCGCGCTGCGGCGAGATTGCGGTGATCACCAAGTGTCAAACCTGGCCGTGCGACGAAAACTGAAACATTTAAAAGTTTTTGTGAGCCAATGAAAGCGCGAACTTTGTCGCCGGCCTCGGGTTCGGCCACCACCACGAGTTCACGGTGCGCGTACACCTGCCGCTGGTAACAGGCCAAAGAATATTTCATCAGCTCGAGATTGCCGCGCGTCATCATCAGGCAGGAGACAAGCGGGTTGTCGTGCATGACGAGCGCCGGTGGGACAGAAGAAAATCCGGGGGTCGGTTCGAGAATGTCGCATTTTACTTCTGCGATGTCCGAGCACAGCTTGACGCCGGCGCTCTGCAACCTATCCAGCACATTCATCGCTTCTGCCCAAATGGTGAATTACCGCTCTTGATAACGCGAATTCTATCGTTGAGAAACGGTCGGCGCTTGTGACCTTTCGGTAGAGTCCGCGCCCTGGCGTTTTTCTGAGCCCTCTGCGACATTTGGAGTGCAGGAACGTAATTTGCCAAGGGGTCCGGTGGAACACCCGGCCGCGGCCCATTCGTTGCCGGCGGGAATGAGGTTTGCGCCTGGGAGCCGGGGAGCAGACACCGGAGCAGAGCCTGTATTGAACGAACCCTCAATGGTAGACTAATTTTAGAGGGCGGAACCCATGGACAAAACCCATCGACAATTTGGAGGTGGAACCCATGACAATTCAGCGTCTGGTAGTCGAGAAGAAATTTAGGATATTTCTCGACTTGGTTGCGGCCGATCAAGCCGGTGTCGGGCCGTTGGGCGAAGGGACACGCAACGATACCGCCCAATCGGACGAATGGCGCGAGGAAGAATATGACGACGATGTTCTTGAGCGCGCTGCCATGGGACTTGGGCAGTGCGTAGGGGACGATGTGATAATACCAGCGCAATTCTATCGTATGCGACGTGACAACCAGCATCCGACGTTAGGCTTAAGGAAGACGTGCGCCGTGTTGGCGCCACAGTTTTTGGACTCCTGCTTTATCACTTCAAGTACTTACGGAAAGCCCGAAACATACGAGGGCGTCATGGCTCATGAGGTTTTGCAAGTGATGCCGGGACGCCGTCTCGCGTGGTGAGGACGGCTACTATCGCGTCAATTACAGCGCGCTCGGGAACGAGCATGCGACGGGTGTCCTAGCTGAAGGGAAACATTCGAGGAACAAGCGGACAGGTATCTGCCCCCTCGCGTTTGTCTGCTTGCGGGGATAAAGCGGGCATGTGCTGACCGCTGTTCACCCAGCGCCCATTTAAAAGTACATGCCCTGGTTAAGGCGCCTTGACGCCGAGCCGCGCCAGAAACGCCGCGGTTGGGTTGCCGTCCGGCAGCATGCCGAGCTTTTGCCTGTTCGCGCGCGGATATTGTCGCGCAGGTCGAAGTCGATGTGCCCCTCGAAATCGAGCACCTTGTAACCAAGACCGGCGAATTTCTTCTGCAAGGCGATGCGGGCATCGCGCGAAATTGGGTGGTCGTCGGCCGGCCAGGCCGCCTTGATCGGCGGTCCGCCATGCAAGCGGTCGGCGAGATGGCCGACCGCGATCGCGTAGGCATCGGAGTTGTTGTACTCCTTGAGTACCGCGTAGTTCTCCGTCACCAGAAAGGCGGGGCCGTGCGCGCCGCTCGGGAAAGAACAGGATGCCCGGGCCCGCAGCGCGGCAACGGCTTGCCGTCGGTCGCGGCGCACGCCGAGCCTCGCCCATTGCGCGAAGCTGCCGCGGCTGTGCATGTAATCAAAGCCTTTCGGCACGCTGACCTCGAAACCCCAGGGCAGGCCGCGCTGCCAATGCTCCTTGGCGAGATAATTGGCGGTCGAGCCGAGCACGTCCGGCACATTGCTCCAGAGGTCGCTCTTGCCGTCGCCGGAAAAATCGATGGCGTAGTCGATGACATTGCTCGGCATGAACTGGGTCTGACCCATGGCGCCGGCCCATGAACTCACCATTTTGCCGCGCGCGAAATGACCGTCCTGCATGATGCGCATGGCGACCAGCAATTCGTTGCGGAAGTAGGGGTGGCGATAGCGCACGAACCCCAGCGTCGCGAGCGAGCGGAATACGTCCCAGCGGTCCTTCTCGGCGCCGTAGTCGGTCTCGATGCCCCACAGCGCGAGCAGCACCCAGCGCTCGACGCCGAATTTCTTTTCCACTGCGTCGAAGGTCTTCGCCCATTCCCTGGCCTTGCGCTGGCCGTTGGCGATGCGCCCGCGTGAGGCGATATCGTTGACATAGGCGCCGACCGGCTTGCCGTATTCGGGCTGGCGCTTGGTGGCGGCGATCACGCGCGGATCGGGCGTTACGCCTTTGAGCGCGAGATCGAAGGTGGCGCGCGTGATGCCCTTGGCCTGCGCGTCCGGCCACAGCGCGGCCGTGAAGGCGGCGAAGGATTGCTCCTGCGCGTGCGCCGGGATGCAGCCAAGCGAAAGGATGACGGCGACGGCGGCAATTTGACGGAAGTTCATGCGTTGCCAAAGCGTGTCGTGACGAATCGTCGCCGCATCTTATAGCAGCGACACCAGACCGCCGCCGTGGCGCTCCAGCCGGCCGGCGATCTCCAGTTCCAGCAGCACCGTGCGCACGATCGCCGGTGAGCTACCCGACAGCCGCACCAGATCGTCGATCGACACCGGCGTCGGCCCGAGCAGGCCGGTGATGCGGGCGCGCTCGTCGGCGCCGGGCTCGACGTCGAGCGGCCCGGGACCTTCGCGCGCGGGCTCCTGGGCCGGCACGTCGAAACCGCGGCCCAGGATCGGTTCCAGCACCGCGATAATGTCGGCGGCTTCGGTGACCAGCGTGGCGCCTTGCTTGAGCAGCCCGTTGGTGCCTTCCGCGCGCGGATCGAGCGGAGAGCCGGGCACCGCGAACACTTCGCGGCCTTGCTCGCCGGCGAGCCGCGCCGTGATCAGCGAGCCGGAGCGGCGCGCCGCCTCCACGATCACGACGCCGACCGATAGGCCGGAGATCAGCCGGTTGCGGCGCGGAAAGTCGCGCGCGCGCGGCTCCCAGGCGAGCGGCATTTCCGAAACGGCGGCGCCCTCGGCGAGGATCGACTCCAAGAGATCGCCGTGCTCGGCCGGATAGACGCGATCGTGACCGCCGGCCAGCACCGCGATGGTGCCGGTCGAAAGACTCGCGCGATGGGCGGCGGCGTCGATGCCGCGCGCCAGCCCCGATACGGTGCCGAAACCGGCCTGACCCAGATCGCGCGCCAGCCGTTCGGCGAACTTGACGCCGGCGGCCGAAGCATTGCGCGAGCCGACAATGGCGACCAGCGGGCGCAGCAGGACGGCACGCTGGCCGCGCACCGCCAGCAGGGGCGGGGCGTCGTCGATCATTTGCAGGCGCGGCGGATAATCCGGCTCGCCGAGCGCCACGAAATCGATGCCGCGCGCGCGGGCCGCCTTCAACTCGCCTTGTGCTGTCTCGAGTGAGCAGATGCGCGCCGGCGCCGAAGCGCCGCCGCGGCGGGCCAGCGCCGGCAGCGCGGCCAGCGCGGCGCGCGCGCCGCCATAGTGATTGATCAGGTCGCGGAAGGTGCGCGGGCCGATATTGTCGGTGCGGATGAGGCGCAACCAATCGAGCCGCTGCTCCTCGCTCAGTCGCACTCGCTCGCTCAACGGCGCCCCCCGGCCGGTCCTCAAGTCAGCATCGCAAAGCCGGCGGCGCAGGACAACCGGGAGTTTAGGGCGCGATTGAGCCGGGCTGGCCCCAGTTGCATTTGGTGCCAAGCGCGTCAGACTGGCCGATCGCAAATATCGTTTCGGGGGAACGATGGCTGAACCACAGGACAGCGGGCCCGGCTCGCGCAAGCGCCGCGAAAAGCGCAAGGAGAGGCAGCCTGCCACGAGGCAGCCTGCCACCGCGCAATCGGGGCACAGCGGGCCACCATCCGACAATGAAAATGCCGCAGGCGGCGCGGCAAAAACCAGGAGCCAGCAGGAAACTTTAACCCGTTGGACCATCGTCCTGAGTGTTTGCACGCTGGTGTTGTCGGTTGCGACGATCGTCGCCGCCTTTTGGCTTTTTGCGACCAACGAAACGATCAAAAAACAGGTCGGCGTCAGTTCCGCACAACTGCGTGCCTATGTGGGAACCCAACAAATTATTTACGCGCCAAGAATGACCGCCGAGCCGGGGCAGCCGGCAACCTTCCAGGGGGCTGCCATCGGGGTGGTCTGGAGAAATTATGGCGCCACGCCGGCCAGGGATCTCGAATATTGGATATCGGCCAAGTGGTATCCGGCCGGATCGGAGCCGGATTTTTCCAAACCGAGCGAAAAAATTCCCGAGCACACCTTCATGACGCTCGGGCCCGGCGCCGAGAATCCGAGCCCCGCCCTGTTCGTGCCGGCGGCCGACGTCGAGCGCGCGATGGCCGGCAACGGAAGGGTTTTCTTCTGGGGTGAAGCGAGCTACCGCGACGTGTTGCCCGACACGCCGCAACGGCATTTCCATTTCTGTCTGGTGGTCACCAAGATGCCGAAAGCGGGCAACGAGCCGGCCGCCGTCAATGTCTACAAGCCCGCGTGCAATTTCAGCGATTAAGGCTGGTGCGTGCTCGCGGCCTTGGCGCCGATCTTGCCTTCGCTGCCGTCGAGCAGGCGCCGAATATTGGCGCGGTGCATGATCCACAACAGCGCGCTCAGCAGCAGGAATAACGCGGCGGCGCCCGGCTGGCCTAGGCCCCACAACGCCAATGGGGTGAGCGCGCTTGCCGTCAAGGCGGCGAGCGAGGAGTAGCGGCTTAGCGCTGCAACGCCGAGCCAGATCGCGCAGAAGATCAGCGCGCCCGGCCAGTAAAGGCCGATCAGCAAGCCGATATAGACGGCGACGCCCTTGCCGCCCTTGAACTTGAGCCAGACCGGAAACAGATGGCCCAGGAAAGCGCCGAGGCCTGCCAGCAGCGCCGCGTCGTAACCGGCGAAATGCCCGGCGGCCAGCACCGCAATGGTGCCCTTGAGCGCATCGCAAACCAGCGTCGCGGCCGCGAGACCCTTCTTGCCGGTGCGCAGCACATTGGTGGCGCCGATATTGCCGGAGCCGATGGCGCGGAGGTCGGGCCCGCCGGCAGCGCGCGTCAGCAGCAGCCCGAACGGAATCGAGCCGAGCAGATAGCCGAACACGAAAGCGAGCGCGGGGATCATACGTATTCGTAGACGGTGCGGCCGGAGACGATGGTGCGCACCACGCGGCCGGTCAGCTTGGCTTCATCGAACGGGGTGTTCTTGCACTTGGATTTGAGCTCGGCTGGATCGAGCACCCACGGCAGATCGGTGTCGACGACGATGACGTCGGCCGGCGCGCCGCTCTTCAGCGTGCCGCCCGGCAAACCGAGCCGCTCCGCCGGCCGCGTCGACATCGCGCGCAGCAAGGTCATCAGGTCGATCTCCCCGCTATGCACCAGCCGCAAGCCGGCGACCAGCATGGTTTCCAGGCCGATCGCGCCGGGGGCGGCTTCCGCGAACGGCAACCGCTTGGTTTCGACGTCCTGCGGATTGTGATCCGACATCACCATGTCGATGAGGCCGCCATTGAGCGCCTCGACCAGCCGCTTGCGGTCGTCCTCGGCGCGCAAGGGCGGTGACACTTTCAGGAAGGTGCGATAGGGCCCGATGTCGTTTTCGTTGAGCGTGATGTGATTGATCGAGGCTGAGGCGGTGACGTCGAGGCCGGCGTCCTTGGCGCGGCGCAGCACCTCGAGCGATTCCCCGCAGGTGATCGAGGCCGCGTGATAGCGCCCGCCCGACAGCGCGACCAGCCGGATATCGCGCTCGAGCATGACCGTCTCCGCCGCCTTCGGAATGCCGAGCAGGCCGAGGCGCGCGCCGAATTCGCCTTCGTTCATCACGCCGTCGCCGACCAGATCCGGGTCCTCGGTGTGATGCACGATCAGCGCGTCGAAATCGCCGGCATAAGTGAGCGCGCGCCGCATCACCTGCGCGTTGGTCACGCTCTTGTCGCCGTCGGTGAAGGCGAGCGCGCCCGCCGCCTTGAGCAGGCCGATCTCGGTCATCTCCTGGCCTTCGAGTCCCTTGGTCAGCGCCGCCATCGGGTGCACGTGCACGATCGCGGTATCGCGCGCGCGGCGCAGCACGAAATCCACCGTCGCCGGATCGTCGATCACCGGCGAGGTGTTGGGCTGGCAGATGATGGTGGTGACGCCGCCGGCGGCAGCGGCCTGGCTGGCCGAGGCGAGCGTCTCGCGGTGGCCGGCGCCGGGCTCGCCGACGAAGGCGCGCATGTCGATGAGGCCGGGCGCGACCAGCTTGCCGCGGCAGTCGATCACGTCGGTGCCTTCCGGCACGCCGCCGGCGCCGATGCCCTTCTTGGCCTCGCGAATGATGCCATCGGCGATCAGCAGATCGCCGGGAAAATCCAGATCGCGCGACGGATCGACGATCCGGGCGTTGGCAAGCAGGATCGGGCGGCGGTCGGACAACATCATGTCAGGCGTTCGGCAGGTTACGTGACAAAGCTTCAAGCACGGCCATGCGGATGGCCACGCCCATTTCCACCTGCTCGCGGATCAGCGACTGCGCGCCGTCGGCGACGATCGAGATCGATCTCGACGCCGCGGTTCATCGGCCCCGGATGCATGACCAGCGCGCCGGGTTTGGCGTAGGCGAGTTTCTTCTCGTCGAGGCCCCAGAAGTGGAAATATTCCGAAATCGAGGGCACGTAGGAGCCGTGCATGCGCTCGCGCTGCAGGCGCAGCATCATCACGATGTCGGCGCCGTGCAGTCCCTCGCGCATGTCGCGCGCGACCTCGACGCCGAAGTGTTCGATGCCGGGCGGCAGCAAAGTCGAGGGCGCGACCACGCGCACGCGCGCGCCCATGGCGTTGAGCAGGATGATGTTGGAGCGGGCGACGCGCGAATGCAGGATGTCGCCGCAGATCGCCACCAGCAGGCCTTCGATGCCGCCCTTGTTGCGGCGGATGGTGAGCGCGTCGAGCAGCGCCTGCGTCGGGTGTTCGTGCGAGCCGTCGCCGGCATTGATCACCGAGCAGTCCTCGAGCTTGCTCGCCAGGAGTTCGACCGCGCCGGAGGCATGGTGGCGCACCACCAGGATGTCGGGGTGCATGGCGTTGAGCGTGATCGCGGTGTCGATCAGCGTCTCGCCCTTGCGCATCGAGGACGATGAGGTCGACATGTTCATCACGTCGGCGCCCAGCCGCTTGCCGGCCAGCTCGAACGAGGACTGGGTGCGGGTGGAGACCTCGAAGAACAGATTGATCTGGGTGCGGCCGCGCAAGCTAGTGCGCTTTTTTTCGACCTGGCGATTGAGTTCGACGAATTCCTCGCCGAGATCGAGCAGACCGGAAATCTCCGCGCGGGAAAGCCCTTCGATCCCCAACAGATGCCGCTTGTTGAGGACGAACGAGGATTTCGGCGCGATGTTCATTAAAGGCAGGTCTATAGGCGCAAGTTCGGCCCGCGGCAAGGGCGGTGACGGCGCGGTCCACAAAGGCTTGGCCGATGCGGTTAATGCGCGCTTGCTTCTTGTCAGTGCCGCATCGCCGCCAGCCGATCGAGCGCGCCCTGCAGGATATAGGCGGCGGCGTGCTGGTCGATCACCGCCGCGCGCTTCTTGCGGCTGACGTCGGCGGCGATCAGCTCGCGCTCGACCGCGGCGGTGGACAGCCGCTCGTCCCACAGGGCGATCGGCAATGGCGTGAGCTTGGCGAGATTGCGCGCGAAGGCGCGGGTCGATTGCGCGCGCGGGCCCTCGCTGCCGTCCATGTTGATCGGCAGGCCGAGCACGAAGCCGGCCGCCGAGCGCTCGGCGGCAAGCGCCAGCAGTCGCTTGGCGTCGGCGGTGAAATTCTTGCGCGCGATGGTTTCCACCCCGGCCGCCAGCCTGCGGTCGGGATCGCTTGACGCCACGCCGATGGTCTTGGTGCCGAGGTCGAGGCCGATCAACGAACCGCGCACACCCCAAAGGGCGGCGGCTTCGGCGAGAGGCAGGATCGGTGCGGGCATCGGCGATGCGGTAGCACGCGCGACGCGGGCGGCCAACGGTTTCGCCGTCACGGCACCGTGCCCGGCGGCAGCGCCGCCGCATGGGCGGCGATTTCGCCGGCGGTGGTGAACCAGACCCTCTCGTCGGCCTTGCGCGCGATGTGGTCGAGCGCGCGCTTGAGATGCTTGAAGCGGTGCGGCTGACCAACGATGTAAGCGTGCAGCGCGATGCCCATCACCAGCGGGCGCTGCTCGCATTCGGCGGTGAGCACATCGAAAGCGTCGACGATCATGTCGGCGAAATCGGCGCCCTCGCGCTTGCGCGCGACGATCTGCGGAATGTCGTTGAGCTCCTGCGGGTAGGGCACCGACAGGATGCGGCCGCCCCGCGTCTTCATCCAGACCGGCTGGTCGTCGTGGCACCAGTCGAGCAAATAAGTGTAGCCGGCTTCCTGCAGGAGATCGGGCGTCACCGGCGACTGCGAGATCCAGGGCCCGAGCCAGCCGCGCGGGCGCGCGTCGGAATGTTGCTCGATCGCGGCGGTGATATCCGCGATCAGCGCGCGTTCGTCGTTCTCGCTCAGCGTGCCCTGGCGCTCGGAATTGCTGCGGCCATGCCCGACGATCTCGGCGCCGGGAAAGGCGGCGACCGCCTGCGGCGCGTGCTCGTACATGTCGGCATTGACCAGCAGCGACACCGGCAGCTTCAGCGCGCCGAACAGTTCGGCAAGGCGGAAGACGCCGACGCGGTTGCCGTAGTCGCGCCATGCGTAATTGAGCACGTCGGGCGGCGGCCCGCCGGGCGCCAGTTCGGCGCCGAGCCCTTCGCCGAACGAGAACCATTCGAGATTGAGCGCGATGTAGAGCGCCAGCCGTTTGCCGCCCGACCAGTCGTAAACGGGGCGGGCGGTGATCGGGGAGTAGGGGTAGCGGCCGTGCGTGCGGGTGGGGGACATGCGGGGATTGTAACCGTTTCTATCCATTGAGTAGCCAACGCTCCGCCGCCTTTATCCTCATGGTGAGGAGGCGCGGAGCGCCGTCTCGAACCATGAGGCCCGGTGGCCGCCTGCATCCTTCGAGACGCATCGCTTCGCGATGCTCCTCAGGATGAGGCGGAGAAAGCCAACGCTGCGCCGCCCGTATTCTTTACCGGCGCCGGGTACGCCGTCTTTCCCTTCCGTTCCCCTCGGCAAATCGAGGGGATGGCGCGCCGAGCGGCGCGGCCATTGCACGTTGTCACACCTTCTCGCGAAGGTGTGGCGCCTCTCGGCGCGCCATCGCGGCTTTTCTGTCCCCGGGGCCGTAACTTCCGGGCGCGGACCCGGGCGGCTTTTGGCTCGACCCGATCTGGGCAGCTTTCGCCGCCCTTCATCCGCGCCGCGTCCAGCCATTCAAGGCAGTCCCTCCTAGTGGGGACGGACGGCGACCCAGGGCCTCCCGAGTGCGCGAGGAGCGTACCCTCGCGTCCGCGGGCGCCGCGTCCGGCCCCCTCATCAAGACGCCTCTAGATGACGCCCTCGCATGAGCCGGACGCCGCGCATGATAAATGCGTCCCGGCGGCCGGGGATAAACTCTCACGACATTGTGATTATAGTCCTAGCGGTTGCGCTTCCCCGTCATGGCTCTATCTCTGGGGGCAAAGCGCGACACGAACCGCAACGCGAGACCCCCCATGCACACCCATTCGATCGAGCCCTGGCAGCACGGCCACGTGTTTCTCGGCGCCAAGCACGGCCGGAACGAGCGGCGCACCTGGTTTGTGGTCGCGCTCACCGCCGTCATGATGGTGGCGGAGATCGTCGGCGGCACCATCTTCGGCTCGATGGCGGTGATCGCCGACGGCTGGCACATGTCGACCCATGCCGGCGCGCTCGCGATCGCCGCGCTGGCCTATCGTTTCGCGCGCCGCCACGCGCGCGATCCGCGCTTTTCCTTCGGCACCGGCAAGCTTGGCGAGCTGGCGGCGTTCGCCAGCGCGGTGGTCATGGTGATGATCGCCGGAGCGATCGGCTATGAGGCGGTGCTGCGGCTCACGGCTCCGGTCGCCATCGATTTCAAAGAGGCGATCGGGCTGGCGGTCGTCGGCCTCGGCGTCAATCTCGTCAGCGCCTGGTTGCTGTACGATCGCGACGACCCTCATGCGCATGACGATCACCACCATGGGCACGACGCGCACCATCGTCATGTCGATAGTCGCGACAATAATATCCGCGCCGCCTTTGTGCATGTGCTCGCCGATGCGCTGACTTCGGTGCTGGCAATCGTCGCACTCACGAGCGGGTTGATGTTCGGCTGGGTGTGGATGGACCCGTTGATGGCGCTCATCGGCGTCGGCGTGATCCTGAGCTGGTCGTTCGGGCTGGTCCGCTCGACCGGCACGGTGCTGCTCGACATGGTGCCGGACGGCCAGCTGGCCGAGCGCATCCGCGAGCGGATCGAGGTCGACGGCGACCGCCTCAGCGACCTGCATCTGTGGCGGCTGGGGCCCGGCCACACCGGCCTGATCGTCGCCGTGGTGTCCGACCGCCCGCAGGCGCCGTCAGCCTATAAGGCACCGGCTTGAGGGCATCGCCGGGCTGTCGCACATGACGATCGAGGTGCATCTCTGCGAGGACCACGCGCGCAAGGCGGCGTAGGGTACTTTTTTCTGGGCATGATCTTGTCCGAAAACCGGTTCCCAGCTTTTCGGTATCATGCCCTCATTGCGAGGCCGAACGGGCCTCTGCTATACGCGGCTTCCCCACTGAGGTTGCTCCATGTCCGTCGACGCCGACACCGTCCGCCGCATCGCGCATCTGGCGCGCATCGCCGTCGCCGAGGACGAGGTCGAGCACCTCGCGGCGAGCTCAACGCCATGCTCGCCTTCGTCGAGCAATTGCAGGAGGTCAACGTCGAGGGCGTCGAGCCGATGACCTCGGTGACGCCGATGCGCATGAAGAAGCGCGCCGACGTGGTCAACGACGGCGGCATCGCCGAGGACATCGTCAAGAACGCGCCGCAGAGCGACGATAATTTCTTCCTCGTCCCCAAAGTGGTGGAGTGATGTGCATCGCCTGTGAGCTCAGCTTCTGGAACATGATCGATGCGCTGCCGCCGGAGGAGCAGGAGCGGGTCCTGCGCGAGCAGGCCGCGCGTTTTGCCTGCGATGCGCCCGAGCAGAAGCCGCAGACCGATGCGCCGCCAACGTCGGATGAGCGCAAACCGTGAGTGATTTGAATTCGCTCACTCTGGCGCAGGCGCGCGACGGCCTGAAGAAGAAGGACTTCTCCGCCGTCGAACTCGCCAACGCGCATCTCGCCGCCATGGCAAAGGCGCGCGCGCTCAACGCCTATGTGCTGGAGACGCCGGAGCGCGCCGCCGCCATGGCAAAGGCGTCGGACGCGCGCATCGCCAAGGGCGAGGGCGGCCCGCTGGAAGGCCTGCCGCTCGCGGTCAAGGACATGTTCGCGACCGCCGGCGTGCGCACGACCGCCTGTTCGCACATCCTCGACAATTTCGTGCCCACCTACGAGTCCACCGTCAGCGCCAATCTGTGGCGCGACGGCGCGGTGCTGCTGGGCAAGACCAACAATGACGAGTTCGCCATGGGCTCGTCGAACGAGACTTCCTATTTCGGCCCGGTGATCTCGCCCTGGCGCCGGAAAGGCGCCAACACGCCGCTGGTGCCGGGCGGCTCGTCGGGCGGCTCGGCCGCGGCGGTGGCGGCGCAATTGTGCCTGGGCGCCACCGGCACCGACACGGGTGGTTCCATAAGACAGCCGGCGGCCTTCACCGGCACCGTCGGCATCAAGCCGACCTATGGCCGCTGCTCGCGCTGGGGCATCGTGGCGTTTGCTTCCTCGCTCGATCAGGCCGGACCGTTCGCGCGCAGCGTGCGCGACGCCGCCATCCTGCTGCGCTCGATGGCCGGCAACGATGCGAAGGACACCACCTGCGCCGATCTGCCGGTGCCGGATTACGAAGCCGCGGTCGGCAAATCGGTGAAGGGCCTGCGCATCGGCATCCCGAAGGAATACCGCATCGACGGCATGCCGGCGGAGATCGAGAAGATCTGGCAGCAGGGCGGCGAATGGCTGAAAGCGCCGGCGCCGAGCTGGTCGAGGTGTCGCTGCCGCACACCAAATATGCGCTGCCGGCCTATTACATCGTCGCGCCGGCGGAAGCCTCGTCCAATCTCGCGCGTTACGACGGCGTGCGTTACGGCTTGCGCGTGCCCGGGCGCGATATCGTCGACATGTACGAGAACACGCGCAGCGCCGGCTTCGGCGCCGAAGTGCGCCGGCGCGTCATGATCGGCACCTATGTGCTCTCGGCCGGCTACTACGACGCGTTTTATCTGCGCGCGCAGAAGGTGCGCACGCTGATCAAGAGGGACTTCGAGGACTGCTTCAAGGCGGGCGTGCATGCCATGCTGACGCCGGCGACGCCGTCGGCGGCCTTCGGGCTGGGCGAGAAGGGCGGGGCCGATCCGGTCGAGATGTATTTGAACGACGTGTTCACGGTGACGGTGAACATGGCGGGCCTGCCCGGCATCGCGGTGCCGGCGGGTCTCGACGGGCAGGGCCTGCCGCTCGGCTTGCAATTGATCGGCCGGCCGTTCGACGAGGAGACGCTGTTTTCCGCGGCTGCGGTGATCGAGCAGGCGGCCGGGCGGTTTACGCCCGCCAGTTGGTGGTGACGCCGGCGGCATTTGCAGCAACGTTGTCGCGCGCCGTTGCGCCGCGCGCGCTTCCGGCTCCGCTGGCGGCGCTGTGGTGGGCCAAGAAAGGCGACTGGGACAAGGCGCACCGGCTGGTGATGAACGACGTCAGCCGAGATGCGGCCTGGGTCCACGCCTATTTGCACCGCGTCGAAGGCGATCTTGGCAATGCCGGCTATTGGTATCGGCAGGCGGGCAAGCCGGCAGCGCAAAGCGCGCTCGATTCCGAATGGTCGGCGATCGTCGAGACCTTGCTTGCGCGCGGCTCATTCTGATCGGCAGTGGCGATCGGCGCTAGCAGCCCGGCGAATTCCCGCCCGCCGGCTGTAATTGAAACGCTTGGCCGCATCCGGAGGTAGCGGCATACTCTGTGCGTCTGGGAGGATTCGAGGTGAGCGAAGTCGGCACGCGCGCGATCGTCCGCGAACTCTACGACGCCTACGGACGGCGCGATCTCGAGCGCGTCGCCGCGCTGATCCATGACGACATCAACTGGATGATCTACGCGCCGGTGTCGGTGTTTCCGTTCGCCGGCCCGCGGCACGGCCGCGCCGCGGTGCTCGAAGCGCTGGCCGCCATCGCCAACGCCTTCGCGCTGGAAAGCTACAAGCCGGAAATCATGATCGTGGAGGGCGAGCGCGCCGCGGTGATGTCGGACGTGAGCTTCATCCAGCGCGCCACCAACCGCATGCTGCGGTTCCGGATCGCCAATTTCCTGCGCTGGCAGGACGGCCGCCTGATCGAATTCCGCGAATTCATCAACAGCTTCGACGCGGTCGAACAGGCACTCGGGCGCGAATTGCAGCTATGAGCGGGTAGCCGGCACCGAAGCCCTCGTTAACCTTGCGCTCGCCGTGCAGCCGATCATGCCTGACGACAACCCCTCCCGGCATTGAGTAGAGTCCGGTCAGGGAGTTGCTGCGGGCGATGGTTTGGTATCGCGTCATTGCACGAGTGGCTGCGTTGCTGGTGCTTGCTGGCTGCGCGACCATCCACAACGAACCGGTGAACGTGGCGGTGTCGAATGTCGCCGCGGCGGCGGCCGCCGGCCGCGAAGACGTCGCGCATACCGACGATCTTCTCGTCGGCCTGTCGTTCTCGGGCGGCGGCACGCGCGCGGCGGCATTTGCCTTCGGCGCGCTCCGTGAATTCGACCGCACCCGCGTTCGCAGCGGAAAATCGACGGTGTCGCTGCTCGACCGTCTCGATTTCGTCTCCGGCGTGTCGGGCGGTTCGGTGACCGCCGCCTATTACGGGCTCAAGAAACGCGCGGCACTCGACGATTTTCGGGAGAACTTCCTGTTGCGTAACGCGGAAGAGTCGCTCGACACCCGCATCGGTCTGTTGTCGATCGGGCGTGCGCTTGCCGGCGGCGTGAACGATTCCAGCCAGTTCCCGCGCTGGCTCGACGACAATCTCTTCCATGGCGCGACCCTCGGCGAATTCCGCGAAACACGGCGCCCGCGCATCTGGATCAACGCCTCCGACATCTATAACCGCACGCCCTTCGTCTTCGGCGCCACCGCATTTCGGGCGATCTGCAGCGATCTCGACACCTATCCGATCGCCGACGCGGTCGCGGCTTCCGCCGCGGTGCCGGTCGTTTTCGCGCCGGTGGTGATCAAGACGTTCCCGCAGGCGTGCAATTCCAAGCTGCCGGAATGGATCAATCGCGCCCGATCCGATCCGAATGCCGCGCCGATGCTCAAGGCCTTTGCCGATGGCATCGCGCGTTATCACGACGGCGACATGCCCTATATCAAACTGCTCGACGGCGGCCTGGTCGACAATTTCGGCATTTCCGGCTTCACCATCGCGCGCCTGTCGTCGCCGACGCCTTACGGGCCGCTGACGGCTCACCAGGCGGTGGCGCTGCGCCGTGTTCTTTTCCTGGTGATCGATGCGGGCCGGGCGCCGTCCGGCGACTGGGTGAACACGGTGGAGGGCCCCGGCGGCGCCGATCTGGTGATGGCCGCGGCCGATACCGCAATCGATGCCAGTACGCGGGCGAGTTTCACGGCCTTCGAACGCACAAATTCCGAGTGGCACACGGCGCTGGTGCGCTGGCGTTGCGGATTGTCGGCGGCCGAGCGGCACCGCCTTGGGGCGCCGGCACATTGGAACTGCCGGGATTTGAAATTCTTCGTCGGGCGGGCGGGCTTTGACGAATTGAGCGCGGATCGCGCCCGCAAACTCAACGCGATTCCGACGCGTTTCAAGCTGCCGGCCGATGACGTCGACCGGCTGATCGCTGCCGGCGCCGATGCCGTGCGTGCAAACAATGCCTATCAAGCCTTCCTCGCCAGCCTGCGCTGATTGCATTTTACGGTTTCACGATTGTGGCGCCGGCCGCCGCGCGGGCCCGAGTTTGGCGATTTCGGCCGGCTGCGTGACGGCTTGCGGGGGGTGGGGGCGAACCGCTACGACATGCGAAAGTCGGGACGCTGGCGAGCCGTGGTGATGAAACAGGGTGACATGGACGTTCAAGCCAACGCCAAAAAGCTTCTGAAAGGTGCGACCGGCGACTGGGAAGTCGTCATCGGCATGGAGGTGCATGCCCAGGTCACCTCCAAGTCGAAGCTGTTCTCCGGCGCCTCCACCGAATTCGGGGCTGCGCCCAACAGCCACGTCTCGCTGGTCGACGCCGCGATGCCGGGCATGCTGCCGGTGATCAACGAGGAATGCGTCAAACAGGCGATCCGCACCGGGCTCGGCCTGAAGGCGAAGATCAATTTGAAGTCGGTGTTCGACCGCAAGAATTATTTCTATCCCGATCTGCCGCAGGGCTATCAGATCAGCCAGTACAAGCAGCCGATCGTGGGCGAGGGCGAGGTGATCGTCGACCTCGACGACGGCGAGGCCGTCACCGTCGGCATCGAGCGCCTGCATCTGGAGCAGGACGCCGGCAAAAGCCTGCACGAGCGCCATCCGACCATGAGCTATGTCGATCTCAACCGCTCGGGCGTGGCGCTGATGGAGATCGTGTCGAAGCCCGATCTGCGCTCGGCGCGCGATGCCATGGCGTTCCTTGGCAAGATGCGCTCGATCCTGCGCTATCTCGGCACCTGCGACGGCGACATGGAGAAGGGCTCCTTGCGCGCCGACGTCAACGTTTCGGTGCGCAAGCCGGGTGAGCCGCTGAATACGCGTTGCGAAATCAAGAATATGAACTCGATCCGATTCATCGGCGAGGCGATTGAATACGAGGCGCGCCGGCAGATCGACATCATCGAGGACGGCGGCGTGATCGAGCAGGAGACGCGGCTGTTCGATCCGGCCAAGGGCGAGACGCGCTCCATGCGCTCCAAGGAAGAGGCGCACGATTACCGCTATTTCCCCGACCCCGACCTGCTGCCGCTGGAATTCGATGCGGCCTATGTCGAGGACCTCAAGAGCCACCTGCCGGAGCTGCCCGACGAGAAAAAGGCGCGTTTCATGCGCGATTTCGGGCTTTCGCCCTATGACGCCGGCGTGCTGGTGGGCGAGCGCGAGACGGCGGACTATTTCGAGGCGGTGGCGAAGGGGCGCGACGCCAAGGCGGCGGCCAATTGGGTGATCAACGAATTGTTCGGGCGGCTGAATAAGGAAGGCAAGGACATCGCGGCGGCGCCGATTTCCGCCGCGCAGCTCGGCGCCATCCTCGACCTGATCGCCGACCGCACGATTTCCGGAAAAATCGCCAAGGATCTGTTCGAGATCGTGTGGAGCGAAGGCGGCGATCCGCGCAGCGTTGTCGAACAACGCGGCATGAAGCAGGTCACCGACCTCACCGCGATCGAAAAGACGGTCGACGACATCATCGCCAAGCATCCGGACAAGGTCGCCGACGCCAAATCCAACCCGAAAGCGATCGGCTGGTTCGTCGGCCAGGTCATGAAGGCGTCCGGCGGCAAGGCGAGCCCGCAGGCCGTCAACGAAATCCTGAAAAAGAAACTCGGCCTCTGATACCGCGCGCATGGTTCACGCGCGTTTGCATCCGATGTGGGTGCAGTGCGGCAATGGCGTGCCGCGATCTCATGCGCATGAACAAAAATGTCGATGCGATTCGCATTCGGCGGCAAAAATTTCCGCGTCGGTGACGGCGCGTGCCGCGAATCAGTTGACACTGATTCGCTCGTTTTTGATCGATTCAGCCCCGTACGGACCGTTTTGCGCAGCAAATTTCAAAAAAATTTTTTGCCTGTGAAAATCTTGCGGCAACGTGCGCTGTCAATGCAAAATTGAATGCGCCCACACACATTTTTTATTGGCGGACGTTGCGCGCGACGGAATGCCGTCGTTGCTAAAAGTCCTTATTTCATCGGACGTTTTGCAATATCGGAAAAACACGTTCGACAATGCGATGTGCGTTCATCACGTACGGCATCGCGCGGCATTTGCGTTGCGTTAACCATGTTGGCGCGCGCGGCGGACGCGCCCGATACACGCTTCGTTAAGTCGAGTCACTGTTTTTTTCATTGCGCTGTAGTAAACGAAATGCAGTGCGTGTCGATCCGCGACCGTACTGATGCAGACATCCGCCATGTTTCATGGCTAGGAGGGCAGCAATGGCGAAACGTAGAAAGAAGAAGGCAGTGGCGAAGAAAAAGGGCCGGAAGAAGAGGCTCTAGTCTGACGCCGCTTCCCGATCTTCGGACATAGCGTTTCGAAGATTGCGTCATAGGGCCGGTGTGCGTCATGGTGCGACGTGCGCAATGCGGTTGTTCCGCGGCGCCCCGGTTCCGATGACAACAGAGGGCGTCGGCGAGACTTCGAGTCTCGCCGACGCCCTCGGTACGTCTGGATCATTTTTTTTGCGCGCGCGTGACGCGCTTGCTTTTAGCCGCCCGCCTTGAGGCGCTTGTTGCAGGCGCTCCAATATTGCGGCCACTTCATTCCCTGCGCGATCTTGCCGGCGGCCTTGGCGGCCTTCCATTCGGCGCCGCACTTCTTCAATCGGGCGCGGGCGGCAAGTTGCCCCGGCGTCGGCGGCTTCTTCATCTTGGCTTTGCTCTTATCGGGCGCCGCCGTCTGCGCGGCGGCGGTCGGCGCTAACTGCGGCAGTGGCGCGGCGATCAGGCCGGCCGCCAGCAGGGCGGCGAATAGCATCTTGGACATTAGTCCCCCCATTTTGCTCAGGGCTGCGAGTCTCGCGCCCGTGATGGCCGCAGCCCGCAACCCTAAAACGAGAATATCCAGCACGGGTTGTAGGCGTCCAGTAGCGGGGGAGCCGGGGCCCGCGGGAGAGCGGCGGCCTGCCAAGCCGTTATGTGTGTTGCGGTTTCGCGCGGCCGGCCTTAGGTCTGACGGCACATTTCCGAAGCTGAATGGGCAGGGAGCAGGGCAAATGGCGCGCGCGAAGGGCAAGCGGACCGCGAAATCGAAGCCGGCGGGCAAGGCGAAGTCGAAGGCCAAGGTCAAGACCAAAGCGGCAAAGCCGATCGAACTCTATTACTGGCCGACGCCGAACGGCTACAAGATTTCGATCATGCTGGAAGAGTGCAAGCTGCCCTACACCATGATCCCGGTGAACATCTCGCAGCGGCGATCAATTCAATCCGGATTTCCTGAAAATCTCGCCGAACAACCGCATGCCGGCGATCGTCGATCCGGACGGCCCCGGCGGGCGGCCGATCTCGATCTTCGAGTCCGGCGCCATCCTGCAATATCTCGGCCGCAAGACCGGCAAGTTCTATCCGCGCGACGAGCGCGAGCGCGTCGAGGTCGAGCAGTGGCTGTTCTGGCAGATGGGCGGCGTCGGGCCGATGGCGGGCCAGGTGCATCACTTCAAGAACTACGCGGTGGAGACATTGACCTACGCGATCAACCGCTACGTCAACGAAGTGAACCGGCTCTACGGCGTGATGAACATCAGCGCTCAAGGACCGCGAATTCATCGCCGGCAAATATTCGATCGCCGACATGGCGATCGTCGGCTGGGCCAATGGCTGGGAGCGGCAGGGCCAGGACATCAACCAGTTCCCGCACCTCAAGCGCTGGCTGGAGACCATGAAGGCGCGGCCCGCGGTGCAGCGCGGCATGGCGCTCGGCCAAGAACTGCGCAAGGGCATCGACATGAAGGATCCCAAAGTGCAGGCGGTGCTGTTCGGGCAGCGGGCGCGGGCGGGTTAGAAATCCGCGCGCAAGTCTCCGTCATGCCCGGCCTTGTGCCGGGCATCCACGTCTATTCTTCAGCTAAGTAAGTCGTGGATGGCAACGGAAGTCGGGTCTGCCGACTTCCGATGATTTTTTATGCCACAAGTCGGGTACACCCGACTTGTGGTGCAAGCCCGGCATAACGCGAACAAATCAATTCGCTGCGCGTCCAGGTGTGGCCCTTGCACAGCACCTTCAGCACGCAGCCTTGCACCTTGGCGGTGCTCTCGCTCTGCACCCAGAAGCTGGCCTGATAGGTGCGGCCGTCGTCGGCGTTATAAATCCGGCCGGACCAATGGTTCGGGCCGCTCGGCGCCAAGCCCATTCGCGACCCGCAAGCCGATGAGCGGCCGCGCGCGCTTTGGCCGGATCGGGATTGTGAATATCGGTTTTCGGCTTGCCGGTGTCGGGATCGATCGGCTCGTTGAGCCAGACCACGGTGCCGCATAGCTTGCCGCCGCAATCGGTGAGGCGGACTTTGGTGCCGCCATCCTGCGACATCCAGGTTCCCTCCGGCGCGCCGGCAAGCGCCGCACTCGACATTAAGATCAGGCCGATCGCGGCCGCAGGTACGAACTTCATCAACGCAAGTCTCCGTTCTCGCAGGCACAGTACTACGTGATATTGCCCGGTGGTTAGTTCAAGCTGAATTATCGCGGTTAGCGATCCGTCACCATACCAGCCGAAGCGTCATTTTGCGGCGGTATTACGGCGTTTTTTGACGCCACGCGGCCGGCGCCGCGGGCGCTTCTTCATCATCAATTCATCGCAACGCTTAAACTGTCATTCAAATTTTCTCTTGATGATCGCGGCGTCCGGCGGCAGTTCGCCGGGCAACAGGGATCGCGATCGGCCGCGGGGGCGAGTTGGCCGCGACAAAAGGGGAGGCCAGAATGGCCATCGAAATCGCGGCGGCGGCGTCCGTCAATCAAACCACCGATGCGGGCGGCTGCTTCGCGCTCGGCATGAAATATTCGGCCGGCGTCGGCGTTTCGATCGATCTGATCGAGGCGCACAAGTGGTTCAACATCGCGGCCATGCGCGGCCATGCCGAAGCCGCGCGGCTGCGCCGTGAAATCGCCGAGCAGATGGCCGACGCCGAGATCGGCCGCGCCCAGCGCGCGGCGCGCGATTGGCTCAAGAGCCATCCGCAGGCATCGGCTCAAACGCCGGTCATTCGCGCCGCGGCCTGACGCGGCGCACTCGCGCGGTTCACTCTGCGGCAACGAAACGCTCCAACTCGCTGCGCAGAGTTGCGATCACGCTCGCCCAGTCGGCGAGCGCGGGTTGGCGGAACAGCCGCGCCTGCGGGTACCAGGAGTTGCGCCCGGCAATTTGCGCTTGATCCTTTGCGGTCACCGGTTCGCGCTTTTCGGGATCGAGCGCGGGCGTCCAGCGCCAGTCCGGCGCAAAGGGCAGCATCACCCAGAGTGGACGCCCGAGCGCGCCGGCAAGATGCGCCACCGCGGTATCGACTGCGATCGTAAGATCGGCGAGCGCCGCCACCGCCGCGGTGTCGGCCATATCGGCGAGGTCTTCCCCCAGAGGCGTGACCTTGGCATGGCGCGCGAGACGCTCGGCGTCTTGCGCGCGCAGCTCGCGCTGGATGCTCAGGAACGAAACCCCGTCGAGCGACAGCAGCGGTTCGAGCAGCGCAAGATCGATCGAGCGGTTGCGGTCGTTGGGGTGTTTGGCATTGCCGGCCCAACTCAAGGCCACGCGCTTGCCCGGTAGCGCCGCGATGCGCGGCCGCCATTTCGCCAGGCGGGTGTCGTCCGCTTGCAGGTAAGGGATGTCGGCGGGAATGCGTCGCCGCCTCGGTCTTTAGCGCCAGCGGAAGGCTGCCGAGCGGACAATGCACGTCATAGGCGGGAAGTTTTTCGCCGCGCGCATGGCAGGACGCGACGCCTTCGAGGCCCGCCAGCAGACTTTTCAATTCAGCCTGAACCTCGAGCACGACCGTGGCGCCGCCGCGCGCCAACAGCGGCGCATAGCGCGCGAACTGGATGGTGTCGCCCAGACCCTGTTCGGCATGCAGCAGGATGGTCTTGCGCGCGAGCGGATATTCGCCGAGCCAGAGCGGGCGGCCGTAGCCGCGGCGCGCGTCGGTCATGCCGGTGCGCTTCCAGCGCCATTCGTATTGCTCGAAGCCGCGGCGCAGGTCGCCCAGCCTGAGCAGGCTCAACGCCTGATTGAAATGGGCATCGGCATAGTCTTTTTGCCGCGCGATCGCCTGGCCGAAGCTGTTGACCGCGTCGGCGTGGCGGTCGAGCGCCTGCAGCGCGCTGCCGCGATTATTCCAGGCCTTCACATGGTCGGGGGCCGCGGCGAGGGCGCCATCGAAGGCGGCGATGGCTTCGTCATAACGGCCGAGCGCGGACAGCGCGTTGCCGCGATTGTACAGCGCGGCCGGGTGTCCCGGCATCAGCGCCAGTGTGGCGTCGAAATCGGCGAGCGCCGGTTCGCTGCGGCCGAGCATTGCGAGCGCACTGCCGCGGCTAAGCAGGGCGTTGGCGTCGCGCGGATTGCGCGCCAGGACCTGCTCGAAGCTGGCCAGCGCCTCCTGCGGGCGGTTGAGCGTGAGCAGCGCGTTGCCGCGATTGAGCAGGGCGTCCGGGTCGCCCGGCCGCAGCGCCAGCGCCTGGTCGAGGCAGCCAAGCGCCTCGGCGTCACGCTTGAGCGCGTGCAGCACATTGGCGAGATTGAGCCAGGCATCGGGCGCTTTGGGATTGATCTTGAGCGCGGCCGACATCAGCCGATAGGCCTCGCCCATCTGGCCCGCTTGCGCTTTCGCCAGCCCGAGCAGATGCAGCGCGTCGAAATTTTCCGGCGCCGCTTTCAGCACGCGCGCGTAAAGCTTCTCCGCTTCGCGCAGCTGCCCCTGCCGGTGCAGGGCGACCGCGTTTTGCATGGTCTGCGGCAGGTTGAAACGGGGATGCTGCGCCATGGCGCGCGATATGGCCCGGGTTCATCCCGGCGCGCAAGCACGCGAGCTCACGATCGGGCCCGGCCCGATGCGGGCGATGTGCAGACGTGAGGCCCGAGCGTCAATCTTTGCGATGCTTGCGGGCGCGTTTGACGTGCCGCTCGGCGGGGCCTGTGTAGAACTGGTTCAGCTCGCAGCTTCCGCCTGCGCCGGAAATTGTCGCACGGCACTGTTCGAGCGTGACGAAGCCGCAATTGGTGCCATTGCCGCCGCCTCTGCCGCCGTAAACCGCGCACCATTTATAGGGATCGGCCTGGCCGGCCGTCGGGATGGACACGGCCAGTACCGCAAGCGCGGTCAGCGCGAAGAGAATAGAACATAGTCTGCGCATCGGACGTCTCCCGGTCATGGGTTCACATGCAAAACGATTCAGCCGCGTCAATCATCGCCCCGCTCGCGCGCCGGCTTGGCGGGCTGTTCGGCGGACCATTGTAGAACAAGTTGCGTTCGCAAAAACCGCCAATTCCGCGGACGCCGCGCTGATCGAAGGCCAGTCAGACTGCGTAACCCGTACATGGGCGTTTTATTTCGCTTCGCCAGAGAATTAATGTGGCCAGGCGAAGCGCCGTCAGCCCGAATGCAGCCATAGCTGGTATGCCGAATTAGGGATTGGATTTCGACGGTGCAGGGTGACCGCCTCGGCTCGGTGGCGCCGGCCAACCGCGGATTCGCCGGATTCGCAGGTCAGTTTGACGTGGAATTGCCGAACGCATAAGGATTTCCGCACGCGGAGCTGTGGCCGAGTGGCTGAAGGCGGCGGTTTGCTAAACCGTTATACGCTCCAAAGGCGTATCGAGGGTTCGAATCCCTCCGGCTCCGCCAGCCTATAAAGCCCGAGCTGCCCGCGTTTAGTGCGCACCGCCGCGCGCGGGACCGGCTCGAATTCCGCTGTTGGGCCCCGGTTAAGTCGCTGATTTCTCTAAAGTAGCTTCTTGTCGGTATTCGCCCGCCGGCAGCGGTTTCAGCCGCAGCCGAGAGAGGCGCCCGGCATGTGGTCATCGGCGCTAACTCAATCGTCTTCCGGCGGCGCGTGGTGGCGGTGCGCGGCTTCGAGCAATTTTTGCCTCGCGCAGTCTTGCGCCCACGCGGTTTTGCAATCCGTTTCACCTCGCCCGCAACGTGGCTGCGGGCAAAGCTTCAACCGTTGCAGCGAACGCTGTTAATTCAATTTGCCGCGGCAAGTGCTGCAACGAAATCTTTTGGCCGTCAGGACAAAGCCAAGCAGCCACAAATGCAGGGCAATGACGCATTTCGTCGCGCCGTGTTGATTGCATATTTGGTGACAGCACTGGCGCGTGTCGTAAGCGAAATTGGAAATCGCGATCGGCGCCGGTCGGCGCGAACGGCATGAAACTAAAGCGCGGGTTGTCCTTCGGGTCGATGAAAATATTTCCGGCGGAACAAATGTCTGCGAGCGACCATCGCGTTGTCGAATGCTCGGCGGATTGCGCGCGGAATTTTCGACGGAAAAATTTATCGACAGTGAAAACGCAAGAGGCGCGCGGCTTCTGCGTTGCCATTTTCCGGAGATTACCTTCGCGTTTCCTGCCAGCCCGAATCGCGCTCTGGTCATTCTTCATCACCGTCGCCGCGGCGGCGGGGCGATCTGCGGCTTTTGCATGGCTGTTTACGGATTGATTCTTTATGCGGCCGCGGCGCGACGGATTTGTTGTCGCTAGAATCAGACCGATTCTCACTGAGACTCGCCGATGCCTTGCAAACCGCGGGACTGGGCGGTCGGCGGCCGAGGATGCAAATCGCTAATGCCGATTCCCGGAAATGCTGGCGCTATGGGGGTTTTGGCGGAGCTTTGGGGGTTGCCTCGGAATTGGGCTATCCGGCCGGACGGGCGGATTGAAATGGGGCCGAAATCGTCCATTTCTGCGAGAATATGGTGGTATAAATTCTCTGCGGCAGGCTTTTTTTGGCGGCCGCGGGTTTTGATGTATCTCTGTAACTAATTGAAATTGATGATAAATATTAGTCCCATACAGAGCGAGCCAGAGCTATCCTAGGGTTTTAGGACGGCCTCTCAAATTTGCGTGTTTTTTGCGCAACACTCTGTTGAAAAGTGTTCCCGGTAGCTGTGGGAATGGCGCTTCTTCATTGCACCTCCGACCCCATTCGTTAATGTCTATGAAGCGACGGAGGGGGGCATCCCCGTGTGTCGCGCTTTCCGGGTTGACGGATCGCACTAAGTGTTATGCCCAGGTTTGGCTTTCAAAGTTGGGTTTATCGCAAGGTGCGAAAAGTTTCTCGGCCAGCGGGGAGTCAAGGGGAAGTTCCATCGGTGCTGTCGCACTAGGCGGATACGGAACCCTCTCACGATAAACAACGTTTGGAGGTTCAAGATGAAGATGGTGAAAAGCCTTCTCCTTGGTTCCGCAGCGGGCATCGTTGCGATGACAGGGGCCCAGGCCGCCGATCTTCCCGTCAAGGCCAAGCCGGTCCAGTACGTGAAGATTTGTAGCCTGTATGGCGCAGGGTTCTGGTATATCCCCGGCACTAATACATGCATCAAGCTCGGCGGCTGGGTGCGTACCGAGTACAACATCAATTCGCTTGGTTCGTTTAATCCGAACAAGAGCACCGATTTCACGCGCGGTGACACGGAAAACACCATCCGCAACCGTGGCATCATGACATGGGATGTGCGCGAGCAGACCGAATACGGCACGCTGCGCGCCTACATCGCCGGTGGCTGGCAGGATAACAATGCCTCCGCCGGTCAGATCTATGCTCCGCGCGCGTTCATCCAGTTTGCCGGGTTCACCCTGGGCAAGGCGACGTCGTTCTACGACTTCTACGCCACGCCTTGGTATTCGAACACGACCAACGTCTGGGGTTCTGACTCGGGCGGCGGCGGCAAGGTCGTTTGGGGTTACACCGCCCAGCTCGGCAACGGCCTGTCGGCGAGCATCGCGCTCGAAGATGGCGCGTGGATCCAGAAGGGCATCGTCGGAAGCGGAGGTGGTTATTCTGCCGGTGAGCAGTTGCCCGATCTGACGGGTAACATGCATATCGACGCAAGCTGGGGCATGGCGCAGATCATGGGCGCGTTGCATCAGGTCAATGCGAAAGGCTCCGTCCCGGTTTATCATCCAGACGACAAGGTTGGCTGGGCTATCGGCGCCGGCCTGAAGGTCAATCTGCCCATGCTGGGCAAGGGCGACAGCTTCGCGATTGAAGGGGACTACACCGAAGGCGCGATTGGCTATGCGGGTAGCGGTATTGGCTCTTTCTTCTGGGCCCATGGAGCCTCGTACGGTCAGGGCATCGCGTCCGACGCTACAGTGGTCGGCGGCGCCGGAGGCACCCTTCACCTGACATCGGCGTGGAGCGTGGTGGCCGGTATGGACCACCACTGGGACGCGCATTGGAAGACGTCGTTGTATGGCACCTATGGCGAGGTCATGCCGTATGAGGCGCCTGGGCAGGATCTTAAGTGGAGCTACGGCCAGATCGGTTCGCGCACGGTGTGGTCGCCGGTCCATAACCTCGATCTGAGCGTCGACGTGATGTACATGAATCTGGGTACCGACCACACACATTCTTGGTATTCCGATCAGAGCGTGTGGCAGGCGATCCTGCGCGCGCAACGTAACTTCTATCCCTGATTGGATAGTCCTGAGTTGAAGTTAAAGACCCCCGGCGGGAAACCGCTGGGGGTTTTTTCGTTCTCTCCGTAACCGCAAGTCGTCTCGCCCTGTGGCCGACAATGGCAGCCCGCAGCGCCATATCGCTCCGCTACTACCTATGGGCCGACGATGGTCCGTGGCAGCTTCCTGTTCGGCTGCATCAGGACCTCATCGATCGTAAGGTGGCGCTTCCGCAGTACGCCGGCACGAAGCAGAAGGTCCTTGAGGTATTTGCGCGCTCGATTACCCGAGACACGTATTCCCTGAGCGGGCGGGGGACTATCTTCTCGTTTGATAAGAAGGGTTATTTGGAGCGAGTGCCGGCTGAGGAGTTGATGGGATTTGTCGTGGAACACGCGAGGCAAAAAACTGCCGGCGGCAATGTGGTGAACATTGAACCCACATTACGTGAACGACGATTTAAACAGGAAAACCTTTGGAAACCTACACGCTCGATGCTTCGCCTTATTGGCGTCGATTTTCAGAAGACGCCCCGACCGACCGGCGTGCGCAGGGTCCGAGTTCTTAAGAGGCCGACCTAGTTCTCGAAGTTACGCCGTGCGGACTGATCCTACTCGATGGAACCGCACCACGGCCGATCACGCTCCGATACATTCAGACGTAGATCGCTTATTGGTTGGTCCGCGAATTGGAGGCGTGGTTGGGTGCGTACCGAGTACAATATCAATTCGCTTGGTTCGTTTAATCCGAACAAGAGCACCGATTTCACGCGCGGTGACACGGAAAACACCATCCGCAACCGTGGCATCATGACATGGGATGTGCGCGAGCAGACCGAATACGGCACGCTGCGCGCCTACATCGCCGGTGGCTGGAATTACACCAACGGCACCGATGGCTTATACACTCCGCGCGCGTTCATCCAGTTTGCCGGGTTCACCTTGGGCAGGGCGACGTCGTTCTACGACTTCTACGCCACGCCTTGGTATTCGAACACGACCAACGTCTGGGGTTCTGACACCGGCGGCGGCGGTAAGACCGTTTGGGGTTACACCGCCCAGCTCGGCAACGGCCTGTCGGCGAGCTTCGCACTCGAAGATCCGCTGCCCGCCCAGAAAGGCATCCTTGGAAACAAGTACGTTGCCGGACCCGAGTTGCCCGACCTGACGGCTAACATGCATCTCGACGCGGCCTGGGGCAGTGCCCAGATCGCGGGCGCGTTGCATCAGGTCAGTGCGCAAGGTTCCGTCCCGGCCTACCATCCGGACGACAAGGTTGGCTGGGCCATCGGCGCCGGCCTGAAGGTCAATCTGCCCATGCTGGGCAAGGGCGACAGCTTCGCGATTGAAGGGGACTACACCGAAGGCGCGATTGGCTATGCGGGTAGCGGCCTTGGCAGCTTCTCCTGGTGCCATGGCGCCTCGTGCGGTTTTGGCACTGCGTCTGACGCTACCTACATGGGCATCGGTCACGACCTCGAGCTGACAACCGCATGGAGCGTGGTGGCCGGTATGGATCACCACTGGGACGCGCATTGGAAGACGTCGCTGTATGGCACCTACGGCAAGGTCAGCTACAGCGACGCGGCCAAGGCCTACAGCGGATCGGCGGATGACTGGACCTTCAGCCAGATCGGTTCGCGCACGGTGTGGTCGCCGGTCCATAACCTCGATCTGAGCGTCGACGTGATGTACATAAATCTGGGCACGGCCCGTTCTTCGTGGGGCAACGATGACCAGAGCGTCTGGCAGGCGATCCTGCGCGCGCAGCGTAACTTCTATCCCTGATCTGCTTTCGCCGAAGCAAAGCCGCTTCGGCTTCGCGCAGTTAGGGTGGATAGTCGTGAGTTGACGTCAGCGACCCCCGGCGGGAAACCGCCGGGGGTGCTTGCATAAACCGAGCGTCGGTTCGCAATGGCAACGCTGGTTGCACAGCACGTTTCGCGCGATCTGGTCGAGTTGATCCGACTGGAGCGGCGCGCGTTTGCCGCCAAGATCCGGGTGGCGCGCGCGGTGCTGGGCTGGAGCCAGAGCGAACTCGGCTTTCGCGTCGGGCTGACCCAGCGGGCAATTCATAAAATAGAGCAGGGCGACACCGAGCCGCGGCGGACCACCGTTCGCGCGATTGAGGAAGTCTGGCGCGAAGAAGGCGTCGAGTTCGAGGATCTGCCCGACGGCGGCTTCCGGTTGAGCGTTCGCTCATCGCTGCTCGATCGCTCGGCCACCACCGAGTCGCGTCGGCGCCGCGACGCCCGCGTGCATCTGGGTGTCACGGCCATTGGCCATCGCTCGCGGACCTATCGCGCCTGAGGCGCAATTATCAGCAATCGTTGGGACGCGGTGGCGCCGGCGGCGGCGCGGGTCCCCGTTTGGCCGTTCCCGTTGGCTCAGCGGCGAGGTGCATTGCCAGCGTCCGGCCTTGGCATTATACCGACGCGGAACAACGGGTTTTCCGCCATGACAGCGCGCATTTACAAGCCGTCCAAGACCGCCATGCAATCGGGCCTCGCCAAAACCAAGGCCTGGGTGCTCGATTTTGAGCCGGAGGCCCCCCGCACGGTGGAGCCGCTGATGGGCTGGACCTCATCCGACGACATGCGCCAGCAGGTGCACCTGCGCTTTCCCAGCAAGGACGAGGCGATCGCCTATTGCGAGCGCCACGGCATCGCCTATCAGGTGTCCGAGGAGACGCCGCATGTCCGGCACGGCATGTCCTATTCGGACAATTTCTCGTTCAAGCGCCGCGACGCCTGGACCCACTGACGCCGAGCGTCGGGTGGCTTGGCGCCGCGGGGCGCGTGGCCCGCGGGATAGGCTCACTCCCACAAATAACTGGCGTCCGTGCCGGCGCGGAGCGGCCCAAGCATTTCGCTTGCCCGGCCGGCCTTAAAGCGCATGACGACGGTTTCTACTGCGGCGCGTAAATATGGCCGGGCGGCAGCCCCGCATGATGGCGCTCATGCATCGCCGCATACGCCGCTTCGAGATTTTTGGTAAAAAGCTTGCTGTCGAACAGCGGTGTGGTCAGGCGATTGTTTGCCAGTTTGCGCCTGATCGCCGCCAATTTTTCGGGGTCGGTGGCCAATTCAATCGCAAGGTCCTCATAGCTTTGCGCCGTCGAAGCGATCATCTCGGGTAGCCCGATCGCATGCAAAAGACTTGCTGCGACTCTGCCTGCGAAGGTCTCGCCAATTTGCGTCAGCACCGGCAAGCCGGCCCATAACGCGTCGCTTGCAGTGGTGTGCGCATTACAGGGGCGCGTATCGAGGAACAAATCGGCCAAACGCTGCCGCGCCAAATGATCCGGCATAGAAATCCTTTTGGCGAACACAAGGCGTTCGGGATCAACTCCCCTGGCCGCCGCCTCCTTCATTAAATTGGCGGCAGCGCTTGCATTGTCTTCGACGAGCCACAACACACTACCCTCGACTTTTTCAAGGATTCGCATCCAGCAGCCGAACACGTCGGGAGTGATCTTGTAATTATTGTTGAAGCAACAGAAGACGAAGCTTTCCGGCGGCAACCCAAATTCCAAACGAGTAAACGCCTTGTTCGCAATAGGGCCTTTCGCTTCATTCGATTGATAGCTGTTCGGGTAATAGCTGTTCGGCAGATAGGCGATCTTTTCCGTATAGTGAGATTGGTAGGAATTTGAAATCAGCGTTGTGTCCGCGATCAAATAATCGATGTATTCGGCGCCCATGGTGCCTGGAAAGCCAAGAAAGCCAAGAAAGCCAAGAAAGCCAAGAAAGCCAAGAAAGCCAAGCAAAAAGCCAAGAAAGCCAAGAAAGCCAAGAAAGCCAAGAAAGCCAAGAAAGCCAAGAAAGCCAAGAAAGCCAAGAAAGCCAAGAAAGCCAAGAAAGCCAAGAAAGCTTGCTTGAATGGCGGCGGGGCGATGGGCCAAAATCGCCGTGCGCGCATTGGTCGTATAGCCCATCAGGTCCACGGCAATATCGATCTCGAGCTCGCGTAATAATCTTGCCACCTCGATATCGCTTCGGTTCTTGACGTCGATAAACTGGTCGAACGAATTTTTCAGACGCGTGCGAATGTCGCACGGATTGTCGGGTCCGAATGAAATGCCAATGGTCTCAAACCGCTTGCGGTTGTGCTGCTCGAATATGCCGACGAGCAAATAGGCGGCCGGATGCTCGCGAAAATCGCCAGAAAGATAGGCGATACGAATCCGGTCGCGTATTGAATGCTTTGGATTTGCTGAGAGTGCTTTATTTGGCGGGTATTTAGCGCGGGTCCAAATCTCCGCGGCCTTGCGTTGCAGTTCGGGGGAACTGGTCGTCGACAAAAGGGGGAAAGGTGATGACGCGTTTTCATTGTGCTCAATCTTTTGAATAAGCTGAGCGATGTCGCTTGCGAGATCGCTCCAGTCGCAAATCATCATCTTTGTGCGCAGCCAATTGCCGTATAAAAAATCGTAATTGGGTTTCAGCGCGAGCGCCTTGCCGTAGCTGGCCAGCGCCTCCGGGAAGCGCCGCAACTGGGTTAGCGCATTGCCGCGGTTGTTGTGCGCGTCGGCATAGTCGGGCGCCAATGCGATCGCTTTGTCGCAGCTCGCGATCGCCTCCTGGTAGCGCGTCAGGTCGCTAAACGCGTTGCCGCGATTGTTGTAGGCCTTGGCATAGTCTGGCTTAAGCGCGATCGCTTGGCCGAAGTCCGTCAGGGCTTCCTCGTACCGCTTCAGGTCTTTTAGCGCGTTCGCGCGGTTGTAGTAGGCGGCTGCAAAGTCCGGCTTGCACGCGATCGCCTTGTCATAACTCGCCAGCGCTTCTTCGTGGCGATGGAGATCTGTCAACGCATTCCCGCGATTGTTATAGGCCTCTGCGTAGTCAGGCTTGAGTGCGATTGCCTTGTCGCAGTTTGCCAGCGCTTGCTCGGGGCGATTGAGCTCGTTCAGCGCGTTCGCGCGATTGTTATAGACCTCCGCATAGTCAGGCTTCAGTGCGATCGCCTTGTCGTAGCTGGCCAGCGCTTCCTGCGGGCGCCGCAGATTTGTCAGCGCGTCGGCGAGGTGGTTGTGAGCGGCGGCGATCTTCGGGTTCACGCCGATCGCCTTCCCGATCAGGTCGACGGCTCGCTCCAGTTGCCGTGTCTGGAGCGCCATAGACTCCGAGCAGATGCAGGGCATCGAAGTGGTTCGGCTGCCGTTGCAGGATGTCGCGATAGACCCGTTCCGCCTCCGCCAGCCGGCCCTGCTGATGCAGCGTCAATCCTTGCTTGATCTTGGCCTGCAATGCCGCCGACGGATTGGGTGCATGCCGTTTCGCGTCACGTTTTTTCGGCATGGCTCGTTCTCATAGCCCGCCCCGGTCGCGGCGGCTGCGGCGTCACCCTGCGGTCGCGCGATGAGGAAATGATGGCCTTGTGGGTTGCGCGCAGCATGGTATGCCGGCCACGCGCCAAAACAGAAACTCCCGCATTCCTCAAGCGCTTAAGTGTTTGATTTTATTGGCGACCCCGGCTGGATTCGAACCAGCGACCCCCAGCTTAGAAGGCTGGTGCTCTATCCGGCTGAGCTACGGGGTCTAACCAGGCATTCAGGTTTACCCGCGCTGACCGCCTATGGAAAGTGCGCGCTGGGATTTTGCGCGGCTAACGTGACCGGTCCGAGGCCCTGCGATGACCGCCATTGCCGAGCTGACCTGCACCGATTTGACCGCGGCCTACCGGCGCGGCGCGCTGTCGCCGGTCGAAGTGGCGCGCGATTGCCTCACCCGCATCGATAGCAACGCCGCGGTCAACGCGTTCGTGGCGGTCGAACCGGACGGCGTGCTGGCGGCGGCGGCCTTGTCGGAGGCGCGCTGGCGGGCCGGCGGTCCGCTCGGCGCCGATCGACGGCGTGCCGGCCTCGATCAAGGACAATATCTGGGTCAAGGGCCTGCCCACCCGGCGCGGCTCGAAAACCAGCGAGGCCACGCCGGCGGCGGCCGATGCACCGGCGGTGGCGCGCCTGCGCGAGCAGGGCGCCGTCATCCTCGGCAAGACCTGCATGCCCGAGCATGGCTGGATCGGCGTCTGCCATAGTCCGTTCACCGGCATCACGCGCAATCCGTGGAATCTCGAATACACGCCCGGCGGCTCGACCGGCGGCGGGGCGGTGGCGGCGTTGCTCGGATTGGGCGTGCTGCACCTGGGGACGGATGGCGCCGGCTCGCTGCGCATCCCCGCCGCCTTCACCGGCGTGTTCGGCATGAAGCCGAGCTTCGGCCAGGTGCCGGTCTATCCGGCGCTCTTGCTCAACGTGCTCTCGCACCAGGGACCGATCACCCGCACCGTCGCCGATGCCGCGCTGATGCTGTCGGTGATCGCGCAGCCGGACGCGCGCGACATGGCGGCCTGGAATACGCCGGCGCCGGATTTCACGCGACGGGCTCGATGCCGGCGTGCGCGGCTTGCGGATCGCGTTATCGCCGCGCCTCGGCCATGGCACGACGCTCGATCGCGCAAATCGAGGCGGCAACGCATGAGGCGGCGCGCGTCTTGCAGGAGCAGGGCGCCATCGTCGAAGCGGCCGATCCGCCGCTCGAGCGTGCGCGCGATCTGATCCGGGCGATGTGGTGGCCGGTGGCGGCGGCGATCGTCGACGCGGTGCCGCCGGAGCGGCGCGCCGAGATGGATCCCGGTTTCCTGGCGATCGCCGAGCGCGGTCGCCGCTATACGGTCGCCGATTATCTCGCCGCCTATACCGCGCGCGCCGAACTGCACACCGCCATGCTGCGCTTCCACGAGCGCTACGATTTGCTGCTGACGCCGACCATGCCGGTCACCGCGCTGAAGGCCGGGCGCGAGATGCCGGACGACGGCGATTTCGGCGACGACTGGCTCGACTGGTCGCCCTACACCTATCCGTTCAACCTGACGCAACAGCCGGCCGCCTCGGTGCCCTGCGGCTTGGCGCGCAATGGTTTGCCGATGGCCGTGCAGATCGTCGGCGCGCTGCGGGCGGACGCAATGGTGCTGCGGGCGGCGCGGGCGATCGAACGGGCGCTGCCGATGCCGCGGCCGCCGGGCCCGCTGATTGCAAATTCTAGTAAAATAATAGCTTATGCTTGAGTCGCTGCAATTCATTAACTTTGAAAGTCTGACCTCGGATTCGGCAATTCGTTACGTTCGCAATCAGCGGTCGGCCCCGCTGCCCGCCCGCCCTCCGGCCATTCACGGCGCGGCCACGACCTCGACACCTTCACGCGCTGAATTAATAGTGGCGATCGCCGCACTTTTCGTGACGACCCGTCGCCATACCGGGAGGCTCCTCCGATGCTCACGTCCGTCCGCGCCGGCCTGGCCGCCGCGCTCATTGCCCTTACCGTCATCCCGGCCAGCGCCGCCGACAAGGCCTTCAAGCGCAGCGATCTCGACGAAGCGGCGATCAAGCTCGAGGCGCAGATCAAGAGCGACGCCGGGACGGTGACCGAGCCGGCGGCGACTTTGCGCAGCGACGCCGACGCCGCTTTCCAGAAGAACGATTTCCGCACCGGCATGCTGGTGCTCGGCCGGCTCGTCAGCGTGGCGCCGGACGATGCGACGAGCTGGCTGCGCCTGGCGCGCACCGTGCTGCAAATCCGCCCGCGCGACGACAGCGAGCGCGCGCTGCTGCTCGATCGCGCCTCGACCGCCGCCTATATCGCCTACAGCCGCGCGAGCGACCGCAACCTGGAAGCCGACAGCCTGGCGCTGCTCGGCCGCACGCTGTCCGACCGCAAGCAATGGCGGCCGGCGCTCGATTGCCTGCGGCTGGCGCTCGATCTGCGCGAGACCGCCGACCTGCGCGGCCAATACGAACGCTTGCGCGCCGAGCACGGCTTCCGGCTGCTGGATTACTCGGTCGATTCCGACGCGGTCTCGCCGCGCGCCTGCTTCCAGTTTTCCGAAGCATTGCCCGGCCGGCGCACCGATTTCTCGCCTTACGTGGCGGTCGCGGGCCAGGACAAGCCGGCGATCTCGGCCGACGACAAGCAGCTCTGCGTCGAAGGCCTCAAGCACGGCGAACGCTACGCCGTCACGCTGCGCGCCGGGCTGCCGTCGGTGGTGCGCGAGACGCTGGCGAAATCGGCCGACTTCACCATCTTCGTGCGCGACCGCAAGCCGTTCGTGCGCTTTGCCGGCAAGGCCTATGTGCTGCCGCGCACCGGCCAGCGCGGCATCCCGGTGCTCAGCGTCAACACCAGCGCGGTCGTGCTGTCGGTCTATCGCGTCGGCGACCGCAATCTGCATCGACACCGTGCTCGGCTACGATTTCCAGCGCAATTTGCGCCCCTACGAGGCCGAGCGGCTGGCCAGTGAGCGCGGCGCCAAGGTCTGGGGCGGCGAACTCGCCGTCGCGCCGAAGCTCAACACCGAAGTCGCCACCGCGTTTCCGGTCGACCAGGCGCTCGGCGACCTCAAGCCCGGCGTCTACGTCATGACCGCGGCGCCGAAGGACGCGATGGCGCAACAACTACGACCAGCAGGCCACCCAATGGTTCATCGTTTCCGATCTGGGCCTGACCGCCTATAGCGGCCATGACGGCATCGACGTCTTTATCCACTCGCTGGCGAGCGCCGAGCCGAGCGCCGGGGTCCAGGTCCGGCTGATCGCGCGCAACAACGAGATGCTGGCGGTCAAGCCCACCGACAAGGACGGCTTCGTGCATTTCGCGGCCGGTTTGGCGCGCGGCGAGGGCGGCCTCGCGCCGGCCGCGATCGTCGCCGCCGATAAAGGCGACTATGCCTTCCTCAGCCTGAAATCGCCGGCCTTCGATCTCACCGACCGCGGCGTGGCCGGGCGGCAGGTGCCGGCCGGGCTTGATGCCTTTGTTTACACCGAGCGCGGCGTCTATCGCAGCGGCGAAACCGTGCACGTGACCGCGCTGCTGCGCGACGTGCGCGGCATTGCCGCCGCGTCGCCGCTCACGCTGGTGGTGGAGCGGCCGGACGGCGTCGAATATCGCCGCGCGCTCGTGGCCGACCAGGGTCTCGGCGGCCATAGCTGGAGCGTGCCGATCGTCCCGTCCGCCTCGACCGGCACCTGGCGCGTGCGCGCCTTTACCGATCCCAAGCGTCCGCCGGTCGGCGAGGCGAGCTTCCTGGTCGAGGACTATGTAGCCGATCGCATTGAATTCGATCTCACCTCGACGGCCAAAGTCATTCCGCGCAATGCGCCCGCGCAGCTCAGCGTGGACGGACATTTCCTCTACGGCGCGCCGGCCTCCCAGCTCGATCTGCAAGGCGCGGTGACGATTGCGGCGGCCAAGGAACGGCCGGGCTTTGCCGGCTATGCCTTCGGCCTGTTCGACGATGACGTGACGGCGGTGCGCCAGGATCTCGACGATCTGCCGGCCACCGACGCCACCGGCAAGGCGAGCTTTCCGGTCAAGCTCGACAAAATCCCGGTGACCTCGCGGCCGCTCGAAGCGACGATCACCGTCAGCATGGCGGAATCCGGCGGCCGCGCGGTCGAGCGCAAGCTCACGCTGCCGGTCGCGCCCGCTGCGCCGATGATCGGCGTCAAGCCGGCCTTTTCCGGGCGTTCGCTCGGCGACGGCGCCAATGCCGATTTCGACGTGGTCATGGCCGGCCCCGACGGCAAGATGCTGGCGCAAAGCGGCCTGCGCTACGAACTGCTGCGGGTCGAGACCTCGTACCAATGGTACCGGCAGAACGGCCAGTGGGAATACGAGCCGGTCAAGCGCACCGAGCGCGTCGCCAACGGCACCGTGGATGTCGCCGCCGGACAAGCCGGCGCGCATTTCGCTGCCGGTGAAATGGGGCCGTTATCGCCTGGAAGTGTCGGCGGCCGAGCCGAACGGCGCGGTCACCTCGCTCACCTTCGACGCCGGCTTCTATGCGGAAGCCAATGCCGACACGCCCGACCTGCTGGAAGTCGCGCTCGACAAGCCGGATTACAAGTCCGGCGATGCCATGAACGTGGCGGTGACCGCGCGCACCGCCGGCCGCCTCACGCTCAATATTTTCACCGACCGGCTGGTCGCGACGACGTCGCTGGATGTGAAAGCCGGCAGCGTGCGCGTGCCGCTTAACGTCGGCCAGAACTGGGGCACCGGCGCTTATCTGGTGGCCACCTTGCGGCGCCCGCTCGATGCGCCGGCGCAGCGCATGCCCGGCCGCGCCATCGGCGTGCAGTGGTTCTCGATCGACCGCTCGGCGCGCACGCTTGCGCTCAAGATGACGCTGCCGGCGACGCTGCGGCCCGATTCCACGCTCGCCGTGCCGATCAAGCTTGCGGGCCTTAGCCCCGGCGAGGAGGCGCGCGTCGTCGTCGCCGCGGTCGATGTCGGTATTCTCAATCTCACCAATTACAAGCCGCCGGCGCCCGACAATTATTATCTCGGCCAGCGCCAGCTCACCGCCGAGATCCGCGATCTCTACGGCCAACTGATCGACGGCATGCAGGGCGCGCGCGGGCAAATCCGTTCCGGCGGCGATAGCGGCGCCGAATTGACCGGCTCGCCGCCGACGCAGGCGCCGCTCGCGCTCTATTCCGGCATCGTGCGGGTCGGCCCCGACGGCAGCGCGCAGGTGGCGTTCGATATCCCGGCCTTTGCCGGCACCGTGCGCGTGATGGCGGTGGCCTGGAGCAAGGACAAGGTCGGCAAGGCCACCGGCGACGTGGTGGTGCGCGATCCGGTGGTGCTGACCGCGACGCTGCCGCGTTTCCTGCGCACCGGCGACCGCGGCGCCGTGCAGCTCGAGCTCGACAATGTGGAGGGCGCGGCCGGCGACTACAGCCTGGCCGTGAGCAGCGAAGGCACCATCAAGCGCGACGGCGACAAGCCGTTCACGCTCAAGCTCGCCGCCAAGCAGCGCGGCCGCGTGGCGGTGCCGGTGTCCGCCGCCGGCTCCGGGCCGAGCACGATCCGAGTGAACGTGAGCGGGCCGAACGGTTTTGCGCTCGAGCGCGCCTATGCGCTCGACGTGCGGCCGGCGAACCAAATTCTCACCCGCCGCACCGTGCGCGCGCTCGGCCCCGGCGAAACGCTGACGCTGTCGAAGGACATGTTCGCCGACTTCGTGCCGGGCACCGGCCGCGTCGGCCTGTCGGTCGCGATCTCGGCTTCGCTCGATATCGCCACGCTGTTGAGCGAGCTCGACCGCTATCCGTTCGGCTGTTCCGAGCAGATCACCAGCCGCGCGATCGCCATGCTTTATGTCAACGAGCTGGCCGCGCAGGCGCGGCTCGCGCTTGACGGCGATATCGACCAGCGCATCAAGGACGCCATCCAGCGTCTCTTGGCGCGGCAGGACTCGAACGGTTCGTTCGGCCTGTGGTCGGTCGGCGGCAACGATCCCTGGCTCGATGCTTACGTGACCGATTTCCTCACCCGCGCGCGCGAGCGCAAATTCGAGGTGCCGGGACCGGCGTTCACGCTGGCGCTCGATCGCTTGCGCAATTTCGTGGCGAGCGCGCCCGACGCGAACAAGAACGGCGGCCGCGATCTCGCCTATGCGCTCTACGTGCTGGCGCGCAACGGCGTGGCGCCGGTCGGCGACCTGCGCTACATCGCCGACACGAAAATCAACGAGCTGGCGACGCCGATCGCCAAGGCGCAGGTGGCCGCCGCGCTCGCCATGCTCGGCGACAAGGCGCGCGCCGACCGCGTCTATCTCGCCGCGCTCAACGCCATCGCGCCGCAGCCCACGCTCGATCTCGGCCGCGCCGATTACGGCTCGGTGCTGCGCGACTCCGCCGCGCTGGTGACGCTTGCCGCGGAGGGGCGCGCCAGCCAGAGAACCATCGACGGCGCGGTGGCGCGGGTCGATGCCGCCCGTGCGCTCACCAGCCGGACCTCGACGCAGGAAGACGCCTGGCTGGTGCTCGCCGCCCGCGCGCTCGCCAAGCAGCTCAACGCCATCTCGCTCTCCGTCAACGGCGACACCCGGCAGGGCACCTTCTATCGCAGCCTGCGCGCCGACGAACTCGGCGCAGCCGCTGGCGGTGAGCAACCGCGGCGCCGGCACGGTGCAGGCGGTGGTGTCGGTCAGCGGCTCGCCGGTAACCCCGGAACCGGCCGCCGAGCGCGGCTTCAAGATCGAGCGCAACTATTTCACGCTCGACGGCGAAGCGGCCGACCCGGCGCACGCCAAGCAGAATCAGCGCTTCGTGGTGGTGCTGAAAATGACCGAGCCGCAGCCGCAGTTCGGCCGCGTGATCGTCGCCGACTATCTGCCGGCCGGCTTCGAGATCGACAATCCGAAGCTGGTGTCGTCGGGCGATACCGGAACGCTCGGCTGGATCACCGACGCCGCCGAGCCGGTCAACAGCGAATTCCGCGACGATCGCTTCACCGCGGCGTTCGACCGCCAGCAGAGATTCCGCGCCGGTGTTCACGGTGGCCTATGTGGTGCGCGCGGTGTCGCCGGGCCGTTACGTGCTGCCGCAGGCGGTGGTCGAGGACATGTACCGGCCCGATCGCTTCGGGCGCACCGCCACCGGCACCATCGAGATCACGGCGGCGAAATGAAACACTGGCGTCTCATCCTGGCGGGCCTTGCCGGCGCGGCCGTGCTGACCGCGCTGGCCGGCGGCGCCTGGGTCTATTCGCTCGGCCGCCCGCCGCTCGGCCGGAATCTCGAAATCTCGCATGTGGTGCTCGACCGCGCGGGCAACCTGCTGCGCGCCTATGCCACCAGCGAGGGACGCTGGCGGCTGCCGGCGACGCCGAAGGATGTCGATCCTCGCTTCCTCAAGCTGCTGTTCGCTTACGAGGATAAGCGCTTCTACGAGCATGACGGCGTCGATCTGCTGGCCTTGGGCCGCGCGGCATTTCAGTTTGTCTCGCAAGGGCATATCGTCTCGGGCGGATCCACTTTGACAATGCAGGTCGCGCGGCTGTTGGAGCCGCGTGAGCATCGCAACCTCGGCGCCAAGCTGCGCCAGATCACGCGCGCGCTCGAGCTCGAACATGCTCTGAACAAAAGAGAAATTCTCTCGCTCTATCTCACGCTCGCGCCCTATGGCGGCAACCTGGAAGGCATCCGCGCCGCCTCGCTCTCCTATTTCGGCAAGGAGCCGCGCAAGCTTTCGCTGGCGGAAGCCGCGCTCTTGGTGGCGCTGCCGCAATCGCCGGAATTGCGCCGGCCGGATCGCTATCCGGAGGTGGCGCGGGTGGCGCGCGACCGCGTGCTCGACCGCGCGGCGGCGGCCGGCGTGGTGCCGCGCGACGAGGTCGCGCGCGCGAAGGCGGCGGCCGTGCCGCACGCGCGCAAGCGCTTGCCGGTGTTGGCGCCGCATGCCGCCGACCAGGTGGTCGCCGCGGAACCCGATCGCCGCGTTCACCGGCTCACCATCGACGCCGGTTTGCAGAACGCCTTGCAGGAGCTGGCGCGCGAGCGGGCGCGCGCGCTCGGCCCGCAGATTTCGGTCGCCATCCTTGCCGTGGACAATGACAGCGGCGAGGTGCGTGCGCGCGTCGGCTCCGCCGATTATTTCGACGAGCGCCGCGCCGGCCAGGTCGATATGACGCAGGCGCTGCGCTCGCCCGGCTCGACCCTCAAGCCGTTCATCTACGGGCTCGCCTTCGAGGACGGCCTGCTGCATCCGGAAACGCTGATCGACGACAAGCCGGCGCGCTATGGCAGCTACATGCCGGAAAATTTCGATCTCAGCTTCCAGGGCACGGTGACGGCGCGGCGCGCCCTGCAAATGTCGCTCAATGTCCCCGCCATCGCCGTGCTCAACAAGGTCGGCGTCAGCCGCCTGAGCGCGCGGCTGACGCAGGTTGGCGCCGCGCTGGTGCTGCCCAGGGGCGAGGCGCCCGGCCTCGCCATGGGCCTCGGCGGCGTCGGCATCAAACTGTCCGACCTGGTGATGCTCTATACCGGGCTGGCGCGGCTCGGCTCGGCGCTGCCGCTGATCGAGCGGGAAGGCGAGGTTGCGCCAAATCCGCGCCGGCTGCTCGATCCGGTCGCCGCCTGGTATGTCGGCAATATCCTGATCGGCGCGCCGCCGCCGGACAATGCGCTGCCCGGACGCATCGCGTTCAAGACCGGCACTTCCTACGGCTATCGCGACGCCTGGGCGGTCGGTTTCGATGGCCGCATGACCATCGGGGTCTGGGTCGGGCGGCCGGATGGGGCGCCGGTGCCGGGTCTGGTCGGGCGCGCTGCCGCAGCGCCAATCCTGTTCGATGCCTTTGCGCGCACTGGCGCCGCGCCGGCACCGCTGGCCCATGCGCCTAAAGGCGCGGTCTTTGCCACCACCGGCAAGCTGCCGCCGCCGCTGCAACGCTTCCGTCCCGACGGCGCCCTGAGCGCCGCTGCCGAGCCGCCGCGCATCATGTTCCCGCCCGACGGCGCGCGCCTCGAACTGGCCAAGGGCGCGCGGGCGGAGCCGGTCGCGCTCAAGATCGCCGGCGGCGCCGCGCCGCTCACCGTCATGGTCAATGGCGTGCCGCTTAAGGCACAAGGCGGCCGGCGTACGGTGTTCTTTGAGCCGGATGGCCCGGGCTTCGTGCGGCTGACCGTCATGGACGCCCGCGGCGCCAGCGACAGCGTGAGTATCCGCCTGCAATAGCCAAAAGCGGCCCTAGCTTGGAAATGACAGCCCTCCGGCTTCGCTCTATGGTCCGGGCAACGTTTTGAAATCAGGACCTTTCGGAGCCGGACGACCGATGAGCACCGCCAGCAACGACGCGCGGCAACGCTCGCGCCCGGCGCGCGGCCTGGCCGCGGTGCTGGATTTTGCCGGCGCCTCGCACCGGCGCGCGGCGGCGTTGCTGATTGTGTTTTCGCTGATCGCGTTCCTGCCGGGCTTCTTCCAGATTCCGCCGGTCGACCGCGACGAGGCGCGCTTCGCGCAGGCCACCAAGCAGATGCTGGAAAGCGGTCAATATGTCGACATCCGCTTCCAGAATGAGGTCCGCTACAAGAAGCCGGTCGGCATTTATTGGCTGCAGGCGGCGGCGGTGAAGGCGGGGGAGGCGGCCGGCGTCCCGCAGGCGCGCACCACCATCTGGCTCTACCGGCTGCCGTCGCTGTTCGGCGCCATCGGCGCCGTGCTGCTGACCTACTGGACCGCGCTCGCCTTCGTGTCACGCCGCAGTGCGCTGCTGGCCGCGCTGATGATGGCGAGCTCAGTCCTGCTCGGCGTCGAGGCGCGGCTCGCCAAGACCGACGCCATGCTGCTGTTTACTTGCGTTGCGGCGATGGGCGCGCTGGCGCGCATCTATCTGATGAGCCGGCGCACGCCCGGCCGTGCGGTCGGCTGGCGGCTGCCGGCGATCCTGTGGACCGCGCTCGGCGGCCGGCGTGCTGTTGAAGGGGCCGCTGATCCTGATGTTCGTCGCGCTGACCACGCTCGCGCTGTCGATTGCCGACCGCTCGGGCCGCTGGATCTGGACGCTGCGCCCGGTCGCCGGCTTCGTCGTGGCTGCTGGTGCTGGTGCTGCCTTGGTTCGTGGCGATCGTCGCCAAATCGGGCGACGACTTTTTTTACCGACGCCATCGGCCAGGACATGCTGGCCAAGGTGACCGGCGGGCAGGAGCTCGCATGGCGCGCCGCCGGGCACTTACTTCGTTCTGTTCTGGGTGACGTTCTGGCCAGGCTCGGTGCTGGCGGGACTGGCCGCGCCACGGGTCTGGCAGGCGCGGCGCGAACCGGGCGCGCGCTTCTTGCTCGCCTGGCTGGTCCCATCCTGGGCGGTGTTCGAGGCAGTGATCACCAAGCTGCCGCATTACGTGTTGCCGCTCTATCCCGCGATTGCGATCATGATTGCCGGCATCCTCGAGCCGGGCGGTCTGGTGACCAAGCGCTGGCTGGTGCGCGGCACGGTCGGCTGGTTCGTGTTTCCCGCGGTGATCGCGATCGCGGTGGCGGTCGGCTTCATCGCGATCGGCCACGACCTTGGCGTCATCGCCTGGCCGTTCGCCGCCGCCGCGGCGATTTTCGGCCTGTTCGCCTGGTGGCTTTACGAGGTGGACGGCCCCGAGCGCTCGTTATTGCGCGGCATGGTGTCGTCGGTATTCATCGCCATTACGGCGTATGCCCTGACGTTTCCCTCGCTGCCGGCGCTGTTCCCGAGTGCGTTGATCGCCGACGCTTTGCGCGGCAGCGGTTGCGCCGAGCCGCTTGTGGCCTCGACCGGATATTATGAGGAGCCGAGCCTGGTGTTCCTGCTCGGCACCGATACCCGTTTCACCGATGGCACCGGCGCCGCCATTTTTCTCGGGCAGGGGCCCTGCCGTTTCGCGCTGATCGATACGCGCAGTGTCGGAAACTTCGTGCAACGCGCCAATTCGATCGGATTGCATTACGCGCTGGTCCAGCGGGTCGAAGGCTACAATATCAGCATCGGTCGGCCGGTGATGCTCACGGTGTTTCGCTCGGTGGCAAATCCATGACCGCGGCAAACGAGCTCAATCGCGGCGATGACGGCCCGGCAAAACTGGCGCTGCGCCGTTGCACCGCCAATGTCGTTGCGGCGTTCGCGATGCTGGCGCGGCCCGCCCGCATTCACTTGCGCAATCCGTGGCCGCTGCCGCCGCAGCAACTGGCGCTCGCGGCCGGACTTTTTGCTCTGATCTTTGGGCTGGTGATGTTCGTGGCCGACGCCGCCGCGATCAACGGGGTTCGCCATCTGCCGCGCTGGATCGTTTGGTGCTTCGACCAGATCACCGACTTCGGCAAGTCGGGCTGGTTCCTGTGGCCGCTCGGCGTCTTGTTTCTGGGCCTCGCGGCGATGCCGAGTCTGCCACGGGTGCCGCAGCTCGTGCTGGCGGCCATCATGGTGCGGGTCGGATTCCTGTTCGCCGCCATCGGCGCGCCCAGCCTGTTCGACACCATCTTCAAGCGGATGATCGGGCGGGCGCGGCCCCTGGTCGGCGGCAGTCTCGATCCTTATCTGTTCAGCCCGTTCAAATGGACCGCCGCCTATGCGAGCCTGCCGTCCGGTCATGCCACCACGGCCTTCGCGGTGCTGGTGGCGTTCGGCACGCTGTGGCCGCGCGCGCGCACCGTATTGTGGATCTATGCCTTGCTGATCGCGGCGAGCCGCGTGATGGTGACCGCGCATTATCCGAGCGATGTGCTGGCCGGCGCCGTGGTCGGCGTGGTCGGCGCGCTCTTGGTGCGCCGCTGGTTCGCGCTGCGGGGCTTGGGATTTTCCATCGCGCCGGACGGCGTTTTGCATCAAAAACAAGGCCCTTCGCTGCGGCGGATCAAAGCCGTTGCACGCGCGCTGTTGGCTCAATAAGAACCGGGCGCATAACGGGGCCTCAAGAATGAACGCCAACAATCCCGCGGTTGCCGTCGTGGTGCCGGTGCGCAACGAGGCCGGCAATATCGCGAGCCTGGTGGCCGAGATCGCCGCCGCGCTCGACGGGCAATGGCGCTTCGAGGTCATCTACGTCAATGACGGCTCGAGCGACGGCACCGAAGCCGAGCTCAAGCGGCTGATGGCGCAATACCCTTTCCTGCGCCGCGTGCGCCACCAGCAATCCTGCGGCCAATCGGCGGCGGTGCGTTCGGGCGTAACCGCGGCGCGCGCGCCTGTGATCGTCACGCTCGACGGCGACGGGCAGAACGATCCCGCTTTCATTCCGGCCATGCTGCGCGCGCTCGAAGCCGGCGCACCGCGCGTCGGGCTGATCGCCGGCCAGCGGGTCAAGCGCAAGTCGAGCGGACTTCAAGAAGCTGCAATCGCGCATTGCCAACATGGTGCGTGGTGCGGTCCTGCGCGACGGCACCCGCGACACCGGTTGCGGGCTCAAGGCGTTCCGCCGCGATCTGTTCTTGGCGCTGCCTTATTTCGACGGCCTGCATCGCTTCCTGCCGGCGCTGGTGCGGCGCGAAGGCTATACGATCGGCTATGTGGACGTGGTCGACCGGCCGCGCGGAGCCGGCGTTTCGAACTACGGGATGTGGGATCGGCTATGGGTCGGCATCCTCGATCTTGCCGGCGTGTGGTGGCTGATCCGCCGCAAGAAGCGAATTCCGGAAATCGTAGAGGAATAGCGTGTGATCCGGAAGCTTGCCTTCGGACTTAATCCGAGGTAGGGAACCGATTTTCGGAAAAGATCACGCGTCACTAAAGGAAGAGTCAAATGCTGATCGATATCACGCGCGCCGTCGGCGGCTACCTGCAGGACGTGTTCATCGGCAACGCCGATTGGGGAATCCTGGTCGGCTACGTGGCGCAGGCGATGTTCGCCATGCGCTTCGTGGTGCAATGGATCGCCTCGGAGCGGGCGGGCAAGAGCGTGGTGCCGACCGCGTTCTGGGTGTTCTCGATCGGCGGCGGCTTGATGCTGCTCGGCTACGCGCTCTACCGCAAGGACCCGGTGTTCATCATCGGGCAGGCCTTCGGCGTGTTCGTCTATCTGCGCAACCTTCAGTTCGTCATCCGCAGCGGCGGGCAGGGCGCGCCGGCGTAATCTTCTATCGGGCGGCGGCCAACGCCGCGAAGCCTTGCTCCAGGTCGGCGATGAGATCGTCCGGATCTTCCAAGCCGATGTGAAAGCGCAAGGTCGGCCCGCCCGGCGCCCATCGGGTCGCGGTGCGATATTCGGAGCAGTCGAACGAGATCACCAGGCTCTCGAAGCCGCCCCACGAGAAGCCCATGCCGAACAGCGCCAGCTCATTCATGAAGGCGTGCACGGAATTTTCGCTGGTGGGTTTAAGCACGAGGCTGAACAGCCCGCAGGCGCCGGAAAAATCCCGCTGCCAGATCTTATGGCCGGGATCGCTCTCGAGCGCCGGATGCAGCACGCGCAGGACTTCCGGCCGCTGCTCCAGCCAGCGCGCGACGCGCAAGCCGGACTCGTAATGACGCGCCAGCCGCACGGCGAGCGTGCGCAAGCCGCGCAGCGCGAGATACATATCGTCGGGGCCGACGCACAGGCCCATGCCGTTGACGATGTCCTTGAGCGCCGGCAGCGTCTTGGCCGTCGCCGAGACGCAACCAAACATCATGTCGGAATGGCCGCCGATATATTTGGTGCCGGCCTGGATCGACAGGTCGACGCCTTTTTCGAAGGCGCGGAAATAAAGCGGCGTCGCCCAGGTGTTGTCCATCAGCACGAGCGCACCCTTGTCGTGCGCGACCTTGGCGATGGCCGGAATGTCCTGCATCTCGAAACTTTGCGAGCCGGGCGCCTCCACGAACACCGCGCGCGTGTTCGGCTTGAACAGTTTTGCGATATCGGCGCCGATCAGCGGATCGTAATAGCTGGTCTCGACTCCCAGGCGCTTGAATACGCCGTTGCAGAAATTGCGGGTCGGCCGGTAGACGCTGTCGGTGACCAGGATGTGATCGCCGGCGCCGGCGGCTGAAAGCAACGCGACCGAAATCGCCGCCAATCCCGAAGGCAGTAAAGCGACGCCGGCACAACCGTCGCCTTCGAGCGCGGCGAGCGCCTGTTCCAGCGCTTCCGAGGTCGGGGTGCCGCGGCGGCCATATTGATAGCGGGAGCGGTGGGCGAGCTGATCCGCGGCCGTGGGGTAAAGCACGGTGGAGGCGTGATAAACCGCCGGATTGACGAAGCCGTATTGGCCTTTGGTATCGCGCCCGGCGGTCACCAGGCGCGTTGCGGGCCTGATCGGGCTTTTCGGCTTCTTCGCCATGGCCTTTCCCATGCTCCCATCGGTCGCCGCGCGGCGGAGCCCGGCGCCGACGGCATATCGGTCGCATCGGCTGTAAGCGTCAACCCCTTGACCTGCCGGTTCGATCGTTCTGTGATGCAATCCATTGGGGGTTCGTGGAAACCGGCCCAGGAGCAGCTTTTGCCGCCGCGGAATAAACGTGGCGGCGGAACGATCCTTGGCCGAACGGTAACGGGCACCACAACTCTGTATCGGCGCCAAAGAGGTCGCAACATGAAACGCATTGCCAGTATTCTCGCGCTTGCCGTCATCCTGGTCGCGCAAGGCGCATCCGCGCAAACGCTGAAGACCGTCAAGGATCGCGGCATCCTTAATTGCGGCGCCAATGGCACGCTGGCCGGCTTCGGCCTGCCGGATGCGCAAGGCAAATGGACCGGCCTCGACGTCGATGTTTGCCGGGCCATCGCCGCGGCGATTTTCAACGACGCCAACAAGGTCAAGTTCGTGCCGCTGTCGGCGAAGGATCGCTTCACCGCGCTGCAATCGGGCGAAGTCGACGTGCTGGTGCGCAACACCACCTGGACGAGTTCGCGCGACTCCTCGCTCGGCCTCAACTTCACCGGCGTCGATTACTACGACGGCCAGGGTTTCATGGTGCGCAAGGCGCTGAAGGTGAATTCCGCGCTCGAACTCAATGGCGCTTCGGTGTGCGTGCAGCAGGGCACCACCACCGAGCTCAATCTGGCGGATTTCTTCCGCGCTCATAAGATGCACGTTGAAGAGCGTGACGTTCGCGACCGCCAATGAAGCGGTCAAGGCCTATGACGCCGGCCGCTGCGATGCCTACACCACCGACGCGTCCGGCCTCTACGCCGAGCGGCTGCGGCTCGCCAATTCGAGCGATCATATCGTATTGCCGGAAATCATTTCCAAGGAACCGCTGGGCCCTGCGGTCCGCCACGGCGACGACCAGTGGTTCGACGTCGTCAAGTGGGTGCTGTTCGCGATGATCAACGCCGAAGAGTTGAACATCACCCAGAAGAACATCGACGAAATGACGAAGTCGACGAATCCGGCGATCAAGCGTTTCGTCGGCACCGAAGGCAATTACGGCGAGCAATTGGGTCTGACCAAGGACTGGGCGGTCCGCATCGTCAAGCTCGTGGGCAATTACGGCGAGTCGTTCGAACGCAATGTGGGGCAGGGCTCGCCGCTGAAGATCGAACGCGGTCTCAATAAATTGTGGAACAAGGGCGGCATCCAATACGCGCCGCCGATCCGCTGAGCGAAAACTAAGACCGGATCGCCGCCGGCTGCGGCGGTCCGGCGGCGGACGCCATTGCGCGCTGTCGTCAGGCCGACGAGGGGAAAATGTCGATTGACCTTCCGGGCGGGTTAGCCCCCGCGCGGGTTGCATTTTACAACAACCCCAAGGTCCGCAGCATCGCCTATCAGGTCGCGCTGTGCGCGATTGTCGGTTTTCTCGTCTACGAGGCGGCCAGCAACGCCGTCGACCATCTGCGGCGCGCGCATATCGCCTCCGGATTCGGTTTTTGGCACAACGCCGCCGGCTTCGATATCAGCCAGACCCTGATCCAATTCAGCTCGCAATCCTCCACCTATGGCCGCGCGTTCTGGGTCGGCCTGCTCAATACCCTGCTGGTGGCCGGCCTCGGCATCGTTTTCGCGACCATCCTCGGTTTCACCATCGGCGTCGCGCGGCTGTCGAAGAACTGGCTGGTGGCCAAGACCGCCACCGGCTACGTCGAAACCATCCGCAACATCCCGCTGCTGCTGCAATTGCTGTTCTGGTACAACGCCGTGCTCAAGGCGCTGCCGGAGACCCGCGACAGCTACGCGCTGCCGGGCGGCGGCTTCCTCAATAATCGTGGGCTGGTGCTGCCGAACCCGATTGCGCAAGCGGGCGAGGGCGCCTTGGCGCTGACGATCCTGGCCGGGATCGTGGCGGCCGTGGCTTTCCACATTTGGGCCAAGCGCCGCCAGGAGCGCACCGGCCAGCAGGCGCCGGTGTTCACGGTCGGCGCGGCGCTGGTGATCGTGCCGGCGGCAATCTATGTGCTGCTGCACGGATTTCCGTTCACCTTCGATATGCCGCAGCGCGGGCGCTTCAATATCACCGGCGGCCTCGAAGTGCTGCCGGAATTCGCCGCGCTGCTGTTCGGCCTGTCGATCTATACTGCCGCCTTCATCGCCGAAGTGGTGCGTGCCGGCATCCTGGCCGTGTCGCACGGCCAGACCGAGGCAGCCTCCGCGCTGGGTTTGCGGCCACGCATAACGCTGCGGCTGATCGTGCTGCCGCAGGCGATGCGGGTGATCATTCCGCCGCTGACCAGCCAGTATCTGAACCTGATCAAGAACTCGTCGCTGGCGGTGGCTATCGGCTATCCCGACCTGGTGCAGGTGTTTACCGGCACGGTCTTGAACCAGACCGGGCAGGCGGTCGAAGTCGTCGCCATCACCATGGCGGTCTATCTCAGCATCAGCCTGGCGACCTCGCTGTTGATGAATATCTACAACAGCCGCATCGCCCTGGTGGAACGATGAGGGCGCCGCCATGACCATGGCCGAAGGCGACCTCGCCGTCACCGAAATCAGATTTGTGCGCGCCGCCGCCATCGAGGCGCGGCCGCCGCCGGCGGCGATGGCGGGCGCAGTCGGCTGGCTGCGGGCCAACCTGCTGTCGACGCCGTTCAATATCGTCCTGACCATCCTGATCGCGCTGTTGCTGGCCTGGCTGATCCCCGAGCTGGTCAAATTCCTGCTGATCGATGCGGTGTGGAGCGGCAGCGATCGCGACGCCTGCCGCGAAGTCGTGCAGCATCGCGAGATCGGCGCCTGCTGGCCGTTCGTCTGGGAGCGCTGGTCCTATTTCGTGTATGGCTCCTACCCGATCCCGCAGCGCTGGCGCGTCGATGTGTTCTTCGCGATGCTGACGGTCGGCGTGGCATGGCTGCTCTGGCCCGAAGCGCCGCGCCGCGATCTTGGCGCCGGCTATTTTTTCATCGTGCTGCCGATTTGCTCGCTCATCCTGTTGACCGGCTGGCGCACCATCGGATTGCCGCCGGTCGACACCGTGCTGTGGGGCGGCGTGCTGGTCACCATCGTGGTGGCATCGGTCGGCATCGTGCTGTCGCTGCCGCTCGGCATTCTGCTGGCGCTGGGGCGGCGTTCGCGGATGCCCGCGGTCAAGCTGTTTTCGGTAATGTTCATCGAATTCGTGCGCGGCGTGCCGCTGGTGACCGTGCTGTTCATGGCGAGCGTGATGCTGCCTCTGTTCGTGCCCCAGGAAGTCGAGCCGGACAAATTGTTGCGCGCCCTGATCGGCATCGCGCTGTTTGCGTCGGCCTATATGGCGGAGGTGGTGCGCGCCGGCCTGCAGGCGATCCCCAAGGGCCAGTTCGAAGGCGCCATGGCGGTGGGCTTGGGCTATTGGCAGATGATGCGGCTCATCATCCTGCCGCAGGCGCTGAAAATTACCATTCCGAATATCGTCAACACCTATATCGGGCTGTTCAAGGACACCACGCTGGTGTTCATCGTCGGCATTTTCGATTTTCTGCGCACGATCGAGGTCGCCCGCATCGATCCGAAATGGGCGACGCCGGTGACCAGCCCGACCGGCTACGCGGTGGCGGCGATATTCTACCTGATCTTCTGCTACGGCATGTCGCGCTATGCCCGCGCGATGGAGACCCGGCTCGCCCAGGGCGAGCGGAGATAGCGCATGATCCCGAAAAGCCTGTCCTCGGACTTGATCCGTGGATGGAAACCGGTTTTCGGATAAGATCACGCGCGAGAAAAACAAGGTGTCGCGATGACGGACAATGCCGCGCCCAACGTGAAGCCGACGCAGCTCGCCAGCGCCGTGGCGGTGGAAATCATCGCCATGAACAAGTGGTTCGGCGAATTCCACGTGCTGCGCGACATCAATCTCAAGGTGATGGGCGGCGAGCGCATCGTGATCTGCGGGCCGTCCGGCTCCGGCAAATCGACCATGATCCGCTGCATCAACCGGCTCGAGGAGCATCAGCAGGGCCGCATCATCGTCGACGGCATCGAACTGACCAACGACCTGAAAAAGATCGACGAAGTGCGGCGCGACGTCGGCATGGTGTTTCAGCACTTCAATCTGTTTCCGCACCTTACCGTGCTGGAGAATTGCACGCTGGCGCCGATCTGGGTGCGCAAGATGCCCAAGCAGGAAGCCGAGGAAATCGCGCGGCACTACCTCACGCGGGTCAAGATTCCGGAGCAGGCGAACAAATATCCCGGCCAGCTTTCCGGCGGCCAGCAGCAGCGGGTGGCGATCGCGCGCGCGCTCTGCATGAATCCCAAGATCATGCTGTTCGACGAACCGACCTCCGCGCTCGATCCGGAAATGGTCAAGGAGGTGCTCGACACCATGGTTGGCCTCGCCGAGGACGGCATGACCATGCTGGTGGTCACCCATGAAATGGGCTTTGCCCGCCAGGTCGCCAATCGCGTGGTGTTCATGGACCAGGGCCAGATCGTCGAGGCGAATGTGCCGGAGGAATTTTTCGCTCACCCGCAGCACGAGCGGACCAAGGTGTTCCTGAGCCAGATATTGCACTAGCGCTTTCAGCGCTCGAGCGTGCCGCCGGCCCGCTTCCAGGCGTCGACGCCGCCTTCGACGTGCAGGGTCGTGGTGAGGCCGGCGTCCTGCGCGGCCTGCACCGCCATGGCCGAGCGTTCGCCGAAGGCGCAATAAAATACGATGCGCTTGTCGGTGGAGCGCGCAAGCTCATGCAGGATGCCGCCGGTGCCGATATTGTCCTGCAGGTCGCCATAGGGCGCGTGCAAGGAGCCGGGGATGCTGCCGTGCTTGTGGCGCTCGCTGGCTTCGCGCAGATCCACGAAGGCGATATCGGGCCGCCCGATCAGCGGGATCGCCTGCGCGGCGTTGAGCGCCCAGCCGCGGCGGGCGATTTCCTGCTGCGCCAGCCCGATCTTCATGTTGGACGGCACGGCGACGTCCATCATCTTCGGGTTCGGCAGTTTCAGGTTGGCCATCAGCGCCACATAGTCGTCGATCGACTTGACCTGCAGGCGCGGATTGTAGCGCTTCTCCTCGCCGATGGTGGACACGGTGTCGCCTTTGTAGTCGTGCGCGGGGAACACCAGGGTCTCGTCCGGCAGCCGCAACAGTTTGCCGAACAGCGATTCATATTGCGCGCGCGCGTCGCCGTTCTGGAAGTCGGTGCGGCCGGTGCCGCGGATCAGAAGCGTATCGCCGGTGAACACGCGGTCGTGCATCAGGAAGCTGTAGGAATCGTCGGTGTGACCGGGCGTGTAGAGCACATCCAAGCTCGATGCCTTCGATGGTGAGCTTGTCGCCTTCGGCGAGCCGCATCGACACCACGTCGGCCTTGGTGTTCTCGCCCATGACGGTGATGCAATGGGTGCGGTCGCGCAGCGCGCCCAGCCCCGTGATGTGGTCGGCGTGCAGATGGGTATCGACCGCCTTGACCAGCTTGAGGTCGAGCTCGCGGATCAATTGCAGATAGCGGTCGACCTTCTCCAGCACCGGATCGATGATCATCGCCTCGCCGCCGGCGCGGCTGGCGAGCAGATAGGAATAGGTGCCGGAGACGCTGTCGAATAATTGACGGAAGATCATCGAAACCTCGTGCCGGTGCGTCACATGCGATATTCAATATATAAGCGCCGCCCGTTTAATGCCCAGGGCGGGAACTCATGAAATGCGCGCGGCGCGCGCTAGCTTCGCTCGAACGGAATGCAGATCAGGGCATAGGGAAGCGTCTGGGCGCCCGCATTCTGTTTGCCCGTTCCCGCCGCGGTCTCCAGCGCTTCGTCGGACACGTCGGGGTGGAGGATTTCTTCCTCGCTCTGCTCGAGGCCGATGCTGCGTTTGGCTCATGGCATGGGGTCCCTTGATTTGCCGACAGCCGGCATGTTGCCATAGCGGCCTGGTCCTTCTCCACCGGCAAATCGGGCCGTCTCGAGCGGTGGGCGAGGAGCGGGCGACGCGTGTTGTAATCGTTTCATCGAGGCAAACTCCATCGTTCTCGCGGCGCGGATCGCGCCCGAGCTTTGCTCCCCCTTTAACGTCCCCGGGGGCGGGGGTCTCGACCCCCGCGAACAAGCGAGGGGGACGGCGCGCCCAGGGGCGCAACCAGTCCGTCTGTGCACGCGGCTTTTCGGACCGCGTGGCGCCTCTCGGCGCGCCGTCGCGGCGATTTCTGTCCCTGGCGCCGTAGCTTCCGGGCGGAGACGGAGCCCTGCTTGGGCCCCCGATCCGGGCAGCTTCCGCCGCCCTTCGTCTTCCGCCGCGTCCAGCCATCGAAGGCAGACCCCCGTAGTGGGGCCGGACGGCTGGCCAGGGCCTCCCGAGTGCGTGGCTGCGAGCCACGCCCGCGGGCGCCGGCCCTTTCCCCGCGGCCGGCGCAACCGGTTCGCGTCCCCTCGGGGGCAAGGGCGAGGCGGAATAAAGTCCTAGAGTATGGCGGAAATAAGTGAGCATTATAACCTTGACAAAGCATACCCCCTCCAATAGTCCGGCCACGCTCCCTGATTTGGGGGTCTGGCGCGCCCGTTGTTACCCCGAAGATGATTGATGCTGGCGTTTATGCCGCGCGCGAGCACTGTCTTGGCGAGGGATTGGATGCCCTTCTGAGGGAAGGTTTATCTGACTATGGCCATGGAATGCTCAAACTAGCGTTTTAGCCTCCGCGATGAGCTTCTTCAGATAGGCCAAGCCTAATGCCGCCACACCAATCAAATGGTTGTCCTCTAGGCCGATTTCGTTGCCAAGATGAGACGTTGGCGGGTCACAATGATCGCCGAAGCGGCGATCATACACTCGGATCATTTTGTAAACTCGGGCCATATAACATTGCTGGAATGTTTTTGGCCTTTAGTTGGCCGCTCCGTCCGTCATGGACCGTGTTAATGAGCTTTTCTCGGCGTTCGTTGAACTTTAGAGGTTCGTTGCCTGCTGTTATGTCAACCAAGTTGCCGCCGCGTGCAGCAACGCGTTCAATGCCGTGTTCGTCGGAATTTCTGGCATAATGTAGGTAGCGCAGCACCGGATCATCTTTTCGTTCTTTCTTTTTTCGACCGAACCATCCGCCGCTTGAACCTTTCGACTTTGATCCTTGTTCAAGTTTCGAATAGATAGTAGATGCAGCAAGTAGAAAATCAGACCATGCTTCCTCTGCGCCTTCATAATTTTTGGCCGCGCGAAGTATCTCAAGAGATTTTTTGGCCTTTCGCCATTTGGCTTCTGCCTGTTCGACCGCTTGAGCATCCATGACAAAGAAGCCTGCTGGGATTGAACTAAATTCGGATGCGTGGGCGCGCTTTGAGCGCGCCGTGAAGGTGGTGGCGAAAAGTCCGCCACAGCATCGTGTCGCTAAACTGAAGAAGCCGAAGAAAAAGAAAACAAAGGCTAAGGGGCGACCGCTGGCCAAAGCGAATTGATCTGAGTGCATGCACTTTTCACATCATTCAGTCGCTTCTTGATCGATTTTACGCCCGGGTACACCGTTTGGCTTGCTAGATCGATGACCATGCAATGTCCGGGGAACGGCGAACCATCTTTGAAAAGATGGTCTTCGCAAAAACTATGCATCATCGCAGATGATATAACCGGCCTGTTCCTCGTTGATGGCTCCGTAACTGGGAAATGCAATTTAATCCCGCCCACAAGTTCCGTCGTTTTTGATTTAGAGTGCAACGTCACTTCGGGGCGGACACTGATGCTAACTTTTTCTAGCGTTAAATGAGGCGCTGTATTAGCCCCAAGTTTTGGAATGGCCCCGCCAAATTCGATGTCATCGAGCATGGCGCCAAATTTCTCGATGGCATCGATATTGCCCGCAATGCGGCGTGCTTCTTGCACATTAGCCGGGGTCTTTTGATTTCAGACGGCAATCGTGCCGTCCAGTAGCGCATAGTCGGTCATATTAGATGCGAGGAACCGACTGATCGCGGTTCCCGCATCCCTATAGTAAGCGGTAATATAGGTTGGAGGGTATTTTGCGTTCCTCAGGATTTGGTTTTGGCGCGCGGCTTTGCTAGTAACGTATTGCGCGAGTTTGTTTACGGAGATTCGCGGATCGTTGTGCTGTTTGGGCATACAAACTCCGGAGAGAAAGATGGATGAATTTTTCGCCTCCAAGCCAGCAACAAATGACAGTTTTCTATGTGTCGGCCCGCTAACGCGAGTGGACGCCGCCGAAGCCTTGGAGGAAGAAATTGGCAACGGATTAGGGTACTATCTACGTTGCAGAGGCTTCGAATATTCGCGCGTCGGTGGAAGTTTTGGGAAAACTCGCCGGAGAGCAAGCCGCCCGGCGAATTTCTGATTTGCTTGGTCTTTGTTCTGCGCCAGCCCAAGCAGCCTAACCAACAGGCTTGCGGGACTGCCAGTAGCGAACCCATTGGGGCTTGCGAGGCTTCCAAACCTTCTTGCGCCAGCGTTTGAAGCGACCGCTTGGTGCTTAAATTCCGGCTTCGTTAGGCCGTCGATAGGTCAGGCGCTTTCCAACGATGCCAGCCGCCAAGTTCTCGGCGCGCATGGTGTCGTTGACGCCCAACGAAATGCGGTTGTTGTAGCGGAAATCAAATTCGGCCAGATAGCGGTGCAGGTGCTTTTCGGCTGCAATGCTGATAGGTGCCGCGCATCCCGCGCTTGAAGATTGAAAAGTAACTTTCGACTGTATTGGTGGTGACGTCGCCGCGCACATATTCGCCAGCGGTATGTTTCACGCGTCTTGATGGCGGCAGAACGTCCATGCGGGCCTTGTTGTAGAGCTTGCTTTCGTCGGTATTGATCTTGGTTTCGCTGTCGATGTTCTCGCGCACGATCTTGGCAGACCGTTGCCTGATCGGCCACGGCAACATGGAATGAGCGAACCGTCACCGCCGCGCTCGACTAGCGCGACGATCGGGCGGTTGTTCATGAAATCGTGCCGCGCTTCGTATAGGGACGGCCCTTGCGCGTTTGGAAGACGTGCATGATCTTCGGTTTTGCCGAAATAGGTTTCGTCGGCCTCTACGACTTTGCCCTTGCCTCCAAGTGGCTCAAGACCGCCGTGCGCATTGCCTCGCGCAAGCGATGCATCATGAACCACGTGATTTGTAGCTGATGCCCAACATGCGGTGGACCTGATGGGCGCTAACGCCCTTTTTGGAGGCCGTCATCAAGAATAGGGCGGCAAGCCACTTGGTCAGCGGGATTTTGCTGCGCTCGAACACGGTCTTGACGGTCACGGTGAACTGTTCGCGGCACTCGGCGCACTGATAGAGGCCCGGACGGTGAGCTTTGCCCTGTAGAGCCGTTGATTTTGGCTTTGTCGGCATTGCCGCAGTGCGGGCAGGTCGGACCTTCCGGCCAAACGCGCGCCTCCAGCCATTCGCGGGCTTTGGTTTCGTCTTTGAAGATCGGGTTTTTGAGGAGGTCAGTCATGGCCGTAGTCCTTATGTTTGCAAGGATACTAGGCTTTGTGGCTTGCTTTGTCAAGGTTATAATGCTCAAATAAGTCCTAACAATCCACTCATTCGTGCGGGTCAAGAGTAGGGAGCCCAGCAAAACCCGCTACCACCGGTTGATTATGCCACGGACACTATGATTTCATGGTGAGTTGGGGAGTGGGATTCGCATGTATTCGGCGTTCGAATTTAAAAATATCCCGTTGCAGGACATTTTACTGGACGACAGAAATCCGCGCATAGTGACGCAAACTCGTCTCTCCAATCAGAATGATATTCTTGCGTATCTCTACGAGCACGAGGACTTGGAAGAGTTCATAAAAAAAATTGCCACCGAGGGAAAAAATTTTTGCGCAGAACGTCCGTATGTTGTGAGGAAGGGAACCGAATACGTTGTTGTTGAGGGAAACTCACGCATTGCGGCGTACAAAGTCCTCTCGGGACTACTCAAGGCACCAAGTTCGGTGTCGACGCCGCACATTTCGGACAAGGCAAAGGAGGATTTAAAAACGGTTGAGTGCAGCATTGCGCCGGATCGCGAAACTTTGCTCCCAATCGTAGCGCGTGCTCACTTTGGATTGGGTGATAAGTCGAGATGGGGTTACCTCGGAAGTCGCAAAGCTGTTTATGACGATTGGAAATCCGGCACCTCGATCCAAAATTAGCGAAAAGCTTTGGTCTTTCCGAGCCGGAGATAAAAGAGCTTATCTAAGCTCGACTTTGCGGATTTTATGCTGCGTAGCAAAGAGCGTCGGTGAGTCTTTCCATGAGGGCGGCTGGAATTTCCACGGTTTCCGCCTGATGCCGCGACATCGAAAAACCCGGCGGGCTCCAGAGGGCCCTTCGAACAGTGGCGATGGCGTCGCTGAAGGAAGGTTCGCGTTTACAATACCACCCGGCCGTTCTGGGACGGAGGCTAGCCGCGATTTTTGGATCGCTCGCCCAGAGCGCAATGAGGGAGAACAATCCGAACAACGCCGGCGTCGTTCGCGCGATCGCCAGGTCCGACCATTGCCGCTGCGTTTCAACACCGAGATGAGCGCGGATTTCCTGGAATGTTGTTTCGACAGACCAGCGACTGACAAACCATCCGAGAATTTGCATCGGCGTCGCTTCGAGATTGGTGCACAGAAATGCCTGCGGATCGCGCACGCCCGCAGGATCTCGCACGAGCACCCAGCGGATCGGCGCCGGCGCCAATCCGGTGTGATACCAGACGGCCGTTCCCGTCGCGGTCTCGAGAAAGCATCGTTCATCGCCATACCAGTATGGCATCGACAGTCGGTCCAATGGTCCTCTTGTCGGCGAGTACTTCGGAGAGCTTAGGTAAACGCTGTCCCTTCTTCGCAGGCCGGCCGTTCTGGCCGGGACGGCGTTCCGGCGCCGGCTCGAACAGGCTGGCGTCGAGCCGCAACCGTGTGATGAGACAAACATGGTGGCGAACCGCCGCGATCAGATCGAGCGCGGAGAAACCGGAATCGGCGACAACGACGACCTCGCGCTTTGGCACCCATCGCCGAACCTGGAGAATGGCTTGGCGAGCCCAGTCTGTCAGCTTTTTGTGATGACGCCCGTGCGCGGTGTTGTAGCGTTCGGAGGGCGCCAGGATGGTCAGGAACGGCAACGCCCAGCGCCGCCGCGTCCATGGAACGGGAACCATGGCCATCACCGCGAGCCAGCGCAGGCCGCTCGTCTTGACGAAATGACCATGTGTGGAGCGCACTGGGTCGCGATAGATGCCACGCGCGGCGATCTTGCGGCCCCAACGGCGCTCGATCGTGTCATCGATGCCAATCACCACCGGCCCAGCGGGCAGGAACCTAGCAAGGATCATCGTCAACAGGGTGCGGGCGACAGCGCGACTGTTCCATCGCGCCCGATTGAGCACATAGTGATAGAGCGCGAAGTCGTGGGTCGCGCCAAGGCCCATAACATGCAAGGCGGCGCTGACCGTACGCTTGCCAGGGGCAAGCACCATGCCGGCGACGAGCACCAGCACATGCTGCCAAACCGGGGCCGTGAAGAAGCACGGAAGGGCGTCATCAGCGAAATGATGATTGACGGCATCGATGCCGCCGGGCCGAATGCGGAAGAGGAGCAATGTTGGGTCATCGCAACGTTGGAATTGAGTTCGCGGGGAATTGTCCTTCACGTTTTTCAAAATCAGGCCGCGACATTTTGAATCGGTCTTGTTCGACGCCAGGGCGAGGACAGTTGCGCGCTAACCCGCCACAATGGGGCGATGACGGACGAGGAAATCATCCAGCTAATCGAGAAATTCAAATTTGATGCCGGTCCCGTGGTGGTGGAACGCCGAAATCGCGGCTTCACACTCATTCATGCCGAAACCAGCGTCCCGATCGCTCGTCTGCGTCCAATCGGACGCGACGATCTTTTCGACATTCTCTATTGGTCACTATGGAAGGAACGGTGGGTTCCATTCGGACCCTTTGGACGCACAACAGCCCACATCGAACAGGCCGTGCGCATCATCGCGGAAGCGGCAATCTTCTGGGCTGGTGTCTGAGGCAAGCGGACCAAAATCCGCAAAGTCGAGCTTAGAATACTTGCTCTATTTGAAGGCGATGACGTTTTTCAAGAGAGCGGTGAAAAAGGCGGATTCATTTGTCTATTTAGATCCTCCATATTTTGTGAAAGGTCGCAAGCTTTACAAGAATTTTTATGCGGCTAAAGATCATGAGGAAATCGCGAAATTGCTAAAGCAAAACCGCAAAGAAAAATGGATACTTTCATATGATGATGTGCCGCAAATTCGGAAAATGTACCCTTCATTTTCGTCGATAAAATATTTTCCAAATTATAGCGCAGGTGAAAAATCACTTGGCAGCGAAATTATATTTGCAAGTGATTTTGTTGAGCTTCCTAGACAAAGAATCGTTGGGTTGGCAGCATAACCAGTAGTTATAAGCCTGCCGCACGTCCATTTTGCCCCCTAATCCTTCTCCACCGGCAAATCCGGCCGGCCGCCCCATTCCGCCCAGGAACCGTCGTAGATGCGCGGCAGCGGCTTGCCGAGCGCGTCGAGCCCGAGCGCCAGCACTACGGCGGTGACGCCGGAGCCGCAGGTGGTGATCATCGGCTTGTCGAGATCGACGCCGGCTTCGGCGAAGGCATGGGCGATTTTTTCGCGCGCCACCAGCCGGCCGTTCTCCAGGATATCGGCGAACGGCACGTTGAGCGACCCCGGCATGTGGCCGGAGCGCAAGCCGGCGCGCGGCTCCGGTTCGTGGCCGCCAAAGCGCCCGGCCGAGCGCGCATCGACCACCTGCGCGCTGCCGTCGTTGAGCGCCATCTGCACGTCGTCGAGCATGGCCACCGCGCCGGTGTCCATCGCCGCCTTGAAGCTGCGCGGCGGCCGCTTGACCGCGCCGGCTTCGAGCGGACGGCCTTCCGTCTTCCAGGCCGGCAAGCCGCCGTCGAGGATGAAGACATTCTTGCCGCCGAAGATGCGGAAGGTCCACCACACCCGCGGCGCCGAATAAAGCCCGGTGCCGTCATAGACCACGATGGTGTCGGTCTCGGCGATGCCGAGCGCGCCCGCCGCGGCGCCGAACTGATCGGGCCCCGGCAGCATGTGCGGCAGTTCGGTGGTGTGGTCGGCAATGGCGTTGATATCGAAGAACACCGCGCCTGGAATATGGCCGGCAAGATATTCCGCCTTGGCGTCGCGCTTCTGCGTCGTCAGGTAATAGGAGGCGTCGACGGCGACGAGATTAGGCTTGCCCAGTTCGCCGGCGAGCCATTCGGTGGATTTGAGCCAGCGGCTGACGGGTTGGGTCATGGATGCGGCCATTTGGTTGGGTCAATGCCAAACATTGCGCAGGAGTTCCGCGGGTGCAATGGCTAGGACGCGTCAATTTAGATTGACGCGGCTGCCGCGAGCACGGCGCGCTCCCTCTCCCCGTCGGGGAGAGGGTTGGGGTGAGGGGGTTCCAAGAGTCTCGATAGTCCGTAACCCCTCACCCGCCCGCCGTCGCCGACGCTTCGGCGGGCGACCTCTCCCTATGGGAGAGGTGAAGCGGAGTTCGCGGCGGCTCCCAGTCCATGCAAACTCACTCTATACCAACGCCAGGCGCACGCGGCGGTTCTGCTTGCCCTTCTTTTCGATTTGCGTCACCCGCACGGCGCCGATCTCGCTTAACGCGCGCACATGGGTGCCGCCGCAGGGTTGCAGGTCGAGACCGGCGATGTCGATCAGCCGCACCCGGCCGGTGCCCATGGGCGGCTTGACCGACATGGTCTTGACCAGGCCGGGATTGGCGGCGAGCTCCTCGTCGCTGATCCAGCGGCTGGTGACGGCCGCGTTGGAGGCGATCATCTCGTTCACCTTGGCCGTGATCGCGTCCTTGTCGAGGCCTGCTTCCGGGATATCGAAATCGAGCCGGCTTTCGCTCTCGCCGACCGAGCCGCCGGTGACCGCATAGGGCAGTGCGGCGGAGAGAAGATGCAGCGCGGTGTGCATGCGCATGCGGGCGTAACGCTTGTCCCAATCGATCGCCGCCGTCACCGTGTCGCCGACCTTGAGGGCAGGCGAGCCCGCCGCCGGCGAATCTTTCGCAAGGACATGGGCGATCTCGGCTTTCGCCGCGTCCGTATAGATCGCATTGTCGATCGCGATGCGGGTGCCGTCGGGCGCGGTGAGGGCGCCGCTATCGCCGGGCTGGCCGCCGGAATTGGCGTAGAACACCGTGCGGTCGAGTACGATGCCGCCTTGCTCGGTGACGGCAACGACGCGCGCCTCACATTCCTTCAAATAGCTGTCGTCGCGGAACAGGCATTCGGTTGCCATCGAACCGTCACTTCTTCTCGAACGGAATGGAAGTGTCCGACTTGCGTTCCAGCCATTCCGGCACCGGCAAATTTTTCGAGCGCAGGAAGTCCGGGTTGAACAGCTTGGATTGGTAACGCGAGCCGTAATCGCAAAGCACCGTCACGATGGTGTGGCCGGGGCCGAGGTCCTTGGCGAGACGAATGGCGCCGGCGACATTGATGCCGGATGAGCCGCCGAGGCAGAGGCCTTCATGCACAAGAAGATCGAAGATCAGCGGCACCGCCTCGTCGTCGGAAATGAGATAGGGCTTGTCGACCTTCAGGTCGGCGATGATCGGCGTCACGCGCCCGAGCCCGATGCCTTCGGTGATCGAGCCGCCGTCGCTCGCTTTCGCCTCGCCATGCGCGAATAGATTGTACATGGCCGCGCCGCGCGGGTCGGCCAGCCCGATCACGATGTCTTTTTTCCGTTCGCGCAAGAATTCCGAGACGCCGGCGAGGGTGCCGCCGGTGCCGATGGCGCAGATGAAGCCGTCAATCTTTCCCTCGGTCTGCTGCCAGATTTCGGGACCGGTGGAGACGTAATGGGCCTTGCGGTTGTCCAGATTGTTCCATTGATCGGCGAAGATGACGCCATTCTTCTCGGTCTTCTTGAGTTGCTCGGCCAATCTGCGGCCGACATGTTGATAATTGTCCGGATTGCTGAACGGCAGTGCCGGCACCTCGATCAGTTCGGCCCCGCACAGCCGCAGCATGTCCTTCTTTTCCTTGCTCTGGGTCTGCGGAATGACGATGAGGGTGCGGTAGCCGCGCGCATTGGCGACCAGCGCCAGGCCAATCCCGGTATTGCCGGCGGTCGACTCCACCACCAGGCCGCCGGGGCGCAGCTCGCCGCGCTGCTCGGCTTCCAGGATCATCTGGCGGCCGGCGCGATCCTTCACCGAGCCGCCCGGATTCATGAACTCGGCCTTGCCGAGAATGGTGCAGCCGGTCGCCGCGGACGCGCGATTGAGCCTGATCAGCGGCGTATGGCCGATGGCGTCAACGATGCCGTCGCGGATCTGCATGCCCGGTTCCAGGTGGCCTTGGGGACGTCCCGACCCTAGTAGAGCCCTCCCAGGCCGACAAGACCGGCCATGGATGCCGCGCCGGGCGGGCCGGACCGGCTTGAAATCGGCGCCCAGGGCGTGAACTCATATAGGCGCCCGGGCGGACGGCTCGCGAGGGGCACTTTGGCCCATGAGCCGAGCCGAGGCGGCCGAACGGCACATGGCGGAGCACCACTGCCGCGTGAAAGCCGGCGACAGCTGGCTCTTGGGTAGCCGGCGCAAGGGATCACCAAAGCATCCGGCCGGCTCGGCCATGTCGTAGTATGGCTCGACGGCAAATGGCAGAGAGCAGCAAGTTGTCAAAACCAAAACGCGTCGATGGGTTGTCGATTACGTCAAAGCTTGAAATGGCCGACGTCTTACAGCAGCAAAAAAAGTTTGCGGCAGCGGAAAAGGCATATCTTGATATCTTGCAAAACGATCCGGACGACTTCGACGCAATCAATAATCTCGGCATCATATATTTGCAGACGGCCAACGCAGCGCGTTCATTGGAGCTATTTCAGAGAGCTGCCGCAATAAAACCAGCCAATGCTTCGGTTCTGAATAATCTCGGCTGTGCGTTAAATGAGGCGAAGCGCCATATCGAAGCGCTTGCGTGTTTCGAAAGTGCGCTAAAACTTCAACCGTCTCTCGACCAAGTCTTGAGCAATCGAGAAAACGCGCTTGCCGACCTTATCCAATGGAATCTCGTTCACCGGCATAGAGCTATGTTCGGTGCCTGGCCAAGACTTTTTCCGCCCATAAACTTCAATGAACACATCTTGCATCGAATAATATACGACCGTGATCCACGGCTGAAAGTGATTTGCGACAAAATTGCCCTGAGAAAATTCGTGCAAGATATCGTGGGATCGAAATACACCGTTCCTTTATTTGGAATCTACGAGCAGCCAAAGGAAATCGAGTGGCAAACGCTGCCTGAGAAATTTGTCTTGAAACCGAGCCATGCCTCAGGGTGGTTTAAAATCGTCGATCAGTCGGCGGGCCTCAATAAGGATGAACTAAGCAAGCTTGCCGAGCAGTGGCTCGTTTATGATTACTTCGACGTATCGCTCGAGTGGGGCTATCGGGGAATTCCTCGCCGATTGCTGGTGGAACCATTCTTACGATCGTCTAGCGGCACACAAGCTTTGGAGATCGAGATATACACCTTTGCCGGAAGGGCTGCGCTCATCAACCTCATAAGCGGGATGAAAGATACTCCGAATAGACGGCACGCTTGGTTTGATGCGACAGGGCGCCGAATCCAAATCGATATGGGATATCGGGCCGCCGACATCACCATACAAGGCGACATTTTTCTTTCAGCCGTGGAGTTGGCCGAGACTGTTGCAGCGGATTTCAGCTCGCTCAGGGTTGATCTGTATTTGACCGGCGATGGGCTGAAAATTGGCGAGCTGACACCTTATACCAATGGCGGCAGGACATTGTGGAACCCTCGCACACTGGACGAATTATTAGGGCAGCTGTGGAGCCCGGATTTTGACCCGTCGATGATCCCGGATTTTGCAGAGCGGATCGCTTAGGTTTGCTGAGACATCAATCCGCTTCAGTCCTCACCTTTTTCTTCCCCGCAATTGAATTGCGCGGTTCTTCAGCGAGATCAAGCAATATCGGCGGGCCGCGGCCCGCTATGACAAGCTCGCAGCAAACTGCCCGCCTTTAGCCGGCATGCGTCCGCCAAGCCATGGCTGGGCGTTAACGAATCCGCGCCCTGGTGCAGCCGCCGGTTTCCCAAGAAACGGCAAGCGCCCGTTCTGCGTGCGTTTGGGCGCACTCAATTCAATTGCCAATGCTTTCGGAAAGGACTCCGAAACCATTTCCGCGCTTTGGAGCCAGGCTAAGAGGGCACATTCACCACTTTTTACCGGGCCCCCGCTACTCGTTGCCCCATGGCCTGCAAAAAATATGGCCTGGGGCGTTAATTGGACGGTGCCGGTCGATGAATCTCGACGTCAACACCCTCTTCATGGTGACAATCTATGTGGAGGCCATCCTCGGATTGTTGCTGCTGTTCGCTTGGGTGCAGAACACAGCGATCCATGCGGTGGCCTGGTGGGGCTTCGCCCATCTGATCCGCGCCGCCTCGGTCGTGCTGTTCGGCATGTACGGCGCCGCGCCCGACCTGATCACCATCGATCTTGCCAACGCGCTCTTGTTCACGGCCTTCGCGGTCACCTGGACCGGCGCGCGCGTGTTCGACGGCCGGCCCATCGAGCCGGTCTATATGGTCACTGGCGCGGTGCTCTGGCTGCTGGTCTGCCGCCTGCCGGTGCTCACCGACGCCGTCCAAACCCGCGCATTGATCGCGTCCGGCATTATCACCACCTACACTTGGCTGACGGCGTACGAATTCTGGCGCGGCCGCCGCGAGCCGCTGGTGTCGCGCTGGCCGGCGATCTTCATGCTGTTCGCCCATGGCGCGCTGTTCCTGCTGCGCACGCCGCTGGCGGAGATGCTGCCGTGGTCGGCGGGCGACCACATGTCCGGCAGCGTGTGGCTGACCGTGCTTTCGTTTGAAGCGCTGCTGTTCACCATCTCGATCGCGTTCATTCAGCTGGCGATGGCGAAGGAGCGCACGGAATACCGTCACCGCACCGCCGCCATGGTCGATCCGCTCACCGGCATCGCCAACCGCCGCTCGTTCCTGCAAGACGCCGCGGAGCTGGCGAAGCGCCATGGCGCCAATCCGCGTCCGACCGCCGTGCTGCTGATCGATCTCGACCACTTCAAATCGATCAACGACCGCTTTGGCCATGCGCTCGGCGACCGGGTGTTGGAAATCTTCGCCGATGCCGCGCGCCAGTCGGTGCGCGCATCCGATCTGGTCGGGCGGCTCGGCGGCGAGGAATTCGCCGCGGTGCTGTGCGACACCAGCCGCGACAAAGCGGCCGGGGTGGCCGAGCGGATCCGGGCAAGCTTTGCCAAGGCGGCCCAGGATGTCGACAGCCGTCCGGTCTGCGCGACCGTGAGCATCGGGCTGGTGTACAGCCAGGAGACCGTGCTCAACGTGCCCGAATTGCTGGCGCAGGCCGACCAGGCGCTCTATATCGCCAAAGAGCGCGGGCGCAACCGGGTCGAGGTCGCATCGCTGGAAATGATGCTCAGGCGCAAAGACGACGAAAACGCTGCCGCGGCGGCATCGGCGGAAGCGCTTGCCGCCAAGAGCGCGGCCTGAGACGCACGGCGCCGCGCGCAAGCGCGCGCGCTTCATCGCGCAGCGACGCGAGCATTACCGTCCGGACATAACGCACGCCGGCTGATCTTGACCCAGGCATTGCGTTTGGCGCGCCGCGCAGGCATAGCGATGGCGGAAGTTGCCATAGCCCGTGACCCATGAAGCGCAGCGACAACCGCATTCTCACCACGCATGTCGGCAGTCTGATCCGCCCGCAGCCGCTGCAGGAATTCTTACGCGCCAAGCAGGCCGGCAAGCCGTTCGACAAGCCGGCCTATGAGAAATGCCTGACGGAGTCGGTTCAGGCGGTCGTGCGCCGGCAGGCGCAGGCCGGCATCGACGTGGTGAGCGACGGCGAGTTCGGCAAATCGATCAGCTGGTCGCAATACGCGCTCGATCGCCTGAGCGGCTTCGAACGGCGGCCGATCAAGGCTGGCGCGGCCAATCCGTTCACGCGCGGCGCCGACCGCGCGCACTTCCCGGAATTCTATGCCGAGCTCGACGCCCGCGAGGGCGTGGTTACCACGGCCGATGCGGTCTGCGTCGGCCCGATCGCTTACACCGGCCAGGCCGAATTGCAGCGCGACATCGACAACTTCAAGGCGGCGCTGCAAGGCGTGCCGGTGCAAGAGGCGTTCTTGCCGGTGGCGGCGCCGGCGAGCGTAATCCCCGACCGCAAGAACGAATATTACAAGAGCGCGGAAGAATTGCAGGTAGCGATCGCGCAAGCGATGCGCACCGAATACAAGACGATCATCGACGCCGGCTTCCTGCTGCAACTCGACGACGCGCGCAACGCCACGACCTACGACCGCATGGTGCCGCCGGCGAGCTTCGCCGACTACCGGCGCTGGCTCGCCTTCCAAATGGACCTCATCAACCACGCGATCGAGGGTTTGCCGGCCGAGCGCATCCGCTATCACGTGTGCTGGGGCAGTTGGCCCGGCCCGCATGTCAGCGACGTGCCGTTGAAGGACATCGTCGATCTGATCCTCACGGTGAAGGTCGGCGCCTATGTGATCGAGGGCGCCAATCCGCGCCACGAGCACGAATGGAAGGTCTGGAAGGACGCCAAACTCGGCGCCGGTCAGGTGCTTATCCCCGGCGTCATCAGCCATGCCACCAATGTGGTCGAACACCCCGAACTGGTGGCCGAGCGCATCGTGCGGCTGGCCCGGATCGTCGGCCGCGAGAATGTCATTGCCGGAACCGATTGCGGCTTCGCGCAGGGGCCGTTCCTGCGCCGCGTGCACCCTTCGATCATGTGGGCGAAGCTGGAGGCGCTTAGCCAGGGCGCCCGGCTTGCGAGCCAGGAACTCTGGTAGTTTTTGCGTGGCGCATGATCTTGTCCCGAAAACCGGATTCCACTTTTCGGGATCATGCGTTAGCTTTGTTGCAAGTGGCGCGATAGACGCCGGCGCAGGGAGGCCCCATGAACATCAACGCTCAGCGTTCCGGTTCGCTTGCGATCCCGTTCGACCACAGCCGGCTCGACCGCCTGATGGACGCGGCCGGCATCGACCTCTTACTCGCGACCTCCAAGCATAATGTGCAGTACCTGCTCGGCGGCCACCGCGCCAATTTCTTCGACTATATGGATGCCACCGGCGTCACCCGTTATCTGCCGGTGTTGGTCTATCCCAAGGGCGCGCCGGAAAAGGCCGCCTATATCGGCCATCGGTTGGAAACCTTCCAGCATCAGGCCAAGCCGCTGTGGACGCCGGAGACGCAGACCACCGCGAACGGCTCGGTCGAGGCCATGCAGAAGGCCTGCGACTACATCCGCAAGGCCGGCCTGAAGACGAAACGCATCGCCACCGAATTCGGCTTCCTGCCCTATGACGCGTCCAAGGTGCTGCGTGCGGCCTTCCCGGACGCCGACTGGGTCGATGCGCTTTATGTGATGGAGCGCCAGCGCCTGAAGAAATCCTCAGCCGAGCTCAAGATGCTGAAATTCGCCTCGGAAGCGGTGATCGACGCCATGCTCGCCACCATCGCCAAAACTCCGCCCGGCACGAGCAAAGCCGACGTGGTCGAGACGCTGCGGCGCGAGGAAACCTTGCGCGGCTTAACCTTCGAATATTGCCTGATCACCTGCGGCACCAGTTTTAACCGCGCGCCCTCCGACCAGAAATGGGAGAAGGGCGAGATCATGTCGATCGACAGCGGCGGCAACTATCACGGCTATATCGGCGACGTCTGCCGCATGGCGATCCAGGGCGAGCCGGACGGCGAACTCAACGAATTGCTGGCCGAGATCGAAACGATCCAGCGCGCCGGCTTCAAGGCGGTGCGCCCGGGCGCCCTGGGGCGCGATATCTATGCCGCCGCCGAGCCGCTGGTGGCGAAATCCAAGCATCACAACAATCTCGAATTCCTCGCGCACGGCATGGGGCTGGTCAGCCACGAGGCGCCGCGGCTCACCGACCGCGGGCCGGTGCCGTATCCGGCCGACGATGCCGACCGTCCGCTCGAAGCCGGCATGGTGGTGTCGGTGGAAACCACGCTCAAGCATCCCACGCGCGGCTTCATCAAGCTCGAGGACACCGTGGTGGTGACCGAGCAGGGCCATGAGATTTACGGCGAGGGCGCGCGCGGCTGGAATAAAGCGGGGGCGGCGCTTTAATTGCGGAAATTCATTGCCGCGCCTTGGCGTCAATCTCGGCCGCCAGCGCGGTGAGGGCGTCGGCCACTTTGACCGGATAGCCGGCGCCGGGTTCCAATCGCCGCAACGGCTCCGGCAGCCGCGCGAGATCGCGCGCGGCGCGCTCGCGGATCTGCGCCAGCGTCGGCGCCGGCGCGATGCGTTGCCCTGAGCGCATCACCGGCACGATCAGCGGCTCGCCGGCTTGCGTGTCGTTTTCGAGTGATAGCACATCGCCGCGCATGCGGCCGTCGCCGTCATAGGCGCGCCACACCTGTTTGCGGCCCGGCCAGGTCGCTTTGCCTTCGGACAGCTTGCGCTTCGGCCGGCCGGCATATTCCTGCAGCTTGTAGGCGCAATCGAGCGAGGGCGCATCGATCGAGGCGTCGAGATTGACGCCGATGCCGAAACCGTCGATCGGCGCCTTGGCTTTCATCATCGCTTGCAGCACGTCTTCGTTGATGCCGCCGCTGACCAAGATGATGACGTCCTTGAGCCCGCCGGCATCGAGGATGGCGCGCACCTTGGCCGCCATGACGGTGAGATCGCCGCTGTCGATGCGCACGCCGCGGATCGCGATGCCGTCGGCCATAAGGCGGGGCGCCAGCTCGACCACTTTGCGCGCGCCTTGCTCGGTGTCGTAGGTGTCGATCAGCAGGATGACGCCCTCGGGGCGCGCCCGCGCGAAGTTCTCAAACGCCTGGCTCTCGTCGTCATGCACCTGCACGAAGGAGTGCGCCATGGTGCCCACGATCGGAATGCCGTAGCGCTCGCCGGCGAGCACATTGGCGGCGCCGGCAAAGCCCGCGATATAGCTTGCGCGCGCCGAATAGAGCCCGGCCTCCTCGCCGTGCGCGGTGCGCAGGCCGAAGTCCGACAGAATTTTTCCCGGCGCGGCCAGCACCATGCGCGCGGCCTTCGAGGCGATCAGCGTCTGGAAATGCAGAATGTTGATGAGGCGCGTTTCCACCAGCTGCGCCTGCGTCAGCGGCGCGGTGATGCGGATGAGCGGCTCGTTGGGAAAGCACACGCTGCCTTCCGGAATCGCATGCACGTCGCCGGTGAAGCGGAAACGGCTGAGATAGTCGAGCAGGTTGGCACGGAAGCGGCCGGTGCTCTTGAGCCAGTCGATTTCGGCGGCGGAAAATTGCAGCGTCTCGAGATAGCGAAGCGCGTCATCGAGCCCCGCGGCGAGCAGGAAGGAACGCCGCGCCGGCAGCCGCCGCACGAAGAACTCGAATACCGCTTGACCGTCCTCAGCCTGATCCAGATAGGCCTGGATCATGTTGAGCTCGTAGAGGTCGGTGGTGAGCGGGCTGCTCGAGGGCATCATGGCGCTTCGCGAAGGGCGGGCATTGCGACGGTCGGACGAAAAAAGATGGCTCCCCGGGCCGGATTCGAACCAGCGACCAACCGGTTAACAGCCGGTTGCTCTACCACTGAGCTACCGGGGAACATGCCGGCGCTTCGGTCAGGGGCGCTATAACAAAGCGCCGTTGCTTTGCAAAGCCAAGAAGGGCCCCGGCATGAGAGCCCGCCCGCCGTCGCGATGATCGTCAAAAGGGCTGGCCAGCCGAGGCGCCGCGGGCGCGAAGGCTGGAGGCCACGGCCGGAATCGAACCGGCGTGCACGGATTTGCAGTCCGCTGCGTAACCACTCCGCCACGTGGCCGTCAGATGACGCGTCCGGCGCGGGTAGCAGGCCGCGCGCGTCGCCCAAGGCTCAAGCCTATATAGGAGCCCGCGCTTATCGACAACGCTGCCCGGCTCGCTTGCCTTTTGCGGAGGGTTGCCGCACAAAAGCCGCGCATTCACCATCCTTCCTTGCCTTGGGGATCGCGATGACCGATTTTGCCGCCGCGCGCCGCCACATGGTCGACGGTCAGGTCCGTACCACCGACGTCACCGATTTGCGCGTCATTTCCGCCATGCTGGAGGTTCCGCGCGAGAATTTCATGCCGCCGGCGGTGACCGCGCTGGCCTATCTCGATCTTGACGTGCCGGTGGGCGCATCCCGCCGCCTGCTCAGGCCGATGGTGCTCGCCAAGCTGATCCAGGCCGCCGAACTGCAAGCCACCGATCGCGTGCTCGATGCCGGCTGTGCCACCGGCTATGGCGCTGCCGTTCTCGCCCGCATCGCCGCGCAGGTGGTCGCGCTCGAACAGGACGCCGGCCTCGCGAAAGCGGCGGGCGCGGCGCTGTCGTCGCAGCCGAATGTCAGCGTGGTGAGCGGTGCGCTGGCCGAAGGCTGGGCGCAAGGCGCTCCTTATGACGTCGTCGTGCTGGAGGGCGCGACCGAGGTGGTGCCGCACGCGCTCTGTCAGCAACTCAAGGATGGCGGCCGGCTGGTCTGCATTCTGGGCTCGGGCCCCGGCTCCAAGGCCATGCTTTACCGCCGCAGCGGCGGGGAGGTGGGCGGCCGGGCGGTCTTCGATGCCACGGCAGCACTTTTGCCAGGTTTCGCGAAAACGCCGGTTTTCGCCTTCTGATCTGTCGGCGGTCAGGTCGCCGCTTCCAAAACGTGACAAAAAATCCTCAGTCTGTCGCATTCCGGTGGGTAGCGACGGGCAGGGGGTTTCAACCCCCCGCCGGGCCTAATATGGTTCCTGGTTGGTCGTTTTAGCGTGATCGGTAATTGGTCCGGTCGCGAGTAGGTTGGATTTTATGGGGCGTCGGGTTCGTAGCAGGTGGTTGAGTGGATTTGCGGCCGGGTTGGCGGCCTGGGCGGCATTGCCGCTGACGACGTCGCTGGTGCGTGGCGAAACGCTCAATTCGGCACTGGTGCAGGCCTATCAGAGTAACCCTTCGATCAATTCGCAGCGCGCCGCCACGCGCGCCACCGATGAAAGCGTGCCACAGGCGCTATCCGGCTATCGGCCGAAGATTACGGTCACCGGCAGCGGCGGCGAACAGTCGCTGTCGTCGAAATCGAAGGTTGTCGGCGCCAGCATTCCGCCCGGCTCGCCGGCCACCTATTTCACCCAGAGCGGCTACAACTCGCCCTATGGCGCCGGCGCCACCGTGACGCAGACCTTGTTCAACGGGTTCCAGACCGCCAACAAGACCCGTCAGGCCGAGAGCCAGGTGCTGGCGGCGCGCGCCACCTTGCGGGACACCGAGCAGAAGGTGCTGCTCAATGCGGTGACCGCCTACATGAATTTGCTGCGCGACGGCGCGATCCTCGACCTGCAACGGCGCAACGTCGAGGTGCTGCAGGAGCAATTGCGACAAACGCGCGACCGCTTCAATGTCGGCGAGGTGACGCGCACCGATGTGGCGCAATCGGAATCGCGGCTGGCCGCCGGCCGTTCGCAGGTGCTCAGCGCGGAGGCCAATTCCAAGGCGTCGGCGGCGACCTATCGGCAGATAATCGGCAGCAATCCAGGCAAGCTCGCGCCCGGCTCGCCGGTCGACCGTTTCTCGCCGTCCAGCCTGCCGGGTGCAATCGGCGTCGCCACCGCCAGCCATCCGGCGGTGATCACGGCGCAATACAATGTCGACGCCGCGCAACAGGCGGTGAAAGTGGCGGAGGGCGCGCTCTATCCGACGGTGTCGGTGCAGGGCAATTTTCAAAAGAACTTTGGGACCGTGGGCAACCTCAACACCGTCGAGAGCTACAATGCCTCGGTGCTCGGCACCCTCAGCGTGCCGATCTATCAAGGGGGCGCGGAATATTCCGCCATCCGCCAGGCCAAGGAAACGCTTGGCCAGAGGCGTCTCGACCTCGACACCACGCGCGACACGGTGCGCCAGAACGTGGTGCAGTCCTGGGGCCTGCTCGATGCGGCCAAGGCCAATATCGCGGCCACCACCGCGCAGGTGCAGGCCGCCGAGATCGCGCTCAACGGCGTGCGCGAGGAAGCCCGCGTCGGCCAGCGCACCACGCTCGACGTGCTCAATGCCCAGCAGGAACTGGTGAATGCCCGCGTGGCGCTGGTGACCGCCCAGCGCGACCGCGTGGTCGCCTCCTACACCTTGCTGGCGGCGGTCGGCCGGCTGGCGCCTTCGGTGCTCGGCCTGCACGTGCCGGTGTATGACGCAAAGGTGCATTACCAGCAGGTGCGCGACAGCTGGGCCGGCGTGCGGACCCCGGACGGACGCTAAAGCAGCGAGTGTCCACAGGTCATTGCGCTATAGCCGACGATCGACCTGCCACACCCGCACACCCCTGGCGTATAAATAGGACCGGAATGACGATTCGCCCCTGCCGACGCCGGTCGGGCGGGTCAGCGGGCGATGGGGCGGTAACTGCGTCCGGGATTACAGGAATGACCCAATCGGCAAAGGTCCAAGAACCTTCAATGGAGGAAATCCTGGCCTCGATCCGTCGCATTATTGCCGATGACGATGCCAGCAAGCCAGCCCAGCCGTCGGAGCCGGCCGCCACCACGCCGCCGCCATTGGCCGTTGTTGCAAGCGAACCGGTTCCGCCCGCGCCCGAGTCTGCGCTGCCACCGGCCCCGCCACCGCCGGCCGCTGGCAACAGCCAGGACGACATCGACGCCATGCTGGCCAATCTCGATTTGGCGGAGCCCGCGCCGCCGCCATCGGATGTGTTGAATTTGACCGAGGAGATGACGGCGCCGGCGCCCGTTGCGGAGCCGGAACCTGAGGCGGTTTTCCGCACCATCGACGCCTCATCCGACGTCGTATTCACCGACCGGTCATTCGATGCGCCGGCCGAGCCAATGCGCATGGTCGAAGAGGCGCGCGAGCCCAGCCCGCAAGCCGCCGCGCTCGACCGCGGGCTGATCTCGAACTCGACCATGGCGGCGGTGGACAGCGCGTTCAATTCGCTCGCCAACACCGTGCTCGGGCAAAATGCGCGCACGCTCGAGGATCTGGTGAAGGAAATGCTGCGCCCGTTGCTCAAGTCCTGGCTCGACGACAATCTGCCCGGCCTGGTCGATCGCATCGTGCGGGCGGAGATCGAGCGCGTCTCGCGCGGGCGCTAACAGCAATTTCCGTTCGTCCCCGCGCAAGCGTGGGTGCAGTCCTTCCGGCGCAGAGGCCGTGGCCCAGGATTTCCGCTGGCGCGGGAATGAACGGATTAATTCGCCGTCAGCGCCTGCCGCCGCTTGAGCCGGCTCGCGAACCACAGGCTAAGCACCAGCAGCACGGCCGCCGCCCCGAGAAACAGCGGCACCGCCGTGACGCGGTCGAACACCACGCCGCCGGCCGCGACGCCCGCGGTCTGGCCGAGATAGAGCGCGGAGGAGAACATCGCGACCGCGGTGCCGCGCGCTTCCGGCGTCATCTGGGTGGCGTTGGTCTGCAGCGTATTGTGCAGCATGTAGAAGCCGAGGCCGATGGTCGTGATGGCGAACGGCGCGATCCAGTAATGCGGCTCGAACGCCAGCGTGACATAGGCGAGCGCGAGCAGCGCGCCGCCGCCGGCAGCCAAGCCGATCTGGCCGAAGCGATTGACCAGCACACGCACCGCCAAGCTGTAGATCAATCCGCCGATCGCAAACGTGCCGACGAACAAGCCGACCAGCGCGAAGTTCACGCCGAAGCGCAAGTGCAGATCGGCGCCGACATAGGTGAAAGCGCCGAACATGGCGCCGCTTTCGATGAAGGCGATCAGGATCACGATGCGCGCCCAGGGCGAGCGCAGCACGGTGGAATAATCCGCGACGAAGCCGCGCGTGCGTTGCGCCGGCGTGCCGCGCGCATGGGTGATCGGGTTGCGCCATAACTCGTAGAACAGGCCGGCGGCGGCGAGGCCGAGCAGGGCGGCCAGGATGAAGAACACATTGCGCCAGCCGAAATAATCGCCGAGCACGCCGCCGGCGGCCTGGCCGAACAACTGCCCGAGGATCTGCCCGGACAGGAAGCGGCCGATCACCTGCTGGCGGCGCTCGTAGGGGATGACGTCGCCGACGAAGGCGAGCGCGAACGGGATGATCCAGCCGGTGGCGAGCCCGCAGGCGAGCCGGGCCGCCACCAGCACCGGCAGCGAGGGCGCCAGCCCGCAGGCCACCACCATCAGCGTCGATCCGGCGGCGGCGAAGGTGACGCAGAGATATTTGCCGAAGCGGTCGCCGATCGGGCCGATGACCAGCTGCACCGAGCCGTGCGCCAGCATAGGCGGTGACGATGACCGAGGTCGCGCCGACGGTGACATCGCAATCGGCGGCGATCTGCGGCAGCAGCGAATTGGTCGAGCGCACCATGGCCTGGGTGGCGAAGGAGGCGAGCGCCAGCAGGGTGATGGCGCGGATCGGCGCCTGCGCGCGTCGGAGCGGGCATTGCGGGATTCCGGCGAAAGTTGACACCTCGGTTGGTGCGGCGGGGCTTTCTAGCGCGCCAAAGCGGACAAAGCAAAACGACGATGATCGATAAGACCTATCAGCCCGCCGAGGTCGAGGGCCGCATCTACCGGACGTGGGAAGCGGCGGGCGCCTTCCAGGCCGGCCGGCCCGACGGGCGGGCGCGCAGCCTTACTCCATCGTCATCCCGCCGCCGAACGTCACCGGCTCGCTGCATATGGGCCATGCGCTCAACAACACGCTGCAGGACATTCTCTGCCGCTTCGAGCGCATGCGCGGGCGCGACGTGCTGTGGCAGCCGGGCACCGACCATGCCGGCATCGCGACGCAGATGGTGGTCGAGCGCCAGCTGATGGAGCGGCAGCAGCCCGGCCGGCGCGAGATGGGGCGCGAGGCGTTCCTCAAGCGGGTGTGGGAGTGGAAGGCGGAATCCGGCGGCACCATCGTCAACCAGCTCAAGCGGCTCGGCGCCTCCTGCGACTGGTCGCGCGAGCGCTTCACCATGGACGAGGGGCTGTCGCGCGCGGTTCTGAAAGTTTTCGTCGAGCTTTACCGCGAGGGGCTGATCTACAAGGACAAGCGGCTGGTCAACTGGGACCCGAAGCTGCTCACCGCCATCTCCGACCTGGAAGTGCAGCAGGTCGAGACCAAGGGGCACCTCTGGCACCTGCGCTATCCGATCGAGGGCAAGACCTTCAATCCCGACGACCCGTCGACCTTCATCGTCGTCGCCACGACGCGGCCGGAGACCATGCTGGGCGACACCGCGGTGGCGGTGCATCCGGACGACGAGCGCTACAAGCAGCCTCGTCGGCAAGAACGTGATCCTGCCGCTGGTCGGCCGCCGCATCCCGATCATCGCCGATGAATATTCCGACCCGGAGAAGGGCTCGCGGCGCGGTGAAGATCACGCCGGCGCACGACTTCAACGATTTCGAGGTCGGCAAGCGGCACGGCTGCCGCATGATCAACGTGCTTCAGCACCGAGGCCGAACTCGAACCTGCAAGCGACAATGAAGACTTCCTGCGACGGCGTGCCGCCGTCGCAGCGATCTCGACGAGACGCTGGCGATGCACGGCGTCGACCGCTTCGCCGCGCGCAAGATGATCGTCGAGCGGCTGGAGGAGAAGGGGCTTGTCGACAAGATCGAGCCGCAATACGCACGTGGTGCCGCACGGCGACCGCTCCGGCGTCGTCATCGAGCCGTTTCTCACCGACCAGTGGTATGTCGACGCCAAGACGCTTGGCCGAGCCGGCGATCGCGGCGGTGCGCGATGGCGCGCACCAAGTTCGTGCCGAAGAACTGGGAGAAGACCTATTTCGACTGGATGGAGAACATCCAGCCCTGGTGCATCTCGCGCCAGCTCTGGTGGGGCCATCAGATTCCGGCCTGGTACGGGCCGGACGGCAAAGTGTTCGTTGCCGACGACCGACGACGAGATCGTCGCCGAGGCGCTCGCCATTACACGACGCGAAGAGATCACGTCCAGGAGGTCACGACATTGCGGCGATCGCGCGTCGAAGTCATGAACGGCTATCTCAAGCGCGACGAGGACGTGCTCGACACCTGGTTCTCCTCCGCGCTGTGGCCGTTCTCGACGCTCGGCTGGCCGGACGAGACGCCGGAGCTCAAGCGCTTCTATCCGACCTCGGTGCTGGTCACCGGCTTCGACATCATCTTCTTCTGGGTCGCCCGGATGATGATGATGGGGCTGCACTTCATGCACGAGGTGCCGTTCCACGACCGTCTACATCCACGCGCTGGTGCGCGACGACACCGGCGCCAAGATGTCGAAGTCGAAGGGCAACGTCATCGACCCGCTGGCGCTGATCGACGAATACGGCGCCGACGCGCTGCGCTTCACGCTGGCGCGCGATGGCGGCGCAGGGCCGCGACATCAAGCTCTCGACGCAGCGCGTCGAGGGCTACCGCAATTTCGCGACCAAGCTGTGGAACGCCGCGCGCTTTGCCGAGATGAACGGCTGCGCGCGCGCGGCGGGCTTCGATCCGCAAAGCGGCGAAGGAGACGCTCAACCGCTGGATCGCGCACGAGACCGCAACAGGCGGCGGCCGAGGTGACCGAGGCGCATCGAAGCCTACCGGTTCAACGACGCGGCCGGCGCGGTCTATCGCTTCGTCTGGAACGTCTATTGCGACTGGTATCTGGAACTGGCCAAGCCGGTGCTCACTCGGCCCCGACGGCGCGGCCAAGACCGAGACCCACGCCATGGTCGCCTGGGTGCTGCGACGAGATCCTGAAACTGCTGCACCCGTTCATGCCGTTCGTCACCGAGGAATTGTGGGCGGTGACGGCGCGCGCACAACGCGCGACGCTGCTGGTCGCTCGTCGCACTGGCCGCGCTACGAAGGCCTCGACCGACGACAAGGCCGAAGCCGAGATCGGCTGGGTGATCGATCTCGTCACCGCGATCCGCTCGGTGCGCGCGGAGATGAATATCACCGCCGGCGACCTGACGCCGCTGGTGCTGGCCGGCGCCTCGCGCGAGACGCAAGCGCGCGCCGAGCGCTGGGCCGAGGTGATCAAGCGGCTGGCGCGGCTGTCGGACATCGGCTTCGCCGATGCGGCGCCGCCGGGCGCGGTGCAGCTGGTCGTGCGCGGCGAGGTCGCGGCGCTGCCGCTGAAAGGCGTGATCGATCTCGCCGCCGAACGCGCGCGGCTGGCGAAGGAAATGGCCAAGGTCGAGGCCGACATCAAGCGCGTCGACGCCAAGCTCGGCAACGAGAATTTCGTCGCCAGCGCGCCGGAAGAGGTGGTCGACGAGCGAAAAGGAAAAGCGCGAGGAGGCGCTCGCGCCGCAAGCCAAGATCGTGGAGGCGCTGGAGCGGCTGAAGGGGGCAGTATGATTGACCCCAACAATCGTCCGGGCGGGCCGAAGCTGATCCTCACCGCCAAAAGCGCCAACAAGATTCAGTTCTTCGATGCCGCGACGCTGGCGCCGACCGGCGAGATCGACATGCCGGGCTCCACCCACGAGATGATCCGCTCGCCGGACGGACGCAAAGTCTATGCCTCGATCTATGGCGGCGGCATCTTCGGGAAAAACAAGGACCCCGACCGCCGCATCGCGGTGATCGATCTGGCGACGAAGTCGCTCGAACGCACCATCGACGTGGGCGAGAATCTCGCACCGCATTCGGTGATGATGGATGTGCGCGGCACGCTGTGGTCGACGGCTGAACTCGGCAACGCCGTGCTGGCGATCGATCCCGATACTGACAAGGTCGAGCGCATCGATGTCGGCGGCGCGCCGCACTGGATCGCCGTCAGTCATGCGACCGGCAAACTGTTCGCCTCGTTCAAGACCAAGGAGGCGGTGGCGGTGATCGACCTGAACTCCCGCCATGTCATCGGCACCATCGCGATCCCGCACGGCGCCGAAGGGATCGCGGTGACGCCGGACGGCGAGACGCTGCTCGTCTGTGCGCATTGGAAGGGCGAGTTCCACGAGATCGACGCAAGGACCAACAAGTACCGGCGCGCCGTCGCCATCGAGGGCGCGCCGGGCGAGGCCAATCAACTCCGCCGCCTGCGCGTGTCGCCGGACGGCGCCTATGTCTGCGTGTCCTCGCATGTCGATAATTTTGCCGCCGTCTACGAAGCCGAGACGCTGGAGCAGATCGGCGGCTTCGACACCCCGATGGCGCCCATGGGCTTCGGCTTTGCCGCCGACGGCCGCCACGCCTATCTGTGCTGCCACGACGCCGCGATCGCCTTGGAATTCGAGCTGGCGAGCGGGCGCATCACGCGGCAGTTTCCGACCGCGGCCGGCTGCGAGTTCATTATTTCGTATTGATGCTTCAGTCGTCCCGGCCAAACGACTCGACTTGATCGCGGGGCGCGGGGACGACTGTTACCTGAACGGCTTGCTCAGAAACCGCGAGCCCTTCAGCCCGTAGCGCCAGGGGTGCTCGACCGCCTTGCTGATGCCGATGCGTGGGCCCACCGCAAGCTCCGGCGTCTCTGCGCGCGCGCGCAACTCGAACGGCGCGCGGTCGAGCGGCAGGCCGTTATGGCGGCTGCTGACGCCGAGCGCCTGGCATAATTTGCCTGGGCCGGAGCAAAGCTGATGCTCGTCCGTCAGGCCGCGCCTTCGCCGCATGACCGCGCAGGCCCTCGGTCGGCTGCACGGCGCGGATCAGCACCGCGCTGGCGCTGCCCTCCGCCTCGCAGACGAAATTGAGGCACCAGTGGATGCCGTAGGAACGGTAGACATAGGCCACGCCGGGCGGCCCGAACATGACGGCATTCCGGTCGGTCCGGCCAATGTAGGAATGCGCCGCCGGGTCGGTGTGGTGATAGGCCTCGACTTCCACGATCCGCCCGCCGACCCCGTTAACCAGCAGGGTGGCGCCGATCAGTTCGGGCGCAACCTTATGGACGGAGCGGTCGAAAAAGCTTCGCCGTAGCTTGGGGGGCAGGGGCATTGGGCGCTGCGGGAGCTGTGGCCAACATGCAACAGTTTTAGAACATTTAAGTATTCGGCGTACATCTTCCCCGCTACGCCGCGATTTGGCCATACCCTTCTATGACAGAGGGACAGCCGGGCGACGGCGCAAACCATTGTGCGGCTTTAAGCTTTTGCCGCCGAGCGGAAACCCTCGGAGAAACCGACCGGCTCAACCGGCAGCGGCAATTGGGGCGGGGGGCCCAGAAGACGGAAATGGACGCCAAGAGCAACCTGAAATCCAAACTGCCGAGCCGGCACGCCACCGAGGGGCCGGATCGCGCGCCGCATCGCGCCTTTTATTACGCGATGGGGCTTTCCGCCGCGCAAATTCACGCGCCCTTCGTCGGCGTGGCCACCTGCTGGAACGAGGCCGCGCCCTGCAACATCTCGCTGATGCGCCAGGCGCAGGCGGTGAAGAAGGGCGTCGCCGCGGTCGGCGGCACGCCGCGTGAATTCTGCACCATCACCGTCACCGACGGCATCGCCATGGGCCATGCCGGCATGAAGGCCTCGCTGCCTTCGCGCGAGGTGATCGCGGATTCGGTCGAGCTTACCGTGCGCGGCCACGCCTATGACGCGCTGATCGGCGTTGCCGGCTGCGACAAGTCGCAACCCGGCATGATGATGGCGATGTGCCGGCTCAACGTGCCCTCGATCTACATCTATGGCGGCTCGATCCTGCCCGGAAAGTTCAAGGGCAAGGACGTCACCGTGCAGGACGTCTACGAGGCGGTCGGCAAGCATTCGGTCGGGCAGATGTCCGACGAAGATCTGCTCACGCTGGAAGAAAACGCCTGTCCCTCGGCCGGCGCCTGCGGCGCCCAGTTCACCGCCAACACCATGGCGACCGTCTCCGAGGCGATCGGTCTCGCGCTGCCCTATTCGTCCGGGGCGCCGGCGCCCTTACGAATTGCGCGACAAGTTCTGCATGCTGGCCGGCGAGATGATCATGGATCTGATCGTCAATAACATCCGCCCGCGCGACATCGTCACCCGCAAGGCGCTGGAGAATGCCGCCGCCGTGGTCGCAGCCACCGGCGGTTCCACCAATGCCGCGCTGCATCTGCCGGCGATCGCGCATGAATGCGGCATCGAATTCACTTTGTTCGACGTCGCCGAAATCTTCAAAAAGACACCATATATCGCGGATTTGAAACCGGGCGGCCGTTATGTCGCCAAGGATATGTTCGAGGCTGGCGGCGTGCCGCTGCTGATGAAGACCCTGCTCGATCACGGCTACATGCACGGCGATTGCCTGACCGTCACCGGCCGCACCATGGCCGAGAACATGAAGAGCGTGAAATGGAATCCGGACCAGGATGTCGTGCATCCGGCCGATAAGCCGTTGCTGGCGACCGGCGGCGTGGTCGGCCTGAAAGGCAATCTCGCCCCCGAAGGCGCGATCGTGAAAGTAGCCGGCATGACCTCGGCGCACCAGTTCTCCGGGCCGGCGCGCTGTTTCGACAGCGAGGAAGCCTGTTTCGATGCCGTGAAGAACAAGAAATACGAGGAAGGCGATGTTCTGGTGATCCGTTACGAAGGGCCGAAGGGCGGCCCCGGCATGCGCGAAATGCTCTCCACCACGGCCGCGCTCTACGGCCAGGGCATGGGTGCGAAGGTCGCGCTGATCACCGATGGACGCTTTTCGGGCGCCACGCGCGGCTTCTGCGTCGGCCATGTCGGGCCGGAGGCGGCGGTGGGCGGGCCGATCGCGCTATTGCGTGACGGCGACATCGTCGAACTCGATGCCGACAAAGGCACCCTCAGCGTCAAGCTGTCGGATGACGAGTTGGCCAAGCGCAAAGCGGCATGGAAGCCGCGCGAGAGCGAATACGGTTCGGGCTATTTGTGGAAATACACCCAGCAGGTGGGTTCGGCACTCAAGGGCGCGGTCACCCATCCGGGCGGGGCGGGCGAGAAGGCGTGCTATGCGGATAGCTAAATTTCTGTTGCGCGTGGTGGTGATCGGCGCCGGCTTTATGGCGGCGCCGGCCATGGCGTTCGACGGCAGCAAATCCGGCGATGCGGTGGCCGCCGTGCCGCCGTTGACGGCCATGGAGGCCTTCCGCTCGGGCGCGCACTGGCTCAAGGCCGGCGAAAAGGCCAAAGCCGTTCACTCGCTCGAATACGCCGCCGAAAAAGGCCACGCGCTGGCGCAGTGGAAGCTCGGACGCATGTACGCCGAAGGCGACGGCGTGACGCAGAATGATCTCAAGGCGTTCAATTATTTCCGCCGCATCGCCGACAGCCATGCCGAGGACAATCCGGACACGCCGCAGGCGCGCTTTGTCGCCAACGCGTTCGTGGCGCTCGGCCACTATTATCTCGACGGCATCCCGAAGACACCGATCAAGCGCGATCCCGCCCGTGCGCGCGAGATGTTTGCCTATGCGGCTTCGTATTTCCGCGATTCCGAAGCGCAGTATTATCTGGCGCGGCTCTATCTCGACGGCGTCGGCGCACCGCATGACCCGCGTCAGGCGGCGCGCTGGTTCGGCCTTTCGGCGCAGAAGGGCCAGTGCCAGTCGCAGGCGATGCTGGGCGCCATGCTGTTTGCCGGCGACCACGTGCCGCGCCAGGCCGCGCGCGGGCTGATGTGGCTGACGCTCGCCAAGGACAGCGCCAAAGTCGGCGCCGGCGCCGATCAGGCCTGGATCAACCGGCTTTACGACAGCGCCTTCCGGCAGGCGACCGACGACGAGCGCGCAATGGCGCTGGTCTTTCTCCGGCGCTGGCTGGAGACGCGGCGGGAATAGCGCATCGCGACGGCGGCCCACCCGCCGACGGCGATGGGCAAGCCAAGCACCTCTCCCAATTTTTGCCCACCGACTTTGCCCGTTTTCGCGCCCCGTGTGGGCCGCGTGTTGCGGCCTTGCCGTCTCGTCAGCGGCGCGAAAACGCTTTATCTTGTGGCGATAACGTCGCTGTGGCGTTCGCGGCAATTCCCAACTTTAAGGATCCGTCCAAGCTGAAACACTGAGCGGGAACGGCGCGTCTCGATTTCGCTTCTGTGGATGGCGCTTCGCTTTCCGATCCAACCCACGTTTTGAAATAAAATCCGACCGCTTGCTCTTAAGGGGAAGAATCAATGGCTGCCCGGAATTTGGAAGAATTGCTGCAAAGCATAACGAGCCCAGTGGATTTATTGCGTAACCAGCAAACCGGACCGAATGTCTATCCCGGCGTTCCGGCCGAGTTCACGAACTGGCGGGACGAACAACAGGCTTGGCAGAAGACCTGCGTCTTATTCAATCAGTCCTATCATATGGCCGATCTCGCGGTGGAGGGGCCGGATGCGTTCAAGCTTCTATCCGGCCTTGCCTTCAACAGCTTCAAGAATTTCGAGGTGAACAAGGCCAAGCAATTCGTACCGTGCAGTCCTGACGGTTACGTGATCGGGGACGTTATTCTCTTCTACCTGGCCGACAACAAATTCAATCTTGTCGGCCGCGTGCCCGTTCTGAACTGGGTTACCTACCACGCGGAAACGGGAAAGTACGACGTCAAGGTCGAACTGGACCAGCGCTCGGCATTGCGCTCGGACGGCAGGAGGAAGTCGTACCGGTTCCAGGTTCAGGGCCCGAACGCCATGAAGGTGATCGAGAAGGCCATCGGAACGGTGCCGCCCGAACTGAAGTTTTTCAACATGACGACGCTGAAAATTGCCGGCAAGACGGTCCGCGCTCTGCGTCACGGCATGGCCGGTCAGCCGGGCTGGGAGCTCTTCGGTCCGTGGGATGACGGCGAGGCCGTGCGCGAGGCCGTCGTCAAGGCCGGCGAAGAATTCGGTCTGCGCCAGGTGGGCGCGCGCGCCTATTCCTCCAATACGCTGGAATTGGGCTGGATTCCGTCGCCGCTGCCGGCGGTCTACACAGGGAACGCGATGAAGGCCTATCGCGAATGGCTCCCGGCGGCGGGCTATGAAGGTTCAGCATCGATCGGCGGCAGCTTCTATTCCGAGAACATCGAAGACTATTATTTCACGCCGTGGGACATGGGCTACGGCGCCTTTATCAAATTCGATCATGACTTCATCGGCCGCGCAGCGCTCGAGAAGATGTCGAACAGCCGGCATCGCAAGAAGGTCACGCTGGCGCTGGACGACGAGGATGTGACGCGCGTCATCGGCTCAACCTTCCAGAAGCACAATCGGGCGAAGTTTATCGACTGGCCGTCCGCGGTCTATTCGATGCACCCATTCGACCGCGTGATCGTGGACGGGAAAACGGCCGGTATCTCCACGTGGATCGGATACAGCGCGAATGAGGGCAAGATGCTGACCCTGGCGGTGCTCGATGCGGACCATGCCGAGCCCGGCACGGAAGTCATCTTCGTGTGGGGCGAGCCAGATGGCGGCACCGCCAAGCCGACGGTCGAGCGCCACATGCAGACGCATATGCGGGCGACCGTCAGCCCGGTGCCGTACGCGGAAGTGGCGCGCAAGGCTTATGCGCCCGGCGGCTGGCGCGCGGCCCAGCCCTAAGGCGGAGCTTTCGATCGCGGGCGGGTGTCCGCAGGCGCAGGGCGGAGATAAGCAGTGGCTTGCCGATAAGGGCGGTTTGCTCCGCTGAGCGCGCCGCGGAATAATGATCAAACGTCACCGTCCGGCGATATCCATATCCACCCATACCGGCAGGTGGTCGGACGGCTTGTCCCATGAGCGCACGTGGCGGTCGATGCCGACATCGGCGAGCCGGTCGGCCGCCTGCGGCGACAGCAGCAGGTGGTCGATGCGGATGCCGTCATCCTTGGCCCAGGCCCCGGCCTGGTAGTCCCAGAAGGTGTAGAGGTTGCTTGCATCGCTGACGGCGCGCACCGCGTCGGTGAGGCCGAGATTGGTCAGTGCACGGAACTTCTCCCGGGTTTGCGGCAGAAACAGCGCGTCCTTGCTCCAGGCCGCCGGATTGTGGGCGTCGGCCGGGGTCGGGATGACGTTGTAGTCGCCTGCCAGGATGAAAGGCTCTTCGTGCGCCAGCCGTTCATGTGAAAATGCAATAAGCCGATCCATCCATTTGAGTTTATAAATATATTTCTCGCCTGGAGCCGGATTGCCATTGGGCAGATAGAGGCTCACCACCCTTAGCGCGCCGTTCTTGGTACTGACCAGCGCCTCCAGGAAGCGGGCCTGCACATCGCCATCGCCGCCGTCGAGACCGGACTTCACCTCGTCGAACGGCAGTTTGGAGAGCAAAGCCACGCCGTTGAAGGCTTTCTGGCCATGCACCTTGATGTTGTAGCCGAGGTCCTCAAACGCCTCGCGCGGGAAGGCGTCGTCCACGCATTTGATTTCCTGCAGGCAGACGATGTCGGGGGCACGTTCCTTGAGCCAGGCCAGCATGTTGTCCAGCCGCTGGCGGATCGAATTGACGTTCCAGGTGGCGATGCGCATCCCACGGCTCCGGCGGGCAGACCCCGAATAAAACGGCTGTTTGGGGTGTTTACCAGCCAGCGCAGGGATATGCACCCGGCGCCGTTTATATGCTAGAAGACGGCCAACGCGGCCCCTTCGATGTGCTGGAAGCTGAGCATTCCGCGGAACTAGGGAGCGCCTGGGCAGGGCCCTCAAGAGCCCAGGCCGGACAATCGCCGATGACGAAGCGAAAGTGGCTATTTGGGGTGGCGGCGCTCGCCCTGATTGGCATTGCTGTGCTTGGCCGCGGCATGTGGACCGGCGGCGGCGGCGGAGGGCGTTTGCAACGGGCGGCCCGCGTGGTGCCGGTCGAAGTCGCCAAGGCCGTACGCAAGCCGGTGCCGGTGCGCATCGAATTGCTGGGCAGCGTCACGCCGATCGCCAGCGTCGCCATCAAAGCGCGGGTCGATACCGCGATTACCGCCGTCCATTTCCGCGACGGCGCCGAAGTGAAGAAGGGCGATCTGCTGTTCACGCTCGATGGCCGCGCCATCCAAGCGCAGATCGCGCAGACCGAAGGCACCATCGCGCGCGATCAGGCACAGCTCGAAGGCGCCGAGCGCGACGTGCGGCGCTATACCGATCTGGTCGCCAAGAACGCCACGCCGGTGATCAATCTCGACAATGCCAAGACGCAAGCCGCCGTCTACCGTGCGGCCATCAAGGCCGACAGTGGCTTGCTGGAAAATCTGAAAGTGCAACTCAGCTATTGCACGATCACCGCGGCGATCGCCGGCCGCATCAGCGCGGCGGCGGTTAAAGTCGGCAATTTCGTGCGGCAGGCCGATACCACGCCGATGGCGATCATCAACCAGATGGCGCCGGTCTATGTCAGCTTCACGGTGCCGCAGAACGTCCTGCCGAAAATCCGTCAGGCGCTGGCGGCGGAAACCGCCACCATCGAGGCGATCATCCCGGGCGAGCAGAAGCGCGAGAGCGGTCAGGTGACGATGATCGAGAACACCGTCGACTCGGCCACCGGCATGGCGACGATCCGCGCCACCATGCCGAACGAGCATGAAGTGCTGTGGCCGGGTACGCTGGTCACCGCCGAGCTGACCCTGCGCGTCGAAGAGGCGGTGGTGGTGCCAAGCCCCGCCGTTCAGGTCAGTCAGACCGGCAATTTTGTGTTCGTCATCAATGCCGGCGTCGCCAAGGTGCAGCCGGTCAAGGTCGAGCGCACGATCGGCGGGCTGTCGGTGATCGGCAGTGGTCTCAAAGGCGGCGAAACCGTGGTCACCGACGGCCAATTGCTTCTGTCGAACGGCACGCGGGTCAATACGCGCAATGCAAAAGTCGCCGGTAGCTGATCCATGAACATCTCGGAAACCTGCATCCGCCGCCCTGTATTGACGACGCTGATGACGGCGTCGCTCATCGTGTTCGGCGCCTTCGGCTACCGGCTGCTGCCGGTGGCGGCGCTGCCGGCGGTCGACTTTCCGACCATCCAGATCAGCGCCAAATTGCCGGGGGCATCGCCGGAAACCATGGCGGCCTCGGTGGCATCCCCGATCGAGCGGCAACTCTCGACCATCGCCGGCATTTCCTCGATGACCTCCTCGTCGTCGCTCGGCTCCACCCAGATCACCGTGCAGTTCGACCTTGGCCGTAACATCGACGGCGCTTCGCTCGACGTGCAGACCGCGCTGGCCGTGGCGCAGCACCGCCTGCCGGTCGAAATGACAGAGCCGCCGTTCTTCCGCAAGGTCAATCCCGGCGACTTCCCGGTGCTCTATCTGAGCATGCGCTCCGACACCCTGCCGCTGTCGGCAATCGACGACTATGCCGAGACCGTGCTGGCGCCGCAGATTTCGCAACTGCCCGGCATCGCCCAGGTGCTGGTCTATGGCGCGCAGAAATTCGCCGTCCGCGTTCAGGTCAATCCGATGGCTGCGGCCGCGCGTAACATCGCTCTCGATGATATTCGCAACGTCGTCGCCAAGGCCAATTCGTCGGCGCCGGTCGGCTCGCTTAACGGCGAGAAACAGGCGGTGACGCTGCTCGCCACCGGCGCCATGGAACACGCCTCCGATTACCGCAACGTGGTGGTGGCCTATCGCAACGGCGCGCCGGTCAAGCTCGATGACGTGGCGAACGTGATCGATAGCGTCGAAAACGACAAGATCGCCACCTGGTACAACGACTCGCGCGCCATCGTGCTGGCGATTCAGCGCCAGCCGGACGCCAACACCGTGGAAGTGGTGGACCTGGTGCGCGCCAAGCTGCCGCAGATGCGCGTGCAGGTGCCGCCGGCGATCGAGATGGCGCCCTTGTTCGACCGCTCCCTGTCGATCCGCGCCGCCGTTTCCAACGTGCAGGAAACGCTGGCAATCGCGATCTGCCTGGTCATCATGGTTATCTTCCTGTTCCTGCGGAAAGTCTCGGCCACCATCATCCCGGCGCTGGCGGTGCCGGTGTCGCTGATCGGCACCTGTGCCGCGATGTACGCCTTCGGCTTCTCCATCAACAACATGACGCTGCTGGCGCTCACGCTGTCGGTCGGCTTCGTGGTCGACGACGCCATCGTCATGCTGGAGAACATCGTGCGCCACATCGAGGGCGGCATGCGGCCGTTCGAGGCGGCGCTGAAAGGCTCGCGCGAGATCGGCTTTACCATCGTGTCGATCACGTTCTCGCTGATCGCGGTGTTCATCCCGGTGCTGCTGATGGGCGGGATGGTTGGCCGCGTATTCCGTGAATTCGCGGTGTCGATCTCGGTGGCGATCATTGTGTCGGGGTTCGTGTCGCTGACGCTCACGCCGATGCTGTGCGCGCGCGTGCTCAAGGGGCACCAGCCGGGCGTGGAGGAAAAGCAGAACTTCGTGCTGGCCGGCTTCGAGCGCCTGTTCGAGCGCAGCCGGCGCGCTTATGAATGGTCGCTCAACTGGGTGCTGACCTATAAGTCGATCATGCTGGTGATCACGCTCGCCACCATCGCCGGCACCATCTGGCTCTACATCATCGTGCCGAAGGGCTTCTTCCCGACCGAAGACACCGGCTACGTCTTGGCCGTCACCGAGGGCAACACCGACATCGGGTTCCCGGCCATGGCCGAGCACCAGCGCAAGGTCGCCGACATCGTGCGGGCGGACCCGGCCGTCGATTACATCAACTCGACCGTCGGCTCCGGCGGACCGAATTCTCTGCCCAATAGCGGCCGCATGCTGGTGGCGCTGAAGGACCGCAGCGTGCGCGGCAGCCTGCCGCAGATCCTCGGCCGGCTGCGGCGTGAAGCGAACGTAGTTCCCGGCATTGCGGTGTTTTTCCAGCCGATCCAGAACATCCGGCTGGGCGGTCGGCTGAACAAGAGTGAATATCAATACACGTTGCAGTCCAACGACACCGACGCGCTCTACCGCGTCGCGCCGCAGCTCCGCGACAAGATCGCCAGATTGCCCGGCCTGCAGGACGTGACCACCGATCTCTATATCAAGAATCCGCAAGTCACCATCGAGGTCGACCGCGAGAAGGCGGCGGTCTACGGCGTCACCATCGATCAGGTGCGCCAGTCGCTCTACAACGCATTCGGTTCGCGCCAGGTCGCCACCATCTACACCGCGGCCAACGACTACGCGGTCATTCTGGAAACGACCCCGGAGTTCCAGTCGAACGCCAACAATCTCAACAGCATCTATCTGAAATCCACCAACGGCACGGCCGTGCCGCTGTCCGCCGTCACCCATTTCGTGCACACGGTCGGACCCTTGCAGATCAATCACCAGGGCCAGCAGCCGGCGGTGACCATTTCCTTCAATCTTGCGCCCAACGTTTCGCTCGGCCAGGCGGTCGACGAGATCACCAAACTTGAGCGCGACGAGCGCCTGCCGGCCACCGTCACCACCGGCTTCCAGGGCACCGCGCAGGTGTTCCAGGATTCGTTGCGCGGGCAGGGCATTTTGATTTTGGCGGCTATCTTCGCGGCCTATGTGGTGCTCGGAATCTTGTATGAAAGCTTCATCCACCCGATCACCATCATCTCCGGCCTGCCGTCGGCCGGCATCGGGGCGATCCTCACCTTGATGCTGTTCAAAATGGATCTGTCGGTGATCGCCATGATCGGCATCGTGATGCTGGTCGGCATCGTGAAGAAGAACGCCATCATGATGATCGACTTTGCGATCGAGCGCCGCCGCGTCGGCCTCTCGGCCGAGGCTGCGATCCGCGAAGCCGCGACCTTGCGTTTCCGCCCGATCATGATGACGACATTCGCCGCCATCTTCGGCTCGTTGCCGATTGCGCTTGGCACCGGCGCCGGCGCCGAATTGCGCCAGCCGCTCGGCGTGGCGGTGGTCGGCGGCCTATGCTTGTCGCAGCTGCTCACGCTCTACATCACGCCGGTGATCTATCTCTACCTCGATCGCTTCGACCGCATGCTCAAGCGCCGGCTCGAGCCGCAGCTGGAGGAAGTGATCGAGGCGCCGCCGGCGGTGGCCGCGGAGTAACAGCATTCAACCGTTCGTCCCCGCGCAAGCGGGGACCACGGGCTGCCAACTCCAATCGTTTTGATTTGTCGGCTGGGTTCCCGCTTACGCGGGAACGAACGGCGGGACTACAGCGCGAAACTCGTACCGCAGCCGCAGGAGGCCTTGGCCAGCGGGTTCTTTACTTTGAACGAGGCGCCGATCAGGTCGTCGACGAAATCGATCTCGGAGCCGGCCATATAGTTGACCGAGACCGGATCGATCAGCACCACGGCGCCGTCGCGGGCAATGACGATGTCGTCGTCGGCGCGCGTCGTCTCGACGCCGAATTTGTACTGGAAGCCGGAGCAACCGCCGCCTTCCACGCTGACGCGCAGCATGGAGCCTTGCGGCTCATGCTTGAGGATCTCGCCGATCCGCCGCGCGGCCCGTTCGCTGACTGTGACGCTCACGTCCATTGGGTGCCCTGGCGGCGGCCTTTCAATTCTAGCGCATGATCTTATCCGAAAACCGGTTCCCACTTTTCGGGATCATGCGCCTATTGGCATCGGCGCTGATGAATAGTTAAGTGCGGCAAACGGCAAGGTCAATGAGCCAATGGCGATCGAAACCGGGCGCCCGCGCGCCGTTTATGCCGCCGATCCGCACCTGAGCCGGGGCCGGCGCTGGCCTGAGCCGGCGAGCCCCACCCGCAATGCGTTCCGGCGCGATTGTGACCGGATCATCCATTCCAGCGCGTTCCGGCGGCTGGCCCACAAAACGCAGGTGTTCGTCTATCACGAGGGCGACCACTACCGCACCCGGCTCACCCATACACTGGAAGTCGCGCAGATCGCCCGCTCGCTCGCGCGCGCGCTCGGGCTCGATGAGGACCTGGCCGAGGCGCTGGCGCTGGCGCACGATCTCGGCCATCCGCCGTTCGGCCATGCCGGCGAGCGCGCGCTCGACGGCGCCTTGAGCGGGTTCGGCGGCTTCGATCACAATGCCCAGGCGCTGCGCATCGTCACCGAACTGGAGCGCCGCTACGCCGCCTTCGACGGGCTCAATCTGACCTGGGAGACGCTGGAAGGGCTGGTCAAGCACAACGGCCCGCTGACCGACCGCGCCGGCTCGCCCATCGGCCGCTACGCGGAACGCGGCGTGCCGGCGGCGATTCTCGCTTACGCGCATATCCAGGACCTCGAGCTGTGGTCTTATGCGGGCGCCGAGGCGCAGGTGGCCGCGCTCGCCGACGACATCGCCTATGACGCCCACGACATCGACGACGGCCTGCGCGCCGAACTGTTCGCGCTCGACGACATCGCTTGCGTGCCGATCGTCGGCGACATCGTGCGCGAGATCGACGCGCAATATGCGCAACTCGAACCCGCCCGCCGCGTGCACGAGACGATGCGGCGGCTGATCACCCGCATGATCGAGGACGTGATCGCCGAAACCGGCCGCCGGGTGGCGGCGCTCAAGCCGCGCTCCGCCGCCGACGTGCGCCAAGCGACGGGGCCGCTGGTGGCGTTTTCGCCGGCGTTCGAGCAGGCCGACGCCGAGATCAAGGGATTTCTCTATCCGCGCATGTACCGGCACGACCGCGTGATGCGGGTAATGGACGAGGCGCAAGGCGTGGTAAGCGACCTGTTCGCCCATTACGTCGCGACACCCGCCGATATGCCGGCGGAATGGGCGCTAGCGGTCGCTGCCGCCGATGCGGGCGCCCGCGCCCGCCAAGTCGCCGACTACATCGCCGGCATGACCGACCGCTACGCGCTCATCGAGCACGCGCGTTATTTTAACTCGACGCCGGAATTACGTTAGCCGCAGCGCCACCATGGCCTCCGCGACCGCGCCTCAACATCTGTTCGCCGACATGCTCGCCCGCGTGCACGCGGCGTGCGCGAGCGTGCTCGGGCCGAACGCCGATTTCTCCCGTGTCCTGGTCGAGCCGCCGCGCGATCCGACGCATGGCGACTTGGCGACCAACGCCGCCATGGTGCTGGCCAAGGATGCCGGGAAAAAGCCGCGCGAACTCGCCGACAAAATCGCCGAGGCCCTGCGCGGCGACGACGTGGTGGCGAAGGCCGAGGTGGCGGGTGCCGGCTTCATCAATCTCACGCTGAAGCCGCATGTCTGGGGCGAGGAGCTGCGCGTCGTGCTGGCCGCCGGCGGCGACTACGGCCGCAGCGACATCGGGCAGGGCGAAAAGGTCAACGTCGAATATGTCTCGGCCAATCCGACCGGACCGATGCATGTCGGGCATGGCCGCGGCGCGGTATTCGGCGATGCGCTCGCCAATCTGCTCGCCTTCGCCGGCTTTAAGGTGACGCGCGAGTACTACATCAACGATGCCGGCGCGCAGGTGGACGTGCTGGCGCGCTCGGCATACCTGCGCTACCGCGAGGCGCTCGGCGAGGACATCGGCGCGATCCCGGATGGGCTCTACCCGGGCGACTATCTCAAACCGGTGGGCGGAGAACTGGCCGCCGAGCATGGCTCGGCATTGAGCGCAAAACCGGAATCAGAATGGCTGCCGATCGCGCGCGCCAAAGCCATCGCCATGATGATGGATTCGATCCGCGACGATCTCGATGCGCTCAATGTGCATTTCGATGTGTACTTCTCCGAGCGCTCGCTGATCGAGGGCGGCGGCGATCAGGTCGCCGCCACCATCGAAAGTCTGCGCAAGAGTGGCGAAGTCTATGAGGGCCGGTTGCCGCCGCCCAAGGGCGGCAATCTCGAGGACTGGGAAGATCGCGAGCAGACGCTGTTCCGCTCCACCGATTTCGGCGACGATGTCGACCGGCCACTGAGGAAATCGGACGGCAGCTACACCTATTTCGCCTCCGACATCGCCTATCACAAGTCCAAGTTCGACCGCGGCTTCCGCAACCTGATCGACGTCTGGGGCGCCGATCACGGCGGCTATATCAAGCGCATGCAGGCGGCGGTGAAGGCGGTGAGCGGCGGCCAGGCCGCGCTGGACGTCAAGCTCGTTCAGCTCGTGCGTTTGCTGCGCGCGGGCGTGCCGGTCAAGATGTCGAAACGGGCCGGCGAATTCGTCACCCTGCGCGAGGTGGTGGATGAAGTCGGCCGCGACGCCGTGCGTTTCGACATGCTCTACCGCAAGAACGACGCGGTGCTCGATTTCGATCTGGCCAAAGTCATCGAACATAGCCGCGACAACCCGGTGTTCTACGTGCAGTACGGCCACGCGCGCGGCAAATCAGTGTTCCGCAATGCGCGCGCCGAGCTGCCCGATCTGCCGGCGGCAGCCCATGAACGCGCGCGCTGGCTCAAGGACGCGCGGCTCGAGCGGCTCAGTGATTCTGGCGAGCTTTCCATTCTGCGCCGGATCGCGCTCTATCCGCGCCTGGTCGAGGCCGCCGCGGTGGCCCACGAGCCTCACCGGGTTGCGTTCTATCTCTATGAATTAGCTAGCGAATTTCACGCGCATTGGACGCGGGGAAAAGATTTGCCCTATTTACGCTTCATTATCCAGAATGATCGAGATACGACCATGGCGCGGCTCGCCTTAGTGCAGGGTATCGTCACAGTTCTCGCCTCGGGCCTTGCGTTGCTCGGGGTCGAAGCGCCGGAAGAAATGCGTTAAATCTCGCTCAGTGGGTCGCGCGTGGCGCAGCCCCGCAATTGGCAGAGCGGGTGCGCGATCAAAAACCGGGGACCGAATGGCGGATAATCAGACCCAACGACCCTATCGCCCGAACCAATCACCGGCGCGCGCGCCGGCATCCACGTCCAATTCCGCTAGCGATCCGCTTGCCGAACTTGCCCGCCTGATCGGACAAACCGACCCGTTCGCCGAATTCGGCCGCGACGACACGCGCCGCGCCGCGCCGCCGCCAGCGGCCGAGCCTGCAACGGATTGGTCCGCTCCGCCGGCCGCGCAAGCGCCGGCACCGGAACCGCACCAGCCCTATGCCGATCCATCCTACGCCGCGGACGCCGATCTCTTTCACGGTGAGAGCGAGGTACCGGGATATCCCGCGGCGCAAGCGGGCGGCTACGACGCCAACGCCTATCACCAGCCGCAGTTGCAGCAGGACAGCGAGCACGAGCCCTTCTACGAAGATAGCCCGGCGCCGCGCCGGCGCATGGGCATCATGGCGATTGCCGCCGTGTTTGCGCTTGCGGTGATCGGCACCGCTGGCGCCTTGGGGTATCGCGCGGTGTTCGGCACTTCCGGATCGAACAAGCCGCCGCCCGTGATCAAGGCGGATACCACGCCGAGCAAGGTCGTGCCGGCGAACGCCAACAAGACCCCAAACAAGTTGATCTACGATCGGGTCGCCGATCACGCGCAGAACGAAAAGCTTGTGTCGCGTGAAGAGCAGCCGATCGACATGAAGGCACCCGCGATGGCGCCGGCGCAAGGCGAAGCGCCGCCAGCCTCTGCACAACCACCGGCGCTCGGCAGCGGCGTTCTTTCAACCGAACCGAAAAAAATCCGTACCATCACCATCCATCCCGGGCAGGCGGCCCTGGCCGATACCCAGCGGGTGACCGCCGCGCCGGCTCCTCCGCCGCCGCCTCGGGTTGCGGTCGCTACGCCCAGGGAGGCAGCGCCGTCTCGGGTGGCCGGCAATGCTCCGGTTGAGCTAGGTTCGCAAGCATCGCCGGCACCCCGTCACGCCGAAACGCGCGCTGCGCCGGCGCAGCGGATGGCGGCGCCGACGCCCAGCTATGCACCGCTGTCGCTGAGCCCCAACGCCACCAGTGCGAGTACTGCGGCCCCGGCCGCGCGGGCTCCCATGCGCAGCGCTTCGGTTTCCGCGCCGGCACAGATTGCGTCCAGGGCAACCGCCCCATCCGGCAGTTACGCGGTGCAGGTGTCCTCGCAGCGTAGCGAAGCGGACGCACAGGCCTCGTTCCGCAGTTTGCAGGCAAAATACCCCAACCAGCTTGGCGGCCGGCAGGCGATGATCCATAGGGTCGAGCTGGGGGCCAAGGGCACTTACTACCGCGCCATGGTCGGCCCCTTCGCCAGCGCCAATGAGGCGCACACGCTGTGCAGCAGCCTTAAGGCCGCCGGCGGGCAGTGCATTGTCCAGAGAAATTAGCGCGCCTTTACTTGAACTTACGGCAGGCGCGGGCTAATCCGCGCCGATGACGACGCGCGCATTCATCACCGGCTTGGGCGGGCTCAGCATTTCCGCCAGTGAGCGCGCGTTTGTCCGCGAGGCCCGGCCGTGGGGCCTGATTATCTTCAAGCGAAACGTGAGCACACCACGGCAAGTTATGGAACTTGTTCGCTCATTCCGCGATATTCAAGGCTGGGAAGCGCCCGTCTTGGTGGACCAGGAAGGGGGCCGGGTGCAACGGCTGGGGCCGCCGCATTGGCCGGTCTATCCGGCCGGCGCCCGCTATGGCGAGCTCTATGACCGCGATAAGTCGGCTGGCCTGGCCGCTGCCCGGCTCGGAGGTCACTTGATCGCGGCAGACCTCAGAGCTCTTGGCATCGACGTTGACTGCCTTCCGCTGGCCGACGTTTCGGTCCCGGGCGGCGACCCGGTGATCGGCGACCGCGCCTATGGCACCGAACCGGCTAAGGTCGCGGCCATTGCCGGGGCTATAGCGCAAGGCCTGCTGGCCGGCGGCGTCCTGCCGGTACTCAAGCATCTGCCCGGCCATGGCCGCGCCGGCGCCGACAGCCATCACCGCCTGCCGGTGGTCGATACCGACCGGGCCACCCTGGAAGCGACCGATTTTGCCGCTTTCCGGCCGCTCGCCGGCCTGCCGCTCGGCATGACCGCACATGTTGTGTTTTCCGCCATCGACCCCGTCGCACCGGCCACGACTTCGGTCACAATGGTGCGCGAAGTGATTCGCGGGTTTATCGGGTTTAAGGGCCTGCTGATGAGCGACGACGTCTCGATGAACGCGTTGTCCGGCACAATCGCCGAGCGCAGCCGCGCGGCATTTGCCGCCGGTTGCGACGTTGTGCTCCATTGCAATGGGAGCTTGAGCGAGATGGCCGCGGTCGCCGGCGAAGCGCCGCTGCTGGAGGGCAAGGCCGCCGAACGCGCCAATGCCGCGCTGGCGCTGCGCTCGGCGCCGGAAGCGTTCGACGTCGATCATGCGCGCAAGACTTTTACGCAGATGGTGGCCGCCGCGCCGCCGCAACGGAAGACCGGTTCATGATGGCTGAAGAATTCGACACCACGCTGGAAGCGGATCGCGGCACCACCGAACCGGCGATGATCGTGGACGTGGAGGGTTTCGAAGGCCCGCTCGATCTGCTGCTGGCGCTGGCACGCACGCAGAAGGTGGATCTGTCGAAGATTTCGATCCTGGCGCTGGCCGACCAATATCTCACATTCATCGAGGCGGCGCGCAAATTGCGGCTCGAACTGGCGGCCGACTATCTGGTGATGGCGGCCTGGCTCGCCTATTTGAAATCGCGCCTGCTGCTGCCGGAATCGGCGCCCGGCGAGGGGCCGAGCGCGGAAGATATGGCGCTGGCGCTAGCCTATCGCCTGCGCCGGCTGGAAGCCTTGCGCGACGTGGCGACCCGGCTGATGGGGCGCCCGCAGCTCAATCGCGACGTATTCCCGCGCGGCGCGCCCGAGCCGATCGACGAGATCAAGCAGTCGGAATGGACGGCGACGCTGTACGATCTGCTCAGCGCCTATGCCACACAGCGTGCGCGCAGCGCGCTCTCGCGCGTGCGCTTCAAGAAACGCACGGTATGGTCGCTGGCCGAAGCGCGCGCCGCGCTGGAACGGCTGATTGGAATGTCGTCGGACTGGTCGAGGATCGACGCCTTCCTGATTTCCTTCGTGGTCGAGCCCGCGCTGGCATCCACGGTCATGGCGTCCTCATTTGCCTCCGCGCTCGAACTGGTGCGTGAAGGGGTTGCCGAGATTCATCAGAAGGAGTCATTCGCGCCGATCTATATGCGCAAGCGGGTCGGCATGAATGGAAGCGCTGCGACGCATGACGCGCAAGAAAACGCATAAGGAGACAGAGTCGATGCCGAGCGTGGCCAAGAAGCTCGTTATTGTGCAGAACAACGACACGCCGGCCGCCGAGCCGGCCGCTGCGTCCGCGGCGGAACCGGCGCCGCGGCCGGAAGAATTGCGGCTGCTCGAAGCCTTGCTGTTTGCCGCCGGCCAGCCGCTCGATGAGGCGACGCTGGCGCGCCGGCTGCCCAACGACGTCGATGTGAAAGACGCACTGGCGCGGCTGAAGGCCGAATACGCCACGCGCGGCGTCAATCTGGTGCGCGTCGGCAAGAAGTGGATGTTCCGCACCGCCGACGATTTATCCTGGCTGCTCACCAAGGAGACGGTGGAAACGCGCAAGCTCTCGCGCGCGGCGATCGAAACGCTCGCCATCATCGCCTATCACCAGCCGGTCACCCGCGCCGAGATCGAGGAGATTCGCGGCGTAGTGGCGGCCGCCGGAACGCTCGACGTGCTGCTGCGAACGGGGTGGATCCGCCCGCGCGGACGGCGCAAGGCGCCCGGACGGCCGATCACCTATGGCACCACCGAGCAATTCCTCACCCATTTCGGGCTGGAGGAGGTGGGCGATCTGCCCGGCCTCGAGGAACTCAAGGGCGCCGGCCTGTTGGAAGGCAATCTGCCGCCGGGCTTTGCGGTGCCGATGCCGTCGGACGACAGCACCCTGCGCGACGACGAGGATCCGCTGGAGCCCGGCGATCTCGACCTTGGTCTGGCCCCGCCGCCCGCGCGCGGCGAGACGTAACATCCCGGGAATTAAGGTAAATATCAGCGCCGGCGCGACATAACGGCCGCCTGAGCGCGGCGGTAAGTCCTTGTTTTTGCCGCTTGCGGAGCCTAGTTTCATTTTAAATCACGGGCGGGGCGCGCAACGCTTGAAGCCGCAACCGCGGAGGGTTCGCTAATGGGTTCTTTGAGTATCTGGCACTGGATGATCGTCATCGTCGTGGTGATGCTGCTGTTCGGCGGCCGCGGAAAGCTGTCCTCGCTCATGGGCGACTTCGCCCAGGGCATCAAGGCGTTCAAAAAGGGCATGTCGGAAGACGACAAGCCGGTGGAGGCCAAGACCGAGCCGGCCAAGAGCATCGACCACCAGGCCGCTGGCACACCGTCGAAATCGGAAACCGGGCAGCGCGCGTAAAGCGCGCACTGTTGGAGACGCTTGGCAGCGGCGCCGTGGTGACGGGAAGCGGGTGACGTCCACAGTTGTTGCTTGCGCACGATCTTGTCCGAAAGCCAGTTCCCATCCCCGATTGCGGTCGAGGACATGCTTTTCGGGATCATGCGTTGGAGTTGATCTATCCATGTTCAATTTTGGTTGGGGCGAGCTCGTCGTCATCGGCATGGTCGCGCTGATCGCGATTGGGCCGAAGGAGCTGCCGACTGTCCTGCGCACGCTGGGCCAGTGGATCGGCAAGGTCCGCCGCATGGCCAACGAATTCCAGGGCCAGTTCCAGGAAGCGCTGCGCGAGGCCGAGTTCGCCGACCTGAAGAAGCACGCCGACGATCTATCGAGCGCGGTCGACGAGTTCAGCAACATCGATCCGCTCGCCGACGCGCAGAAGGATGTGGAGCGCGCCTTCGAGGAGGCGCCGGCGGCCGATACCGCGCCGGCCGCTACGCCACCGGCTGACGCCGCCAACCCGGCGCCGGCCGCCTTGCCGGAGCCGCTGCCGGAAATCGCGGTGCCGCCACCGGAGCCGCCGGTAACCGTTGCCCATGAGGATTTAGTGCCGGCCGAGCCGCCGCCCGCCCAGAAAGCCGGGGGCGGGGCATGAGCAGCGAACAGGACGAAGCCGAGATCGAGGCCAGCAAGGCGCCCCTGCTCGAGCACCTGATCGAGTTGCGCTCGCGTCTGATCAAGGCGGTGATCGCCTTCAGTTTGATGTTCGTGCTCTGCTTCGTGTTCGCCAAGGACATCTACAATGTCCTGGTGTGGCCGTTCGTGTGGGTGGCGGGGCCGGAGAATTCCAAATTCATCTACACCGCGCTGCTGGAATATTTCATCACGCAGTTGAAACTGGCGATGTTCGGCGCCGCCTTCCTGTCGTTCCCGGTGGTGGCGGCGCAAGTCTACATGTTCGTGGCGCCGGGCTTGTACCGCCACGAGCGCAAGGCGTTTCTGCCCTATCTGATCGCGACGCCGTTCTTCTTCACGCTCGGCGCGTTGGTGGTGTATTTCCTGGTGCTGCCGATGCTGATCCGCTTCTCGCTGCACATGCAGCAGCCGGGAACCGCGAACGAGGCCTCGATCGCGCTGCTGCCCAAGGTCGGCGAATATCTCTCGCTGATGATGACGCTGGTGCTCGCCTTCGGCGTCGCCTTTCAACTGCCGGTGATCCTGACGCTGCTCGGGCGCATCGGGCTGATCACCTCGCAGCAGCTCAAGGACAAGCGCCGCTATTTCATCGTCGGCGCCTTTATCCTGGCCGCTATTCTCACGCCGCCCGACGTGATCAGCCAGATGTCGCTGGCGGTGCCGCTGTTGCTGCTCTACGAGGGCTCGATCTGGTCGGTGCGGGTGGTGGAGAAGAAGGCGAAGGCCGAGGAAGCCGCCAAGGCGGCGGCCGCCGCGGCGCCGCCGGACGATGCCACGGCAAAGCCCGCGGAATAGGGCGTCTTATCCCTCCCCTGAAAGGGGAGGGTGGCTCGCGTTAGCGAGCCGGGTGGGGTTTGCTGTCAGTATTGCGGCCACTCGCCCCCACCCGCCGCTCGCAAAAGCTCGCGGCTGCCCTCCCCCTGCGGGGGAGGGATAAGAAAGAAGCGTGCGCTGCCCTGCTTTAACATCCCACGGATTCCGACTAAGAAGCCCTCGCCATGTACGACATCAAATGGATTCGCGAGCATCCGGACGACTTCGACCGCGGGTTGACGCGGCGCGGGCTCAAACCGCTCTCACAACACCTACTATCAATGGACAACCTTAGGCGTGCTAGGACCCGTGTCCTTGAAGGGTTTCAAGCACGGCGACGTACGGCTTCGGACGAAATTCAAAAAGCTATGGCGGCAAAGGACGCCGCCACAGTGGAGAAACTAAAGGCCGAGGTTGCCGAGTGCAAAACATCGATTGCGACCATAGAAGTCGAGCAAAAAGCTTCCGATGAAGATTTGAAAAAAGCGTTGGCAGAAATCCCCAACTTGCCTTTTGACGAGCCGGAAGTGCCGACCGGCACAGATGCAAGCTCTAACCGTATCGAGCACGAATTCGGCGCCAAGCGCAACTACGCTTTCGCGGCTAAGCAGCATTTCGAATTGGGCGAAGCGCTCGGCATGATGGATTTCGAACTGGCGGCGAAACTGTCCGGTTCGCGCTTTGTGGTATTGCAGAAGGGCCTGGCGCGGATGGAGCGCGCACTGGGGCAATTGTTTCTCGATGTGCACACGAGCGGGAAGCACGGCTATACCGAGGTTAATCCGCCGTTGTTGGTGCGCGATGATGTGATGTTTGGGACGGCGCAACTACCGAAGTTTCGCCAAGATCAATTTTCGACTATTCGCGGAGATTTTGCAGAGGTTGGGTATCTGGAGATTAGCAAGAGTTCTGCTTCAGTGGAGATCAAAAAGGAAGCTGCTGCTGGAATAGAAAGGATGATTCAGTCTGTCCGTGATCGCGATACCGGAAAGATTTCTTCAAAAGAATTGCAGCAAGTGATCGCGGATACTCAAACAAGGCTCTCATCGTTTGACCGTCTTTGGCTCATCCCTACCGCCGAAGTGCCGCTCACCAATCTGGTGCGCGAGTCCATCATCGACGAAGACACGCTGCCGCGCCGCTACACCGCCTGCACGCCGTGCTTCCGCGCCGAAGCGGGCGCCGCCGGCAAGGACACCCGCGGCATGATCCGCCAGCACCAGTTCACCAAAGTGGAGCTGGTTTCGATCACAACGCCCGAGCAATCCAAAGCCGAGCACGAGCGCATGCTGACCTGCGCCGAAGAGGTACTCAAGAAGCTCGACCTGCACTACCGCGTGGTCACGCTCTGCACCGGCGACATGGGTTTCGCCGCGCAGAAGACCTACGACATCGAGGTCTGGCTGCCGGGCGAGAACGCCTATCGTGAGATTTCGTCCTGCTCCAACTGCGGCGAGTTCCAGGCGCGGCGCATGAACGCGCGCTACCGCTCCAAGGATGGCGTGCGGCATGTGCACACCCTCAACGGCTCCGGCGTCGCGGTCGGCCGCGCGCTGATCGCGGTGATGGAAAACTATCAGGACGACAACGGCGCCATCGTCGTGCCGGAGGCGCTCAAGCCCTATATGGGCGGCCTGACGAAGATTGAGCGGGCGTAATGCGCATCCTGATCACCAATGACGACGGCATCCACGCGCCGGGCTTGGAGGTCTGCGAGAAAATCGCGCGCGCGCTGTCGGACGAGGTGTGGATCGTGGCGCCGGAGACCGATCAGTCCGGCGTGTCGCATTCGCTCTCGCTCAACGATCCGCTGCGCCTGCGCGAAGTGGGCGAGCGGCATTTCGCGGTGAAAGGCACGCCGACCGACTGCGTCATCATGGGCGTGCGCCATATTATGAAACAGGTGCCGGACCTGGTGCTGTCCGGCGTCAATCGCGGCCGCAATTGCGCCGAGGACGTCACTTATTCCGGCACGGTCGCCGGCGCCATGGAAGGCGCCGTGCTCGGCATCCCATCGTTCGCGCTGTCGCAGGCCTATCAGGCGTCGACAAAGTACATGCCGCATTGGGAAACCGCGATGAGCTTCGCGCCCGATCTCATCCGCCGCGTGCTCGAGGCCGGCATGCCGCGCGACGTGCTGGTCAACATCAATTTTCCCGATTGCCCGCCCGAGCAGGTGGCCGGCGTTGCGGTCACCGTGCAGGGCAAGCGCGACCAGGAACTGCTGCGCATCGACGCGCGCCACGACGGCCGCGGCAATCCGTATTACTGGATCGCCTTCGGCCGCGGCGGCATCGCCGGCGCCGCGCACGGCAGCGATCTCGCCGCGCTCAATGATAAACGCATCGCGGTCACGCCGCTGCGGCTCGACCTGACCGACGAGCCGTTCATGACCAGGCTGGCGGACGTGTTCGATTAAGTGGCGGCGAGCCGTGCCGGCGAACGTGCGAAAAATGCCTTGAAGGGAGTCGGCCGTGTCGGAACGACCGGGGGACGAGCATGACGAAGACCGCATGGAGTTCCTGCTGACGCTGCGGCGGCGCGGCATCAACGACCATGCGGTGTTGAAGGCCATGGACGAGGTGCCGCGCGGGCGCTTCGTCGATTCGGAATTCTCCGACCGCGCCTATGCCGACCAGGCGCTGCCGATCGAATGCGGCCAGACCATCAGCCAGCCTTATGTGGTGGCCTATATGACCGAGCAGCTCGGTGTCCGGCCGAACCATCGCGTGCTGGAGGTCGGCACCGGCTCCGGCTATCAGGCCGCCGTGCTGTCGCGGCTGGCGCGCGAAGTGGTGAGCATCGAACGGTACCGCACGCTCGCCGCGGAGGCGCGCGTGCGTTTGCGCTCGCTCGGCTATGACAATGTCGAGGTTGTCGTCGGCGATGGTCTTGCCGGCGTGCCGGGCAGGGCGCCGTACGACCGCATTATCGTCACCGCCGCCGCCGAAACGCTGCCGCAAACCCTGATCGACCAGCTCGCCGACGGCGGCGTGATGGTTTTGCCGCTCGGGCCGCACGGCGGATCGCAACACATTGTCAAGCTTACCAAGTCGCAAACGGGGATCGTCCGGGAAAACCTGATCCCCGTGCGTTTCGTGCCGCTATTGCCGGGGCGCGCGCGGGAACTGTGACGGTGTGGTGCGATCGCGCGCGCCGACTGTGACATTTTTGCCGGACGGCCATGCGTTTCGCAGCGATCGGCCATTTCTTAAAACCTTATTTACTCGCTGCTGCTTTATTCAAATTCTACGTTTGTAGCGTGTGAGTGAGTAACCAAATGCAGCGTTCCAACGTGCCGTCTTGTCCGCGTGCCTGGCCGCGCGTTGCAATCCTTGCCCTGGTGGGCGTTGCCGTCGCCGGTTGTTCGAATTCGGCACGCTTCGACTCCGGGCTCTTCGCCAGCAATCGCCAATCGCAACCAGAGACGACCGGCTCGATCGCGTCGCGCCCGGCGTCCAGCGGCCGCATCGAAGCGCAGTCGCTGCCGGCCCCGAGCCGGCCCGCCACCGTCGCCGCCAGCGGCGGCGTCGCCAACGGCGCGCAAGGGCTGGGCGCCTACCGGCCCGCAAGTTCGGACATCACCGGATCGGTTGCCGCGCGCAAGGCGCCGCGGCCTGCGCCGGCCGGCCATTGGACCTGGGACGGCGGATCGCCGGTGACGGTCGGTTACGGCGAAACCATCGAAACGATCGGCCGCAAATACGGCGTGCCGGCTTATGCCATCCTGCAGACCAACGGCATCAGCAATGCCGCCGCGGTCAAGCCGGGCCAACGCGTCGTCATTCCGCGCTACGTCTCGGCCAGCGCGCCGCATTCAGCGGCGCCGCGGTTGTCGCCGCGGCCACCGGCACGGGTGGCCGAAAGCGTCCATATCGTCCAGCCGGGCGAGGGGCTGATCGGCATTGCGCACAAACATGGTGTGTCGCTCACCGCTCTGGCGCGCGCCAACAAGATCCAGCCTTATGCCAAGATCAACATCGGCGACCGTCTCACGATTCCCGGTGGCCGGCCGGTCGCCGAGCGGCGGATAACGCCGCCGCATCTGGCGCAGCCGCGCACGGTCGCGGCGCAGAAATTCGCCAGCGTGCCGGTGCAAACAGCGCGCATCGTCCGGCCCGAGACCCAAACTACGGAAAGCGTCACCCGGACCGCGGAGCCGGCCGGCGGCATCCCATCATTCCGCTGGCCAGTTAAGGGCCGCATCATCGCCGGCTTCGGCCCGCGCCCGAACGGCGCGCAGAACGACGGCATCAATCTGGCCGTGCCGGCAGGCACGCCGATCAAGGCCGCCGACGACGGTGTCGTCGCCTATGCCGGCAATGAACTTAAAGGTTACGGCAATCTGGTGCTGATCCGCCACCCCAACGGCTTCGTGTCGGCTTACGCCAACGCGAGCGAGATTTTGGTCAAGCGCGGCGACACCATCAAGCGCGGGCAGGTGATCGCCCATGCCGGCCAGACCGGCAACGTGACCTCGCCGCAACTGCATTTCGAGATCCGTAAGGGCTCGACCCCGGTCGATCCGATCAAGTATCTCGGCGGCGCTTAAGAACGGGCCGCGGCTAGCAGCCGCGGCAAATACTTTCGATCACTTCCTTGAGATGTTCCTCCTTGCGGGCATCCTCGGCGCGCTCTCTTTTCCAATCCGCCGACCCGACTTTCGGGGTGGATGCGCTCTTGCGCGCGGTCATGGACGCCGCATCTGGCTTTGGCTTTGGCAGCGGCGGATTTGGAATCGCCAGCGCCGCGGATTCCTTCACGGTGTCCTCAGCAGTGACCTCAGCGGTGGCGGGGCGATCGGCCTGATCTGCCGGCGTTGCAATATTTACTTCGGCCGCCGCACCATTGTCTTCCGCCGTCGCAACATTATCGTCAGCCGGGCGCAGCGGAAGTGACGCGGCACAGCCGGCTAACAAAACCGCAAAGGTCGGAAGCAGCAGAAATCGCAAACGACCCATCTGCCCTAACCTGAAAGATACTTTGCGACGGGGAAAAAAGACTACTGCATCGGCCTGATCTAATCAAAGGCGCGAACCCATGAATTCGCCTTTGGCCGTCGATAGAGTCCGCGCCCTAGTCCTTGAGTTCGACCCCGAGCCGTCCCGCCAGATCCTGGATGAATTGCCAGGCCACGCGGCCCGAGCGCGAACCGCGCGTCGTCGACCATTCCAGCGCGTCGCGATGCAGCGCCTCGCCGCGCGCCGGAATCTTGTAGTGCGCGACATAGCTCTCGACCATCGCGAGGTATTCGTCCTGGCTGCAGCGGTGGAATCCGAGCCAGAGCCCAAAGCGGTCGGACAGCGACACTTTCTCCTCGACGGCTTCGCCCGGATTGATCGCGGTCGAGCGTTCGTTTTCCATCATATCGCGCGACATCAGATGGCGGCGGTTCGAGGTCGCGTAAAAGATCACGTTGTCCGGCCGGCCCTCGATGCCGCCTTCCAGCAGCGCCTTGAGCGACTTGTAGGTGGTGTCCTCGGCGTCGAATGACAGGTCGTCACAGAATACGATGAAACGGTAATGCGAGCCGCGAACAATTTCCATCAGGTCCGGCAGGCTCTTGATGTCCTCGCGATGGATTTCGATGAGCTTGAGCGGCGCGCTTTTGGCTTGCCGCGCGGCGTTGACGCCGGCGTGCGCCGCTTTCACCAGCGACGACTTGCCCATGCCACGCGCGCCCCACAGCAGGGCATTGTTGGCCGGCAGCCCCTTGGCGAAGCGCTCGGTATTCTCCATCAGCACGTCGCGCACGCGGTCGATTCCCTTGAGCAGCGACATCTCGACGCGGTTGACGTGCGCCACCGGCGCCAGGCGGCGTCCGTCGGGATGCCAGATGAAGGCGTCTGCGCCGGCAAGGTCGGGCGCGATGGCGCGTTGCGGCGCCAGCCGTTCGAGCGCATTGGCAATGCGCGTGAGCACGTCGCCATTGCCAGCGGCCGGGGCGGCCAGCTTCGGCTTGGATTTGGGACCGCGCTGCGGCTTGGTTTTCGATTTCGCCATGGAGGCTGCTTTTGAAAAGTGCGCTGCTCTTAGCGGGCCAGCGTTCCCCCCGCAAGCGGGCTGACGCGTAAGTGGCTAAAAATGGCCGCTTTTGAGGGGTTGTGCGGCGTTGCAATTGGGGCGGCGGCCGCTATAGTCCGCGCGAAATTACGCCTCTGATGGCGGGCCGGGACGCTTGCCCGGCGTGCCTCTAAAACCACGCAAGGGAAGCTTCGATGTTCATTTCGCCGGCGTTAGCGCAAGGCTCGCTGTTTGGCGGGGCAGGCGGCGATAGCGGCGGCATGCTGATGTCGCTGCTGCCGTTCGCGCTGATATTCGTGATCATGTATTTCCTGATCCTGCGTCCGCAGCAAAAGCGGGCGAAGCAGCACGCGGATATGGTCAAGAACGTTCGGCGGGGCGACACCGTCATCACCAACGGCGGGCTCATCGGCAAGGTCACCAAGGTGATTGATGACGACCAGATTGAAATCGAAATATGCGGACGACGTGCGTATCCGCCAGATGCGGCAGATGGTCACCGACGTTCGCGCCAAAGGTGAACCGGTGAAGGACGAGGCGGCGGCCGGCTGATCGCCGTGGCAGCGTTTTTCAAATCTAGTTTTCCGGGCTAAGTCGGGACATCATGCTTTATTTTACGCGCTGGAAAGCGGCGGCGATTGTTTTAACGGCATTGTTCATTTGCCTGTTCGCCGTCCCCAACTTCCTGCCCGAAAAGTTTGTCCAGAGCTGGCCGAAGTGGGCGCAGCGCCACGTCGTGCTTGGCCTCGATTTGCAGGGCGGCTCGCACATCCTGCTCGAGGTCGATACCAAAGCCGTGCGCAAGGAAATGCTGGAAGCGCTGCGCGACGACATGCGCCGCGTGCTGCGCGAAGCGCGTATCGGCTACACCGGGCTGGTGGTGCGCGGCAACGGCGCCGAAGTGCGCATCCGCGAGGGCGCCAACGCGGATCAGGCGCTGGAAAAGCTGCGCGCCCTGTCGCTGCCGCTCGGCGGCATCCTCAGCGCCACTGGGCAGCGCACCCTCGACGTCACCACCGAAACCGGCGGGCTGATCCGGCTCACGCTGACCGATCCGGCGATCATCGAGCGGGTTCGCCAATCGGTCGATCAGTCGATCCAGATTATCGAGCGGCGCGTGAACGAGCTCGGCACCGTGGAACCGCTGATTCAGCGCGAAGGCACCGACCGCATTCTCGTGCAGGTTCCCGGCCTGCAGGATCCGACCCGGCTCAAGCAGTTGCTCGGCAAGACCGCCAAGCTTGATTTCCGCATGGTCGACACCGGGACGTCGCCGGAACAGGCCGTGCAAGGCCGCGTGCCGACGGAGGACGATCTCCTGTACAGCGCGAGCCAGCCGAAGACGCCCTATCTGGTCGAGAAGCGCGTGCTGGTGTCGGGTGGCGATCTCACCGACGCGCAGCCCGGTTTTGACCAGCGTACCAACGAGCCGATCGTTTCGTTCCGCTTCAACACCAGCGGCGCGCGCAAATTCGCGCAGGTGACGCAGGAGAATGTCGGCAAGCCGTTCGCCATCGTGCTCGACAACGAAGTGATCTCGGCGCCGGTCATTCGCGAGCCGATTCTCGGCGGCTCGGGGCAGATTTCCGGCAGCTTCACGGTCCAGAGCGCCAACGATCTCGCGATCCTGCTGCGAGCCGGCGCATTGCCGGCCCCGCTCACCATCATCGAGGAGCGCACGGTCGGCCCCGGCCTTGGCGCCGACTCGATCGCCAAAGGCAAGATCTCGTCCTATGTCGGGGCGGCGATGGTGATCGTCTTCATGCTCGCCACCTACGGGCTATTCGGCCTGTTCGCCAATATCGCGGTGGCGATCAATGTCGCGATGATCTTCGGCGTATTGTCGATGCTCGGCGCCACGCTGACCTTGCCCGGCATCGCCGGCATCGTGCTCACGGTCGGTATCGCGGTCGACTCCAACGTGCTGATCTACGAGCGCATCCGCGAGGAAGTGCGCGGCGGCCGCACGCCGATCAACGCCATCGACGCCGGCTTCAGCCGCGCTCTCGCCACCATCCTCGATTCCAACATCACCACCTTCATCGCCGCCGCCGTGCTCTTTTATATCGGCACCGGCCCGGTGCGCGGCTTCGCGGTGACGCTCGGCATCGGCATCATCACCACGGTATTCACCGCCTTCACCCTGACGCGGCTGATCGTCGCCACCTGGGTGCGCTGGCGGCGTCCCCAACGCGTGCCCATTTAGGAACGCGCATGATTCCGAAAAGTGGAAACCGGTTTTCGGACAAGACCATGCGCCAGGAGAAATGACCGTTGCGCCTGCTTCGCATCGTACCCGACGATACCAAATTCGATTTCATGCGCTTCCGGCGCATCAGTTTTCCTATTTCGGCGCTGATGTCGATCCTGGCGATCTCGCTCTATTTTTTCCACGGGCTAAATTTCGGTATCGACTTCAAGGGCGGCACGCTGATCGAAGTGCAAACCAAGGCGGGGCCGGCCGATCTCTCCACCATGCGCTCCGCGTTGAGCGCGCTCGGCCTGGGCGAGGTGCAGTTGCAGCAATTCGGCGCGCCCGATGACGTGCTGATTCGGATTGCCGAGCAGCCGGGCGGCGAAAAGGCCCAGCAGACGGCGGTGAGCAAAGTGCGCGCCACGCTTGGCACTGCGGTTAATTACCGCCGGGTCGAAGTGGTGGGCCCGCGCGTGTCGGGCGAATTGCTGTCCTATGGGGTCATCGGACTGGGCTTGGCGATTTTCTGCATTCTCATTTACCTCTGGTTCCGGTTCGAATGGCAGTTTGCGCTCGGCGCCATGATCGCCAACGTGCACGATATCGTGCTGACCATCGGATTCATGTCGGTCACGCAGATCGATTTCGACCTCACCAGCATCGCGGCGCTGCTCACCATTCTCGGCTATTCGCTCAACGACACCGTGGTGATCTACGACCGAATTCGCGAAATGCTCAGGCGCTATAAGCGCATGCCGATGCCGGATTTGCTCAATGCTTCGGTGAACCAGACCCTGTCGCGTTCGGTGATCACCCACGTCACCGTCAGCCTGGCGTTGCTGTCGCTGCTGTTGTTCGGCGGGCAGGCAATCCACTCATTTACCGCCACCATGATGTTCGGCGTGGTGCTGGTCGGCACCTATACATCGGTGTTCATTGCCTCGCCGATCCTGATCTATCTCGGCGTCGGCATCGGGCGCGATGCGATGACGGCGTCCAGCAATAAAAGCGATCGACCGTAAGGCCATGGCCGACGGCGCCAAGGATGACCGAGGCTTGCCCGCTGCCCCGCATCTGCCTTACCCGGTGTCGATCGATGCCTACGGCAATGGCGGCTTTCGCTTCGGCAACATGTCGCACCGCGGCTCTCTGCTGTGCCTGCCGGACGGCATCTGGGCCTGGCCGGTCGGCAGCGTCGCCGAATTGAGCGAAGCCGCGCTGGCGCCGGTGTTCGAACGCGCGCAGGCGCTCGATCTGTTTCTTATCGGCGCCGGCCGCGATCCCTACGCCTTGCCGGCGCCGCTGCGGGCGCGCTTTCGCGCCTTGTCGATCACGGTCGATTGCCTGGGCACCGGACCGGCGGCGCAGACCTACAATATCCTGCTGGGGGAAAAGCGCCGCGTGGCTGCGGGACTGATCGCGGTCGACTAAGCTAGATTGGTCGCATGCAGACCCATTTCGAGCACTGCGCCGCGCTGGTGCGCGAAGCCGACCGGGATCGTTATCTGGCAACGTTGTTTGCGCCGGCGGTTCATCGCGACGCGCTGTGGTCGCTTTATGCCTTCAATGGGGAGATCGCGCGGGTGCGGGATCTCGCGCGCGAGCCGATGCCTGGCGAAATCCGCCTGCAATGGTGGCGCGAGGTGCTCGCCGGCGAGCGCGACGGCGAGGCGGCCGCGCATCCGGTGGCGGCGGCTTTGCGCGAAACGCTGGCGCGTTATCGATTAGGGAGCGACCGGCTCATCGCCTTGCTCGATGCGCGCGCTTTCGACCTCTACGACGAGCCGATGGCGACGGTGACGGATCTCGAAATCTACGGCATCAAGACGCAGTCGGCGCTGTTCGCCATGGCCGCCGAGATTCTCGGCGGCGGCGGCGCGCCGGCCGAATTGCTGACATTGGATGCCGGCATCGCCTATACCGTCGCCGGCGTTCTGCACGGCCTGCCGCGGCATACGTCGCGCCGGCAGCTTTATCTGCCGCTCGACCTGCTCACGCGCCATCGCGCCGACCCAAACGAGATCTTCGCCGGTCAGGGCAGCGATCCGCTGCGCGCCGCGCTCGGCGAACTGCGTGACCTGGCGCGCCGGCATCTGGCGGCGGCGCAAACGAAACTGGCGGCGGCGCCGCCGGAAATTCTGCCCGCGCTATTGCCGGCCGCGCTCATCGGGCCGGCGCTGCGCCGGATGGAACGCAGCGGATATGAGCCATTCCAGTTTGAGGCGGCATCGCCCTGGCGCCGGCAATGGCAGCTGTGGCGCGCGGCGCGCGCTCCGCGCCGGATATTCAGCGCTTGAGTTTTATTCCGCCGCGGCAGCCGCCGGCAGTTCGCCATCAATCCAGCGCGCGAGATCGGCGAGCGCGCGGGTGCTCAGCGCCGATTTGCGCGCCAGGTTTTTGGCCGAGCCGCGGCCGAATTTACGGCCTTCGGGCGTCGGCGGTGCGGCGATCGGCGGGAACAGGCCGAAATTCACATTCATCGGCTGGAACGAGGACGGGCCGGCGTCGATGGTCTCGATATGGCCGCCGGTGATGTGGGCGAGCAGCGCGCCATGCGCCGTGGTGGGCGGGGGCGGGTTAAGCGTTTCGCCGCGCCGCTCCGCGGCAGCAAAGCGCGCGGCAAGCAGGCCGATGGCGGCGGATTCCACATAGCCCTCGCAGCCGGTGATCTGGCCGGCAAAGCGCCAGCGCGGATTGGCGTTCAGCCGCAGCGTCCGGTCGAGCAGCTTGGGCGAATTGAGGAAGGTATTGCGGTGCAGGCCGCCGAGGCGGGCGAATTCCGCATTCTGCAATCCGGGAATGGTGCGGAAGATGCGCACCTGCTCGGCATGTTTCAGCTTGGTCTGGAAGCCGACCATGTTGAACAGCGTGCCGAGCCTGTTGTCCTGGCGCAGTTGCACGACCGCATAAGGCTTCACCTCGGGCCGGCGCGGGTTGGTCAGGCCGAACGGTTTCATCGGACCGTGGCGCAGCGTTTCGCGCCCGCGTTCGGCCATCACTTCGATCGGCAGGCAGCCATCGAAGTAGGGCGTCGAGGCTTCCCAATCGTGGAACACGGTCTTGTCGCCGGCGATGAGCGCGTCGATGAAGGCGTCATATTGCTCGCGTGAGAGCGGGCAATTGATGTAGTCGGCGCCCGAGCCGCCCGGGCCGGCCTTGTCGTAGCGCGACTGGAACCAGGCCTGTTCCAGATCGATCGACTCGCGATGCACGATCGGGGCAATGGCGTCGAAGAAGGCGAGCGCGTCCTCGGCCGTCAGCGCGCGGACTGCGGCGGCGAGATCGGGCGAGGTCAGCGGGCCGGTCGCGATGATGACGCTGCCCCAGTCGTCCGGCGGCCGCGTGACTTCGCCGCGCTCGAGCGTGATGAGCGGATGCGCGTTGAGTGCCGCCGAAACGGCAGCGGAAAAGCCGTCGCGGTCGACCGCCAGCGCGCCGCCTGCCGGTACCTGATGGCTGTCTGCCGCGCGCATAACCAGCGAGCCGAGCCGGCGCATTTCCTCATGCAGCAGGCCGACGGCGTTGTGATCCTTGTCGTCGGAACGGAATGAATTGGAACAGACCAATTCGGCGTAGCCGTCGGTCTTGTGCGCGGCGGTCGCGCGCAGCGGACGCATTTCATGCAAGGTCACCGGCACGCCCGCTTGCGCCAGCTGCCAGGCGGCTTCCGAGCCGGCGAGGCCGCCGCCGATGATGTGCACAGATTTCAGGGTCATCCAAATAAGCTAGGCGTCCACCTTGAACCCGGCAACCTGACGGCAGACGCGAAAACGCCCGCACACGTGCGCGGGCGCTTTCGAGCAGATTAGGGGGCAGGCTTAGCGGCGGTGGGTCGCGTTCCAGGCCACCCGCGGAATGTCGCTGCGGCTGATGCCGATATCGGCGAGTTCGCGGTCGCCCAAGCGAGACAGCTCGGTCAAGCTTTGATTGTAGCGCTTCCACTGCCGAATCGCGCGGACAAGATTGGCAAACATAACGGGCCTCTTTCTCGTGATTCCGGCGCTCACGCCGGTGATTTGGTTACCCGGAAAATAGGGATGTTCCCGCACTTGAAAAGCAATAATGTTGCGCCGCAGTAATGCGAAAAACGCATAGCTTAAGCAACTGATTATTAACAACAACGGCCATTTTCGGTCATTTTTACCGGAGCAGGCGGTGGCTGGCCCGGCGCCACCCGCAAACGAGCCGCCCTCTGCTCCGGCCGCAAAAAAGGGCAGCATCGTGTAGATTGCCGGCCCGCACGGCGACCGAAGGAACTCAGCGTTTTGGCACTGCAAGCAGAGGCGCGCCCGCTCGACCGCCGCGTCGTCATCACCGCGCTGGGCATGGCGCAAATCCTGGCCTGGGGCACGTCGTTCTATTTTCCGGCGGTATTCGCCGGGCCGATTGTCGCCGATACCGGCTGGTCGCTCGGCTACGTGGTCGGCGGCACCTCGATCGGTCTATTGGTGGCCGGCCTGATCTCGCCGCAAGTCGGGCGCGTGATTGATCTGCATGGCGGGCGCCCGGTGCTGTTGGCGAGTTCGTTGTTCTATGCCGCGGGCCTCGCCGGCATCGGTCTGGCGCCGGACCTGCCTGTTTACCTGCTGGCCTGGGTGCTGCTCGGCATCGGTATGGGTACCGGGCTCTACGATGCGGTGTTCGCCGCGCTCGGCCGTCTGTACGGCAGCGAAGCGCGCGGACCGATCACCAATCTCACGCTGTTCGGCGGATTTGCCAGCACCGTCTGTTGGCCGCTGAGCGCCTTCATGATCGAGCATGCCGGCTGGCGCAGCGCTTGTTTCATCTATGCCGCGCTGCATCTGGTCGTTGCCATGCCGCTGCAGATGGCGGTGATCCGGCGCGCGCCGAAAGCCGTTGCCGCGGTCACGGCGGCCGCCGACGCCGCGCAATCCGTCGCGCCGGCGCGCATCGCCCATGAAACCCTGATCTTCGCGCTGCTCGCGCTCGTGCTTTCGTTCGCCGCCGGCATCGGTTCGATCGTAGTGGTGCATCTGTTGATCTTTTTGCAGGCGAGGGGTGTGGACTTTGCGGTGGCGGTGAGCCTGGGCACGCTGTTCGGCCCGGCGCAGGTTGGCGCCCGCGTGGTGGAGCGCCTGTTCGGCAACCGCTACCACCCGATCTGGACCATGATCGGCTCCTGCGGCTTGATGGCCGTGGGCCTGCTGCTGCTGGTCGGCCGATTTCCGGTCCTGGTGATCGTCATCCTGCTTTACGGCGCCGGCTACGGTATTTCCTGGATCGGGCGCGGCACGCTTCCGCTGGCGTTGTTCGGACCCGTGCGTTTTCCACGGCTGATGGGCAAATTGGCGTTCCCCAGCCTGATCGTGCAGGCGCTGGCGCCGTCGGCCGGCGCGTTGCTGATCGAGGCCAGTGGAGCCGATGCGACCATCGGTGTATTGACGGTGCTGGCGCTGATCAATGTGGTGCTGATCGGCCTGTTATGGGCGGTGTGCCGGCCGCAAATAGCCACGGGCGCATGACGATGCTGACATTGCAGACGCTGTATTTCGAGGATCTGTCGGTCGGCATGACCGAGCGCTTATCCAAAACCGTGGCGTCGTCCGACGTGGTCGGCTTCGCCGAAGTCACTGGCGACCGCAATCCGATCCATCTGTCCGAACATTTCGCGGCCAAGACGCCATTCGGCACCCGCATCGCCCACGGCCTCTATACCGCTAGCCTGATCTCGGCGGTGCTCGGCACGCGGCTGCCGGGTCCGGGCGCGGTCTACATCTCGCAGACATTGAATTTCCGCGCGCCGGTGAAAATCGGCGACACCGTCGAGGTGAGCGTAGCGGTGGCCGAATTGATGCCGGAGAAATGCCGCGCGCGGCTGACCTGCACCTGCACGGTCGATGGCGAGATCGCGCTCGATGGCGAGGCCTGGGTGAAAGTGCCTTCGCGCACGGCCGGCGGCCGTCCGCTGCCGCGGGTGTAAACGGCGCGACAGTCCAGTATGAGTTTCAGCTTCCGGGCGGCGGCGCGAAGAAGCAGCGCGGCGAGCCATCCGGCCGTTTGCAGCGCCAATAGGCGCCATCGGGCGAGGGCAGCGACTGGCTGTAGGGCACGACCTCGTTGACATTTTCCTGGTGCGTCGGGCCGTCGGCTGCATTGCCGGTGACGGCTTCGCCATAGGTGACCGGGCCGCGCAGAGAATAGCCGCCGCTGACGGTTTTCACGGCACTCGGCGAAACGACGCCGCAGTCTTCGGCGCCGCAGCACCATTCGCCGGCGGGGTTTTTATAAGCGCCGCGGTTGATCCAGGTGTCGTGAGCGAAGGCTGCGGAGCTAGCCAGGGCAACGGCCAGTACAAGCAGGGAGCGCATAAGAGTGCGCGGCATGGGTGGCCTCCATAAAAACCTCCCGGCTCAGCGTCTCTTGGTTGCTCCTCCCAGGCATCAGCAAATAGCCGCTGGTTCGCTCCAGAGCGGCTCCTTGCGCCCAACCTTGTGATCGGTTGTGACGAATCGTGTGAACAGAAAAATGCTAGCACGATCCAGGCCAACCGATAGGTAACGCGGTCCGGCGCGGAATAACTGTTATGCAACCGACAAAAACCGCCGAATATGACGACGATCTCAGCGCGGTGGGCGCAAGCGCGCAATGTGATGCGGGACCCTTGCGTATGTCGGCCGGCTATTTTGCGGGCAGTCGCCTAGTGGCTGGGCAGACACAATGAGGGCTGCCTGGCAGCTTTGGCGCGACCGGCGCGGCCGCCTATCGCCATTGCGCGTTGGCATGCTCGCACTGCTGCTGTTCCCGCTCGCCAAGGCACTGGTCGATATGCAGAGCATCGTGCACGGCGCCCGCCCGCTCAACGACCTGATCCACCGCGCCGGCTTCTGGGCGCTGGTATTTCTGGGCGTAACCTTGGCGGTGACACCGCTGCGCCGCATCGCGCGTTACGGCAACCTGATCGACGTGCGCCGCATGCTAGGCGTCGGCACCTTTTGTTATATCGCGACCCATCTCACGCTGTTCACCGCCGATCAGATGTTCGACCTCGGCAAGGTCGTGCACGAAATCAGCCATCGTTGGTATCCCATCGTTGGCGGCACGGCCTGGCTCGGCCTGGCGACGCTGGCCGCGACCTCGACCGACGGTATGGTGCGCCGGCTGGGGCCATTGCGCTGGCGGCGGCTGCACCAGGCGGTCTACGGCATCGTGCTGCTGGCGCTCATTCATTATTTCCAGCAGACCAAGGCCGACGTTACGGTGCCGGTCTTCGCCGCCAGCCTGTTCTTGTGGCTGCTCGCATACCGGCTGGTCGCCTGGTGGCAAGACGCAGGTGAATTGTCCACGCTGACGCTGCTCGCGCTCAGCGTCGCGGTGTCGCTGCTCACATTTATCGGCGAGGCGGTCGGCATCGGCATTGCGTTCCATGTTTCGCCGATGCGCGTGCTCGATGTGGTGTTCGATTTCGATGTCGGCATCCGGCCGGGCTGGCAGGTGCTCGGTGCGGGACTTGTGGTGGTCGGGATCGATTTCGTGTGCGCGCGCTGGAACAAACGCGTGGCGCGCCCGCGCGCGGTCGCGGCGGAATAGCACAAAGGGGCCTTTCAAATTTTGCGGCTGTCATAAGCCCAGTGCAGCAGCGCTTGGCGCTGGCGGCGCCGGCACAGCAAGTCGCCCGGTTCGCAGTTCTTCTGGATTTGCCGCAGATGGCGGCGGATCGCCTTCCAGCGCGCGATCTGCCGGCGGTCCTCTTGTTCCATGCGGCGGCCCAAATAGTAGCGGCAATACCATTGGAACCAGCCGCGCGGATCGTCCGGGTGGATCCAGCCCTTGCGCCGCCATTCCGACAGCGGCTGGCTGGCATCGACGCCGAAGAAATTAAGCGCCGGGTCGCGTCCGGCGCTCGCGAGCTTGGCGCGCGCGAACCAGCTCCTGGGAAATTCGCGGCGGCAGTCGGTCATGTATTTGCCGCCGAACACGCCGAGCCGCAGCATCTCGGCCGGCGTCAGTTGCGGCTTGAACTCGGGATCGAAACCGCGGCCGACGGCAGCGCTCAACACGTAGCGGTAGCCGTTCTGCATCTTGTCGCGGACGATGACGGTGCGCTTGCGCATGGCGGTAAAGCCATGCCGCGCCGATTGCGCCATGTCAAAGCGGAACGCGATCGCGCGGCTATTGTTATTTCCGAAGCCAGCGGGGGACGCCGCATGTCGAAAATCGCCATCGTGGTCGGCAACCCGATGCACGACAGCTATAGCGCGGCGCTGGGTGAGGCCTATTTGCGCGGCGCCCAAAGCGGCGGGCACGAGGCCAAGCTGTTTCTGCTCGCGCGCATGAATTTCGACGCCATCCTGCGCGGAGGCTACCACCGCGAACAGCCGCTCGAGCCCGACCTGGTGGCGGCGCGCCAGGCCTTGCAGGCGAGCGACCACCTGGTGTTCGTGTTTCCGCTCTGGGCCGGCGACATGCCGGCGATCATGAAGGGCTTCATCGAGCGCGTGCTGCAGCCCGACCTGCTGGCGATCCAAAGAAGCGGCGGCAAGGCCAGCTGGAAAATCTTCAAGGGAAAATCGGCGCGCATCATCATGACCATGGGGATGCCGGGCTGGTTCTATCGCTGGTACTACGGCGCGCATGCGCTCAAACTGCTCAGGCGCAACATCCTGCATCTGATCGGCGTCTGGCCGGTGCGCTCCACCATCTACGGCATGATCGAGGCGGTCGGCGACGAGACGCGCAAGCAATGGCTGCGCGAGGTCGAGGCGCTCGGCCACCAGGCCCAGTAGCCCGCAACGCGGCCGCACCGCCGCCGCCGTCACGGCGCCCGCATCAGGGTTCGCTGATGAGCGTCAGGCCGTTGAGGACCCGATCGAGCGCGGCGAACTCGACGGCATTGATGCCCGGCTGCGTGACAATCCAGACCTGCGCCCAGACATTCGGTTGCAGACGCACGAGCACGATTTTCGCCTTGCGCGCCAGCCCGCGTTTGGCCGGGATGCTGCCGTTGAAGGTCGTGCCCTTGTAAAACACCGCGCCCTTCGGGTCCGATATGCGCGCGGGGCCCTGGCCGTCGATATGCTCGATGCCGGCGATCTTGGCGACTTCGCCGGCCACCGCGCTGTCCGGCTGGTCGCGATATTTGTCGTCCGCCAGGATGCCGATGTAGATCACCGCGTGCGGATAGGGCGGCACCAGCAGCAGCCCGCCGCTTGTGTCCGCCTTCGACCGCCAGCCTTTCGGCAAATCGACCTGGAAGGCGTGCTTTCCGTTTTGCGGAAATCGCAAGGCGTCGGCATGCGCGGCGCCCGCCGCGACGGCGCCGATGAGGCCAAGAAGCAGAACGAGACGACGCATCCTGAAAGCCCCGCGCGACCGCGACCCGGCCGCCATGATCGCCAGTTTCCCGGGCGCTGTCCATTATTCCGCGGCCGACGACGCCAGCGTTGGTGCGCGCTGCGCCGGCGCGGCCAGCCTCTTGTGGGAGATGCGATCGCTGCGGGCGCGGAAGTCGGTGCCCGTGCATTCGGGCATCTCATTTGGTGCTGTGCAACCGATCGCTCTCCATCTTGCGAGGAGTGCCCGCGCAGCGGCGACCGAACTGAGGGGACAGGCCCATGTCAGACGCAGCGCTGCGCGCTCGCTCCTCGCCAGAGGCCGGAGTTGCGGCTCGCTAGAAGTGTCTCATTGGGGCAGGCCCCATCGTTCTCAGCGGGCGCCGGGGAGTCGATCCCCGCTTTCGCGGGGACAGGCCCCCGCTCATAAAGAGCGAGGGGGACGGCGCGCCGGGCGGCGCAACCAGTCCGTCTGTGCACGCGTCCTTATCGGACACGTGGCGCCTCTCGGCGCGCCGTCGCAGCGATTTCTGTCCCCGGCGCCGTAACTTCCGGGCGGAAACGGAGCCCTGCTGGGCCCCCGATCCGGGCAGCTTCCGCCGCCCTTCGTTTCCGCCGCGTCCAGCCATTGAAGGCAGACCCCCGTCGTGGGGCCGGACGGCTGGCCGGGGCCTCCCGGGTGCGCGGCCTGCGAAGCCACGCCCGCGGGCGCCGGCCCGAACCCCACGAACGGTGCAACCGGTTCGCGTCCCCTCACGGGGTCAGGCGATGAGGATTATATGGCCTAGATGAAAGGGCGGGGATAAGTTTTTTGAAATGGGGCGCAATTGGCTGATGCTATTCCCGAATTCGGCGGGGATAAATTTTAACGGCGCCCGGGCGCGGCGCGAACGGAGGCGGACATGAACGCGCTGTTTTCGCCGTCCGCGCTGTCGCTGCTCGCCGTCAATCTCGGCGTCATTGTTTTCGCCGTCAGGGACGAGTGGTCGCTCCCCACCATCCTGGCGAGCTACCTGCTGCAAAGCGTCATCATCGGAATTTTCCAGGCGAAAAAGATTCTGGATCTGAAGGTCTTCAGCACCGAAGGGTTCAAAATGAACCACCATTCGGTCGAGCCGACCCGGGCGACGCAATGGAAAGTCGTCGTGTTCTTTCTGGCCCATTATGGAATCTTCCACGCCGTCTATGCCGGATTTATCCTGCGAGCGAGGGCAGGCCCTATTGGCCGGATGTGCTGGTGTCGGGGGCGGCGTTTTTCGGCAACCATCTTTTTTCGTATGTCATGAATCGCAACCGCGTGCCCAAGCGCATTCCGAACATCGGCAGCATGATGTTTTTCCCGTATATCCGCATCATGCCGATGCATGCGTTCATCGTGTTCGGGGCCTTTTTCGCGGGACCGCATGTTGCGCTGGTGTTCTTTATGATCCTCAAGACGCTGGCCGACGAGGCGATGCACGCGCTCGAACATTACAGCGATACGACCATTGGGTGAGGGCGGGGAGCGAGTAGGGTGAGCAAAAGCGCGCTGCGCCGTGCCCACGGTGAACGATGCTGCAAAGATTGAGATGGTGGGCTTCGCTGCGCTCAGCCCACCCTACGCTTGCTAAAGCTCGGCGAGCAATTGTTTCGCTTTGGAAATTCGTTCCTCGGTCGCCTTTATTGATTTGCGCCGTTTGGTTTCTGACCAGGGATCATCCTTGAAGCCATTTTTTGCCAAAAAGTCTGCCGTCGCAGCCAATTCCAGTGTGGTCGTATCATAGGCTGCGAGTTTGGCTAAGAAACATTGGCGTTTCGAAAAAGCAGAGTCTTTTGCAACCTCTTCACCGTCCTTTGGCAATCCATATAACAACGCTGAAGTTCCAGATTCTGGATTAGCTTCTATAAGGCCTAGTCACGTGAATTTAAAGTTCGCCGCATAATGTTTGCTGTGCTTTGTGGTTGGAGCGTCACCGACGGCAAGGATTTGATCGGCAGATTTGGTCCATTTGGACTGCCTTGCAAAACGGCGACTTCTCCAAATTCGTCCCTTCATGCGCGTTCAGCGCCGGCCTCTAACCCCTGCATCCGCGATAAAGCCCGCTCGTATAATGTGGCGATCTTTGATTCCAGATGACTAGTGCCTGAGCGTCTAAGGCGGCAATGGCAAGTTCTTCGCTGTATGGCCCATAATAATGATAGTCGAACTCAAACCCGTAGCCAATTCCTCCCGCTTCCAAAAGGTATGCCGTCTTTTGAAGGCGCGTTTTTCCTTTGATGTTTCCACCGGATGTGGCCTGCACCCGGTTCCGAAGACACCGAGTTAGGTGTTTTGATGGGACCGGAGGTTCGTCATGGAGAGGCGGAAGTTTACGCGAGAGTTCAAGCTTGAGGCGGTGCGGCTGATGGCTGATCACGGCGTCGTCTGCTCGATGAGCCGCTCGGGTAATGTCTGGGACAATGCAGCGATGGAGAGCTTCTTCTCGTCGCTGAAGAGCGAACGAACAGCGCGCAAGGTGTACCGATCGCGGGATGAAGCCAAGGCCGACGTGTTCGACTACATCGAGCGCTTCTACAATCCAAAACGTCGGCACTCGACGATCGGCTATATGAGCCCTATGGAGTTCGAGAAGCAGGCTGGATTAGCTTAGGCGGGTGTCAACCGAACCGGGTGCAGGCCAAACGTACCAAAATGGCTGTCAACATCTTTTCTGCTGCACGCGTCGTTTTATGAAAGTAGACAGTGAAATATAAATGAAAGAGGCCCAGAATATATTCTTCTGCTGCCTCAAACGCTTTGTTTCCTAAGATCAGGCTGTCAACTTCTCCATACTCATCACCGTCCCGTGAAATTGTGACCTTGTCGACTTCCAAATTTGCCATCAGCCAAGGAAAGTCGAAACCGCCATGTTGGGCCCCGGTCATCAACCGATCGCGGCGAACATAATCAAGCCGATCGGCATCAAACTGACTTGATACGATTGCCGAATAGATGTCAGCGGGAGTTTCGCTAGCAATTAGTTCGGCGACTGATTTTTGAAAGTCTGGCGCATACTTCGAAAGAATTTCAGAGACTTTAGTGTCTGCACTCACGATTGCGACAGTCCAGTCCTCGTGTCGTTTCGCGACCCCGAGACGCTTCAGTGCGTCTTCAAATGCGTGACTAAACGGCCCATGACCCAGATCGTGGACCAATGCGGCGGCGGTAGCAATTCGTGCCCGATTTAAATCAAAAGAATCAGGAAGTCGATTCCGTATCAACGCTGAGAGTCGGCGTGCAGTATGAAACACACCTACGCTATGAGCAAAACGGCTGTGAGTTGCGCCTGGAAAGACGAGTTCAGAAAAGCCAAGTTGTTTGATACGGCGTAGCCGCTGAAATTCAGCGGATTCAAGCGCGTCCCAAATCGTTTGGTCGAAGTCGTCGCGTGAAAACTCAATTAAATCGTGTACAGGATCACGTATTCTTTCCGGTTTGCCTCGCATTTCGTTCCCCCTCGAGTGCGAAACGCTAGCACAACCAAAGCGAGTGGCAAATATTTCGCTACTCCGCCGCCTGTTGCCCGCCCTTCTTGCGCTTATTCTCCCGCCGCCCCAGCACCGGCTTCAAAAACTGCCCGGTATAACTGCGCGCGACCTTCACAATATCCTCCGGCGTGCCCTGCGCGACGATCTCGCCGCCGCCGTCGCCGCCTTCGGGGCCGAGGTCGATGATCCAGTCGGCGGTCTTGATCACTTCCAGATTGTGCTCGATCACCACCACCGAATTGCCGGTCTCCACCAGCTCGTGCAGCACGTCGAGGAGCTTCGCCACGTCGTGGAAATGCAGGCCGGTGGTGGGCTCGTCGAGAATATAGAGCGTGCGGCCGGTGGCGCGCTTCGACAGCTCCTTGGCGAGCTTGACGCGCTGCGCCTCGCCGCCCGACAGCGTGGTGGCCTGCTGGCCGACATGGATGTAGTCGAGGCCGACGCGGTGCAGCAGCGCCAGCACGTCGCGCACGCGCGGCACCGCCTTGAAGAACTCCAGCGCCTCTTCCACCGTCATGTCGAGCACGTCGGCGATCGACTTGCCCTTGAACAGCACCTCCAGCGTCTCGCGGTTGTAGCGCTTGCCCTTGCAGACGTCGCAGGTGACGTAGACGTCGGGCAGGAAGTGCATCTCGATCTTGATGACGCCGTCGCCCTGGCAGGCCTCGCAGCGGCCGCCCTTGACGTTGAACGAGAAGCGCCCGGGCTCGTAGCCGCGCGCCTTGCTCTCGGGCAGGGCGGCGAACCATTCGCGGATCGGCGTGAAGGCGCCGGTGTAGGTCGCCGGATTGGAGCGCGGCGTGCGGCCGATCGGCGACTGGTCGATGTCGATGATCTTGTCGATGTGCTCGAGGCCCTCGATGCGGTCGTGCGGGGCGGGCGCGAGCGAGGCGCCGTTGAGCTTGCGCGCCACCGCGTTGTAGAGCGTGTCGATCAGCAGCGTCGACTTGCCGCCGCCGGACGACGCCGGTGACGCAGGTGAACAGGCCGAGCGGGATTTCGGCGTCGATGTTCTTGAGATTATTGCCGCGCGCGTTGACCACCTTGATGGTGCGCCGCTTGTTGGGGGCTTTGCGCTCGATCACCGGCACGCTGAGCTCGCCGGAGAGATACTTGCCGGTCCAGGAGCGCGGCGCGGCCATGATGTCGTCGACCGTGCCTTCCGCCACGATGTGGCCGCCGTGGATGCCGGCGCCCGGGCCGATGTCGAGCACATGATCGGCGGTGCGGATGGCGTCCTCGTCGTGCTCGACCACGATCACGGTGTTGCCGAGGTCACGCAGACGCTTCAGGGTTTCCAACAGGCGCGCGTTGTCGCGCTGGTGCAGGCCGATGGAGGGCTCGTCCAGCACGTAGAGCACGCCGGTGAGGCCGGAGCCGATCTGCGAGGCGAGGCGGATGCGCTGGCTCTCGCCGCCGGACAGCGTGCCCGAGGCGCGCGCCAGCGTCAGGTATTCGAGGCCGACCGCGACCAGGAATTGCAGCCGCTCGCGGATTTCCTTCAGCACGCGGGTGCCGATCTCGATCTGCTTGGCGTGAGATCCTTGGGCAGGTCGGTGAACCACTCGCCGGCTTGCTTGACCGACAGTTCGGCGATTTCCGAGATGTTCTTGCCCGCGATCTTGACGCAGAGCGCCTCGGGTTTGAGCCGCGCGCCCTGGCAGGCGGCGCAGGGCACGTCGGTGAAATATTTCTGCAAATCCTCGCGCGCCCACTCGCTTTCGGTTTCCTTGAAGCGGCGCTCCAGATTGGTGATCACGCCCTCGAACGGCTTCTTGGTGGTGTAGCCGCGCAGGCCGTCGTCATAGATGAATTTGATCTCGTCCTCGCCCGAGCCGTACAGGATCGCGTCCTGGGTCTTCTTGGCCAGGTCCTTCCATTTGGTGTCGAGCGTGAAGCGGAAATGCTTGGCGAGCGCGTCGAGCGTCTGGATGTAATAGGGCGACGACGATTTCGCCCAGGGCGCGATGGCGCCCTTGCGCAAGCTGGCGTCGGGATCGGGGATCACCAGGCCGGCATCGATGTGCTGCTCCAGCCCGAGCCCGCCGCATTCCGGGCAGGCGCCGAACGGATTGTTGAACGAGAACAGCCGCGGCTCGATTTCCGGAATGGTGAAGCCGGACACCGGGCAGGCGAATTTCTCCGAGAAGATCAGCCGCTCGGCATTGGCGTTGCGGCCGCGGTTGGCGGCGGCGCCGCTCGCTTTGGTGTCGGCGAGTTCGACCACGGCCAGGCCATCGGCGAGCTTGAGACATTGCTCTAATGAATCCGCCAGCCGCGTGGCGATGTCGCCTTTCACCACCAGGCGATCGACCACCACGTCGATGTCGTGGGTGAATTTCTTGTCGAGCGGCTTGACCTCGCCGATCTCGTGAAAGGCGCCGTCGATTTTGACGCGCTGGTAGCCCTTGCGCAGGAAATCGGCGAGCTCCTTGCGATATTCGCCCTTGCGCCCGCGCACCACCGGCGCCAGCACGTAGATGCGCGTGCCGTCCGGCAGCGCCAGCACGCGGTCGACCATCTGCGACACGGTCTGGCTCTCGATCGGCAAGCCGGTCGCCGGCGAGTAGGGCACCCCGATGCGCGCCCACAACAGGCGCATGTAGTCGTAGATCTCGGTGACGGTGCCGACGGTGGAGCGCGGATTCTTCGAGGTGGTCTTCTGCTCGATGGAAATGGCCGGCGACAGCCCGTCGATCTGGTCGACGTCCGGCTTCTGCATCATCTCGAGGAATTGCCGCGCGTAGGCCGACAGGCTCTCGACGTAGCGGCGCTGGCCCTCCGCATAGATGGTGTCGAAGGCGAGCGACGACTTGCCCGAGCCGGACAGGCCGGTGAACACCACCAGTCTGTCGCGCGGAATGGCGACGTCGATGTTCTTGAGATTGTGCTCGCGCGCGCCGCGGATGGTGATGGCGCGGGCGTCACGGGCTGGATTGCTGGGGCGTTCGGGCATGGTCGGCAGAACGTAGTAAGAACGGTGCGGCTTTGCCAGTCCGCCAAAAGGCGCGGCAGTTGAAAACCTTGAATTTCGGAGAAAATCCGCCGGATAGGGCGCGCGTTTCGCGAGCGGGCGCCGGCCTCGGCCGCTGCCTCCTGGCGGAGTCCGCACACACATTACATATTCGCAATACAGCATATATTTTTGTTGAAATTATTCCACGATTTGCCCAGTCTCCGAAATTGGCATGCTGCCAACCCGGTCACGGGTAAAAAAACAAACCACTCCGGCGCCCCGCCCGGCCTTCGATGGACGGCCGGCAGGGCGCTTCCAGTCATTGGCTGGCGGAGTTTCTAGCGGAGGAAGGGATATGCTCAACCGACGATTCCCCAAATTGTCGCGGCGTGAATTCAACACGCTCGCCGGTGCGGCCGGGCTCACGCTCGGCTTCGGCCGGGCCGGTTTTGCGGCCGACGCGCCCAATTCGGCGCAAATCATTCACGGCAAGAAGGCCGGGCTGATCATTCACAACGCCAAACTCGGCGTGATGGAGACCCCGCTCAGCGAATTGCGCAAATACGCGCATACGCCGAAGGAAATCCTGTTCAACCGTTTCCACTATCCGCATGAAGGCAATGCGGCCTGGTATGCGACCACGTCGGCGCCGTCCGCCGAGATGGTCAAGAACTGGAACCTGCGCGTCGACGGCCTGGTGGAGCGGCCGCGCGACGTGTCGATCGCCGAATTGCAGAAGGCGCCGCAGGAAAAGCGGGTATCGGTGCTGCAATGCGCCGGCAACGGCCGCGCCTTCTATGCGGCCAAGCAGAAAGTCGGCGGCGGCCAGTGGCACAACGGCGGCATGGGCAATGTGGAATGGGAAGGCGTGCCGCTGCGTCCGTTCCTTGACAGCCTGAAGATGGTGCCGGGCAAGGCCGCGGTCTGGCTGACCGCCGAGGGCTGGGACCAGCCGGCGACGCCGGAAGGCACCGACTTCGCCAAGAGCTACAAGCTCGACGACCCGGCGCTCGATCACGCCATTCTGGCGCTGAAGATGAACGGCGAGCCGATCCCGGCCACCAATGGCGGTCCGGTGCGGCTGATCATCCCCGGCTATTACGGCAACATGAACGTGAAGATGCTGACCTATCTGCTGTACGCCGCGGCGCAGTCGCCGAGCGGATTCCAGTCGGTCGGCTATCGCATGCCGAACCAACTGCCGGCCGATCCGGCCAAGTTCAAGGCCAATGACTACACGCTCGACAACAGCGTTCCGACCTACGGCCACAAGATCAAGAGCGTGATCTTCTCGCCGCTGCCCGAGGACAAGCCGAAGGCGGGCGAGGTCGAGATCACCGGCGTGGCGTTCAACGACGGCATGTCGAAGATCACCAAGGTCGAAGTGTCGACCAACGGCGGCAAGAGCTGGAAGGAAGCCACCATCAAGCCGGCGGAAAGCCCCTGGGCCTGGCACCATTGGTCGCTGAAGGCCAAGCTCGGCGGCGGCAAGCACGAGCTGATGTCGCGCGCTTTCGACGCGCAAGGGCGACAGCCAGCCGGTCGACGGTCTGACGCGCTGGAATCCGCGCGGCTACGAGTGGAACGGCGCCGATCGCGTCGAAGTCACGGTCTAGTCGAAGCCCAAGGGGAGCGCCGGCAAGGCGCTCCCCGTTTTCTTTTCATCGGAGTGGGTGTGACATGCGAGGGACGTCCCTCATCATCGGGGCCGTCGGCTGCGCCCTATTTGCTGTCGCTGCGCTGGTGCCCGGGAACGCCAGGGCCGCGGACGGTCTGGACCTGCCGCCGGGGCCGGGCCGCGCGCTGGTCTATGGCCAGTGCCGCACCTGCCATGACCTGCAGTATCTGATCGAGTTCGGCGGGCGTTCCGCGCGACACCTGGAACGACCTGCTCGACAGCATGAAGCAATACGGCCTGCGTATTTCGCCCGATCAGCGCGCCAAGATCCTCGAATACCTGGGAACCTATCTCGGCCCCAATCCGCCGCCGGCCGCCGCGGCTGCCGCGCCTGCGGCAGCGCCGGCCAAGGTCGACGGCGCCGCCGTGTTCGCCGATCAATGCGCCGTCTGTCATCAGCCGAAAGGCGAGGGCGCCGCCGGCCAGTTCCCGCCGCTGGCGCACAATCGCGATATTTTCCTGGCGCGGGATTTTCCGGTGCGCGTGGTGCTGTTCGGGTTGAAAGGCAAGATCGCCGTCGGCGGCCATGACTTCGACAGCGAAATGCCGCCGCTCGACGTGCTCAGCGATCAGGAGATCGCGGCGGTGGTGGCCTATGTGCGCAACAGCTGGGGCAATGCGAGCCTGCGGCCGAGCAATATGCCGGCGATCGACGCGGCGACGGTGGCGGCGCTGCGGCAAAAGAAGCTTTCGGCCGAACAGGTCTATGACGACCGGCGCAAGCTCAAGGCGGCTGCGGCCAAGTGAGATTGGCGGGCGGCCGCAGCCGGCTGCCGACCCGCCGTTGCAGTTATTGCAATTTGCCCCCGCCGCGCGCCGGAACGGTTGCCAGGGCGTCAAATATCGGCTAGAACATAACAAGAACAATCTTGCGGGTCGTGATCCGCGGGCAACGGCCGCGGGCCGCAGAAGGCCTGTGGATTAAGGCCGAACGAGCTTGCCGCACCCCGGGCGAGGTCTAGGGTGAGCAGTCATTCCAGGGGCCGCCGGCGGCAGGCGGCTCCATCAACGGCGACCGGCGGCGGCTTGCGACAGGCCGCCAGGACCGCATGTCGTCAGGCGGAGAGCATCATGGCAGGTAGCGTCAATAAGGTGATCCTGATCGGCAATCTCGGTGCGGATCCGGAAATTCGCCGCACCCAGGACGGCCGTCCGATCGCGAATTTGCGGGTGGCCACCTCGGAAAGCTGGCGCGACAAGACCACCGGCGAGCGCAAGGAAAAAACCGAGTGGCACCGCGTGGTGATCTTCAACGAGGGCCTGTGCCGGATCGCCGAGCAATACCTCAAGAAAGGCTCGAAGGTTTACCTGGAAGGCTCCCTGCAGACGCGCAAATGGCAGGACAAGGACGGCCACGACCGCTACTCGACCGAAGTGGTGCTGCAGGGCTTCAATTCGCAGCTCACCATGCTCGATACGCGCGGCGGCGGCGGTGCGAGTGCCGACAGCGGGGACGACTTCGGCTCCAGCGGCCCGAGCGCGGCGCGCGAGCGCAAGCCGGCGCTGGCCGGCGCCGGCAAGTCGGCCGACATGGACGACGAGATTCCGTTCTGAGCGGGAGTGGCTTTAAGGCCGTCATGCGCGGGCTTGACCCGCGCATCCACGTCTTTCTTTTAAAGGCTAAGACATGGATGGCCGGGACAAGCCCGGCCATGACAGATAACTAATCACCCCGCCAGCGCGGCGCGGGCGCCGTCGATCACGTATTGCACGGCAAGCGCGGCCAGCAGCACGCCGAGCAGGCGCGACATGACGACGTTGGCGGTGGTGCCGAGCAGCCTCATGATGCGCGCGGCCAGGATGAACACGAGCAGGCACAGCGCCAGCACGACGGCGACGACGCCGAGCAGAATGGCCAAGTGCAGCGGCTCGCCGGCGGCGCGGCCAGCCAGCAGCACGGTGGCGGTGATCGCGCCGGGGCCCGCCATCAGCGGAATGGCGAGCGGGAAGGCGGCGATGTTGCGCACGTGCTCGTCGATCGCCTCCTCGGCCTCGCGCGATTGCCGGTTGATGCGCACGCCGAACGCCATTTCCGAGGCGATCGAGAACAGCAGCAAGCCGCCGGCGATGCGGAAAGCCGGCAGGGAAATCGCCAGCGTGCGCAGCAGCCAGTCGCCGATCAGCGTGCTGCCGGCGAGAATAGCCGCCGCGTTCAGACAGGCGCGCAGCGCCACCCTGCGGCGCGCACGCTCGGGCAGGTCGTTGGTGATGGCGATGAAGGCCGGCACCAGGCCGAGCGGATCGACCACGACCACCAGCGTGACCAGCGCGGAGATGAGGAATTCGACCGGCATGGGCTTCGCGTAGCGGTCGCTTTCGGCGGGGTCAAATGGGCTGCGAAACCGCGGCGATAGGCGGCCATTTCGAGGCCGGCCGCGCGGCTTTGCAAAACTCTTATAAGCTATTGAAATATAATAGAATAATAGCCTGTATCGGGCGCTAATTCGGATGGCATCGCGGGCGGTGAATCAGTTATGAAAATCAGTCCGTAAAATACCCACGGGAAACCAGCTTTGTCCGACGTTGAAAATCCGAAATCGGGGGACGGCAATCCCTCCGATGTCCGGCCCGTCTCGATCACCGAGGAGATGAAGCGCTCGTATCTCGATTACGCCATGAGCGTGATCGTGTCGCGGGCGCTGCCGGATGCGCGCGACGGCTTGAAGCCGGTGCACCGCCGCATCCTCTATTCGATGAACGAGCAGGGCCACACGCCCGACAAGAAATACGTCAAATCGGCGCGCGTGGTCGGCGACGTGATGGGCAAATATCACCCGCACGGCGACCAGGCGATCTACGACGCGCTGGTGCGCATGGCGCAGGATTTCTCCATGCGCCTGCAACTGATCGACGGGCAGGGCAATTTCGGCTCGGTCGACGGCGATCCGGCGGCGGCCATGCGCTACACCGAATGCCGGCTGGCCAAGCCCGCGATGGCGCTGCTTGACGACATCGACAAGGACACCGTCAACTTCCAGGCCAATTATGACGGCAACGAGCACGAGCCGGTGGTGCTGCCGGCGCGCTTTCCCAATCTGCTGGTCAACGGCGCCGGCGGCATCGCCGTCGGCATGGCCACCAATATTCCGCCGCACAATCTGGGCGAACTGATCGACGCCTGCGTCGCGCTGATCGGCGATCCCGGCGCTGAGCATCGACGATCTCAACGCCATCGTGACCGGACCGGATTTCCCGACCGGCGGCATCATTCTGGGCAAAGCCGGCATCCGCAGCGCCTACACAACCGGCCGCGGCTCGATCGTGATGCGCGGCAAGGTCGCATTCGAGACCATCCGCAAGGAACGCGAAGCGATCATCATCACCGAAATTCCCTATCAGGTGAACAAGGCGTCGATGGTCGAGCGCATCGCCGATCTGGTGCGCGAGAAGAAGATCGACGGCATCGCCGACCTGCGCGACGAGTTGGACCGCGACGGCTATCGCGTGGTGATCGAGCTCAAGCGCGACGCCGAGCGCGACGTGGTGCTCAACCAGCTCTACCGCTTCACCCCGCTGCAATCCTCGTTCGGCGCCAACATGGTGGCGCTCGACGGCGGCCGCCCGCTGCTGATGACGCTGAAGGACCTGCTGTACCGCCTTCATCGCCTTCCGCGAAGAGGTGGTGTCGCGGCGCACCAAGTTCCTGCTCACCAAGGCGCGCGACCGCGCCCATATCCTGGTCGGCCTCGCCATCGCGGTCGCCAATATCGACGAGGTGATCAAGCTGATCCGCGCCTCGAACGACGCCAACGAGGCGCGCGAGGCCTTGATGGCGCGCGAATGGCCGGCGGCCACGGCCGCCACCCTGATCGAATTGATCGACGATCCGCGCCACAAAGTGAGCTCGGCAGGCACCGCGCGGCTGTCGGTCGAACAGGCCAAAGCGATCCTCGATCTGCGTTTGCAACGGCTCACGGCGCTCGGCCGCGACGAGATCAAGGCCGAACTCGACAAGCTCGCCAGCGAGATCGCCGATTACCTCGAGATCCTGCGCTCGCGCGCGCGCATCCAGACCATCATCAAGGACGAACTGGCGGCGCTGAAGAAGGAATTCGCCACCCCGCGCCGCACCGTGATCGCGGAGGAGGAGGCCGAGGTCGAGGACGAGGACCTGATCCAGCGCGAGGACATGGTCGTGACCGTCTCCCATCTCGGCTACATCAAGCGGGTGCCGCTCTCGACCTATCGCGCGCAGAAGCGCGGCGGCAAGGGCCGCGGCGGCATGCAGGTGCGCGAGGAGGATTTCGTCTCGCGGCTGTTCGTCGCCTCCACCCATACGCCGGTGCTGTTCTTCTCCTCGGCCGGCCAGGTCTACAAGGAAAAGGTCTGGCGGCTGCCGCTGGCGGCGCCGCAGGCGCGCGGCAAGGCGCTGATCAATATCCTGCCGCTCGATCCGGGCGAGACCATCACCACCATCATGCCGCTGCCCGAGGACGAGACCACCTGGGGCCAGCTCGACGTGATGTTCGCCACCACCAAGGGCAATGTGCGGCGGAACAAACTGTCGGATTTCGAGAAGATCAGGCCGTCCGGCATCATCGCCATGAAGCTCGACGACGGCGACGCCATCGTCGACGTGCAGATCTGCACCGAAAAGGACGACGTGCTGCTGACCGCCGGCGGCGGCCAGTGCATCCGCTTCGCGGTGCCGGAGGTGCGCGTGTTCTCCGGCCGCACCTCGGACGGGGTGCGCGGCATCGCATTGGCCAAGGACGACAAGGTGATTTCCATGTCGATCCTGAGCCATGTCGAGGTCACGGCGGAAGAGCGCACCGCCTATCACAAGCGCGCCAGCGCCATCCGCCGCGGCACCGAAGCCGAAGAGCCGGCGCCCGCCGACGCCGAGGAGGCGCAAGAGGCTGGCGAGAATGGGGGCGGCGCCAACGGCGGCATCGAACTGGGCGAGCAGCGCTATGTGGAATTGTCGGCGGCCGAGCAGTTCGTGCTCACGCTGTCGGAGCGCGGCTACGGCAAGCGCTCCTCGTCGTATGAGTACCGCACCACCGGCCGCGGCGGCAAAGGCATCGTGGCGATGTCATTGACCGCGAAGACCGGCCGCATCGTCGGCTCGTTCCCGGTCGAGGAGGCCGACCAGGTGATGCTGGTCACCAACGCCGGCAAGCTGATCCGCACGCCGGTCGCCGGCATCCGCATCGCCGGACGCTCGACGCAAGGGGTGATCGTGCTCAACACCGCCGAGGACGAGCGCGTGGTGTCGGTCGAACGGCTGAGCGAGGAAGCAGAAGACTAAATAGACTGTCATGGCCGGCGCTTGTCCCGGCGCGAGGTCCCGGTGAAGGTTGCAAGATTATGATAGGCAACGTCGCCCGGACCTTCGCGGCCGATGCCCGGCACAAGTGCAGCGGATCATGCTGAGCAGGGACACCATGAACTACCAACTTTTTTCCGCCTTCCTGCTGATTTCGGCCGTGCTGTTCCTCACGCCGGGGCCGATCGTCACGCTGATCGTGGCGACCGGCGCGCGACAGGGAACCCGCGCCGCGCTGCTGACGGTCGCCGGCGCCAGCGCCGGCAATGCGCTGCTGGTCGCCTTGATCGCCGTCGGCCTCGGCTGGATTCTGAAAACCTCGGCGGAGATTTTCGATTATCTGCGCTGGGTCGGCGCCGCCTATCTGGTGTTTCTCGGTGTGCAGGCCTGGCGGCATGCCGGCACCAAGACCACGGTGGCGGCACCCGCCGCCCATGTGCACGCCTGGCGCGGCTTTATCGTCGCCATCACCAACCCGAAGACGATCGCGTTCTTCACGGCCTTCCTGCCGCAGTTTCTCGATCCGACGCTGCCGGTCGAACGGCAATTGCTGGTGATGTGCACGGTGTCGGTGACGCTGGGCAGCATCCTCAACTCCGGCTGGGCCATTGCCTCCGGTTTGGGTCGCGCCTGGTTCCTGAAGCCCAAGCACAACAAGCTGCTCGACCGGTTGTCCGGCGTGGTGCTGGTCGGCGGCGGAATTTGGCTGTCGCTGGCGCGCACGCGCTAGCGAACAGGCCGCGGAACGGAGCGCGCCTCGTTCATTCCACCATGATGTGCAAGTCCGCGATCACGGGCCGCCACTTCGCCGTTTCTTCGCTGATATAACGGGCGAGGTCCTGCGGCGTGCCGCCGCGCGCGTCGGCGCCCATCTTGGCGAGCGTGCCCTTCATCGGCTGCGAATGCAGCGCCGCATTGGCCGCCGCATTGAGCTTGGCGAGAATGGCCGGCGGCGTGCCCTTCGGCGCGACGAAGGCAGTCCAGGCGCCGGTGGTGAGCTGCGGATAGCCCAGTTCCTGCATGTTCGGCACGTCCGGCAATTCGGGAGCGCGGGTTTTCCCGCTGACGGCGATGGCGCGCAGCTTGCCCGCTTTCACCAGCGGCAGCGAGGTGGGCAATGTGTCGAAGGTCAATTGCGTCTCGCCCGCCAGCACCGCATTCAACGCGAGATGGCCGCCCTTGTAGGGTACATGCACGATATCGGTACCGGTGAGTTTCTTGAACAGTTCGGCGGTCAGGTTCGGAAACGTGCCGATGCCGCCGGAGGAGTAGTTCAGCTTGCCGGGATTCTTCTTGGCATAGGCGACGAGATCGGCGACCGACTTGATCGGCGACTGCGGGCCGACCACCAGAACCTGCCGCGTCTCGGTGATCAGCGCGATCGGGGCGAAGCTCGCCGCGCTGTAGCCGGGGTGCTTGTGGATCATCGGGCTCAGCACCAGGCCGCTAACCGAGGAGACGTGCAGCGTATAGCCGTCCGGCGCGGCTTCGGCGGCGAGTTTCGAGCCGATGATATTGCCGGCGCCCGGCTTGTTCTCGACCACGACGGTCTGGCCGCCGAGTTGGGCGGGCAGCGAGTTGCACAACAGCCGTGCCATGACGTCGACCGGGCCGCCCGGCGGCGTCGGCACGATGACGCGGATCGGACGGTTCGGATAGGACTGCGCCCAGGCTGGAGCCGCAAACAGCAACGCAAAAACGACAAACAAAAGCCGGCGCATGAAGTCCTCCCGCGGGATCTGGAATGTCCCTGGACGCAAGTCTAGCGTGGGCGACCCGCTCTGTCATTCGGGGGCCTAAGCCAAACGAGCGAACCCGCGACGATTGCCCGCTTGCGGGGGCAATGCGACAGGGCGCGGTGACTTTGCTGTGGCCGTTAACGACCCCGAAGAGACATGCCTAGGATGGCCATTTGGCGAGCATTTGATACTTTTCGGTACTGGATGGAGGCCGCGGCGGTGGCACTACAAGATAAATTTAATCAGGGAGTGGCCTTGCATCAGCAGGGACGGCTGGCAGAGGCGGAGCATATCTTTGTCGACGTTCTGCAACAGCAACCGGATCACTTTGATGCGCTGTATCTGCTTGGAGTCATCGCGCTTCAAACACAACGAACGGAGCAGGCAATCGAACTGATCGGCAAGGCGATCAGTCTGAATGGAAGTGTTGCTGTTGCTCACAACACCTTGGGCCATGCCCTTTTTTACCTGCAGCGCTTCGAGGATGCGCTGGCGAGCTTCAATAAGGCGATCGCGCTCAAGTTAGACTACGCGGAGGCGCACAAAAACCGCGGCCACGTTCTACTGGCGCTGAAGCGTCCTGAGCAAGCGCTTGCGAGCTGCAATCGAGCAATCACGCTGGAGCCTAATTTTTTCGAAGCTTACAGGTGTCGCGGCATTGCTCTTCAAGAACTCAAGCGTCCCGAGGAGGCGCTTGCGAGTTACGACAAAGCGATCATGTTAAAGCCTGATTTTGCCGAGGCTTACAACAATCGCGGCAATGTTCTCAAAGACCTCAAGCGTCCCGGGGAGGCGCTCGGTAGTTACGACAAGGCCATCGCACTTAATCCCAATGATGCTCTGGGTTTCTACAATCGCGGCATCGTTCTCAAATCTATCGATCGCCCCAAAGATGCCTTCGCTAGCTACGCCAAAGCGATTGCACTGAGGCCAGACTATGGGGAGGCGCACAATAACCTTGGCAGCTTGCTGATGGAGATGAAGCGTCCTGAGGAAGCGCTTGCGAGCTACGCCAAAGCGATTGCACTGAAGCCTGACAATACGGAGGCGCTCAAAAATCAAGGCATTTGCCTATTGCTGTTGGGGCGCTTTGAACAAGGCTGGCGTCAGTACGAATGGCGCAAGAAATGCGAAAAACCAGCCGCGGCTCGCAGCTTTCCTCAGCCGCTCTGGCTCGGTGACGAAGACATTGCTGGCAAGACCCTGTTCCTCTGGTGCGAGCAGGGGTTTGGCGACACCATCCAGTTCTACCGCTACGCCAAGCTCGCGGAAGCGCGCGGTGCGAAGGTCGTTATGGCGGCGCAGCAGCCGCTGCGGGAATTGTTGAAAGAAGCCAGCCCCACGGTCCAGATCATCAATCAAGATGAGGTTCCGACCCATTTCGACTATCACTGTCTGTTGCTGAGTCTGCCGCTCGCTTTTGGAACGACGCTCGAGACAATTCCGGCCGATATTCGGTATCTGAAAGCTGATGTGGAGAAATTACTTTTCTGGCAGGAAAAGCTTGGTGAAAAGAGCAAGCCACGCGTGGGGCTGGTATGGTCGGGAGGGTTTAGACCCGATCAACCTGAACTCTGGTCGGTCAATCGCCGGAGAAACCTTCCTCTGGCCAAGCTCGCCGCGCTAAGAAATCCGGACATTGAATTCTACAGTCTGCAGAAAGGCCAGCCGGCCGAGTTGGAGCTCGCTGAATTGATGCGCGATAACTGGGACGGCCCCCGGATAATTGACTTCACCAGCCTGCTCAACGATTTTGCCGACACTGCGGCGCTCATAGAAAATCTCGACCTGGTGATCTCCGTCGATACCGCGACGGCGCACTTAGCCGGCGCATTGGGTAAACCCGTTTGGATTCTCAATCGCTTTGACACTTGCTGGCGCTGGCTCTTGGATCGGACCGATAGTCCCTGGTATCCGACCGCAAAGCTGTACAGACAAGAGAAGGCCGGGGATTGGGATCCTGTTATTCGGCGCGTCAAATCGGATTTGACTAGTCTATTCGCCAGTCAGGGCGTGCCGGCATAAACATGACTCATATCAAATATGACCCAAATATTGAATGTTCGCTTGCGGGGGCAAAGCGGACATCGCGCGGTGACGTCGCCATGTCCGTTAACGAGCCAAAGCAGAGATGGCTCGGTCTAAGAACGTCGGGCCAAATCAATCGCGCGCAAGACCTTCTCAGTTTGAAACGATGATATGATCCGGCGGCAAACCCGCCTGTTGGCGCTTATGCATGGCGGCATACGCCGCTTCGATATGTCTGGTGAAAAGCTTGGTATCGAACAACGGTGCCGTTAGACGTCTCTCAGCGAGTTTACTTTTTATACTCGCCAATTTCTCCGGGTGGCTAGCAAGATCAATCGCCAATCGCTCGTAATCCTCTAATGTTGTTGTGATCAGTTCGGGCAACTGTATCGCATTCAGCAGGCTTCCTGCAACTCTGCCCGCAAAAGTTTCCCCGAGACAGGTAAGCACAGGCAAACCGGCCCATAGCGCATCGCTCGCGGTCGTATGGGCGTTGCAGGGCAGGGTGTCCAGAAACAAGTCGGCCAAACGATGCCGCGCCAAGTGGTCGGGCATTGACATGCGTTTCGCAAAAATAAGCCGCTCGGCGGCAATGCCTCGCGTCACGGCTTCTGTTCGCAAATTGCTCGCCATTTTTGCATTAAATTTCAGGATCCACAGCACGCTACCCTCAACTTGATTGAGGATGCGCTTCCAACTGTCAAAAAATCCAGGCGCGATTTTGTATGAGTTATTGAAGCAACAAAATACCAAGCCGGTTGGCGGCAGTCCGAGTTCACTGCGCGTGAACGTTCTGTCTGGAATGGAACGCCTGGCATCGTTTATTTGATAGCTTGTTGGAAAATAACTGTTGGGCAGCAGCACAGCCTTTTCCGAGTAACACATATGCCGACTTTCCGGGATCATGATTTTGTCGGCAAAGATGTAATCGATGAATTGTGCGCCCATTGTCCCGGCGTAGCCGAGATAGTTGACCTGAAGCGGAGCGGGGCGCTTTGCGAATACCCCTGTTCGCGAACCTGAGGTAAAACCCGCCAGATTGACGAAGATATCAATCTCCAATTCTCTTACCAGGCTGGCGATCTGATCGTCGCTTTGTGTTGCAATATCAATAAAACTTTCAAATGCCGCTGTCAGTCGCTGGCGTGTTTCCGATTGATCGTCAGGCCCGCACGATAAACCCGTAACATCAAAACGAGATTTGTCATGGCACTCAAATATTCCCGCCATCAGATACGATAAGGCGTGCTCACGAAAATCAGGAGACAGATAAGCGACGCGAATTCGATCGTGATCGTATCGCTCGCCTTGCCAGAGCGGCCTTGGGGAAGGAGGGGATTTCGAGCGCGCTCCACAACTTGGCACATTGCAGCTGATCTTCTGAAGACGAAGGAATATTGAAAAATGCGAATGGTCGTATGCTTGCGCTTCCATTCCTGACAGACGAAATCAGACGTGTGCATTCGGACTCTAAATTACTCCAATCGCAAATGCGCAATTTAAGAAAAAGACGTTCACCTGCTGCGCCATTCAAGTCGAGGCCTAGCGCGAACGCCTTGTCATAAGCGATGAGAGCCTCGTCGAATCGGTTCAGTTTTTCCAACACTGCCCCGCGGTTGCGGTATGCCAACGAAAAATCTGGCTTTAGCGTGATTGCCTTGTCGTAGCTCGCCAGTGCTTCCTCGCGACGATTCAGGGCCAGCAGCGCATTTCCGCGGTTGCTGTGCGGTCCCGCAAAGTCAGGCTTCAGCGCGATCGCCATGTCATAGCTCGCCAGTGCGTCCGCAGGGCGCTTTAGTTCCTCCAGCGCGGTGCCGCGGTTGTTGTGTGCTTCGGCAAAGTCCGGCTTCAACGCGACCGCCCTGTTGCAACTCGCCAGTGCCTCCGCAGGACGCCTCAGCTCCAGGAGCATATTCCCGCGGTTGCTGTGCGCCTCGGCAGAGTCCGGCTTTAGTGCGACCGCCCTGTTGCAACTCGCCAGTGCCTCCGCAGGACGCCTCAGCTCCAGGAGCATATTCCCGCGATTATTGTGCGCCTCGGCAAAGTCCGGCTTCAGCGCGACCGCCTCGTCGTAGCTCGCCAGCGCGTCCTCATGGCGGTTTAGGTCTTGCAGCGCATTGCCGCGGTTGTAGTGCGCCCCCGCAAAGTCCGGCTTCAGCGCGATGGCCTTGTCGTTGCTCGCCAGCGCTTCCTCGGGACGCTTCAGGCTCAGCAGCGCAAGCCCGCGGTTGTTGTACGCCCCGGCATAGTCAGGTTTCAGCGCGATGGCCTTGTCGTAGCTTGCCAGCGCGTCCTCATGGCGGGTTAGGTCTTGCAGCGCAGTGCCGCGGTTGAAGTGCGCGCCCGCAAAGTCCGGCTTCAGCGCGATGGCCTTGTTGCAGCTCGTCAGTGCCTCTGTGGGACGCTTGAGGTTCAGCAGGGCAAGCCCGCGGTTGTTGTGCGCCTCGGCATAGTCCGGCTTCAGCGCGATGGCCTTGTCGTAGCTTGCCAGCGCGTCCTCATGGCGGTTTAGGTCTAGCAGCGCATTGCCGCGGTTGTAGTGCGCGCCTGCAAAGTCCGGCTTCAGCGCGATGGCCTTGTCGTAGCTCGCCAGCGCTTCTTCGCGACGATTCAGGTCCAGCAGCGCACTCCCGCGGTTGCAGTAGGCCTCGGCAAAGTCCGGCTTCAGCGCGATTGCCTTCCCGATGAGTTCGGCTGCCCGCTCCGGGTGCCGAGTTTCAAGGGCAATGACACCAAGCTGATGCAGCGCACCAAAGTGATTTGGCTGTCGTTGCAGAACCTCCCGATAAATGCCCTCCGCGTCCGTCAATTTTCCCTGCTGATGCAGCGCCCTGCCTTGATTGAACTTGTCTTGCAATGCCACCGCGGCAGGGTTCTGTGCCCGCTGTCGGGCATCACCTGTTTCTGACATTGATACTTCTCATGACCGGTCGGCTGTCATTGGCATCATTATGATCGGTGGACGCAGAGTCCGCTATTGGCGCATCCATGGCGAATGGCCGCTTGCGGGGGCAAAGCGGACATCGCGCGCTGACGTCGCCATGGCCGTTTTTGACCCACAGCGGACAATAGTGGGGTTTGACCCGCGCTATTTTGTCAGCTTTTGACCCAATTCAAGCTTCGATAGCATAAGGCTATGTGCTGTGCTGTCGATTCTACCAGAGGTGCAGCCTGCTTGCGATTTTGTAGCACCGGCGGCTCGGTGGACGTACGCAAGCTTGACGCACGGAGCCAACAATATGGCCAGTTTTGAAGAATTGCAGGCAGCAATTACGGACCTGCGTCAAAAGCAGATTTTCTTCATTGGGGGGTTGGCCAAATCAGGGACGACTTGGTTGCGAATACTCTTAGATTCGCATCCGCAAGTGGTTTGCAAAGGAGAGGGGCACTTTTTAAATTCGCTGGGGCCAGCTTTGAAAGCCGCAATAGTGCAACATCAGACCTCTATTGCTGACAAGAACCGCATATTCGGCGAGATTGAAGATTACCCGCTTCTGGGCCGTGATGAATTTCTCTATATCCTCACGTCCGCCATTGTCCTGTACTTGGTCAAGGAGAGTGCAGGAAAGGCAGCGCAAGCGATCGGCGAGAAAACGCCCGATAACAGCAAACATTTTTCCGCATTTAATGCCATTTTTCCCAAGGCTAAGTTTATTCACATCGTACGGGATGGGCGGGATGCCGCAGTTTCGGGATGGTTTCACAACCTTCGTATAGCCCAGGATTGGACCCTCAAGTATTACGGTTCCCTAGGTGCTTATGCCAAGGAATACGCTGAGCTATGGGTAGCCGACCTTGCCGAGGTCCAGAAATTTATGGACCACCATCCGGGCCGTGTTTTTCAAATCCGTTATAAGGACCTGTCTGCCAACACCGAAGAGATGCTCGGTAAGGTTTTTGCGTTTCTTGGAGTGGAGACTTCGCAGCCTTTGCTGTCGCAATGCAAAAAGGCGGCGTCTTTCGAAATGCTGAGCGGCCGAAAGCCCGGCCAAGAAAATCGGTCATCATTTTTCCGCAAAGGCGTACCTGGCGACTGGCGCAACCATCTTGGCGCTGCGGAACACGAGGCATTTATGCAAGTCGCGGGCGAGTGGTTGAACCGGTTCGGTTTTGCCTAATCCATCCGCCCGAGTTGAGCCCTCGCTGCTGGGCTTCGGCATGACGGGCCCCGTTTTCCGGCGCCTTGCCGGTGGGGTGGGCCCGTGCGCTAAAAGGTTCGCGGCCGCCGCTCACGGCCTTGCGGGCCGCAACAACCCGGGCTAGACCCCGCCCCATGTCGCGGACCGCCCTTTATGCCGGGTCGTTCGACCCCGTCACCAACGGCCATCTCGACGTGGTCCGCCACGCCGTGCGTCTGGCCGACCGGCTGGTGCTGGCGGTCGGCGTCAATCCCGGCAAGGCGCCGTTGTTTTCCGCCGACGAGCGGCTGGCCATGCTGCAGGAGATCTGCGCGCCGCTGGCGCGCGAGGCCAAATGCGAGCTGGCGTGCGTGACCTTTTCCGGCCTGGTGGTGGAGGCCGCGCGCAAAGCGGGCGCCACGCTGTTGATCCGGGGCCTGCGCGACGGCACCGATTTCGACTACGAAATGCAGATGGCGGGCATGAACGAGGCGATGGCGCCGGAGATGCTGACCGTGTTCCTGCCGGCCTCGCCGCTGGCGCGCCCGATCACCGCCACATTGGTGCGCCAGATCGCCGGCATGGGCGGCGACGTCACCGCCTTCGTGCCGGCCGCCGTGGCGGCGCGGCTGAAGAACAAATTCTCGCGTTAACTGTCCCCAATTCAGGAGCCGTCATGATCCGCATTCTCGCTGTCGTCGTCGCGCTCGTCTGCGCCGCGCCCGCGTTCGCGCAGCCCAAGCTGCCGGCCGGCCTCGATCCGCAGAACACCATTCTGCTCGACACCAAATATGGCCGCGTCGTCATCAAGCTGCGCAACGACATCGCGCCCCAGCACGCCGCGCGCATCAAGCGGCTGGCGCGCGACGGCTTCTACAACAACGTGCCGTTCCACCGCGTAATCGCCGGCTTCATGGCGCAGACCGGCGACGGTCAATTCGGCAACGGCACCGGCGGGTCGAAATATCCCGACTTGAAGGCTGAGTTCTCCAATGTGCCCTACGTGCGCGGCGTTGTCGGCATGGCGCGCACCTCCGATCCCAATTCGGCCAATTCGCAGTTCTTCATCATGTATGCGGAGAATTCCGGCCTGAACGGGAAATACACCGTGGTCGGGCAGGTGGTGTCCGGCATGGATGCGGTCGACAAGATCAAGAAGGGACCGGAAGCGGCGAACGGCATGGTCACCAATCCCGACAAGATTTTGAAAATGCAGGTCGCGGCTGACGTGAAGTGACGACGAAGTCGTCATGGCCGGACTTGTGCCGGCCATCCACGACTTGAGGCAACAAAGGAAAGACGTGGATGCCCGGCACAAGGCCGGGCATGACGGCTTCATAATCGGAGAATTTGAAAATGGCCAAGCCGGAAGACACCCTCACGCTGGAGACCACCAAGGGCAAGGTGGTGATCGCCATGCGCCCCGATCTCGCGCCCGGTCACGTCGCGCGCATCAAGGAACTGGTGAAACAAGGCTTCTACGACGGCATCGTGTTCCACCGCGTGATCGACGGCTTCATGGCGCAGACCGGCTGCCCCGAAGGCACCGGCACCGGCGGCTCCGGCAAGAAGCTCAAGGCCGAGTTCAACAAGGAGCCGCATGTGCGCGGCACGGTCTCGATGGCGCGGGCGCAGAACCCGGATTCCGGCGACAGCCAGTTCTTCATCTGCTTTGCCGACGCGCGCTTCCTCGACAACCAGTACACCGCCTGGGGCAACGTGATCGAAGGCATGGAGAACGTCGACAAGATCAAGCGCGGCGAGCCGGTGCAAAACCCGGACAAGATCGTCAAGGCGACCATGGGGGCGTAGTTCCGTTCGCCCGCATTTCCGATTGTCATGCCCCGCGAAGGCGGGGCATCCAGTAAACTCAAGCGCGTGTGAGACTTAAAGACGTCACGGCGTACTGGATTGCCCGCTTTCGCGGGCAATGACACCGAGCGAGCATGAAGACCGACCTGTTCGACTTCGACCTGCCTGCCGACCGCATCGCCTTGCGGCCGGTTGTCCCGCGCGACTCCGCGCGGCTCATGGTGGTGCGGCCGGGCGGGGCACCGGCACTGGAGGACCGCCAGGTCGCCGACCTGCCGGACCTGCTCAAGGCCGGCGATTGCCTGGTGGTCAACGACAGCAAGGTGATCGCCGCCCGCCTCAGCGGCCGGCGCGTCGGGCGCGGGGCGAGCGAGCCTGCGATCGAGGCCACCCTGCACAAGCGCCTGGACGGCTCGCACTGGCGCGCCTTCATCCTCGGCGCCAAGAAGGTGCAGGTCGGCGATACGCTGCGTTTCGGCAGCGAGGGCCGGGTCTGCTTTCTCGGCGAGCTCGATGCTCAAGTTTCACAAAAAGATGAGGGAGGGGAGGTAACCCTCTCGTTTTCCTTTCATGGCCCGGTGCTCGATCAGGCCATAGCCGAGCGCGGCGCGATGCCGCTGCCGCCCTATATCGCCTCCCGCCGCCCGCCCGATGAGCAGGACCGCGCCGACTACCAGACCGTTTTTGCGGCGTCGGACGGCTCTGTGGCGGCGCCGACCGCCGGCCTGCATTTCACCGATGACCTGCTCGCCCGGCTGACGGCGCGCGGGATCGCCATCCACAAAGTGACCCTGCATGTGGGCGCCGGCACCTTTCTGCCGGTGAAGGCCGAGGATACCGAAGGCCACACCATGTATGCCGAATTCGGTGCGGTTTCCGCCGATACGGCGAACGCGCTCAACGCGGCGCGCGCGCAAGGCGGGCGCATCGTGGCGGTCGGCTCGACCGCGCTGCGGCTGTTGGAAAGCGCGGCCGGCGCGGACGGCAAATTGCGCGCCTTTGCGGGCGAAACCGCGATTTTCATCACGCCGGGCTACAAGTTTCGCGCCGTCGACCTGATGCTGACCAATTTCCACCTGCCGCGCTCGACCTTGTTCATGCTGGTGGCGGCGTTCAGCGGGCTCGACGTAATGAAACGCGCCTACGCCCATGCGATTGCCGGCGGCTATCGCTTCTATTCCTATGGCGACGCGTGTTTGCTGTATCCGCAGCAACAATAAGGAGGGGCACATGGCGGCGGGCGATCGGCTGGGGCGAATAGTCTTTCAGAATACCGAGCAGCGGCATCAGGAAATCAGCGTCGATCTCATCTTTGCCGAAGCGCAGCCGAAGCCGGGCATCGAATATTACGGGCTGTGGCAAGACCACCAGGCGGATACGCGCTGCCCGTTCACGCTGAGCCCGGACGGCGAAGTCGATTTTGGCACCGGCTATGATGGCGCCGACCGCTATTACGAGACTGATATGCTGGAAAAGGACATGTCGATCGGCCAGCGCATCAGTTGGACTTACGGCGACGACACGGCGGAATATGCCGTGGTCAGCATGACTCCGCTGATCTGATGGCTTTCTCCTTTCGCCTGCTTGCCAAGCGATGGCGCCGCCCGCCGCGGCGAATTCGTGACGCCGCATGGCCGCGTGCAGACGCCGGCCTTCATGCCGGTCGGCACGCAAGGCACGGTGAAGGGGCTGACGCCGGAGGCAGTGGCGGCGACCGGCGCCGAGATCGTGCTCGGCAACACTTACCACTTGATGCTGCGGCCGGGGGCCGAGCGCATCGCCGCGCTCGGCGGCCTGCATGCCTTCATGCACTGGCCGCGGCCGATCCTGACCGATTCCGGCGGCTTCCAGGTGATGTCGCTGGCGACCTTGCGCAAGCTCGACGAACGCGGCGTCACCTTCCGCTCGCATCTCGACGGCGCCATGGTGGAACTGACGCCGGAACGCGCCATCGAGATCCAGGCGCTGCTCGGCGCCGACATTTCCATGCAGCTCGACGAATGCCTGAAGCTGCCGGCGCCAGCGCGACGAGATCGCGCGCGCCATGCAATTGTCGCTGCGCTGGGCCGAGCGCAGCAAACGCGCGTTTGAATCGGTGCGCGCGAGGGCGCGCCCTGTTCGGCATCGTGCAAGGCGGCGACGATCTCGCTTTGCGCGAACAGAGCGCGCGCGCGCTCGTCGACATCGGCTTTCACGGCTACGCCATCGGCGGCCTTGCGGTCGGCGAGCCGCAGGACGTGATGCTCAAGATCGTCGCCGAGACCGCGCCCATGCTGCCGGATGAGCGCCCGCGCTATCTGATGGGCGTCGGCACGCCGGACGACCTGCTGCAGGCGGTTGCGCGCGGCATCGACATGTTCGACTGCGTGCTGCCGACCCGCAACGGCCGCCACGGCATGGCCTTCACCCGTTTCGGCTCGATCAATCTGGCCAATGCGCGGCACGCCAACGATGCGCGCCCGCTCGACGAAGAAAGCGCGCACCCGGCCGCGCGGACTTATTCGCGCGCCTACCTGCATCATCTCACCAAGGCGAACGAGATGCTGGGCGCCGTGCTGCTGTCGACCATCAATCTCGCCTATTACCAGGAGCTGATGGCGGGCATGCGCGCGGCGATCGCGGACGGACGTTTTGCGGATTTCCAAGTTGCCACCAAGGCGCAGTGGGAGCAGGGCGATATTCCGCCACTGTGAGGAGGGTTGCCGCGCGCGACCCGCTTCGCTAAAGCCAGACCATGAACGTGCAAGCCGCCTTTCTCAGCCATCGCCGCAAGCCCAACTTCAAGCTGCCGCCGGGCGCGACCGACGCCCATTGCCACGTGTTCGGACCGGGCGACAGATTTCCCTATGCGCCGAACCGGCGCTACACGCCGGCGGACGCGCCGAAGGAGATGCTGGCGGCGCTGCACGCGCATCTTGGCGTGGAACGTGCGGTGATCGTGCAGGCGAGCTGCCACGGCACCGATAACGCGGCGATGCTCGATTGCATCGCGTCGGACCCAAAGCGCTATCGCGGCGTCGCCATCGTCGACGACAGCTTCAGCGATGCCGACTACGACCGGCTGCATGCCGGCGGCATACGCGGCGTGCGCTTCAATTTCGTCAAGCATCTGGGCGGCGCGCCCGACATGGCCGTGTTCCACCGCGTCATCGACCGCGTCAAGGACCGCGGCTGGCACGTGGTGCTGCATCTCAATGCGCCCGACATCGCGCCGCTCTCGCCCATGATCCGCGCGCTGCCGCTGCCGTTCGTGATCGATCACATGGGCCGGGTGCCGGCGGCGGACGGCCTCGAGCAGCCGCCGTTACGCGCCCTGATCGAACTTTCGCGCCTGGAAAATTGCTGGATCAAGGTTTCCGGGGCCGAGCGCATTTCGATGCCGCCTTATGCGGCGGCGGTGCCGATTGCCCGCGCCTTGGTCGAGGCGGCGCCCACCCGCGTGCTGTGGGGCACCGATTTTCCCCATCCCAATGCCACCCACGAGGCCGACGAGGCCGATCTGGTCGATCTGGTGCCGCAATTTGCCGCAACCCCGCTGGCGCAGCATTGCCTGCTGGTGGACAATCCCGCCCGGCTTTATGGTTTCGGCTCATAAGAAGAAAATACGACAAAGACCAGGGAGGATTGCGATGAGGAAAGCGTTATTCGCGCTGCTGGCGCTGCCGGCGGCTTTGATCTTGGCGCTGGCGCCGCTTAGCCAGGCGCAGGCGAAATGGCCCGACAAGCCGGTGAAGATCGTGCTGCCGTTCGGCGCCGGCGGCGTCGCCGACGTCACCGCGCGCATCATGGCCGACAAGCTCAGCGGCAAATTCGGCCAGCGCGTGCTGATCGAGAACATGCCCGGCCCCGGCGGCATCAATGCCGCGCTCGCCGTGGTCAATGCGCCCGCCGACGGCTACACCATGGGCTTCGTCACCAACGGCACCGCGATCAGCGTCGCCGCATTCAAGAAGCTGCCGTTCGATCCGGTCAACCAATTCGCGATGGTCTCGGGGCTCGGCCGCTTCAACCTGCTGTTCGCGGTCGACGCCAAATCCAAATACAAGACGCTCGGCGATTTCATCAAGGACGCCAAGGCAAATCCCGGCAAGCTCAATATCGGCACCATCGCCGTCGGCGGCACCCAGAATCTCGGCGCCGAACTGTTCAAGTCGCAGGCCGGTGTCAATGTGGTGATCGTGCCGTTCAAGCGCTCGCCCGACGTGGTGGTGGGGCTCTTGCGCAATGACGTGCAGATGCTGGTCGAGTTCCCGGCCGCCATCAGCGGCCAGGTGTCGGCCGGCAAGCTGCGCGTGCTGGCGTCGTCGGGAACCCAACGCGAGGCCTCGATGCCCAACGTTCCGACGGTGGAACAGGCGGGCGTCAAGGGCTACGAGGTTGCCTCCTGGAACGGCGTGTTTGCGCCCAAGGGCACGCCGAAGGAAGCGATCGACACCATGAACAAGGCGATGCACGAAGTGCTGGCCGACCCGGAAGTGATCGCGCGCTACGCCAAGGTCGGCGTGGAGGCCCATGGCACGTCGCCCGGCGAACTGATGAGCCTGCTCAAGAACGACATCAAGAAATGGGACGCGGTCATCACCAAGGCCGGAATTCCGAGAAAATAATTTTTTCCGTCAATCCGGGTCGGGTATCGTTCGTGCAGATCTCGGGTAAACCCGAGATCTGTTCGCGCCCGGCCCGGAATGGCGGGAACGACTACGGCCCGCCATACAGCCAGTCGATGCCGTCATAGGCCTGCTGCGCCGTGCGGCCGGCGAGCGCCAGATCGCGCAACTCGGCGGCGACGCCGCGGGCGTGATAAAATTCGCCGTAGACCCGCGCCATGATCTGGGTGCGGCCGGTGCGCAGGTAGCGGTTCTGCTCATAGGCCTTGAACGCGGCCGGCAGGTCGCCGGCTGCGGCTTTGACTTTCTCCGCCAGCACCACCGCGTCCTCGGTCGCCATGCAGGCGCCTTGCGCGAGATATTGCAGCATCGGATGGGCGGCGTCGCCGAGCAGCGTGACGCGCCCCTGCGACCAGTTTTTCACCGGCTCGCGGTCGCACAGCACCCACATGCGCCAGGTCTCGATGCGCTCGAGCATGCGCAGCACTTCCGGGCGCTGGCCCTTGAAATGCTGCCAGAGCAGATCGGCGCTGCCGACTTCGTTCCAGCCTTCCTCGTAGCGGTCGGAGTGGAATACCGCGACCAGATTGTAGAGTTCGCCCCGGCGCAACGGGTAATGCACGAAATGGGTGCGCGGCCCGGCCCACAGCACCACGTCGGGCCGCCACAGGTCCGCCGGCACCTCGTCGCGCTTGAGCACGGCGCGATAGGCGATGTGGCCGGACACCCGCGGCTTGCCGTCGCCGACGACGCGCTCGCGCACCTTCGACCACATGCCGTCGCAGCCGATCAGGGCGCTGCCCTCGACCCGTTCGCCGTTTTCGAGCGTGACCACGACGCCATCGCCATGGTCCTCGTAGCCGTCGACGCGCCGGCTGTTCTCCAGCGTGATCAGGTTGCTGCCCTGGCAGGCTTTCAGGAACGTGCCGTGAATGTCGGCGCGATGGGTGACCGCGTAGGGCTGGCCGAAGCGCTCGAAGAACGCCGGCCCGAGCGGGACCTGGGTGATCAGCTTGCCGGTCAAGGCATCGCGCATTTCCTGCCCCGGCGGGCGGTGGGCGTCGGCCAGCACGGCGTCCTTGAGGCCGATTTTCTCCAGCACGCGGAAAATATTGGGGCCGAGCTGAATGCCGGCGCCGACCTCGCGGAATTCGCTGGACTGCTCGAAGACCCGCACCGGAATGCCCTGGCACGCCAGCGCGTAGGCCGCGGCCAGGCCGCCGATGCCGCCGCCCGACACCAGAAACGGCGCCGAGCCTCCATTCTTTCCGGCCATGATGGCTCCTTCGGACTTAAGTTACGAGCGAGGGGTTTGTGGCGCAAAGCTTAAAACGCCGGCAGGCCAGCCGCCAAGGGCGGCGGAACAAGCGGATCGACCATAAAAAACCCGCCGGTCGCGCGACCGGCGGGCTGTTGGTTCCGCGAGTAGCCGCCGAACGGGCGGCCGGTCGCGGACTATTTCATCAATTGGCCGCGAATTTCGCCGCTCTTGTTGGCGGCAGTGTGGATGTTGACGTACATGTCACCATCCATCAGGGCCTTGGCCTGGGCGTCGGTGAGCGTCGCCGAGCCTGCGAAGGTGGGGCCGTGCGGATTGATCGGAACCATCACGCCTGCGTTCTTGCCGGCCGGCGCCGGCCCGTGGAAATGGGCGGCGGTGGCCGGGCCAGTCAGGCCGCTATAGCTGCCCTTCCAGGCCAGCTTCTTGCTGGCGGTGTCGTAGGTTGCGGTGACCGCGCCGCTGCCGGCAACGCTATTTGGCGGCACTTCGCTCTTGCCGCTCAGGCTGGCTTTGAAATTCATCATTGCCGCCATGGACGGCGTGGCAAACGCCACTACGCCGGCGAAAGCGAGCCCGGCCGACGGCGGTCCGCAGGATGCTCGATGTCATTTCTGTTCCTCCTCCTTGGATCAGGCTGTGGTCAGCCTGTTCCGTACAACACCGCGGCCCGCCGCCTATTCCGATTTCGTTGCGTTTAATGGGTCGTGAGGGAGATGGCTGTGGTGGAGGATTCGCCGCAGGTATCGCATTCCCAATAGTGGCGGATTTCGCCGCCCTCGACGAATTCGGACACCACGGGAGCGACCAGCCAGTCACCGCAATGCGGGCAGTGCACCGGCGGGGCGAAGGAGCTGATACCAGCGAGCTTTGTCATAGAGGCATGGAGCTGCATCGGGTTCGGTCTCCTTGATCGTCTCCCCCGCACCAGTGGGTAGAGGGACATCGTGGCGATGCCGAGACGCCGCAGTGAAACTTTGGTGGCCGGAATACTAAAGTTTCGTAACAAAGAACCGAGCAGGCCTGCCGCGCAACGTGCCGCAAAGGCCATGCGTGCAGCCAGCACCGTCATCGGCGCAAAACTGCGCGCGTGCCGGCGAAGCCATGAAATGAAATATCAGCTGTGGCCTTGGATGACCTGGAGCGTCACGGGCACGAGACCGGAGAAGCCCAACGCGCGCGCGGCGGCCGGTGTTACGTCGATGACGCGGCCGCGCACGAAAGGTCCGCGGTCGTTGATGCGCACGACCACCGAACGGCCGTTGCGCCGGCTGGTGACCCGCACCAGCGTTCCGAATGGAAGCGTTCGATGAGCGGCGGTCAGGCCGCGCGCGCTGGCTGTTTCACCGTTGGCCGTCTTGCCGCCCGAATAAACGGAGGCAATTCCCGATTGCGCGTGCGCGATGGATGAAGTGGCAATGGAACCGGCGGACAATAATAATGCGGCAATCAAGCTCACGCGTACTCGCTTCACCATCATGGCTTCCCTTTGTGATTGGAGAAGCCCGCCATGTGCGTGAAGAGCTGGTTTTCTTTCGATCCATAAAAGGGCTTTTATGGGGTCATTTTGTGACTCGCGCGGAAACGCAGCGCTGGCCACGCACCGTGAGCATGTTCGTTAAGCCAATGATTTAAGATTTGCGGCGGCCAGCCGGCCTGCGACCCGCATCGGGTGGTTTGCTAGGGTAGAACCTCGCGGCGGTCGCGCAGGCGCGGATCGAGCTTTTCCCGCAATTGATCGAGCATGCCGTCCTCGGCGGCGGTGACGACCTCGATGAGTTCATTGGCCTCGGCCAATCTCGCCACGGTCACATAATCGGCGCCGGCGGCATACAACTCGTCGACCTGCGAAAACACTTCCGCCGTGGCCACGATCTTGGTGGTCGGGTTGACGGCGCGGACATAGCGCACCAGCTTTTCGTTGGTCGTGCCCTTGAGCAGCGAATCCGGCACGCTGGAAATGACGATTTCCGCCTCGGCCATGCCGGCATGCGCAAGCGTGTTGGCATTGGCGATATCGCCGTAGATAACTTTCACATGGCGCGACATCAGCTCATGGAAAACCACCGGGTTGAAGTCGAGAACGCACACTTGATCGAGCAGCGCGGCGTGCCGCCGTTCCAACTCGCTGAGGAACGAGCTGGCCGTACGGTAAAATCCCAGCAGCAATATGCGGCGCTTGTGCTCGCCCTCGCTTTTGGCCTCGATGTCGCGGTTTTTGTAATCGAGGTCGTGCAGACCGATGCGCTTGAGGCCGGCGACGGCGCTGCGGGCGAGGCTGTCGCTGCGCATCATCGTGAAGGTGCTCAGCACAGCCAGGACGACGAAGGCAAATGAGGCGGCGCTGGCAATCGCGGGCGTCGATCTGCTCGGACTGCACGCCGACCTGGATCAGCACCAGGGAAAATTCGCTGATCTGGCCAAGATTGATCGCGGGCAGCAGGCTCGCGCGCAAGCCCTGCTTCATCGGCATAGAGCGGCGGAAAGACGGTGACGAACCGGCTCACCAGCGTGAAAGCAATAATGACGAGCGCGAGCAGGACGACGCTAACGCCCGGCACCGGGATCATCATGCCCAGGCGACGAAGAACAGCGTAATGAAAAAATCGCGCAAGGCCGTCACGCGCGCCGTGACGTCGAGCGCGTAGGGGAATGTGGACAGCGAGACGCCGGCCACCAAGGCGCCCATTTCGCGCGACAGTTTTAGGTATTCGGCGAGTTCCCCGACGAAGAAGCACCATGCCAACGCGCCGACCAGCACGAGTTCCGGAAGCCGGGCGATGCGATGGAAGAGAAACGGCAAGACGAAGCGGCTGATCAGCAGCGCGGCGGCAACCAGGATGGCGACGCGCCCGACCGACAGGAAGATCACGTCGAGACGCAGATCGTTGAGGCTCGGCTGCACCGCCAGGAACAGGATGGCGAACAAGTCTTGCAGCACCAGCACGCCGAGCGTGATGCGGCCGGGCAAGGTGTCGAGCTCGCGCTTGTCGTACAATACCTTGACGATGATGACGGTGCTCGAAAGCGCGACGCCGACACCGAGATAGAGCGCGTCCCAGCGGCCGCCGCCGAACGGCAAGCCCATGGCGACAAAAAGCAGCACGCCGAGCACGCAGCAGCCGAGGATCTGCGCGGCGGCGGTGACGACGATGACCTTGCCGGCCTGGATGATCTTTTTCAGATCGATTTCCAGGCCGATCATGAACAGCATGAAAATCAGACCAAGCTCGGCGATGATGCCGATCGATTCCTGCGATTTGACCCATCGCAAACCGGAAGGACCGAGCACGAAGCCGGCGATGAGATAGGCCAAGATCAGCGGCTGCCGCAGCAAATGGGCGGCCACGCCGACAAGCCAGGCCATCAAGGTCGCGAGCGCGAGGTCGTGGATCAGTTCAAGCATGGATTTTCCGGAGCGGGCATTGGCGAATTATCCTACGACGTATTCATGAGTTCATACCCTAATCTCGCGCGCGATGCTCATCCGCGTAATCGGGGTCTTTTTTGCACATTATTTATTCAAATTCGGCGCAACTTCCGCGTCCCGGTTGCCCGTCCCGCGGCCGCGACAATCGAGGACGGGCGGGCGAACGTCATCAGGTCAAGTTGCCGCGGGCCATGGGGTCTGGCGGTTGCGCCGGTGGCCTGAATGGAAAGCCCCACCGAAGCGGGGCTGGAAATCGAGCAGATTTGCCGTTGACCCGACTAATCGCAGACCATCCAACATTGTCCAATGAAATTGCATTCCCGGTGGGCACGCTTGCCACCGCACGCACTGTAAAATTGCCGCGGGCCGGCCCGGCGGAAATAGTATTTGCGCCGGCATACGCCATTCGCGTCGCGATACCGATTGATGCCGCACCCGTCAGCGACGGGGATAACCAATCGGTCCAGAGTCACGATTGCTGCCGATCGGCATGGCGTGCGCGGCGCTTGCCGACAACGCCACAGCGGCAGCAACTAAGACTGAAGGGAACAATTTATTCATTCTGTCCTCGTCGGCCGGCGGTCGCCCGATATTATCGGCATGGCTTGGCCGTCGCAATTCCCAACGGCGGAGACCCGCGCAGGTTAGGCCTCGCAATGCGCCGCTTGCGGGGTTACACAACGACCGGTGCCGCAGAGCCCGCGACAGTTCCGCTATCGTCTCTACCTTGAAATCTTGAAAGAGCTGACGCCAAAGACCTGGAAGGATCGGCTATTCTGAGGTCCAAATTGAGGTGCGCTGCGAACGGATGGCTCCACTTTGGCTCTTTGTCCAGGCAAGATCGCGTCGACACTTTAATCTCTGCCGGTGATAAGAATTTGTCAGGGCCATTTGCCGCGTATTACGTGAGATCACCTGAATGCCCAAGTTAGACTTAAGTGACATTGCCCTTTGCGCTGCCGATTCCGCCAATGTTTCGCTGACGGCCCGCGCATTAAAAATATCAGCGGCGGAATGTGTATTTGGCGACACCATGTTGCTTTCGGACGTTCCTATGGCAGGGACATTTCGACACGTCCGAATTGATCGCTTAAGGTCAAAGGCTGACTACGGCGCCTTTGTCGTCAAGTCTCTGCCGAATTATGTGCAATTACCTTATGCTTTAGTGGTGCAGTGGGATGGCTATGTCATAGACCCAGACGCTTGGCTGCCCGAGTTCCGCCACTATGACTACATCGGGGCCAAGTGGACGTGGTTTAAGGATGGCTTGACGGTCGGAAACGGAGGCTTCTCGCTGCGATCTCAAAAGCTGTTGCGTACTCTGGCGCTGCCCCGCTTCGAGTTGTCCCACGATGTCAACGAAGACGAATTATATTTGTCGAATGCAAAGGACGGTGTTGGAAAGCGAATATGAATCCGTTTCGCCCCAGAAGCCATCGCTGACCGTTTTTCCTATGAGAGAAGTCCTGCCAGATGCGCCGACATTCGGCTTCCACGGTTTATGGAACATGTGGCGTCATGTTGACGATGCGGGCCTCGTGACCGTCGCCAAAGAGATAGGAGACTATTATGTAAAATCTCGAGAATATGCCGAAATTATTGCGGCGCTCTTCCAATTGCGACGATTTATTCCTCTAATCGTATTTTACAAGCGATTGCGGGCTGAACTTCCGGCTGGCGGAATTTCAAATCATTTGATGACCTTTGTTCCCAACGAGCAGCTTATTTCCCGCTGCGTGCGTAGTTGCGAGATGGCCATCTCGCAACGAGCAGGCACGGAAGCCTCTACACCGACGCTCTAGGTGCGGACAATTCGACGCAATGTCCGCCTTGCCGTTACGCCGAATTTCAAAAAAAACGCCTAATTATTGGTGAGCGCGCAGGGACTCGAACCCTGGACCTACTGATTAAAAGTCAGTTGCTCTACCACCTGAGCTACGCGCTCGCCACCTGGCGCATGGTTCATGCGCTAGGCGCTGTGTAGGGGGGCCGGGATGCCCGGTCAATAGCCGCATCCGCCCCCATGTTGAACTCGCGCGGGACCGCTGCGATTTGCTACACTGTTTTTTCACGCCCGCGGCCCTGGGAGTAAGATAATGCCGATCGTCAACCGCATCGCCGACCTGCAGAGCGAAATCACCGCCTGGCGGCATGACCTGCATGCCCACCCCGAACTGCTCTACGACGTGCAGCGCACGGCGGCGAGCGTCGCCGAGAAGCTCAAAAGCTTCGGCTGCGACGAAGTGGTGCCGGGCCTGGGCCGCACCGGCGTGGTCGGGGTCATCCGCGGCCGCAAGGGCCCGTCCGACAAGGTGATCGGCCTGCGCGCCGACATGGACGCGCTGCCGATCGAGGAGGCGACCGATCTGCCGTACAAATCGACGGTGCCGGGCAAGATGCATGCCTGCGGCCATGACGGCCACACCGCCATGCTGCTTGGCGCCGCGCGCTACCTCGCCGAAACGCGCAACTTCGCCGGCACCGCGGTGGTGATCTTCCAGCCGGCGGAGGAGGGCGGTGCCGGCGCCAAGGCCATGCTCGACGACGGGCTGTTGCAGCGCTTCGGCATCAATGAAGTCTACGGCATGCACAATTATCCGGGCATGCCGCTCGGGCAATTCGGCTTGCGCGCCGGGCCGCTGATGGCGGCGGCCGATCATTTCACCATCGATCTCGAAGGCGTCGGCGCCCACGCCGCGCGCCCGCATCTCGGGATCGATATCGTTCTGGTTGGCGCGCAGATCGTCAATGCGCTGCAAAGCATCGTGTCGCGCAATGTCGATCCGCTGGAATCGGCGGTGGTGTCGGTCTGCATGTTCCACGCCGGCACGACCGATAATGTCATTCCGCAGACCGCGCAGCTGCGCGGCACCGCGCGCAGTCTGGTGCCCGCTGTGCAGGACCTGGTGGAAAAGCGCATGCACGAAATCATCGAAGGCATCGCCAAGCTTTATGGCGTCAAAGTGAAGTTCAGCTACCGGCGCGGCTATCCGGTGCTCAAGAACCACGCCGCGCAAACCGAATTCGCGGCTACGGTCGCCGCCGGCATCGCCGGCGAAGACAAAGTGAACACCGCGCTCGCGCCGGTGATGGGGGCGGAGGATTTCGCCTTCATGCTCAATGCGCGCCCCGGGGCTTTCATCTTCGTCGGCAACGGCAACAGCGCGGGGCTGCACCACCCGGCTTATAATTTCAACGACGACGTGATCCCGGTCGGGACGTCGTACTGGGTGAAGCTGGTGGAAACCGCTTTACCGGCGCTGACGCGGTGCCAATGATCATTCCGATGCACTTCGCGGCATCCGGAATAACCGCTTACGGCACCAGTTCGGGGCGTTTGGTGGCCGGTGCCGGTACGCGCTGAGGCCGCCGGGCAATCAACTCGCCGAGGCGCGCTTCCAGCGTGCGCCAATAAGCGAATTCGTTGAGCGGCGTGCGCTCGAACACAGCGAGCGCGACCGCCGCGACGAACGGCAGGCTCTGCACCAGCAGCACGGCGGCGAAGATATTGATCTCGCGCACGTCCTTGATGTTGGTGCCGACCAGCACCGCCGCGCCGGCGATCAACAGGCCCGCCAGCACCGCTTCCCAGAAGGCGTGGAAATCCGTGCTCCGCCGCAGGCCCCCCTTGGAGGTGCGCACGAACGGCAGGTGATCCTTGATCACGCCGACCCCGACCGCGCGCGCTACCGTCCATTGCACCGACATGGCGGCCAAGACCGAGCCGCTCAGTTGACCGCTGCTGGTCCGCACGCGCAGCCGATACAGCGTGACGAAATGCATGAGCGAGACGGCGAAGGTGGCGATGATCGGAATCGTGAGGATGCGGTCGGGCACCGCGATGTCGAGGAAGGCGACGACCGGCACCCAGATGATATTGAGGATGGCGACCACGACGCCGAGCGTTTCGGCACCCAGCCAATTGAGCCAGCCGAGCGCGAATTCGCGCTTCTGGTCGCGGGTGAGGCGGCTGGCGCCGGGCAGGAAGCGGCGCCAATGCTTCTTCACGATCTGGAGTCCGCCATAGGCCCAGCGGTGGCGCTGCTTCTTGTAGGCTTCGAAGCTGTCGGGCAAGAGGCCGTGGCCGTAGCGCTTATTGGTGTAGTGCGCGCGCCAGCCGTTTTCGAGCAACGTGAGGCCGAGATCGGTGTCCTCGCAGATGGTGTCGCTCGACCAGCCGCCGGCGGCCTCCAGCGCGGTGCGGCGGACCAGGCACATGGTGCCATGCACGATGATCGCGTTGACTTCGTTCCGCTGCACCATGCCGATGTCGAAGAAGCCGGCATATTCGCCGTTCATGGCGTAGTGCATGAGGCTGCGCTCGCCGTCGCGGTGATCCTGCGGCGCCTGCACGAGCGCGACATTCGGATCGCGGAACAGCGGCACCAGGTCCTTGAGCCAGTCCGGCTCAACGACATAGTCGGCATCGATGACGCTGATCACTTCGGCGTCGGCCGCGGTGTGCACCATGGCGAGCCGCAGCGCGCCGGCCTTGAAGCCTTGCAAGTCGTCGGCGCGCACAAACTTGAAACGCTCGCCGAGCATGCGGCAGTGCTCCTCGATCGGCAGCCAGAGCGCCGGATCGGGCGTGTTGTTGATCACCACCACGCATTCGAAATTCGGATAGTCGAGGCGCGCGACCGCGTCGAGCGTCTGTTTGAGCATTTCCGGCGGCTCGTTGTGCGCCGGAATATGGATCGAAACCTTCGGTCCGGCCGCCTCGGGCGCCAGCGGCGGCGCCTCGATCAGCCGCTGTGGCCTGCGGCCGAAGGCGATCGCCGCCAACTCGTCGATGCGCGCCATCGCGATGATGACCAGCGGAATCAGCAGCAGCACGCCGAAGCCGAGCGCGAAGGCAGCGCCTGGCACGAAGTAATGTCCGTTCCAATAGGCGAACACCGCGGCGGACCAGGCGCCCACCACATTGGCGGCGGCGGCGAGGGTGATCGCCTGCCACAGCGTCACCGCTGTCATCGCCAGCAGCGGCAGCGACATCAGCACGCTCACCAGCAAGGCGACGCCGGCGAGATTCCAATAATCGGGCTCGGTGATGGGGCCGGTCCATTCGAATTTCGGATGGCGTGCGGCGTCGAACAGGCCCCAATAGGGACCGACACCGCCTTCGAAGATCTTCCAGGGCTGGTCGATCGCCTCGACGATGTTGTAGTCGATGCCATAGGCCTCGGCGCGCGCGACGAAGTCGCGCAGCACGACGGCCTGCTCGGCGCGGCCGGGAATGGCGTTCTTGAGATTGTAGCCGGCGCTCGGCCAGCCGAACTCGGCGATGACGATGCGCTTGCCGGGATAGGTCGCCCGCAGCTTGTCGTAGATCAAGATCGCCTGATCGACGGCCTGGCCGTCGGAAAAGCCTTCCCAATAGGGCAGGATGTGCGCGGCAATATAGTCCACCGCCGAGACCAACTCGGGATGCTCGATCCAGACGTGCCAGATTTCGCCGGTGGTGACCGGCAGTTTGGTCGCGCGCTTGACCCTCTGAATCATCGGGATCAGGTCGGAAACCTTCTGCTCGCCGCGGTAGACGGTTTCGTTGCCGACGATGATGCCGTTGACGTTGCTATGGCGCTTGGCGAGGTCGATCACCGAGCGGATTTCGCGCTCGTTGCGGTCCTGGTGCTTGTCGATCCAGGCGCCGATCGTGACCCGCATGCCGAATTCCTGGGCGATGCCGGGCACCAGCTCGACGCCGCCGGTGGACGAATAGGTGCGGATGGCGCGGGTCAGCGGCGCCAGCATCCGAAGATCGGAACGAATTTGCGCGGCCTGCGCCTGCGTTCCGGAATCGGGATGGGCTGTGCCGCCAAACGGCGCATAGGAAACGCTCGCGAGCTGGCCTTCGATGTTGGGGGCGCTCAGGTGATCCTGCGCGAGAGCCCACAAGCCGGCTTGCACGCACGCCACGAGGGCGATCACGGCAGCGACGGTGCGCATAAACTTTCGACCAATGGGGCAGGATGGCAGTCCCTTGAACCCGTCCCCTGGGCTCAGCCAAAGCTCGCTCTACGGCAAAAACACTAGCTCGGCGTCAGGTATCGATTCACGTAATGGGCGGACATGGCAATTCCTAGGCGCGCGCATGGCGCCCGCATGAATTTTTTCGTTCGGAGAGCGCGCGGATCAGCGGGACGGTTTTCCGCCCTGGGCGGCGGCGGGCGGCTTGGCGGCGGTCGCCGGGGTAGGGGCGAGGGCGGGATTGAGCCAGCAGGCATGGACCCGCCCGCTCAGGCTTTCCGGGGACTTGGGGTCGATATTGCCCTGGCGCACCAGACAGCGGAACGTGGCCTGGATATGCGAGCTGGGGCAGCCGAAACGGTCGTAAAGGTCGAGGTGGCGGAAGGCGGTATCGAGATCGTCGCGCCACAGCAGGCTGACCACCCGGCGGCCTAGCCAGACGCATTCCGGGTTGCCGGCAGGCCCGGTGAGCACCCTGGCTGCCTCGGCGATCTCGTCGATGCTCTTCTGGCCTTCCTTGGCGGTATCCCCGGCCGGCTTTTGCTGTTCGGGCGGCTTGATATTGCCACTTTGGGCGACCGCCGCGCTGGCGCTAAAACCCAAGGCTACCGCGCAACACACAGCACAAAATACACGCAACAAAGAGACTTTCGGCATTGTCCCGTTCAGTTTTGATGAAGGCCGCCCCGCCCGCTGTCCAGCCGTCTGTGCAACCGGATTGGGACGCGAATACGGCGTTTTCTGCCGGCCGCCCCGGCGATGCTTGCCTTTAGAAATCCGGACGCTCGACTCGCGCCGCCGCCTGAGACGGAATTTTCCCGCCGCAAGATTTGGCCCGAACGGAACGCTTTGTCCAGCGCGTCCGTACGGCTTGCTTAAGACCGGCGGCTTGGCAGGGGCTGGCGCGCGCTATAAGCCGAAGCCAGCCGCCTTCTTCCGCAGTGGGTCTGCCGATGCGCCTTGGTTTAGCTTGCCTCGCCCTGTCAGCGGTGGTCATCGCCGGTGCCTGGGCTTGGCTCGGCGCCCCGGTGCCGATGCCGCCATCCCCGCTGCAACCCGGTGAAAAGCTCTACTGCCTGTCCTATTCCCCGTTCCGGGGCGGCCAGACTCCGCTCGATGCCGCCACCCAGATCTCCGCCAGCCAGATAGAGGACGATCTGTCCCGGCTGGCGAAAATCACCGACTGCGTGCGCACCTATTCGATCGACTACGGCCAGGACCAGATCGCCGGGATCGCCGCCCGCCACGGCCTCAAGGTCATGCAGGGCTTGTGGCTATCGAGCCATGCGGACCAGAACCGCGAGCAGATCGAAACCGCGGTCGCGCTCGCCAACAAATATCCCGGCACGATCCGCGCCGTGGTGGTCGGCAACGAGGTGCTGCTGCGCGGCGAAATGTCGGCGGAGGATCTCGCCGCCACCATCCGCGCGATCAAGGCACGCGTCCGCGTGCCGGTGACCTATGCCGATGTGTGGGAATTCTGGCTGCGCAACCGCGACGTCGCCGCCGCCGCTGACTTCGTCACCATTCATATCCTGCCGTATTGGGAGGACTTTCCGATTTCCGCGCAAGCACGCCGCCGCCCATGTCGCGTCGATCCGCCGCCGGCTGGTGGACGCTTTTCCCGGCAAGGAGGTGATCATCGGCGAGGTCGGCTGGCCGAGCGCCGGGCGCATGCGCGAGGGCGCGCTGCCGTCGCCGGCCAACCAGGCGCGCGTCATCCAGGACGTGCTGGCACTGGGCAAGCGCGACCATTTCCGCGTCAATGTGATCGAGGCCTTCGACGAGCCGTGGAAGCGCGCGCTCGAAGGCACCGTCGGCGGCCATTGGGGCCTGCTCGACGACGCGACGCGGGCGCCGAAATTCATATGGGGCGAGGCGGTCTCCAACCATCCGCTGTGGCGCTGGCAGGCGGCGGGCGGAATTGTCTTCGCGCTGTTTGTGTTCGCCGCCGCCTTCGCCGCCCGCCGGGACGCGCCGCGGCCCGCGCTTTGGCTGGCGGTGACGGCGAATGCGATCGCGGGCGGCACGCTGATCGGCTGGAGCATCGCCAATGTACCGGTCGAATCCTTCGGCATCGGCGGCTGGCTGCGTTCGCTGGCCTTGGTTGCCGTCGCATTGCTGGCGCCGCTGGGCTTGAGCGCGGCGGTGATGCGCGGCACACCGCTGCCGCGCTTCTCGCGCCTGCTCGGTCCGGCCGCCGAGCGCAGCCGCGATCCGCTCGCGCTTGTGGTGGGCGCGATCATGATTGCAACTGTGCTGCTCGCGCTATTGGCCGCGCTCAGCCTGGTGTTCGATCCGCGCTACCGGGATTTTCCATTTGCGCCGCTGACCGCGGCCATCGTTCCGTTTTTCTCGCATAGCGCGACGATGCCGCGGCCGGTCGGCCGCCATGGCGCTGCCGAATGGGCTAGCGCCGGCGTGCTCGCGCTTTCGGTGCCTTACATTGCGCTCAATGAAAGTTTCGCGAACTGGCAGTCGCTCTGGCTGTGTGCTGCGCTGATCGCGCTCGCGTTCACTCTGGCGCGGGTGCGCGACGCGCAAAGCTGAGCACCAGCAGTCCGACCGCGAGCGCCGACAAGGCGATGTTATAGAGCACGATGCCGAAGCAGGCGAAGGCGAGCGCGACGGCAAACAAGACCAGCGACGGCCGCAGCAGATTGAGCGCGGCGACTCCAAGCGCGGCCCAGCCGAACACGGAATACTGAAACAACGCGGTCACGATGCGGCGCGAAAAGCATAGCCAGGTGTTGAGCCCGGCGGCGCAGGCGAGGCCGACGCTCGACTGCTCGATGGCGAGATAGCGGATATAGAGCGCATAGCCGAGCGAGCAGAAACCCACGATCAGCAAATAGTTGGTCGCGCGTGCGCTCGGCAGGAACAGCTTCATGGCGGCGGTTTCCGATAGATGTGGCGATTATGCCGGCGCGCCGCTGCGGCCACAATCAAGGTTCCGCCAGATGGATGCCGCTGAACCTGGCCGGGCGGCAGCCGGTTCGGGTGACCGGGAAGCGGGCGCACAGTTGCGCCGCCGCGGCAATAGTCGGCAGCGGCCCCGCCACCAGGCGATAGACGATGCCGCCCGGGTGCCGCGGGTGCTGCGCAACGACCGGGTGCAGCCCGGCCAGCAGCGGCCCGTAAGCGGTCTTCAACGCCGCCCAATGGGCACGCAGGGCTTCGACGCTGGAGGCATGGCCGAGATCGATGCCGAATCGAGGCTTACGCAGGGGTGGCGGTTCGCTCGCCGGTACCGGCGCGGCGGTAGCGGCCGCGGGCATGGTAGCGGGCGCCATCGGCGCCGGCGGCGGGTTGGCGGCCGGGGACAGCGCCGCCAGCGCGGCCTGCCGCTTGATGGAGCCGGTCACGTCGTCGAGATTGCGCTCGAGGCTCGCTACGCGCGCGCTGAGCTGCTCGCGTTCGGCGGCCAAGGCGCGCACTTCCGCGGCGAGGCGCTGGGTTTCAGCCTCGGCCTCGGTCGAGCGCGGCGGAATCTGGGCGACTGCCTGCACGGGCTCATTCATAGAGGCGAGCGCAAGCTGTAGCCGTTGGCTGCCAGCTTCGGTCTGGCTGGTAACCGCGGCGGCGGCGAGCGCGACGGCCGCCGCGCTGCCCCATCCGAATACAAGCCAGAGCGGGCGCCGCGCGCGGCGCTGCTGGCGGATCGTCGGCCAATCGGGTTGCGGCGGCGCGGTCTTGATCGCCATGGACTGGCTCTGGGGAGAGGCGCGAATCACCTCATTGAAAACGTTAGCAGAATCCGGCAATGCTGGCTTTCATTGCGTTGCGTGAACGGGTAAGCACGAACGCGCGGGCGCGCGGCGAAATGCTTCGCTCGCCGCAAGGGTGGCAACACCGTGAACCGAAAAACGAAGCAGCGACGAACGTGCCTTGCGATCGTGCTGGCGGCCGGCGAAGGCACCCGCATGCGCTCCGCCCTGCCGAAGGCGCTGCACGCCATCGGCGGACGCTCGCTGCTCGCGCATGTGCTCGGTGCGGCGATCAAGGCGGGCGGCGGCGACATCGCCGTGGTGGTCGGACCCGACCACGACGCGGTGGCGCAGGAGGCGCGCGCGCTGGCGCCCAAGGCGAAGATTTTCGAGCAGAAGCAACGGCGCGGCACCGCCCATGCGGTGCTGGCGGCACGACAAGCGATCGCGCGCAAGCCCGACGATATCCTGGTGATGTTTGCCGATACGCCGCTGGTGCGGCCGCAGACGCTGCGCAAGTTGCGCGCGGCGCTGGCGCGCGGCGCGGCGGTGGCGGTGCTCGGCTTCCGGCCCACCAATCCCGCCGGCTACGGGCGGCTGATCATGCGCGGCCATGAGCTCCTCGCGATCCGCGAGGAGCGCGACGCCAGCGATGCGGAACGCAGGATCACGCTCTGCAATGGCGGGCTGATGGCGCTTGCCGGCAAGAGCGCGCTCAGCATTCTCGACCGCATCGGCAATGCCAATGCCAAGGGCGAATACTATCTCACCGACGCGGTTGCTATCGCCCGCGATATGGGCTTGAAGGCGGTCGCGATCGAAACCGGGGAGGACGACGTGCGCGGCATCAATACCAAGGCGCAGCTCGCCGAAACCGAGGCGGTGTTGCAGCAGCGCCTGCGCGCCGCCGCGCTCGATGCCGGCGTCACCATGATCGCGCCGGAGACGGTGTTTCTGTGCGCCGATACCAAATTCGGCAAGGACGTCACCATCGAGCCGAACGTGGTGTTCGGGCCGGGCGTGACGGTCGCCGACGGCGCGACGATCCGCTCCTTTTCGCATCTGGAAGGCGCCCATGTCGGCAAGGGCGCGCGCGTCGGACCGTTCGCGCGGCTGCGTCCGGGCGCCGACCTTGGCGCGGACGTGCATATCGGCAATTTCGTCGAGGTGAAGGAGGCCAAGCTCGAGGCCGGCGCCAAGGCCAATCATCTGAGCTATATCGGCGATGCATCGGTGGGCGCGGACGCCAATATCGGGGCCGGCACCATCACCTGCAATTATGACGGCGTCGCCAAGCACCGCACCGATGATCGGCAAGGGCGCCTTCATCGGCTCGAATTCGGCGCTGGTGGCGCCGGTCAAGATCGGCGACGGCGCCTATGTCGGATCCGGCTCGGTGGTGACCAAAGATGTGCCGGCCGATGCGCTGGCTGATCGCGCGCGGCGAGCAGACCGTTAAGGTTGGCTGGGCAAAGCGCTTGCGGCAGCTCAAGAGCTTGGGCAAGAAGATGAACAAAACGCCGGCACGAAATAAGTCTTGCGGCCGTATCCGCCATTGTCACATGGCGAAATGCGTTTTGATTTCCATATCGTTGCCGGAGCCGGCTAAAGCAAGCTCTTAAAGAGAAAGGGCCGTCCAAACGGATGTGCGGGATCGTCGGAATTCTCGGACGCGAACCGGTGGCGGGCCATCTGGTCGATGCGCTCAAGCGCCTTGAATATCGCGGCTACGACTCCGCCGGCATCGCCACGCTCGATCATGGCGCGCTGGCGCGCCGGCGCGCCGAGGGCAAACTGCAAGCGCTGGAAAAGCGGCTGGAGCGCGAGCCGCTCGCCGGCAATATCGGCATCGGCCATACCCGCTGGGCCACCCACGGCAAGCCGACCGAAAGCAACGCCCATCCGCACGCCACCGACCGCGTCGCGGTCGTGCATAACGGCATCATCGAGAATTTCCGCGAGCTGCGCGAGGCGCTGGTCAAGAACGGGCGCCAAGTTCGGCAGCGAGACCGACACCGAAGTGGTCGCCCATCTCGTCACCGACGAGATGAAGCAGGGCAAGCCGCCGGTCGAGGCGGTGGCCGCCGCGCTCAAGCAATTGCGCGGCGCCTTCGCGCTCGCCTTCCTGTTTGCCGGCGAAGACGACCTGATGATCGGCGCGCGCAAGGGTTCGCCGCTCGCCATCGGCTACGGCGACGGCGAGATGTATCTCGGCTCCGACGCCATCGCGCTCGCCCCGTTCACCGACACCATCAGCTATCTGGAGGACGGCGACTGGGCGGTGCTGACGCACAAGGGCGTCGAGATCCACGACGAGCAGGGCCGCACGGTCGAGCGCGCGGTGATCAAGTCGACCGCGTCCGCGCAACTGGTCGACAAGGGCAACCACAAGCACTTCATGGCCAAGGAAATCCATGAGCAGCCGGAAGTGGTCGGCCACACGCTCGCCCATTACATCGACATGGCGACCGAGCGGGTGGCGCTGCCGGGAAAATTGCCGTTCGACTGGAAGAAGCTCAAGCGCCTGTCGATGTCCGCCTGCGGCACCGCGTTTTATGCCGGGCTGGTGGCGAAATACTGGTTCGAGCGGTTCGCCAAGCTGCCGGTGGAAATCGATATCGCCTCGGAGTTCCGCTACCGCGAAGCGCCGCTCGAGCCGGGCGATCTCGCGATCTTCATTTCGCAATCGGGCGAGACCGCCGATACGCTGGCGACGCTGCGCTACGCCAAGCAGCACAAGCAGCACGTCCTGTCGGTGGTCAACGTGCCGACCTCGACCATCGCGCGCGAAAGCGACGTGGTGATGCCGACGCTGGCGGGACCCGAGATCGGCGTCGCCTCGACCAAGGCCTTCACCTGCCAGCTCGCGGTGCTGGCGTGTCTGGCGATCGCCGCCGGGCGCGCGCGCGGCGAATTGTCGGCAAGCCGACGAGCAGAAACTGGTGCATGCGCTGATCGAGGTGCCGCGCCTGATGGCGCAGGCGCTCACGCTCGAGCCGCAGATCGAGAAGCTGGCGCACGAGCTCGCCAAAGTGCGCGACGTGCTCTATCTCGGCCGCGGCACCAGCTTTCCGATCGCGCTGGAAGGCGCGCTGAAGCTCAAGGAAATCTCCTATATCCACGCCGAAGGCTATGCCGCCGGCGAGCTCAAGCACGGACCGATCGCGCTGATCGACGAGACCATGCCGGTGATCGTGATCGCGCCGTACGACCGCGTGTTCGAGAAGACCGTGTCGAACATGCAGGAAGTGGCCGCGCGCGGCGGCAAGATCATCCTGCTGACCGACGCGAAGGGCGCCAAGGAGGCCACCATCGATTCGACGGTGACGCTCATTCTGCCCGATATGGCCGCGACGGTGACGCCTTTGGTCTATGCCATTCCGGTGCAGTTGATCGCCTATCATACCGCCGCCGCCATCGGCACCGATGTGGACCAGCCGCGCAACCTCGCGAAATCGGTCACGGTGGAATAGACTACCCCTCATGGTCCAAATCGATCAGCAACCGGGCGAGGCGCCGACGGCCACCGTGACGGCGCCGTCGCATACCAGCCTGGCCGGGCGCATCCGCAATTATTTCCTCACCGGTCTGGTGGTCGCCGGACCGCTCGCGATCACCGCCTGGCTGATCTGGTCGATCGTCAACTGGGTCGATGATCTGGTGCGCCCGCTCATCCCGCCGGTCTATCGGCCGGAAACCTATCTGCCCTGGCCGATCCCCGGCACCGGATCTGGTCCTCGCGTTCATCGCGCTCACGCTGCTCGGCTTCCTCACCGCCAACCTGGTCGGGCGCAAGCTGGTGGAACTGGGCGAGGGCCTGCTCAGCCGCATGCCGATCGTGCGGCCGATCTACAAGACCATGAAGCAGATTTTCGAGACGCTGTTCTCGAAGACCGGCTCGAGCTTCCGGCAGGTGGCGCTGGTGGAATTTCCGGCGCCCGGCATGTGGTCGCTGGTATTCCTGTCGCAGCCGCCGAGCAGCGACGTCGCCAAGCGGCTGCCGCAGGGCGAGCATGTGTCGGCGTTCATGCCCTGCACGCCCAACCCGACCACCGGATTCTTCTTCTATGTGCTGCGCAAGGACCTCATCGTACTCGACATCTCGGTGGAGAACGCGATGACGCTGCTGATCTCGGCCGGCATGGTGCAGCCCGATGGCGAGGCGCAGAAGAAACTCGCCGCGCTTGCCGCCACCGCGCGCGCGGCACAGGTGGCGAAGAAGACGGAAGCGGTGCAGTAATCGCCGCCCCGGCGCCTGCCTTTCAATGCGGCGGCACGTTTGTTAGCCTTTTAAATACGCAGGGGCAGCTCCGATGCAATTCCCAGAGGCCATTCGATCCGGTTTTCGGAACTATGTAAACTTCTCCGGCCGCGCCTCGCGACCGGAGTACTGGTATTGGGTGCTGTTTGCCGTTCTGGTCACAATCGCTGCCGGGATACTCGATAATGCGTTTTTTCCGTTCGATGAGCCGCGCCCACTCGCCGCTGTGACAGCGGTGGTCTTTTTTCTGCCGGGCGTGGCGGTTGGCGTGCGGCGCTTGCATGACATGGATCGGACCGGCTGGTGGGCGCTGCTCGCGTTGACTGGCATCGGCGGCATCGTCTTGATTGTTTGGTTCTGTTTCAGCGGAACGCCGGGCGCCAACCGGTTCGGACCGAACCCGCTTGGCTGACCTCTCAACCTGCGCCGGCTATCCTGCTCTTATCAGCTTGATCGCCTCGTCCTTGCCGAACAGATAGAGCAGTTGCCGCAGCGCCTCGCCGCGCGCGTCCTGCAATGTGGGATCGCGCGACAAGATTAAAGCCGCGTCGTCGCGCGCGGCGCCGAGATACTTGCCGTGCGTTTCGATGCGCGCTAGCCGAAAGCCGGGCAGGCCGCTCTGCCGCGTGCCGAGCAGGTCGCCTTCGCCGCGCAATTTCAAGTCTTCCTCGGCGATGCGGAAGCCGTCCTCGGTTTCGCGCAAGATGGCGAGCCGCGCCTTGGCGGTTTCGCCGAGCGGCGCCTTGTAGAGCAGCAGGCAGGTCGAGTGCCCGGGCCCGCGCCCGATGCGCCCGCGCAACTGGTGCAGTTGCGCGAGGCCGAAGCGCTCGGCGTGCTCGATCACCATGATGGTGGCTTCCGGCACGTCGACGCCGACCTCGATCACCGTGGTGGCGACCAGGAGCTGCGTCTCGCCCGCGGCGAAGCGCGCCATGGCGGCATCTTTCTCGGCGCCCTTCATGCGGCCATGCACCAGATCGACTTTGTTGCCGAAACGCTGGCGCAATTCCTCGAAGCGCGCCTGCGCGGCGGCGAGATCGATCTTTTCGGATTCCTCCACCAGCGGGCAGACCCAATAGGCGCGTTGGCCCGCTTGCAGGGCGCGGCCGACCGCGTCCTCGACCTCGGCGATGCGCGTGAGCGGAATGGCGCGGGTGTCGATCGGCTGGCGGCCGGGCGGCTTCTCGCGCAGTTCGGAGACGTCCATGTCGCCGAAATAAGTGAGCACCAGCGTGCGCGGGATCGGCGTGGCGGTGAGCACCAGCACGTCGACCGCCTCGCCCTTCTGCGCCAGCGCCAGCCGCTGATGCACGCCGAAACGGTGCTGCTCGTCGACGATGGCGAGCGCGAGATCGTGGAACGCCACTTCCTCCTGGAACAGCGCGTGGGTGCCGATCAACAGATCGATGTCGCCGAGCGTCAGCCGGTCGAGAATGCTCTCGCGTTCGCCGCCGCGCTCGCGCCCGGTGAGGATGGCCACGCGCAAGCCGGCGGCTTCCGCCAGCGGCGCGATGGTGGCGAGATGCTGGCGGGCGAGGATTTCGGTCGGCGCCATGAAGGCGGCCTGCCGCCCGGCCTCGATCACGGCGGCCGCCGCGATCAGCGCCACCACGGTCTTGCCGGAGCCGACATCGCCTTGCAGCAGCCGCAGCATGCGTTGCGGGCGGGCGAGGTCGGCGATGATGTCGTCGACCGCGCGCTGTTGCGAGTGGGTGAGCGCATAGGGCAGCGCCTTCATGATGCGCGCGCGCAGGCGGCCTTCGCTGGCCGAGCCGCGGCCGGCCTGCCGGCGCATATGCGCGCGCACCAGCGCCAGCGCCAGTTGGCCGGCGAGCAATTCGTCGTAGGCAAGCCGCGTCCACGCCAGGCTCTCCGGCAGAATATCGTGCGGCTCGGCCGGCCGGTGCAGATGGCGCAGCGCTGCGGCGAAGGCCGGAAAGCGCTCGCGCGCGACCCAGGCCTCGTCCTGCCACTCAGTGAGATCGGGCAGCCGCGCCAGCGCGTCGTTCATCGCGCGCCGCACATTGCCGGCGGCCAGCCCTTCGGTGAGCGGATAGACCGGTTCGATCAGCGGCAGCGCGGCGAAGCCCTGCTCGTCCACCACGCGGTCGGGATGCACCATCTGCAGCATGCCGTCGTAGAATTCGGCGGTGCCGGAGACGTAGCGCGTCTCGCCGACGGGCAAGAGCTTCTCCAGGTAGTCCCGGCGCGCGTTGAAATAGGTCAGCGTGATGTCGCCGGTGTCGTCGTGGGCGTAGATGCGATAGGGCGCGCGCGCGCGATGCGGCGGCGCCGGCCGGTGATCGTCGACCGTCACCGCCACCGTGACCACCTGGCCGGGCTGCACGTCGCGCAGTTTCGGGCGCGCGCGGCGGTCGATGGCGCCCGAGGGCAGATGAAACAGGAGATCGATCACGCGCGGCGCCTCGCGCTCGAGCAGCCGGGCATAGAGCTTTTCCAGCTTCGGCCCGACGCCGGGCAGGCTGGTCAGGGAAGCGAACAGGGGGTTGAGCACGAGCGGGCGCATGCAACGCCATGCTGGCTTGCGCGTTCGGCGGACGCAATGCTGGGCTGTGCAAAGCAAACGCTGACAGCGCCCCGCAAGCCCTCTATAAAACCGGCTCCCGGCCCCGTCCGGGTTTTTGGCGTTGGAGCGATGCGATGACCGGCATTGGGATTTCGAGCGAAGGGCTGGATGCGCGCCGGCGGCGGCTGCTGTTCCGCTCCTGGCATCGCGGCATCCGCGAGATGGACCTGGTGCTCGGCCGCTTTGCCGACGCGAACATCGCGGTCTTGAGCGACGCCGAGCTCGACGAATACGAGCGCTGGCTCGAAGTGCCCGACCAGCAGATTTTCGCCTGGGTGAACGGTTCGCAGGCCGCGCCCGGCGAAATCGACACCGCGCTGTTCCGCCGCCTGCGCGACTTCCATCATGGCTAGATCGCCTGCCGAACTGCTGCAGGCCGGCAAAGCGCTCACGCTGGCGCAGGTCGCCGACGGCGCCGAAGGGCTGGTGCTGGCCGATCTCGCGCGCGCCATCGCGGCGCAGCCGCACGCGCCGGCGATTTCCCTGGCCGTGATCTGCCGCGACGGCCAGCGCATGGCGGCGCTTGCGCGCGCGCTGGCGTTCTTCGGCCCGGACATTCTGACCATGGAATTTCCGGCCTGGGATTGTCTGCCCTACGACCGGGTATCGCCCAATGCGTCGCGTGGTGGCGCAGCGCATGACCGCGCTGTCGCGGCTGGCGCGGGTGAAAGGCCGCGACAAGCCGTCCGTGCTGCTGACGACGGTGAACGCCGCGCTGCAGCGCGTGCCGGCGCGCGACTTCGTGGCGACGCACGCGCTGTCGGTTGCGCCCGGCAACGTCATCGGCATGGCGAGCATCGTGACCTGGCTGGAGCTCAACGGCTTTACCCGCGCCTCCACCGTGCGCGAGCCGGGCGAATACGCGGTGCGCGGCGGCATCCTCGATCTCTATCCGCCCGGCCTGGACATGCCGGTGCGCTTCGATTTCTTCGGCGACGCGCTGGAGACCATCCGCACCTTCGATGCGCAGACGCAACGCAGCGAAACCGCTTTGCGCGGGCTCGATCTGGTGCCGGTGGCGGAATTCCAGCTCATCACCGAAACCATCCGCCGCTTCCGCACCGGCTATGTCGCCGCGTTCGGCGCCGGCTCCCCGGACGATCTCCTGTACGAGGCGGTGAGCGAGGGCCGCCGCTATCCGGGCATGGAGCACTGGCTGCCGCTGTTCCACGACAAGCTCGACACCCTGTTCGATTATCTGCCGGGCACCGCGTTTACGCTCGAGCATCTTTCGGAAGACGCCGCGCATGAGCGCTTCACGCAAGTATCGCCGATTACTACGACGCGCGCCGCGAGGCGCTCAAGGATGGCGTGACACCGCCGTACAAGCCGTTGCCGCCGGATCGGCTTTATCTCAACGAGGCGGAATGGAAAAAGCGCCTTGACGGCGCGGCGCTGGCGAAGCTCTCGCCGTTCGCGGTGCCGGAGGGAACCGGCGTGATCGATGTCGGCGCGCGCGCCGGCCACAACTTCGCGGCCGAGCGCGCCGAACCGAACGCCAATGTGTTCGAGGCGGTCACCCGGCACGTGCTGGCGTTGCAGGCGGCCGGCAAGCGGGTGGCGATCGCGCTCTGGAGCGAGGGCGCGCGCGAGCGCATGAGCCACGTGCTCGCCGACCACCGGCTGCACAATCTCACCCCCGTGGGGTCGTGGCCGCAGGCGACAGAGCCTGCCGAAGCCAGCGGTGGCGCTCGCCGTGCTCGGCATCGAATCCGGCTTCGAGACCGAAGACGCCGCCATCGTCAGTGAGCAGGACATTCTCGGCGACCGGCTGGTGCGTCCGCGCCGCGCCACGCGCCGCGCCGACAATTTCATCGCCGAGGCCACCAGCCTCGCGCCCGGCGATCTGGTCGTGCACGTCGATCACGGCATCGGCCGCTTTGCCGGCTTGCAGCCGATCATGGCGGCCGGCGCGCCGCACGACTGCCTGGAAATCCATTACGCCGACGACACCAAGCTGTTCCTGCCGGTGGAGAACGTCGACCTGCTGTCGCGCTACGGCGCCGAGCAGGCCAATGTCGAGCTCGACCGGCTCGGCGGCGGCAATTGGCAGGCGCGCAAGGCGCGCATGAAGAGCCGCATCCGCGAGATCGCCGGCGAATTGATCAAGGTCGCCGCCGAACGGCTGTTGCGCGAGGCGCCGCGGCTCAATGTCGGGCCGGGCGCCTATGACGAATTCTGCGCCGGCTTCCCCTATGAGGAAACCGACGACCAGCTCACCGCCATCGATGCGACCATCAAGGATCTCGCCGCCGGCCGCCCGATGGACCGGCTGGTCTGCGGCGATGTCGGCTTCGGCAAGACCGAAGTGGCGCTGCGCGCGGCCTTCATCGCCGCCATCGATGGCCGGCAAGTCGCCGTGGTGGTGCCGACCACGCTGTTGGCGCGCCAGCATTTCAAGACATTCAGCGAGCGTTTCCGCGGCTTTCCGGTCAACGTGGCGCAGGCCTCGCGGCTGGTGCCGGCGGCCGAACTTGCCAGGGTCAAGGCCGGCTTGGCCTCCGGCAGCGTCGATATCGTCGTCGGCACCCACGCGCTGCTCGGCAAGGGCATCAAGTTCAAGGACCTGGCGCTGCTGGTGGTGGACGAGGAGCAGCATTTCGGCGTCGCCCACAAGGAGAAGCTCAAGACGCTGCGCAGCGAGGTGCATGTGCTCACGCTCACCGCCACGCCGATCCCGCGCACCTTGCAGCTGGCGCTCACCGGCGTGCGAGACCTTTCCATCATCGCCTCGCCGCCGGTCGACCGGCTGGCGGTGCGCACGTTCGTGTCACCGTTCGATCCCGTGACGGTGCGCGAGGCGCTGCTGCGCGAGAAATACCGCGGCGGGCAGGCGTTCTATGTCTGCCCGCGCATCGAGGATTTGGCCGGCGCCAAGGACTTCCTCGACAAGCACGTGCCGGAAGTGCGCGTCGGCGTCGCGCACGGGCAGATGCCGCCGACCGTGCTCGACGACGTCATGACCGCTTTCTACGACGGCAAATATGACGTGCTGTTGTCGACCACCATCATCGAATCCGGGCTCGACATCCCAACCGCCAATACGCTGATCGTACACCGCGCCGACATGTTCGGCCTGTCGCAGCTTTATCAACTGCGCGGGCGGGTGGGGCGCGCCAAGCTGCGCGCCTATGCGCTGTTCACGCTGCCGGCCAACCGCGCGCTGACGCCGCAGGCCGAGCGCCGGCTGAAGGTGCTGCAATCGCTCGATACGCTGGGCGCCGGCTTCCAGCTCGCCTCGCACGACCTCGACATCCGCGGCGCCGGCAATCTGCTCGGCGAGGAACAGTCCGGCCACATCAAGGAAGTCGGCTTCGAGCTTTACCAGCAGATGCTGGAAGAAGCGGTGCTCAGCCTGAAAGCCGGCGTCAGCGCGCCGGCCGCCGATCGCTGGTCGCCGCAGATCACCATCGGCACGGCACTGCTCATTCCGGAGGACTACGTTGCCGACCTGTCGGTGCGGCTGGCGCTCTACCGGCGGCTGGCCGAAATCGAGGACGAGCGCGACATCGAAAGCTTCGCGGCGGAAATGGTGGACCGCTTCGGTTCGCTGCCGCGCGAGGTCGAGCATCTGTTGCAGGTGGTGGCGATCAAGGCGCTGTGCCGGCGCGCCAATGTCGAGAAGCTCGAGGCCGGCCCGAAGGGCGTCGTGCTGTCGTTCCGCGACAATATTTTCGCCAATCCGGAAGGGCTCATTGCCTATATCCGCGAGCAGGGCTCGGGCGTGCGCATGCGGCCCGATCCCAAGGATGCCAAGGCCCAGCAGTTGGTGTTCTACGAAGACTGGGAGAAGCCGGTGGACCGGCTGAAGGGCACCGCGGCGATCTTGCGCAAGCTCTCCAGCATCGCCGAGCAGGCCAAGGCGGCGTGACGCGCCGTCAATGCGGCATCCGCAGCACCGGCTTGATGGTCTGCCCGCTCGACGATTCCGCGGCGGCGCGGTTGATGTCGGCGAGATCGTAGAAGGTGACCATGCGCTCGATCGGGAAGCGGCCGGCGACGATGTAATCGGTCAGCACGGGGATGAACTCCTGCGGCACGCAGTCGCCCTGCAGCACGCCGCGCACCGTGCGCCCGTTCTGCAGGAACGGCGTCTCGAACGACACCTCGGTGCCGGCGCGCGCGCTGCCGAGCAGTACGCAGGTGCCGGCCGGCATCAGCGCCTCGACCGCTTCGCGGAACACCGCGGGCAGCGCCGAGGTTTCCAGCGAATAGCGCAAGCCCGGGCCGGTGAGCTTGCGGATTTCGGCCACCACGTCGCCGCGTCCGCTGTGATTGATGGTGTGGGTCGCGCCCAATTCGCGCGCCAACTTGAGCCGATGGTCGTGCAGGTCGACCGCGATAATCGGATCGCAGCCGGCGATCTTCGCCGCCATCAGCGCGGACAGGCCGACCGCGCCGACGCCGAACACCGCGATGCTGTCGCCGGCGCGCGGCTTCATCACATTGAACACCGCGCCGGCGCCGGTCTGCCCGCCGCAGGCGAGCGGCCCGAGCATTTCGAGCGGCGCGTCGTTGCGCACCTTCACCGCGAAGCGCTCATTGGCGATGGCAAAATTACCGAATGACGACTGCTGGAAGAAGGCGCTGTAGACCGGCTTGCCGTTTTGCGAATGCAGGGTCGAGCCGTCGGCGCGCCGGCCGTTCATTTTGAGCTCGAAGGAGTGCAGGCAGTAGCTCTGCCGCTGCGTCCGGCAGTTTGGGCATTCGCCGCACCACGGATACGACATCACCACATGATCGCCGGTCTTGAATTTCGTCACGCCGGCGCCGACCGCGCGCACCACGCCGGCGCCCTCGTGGCCGAACACCGCCGGGTAGGGCGTCGAGTAGTAGCCGTCGCGGCCGTGCAGGTCGGTGGCGCACATGCCGGAGGCCGCGACCTCGACCAGCAACTCATCGCTGCGCGGATCGCACAGTTCGACCGGCTCGATATTGAACGGGCCCGAGCGCTCGTGCACGACCGCCGCGGTGATTTTCATAACGAGCCCGGCGTTACTCGGCGGCTTCGCCGGCCTGCGCCACGCGCTCGATTGCGTCCGCGAGATATTCCGGCGCTTGCGCCCCCGAGACCGCGAACTTGCCGCCGAAGATGAAGCAGGGCACGCCCTCGATGCCGGCCGCCTTGGCGGACTGCGCCTCCTGCTCGACCGCGGCGACGTCCTGGTCGCTCAACAGCGCGGCGCGCACATCCTCCGGGTCAAGCCCGATGTCGGCGGCTGCCTGCACCAGGACAGCCTGGTTCGTGAGATCGGCGCCCTCGGTGAAATAAAGGTCCATCAATCGCTGCTTCATATCGGCGGCCTTGCCGATCCCGTCCGCCCAGCGGATCAGGCGGTGGCAGTCGAGCGTATTGGGCTGCCGCTTCACCTTGTCGGAAGCATAGGTCAGGCCTTCCGCCGCCGCCGCCGCGGTAACGCGCTGGGCGATCCCGGCGTAGCGTTCGGGCGAGCCGAATTTGGTGGTGAGATATTGTTCGCGTGAGATGCCTTCGCGCGGAATCCAGTCATTGAGGAAAAACGGGCGCCAATGCACCTCGACCGCAATGTCGGGCCGCAGCGCCAGCGCCTTTTCCAAACGGTGCTTGCCGATGAAGCACCACGGGCAGACCACGTCGGAGACAACGTCGATGCGGACAGGCGTTTGATTGGCCATTGGCTCGCTCCTGTTTGAGCTAACCTAATCAGCCAATTACCCGGCGGCAACCGCCCGGCTGGCCGAGCGGAAAGCCCCGGCAAGCAGCGCATGAGCGCCGCGCGCCCGCAATGTGGCCGCGGTGGAAGCCGGATCGCGTGCGCTGCCGGCGAGGCGCTGACCGAGCAAGGCGTCGGGCAACGCGGCGATGATGGCGGCGGGATCGGCGGCCGCGACCGCGGCATCGATGGCGTGCTGGTGGAAGCGATAACCGCCCACCGCGGTGATGCCGGCGGGCGGAGCGGTGATGGCGATCGTGCCGGTAGCGCGATCGAGCCGGCAGGCATAACCGGTGTCGACGAAGCCATCCGGTGCGATGGGCGCATCGCCGTCGGCGTGGCTCCCGGCGCAAAGGCCTGCGCCGGCACCATCGGACCGCGCAGCGCCAGCGTGCCGGCCGTGCTGCGCCGGGTCTCGATCGCCGCAATCGTGCGCTGAGCCCCGCGCGGTATAGCGATGGCGCCGTGCGCGATCGGCGCCGGCAGGCCGTCGGGTCCGCGCCGCGCCGGCAGCAAGCCGGTTTCGCCGAAGCTGGCAATGTCGACCAGCGCCGCATCGCCCCGCCACGCCATGGCGGTGGCGAGCCGCTCGGGCGCGCGCCACAGCGCGAGGATCGTTTTGATGGGTTGGCCCAGCAGGCCCGCGTCGGCCAGCGGCGCCAGCGCGGGACCCGGCAAGACAATCGTCGGCGCGTCGAGTGCGCGGCATTGTTCGGCGAACACGGCCGGATCGAAACCGTGATGCAGCGCAAGCGCGCCGCCGCCGATGAGCCACGGCATCACGCCGAGCGCGATGCCGGCAAACGAGCCGGGCGGGATCGCCGACAGGATGTTTGCGTCTGGCGCAAGGCCGCCCTCCAGAAACACCGCCAGCCCGCCGGCGATCAATTCGCTATGGCTGCGCGCGACCGGCACGGGGCCGTCGGCGGTGACATCGAAGGTGATGGCGGCGACATGGGCGCCGGCGTTGCGCGGCCGCGTCGGTGGCTGGAAATAAACCGCCGGGCCGGCAGCGAACACATCGTCGAGCGGCGCCACCCCATCGGGCAGATCGCGCCCGAAGCCGCAGATGTGCCGGATCGGAAACAGCTCGGCCGCCGCCTGCACCGCAGTCTCGGCCGCCGCGCTCGTGCCGATGCGAGTGCAGGTGACGATCGCCTTGGCGCCGACGCGGGAGAGCGCGGCCACCATCTCCTGCTTGCGCCAGAGCAGCGGCAGCGGCGCCGCGATCAGGCGCGCGCGCAAGATGCCGAGCAGCGCGATCACGCTGTCCGCGGTGTTGGCGAGCTGCATCGCCACCACGGTGTCGGTCGGCAAGTTTAAGCTGCGCAGCTTGCCGGCGAGCGCCGATATCGCGCCGTCGGCTTGCGCAAAGGTCAGCCGGCGCGGCGCCATGCCGCTGACGCTCGTGCAATTCGGCGGATCGATCAGCGCGAGCGCGGCACTGCGCCGCACGCCGGCGCGGCGGAACAGATCGTCAAGCGTGGCGCACTCGCCGCCTGCTTGTTCGGTGCCGCTTAGGATCATCGGGCATCCCCGTGCCACCAGGTTTCCGGCAAATAGCCGAACAGCGAAGTCTGTGAAGGATGCTTGATTCGAGTCCAGCGCGCGACCCACTGCTTGGGCGGAAAATAGAGCGGCACCACGTAGAAGCCGGACAGCAGCACGCGGTCGAGCGCGCGCGTGGCGGAGACAAAATCGGCGCGGCTTTCGGCGCTGAGCATGGCGGCGATCATGGCGTCGACCGCCTTCGACTTGACGCCCATGTAATTGCGGCTGCCTTCCTCGCTCGCCGCCGCCGAGCCCCAGTAGAATAACTGCTCGTTGCCGGGCGACAGCGACTGCTCCCAGCGGTACTGCATCATGTCGAAGTCGAACATGATGCGCCGCCGCTCGAACTGGGTGGCGTCTACGCTGCGCACGCGGGCGTCGATGCCGGCGCGCTTGAGGTTGCGCACGAAGGCGAGCGCCAGCCGCTCCTGATCGCGGGTGGTGGTGAGGATCTCGAACGCGAACGGGCGGCCGCTGGCGGCGTGCACCAGCCGCGTGCCCTTGAGGTGGTAGCCGGCGGCGGCGAACAGGGTGAAGGCGCGGCGCAAGCCCGCGCGATCGCGGCCCGATCCGTCGGTGACCGGCGGCGCCCAGCGGCCGTCCATGATGTCGGCGCGCACGACGCCCGGAAAGGCGCTCAGCAATTCGCGCTCGCGCGCATTGGCGGGGACGCCGTGGGCGGACAGATCGCAGCCGTCAAAATAGCTGGCGGTGCGCTTGTAGAGATCGAAGAAATAATTGTGATTGATCCATTCGAAGTCGAACAGATTGAGGATCGCCTCGCGCACGCGTACATCGGCGAAGATGGCGCGCCGCGTGTTGAACACCAGGCCGTCCATGCCCTTGGGCAGTCCGTAGGGAAATTCCTCCTTGACGACGCGGCCGGCGCGCAGCGCCGGAAAATCGTAAGCCGTCTGCCAGCGGCCGGGATCGGTCTCTGTGCGTACGTCATAGAGACCTTTCTTGAACGCTTCGAAATGGGTGTTGCCGTCGCGGTAATAATCGAAGCGGATGGCATCGAAATTCCACAGGCCGCGATTGATCGGCAGGTCGCGCCCCCAGTAATTCGGATCGCGCTTGAAGATGACGCTCTCGCCCGGCTTGACCGCGGCGACCGTATAGGGGCCGCTGCCGAGCAACGGCTCGAACGTCGTTTGCTCGAACTTGTCGGGATCGATCGCGTGTTTGGCCAGCACCGGCATCAGGCCGATGATCAGCGGCAGTTCGCGATCGTCGGCGCCGGCCAGATCGAAGCGCACGCTGCGCTCGCCCGTCACCTGCGCCTTGACCACCTTGGCGTAATAGATGCGGAAATTCGGCCGGCCCCGGTCGCGCAACAGGGTCCACGAAAAAATCACGTCGTCGGGCGTCACCGGCTTGCCGTCGGCAAAGCGCGCCGACGGATTAAGCGTGAAACTGACGACGCTGCGCGCGGCGTTGGTCTCGACGCTTTCGGCGAGCAGACCGTAGAGCGTGAACGGCTCGTCAAAGCCGCGCGCGAGCAGGCTCTCGATCACGTAGCTGCGGATATTGGCGGCGGGCAGCCCCTTGACGATGAACGGGTTGAGGCTGTCGAAGGTGCCGAGCACGCCTTGCACCAGCCGGCCGCCTTTCGGCGCCGCCGGATCGGCATAGCTCGGGTGGCTGAAACCGGCCCCCCATGCCGGCTCGCCATGCATGGCGATGGCGTGGCGCACAGCCGCGGCCCGCGCCGGCGTGCGGGTAAGCCCGCTGGCGGCAAGCAGCGCCCCAAGCATCAGCGTGCGCCGGGATGTCTGCCATTGCAGCACGGCGTGGGAGGCGGACGAGGGCGCGAACAGGGGTCGGATGCGATTCGTTTCCGGTTTTGCGCAATTTATCACAGGGTTGCGGCGCCAGCGGCTGCGCATTTTTGGCGCATTCATGGCTTTATTGCAGGTACAATATCGGCTATCAGGCAGCCCTGAACTGTCACGCTCCCGCCGTATTTCACGGGGAGAGAGCCGGGCTAAAGAGGCGACCGTTCCGATGGGGCCTAGGCCGCGAGCGGTGCGAAGAAAAGGACGAATTGCAATGGTTTACCGGATCGCATCGGCCCGGCCGCTGGGCCGGGCGTTGACTGCCTCATTTGCCGCCGCGGGTTTGCTGGCAGCGGTCATGGTCGTGGCGGCGCCCGCGCTCGCGCAGCAGCCGAGGGCGGCGACTAAAAAATCGACGGCAAAAAAACCAGCCCCTGCCAAGCCGGCGGCGCAACAGCAGCCGCAGCAACCGGCACCGCCGCCACAGGCTGCCGCCGGACAGCCGCCGCAACTCATGTATTCGCCGTGGTTGAAGGTGTGCGGCAAGGGCCCGGAAACCAATAACAAGCAGGTTTGCGTCCTCACCAAGGACGGCCGGCTCGAAAACGGCATGCCGGTCGCGATCGTCCAGTTGTTCGAGCCGGAAGGCGAGCCGAAGGTGATGCGCATAACGGTTCCGCTCGGCATGCAATTGCAGCACGGCACCCGCATGATCATCGATCAGGGTCAGCCGGCGCAGTCGCCCTACAAGATATGCTTCCCCGTCGGCTGCATGTCCGATTACCCGGTCACCGACGACATGATCGCCAAGATGAAGAAGGGGCAGGTGATCACCCTGCAGGCGATCAATATGCAGGGCACGCCGATCAGCCTGCCGCTGCCGCTGAACGATTTTGCCAAGGCCTATGACGGCCCGCCGACCGACCCGAAGGTGGTCGAGGAGCAGCAGCGCAAACTGCAGGAAGAACTGCAGAAGCGGGCGGAAGAAGCGCGCAAGAAGTTGGAAGCCCAGCAGCCGGCAGCGCAAGCTCCGGCGACCGCGCAAAAGAAATAATTCGCCGATTATCGCAGCGATGAACGCGAAAGGCGCGGCTCCGGCCGCGCCTTTTTGTTGCGATGGCGGGCACAGGCCGCCTGTGCCCCGCAGGGCGCCGTCATCCGGCCGCAGCGCGGCGATCTGCCTTCGCATGCAGGCGCACGAGGCGGTGCGCACATTACGCGAATTGGCAACTCACGGGCTGCCGAAAACGGTGCGCCATCGTTGCAGCTTGCGGCCATCCAAGGCGATGGCGGATCCGCCCGTTCTATCGATCGCCTTTAGCGCGGAGATATACTCATTCCAACTATAATCTCGGCTATCGCGTCTTTCAGCGATTGACTGTCGGCAATTAGCCCGGAAACCGGACCGCGGTGCGAATCTTCGCTGCGCAGGAACACCGGATAGTGTTCCGGCATTTCGCCCGCCTCGATACGATAGACGCCAAACCGATTGATTCCTTCGCGCTGCAGCCGGCGCAGGAGCGCGTAGCGTTGCCGTACGCGCGCCGGATCGTTGAGCGCGAGTGATCCCGCGGATTTGATGACGCGAAAGGCCTCGGCGGCAACTTCAAGCTGCCAGAAATTGAGCCGATCAAAATCCGTGAAGATGTAAGTTGCGGCGGGAGCCTGTGGCTTCGCAAAAATTTCATGATAGCAAGCGACTGAAACGGCAGGACCGCCCGTTTCGGTCAACAGGCGCTGATGCGTATACCGGTGGTCGGCTGCTACGAGGAATATAATCATTGTGGGTTGGCGCAGCCTATCGAAATTGACAGCTCCTGGGCGTTTAACCTAGTCTCATTCACCATTTTCGGGGGACGTGACATGCGCGCAATCGAGCTCGAGCTTGATAAGCTGGTCGGCTATACAGTTGTTGGATCCGAGGAAAAGCGTATCAAGAAACTCGGCTCCGCAAAACTTGGCTGTAAAGGTGGGATGCCTCCTTTCCAGTCGGCGAAGTGGCCGCGTCAGCTGATCGAGTGAACGCCGCAGTGTAATGTGTGCTTTTTATCTCTTATCCGGGGGCGTGACGTGCGCACAATTGAACTCGACTCTAGGCTGGTCGGCTATACTTGGGTTCCGACGAAAAGCGCATCAAGAAACTCGGCTCCGCAAAGCTTGGTGTCAAGAGGGTTACGTCAGAAGAGTGGCGCTCGCTGATCGAGAAACCGCCGCTATGAGTGCTCGCGCATCGTATTCGTTTGCACCCGACGCCGCACGGGCGCGGCGGCTGGACCAGGACCTGCGGGTTCGGCTGGCCGCTAGCCTGGAACACGTTGTCGACAAGAGCCGGGGGCATCTGGACGTCAACGACGCAAAACTCCGTGATCTGACGACGGCCTTGCGGGGAAACTGCTTTCACTCCCTCGAAAACCGCTTGGACGATGCCGAGCGTTGTTTGGCGTCGATTGTCAATGAAAAGCCAATTCAACAGCCCTTGAGCATCGTTGTCTTGGACAATGCGACGTTTAGCGCCGACATGGTGGAGCGGTACGGGCGGATGATGGACACCGATCCCGCAACGCCGCACGTATTCGCCGCGCCGTCATCCGCTGCTGATGTCGAATCGTGCCGTGCCATTCTTGCAAAGTCACTGAGCCTGATGCAGCGCGGGTGCCCGCAAACCTATGGCGAATTTTCCGAACTGGTCGACCAGATCGTGCTCTGCGATGGCACCAATGTTGCGACCAATGAAGCATTTCTCGCCGGCTCGACATTCACCCTGTGGGGTGCGTTGTTCATCAATCCAAGTGTCGAGCGCACCGTACGATCGCTGGTTGAGACTCTCGCGCACGAAGCATCGCATACGCTTCTCTTTGGCCTTCAGGTTTCGGATGGCCTGATTCTCAATCCGGACGAAGAGCGTTTTGCCTCGCCGTTGCGGGAGGACCCGCGTCCGATGGACGGCGTCTATCATGCCACTTACGTATCGGCGCGCATGCATTTTGCCATGAAGGAGTTGCTGGCGTCCGGGCTCATGCCCGCGAGCGACGCTCGTTTCATCCGCGAAGCCGCCGAACGCGACGTGGCCACCTTTAACGAAGGGCTCAAGACGGTCAGGAAGTTCGGCCGCCTGACGCCCGCCGGCCAAGACGTCATGGCGGACGCCGAGGAATACATGGCAGCCCAGGTGGCTTGACGGCTGTCCCTAAGCTCCAGGACGCGCCATTTCCAAATTATCGTTCGCTATCAGTTGATGAGATGGGTCGCGAGCGAGGCTAAGAAGTCCTCGACCATGGGATGGCGGACCGGCTTGTCGGAGGTATCGGGCAGCAGGTTCTGCTCGGAGACATAGGCGATGTATTCGCTCTCCGCATTCTCCGCGAACAGGTGGTAGAACGGCTGATCCTTGTGCGGACGCACGTCGGCCGGGATCGACTGCCACCACTCATCGGTGTTGTCGAATTCCGGATCGATGTCGAACACCACGCCGCGGAACGGATAGACGCGGTGCTTGACCACCTGGCCGATCTTGTACTTGGCGATGCGTATCTTATCCATGACAGTCACCACATAGTGCAAGTTTGCGGCATCCGCTAGGGCTTACAGGGCATAGCGGGCGGCCATGTCGGGATCCTTGGCCGCGACCAGTTTGGCGAGGTCGAGCAGCACTTTGGCCTGCTTCCAGGTGGCGTCGTCCTGCATCTTGCCGTCAATCATGACCGCGCCGGCGCCGTCCGGCATGGCGGCGACGATTTTCTTGGCGAAAGCCACCTCCGCCGGATCGGGCGAGAACACCGTCTTGGCGATGGCGATCTGCGAGGGGTGCAGCGACCAGGCGCCCAGGCAGCCCATGAGGAAGGCGTTGCGGAATTGCGCCTCGCAGGCGGCGGCGTCGGAAAAATCGCCGAACGGCCCGTAGAACGGCTTGATGCCGGCGGCGGCGCAGGCGTCGACCATCTTGGCAATGGTGTAGTGCCAGAGGTCCTGCTGGAACGCCGCGCGCGGGCTGTCACCATCGATCTCGGGTTTACCCGAGATCGAATCTTTTGATTGCGCAGGTCGGGTAGACCCGACCTGCGGTGCGTCCGCCAGCACCTTGTATTCCGGATGGCCGCCGCCGACGCGCGTGGTCTTCATCGCGCGCGAAGCGGCGAGATCGGCGGGCCCCAGGCTCATGCCGTGCATGCGCGGGGAGGCGGTCGCGATCGCCTCCACATTATTGACGCCTTGCGCGGTCTCCAGGATGGCGTGGATCAGGATCGGCTTTTTGATCTGGTGGCGCGCTTCGAGCTGCGCCAGCAGTTGGTCGAGATAATGAATATCCCAGGGGCCGTCGACCTTGGGCAGCATGATGACGTCGAGCTTGTCGCCGACCGCGCCCACGATCTCGATCACGTCGTCGAGCGCCCAGGGCGAATTGAGCGCGTTGATGCGCGTCCACAATCCGGTCGCGCCGTAATCCACGCTCTTCGCCATCTCGATGAAGCCCTTGCGCGCGGCCTCCTTGGCCTCGACCGGAATGGCGTCCTCCAGATTGCCCAGCACCACGTCCACCTGGCGCGCCAGTTCCGGCACCTTGGCGCGCAGCTTGTCCAGGTGTGGCGGCACGAAATGGATCATGCGTTCCAGCCGCACCGGCAAATCGCGCAAGGGCGGCGGGGCGCCGATGGCGAGGGGCGCAAAGAACTGACGCGGGAGCTTCAAAGGTCGGGTCCTTCCAAATAGCCGTTCTGCCCTTTAGAGGAATGCAAAGGCCGCGCCAAGTGGCGGAATTCCGGGCGGCCGGGGCCCTATCGAATGATCGACGTTCTCAACCTCGCATTGCCGTTTTTCGGGCTGATTTTCATCGGCTTTGCCTGCGGCAAGCTCAAGCAGATCCCCGATACCGCGCTGGCGTGGATGAATTTCTTTATCCTTTATGTGGCGCTGCCGGCCCTGTTCTACCGCATCCTGGCGCAGACCCCGCTCGAAAAGCTGGCCCAGGTCGACTTCATCTTCGCCACCACGCTGGCGACGTTCTGGGCCTTCGCGGTGTCGTTCGCCATCGGCATGGCGATCCGGCACGGCAATATCGCCGAGGCGTCCATCGCCGGGCTCGCCGGCGGCTACGGCAATATCGGCTTCATGGGCCCGGGTCTGGCGTTGGCGACGCTCGGGCCGGCCGCGGCGGTGCCGGTGGCGCTGATTTTTTGCTTCGACAACATCATCCTGTTCACCATGGTGCCGTTCCTGATGGCGCTGGCCAAGCCGGCACAGACGAGTCTCGGCGCCACCGCGCTCGAAGTGGTCAAGCGCATCGCCTTGCATCCGCTGATCATCGCCAGTGCCCTCGGCGTGGCGTCCGCCGCGGTGCATTTCCAGCCGCCGGTCGCGCTCGACCGGCTGATGCAATTCCTGCAAAACGCGGCGGCGCCCTGCGCGCTGTTCACGCTCGGGGTGACGGTGGCGCTGCGGCCGCTGAGGAAAATGCCGTGGGAGGTGCCGTACCTCACACTGGTGAAACTCGTGGCCCACCCGATGCTGGTCTTCCTGCTGCTGTCGCTGTTCGGGCCGTTCGACCAGACCTGGATCTATACCGCGGTGCTGATGGCGGCGCTGCCGCCGGCGCTCAACGTGTTCGTGTTCGCGCGGCAATACGATGTCTGGGTCGAACAGGCCTCGAGCGCGGTGCTGATCGGCACGCTGGTGTCGGTGGTGACGCTGACCAGCGTGATGTGGATGGTGAAGACCGGCACGCTGCCGCCACTGCTGTTCCGGTGAGCGCATGATCCCGAAAGTGGGGGCCGGTTTTCGGATAAGATCATGTGCAACGGATAAGACTCATGCAACCGCTGGCCGGCATACTCGTCCTGGATTTCACCACGCTGCTGCCGGGGCCGCTGGCCTCCCTCATGCTGGCGGAAGCCGGCGCCGAGGTAATCAAGATCGAAAGGCCGGACGGCGAGGACGCGCGCCACTTTCCGCCCATCGTCGACGGCGAGAGCGCCGTCTTCGCGCTGCTCAATCGTGGCAAGAAAAGCCTTGTAGCTCGATCTGAAGAACGAAGCCGATCGCGCCAAGCTGACCCCGCTGATCGAGCGCGCCGATATTTTGCTGGAACAATTCCGCCCCGGCGTGATGGCGCGTCTTGGCCTCGGCTATGAAGCGTTACATGCGATCAACCCGCGGCTGATTTTCTGCTCGATCAGCGGCTATGGCCAGAGCGGCCCGCGTGCCGGCGAGGCCGGCCACGACATCAATTATATCGGCAATACCGGGCTGCTCGATTTGCAGCCGGGGCCGCCCGACGCACCCGGTGGTACCGCCGATGCTGGCCGCCGATATCGGCGGCGGCAGTTTCCCGGCGGTGATCAACATCCTGCTGGCGCTGCGCGCGCGCGACCACAGCGGGCAGGGCTGCCACCTCGACATCGCCATGACCGACGCCATGTTCACCTTCGGCTGGGCGGCGCTGGCGCTCGGCGCCGCCACCGGGAAATTTCCCAAGCCGGGCGAGCTTTGGCTGGTGGGCGGCTCGCCGCGCTATCGAGCTCTATCCCGCCAAGGACGGCAAGCTCGTCGCCTGCGGCGCGCTCGAGCAGAAATTCTGGGCAGCGTTCTGCAAGGCGATCGGATTGGCGGCGGAATTCACCGATGACCTGCGCGATCCGCAGGCGACGGGCGCTGCGGTGGCGAAACTCATCGCCGCGCGATCGTCCGACGAATGGCGGCCGATTTTTGCCGCCGCCGATTGCTGCACGACCATTGTGGTGCCGCTGGAGCAGGCGATGCGCGATCCGCATTTCATCGCGCGCGGATTGTTCGAGCTACCAAGTCGAAAGCGCGTCGGGCAAGACCATCCCGGCGCTGCCGCTGCCGATCGCGCCGCAATTCCGTGAGCGGCCGGGCGCGAAGAAAGCGCCGAAGCTCACCTAATCGTCATGGCCGGGCTTGTCCCGGCCATCCACGCTTTGCCTGCTTAAAAAAGGCCGAGGATGTCCGCGACAAGCGCGGGAATGACGCGGAAGCTACAACGCCTCGCCCCGCATCAGCCGCGGCTGAGCGGCGGCGGGCTGCACGCCTTCGCGCATGACGGCGCGGCGCAGCGGGCCGATGCGGTCGATCATGTAAAGCCCCAGGCCGCGCATGCCCTGCACCGGCAGGAAATCGGTGAGCAGCGTGCGATTGAGCAGGTCGATGGCGAGCGTGCGGCTGCCCACATCGGCGCGCCGCATTGTTTCGTAAGCCGCGAGCACGTCATCGCCGCCGATGTCGCCACCCTCGCGATGCGCGGCGATAGCGAGCTCGCCGATAGTGGCGGCATCGCGCAGACCGAGATTGAGCCCTTGCGCGCCGATCGGCGGAATCACATGAGCGGCTTCGCCCATCAGCGCGACGCGCTTGGGCGCCGAAGCGCCGCGCAGTCGCAACCGACAGCGGAAACAGTCCGCGCCCCGGCTCGACTTCGATCTTGCCGAGGATCGAATGGGAGGCGCGCTCGATTTCCGCCGCCAGCCCGGCGTTGTCGAGGGCGGCAATGGCGTCGGCCTGCGCCGGATCGAGCACCCAGACCAGACTCGAGCGCAGGCCCGGCAGCGGCACCAGCGTGAACGGGCCGCTCGGCGTGTGGAATTCTGTCGATGTGTCGTGGTGCGGCCGCGTGTGCGTCAGGCAAACGGTGAGCGCGGCCTGCCGGTAGTCGCGTTCGTCGACCGCGATGCCGGCGGCAGCGCGGCACAGCGAGCGGCGGCCGTCGGCGGCGATCAGCAGCGGCGCGCTCAACGTGCCGCCGCTTCTGAGCGTCACCGTGACCGCGTCGTCGCCCGGCGCGACGCTCGACACCTCGTCCTCGACCCGGCGCAGCGCGGGAAGCGCGCTGGCGCGTTGCTCCAACGCCGCGACCAGATGAAAGTTCTCGATATTGTAGCCGAAGGCGTCGAGATCGATTTCGTCGGCCGAAGAATTTCACCTCCGGCGCGCGCCACAGCCGCCCGGTATCGTCGACGATGCGCATGATCTTGAGCGGGGCCGCCTGCGCGACGCACAGCGGCCACACCCCCAGAGTCTCCAGCGCGGTGACCGAGCCGGCGAACAGGGCGGTGGTGCGGTTGTCGGGTCGCGCCGGGCGCTTTCCCACCAGCACGGTGGCGAGGCCGGCGCCGGCGAGCGCGACAGCCGCGGTCAGGCCGGCCGGTCCGCCGCCCACCACGATAGCCGAAGGCCCATTGCCATATTTGTCCGGCATCAAAGCGCCCGATCCTGTTGAGCGCTAACCGATTAGCATGCGCAAGGCTGGCGCGGAAACCACGCCAAAGGGTTCCGGTACCCCGCTGCGGAGCGATGCGCTATGCAGGGAAACAAAGGCACTTAGGCGATGAGCGAGGCCGCCGAACGCAATCTGCCCCACCTGCCGCCCGCCGCCAGCCGGCTGGGCGCCGCCTTTGCGCGGCCGAAAGTGCTGGCCGCCGTTTGCGTGGTTGCTTTGACGGGTCTGGGATGGCTGGCGCTCGGCCTCATGTATTCCGGCATGGGCGCGTTCGAGACCCTGTGCCGGCCGCTCGCCGTGTCGGCCGCCTGGGGCGCCAGCGGCTTTGCCATTGTCGCCCTGATGTGGGGCGCCATGACGCTCGCCATGATGCTGCCGAGCGCGGCGCCCATGATCCTCACTTACGCCGAGATCGCCGATACCGCCGCGCGCAAGCACGAGCGCATCGTGTCGCCGTTCGTGCTGGCCGCCGGCTACCTGGTGGTGTGGCTCGGCTTCGCCGCCGCCGCCACGCTTGCGCAATTTCTGTTCACGCGCGCCGCCTGGCTCGACAGCGGCATGGCATCGGCGAGCGGGCTGTTCTCCGGGGCGATCTTCATCGGCGCCGGCGTCTACCAGTTCTCCGCGCTCAAGCACGCCTGTCTCACGCAATGCCAGAGCCCGTTCCCGTTTTTCTTCACCAACTGGGCAACTACGCCGCGCGGCGTGTTTCGGCTCGGCGTCCAGCAGGGGCTCTACTGCCTGGGCTGCTGCTGGGCGATGATGCTGGTGATGTTCGCGGTCGGCGTAATGAACGTGATCTGGATGGCGGCGCTCGGCGGTGCTGATGACGATCGAGAAGATCGGCACCGGCAAGCGCTTCACCCACATGCTGGGCGCCGCCCTGATCGCCATCGGCGTCGCCTTCGTGCTGTCGGCATTCGCGGCCCATTGGCCGCTGCACACGATTTAAGCTAGGAAACGAACAAAAGCCGGGAGGAAACGTTGGCCGAAAGTTGGAGTTTGAAAGGCGAATTGGCACTGTCGTGCAGTTGCATGGTGTTCTGCCCTTGCGTGCTCTCGCTCGGCGATCATCCGCCTACCGAAGAGCGCTGCCAGACCTGGGCCGGTATCCGCATCGACGACGGGCACATCGGCAACGAAGATCTTTCCGGCCTGAAGGCCGGGCTGATGATGGATCTGCCGGGCATCATGTCGCGCGGCAACTGGACCGCCGGGCTGTTCGTCGACGACAAGGCCTCGGCGCTCGCGGTGAAAGGCCTCACCCGCATCTTTACCGGCCGCGTCGGCGGCACCACCCATCTGCTCTCGATCCTGGTCGGGCAATTCCTCGGCGTGCGGCAGGTGCCGATTACCTATGAGACGCAAGGCGACACCCGCATCGTGCGCATCGAGAAATATGTCGACGGCGCCATCACGCCGGTGCGCGGCAAGCAGGACGGGCAAAACGTCGTCATCCGCAACAGCCAATACTGGATCGGGCCCGACGTCATCGTCTCGCGCGCCGACAAGTCGCGCTTCCGCGGCTATGGGCGCAATTGGAACCTGGCCGGCCGTTCGGCCGAGATCGTCAAGTTGGATTGGGGCAATCAATAGCGCATGCGTTTTGCACTTATCCGCGCGCAAGCGGGGATCCAGAGCAAGAGCGCTGCCGTTGGGCGAAACGCTGGATTCCCGCGTACACGGGAATGAGCGGTGCGAGGATCGGCCGACCGGGAAACACCTTGCGTGTCTAGTTTCGCAACAATTCGCGGCTTCGCCGTGCATATCTTCACCGCCTGCGGCGCGGCGCTGGCTTTGCTGGCGCTGATTCTGGCGACCGGCGAACATTGGGCCGCGATGTTCTTTTGCTTGGGCCTGGCGCTGGTGGTGGACGGCGCCGACGGGCCGCTGGCGCGCGAATTCAACGTGGCGGAGCTGTTGCCGCGCTGGTCGGGCGAGACGCTCGATCTCATCGTCGATTTCACCACCTATGTATTCGTGCCGGCTTACGCGATCGCCGCCAGCGGGTTGCTGCCGCACGCGCTGGCGGTTCCCGCCGGCATCGTGGTGGTGATCTCCGGCGCGTTGTATTTCGCCGACCGGCAGATGAAGACACCGGACAATTATTTTCACGGCTTTCCTGCGGTGTGGAACCTGGGCGCTTTCTATCTCTATCTGCTGGAGCCGCCGTCATGGCTCGCCGCCGCGATGATTGGCGCGCTCGCCGCCCTGACCTTTGCGCCGATCAGGTTCCTGCATCCGTTGCGCGTGAAGCGCCTGCGCCCGCTCAACATCGCGCTGTTGGCGGCATGGGCCGTGCTGGCGCTGATCGCGGTGATCGCGAATCTCGCGCCGGGCCCTTACGTGACGTGGCCGTTGGTCGCGATTGCAATCTATTTTTTCGCCGCCGGCCTGTTGCGCCGGCCGGCCTGATTGTGTTCGCTTCCGATCCCTGAATTGTCCGGGAGTTTTCCATGACACGGCCCGTTCTTCTGATTGCCGGCGGCAGCCGCGGCATCGGCGCGTCGACCGCGCGGCTTGCCGGCGCGCGCGGTTACGACGTGGCGATCAACTACAAGAGCAATGCCAAGGCGGCGGCCAGCGTCGTCGACGCCGTGAAAGCATCCGGCGGCAAGGCGGTCGCGTTGCAGGGCGACATGGCGGTCGAGCAGGATATCGAGCGGGTATTCGACGGCGCGGCGCGTGAACTCGGCGCCATCACGCATTTCGTGCACAGCGCCGGCATTGGCGGCAAGAATTCCAAGCTCGAAGCCGCCAGCGCCGCGACCATCCGCGAAGTGATCGACGTCAATCTGTATGGCGGGCTGCTGTGCGCGCGTGCGGCGGTGCGCCGCATGTCGACCGCCAAAGGCGGGCCGGGTGGGTCGATCGTGCTGCTGTCGTCGATCGCGAGCGTCACCGGCGGCGCCGGCGAATACGTGTTCTACGCGGCCGCCAAGGGCGGTATCGACGCGCTGACCAACGGGCTGGCGCGCGAGGTGGCGAAGGAGGGCATTCGCGTCAATGCCATCCGGCCGGGCCCGACCAAGACCGAAATCCACGAACCCGGCCGGCTCGAGCGCATTACGCCGCTGCTGCCGACGGGCAGGCCGGGCGAGCCGGAGGAAATAGCCGAGGCCATCCTGTTCCTGTTGTCGGACGCGGCGTCCTATATCAGCGGCGCCGTGCTGAACGTCTCGGGGGCGCGATAGCCCGGCGCCGGTGGCTTCGGCATGTGCCTTGTGTTCGGCGCTTGGCTGCCTATGATCGCCGCCGAAATCGGTCCACCGAACAATCCAAGTCTTTTGAGGGAGTGAAATTATGGTTGCGGCAGTGCGCGTACACAAAACAGGCGGTCCTGAAGTCCTGGTTTATGAAGACGTCGATATCCCGGCACCCGGCCAGGGCCAGATCAAGATCAAGCAGCATGCCTGCGGCATCAATTTCATCGACTGCTATTTCCGCAACGGCAGCTATCCTTCGCCGGTCGGCCTGCCGTTCATCGCCGGCAACGAGAGCGCCGGCGAGGTGATCGCGGTCGGTCCCGGCGTCACCGACATAAAGATCGGTGACCGTATCACCTATGTGGGCCCGCTCGGCGGTTACGCGGCCGAGCGCGTGGTGCCGGCCGACCGCGCGGTCAAGCTGCCCGACAACATCACCTATGAGCAGGCCGCCGGCATGATGCTCAAGGGCATGACCGTGCAATACCTGCTCAACCGCACCTTCAAGGTGGGCAAGGGCACGATCGTGCTCATGCATGCGGCCGCCGGCGGCGTCGGCTTGATCCTCTGCCAGTGGGCCAATCATCTCGGCGCCACGGTGATCGGCACCGTCGGCTCCAAGGAAAAGGCCGCTCTCGCCAAGGCCAACGGCTGCCACCACACCATCCTTTATCGCGACGAGAATTTCGTGGCGAAGGTGAAGGAGATCACCAGCGGCAAACTCTGCGACGTGGTCTATGACGGCATCGGCAAGGACACGTTCCCCGCTTCGCTCGATTGCCTGCATCCGCTCGGCTATTTCGTGAGCTTCGGCAGCGCCTCGGGCCAGATCGAGGCCTTCAACATAAACATCCTGCAGCAGAAGGGTTCGCTGTTCGCCACCCGGCCGACGCTCAACCACTACGCGGCCAAGCGTGACGATCTGATGGCCATGGCGGCCGACCTGTTCAAGGTGGTCGGCTCCGGCGCGGTGAAGATTCCGGTCAACCAGAAATACCCGCTCAAGGATGCCGCCAAGTCGCACCATGACCTGGAAACGCGCGGCACCACGGGGTCATCGATCCTGTTGCCGTAGCGGGCGAGATTGTCGGCCCGGCCAGGCGGATATGGCATTGGCGCGCTGGCGGCGATGCTCGTGGTTGTGCCGTGCGCGGCGGCTGGTGATGGTGCGGTCACCGACGCCGAGGCGCTGGCGATCGCGCGCAAGCATTGCGTGATGTGTCATGCGGTCAAGCCGACGCATGAAGCGTTTCGGGAAGCGCCGATGAATGTCACGCTGGAGACCATCGGCGACCTGAAGAAATACGCGCAGCGCATCTACGTGCAAACCGTGCAGAACAAGGCGATGCCGCTTGGCAACCAGACCGGCATGACCGAGGCCGAGCGCGCCGCCCTTGGCCGCTGGGTGAGGGCGCTCCCGTGACAGCCGAGATCAAACCCTTGGGCAGAGTGACGACCTTCGTGCTGGCGGCGTTCGCCCTGCTGGCCGGGCAGATCGTGGCGTTGCTGGCGCTGACCTGGTGGTTCGGGCGCGGATTGGCGCATTTGCCGAATTTCACCGGCGACGGCGCCGCCATCACCCTGGTGATTGCGGTATCGACACCGGTTGAGGTCGTGCTGCTGGCGCTGTTCGCCGGCCGCGCAAGCGCCAGCGTTGCCGAGTACCTCGGCCTGGTCTGGCCGCGCCGCGGCGAAATAGTGTTCGGCATTGCCACTTTGGTCGTCGTGATCATTTTCGGTAACCTGCTGAGCTGGCTGCTCGGGCGTCCGATCGTCACGCCGTTTCAGGTTGACATTTATACGACGGCGAGTGCGGGCGGCTGGCTGCTCTGGCTGTGGCTGGCCGTCGTGGTGGCGACGCCGATCGGCGAAGAGATTTTGTTCCGCGGCTTTCTGTTCCGCGGCTGGCTGCGCGCGCCGCGCGACGTCTGGCCGGTGATCGTCGTCACCTCGCTGTTGTGGGCGCTCATCCATGTGCAATACGACTGGTATGTGATCGGCCAGGTGTTCGTGTTCGGCCTGCTGCTCGGCTGGATGCGCTGGGCCAGCGGCTCGACCATCCTGACCATCCTGCTGCACGCGCTGATCAATACCGAAGGCATGATCGAAACCTTCGTGGCCTTGAAATGGCTGACATAGATCCGGCGGCGTTCGGCGCGCGCGCCGAAGCGATGATCGAGCGGCTGGCGCCGATTTCGGCCGAGCCGAACCGGCTGGTGCGGCTGTTTCTGTCGCGCGAGCATCGCCGCGCTGCCGATCTGGTGGCGCAGTGGATGCGCGAGGCGGGTTTGGAAGTGTCGGAGGATGCGCTCGGGACCCTGCGCGGGCGCATCGGCGAGGGCCCGCGGCTGCTGATCGGCTCGCATCTCGACAGCGTGGTGGACGGCGGCAACTATGACGGGCCGCTCGGCGTGATCGCCGGCATTCTGGCGGTCAAGCATTTCGGCGGCAAACCGCCGCTGCCGATCGACGTGCTGGCGTTCGGCGACGAGGAGGGCTCGCGCTTTCCCTCGACGCTGTCGTCGTCGGCGGCCTGTGCCGGCGCGTTCGACCAGGCGACGCTCACGCTCGCCGACCGCGACGGCGTAACCTTCGCCGACGCGCTCACGGCCTACGGCAAGAACCCCGCCGATATTCCGCAGGCCGCCTACCGGCGCGGCGAAGCGCTCGGCTATGTCGAGCTGCATATCGAGCAGGGACCGCGGTTGGAAGCCGAGCACCAGCCGCTCGGCGTGGTCACCGGCATCGTCGGGCAAAGCCGCTGGCGCGTCACCGTTAGCGGCGAAGCCGGCCACGCCGGCACCGTGCCGATGAATCTGCGGCGCGACGCGCTGGCGGGTGCGGCTGCCATGATCCTGATGGTGGAACGCGTGGCGAAGGCCAACGCCGGCGCCGCCATGGTGGCCACGGTCGGACGCATCGAGGCTTCGCCCGGGGCGACCAATATCATCCCCGCCACGGTCTCTTTTACCATCGATCTGCGGGCGATGAGCGACAAGGCGCGCCTGGCGGCGGTCGCGACCATCGAGCATGAGGCGCGTGGTCTTGCCCGCGCGCGCAATCTTGAAATCGCGTTCGAGCATTTTCACGCGGTCGATGCGACGCCGTGCGACGCTGGATTGCAGGACACGCTCGCCGCCGCCATCGCCGATGTCGGTGGCCGCGCGCTCCGCCTGCCGTCGGGCGCCGGGCACGATGCGCAGATGATGGCGCGGCTTTGCCCCGCGGCGATGATTTTTGTGCGTTGTCGCGGCGGCATCAGCCACAATCCGGCGGAATTTTGTCAGCCCGCCGACATGGGGCTGGCGGTGGCGGCGCTGATCCGCTTCATCGAGCGCTGCAGACGATAAGCGATTTCACCGTTTGCATGATCAAGTTGCGCGGTGCTCGGGGTGCGACTAAGCTTTTTTCGTCACGGGGCGGCTGTTTGCGATCAGCAATAATCGGAGGCCTCCATGCGCATGATGCTTAAATTCACGCTACCCGTTGAAAAGGGCAACGCGGCTTTCAAGGACGGTTCGCTCGGAAAAACGATGGAATTGGTGATGGGCAATCTCAAGCCGGAAGCCGCTTACTTCGGCACATCGGACGGCAAGCGCGGCGGAATGATATTCTTCGACATGGCCGATCCGTCGCAGATTGTCGAAGTCGTTGAACCTCTATTTTTGAATCTTAATGCCGCGGTCGATCTCGAACCCGTCATGAATGGGGACGATCTGCGCAAGGGCCTTGGCAAGGCGAGTTCATAGCGAACGGCCCGGCAGCGGCATGGACCATGCCGCTGCTCGCGCCGCTTGATCGAACAATCGGCGGCGCAAAAAATTCATGCGCAAACTATAAGAGCGCGGCGATCTTGGCGAAGGCCGGGTGCTGATTGATGCCGCCCGGCAGCCGCGGCAGGCCGACCACGCCGGTGCCCTGCGCGAAGCGCGCGATGCTGGCGACGGTGTCGTCGAGCTCGACCGGATTGCGCTCGCTCTCGCTCACCACGATGGCGGCGATCTTCAGATGGCGCTGCGTCAGCACGTCGAGCGCGGTGAGGGTGTGGCTGATGGTGCCGAGATAGCCGCCCACCACCAGCAGCAGCGGGATCTGCAGCGCCGCCATCCAGTCGAGCACCGTGCGGTTGGCATCGAGCGGCACCATGATGCCGCCGACGCCTTCGATGAACAGCATGCCGGTCGCGCCGTCGATCGCCTGGCGGCTGAACGCGATCAAGTCGCCGAAGTCGATACCGCGCCCTTCGCGCGCGGCGGCGAGATCGGGCGACAGCGGCGCCCGAAAGCGCCAGGGCGCGATGCGCTCGACCTCATCGGCGGCGACCTGCCGCCCGAGCGCGGCCAGCAGCACCGCCGGATCGCTGGTCTCGACCACGGACGGATCATAGCCGCTCACCACCGGCTTGAGCGCATGCACCGCTTGCCCGGCCTCGCGCAGGTAGCGGATCAGCCCGGCGGTGACGAAAGTCTTGCCGATGTCGGTGCCGGTCGAAGTGACGAAATAGGCGCTCACGTCAGTGCGCCAGTATCTTGTCGCGCACGAGGCCCGCGAGGCGCGCGATCTGGTCGTCGGGATGCTGCGCGGTGAAGGTGAACCGCAGCCGCGCGGTGCCGGTCGGCACCGTGGGCGGGCGGATCGGGGCGGCGAGGAAGCCTTCATCGGCGAGCCGTTGTGAAGCGGCAAGCGTCGCTGCTTCCTCGCCGATGATCATCGGCACGATCGGGCTTTGTGCCGCGGGCAGGCCGACGGCTGCGGTGAAGGCCTTGGCCTTTTGCACCGGCAGCGCCGCGTAGCCGGGCTCGCGCTCGATCAGGTCGAGCGCGGCGATGGCGGCGGCCACGATCGCGGGCGGCAGGCCGGTCGAATAGACAAGCGTGCGCGCGCGGTTGCGGATCAAATCGACCACGGCTGCGGACGCGCACAGATAGCCGCCATAGGCGCCGATCGCTTTCGACAGCGTGCCCATCTGCAAGGGAATCGGAATATGCGCATTGCCGTGAAAGCTCGAGCCGCGCCCGCCGCCGACCACGCCCAGCCCGTGGGCGTCGTCCGACATCAGCCAGGTGTCGTATTCGTTGGCCAGCGCCAGCAGCTCGGCGAGCGGCGCGAGATCGCCGTCCATGGAGAACACGCCGTCGGTGACGATCAGCGCATGGTCGTGCTCGGCGCGATGGCGCTCAAGCAGTTCGCGCGCATGCGCCACATCGTTGTGGCGGAACGTCATCACCTTGCCGCGCGACAATTGCGCGCCGGCGAACAGGCAGGCGTGCGACAGCTCGTCCACCAGCACCATGCCGTCGCTGCCGATCAGCACCGGGATGATGCCGGCATTGGCGAGATAGCCGGAGCCGAACACGACGGCGGCCTCGGTCTGCTTGATGCGGGCAAGCCGCGCCTCCAGCTGCGCGTAGAGCGGGTGGTTGCCGGTCACCAGGCGCGAGGCGCCGGAGCCGGCGCCGTAGGTCTCGATCGCGGCCTTGGCCGCTTGCTTGATGGCCGGGTGCTGGGTCAGGTTGAGATAGTCGTTGCAGGAAAACGACAGCAGCCGGCGGCCGTTGCGCTCGACCCAGATGCCGTCCTCGCGCACGGTTTCGGCCAGCGCGCGGCGCAGGTGGCGGCGCTGCAAATCGTCGAGCTTTTCTTGCGCGAAGGCGTCGAGCGAATGCATGGTGACCTTGCTTAGCACAATAGGCTAAATGCCCGCGAAAGCCGCAACAGGGAAGCGCCAAATGGCGGGCGACACCAGCAAAAACGACAAGCCGCCCAAGTGGTATGCGGAAGGGCTCGGCCACGTCTGGCTGCCTTATGCCCAGATGAAGACGGTCAGTCCGCCGCTGCCGGTTACGCGCACGCAAGGCTCGCGCATCGTGCTGGCCGACGGCCGCGAACTGATCGACGGCGTGGCCAGCTGGTGGACCGCCTGCCACGGCTACAACCAGCCGCACATCCGGGACGCGGTCGCCAAGCAGCTCGAGCAGATGCCGCATGTGATGTTCGGCGGGCTGGCGCACGAGCCGGCGCTGGCGCTGGCGCGGCGGCTCGCCGCGTTGCTGCCGGGCGATCTGACCCGCGTGTTCTTTTCCGATTCCGGCTCGGTCGCGGTCGAGGTCGCCCTGAAGATGGCGATGCAATATTGGATCAATCGCGGCGCGAAGGGGCGCGCGCAGTTCGTGGCGTTCAAGGGCGGTTATCACGGCGACACCACCGGCGCCATGGCGGTGAGCGACACCGAAGGCGGCATGCATGCGCTGTTCGCTGGATTGCTGCCGCAGCATCATATCGTCGACCTGCCGGACAACGATGAACGCGCCGCCGCGCTCGACCGGCTGCTCGCCGAACGCGCCGATAGCATCGCCGGCATCATCGTCGAGCCGCTGGTGCAGGGCGCCGGCGGCATGAAATTCCACGACGCCGGCGTGCTCAAGCGCCTGCGCGCGCTCGCCGATAAATACGACACGCTGCTGATCTTCGACGAGGTGTTCACCGGCTTCGGCCGCACCGGCACCATGTTCGCCTGCGAGGCGGCCGGTGTGGTGCCCGACATCATCGCGCTGTCGAAGGCGCTCACCGGCGGCACGCTGCCGCTGGCGGCGACCGTGGCGACGAAAAACGTGTTCGACGCGTTCTGGTCGGACGATCCCAAGAAAGCGCTGATGCACGGGCCGAGCTATATGGCGAACGCGCTCGGCTGCGCCGCCGCCAATGCCTCGCTCGATCTGTTCGAGCAAGAGCCGCGCTTGCAGCAGGTGGCCGCCATTGCCGCCGGGCTGTTGCAAGGGCTCGAACCCTGCCGCAGCATGGCCGGCGTCAGGGACGTGCGCGTGAAGGGCGCCATCGGCGTGGTCGAATTGGAGCGCATCGACAATCTCGACGCCTTGCGCGCGCGCTTCGTGGAGCAGGGCGTGTTCGTGCGTCCATTCGGCAAGATCGTCTATCTGACGCCCGCATTCACCATCGCGCCGGCTGAACTCAAGACATTGACCGATGCGGTCGTCAAAGTCGTGCGCGAACTGAAACAATAATCGGAGGAAATCATGCCTGCCTACAGCGGACCGGTGATCGACACCCATCATCACATCTGGCTGCGCAAGGACATTCCGTGGCTCGCCGATCCGCCGATCCCGCGCATGTATGGCGAATATTTCGGCCTGCGCCGCGACTATCCGGTGGAGGAGTGGATCAACGACGTTGCGCCCGAAGGCGTTACCAAGTCGGTGCACGTCACCGCCAATTGGGGCGTTGCGCGCGCGCTCGACGAGACGCGCTGGCTGCAGTCGGTTGCCGACAAGCATGGCTTTCCGCACGGCATCGTGTGCGAAGCGGTGATGACCGATCCCGATCTCGATGCCAAGCTGAAGGCGCAGAAACAGTTTCCCAATCTGCGCGGCGTACGCGAGCAAATTTTCTGGGACAGCCATCCCTTACGCCAGCGCGTCAGCCGGCCGGACTACTGCAACGCGCCCGACTTCCGCCGCGGCTTCGCGCTGTTGGAAAAACACGGGCTCAGCTTCGAATTGCAGGTGTTCGCCGGCCAGGCCAAATACGCCGTCGATCTGATCAAGGCCTTTCCCAATGTGCCGATGATCCTGCTGCATTCCGGCATGCTGACCGATCGTTCGCCGCTCATGATCGAACAGTGGCGCGGCGCGCTCACCGCGATGGCGGCGTTCCCCAATGTGCACGTCAAGTTGTCGGGCCTCGGCATGTTCAGCCTGGGGCTCACATATTCCCAGGCGCGCCAGGTGATCCGCGACTCGATCCAGATCTTCGGCATCGAGCGCACGATCTACGGCAGCAATTTCCCGCTGGAGAAATTGCACGCGAGCTACGCGGATTTCATCGCCATCTATCGCAAGGTCATGTCGGAATACAGCGAGACTGATCAGCGCAAGGTCTTCCACGACAATGCGGTGAAATTTTATCGGCTTTAGAAGCCGACCGCCGTGCCGTGCAAATCGTATTCGTCGGCGCGCTCGATCTTGACCGTCGCGATCTCGCCAACGCGCAGCGGCCGCCGGCTCGCCACATAGACGGCGCCGTCGATCTCGGGCGCGTCGGCCATCGAGCGGCCCTTCGAGACGGTCGGGCCGGCTTCATCGATGATGACCTGCTGGCGCGTGCCGACCTTGCGCCTGAGGCGGCGGGCGGAAATCTTCTGCTGCGCCTGCATGAAGCGGTGCCAGCGCTCGTCCTTCACCTCGTCCGGCACGGCGGCGGCCAGATCGTTGGCGGCGGCGCCGCGCACCGGCTCGTATTTGAAGCAGCCGACCCGGTCGAGCGCGGCTTCGTCGAGCCATTGCAACAGGTAGGCGAAATCCGCTTCCGTCTCGCCCGGGAAGCCGACGATGAAGGTCGAGCGCAGCGTGAGGTCGGGACAGACTTCGCGCCAGCGCGCGATGCGCTCCAAGGTCTTTTCCTGCGCGGCCGGGCGCTTCATGCGCTTGAGCACGTCGGGCGCGGCGTGCTGGAACGGGATGTCGAGATAAGGCAGCACCTTGCGCTCCGCCATCAGCGGAATGACCTCGTCGACGTGCGGGTAGGGGTAGACGTAATGCAGCCGCACCCAGACGCCGAGCTCGCCCAATGCAGTCGCGAGGTCGATGAATTTCGCGCGCACCTCGCGGCCTCGCCACGGGCTCGCGGCATATTTGATGTCGACGCCATAAGCCGAGGTGTCCTGCGAGATCACCAGCAGTTCCTTGACGCCGGCGGCGGTGAGCTTCTCCGCCTCGCGCAGCACGTCGCCCACGGGGCGCGACACCAGATCGCCGCGCAGGCGCGGAATGATGCAGAAGCTGCAGCGGTTGTTGCAGCCTTCGGAAATCTTCAGATAGGCGTAATGGCGCGGCGTGAGCTTGATGCCTTCCGGCGGCACCAGATCGAGAAACGGATCGTGCTGCGGCGGCAGCGCGCGATGCACTGCGTCGACCACACTTTCGTATTGCTGCGGGCCGGTGATCGCCAGCACGTCGGGGTAGGCGGACGAAATGCTTTCCGGCTCCGCGCCCATGCAGCCGGTGACGATGACCTTGCCGTTTTCCTTCAGCGCCTTGCCGATGGCACCGAGCGACTCCGCCTTGGCGCTGTCGAGAAAGCCGCAGGTGTTGACGATGACCAGGTCGGAGCCGGCGTGCTCGCGCGTGAGCTCATAGCCCTCCGCGCGCAGCCGCGTGATGATGCGCTCGGAGTCGACCAGCGCCTTCGGGCAGCCGAGCGAGACGAAGCTCACCTTGGGCGCGGCGGTATCGGTTTTAGCGGAGGGATCACGCATGCCGGCAAGGAGCTAGTCGCGATTGACGGCGAGATCAAGGTAAAGCGCGTCGACAAATGCCACCAAGCTCCCTCTCCCATAGGGAGAGGGTCGGGGTGAGGGGTTACAGCCGGTTGTCACTTTCCCCCTCACCCGACGCGCTTCGCGCGTCGACCTCTCCCCCAGGAGAGGTGAAGGTGTGTGTGGCGGCGCCTACCTGTTCCGCAAAGCTTCGGCTTCCGCGTAAAACTTCTTCTCCCAGGCCTTCTGGTTATCCATGCCCTCGCGGATGAAGGGCGTGAACACCGCCAGATGCAGCAGCAGCCAGTTCAGGAAATTGGCCGGGAAGCGCAGCGGCTTGCGGAAGTCGACAAACAGCACCACCCGGGTGTGCGGCGTGCGGTTCCAGGCCTCGTGCTCGTAGGCATCGTCGAACACGACCGCTTCGCCTTCCTTCCAGCGGTAAAGCTCTTTCTCGACCCGGATGCCCAATTGCTCGCGCGGCTCCGGCACGATCAGGCCGAGATGCAGCCGCAGCACGCCGTTATAGGGGCCGCGATGCGGCGGCAAATGCTTGCCCGGCTCGAAGATCGAGAACATCACCGTGATCAGGCCGGGAATCTTCTGGCAGATGCGCCAGGTTTCCGGGCACAGCTTGATATTGCTGTCCGAGCGAAAGCCGTAGCCGCACAGCAGGAAGCTCTTCCAGCCGCGGTCCTGGCTGATGGTGGCGACGTCGGTCGCCAGTTCATGGAAGCCGGGCAGGTCGTCCTTGCGCGTGAGCACGCGGTCGAGTTCGGCGCGGATGGCGCGCCATTCGCGCTCGATCTCCTTCGTCCATGGGAACACCGCGTTGTCATAGATCGGCGGATTGCCGACCTTGCTGAATTTGAGGTTGAGCCGCTCGACGAAGGCCACCACGCGCATGAACGCCCGCGTGAGCAGGCTCGGCCGTTCCAGCGGCTTGATGCCGGTGGTGCCGAATTTTTGGGCGGGATTTTGGGCGGTTTCGGCCGGTCGCTCTGCAACGCTCACTCGTCACTCCTTAGCCAGGCGCGCCCCACCGAATTATGACAATAGCAATGAGCGCCACCCGAAGGAAGTTGCCGGCCGGGGAGGCCTTCCACCGCCTTCATTTGGCGCGCCGGCGCCACGGCGCTATGCTGTCGGCTCTGGAAAGGCCGGCCATGAAGTCTTTGCCGCTGTTTGCTGTTTTGTTCGCCGGTATGATGGTGCTGGCAGCCGGGCCGGCCTCGGCCGGCGAGGCGGCGCTCTGGCGCTACGACCGGCACAGCCAGGAACCGGCATTCCCGCTCAGCGGGCGGGCGCAATCGGTCTGGGCCTCGGGCGCCTGCTGGAGTGACTGCGGCTCCTATACGACCTGGAACCTGGCCGGCTGCCTTGAGCGGGACAGCCAGGGACATTGCCTCAAGCGCGCCGATGCCGCCGACCGCGCCTGCCAGCGCGCGTGCCGCACGCGTGGCGGGCCGCTGCTGCCGATCGATTTCTAGGCGGCTGATTTTCGTCCTGCGGGCTATGAAGGCCGGCAAGGAGCGGCGTGTGCAAGGTAAGGCCGAACAATGCACGACGACGCGCTTGCGACCTATCCGCCGCTCAATACGCTCAAGCGCGTCACCGATGATGTCTGGATTGTCGACGGCCCGGTAATCCGCTTCGGCATACCCTGGCCGAAATATCCGTTTCCCACGCGCATGACCGCGATCCGGCTCGCTTCGGGCGATCTCCTCATCCATTCGCCGACGCCGCTCACGCCATCGTTGCAGGCCGAGATCGCGCGGCAGGGCAGGGTCCGCTTCATCGTCGGCCCCAACCGCATCCACTATTGGTGGATTCCGGAATGGAAAGCGGCATATCCGGATGCCGACGTCTATCTCGCGCCGCGCATCAAGGAGCAGGCGAAAGGCCGCATCGCCTTCGCCAGCTTTCCGCTCGAGCGCGCGGACGGCTACCCCTGGGACGCCGAGATCGCCACGCTGCCGATCGTGGGGAGCTACATGACCGAGGTCGAGTTCTTCCATCGCGCCAGCCGCACGCTCATCCTCATCGACCTGATCGAGAACTTCGAGCCGGAAAAACTCGGCACGATTTTCCTGTGGCTGTTGATGTGGATTGGCGGCGTAACGCCGCCGCACGGCGGCCTGCCGCGCGATCTGCGGCTGACATTCACGTGGCGGCACAAGCGCGAATTGCGTGCGGCAGTGGAATCCATGCTCGCCTGGAATCCCGAGCGCATCATCCTCGCGCATGGGCGCTGGCACCAAACCAATGGCGCCGCCGAGTTGCGTCAGGCTTTCGCCTGGCTGCTCAGCCGATAGAGCTGCGGACCAAAGTTTGTTCCTGGGGGCGTTGCGCTAGGCTCGCCTGCGCTGCGCAAAGTTATTGTTACAATTCAAGGGACGCCTGGAATTATATTGCCGGCGCCGCAGATTGAACCTGTGTAATACCACAGCCGTGACATTGCATTGACCTGGGTCAATGTGGCTCGATTGGCATAGTGCTTCTTGCTTGGCACGGAACCAAGCAAGCATTGGGTACCGTGCGCCCGGGTTCGCAATTGAAGGAGCGCCTGGAAATGAGCTTCGATCGAGAAGGGCTCATGTCGCCACGCCCCCTGCTTGCATCGCTGGCTGCGTTCATCAGCGCGGGCTTAAGGCCGCAGAGTCCGCTCGCGCGCGCGATCGTGGTCGTGCTCGCCGCCAAGCTCATCGCCGTCGCGGCCATGATGGTTTTTCAGTTTTTTGCGGATCAGCACGTTGTGGCCGACGCGGCGGCGGTCAGCCGCTTGCTCGGGCCGTCGTCGCTGCCTTGAACGAGAGGACGAGAAGATCATGGACCATATCGATCCGGTAAGCCTGGCGCGACTTCAGTTCGCGATGACCGCGCTCTATCACTTCCTGTTCGTGCCGCTGACCTTGGGGCTGTCGTTTCTGCTCGCCATCATGGAGAGCGCGTATGTCATGACCGGCCGTCGAATCTGGCGCGACATGACGCGTTTCTGGGGCAAGCTGTTCGGCATCAACTTCGCCATGGGGGTGGCCACCGGCATCACCATGGAATTTCAATTCGGCACCAACTGGGCCTATTACTCGCACTATGTCGGCGACATTTTCGGCGCGCCGCTGGCGATCGAAGGATTGATGGCGTTTTTCCTGGAGTCCACCTTCGTCGGCCTGTTCTTCTTCGGCTGGGACCGCATGAGCAAGCTCGGGCACCTGGCGGTGACCTGGCTGGTGGCGATCGGCTCCAGCATGTCGGCGCTGTGGATCTTGATCGCCAACGGCTGGATGCAAAATCCGGTCGGCGCGACATTCAATCCCGACACCATGCGGATGGAGTTGAGCTCGTTCTGGGATCTGCTGTTCAATCCGACCGCGCAATCGAAGTTCGTGCATACGGTGAGCGCCGGCTACGTCACCGGGTCGATCTTCATGCTGGCGATCAGCGCCTATTACCTGCTCAATAACCGCCATCACGCGTTCGCCAAGCGCTCGATCATCGTCGCCTCCGCCTTTGGCCTCGCGTCGGCCCTGTCGGTGGTCGTGCTTGGCGACGAGAGCGGCTACACGGTGACGGAAAACCAGCAGATGAAGATCGCTGCCATCGAAGCGATGTGGAAGAGCGAGCCGCCGCCGGCGCCGTTCACGGTGTTTGCGGTGCCCGATACGGCGAACCACGAGAACAGGTTGGAAATAAAGGTGCCCTGGGCGCTCGGCATTATCGCGACCCGGTCCTTGAACACGCCGATGCCGGGCATCAACGATCTGGTGACGCGGGCGCAAACGCGGATCAGGAACGGCATTGTCGCCTATGACGCGCTCGAGCACTTGAAGACCAATCGCAACGATAGCAAGGCACGCTCCGACCTGACGTTGAACGCGCGCGATCTCGGCTATGCGTTGCTGCTCAAGCGCTATGTCGCCGATCCGCGTAAGGCCGACGACGCCATCATCGCCAAGGCCGCGCAGGACACCGTGCCGGGCGTGGTGCCGCTGTTCTGGACCTTCCGCATCATGGTCGGCCTCGGCTTTTATTTCATCGCCTTGTTCGCGGTCGCGTTCTGGTACACGTCCAAGCTCGACTTTTCGCGCACCTGGCTGTTGCGCATGTTCCTGTGGTCGCTGCCGCTGCCCTGGGTCGCCGCCGAGCTCGGTTGGTTCGTCGCCGAATACGGCCGCCAGCCCTGGGCAATCGACGGCGTGCTGCCAACATTCCTGGCGTCGTCCTCGGTGTCGGTCGCGCAAGTCCTGTTCACCCTGTGCGGTTTCATCCTGTTCTATTCGTCGCTGGCGGTGGTCGATTTCATCCTGATGCGGAAATACGTGCGCATGGGGCCGGTGGAGGCCCTCGGTCAGGATACTTCGCCCTCGCTTAGCCCAAAGACCGCGTGAAGGAGGCACCGTCATGTCCATTCCCGTCGACTATGAAATCCTTCGCGTGATCTGGTGGCTGTTCCTCGGCGTGCTGCTGATCGGCTTCGCCATCATGGACGGCTTCGATCTTGGCGTCGCAACCCTGCTGCCGTTCGTGGCGCGCACCGACAGCGAGCGGCGCGTGGCGATCAACACGATCGGACCGGTCTGGGACGGCAACCAAGTCTGGCTCATCACCGGCGGCGGCGCCATCTTCGCGGCGTTCCCGCCGATCTATGCGGCGTCGTTTTCGGGTTTCTACATCGCCATGTTCCTGGTGCTGGCGACGTTGATCCTAAGGCCGGTCGGCTTCGAGTTCCGCAACAAGATCAAGGATCCGCGCTGGCGCGCGTTCTGGGACTACGCGTTGTTTGCCGGCGGCTTCGTGCCGTCCCTGGTGTTCGGCGTGGCGTTCGGCAACATACTGCAGGGCGTGCCGTTCCGCATCGATAGCGACCTACGCGTGCTGTACGAGGGCGGTGGCCTGTTCGAACTGCTCAATCCGTTCGGCATCTTATGCGGTCTGGTTTCGGTGGCGATGCTGGCAACGCACGGCGCCGTCTATCTGACGGTCAAGGCGGAAGGTCCGGTGAAGGACCGCGCCAGGGCGTTCATTCGCATCGGTGCGCTCGCCACCGTCGCGCTGTTCGCGATTGGCGGGGTCTGGATCGCGTTCGGCATCAGCGGCTATGCGATCACCAGCGGCATCGCCGTCGATGGTCCGTCCAATCCGCTGATGAAAACGGTTGTGCTGGCGCGCGGGCAGTGGCTGCATAACTACGGCGTCTACAAGTGGATGATGCTGGCGCCCGCGCTCGGCATTATTGGCCCACTGCTCACCTTGCTGCTCACCGCGGCCCGCCGCCATGGCCTCGCCTTTATCACCAGCGCCATCGGCATCCTCGGCATCATCTCGACAGCCGGCGTCAGCATGTTCCCGTTCCTGATGCCGTCCGACATCATGCCGGCGGCGAGCCTGACGGTCTGGGACGCCACTTCCAGCCATTTGACGCTGTTCGTGATGCTGATCGCGACGCTGATCTTCCTGCCGATCGTGCTGGCCTATACCGGCTTTGCCTTCCGCGTGCTCAAGGGGCCGGTCACCGCCAAGCAGATCGAAGGCAATTCGGCCAATCTCTACTAGAGCGCGTCGGAAACGCGTTTTAGATTCTTATGTTGATCGCATTTTCTACGGCGAACCGGTTCCCACTTCGCCTGAAAATGCTCTGAGGGAGCAAAGTCGATGTGGTATTTCGCCTGGATCCTCGGCCTCGGTTTTGCCTGCGGCTGCGGCATTCTCAATGCCGTGTGGCACGAGCACCAGTTGCCGGACCAAAGCATCGCCGATTGAACGCCGCCCCATTGCGACTGTCGCGATCACAGCGCCAATAGGCGAACGTCCGCGCCCGCGAAGCAATTCATCGGCCGCCTAGTTTCAACATCTGCCGCGCTTCCGCGGGCGGCGCGACCTGATCGCCCAGAATGTCGATGATCCTCGCCGCCTTCTCCACCAGGGCGGCATTGCTGGGCGTGAGCTTGCCTTTCTCCAGATAGAGATTGTCCTCCAGGCCGACCCGAACGTGGCCGCCGAGCAGCACGGTTTGCGCGGCGATGGGAAATTGGTGCAGCGAGATGCCGAAGGCGAACCAGACGCAGTCGGGCGGCAGCAGGCCGCGCATATAGGCGACCGCCTCCGGAGTGGCGGGCTGTCCCCAGGAAATTCCGAGACAGATCTGAAACAGGCCGGGCGGCTTGATATGGCCGGTCTCGATCATCCGCTTGGCGAGCATCAGGTGGCCGGCTTCGAATACTTCAAGCTCGGGGGTGACGTTCGCGTCGCGGATCGCCGCCGCCATCATTTCAAGATGGGGCGGCGTGTTCACGAAGACCTGGCCGCCCATGTTCATGCTGCCCATGTCGAGGCTGCAGATGTCGGGCTTGAGCTCGACCACGTGACGCACGCGCGCGGCCGGCAAGGCCAGCGTGCTCCCGAGGGCGGCTTGAAGCGGATCGTCGGCGCCGGGAATGAAGCGCGCGCCCGGGCCGGTGGTGAGATTGATCAGCACGTCGGTGCCGCTTGCGCGGATGCGCTCCACCACCTCGCGATAGAGCGCACCATCCATGCTGGGCCACGTGGTCTTGGGATCGCGCACGTGGATGTGCACGATGGCAGCGCCCGCCTTGGCAGCCTCGATGGCGGAGGCGGCGATCTCAGGCGGCGTCACCGGGACGGCGGGATTGCGCGCTGGCGTATCCGCCGAGCCGGTCACCGCGCACGCGATCATCACCTTACGCTGCATCGTCTGCCTCCGGGGTCGCCACGCGTCCATGCCCTCGTTGGTAGGCCGGTTCTCGGCGGAAAGGGAGTCGGCAAGAGCGGTCGGCCGATTAGCCGACTCGAAAATTGAGCGGCCACATCGGCGGGTATCGGCAAAGCACGAACTTATGCGCTTGCGTCGATCCCGCGCCGGGCCATCAATGCGGGCTGCCGGCCGGCGGTCTCGCCAGGACGCTATAAAGTCCAAGCCCGATCAGCCAAACAATCACGCCGCCGCCGCCGATCAGCAATGCCACGACCGGACCGCCAGTCGTGAGGGACAGAATGATCGCCTGCGCGATGACAAGGACCGCGAGAGCCCAGCCAATCCAGTAGAAAAAGCTTCCGAGGATTCTCCTCAGGTAATTTGCTAGTCTGGTGAACATCACGTTGTCCTCGCTCGGCAGAATGCAGCCATATTACGCGTTCGGCAGCTAGCGTACACGGGTGAAAGTGATGTGGCATGGGCCCGGGCTAGGGGCGTGGGGGATAAGAGATAACTGGCGTTACCCGGCGATTTCAGCGCGACTTGGCGGAAGGGGTGGCCGCATTTTTAAGCCCCGCTAACGCCCGGTGAGCGCCCGCTAAGGGTGAAAGAAAACCCTGTCCCACCGCAACTTATCGCTTTATTATCGCCCGCTAAGGGCCTATAATGCCCGCTAACGCCCGGTTGCAGATCCGGGGGTTGAGGCGGGGGTTTGGCTGCGCACGCGCGATGGTGCGGCGCGGCTCAGGGCCCTGGAACCAGTGAGGCGGAGGACAACATGGCGGCACTTTCAAAATTGACCAAGCCCGGCCGATACCGCGACAAGGACTGGCCGCGCGGGCTCTACCTGCAAGTCGGGCCGACCGGCAAGAAGTCGTGGGCGTTGCGATACGAGATCAACGGGCGCGAAAGGCGCCTACAGACGGGCAAGAAGTCCGCCGAGCGGATGATGGGCCTGGGGCCCTTTCCCGAGTTCTCACTTAAGCAGGCGCGCGAGCGCGCGCTGGCGGCGCGCCAACTGCTCGCCGACAAGGTCGATCCCATAGAGCAGCGCAAGGCAGAGCGCGACGCGCAAGCGACGCGAGGCCACCAACAATATCACATTCAAACAGGCGGCCGAGAAGTACCTCGCGTTGCACAGCGACACTTGGCGAAACGCAAAACATAGACAGCAATGGCAGAACACCTTGCGGGACTACGCCTATCCCGAAGCTCGCCGAGCGGTTGGTGTCTGGCATCGACGCCGCCGCAATCAACGACGCGGTCGCACCGATCTGGAAGCGCATCCCCAATTCGGCCGCGCGCACGAAGGGGCGCATCTAGCGCGTCCTGCAGTGGGTCAAGGACGGCATGCCGCTGCCGGTGCCGGCAGCGGCCAAACGCGTCACCAGCCCGCGCTGCCTTACGAGGGTTCCCGCGTTCATGGCCGACCTTCGGGGCCGCGAAGGCGTGGCGGCGCGGGCGCTGGAATTCTTGATCTTGACGGCGGGACGGACCGGCGCGCGTCATCGGCGCGACTTGGGACGAGATAGATTTCGACCGGGCCGTATGGACCGTGCCTGGTCGCGCGCATGAAGGTCGCGGTAACGACTGCACGAGGTGCCGCTTCCAGGCCGCGCAATCGAGTTGCTCAAATCACTGCCGCGCGAGAGGGGCAACAATCACCTTTTCATCGGCGGCCGACGCGGCAAGCCGCTCAGTAACATGGCGATGGCCGCGGCCTCAAGCAGCGAATGGGCCGCGGACGACGTCACCGTCACGGCTTCCGCAGTTCGAGTTCCGAGACTGGGCCGGCGACTGCACAGCTTTCCCGCGCGACGTGGCCGAGGCCGCGCTGGCGCACGCGATCAAGGACAGGACGGAAGCCGCGTATAGGCGCGCCTCGGCTCTGGAGAAGCGGCGTAAACTCATGGACGCGTGGGCGCGCTACTGCACGAGCCCGGCGCCGGCTGGCGAGGTCGTGCCGCTTGAGGGCGGCGCGATGATGCGAAAGAAGTACCCCGACCTTGGGAAAAAGCCGTCCGCATGACCGATCATAGAGCGTCGCAAGAGCGACCTCACAAGACGTTCTCAAGACGACCGGCAATCATCGCAACAGCCGCGCTCCGCCATGGGCGCGAGGCCATCCGCGCGGGAGGCCCTTCGCGGGGCAGGCCGGCCCGTCGGCGGCGATCTTCCCTATTACGAGAGAATGCATTAGTCGACTGGATCGAAGTGAGGCGGACGACCAAGCACCGGAGCAAAGGGCACAGCGCGCCGCGCAAGCGCGCTTTTAATGACGTCTACGAAATGATCTATGGCGACGATCCAGACCGACCCGACCCTGAAAAATTTGCGAAAACCTTGAAACGTAAATTTCACCCGGCCCTGCGCGACCTCAAACTCCAGAAGGAAGCCGCTGAGCGGATGAATGCGTGGACGCGTGGAGAGAAAAGGGCGCGAAATTCCCGCAGCTAATTTTGCGCGCCCATTGATGGTTTTTGATCACGGCGCTGCGACCGTATGTTGCTCCTAACGGCCATTAGCGGGGCGCCGGTGCGCGCCGCCGGGACGCATAGGAGTTAACCATGGTTCAAAACCGCAAAAGCAGCGGGCGGCGGACGCGCCTCTTGAAATCGTCCGCTTCAATGATCTGCGCAAGTTCGTTCCGGTCGGCCGCACGCGGCGCGACGAGCTGATCAAGGCGGGCCTGCTTGAGGTCGTGTGTCTTTGACGCCACCCACAACGCGCAGAAAGTCCGGCCTGGACACTTCCAGGGCGGGCGAAGGGCGTCGACGTTGCGGTCAATCCGCCGGTACCAGACGCTCGTCATGGGCCTGGCCGAGGCTGAGGACAACGCCGCCCGCGAACGCAAGTCGGCGTGAGGCCGCCATGGCCAAGCCCGCCACCCCCGCGCTCAAGTCTGCGGCACCTTTGCCCGTCCCCGCTGGACGCGGCGCGCTCGCTGCCCGCGCTCTCCCCCGTCGCCCAGCTGACCGCGGACCTGGAGTCCGTCGCCCACGCGGTCGAGCGCGAGGACCTGCCCGCGCTTCGGCGAGGCGCGCCCGGTGATCGAGGAACGGTGCTTGCACGCGCTCGGCTCAGGTGGAGCCGCCCGCCGCGAACATCGACGAGATCGCGAGCGAGGCGCCGCTGCTGGCGGTGAGCATGCCGATGAGCGGCGGCATCGATCCGAACACATTGCAGAAGGTTCTCTGCGCCGGCTTAGCCGAGCGCTGCCCCTACGGCGTTCGACCTGCACTCCGCCGCCAAGACGGTGATGTGGACGCGCGAGTTCTTTTCGCTGCCGGCACTCTAGAGGCTGCAGAACTGCAACGCGCCGCCCGTCGCAGCGCCAGATATCGCCGCGCGCTGGCCACCGACTTCGGCCGGGCGATTGCCAAAATCAAGGACGACCGCAGGCGGTACAAAGAGGACCGCAAGCGCAGTATCGCGCAAATTCGTGAGCGCCTCGATGAGCTGCGGCGCGACGGCCAGATCCGCTTTCCTATCCTCCTCGGTCGCCGGGTTTTGGATATGCGGACCCCAAGCTGCTGATGGAGGCGTTCAATGATGACGAGCGCGACCGGCAGTGGGCGACCTTGCTGCCGGATCCCGACCGGGACCGGTTGTGCGCCAGCGCGCCGGACGGCTGGCAACCGCCCAGCGACGAGCGCGCTGACGAGATTTTCGACGAGGAGCGGGACGCGTGAGCAGCGAATTCACAAACCGCAAGCTGGCGTGGCTGGAAGCGGTGGCGCGCGAGCGCACGCTGCCGCGGTCGGCCGTTGCGCTGGCGATCCTGCTGGCGTGCCGCTTCTTCAACGGCGAAGTCCGGCGAGGCGTGGCCGAGCGAGCGCACCTTGGCGGACGATACCGGAATGACGCCCGCGAACGTGCATATTGGGATCGAGAGGCTTGTCGCCGCGGGTGTGCTGCGCAAGCGGTCGGGAGGCCCGCGCACGTCGAACCGCTACCCAGTCCCGCGGCGCTGGCGGGCAGTCGGAGCGCTATTGTGGGCAAGCGCGCAGCGCTATTGTGGGCAATAGCACCAGCGGCATTGCTGGCAATAAGCCTGCAGAGCCCTTGCGGGCAATAGCAGAACCCGTGAACGAACCCGAGAGCAGAACCCGGGAAGGAATGCCGCGACGGCAGCGGCGGTCGACCCAGGTTCGATGTTTCCTCGAAGCGAAGCGCCACCACGGTGGCAGCGCCAAGCCGCGCCCGGAGGTCCGTCGCTGGCCGACGAGGGCGCGCCGCGCTATTACCGCGCGCATGGGAATGCGGGCAAGCCGAGCTGGCCGCAGCCGCCGCCTCGCCCGCCGCCTGGGGACTGGAGCGCGCCCGCAGCGAGTCTCGACAAATTCCGCACATGGCCCGCCCCGACCGCGCCAACCGATCCGCCAACTGGGCCGCGTCATGGAGAACGTGGTGCATCAAGGGCAGCGAAATCGACAAACGCGAACGCGAGCGCGCCCGCCCGCGAGACAGGGCGGCCGCCGCCGCGCAAGGGGGCCGCCGGCTGGTATGAAGAACAGAAGCGGCGCGCCGCCGCCCGCGGGGAGGGCCAGCCATGAGCCTGATGCAGATAGATGCGGAGTTCCTGAGCGCATACGAGGAAGCCAAGTTCGACCGCGAGTACCGCGGGTCGGTCGAAGCCGCCATCAAGCGCGTGGTACGCCGCGCGCCGCCCCCTGATCGAGATGCAGAACGAGTTGGTGTGGCTGCTGCGCGGGACGAACGACTTCACGCGGCAGGTGTTCGCGGCCTTCTACGCGTCGGGAAAGCGATACCCGCCGACTGGCGAGCGCACGGAAAGACCCGCACGCACGCCAACGATATATGCTGCGGTCAACTGCGGGTCGTCAGATCGCCGAATTAGTTTGAGGGCGAAGGAAGCGGAATAAAAAAAAGGAAGTATTCAGCGCATGTGCAAACGCCGCCGCCGCGGCCTCACGCGAGGGCCGGAAAAAAGTCCGGCAGCGCTGCCGGCCCGCCCGGCACGACAAGAGATTTAAGGCGCCGCCCGTCGCCGCCCGCCGCCATTGAAATCTTTCGCCGAATAGCCCGCTAACCACCGCTGACCCCCGGTAGTGCCCCCGGTTTAAGCTATATTTTCGGGCTGTTTGGGCTTATATTTGCGTGCATGGAACGCCGTGAAGCAAGCCGCAGGACGCCCGCAGATCGCGCCCGGATCGTCGCTGTGCCGGCCAACAACCGCAGCCGGCTCGGCAACGGCTCGATCTTGCCTGCCGGCGTGGATGGCCGAAGCAGCGCTGCGCGGCGGTGGAAAGAAATCTTCCGCGAGAGCATGAACAGGACCGAAGGCCGGCACGAGCAACTGTGCCGCCAGTTAGCCTCCTTGGTCGTCGCGCGCGAGACGCTCGACGCGCAGCTCGGCGCGGGGCGAGAGCATCGACATGCTCGGCTTGGTGCGGCTGGCCGGCGCCGTCAATAGGATGCCTGGCGCGGCTCGGGCTGCTCGCGGGCGAGCCCGACGATACCCGCGCACGCCGCGAGCGCGAGGACCGCGAAGCCGGGCTGGTGGCATGAAGCCGCCGCGCGAAGTCATCCAAGGTCCATTCGCCGAGTGGCTGGGTGACGACGACTGGCGCGCGTGGTTCACCTTCCTGATGGCGCTGCGCGGCGAGCGTATGACGCCGGCCGAGCGGCGCATCTACCGCGAGTGCACCGGCCGCGAGAACGCGCCGGTAAAGCCCCTCACCGAGGCCTGGGCGGTCGTCGGGCGCAAGGGCCGCAAGTCCGCCGTGGCCGCCCTGCTCGCCGTCTACTTCGCCGTCTACGGTCGGTGGAAGCGGGCGAGAGGCGAGACGCTGCGGGTCATCGTCGTCGCCCTGAGCAAGGATCAGGCGAAGATCGTTCGCGACTACTGCGAGGCCATCCTTGAGAGCCGGCCCGGCCTAGCGCGGCTGATCGAAGATCCCCGCGACGCCGAGAGCATCACGCTGACCAATGGCATCCAGATCGCGTGCTTCCCTCAACAGCTTCCGGCTGGTGCGCGGCCCGTCCGTCTGCCTCGCGATCCTCGACGAGGTGGCGTTCTGGTGGAATAACGAACTGAGCGCCAACCCCGACCGCGAAATCCTGCGCGCGATCAAGCCGAGCATGGTCATGGTCCCGGGCTCGCTGGTGCTCGGCCTGTCCAGCCCCTACGCGATGCGCGGTCTGCTCTACGAGAAGCACCGCGACGACTACGGCCGCGACGACGCGCGCGTCCTCGTCTGGCAGGCCGACACGGCGACGATGAATCCGCAGGTGGACGCTGACACCATCGCCGAGGCGTACCGCGACGATCCCGAGGCGGCGGCGTGCGGGAGCTTCGGCGCGCAGTTCCGCGACGACTTGGCCGCCTTCGTCAGCCCCGACATCGTGCGCGCGCTGGTCGAGCCTGACGTGGTCGAGCGCGCGCCGCAGCCGGGCACTCAATACGTCGCCTTTTGCGATCCGGCGGGCGGCTCCGGCACCGACGCCATGACCCTGGCTATCGCCCACGCCGACAAGGACCAGCGTGTGGTGCTCGACGCCCTCCGCGAGCGCCGCCCGCGCTTCTCGCCATCAGACGTGGTCGAGGAATTTGCCGCGCTCATGGAAGAACTACCGCGTGCGCGAGGTGGTGGGCGACAGGTTCGGCGGCTAGTGGTGCCGCGAGCCCTTCCGCGCGCGCGGCATAAACTACCGGCTGGCCGACCGGGACAAGTCGGCGATCTACCGCGACGCGCTCCCCGATCTTGAACAGCGGCCGGGCCGCGCTGCTCGACAGCGAGCGGATGATCGGCCAGCTGGCGCCCTGCAGCGGAGCACGGCCCGCTCGCGCGGCGACAAGATCGACCATCCCCGTGGTGCCGGCGACGACCTCTGCAACGCGGCCTGCGGGGCGCTTGTTGAGACGCTGACGCGCGCAAGTCGCCCCCGCCCGCTCGTCGGCTTGTTCGGCCCGCAAGTATTCGACGGCTTCGGCCGCGTCGCCGGCACGCCGGCATTTGAGACGCCGATGCCGCGCACGCGCCTGGCGCACGAGATCGAAGCTGAGATGAAGATGAAGGAGACCAACGATGTGGCAACCCCGTGAAGACTTCACCGTCAGGATGGCGCGGCGCATGGATGAGCGTTGGCGAGCAAAGCAGGCCGCCGCCAAGGCGCCGAAGCCGCGCGTGCTGTCCGCCGAGGATCAGGCCAAGGCGCACGCCGCAGATCACGCCACGCAAGTCGAAATCTGAATTGAAAGCCATCAGCGAGCGCGTCGACGTGATCGACAAGTTCCTGCGCGGCACCCCTCCCGGCGAAGCGACCTTCGGCGGCAAGTTGATCGCGGGCGGCCAGATCTTCGGCGCCAGCGGCGGCGCGTCCTACCGGGATCAAGAATTAGCGGCTGAGCGTCGGATGCTCGCCACGCTCTACGGCGAAATCGAGGGCGAGCGCGGCAGCCCGATCACCGTGGACAGGGACGGCAGGCCGCTCACCGAGCGCGACTACGCCATTGTGCGAATGCGCGCCGCCGAGGTCGCGGAGTCGAGCCGCGAGCACGCCGAGCGAGCAGCCAGTGGCGGCGATTATCGCGAAGTGCGGGCGGCATCGGTGAACGCACTCCCGCGGGCGGCACGTCGCTGAATTCGAGCTGCACTGGCGCTCGTTCCTGGCCGGTTACAATCAACCCTGGACGTGAAGCCATGACGGCACAGCGCAAGCGCAATCCTCCGCAAGTTCACCATCGACCACATCCGCGGCGGTCAAGATTCGCCGGCACAAGTACACGCCCGGGCGGTTTTGATGTAAGAGCAGCAGACCCTGACAAGAGAGCAGGACATGGACCCCTGGAAAATAAGATCGCGTCGTTCGACTCGCTCGATGCAGCGGTCGCACATTTGATGAAGATATGCGGCACATGCAGCGTGGGCGATGTCCAGAAGGCGGACGAAAAGCATATCCCGATCTCGTCAAGCGCTACAATGATGATGGTGAGCGCATCACCAAGACCGCCGCCGCGAAGCCGCGCTCGATCAGCAAGGCCGTGCAGGATTTCGAGATTGCTGTCGACGAGATCGTCAAGCGCGACGGCATCAATCGCTCCGCCGCCATGTCGAAGGCCAGGACCGAACACCCCGACACGTTCGCCGCCTACCAGAACGCATGACCATGTTCGGCGCGGACCCTTGCCGCGCCGAATTGCGGCCGCGCGGCCCTTCTCGGCGCGCGCGGGCAGGCTCCCGACCCTGTGCACCCGAGTCGGGCAGAGCAGCAGTCGGTCTCTGTGAAAACAACCGCAGCGCGCTACGGCCACCTCCTTCGTCTTCGGTCAGGAACGCGCAAACGAATGGGCGTCGGCGGTTCTTGCCGTTCTCGCCGACGCCCGCCTTTCTTGGTAATTGAATTATCATTAGGACCCTCGCCGATCTTACCGAACCAGCGTGCGAAGAAATCGGCCGCGCGGCGCTGAGCTTGCCGCCGGATTACCGGCACGAGTTTGTCGCGTTTTGCCTGGACCGCATCCGCGGGCTGGGGGAAGATCGGCCGCTGACGCCGCAGCGCGTGCAGAGCTTCATCGGTAATGCCTTGGGCGAGCTGGGGCTGACCGGCGTCGACCATGAATGACAACCACCTACAAGCGCGGCGAACGGCGCAGCAGATCGAGAAGGTCCATCGCCACGTGCGCCGACTGCGCCAGCGCGGCAGGCTGCGCCAAGCCGATGCCGAGGTGCGAAGTTTTCAGTGCGGCAACGTGGTCGTGGTGCCGTCCGGCCTCTGGCGTCAGTGGCAGGAGCTGCACGACGCGGTGGGGTGCCTAGCCGTTACCTAGTGCACTTCGCCATAAGAAGCGTGCCGATCGTTACTGGCATGCCCGCTAGGGTGCCTGCTAATTTTTAAAGCTGGACCAAAGATCAGACCGCCGCGTCCATTGCTGTTTAACGTCAACTGATACACTTCGATCACCCGCTGGGGGTAGACGGCCACCAGCGTCAATAGTTCATCGTCATCGCCCTTTAGTTTGAGAATTTTTGCTCCGTCGGCAGTGACAGACCCTGATGAAAATGCATCCTTGTAAAGTATGTCGTAATGGCCGCGGTCATCGCGCACGATAGTCGTTGAACTGTTCATCACCCCGCTATCGTCGGTCCATTTGTTCGCCTCCAAATCGTATGATTTGCCTGAGGCGCTTCCGCAGACCGTCACCACCTGTTCCGCTGACGCAGGAACGGCGTTTACTATAGCCAAAGCAAATATCAGCAAACTCGCTCTCATGGACAAACCCTCACGTGAACGATGCTGAATTGAGCTTACTACAGTAGTCGAAGATAATGCTAACTGAGCACCACCGTCGCTGGCAGCATCGCCCGACCAAGGACGCGCTAACTGTGTTTCGATGTGGCGACGTAGTCGCGGCGCCCTCGAATTTGTGGAAAATACTCGATGATTTGGGGCTACTTGAGGGCTCCAAGGCCCACCGTTCGAACGCTTTTGGGCCACCAGCGATGCACCCCCTTGAGTGTAATAAGCTGCGCGGGCACCAATTGCCGGGAGCGGTTCGGTGAAGAAGAGACCCAAACAGTTTACAGACCTGCTGAACCCCGAGCCGCTTCTTTGGCCCGAGAAGGGCGATCGGTTGCTGCGACCGTCTGATGATTGGGACCGCAGTGCCGAATTTTCTGACAATGCGTTGTCAAAACATGCCCATCTCTGGAGTGGTTACTTGAAGGCCGGGCGGGTCTGATCGAACTATGCACACAGGACGGATACGAGCATGAACGGCACTTCGTGATCTATCCGATCTTGTTCAACTACCGCCATGGCCTCGAACTTGCGATGAAGTGGATCATCGTCATGTACGGCGGTCAGGGACTATCGGGGATCGACGAGGATCACGACCTTTGGAAACTCTGGAAACGATGCCGTGAGATAATGCAAGAGTTCAACGGCTCCGATAACGATGACGAAGCGGCCCTAGCGGTTGAACAGATCATCAAGGATTTTCATGATCTCGACAAAGGCGGCATCAATTTGCGGTACCCTTGGGGTAAGGAAGGTAGGACGATCAGGTTGCCAAACGGCATGATCGATCTTGAGAACCTCCGCGACGTGATGGAGGGCGCCGCGAACTACTTCATTGGATTGGATGGCTGGCTAGACAATTTAAGTTCGGCTGGACTGTGAATGCGTCTCATGCCCGGCCGCCCGGTCCCTATGGCTGACCGGGCACGGCCCCCGCAGTGGGCTGAAGGCCCGCGCTGAGCCGTTTACCGGCCGGATCACCGCTATCGCCCTCAGCGGTCCTGCAAGCGGAAATGAGCGTGCCGCCGCCTTTGCGGGGTTATTCCGGGGGTTATATTAACAATTGCAAGAATAATATAATTATATCAAATAGATATGGCGGAAGGGGTGAGATTCGAACTCACGATACCCTTGCGGGTATGCCGGTTTTCAAGACCGGTGCCTTAAACCACTCGGCCACCCTTCCGTGCTGGTATTTCAATGCGTTAGCAAAACGCAAGCGAGCGCGAAACCACAAATTCTCCCCACCTGTCAGCTAAATTGCGTCGATCCGATCCCGGATCGTCGGTAATTTGCCGGAGCCTGGCGACCCGTCTCCTATGGGCCCCGGTTGATCGCATCGCTAATCGATGGGAGAATTTTCGCCCTTCAACCGCGTCCTATGGATCGCCTGGGATTCCCGTCATGCGCACGATCTGCCTGCTGATAGCCACCGCAATCCTGCTCGCAGCCTGTGCGAGCAACCCGAACGTTCGCGCCGGCGGCCAGGGCGACAGTCGAAACACCGCCGGCAAGGCGGGCATCGGCTGGCATTTTTAGGGTGCTGCGCGGTTTAGGCGGGATTTAGCTTTCCGATTTGGAATCCTTTTGCGGGGCGAGTGCCGTGGCATCGCCGGCCATATAGCGCTTCAATTCGGCAACGACACGCGCGATGACCGGCGCCCAGTCGCCGCGCTTGTTCTGACGAAACAGCCGTGCGGTCGGGTACCAGGGACTGTCCTCCCGCTCGAGGAGCCAGCGCCAATCCGGCGCGTGGGCGAGCAGCAGCCAAACCGGCTTGCCGATCGCGCCGGCCAGGTGCGCAGGCGAGGTGTCCACCGAGATAATGAGGTCGAGCGCGCTCATGGCCGCCGCCGTGTCGGCGAAGTCACTGAACTCTGCGCCAAGATCGTGCAGCACCATGCCGGCAGGCGGGGTCTTGGCCTGCGCCGCAGGCGGTCCCTTTTGCAGCGAGTAGAAGGTGGCACCGGTGGCGGCGAGCGGGGCGAGCGCGGCAAGCCCGATCGAGCGCGCGCGGTCGCAGCGATGTTCCGCTTTGCCGGCCCAGATCAGGCCGACCCGAGGGCTTGCGCTGTCGGCCAGGCGCGCCCGCCAATCGGCCAGCAACGGCTCGGGGACCGCAAGATAGGGGACATCGCCCGGAATGGTCGCCACCGTGGTCCCGAAGGCCAGCGGCAGGCTCAGGAGCGGACAATGCTGGTCGAATGCCGGCAGCGTCTCGCCCAGAGCGATGACTTGCTCGACGCCCTTCACACTCATGGCGATCCGCTTCAACTCGGGCGGCACTTCGACAAAGACCCGGCCACCGCGCGCCGCCACCAGCGGCGCATAGCGTAGGAACTGCAGCGTATCGCCGGCGCCTTGCTCGGCATGAAGCAGGATGCGGCCGCCGTTCAAGGGCTCGCCGCGCCAGGCCGGTTGGGCGAAGCGGCGGCCGCCAATTCGCAGGTTCTTGACCTGCCAGCGCCATTCGTGATGCGGCAGTCCGGCTTCAAAATCCCCCTTGAGCAACAATGCAAGGCTCAGATGATTGTGCCCGGCCGGAAAGTCCGGCTTGAGCGCAATCGCGCGCTGGGAACACTCGATCCCTTCGTCCACCGAACCGAGATCTTGCAGCGCCAATCCCAAATTGGAGTGCGTGGGTGCGTCGTTCGGGTCGAGCGCGATGGCGCGCCGATAGCTGTCGATCGCCTCCTCCAGCCGGTCCATCTGGAACAGCGAATTGGCGAGGTGAGTGTGCGCCTGGGCCATATTCGGCGCCAGGGCAATGGCGGCTTGAAAACACTTCGCTGCGCCGGCGTAGTCGGCATTGTCGTATTCGAGCAGCCCCAATGCGAAGTGGGCGGTGGCCATGCTGGGGTCGAGCTCGACGGCCCGCCGATAGCTTTGCATGGCCTCGGAGCGCCGCTTCAACGCCCGCAGCGCATTGCCGAGATTATTGTGGTATTGCGCGGCGGCGCCGTTGATTGCGATGGCGCGGCCGATCAGCTTCACCGCGGGTTCGTAGTGGCGGGTCTGATAGGCAATCACGCCGAGCAAATGCAACGCGTCGGCGTTCTGCGGTTGTGCCGCAATGACCTTCCGGCAGAGCGCTTCCGCCTCACCAAGCTGGCCCGATTTAAAATGCTGAAAGGCTGAAGCGAGAGCTTCGGCGGCGGTTATCATATTGTTCAAGCCGAAAACCCCACTTGGATTGCCATCGGCGCCTTAAACCAGCCGCCCTTCCGGAAGGCTAGTCCCATGATCGAAGACGGCCGCGGTTGCAAGAGCGGCGTGACTTGGCTATGCGGGGACCGCCCTAGGATAGCCCCAAAGATGCTGTGGAACCAATTGTTTACCACGTGGTTGCTCCGGCAGTTCCCGGAATGGCCGCGGTGCGCTATTCTAACGGCTTCGCATTGGGGATTTTAGCCGGGATGGGTGGTTTCGGGGGCAACGGCCGATTACGCCGCATTGCGCGCCTGCTCGCGCTGGGTGCGGGTTGCCTGGCACTCGCCAATTGCTCCAGCGGCCTATCCGGCCGGGTCGATCCCAAATACGGCGTCGCCGCCAGCGCCCGCGTGGTTAAGCCGGGCGAGCCGGTGCCGAAGGGCGGCGGCGTCTACCGGGTCGGCAAGCCTTACATGGTCGGCGGGCGGCAATACGTGCCGCATGAGGACACCCACTACCGCGCCGTCGGCATGGCCTCCTGGTACGGCGACGATTTTCACGGCCGCTACACCGCCAATGGCGAAATCTTCGACATGAATTCGATCTCGGCCGCGCATCCGACGCTGCCGCTGCCATCCTATGTGCGCGTCACCAATCTGACCAACCATCGCTCGATCGTGGTGCGGGTCAACGACCGCGGACCCTATGTCGGCCATCGCGTCATCGACGTGTCGGTGAAGACGGCAAAGCTCTTGGGATTCTACGGCGAGGGGCTCACCAAAGTGAAGGTCGAATATGTCGGCCGCGCGCCGCTGGCGGGCTCCGACGACCGCAAGCTGATGGCGACCCTGCGCGAAGGCGTGCCGGGCACGGACCGCGCGGTGCGGGTGGCTTCCAATCGGCCGTATGTGCCGGAATATTTCGACGCTCGGCCAATGACGCGGGTGCCGGCCGAGGTTCCGGTGCCGCCCGACCGGCCTTACGGGCTGGGCGAGGGCGCCCGCGAAATGCCGGCACAGGCTGCGCCGGCGGCCGGTACTATGGAACTCGCAGCCGCCCGCCGCCCGTCCGCCGTTACGCGCGCGCCGCTTCCGGCCGCCGAGCCTGCGGCTTCGCTGGTTTCCGCCTATGCCCCGGTGCGCTATGATGCGCGTGCGGGATTCATGAGCGGCCGCGGCCTTTACTGAGCCACGAACTTCAGCCACATCGCCGTCTAAGCCGCCGTGCCGCGCGTGCCCGCATGCCGGCGAAAGAACGTTGACGATGGTCCTTCGGCAAAGCGCAATCGGACGGCTCCTGGTGGCGGCGGCCTTGCTCGTCGCCGTCGGCTCGCTCGCCTTTGCCGCGCCGGAGCATCCCCGCAAGCCGGCCAAAGCGGCCGCCACCGTCACGCAGAAAAGGGAGGCGCCCCGCAACAAGGACGAGCCGGCCATCGGCGCCCCGCACGCCATCCTGATCGATGGCGAGAACGGCGGCGTGTTGTACGAGCGCGATCCCGACAAGCTGATCTTCCCGGCCAGTCTCGCCAAGCTGATGACCGCCGAATACGTTTTCCACGAGCTCAAGCTTGGCCATATCAAGCTCACCGACGAATACACCGTGAGCGAGAACGCCTGGCGCAAGGGCGGCGCGCCCTCGCACGGCTCCACCATGTTCGCGGCGATCCACAGCAAGATTTCCGTCGACGACCTGCTGCACGGGATGATCATCCAGTCCGGCAACGATGCCTGCATCGTGTTTGCCGAAGCGCTCGCCGGCAACGAAGCCGAATTCGGCGTCAAGCTGACCCAGCGCGCGCGCGAGATCGGCCTCGCCAAGTCGGTGTTCACCAATTCGAACGGGCTGCCCGATCCAAACGAGCGCGTCACCACCCGTGAGCTCGCCATGCTGGCGCGCCACATCATCATCGAGTATCCGCAGCTCTACAAAATCTTCGGCCAGCCCGAATTCACCTGGAACAAGATCCGCCAGCAGAATCGCAACCCGCTGCTCGGTGCCGTGACCGGCGCCGACGGCTTGAAGACCGGCTACACCAAGGAGGCCGGCTATGGCCTGGTCGGCTCGGCGGTGCAGAACGGCTTGCGGCTGATCGTGGTGGTCAATGGCGCGAAAGACGCCAAGGAGCGCGCCGATGAAGGCAAGAAATTGCTGGAATGGGGCTTCCGCAGCTTCGAGCAGCGCCATTTATTCGCCGAGGGGCAGACCGTCGGTTATGCCAAGATTTTTGGCGGCGCCAGCGGCTACGTGTCGTTGCAGGCAGCCGGCCCGGTGAAAATAATGGTGCCGAAAAGCGGCGGCGAAAAGGTGATCGCGCGCATCGCTTATCGCGGCCCGGTGCCGGCGCCGGTCACGCAAGGCCAGCCGATCGGCCTGCTCAAGGTCTGGCGCGACGACAGGCTGGTCTTGCAGATGCCGCTCAAAGCCGCCGCCAGCGTCGCCAAGGGCAACCTTTCCCAGCGTGCCCTCGATGCGGTGACCGAATTGGTGATCGCGCTGTTCCGCGCGGGGGCCGAACGGCTATGATCGTCTGATGCGGTGACACCAGAAAGGCCTGCCCCGTTGCGCGGACGATTCATAACCTTTGAAGGCGGCGAGGGCAGCGGCAAGTCCACGCACGCGCGCCTGCTGGCGGACCGGCTCAATGCGCTCGGCATCGATGTGGTGCTCACGCGCGAGCCGGGCGGCTCGCCCGGCGCCGAGATCATCCGCCACGTTTTGCTCTCCGGCCTCGCCAAGCCGCTCGGGCCCGAAACCGAGGCGATCCTGTTCGCGGCCGCGCGCGACGATCATGTGCGCGCCACCATCCGGCCGGCGCTGCTGGCCGGCAAATGGGTGGTTTGCGACCGTTTCATCGACTCCACGCGCGTCTATCAGGGCGCGCTCGGCAAGGTGGACGCCAAGCTGATCCGCAGTCTCGAACGCGTGACCGTCGGCGCCGCCATGCCCAATCTCACTTTCATTCTCGATGTGCCGGCGACGGTCGGCCTGGCGCGCGCCAAACGCCGGCGCGGCAAGGGCACGACCGACCGCTTCGAGGCGGAGTCGGCCGAGTTTCATGACGCGTTGCGCAGCGCCTATAACGCGCTGGCGGCGAAGGAACCCAAGCGCTGCGTGGTCATCGATGGCCGCCCGCCGCGCGACGTGGTGGCGCAGCGGGTCTGGGAAATCGTCGAGCGCCGCCTGCATCCCGAGCCGCGCGTTGCGCAAACGGCGGCACCGTGAGCGAGGGCGAGGCCGATATCGACGTCCTGCGCCCGCGCGAAACCAGCGCGCTGTTCGGGCATGACGCGGCCGAACGCGCGCTGCTCGACGCTTACAAGGGCGGCCGCATCCCGCACGCCTGGCTGATCGGGGGGCCGCCCGGTATCGGCAAGGCGACGCTGGCCTACCGGCTGGCGCGCTTCGTGCTCGCACATCCCGATCCGCAGGCGCCGGTGGTGCAGAGCGCGACGTCGCTGGCGGTCGCCGCCGACGACCCGGTGGCGCGCCGCATCGCCGCGCAGGCGCAAGGCGATCTCTTGGTGCTGGAGCGGGTCATCAATGAGAAGACCGGCAAGCTGTTTACCGAAATTCGCGTGGAAGACGTCCGGCGCAGCGTCCCGTTCTTCGGCTCAACCGCGGGCGAAGGCGGCTGGCGCGTCGCCATCGTCGATTCCGTAGACGAACTCAATGCGGCTGGTGCGAACACATTGCTCAAAGTGCTGGAGGAGCCGCCGGCGCGCGCCTTGCTGCTGCTGGTGAACAACGCGCCCGGCCGCGAACTGCCCACCATCCGCTCGCGCTGCCGGCGCCTGCTGCTGCGCCCGCTAGCCGTTGCCGATGTGGCGCGCGCGATGGCCGCGGCGACCGGCCGCGGCGCCGACGACGCGGATATGCAGGAAGCGGCGGCCGCCGCCGACGGCAGTGTGGCGCGCGCGCTGGCCTTCCTCGACGGTCCGGCGCTGGCGCTGCGCCAGCGCGTGCTCGAACTGTTCGCGCAGCTTCCCGATCCCGATCCGCGCGCGCTGCACGCGCTTGGCGATGCGCTCGGCGGCACCGAGCCGGCCACGCTCGCCGCCTTCATCGACATGGTCAATGGCTGGCTGTCGGCGCGGCTTTCCGGCGATACGCGGCACGTGCAGCGCTTGGCCCGCACCGCCGAGGTATGGGAGAAGGTCAACCGCGCCGCGCGCGAGGTCGAGACTTACAATCTCGAACGCAAGCCGCTGGTGTTCGCGGTGTTCGGCTTGCTGGCGGAAGCAGCGCGGGCGTAAATCTACCGTTTCATGTATTTGTCGAAGAACGCGAGCGTGTCAGCGACCGCCTCGCGCTGAACCGCATCCGGCGTAAACGTGCCGTCGGCATTGCGCACGGGATAGACGAAGCCGTGCAGCGCGTGATCGTAGCTCTTCCATTGCGCGTCCTTGCCGGCTTCGTGCAGCAGGTCGTAGCTCACGCGAAAGATGCCCTGCAGCTCGTCCGCGTCGCGCCCCTGCACGAAGATCGGCGTTGCAATGGTGCGAACGCGCTCTTGCGCCACCTCCTCGGTAATGCGCGGTCGAACCTTGGCGGCCTCGCGCATCAGCATCTTTTCGACGTTCAAGAGCCCGGTCTTGGGATCGACATGCGCGGTATTGTCGGGCCGCAGCCGCAAGAATTCGTGGCTCGCCGGCTCGCTCGCCACCATCGCTTTGAATCCGTGGTATTCCGACGCGATCTTGAAGGCCATTTCGCCGCCGTGGCTCACGCCGATATAGCCGAGGCGTTCGCCGTCGATGAAGGGCAGGGTCTTGACGTAGTCGGCGACGGCGATGGCGTCTTCGTATTCGAGCGGACCGCGATTGAACAGTTGCCGGCCTTGCCGCCCGGATTGGATGAGCTTGCCGATCTTGTCATAGGCATAATCGACCTCGGCGCGGTAGCGCATCCAGGCGACCGCATAGCCGGCCTTGAGCAGCTCATCCTGCGTCCAGCTTTTGCTCTGGACATGGTCGCGCAGCATCGCCATGCCGCCGCCACCATTGCCGGTGGCGAACAGCACCAGCGGAAACGGCCCGGGCCCCTCCGGCTTGCGCAAGCCGATCGGAATGGAAGCGCCGTCGACCGTCTCGACATACATCAGATGGACGGGAAACGGCGAGCCGGCGACCGGCTCGGTCGCCACCATATGTTCGGGATCAAGCGGCGGCATCGCCGGCACTGTCGCTCAGTAGCCGCGCCGCCGCAACTTTTTTGCCGCCTTGCGGGCGGCGTAGCGGGTATCCCGCGCGGCCTTTTGCTCGGCCGCGAGCTTGGCCGCTTGCTCGGCTTGTTCCGCCGCCATAAGGGCCGCCAGTTCCTCGGCCTCGCGTTGCGCCTTTGTGGCGATTTCGGCGGCGCGCGCGGCTTCCGCAGCGAGTTCCGCTTCGCGCAACTTCTTGGCGGCTTCGCGTGCCGCCACGCGTTCCGCGCGCGCCTCGTTCACGGACACGCGTTTGGCGCGCTGCTCTTCGGCGCGGACGGGATCCAGCGTTACGGCGCGAAATTTCTCCAGCATCGCCTTTTTGACCGCGTCGGCGCTGCTGCGGCGTTCCAATACATCGGGGCTTCGAAAGCTGCTCATTCATGCTCCTTGGGGGGAATCGGCTCGGTGCTGTCTATATGGCGTTCTAAGACGGCATCCACAACGGCGCACAAGCCGGATTTCGCGCGTTTAGCCGGCGCCTGTTGCGCGCTTGCGCCATCGATTGGCGGCGTCCGGCGGCAAAAAGGCGATGCGACGACCGGCCGGCTAGATCTGCGCCTCTTCGAAGGCGTTCACCCACATGGCGCAGACGCCGGAGCGCACGATGTCGGCGCGGGTGAATTCGATCACCGGCACCGGCAGGTTCTGCCGGCCGATCATCTCGATCACCGTGCGCAAGCCGCTATCCTTGTCGAGGTCGCACTGGCTGACGTCGCCGTTGATGACCACCGTGCAGTCTTCGCCGATGCGGGTGAGGAAGGTCTTGATCTCGGCGGGCGTGGCGTTCTGCGCCTCGTCGAGCAGCACGAAAGCGTTCTTCCAGGAGCGCCCGCGCATGACCTCGAACGGCACCAGTTCGATGCCGCCGTTCTTCAAGGCGATGGCGTAGGCCGCCTTGCCGATGCGCTCCTTGATTGTCTCCGCGACCGGTGCCGCCCAGGGCGCGAATTTGTCCTCCAGGCTGCCGGGGAAAAACCCGAGCGAACGCCCGCACGGCACGTTCGGGCGGGTGAGGATGATCTTGTCGATGCGGCCGTTGCGGTAGAGGTCGGCGGCGTAGGTGGCCGCGATCCAGGTTTTGCCGGTACCCGCCGGCCCGAGCACGATCACCTGGGGAGCTTTGCGAAGGGCTTCGAGATAGTCGGCCTGGGTCGGATTGAGCGCCTTGATGGAAGGAAGCGTGCGCTCGATTTCGAATTTCGGATCGAGCAGATTTATGATCTCGGCGGATCCGAACTGGCGCTCATGACGGCGTCTTTTCCGGTTGAGATTCTTACCCAAGGGCCGACTCCTTCTGGTGGACGGAACGATGAATGCCGCTGGACCGCGCGCGGGCGCGCGACCGTCGGCAACGGGAGGGAAGGGGTTTGCGTGAGAGGCGGCGGCGCAGCGTGCGTCCGGCAAGCCGCGGGCCGCGAAGACCCAGGCTGCCGATCGATCCGTAACTGACGAACCGCCATAAGCAGAGAAGCTATGCGATTCGCGTGACAGTTTTCTAAAAAATATTGCGCTGCGGCGCAGTCCCGTCGCCCGGAAGCCGCCCCCGTTTACAGCCGCTTAACTTTAATCACGGCATAATTTTCCGCCGCTTCACATGTCGTGGGGCGGTGGCATGGGGATGCCGGGACCAAGTTCTGCCTCTTCCACGCGATTAAGACCGGCAACGCGCTTCGAGCGGCGCGGGCGGTGCTGGCGTGAATGTAAGCAGTCGAGTTTGAGTGGCGTAAATTATGTCAGTTGCGACCGCCGTGTTGTACGACGTCCTTCCTTCGACGGTCGTGTTCTCCCTATCCGCGAATGCTCGCCGGGTCATTCGGTTTATCGCTAACGGTATCGGCACCGGCCTCGCAGCCGTAGCCGCAGCCGGCCTGCTGGTCGTCACGGTCACATTGGCGGCCGCCTGGATCGTCAACACGACGCTTGGCAGCGATCCCCACATCCAGGTGCGGGTGGCGATGGGGCCAGGGACGCTGGCACTCGCCCAAGGCGCCCCCACGTTAGCCGGCAAACCGGATGTGAGCTTTGCGGACAAGTGGGCGCGCGCGACGGCATCCTTGCAGGTCGGCGCCGTGCCGCTGGTGACGCCGCAACAGCCCATCGAAAGCGCGGCCAATGTGCCGGCACCACCGCCACGTCCGGCGCAGGTCGCGCAACTTTCTCCCGCCGCGGCTCCGGCTTCCGCGCCCGACATCTCCTTGCCGTTGCCGCCGCAGCGTCCGCCGAGCAGGCGGAAATGTGCCGCTGCCGCGGCCCTATCCGGCGCAGCGTGAGATTGCGGTTGCTCCTGCCGCCAAGCCCGCCCCGCCAGCCGCGCCGCAGGTCGCGAGCGTCGCGCCGCCACGGCCGGCTGAGAAACACGTTGCAACCCGGGAGGCCCACAACAAGGCGAGCCCGCTGGCCACTCACGACAGCCGCACCGCGGTCTACGACATCGAAGCGCATATGGTCTATTTGCCCGACGGCGAGCGGCTGGAGGCGCATTCCGGGCTGGGCGACAAGCTGGACGACCCGCGCTACGTCAAGGTCAGGATGCGCGGTCCGACGCCGCCGAATGTCTACGCGCTCGCGCTTGCGCGAGGAGCTGTTCCACGGCGTGCGGGCCATTCGCCTCAATCCGCTCGACGACGACAAGATGTTCGGCCGCGCCGGCATGCTGGCGCATACCTACATGCTGGGCCCGAACGGCCAGTCGAACGGCTGCGTGTCATTCAAGGATTATGACAAGTTCCTGCATGCCTTCCTGAAGGGCAAGGTCAATCGCCTGGTCGTGGTGGCGCATCTCGACGGCGCCCCGCGCGTCGCCCGCGAGCGGCGCGGCTATGCCGAGAAGTTTGCCTCCAATTTTTGAGCTTTCTTGATCCTCCCCCGACCGAACTCGGGTTTACCCGCGTTCGGCAATCTAAATGGCGGGGAGGGTTGGGCGATCCGGATGGACGCTAAATCTGCGCAGTCACCGGCTCTTATCGGCGATTTTGCCGGATTTCGCGCATATCGCCGTGGTGCACTCTGGCCACCTGACCGTTGTCCCAGGCGATCGTGACGGCATCCCAGCTCGTTTCGGTGATGATGCCGCGGTCGGCGGCATTGCCCTGCCAATAAACCCGGCTACCCTTCTTGAGGGCCTTGGATTTGGCGTTGGTCATCGATCGTTCCTTATTCTGCCTTCGCGTCGTCGGTCGGGCTCTTAGTCTCACCTAAGCGTTCGGCTTTGCGTTGCGCGGACTTTTCCTCTCGCTTTCGCAGTTTTTCCTCGTTGCGGGCCTGCGCTGCGCGATTGCGGTCGTTGCGCTGCATCCCGTAATTCGGCCTGAAAGCCATGGGGTTTCCCTTCGGAATTGACTGGTTTGCAAATGAGCGAGTTGCCGCGTGGGCGCTTTCGCCCCGAACGGTTCACGGGACTATACGCGCTAATTGGGGCGACGGGCTTTCTTATCTCTCCCCGCTTGCGGGGGAGGGTGATCGCCAAAGGCGACCGGGTGGGGGCTAATCCGTCACCCGGAATCCATACTCCGCAGCCCTAGTTGTTACGGCCTTCCAGAAATGCGATGACCTGCTCGCGCTTGACCGACGGGAAGCCGGCAAGAAACTCATCGATTGAGTTGCCCGCCTCAAGGTAATCGAGCAGCGTCTGCACCGGCACGCGTGTGCCGGCAAACACCGGCGCGCCGCCCATGATGGCGGGGTCGCGAGAGACGGCTGGCTGTTTCGTACATGTATCTTACGTTCATCATGCAGCCCCGGCAATCGCGCCGAACCCGCCAAAGGCGGCTTGTTTGCTGCATTTTCGCCAAGCTTGCCGAAGCGGCAGGGGGTTGATACCTAGTTCCCAACTCGTCATGGCCGGGCCATTCCCCCGGCCATCCATGTCTTTGACTGGATCTATTCCCACGATGGCTAAGAACGCGAAATCGACGAACAAGAAGCGTAAGAAAACCGCGCCAGCCAAGAAGAAGGGCAGGAAAGCTGCGCCGACTAAGAACAATAAGGGCAAGAAAACCGCGCTGCCAAAGAAGAATGCAGGCACGAAGAAGAATTTAGCGCGCCTGCCCGCCACTAACGAAGAAAAAGCCAGAGTTGCCGTAGCAGCGAAGGATGCCAAGGCAAAAACGGCTGCAACGACGGTCAAAGCGAGGGAAGAGAAAGCCAAAGCCGCGGCCGCCGCCAAGGAAGCTAAGGCAATAGCCAGGGCCGAAAAGGCTCCACCGGCCACTAAGCTCAAAGCCTCTATCGCCAAGGCCGCAACGACCCGCGAAAAATCCCCCTTCTACATCACCACCGCGATCTCCTACCCGAACGGCCCGCCGCATATCGGCCACGCCTACGAGGCGATCGCGACCGACGCCATCGCCCGTTTCATGCGGCTCGACGGCTACGACGTCTATTTCCTCACCGGCACCGACGAGCATGGGATGAAAATCCAGCAGACCGGCGCCAAGGAAGGGCTGACGCCGCACGAACTGCTTGAGCGCAACGTGCCGCGCTTCCAAGCCATGGTCGCGCGTCTGGAGTGCTCGAACGACGATTTCATCCGCACCACCGAAGAGCGCCATCACCGCTCGTCGGAGGAAATCTGGCGGCGCATGGAGAAAAACGGCGACATCTATCTCGACAAATATGCCGGCTGGTATTCGGTGCGCGACGAGGCCTATTACGCCGAGAACGAGACGCACCTGAACGAGCAGAAGGTGCGGGTGTCGTCGAAGACCGGCACGCCGGTCGACTGGGTGGAGGAGGAGAGCTATTTCTTCCGGCTCTCGGCCTATCAGGACAAGCTGCTCGAGCTCTATGCGCGGCCGAACTACGTGCTGCCGAAGGAGCGGCTCAACGAAGTGGCAAGCTTCGTGCGCGGCGGCCTGCAGGATCTGTCGATCTCGCGCACCACCTTCGACTGGGGCATCCGCGTGCCCGGCAATCCCAAGCACATCATGTATGTGTGGGTGGATGCGCTGACCAATTACATCACCGGCGTCGGCTTCCCCGACGACAACAGCGACATGTTCAAGCGCTACTGGCCGGCCGCGCTGCACGTGATCGGCAAGGACATCGTGCGCTTCCACGCGGTCTATTGGCCGGCCTTCCTGCTGTCGGCCGGCATCGCGCCGCCGCAGCACATCTTCGCGCACGGCTTTTTGTTCAACCGCGGGGAAAAGATGTCGAAGTCGGTCGGTAACGTGGTCGATCCGTTCGCGCTCGCCGACGCCTATGGCGTCGATCCGCTGCGCTATTTTTTCCTGCGCGAGGTGCCGTTCGGGCAGGACGGCAATTACAGCCACGAGGCCATCGTCAACCGCATCAATGCCGATCTCGCCAACGACCTCGGCAATCTGGCGCAGCGCTCGCTGTCGATGATCGGCAAGCAGTTCGGCGGCGTGCTGCCGGCGCCGGGCGCTTTCAGCGCGGCCGACAAGACCATGCTGGCGGCGGCCGACGGCATGATCGGCCCCGCGCGCGAGCACATGAAGACGCAGCAGCTGCACCAGGTGCTCAATACGGTGTGGGCGGTGGTGGCCGACGCCAACCGCTATTTCGCCTCCGAGGCGCCCTGGGCGCTGGCCAAGACCGATCCGCAGCGGCAGGGCACCATCCTGTACGTGACGGCGGAGGTCCTGCGTTGCGTTTCCATCATGGCGCAGCCGTTTGTGCCATCCTCGGCCGCAAAACTGCTCGAGCTTCTCGCTATTCCGCCCGAGCAACGCAGCTTCTACGAGCTTAACGGCGAGAAACGCATAGCTCCCGGGAGCCAAGCTGCCGCCGCCCGCGCCGGTGTTCCCGCGCTACGTCGAGCCCGAGGCAAAGGCTTGACAATGCTGGTGGATAGCCACTGCCACCTGGATTTTCCCGATTTTGCCAGCGAGCTCGACGCGGTGGTGGGCCGCGCGCGTGCCGCCGGCATCGGGCGCATCGTCAGCATCTCGACCCGCGTGAAGAAGCACGCGCAGGTGCTTGCAATTGCGGAACAATTCCTGGACGTGTTCTGCTCGGTTGGCACCCATCCGCATAATGCGCAGGAGGAGCTGGACATCGATGCGAAGACGCTGATCGCACTGACGAAAAATCCAAAAATCGTGGCGATCGGCGAGGCCGGGCTCGACTATCACTACGATAAAAGTCCGCGCGATATGCAGATGAAGAGCTTCCGCCAACACATTGCGGCGGCGCGCGAAACCGGCTTGCCACTGGTGATCCATGCACGCGACTGCGACGCCGACATGGCGCGCGTTCTGGCGGAGGAAACGGGTGAGGGCGCCTTCCCGGCGGTGCTGCATTGCTTCACCGGCGGCCGCGATTTGGCGTTCAAAGCCATAGACTTAGGCCTCTACATCTCGTTCACTGGCATTCTCACGTTCAAGAATTCGCAAGCCTTGCGCGACATCGCGCGCGATCTTCCGGCCGAGCGCATTCTGGTCGAAACCGACGCGCCTTATCTCGCGCCGCTGCCGTATCGGGGCAAACGCAATGAGCCGGCCTATGTGGTGGAAACCGCTAAAGTTTTAGCCGATACGCGCGGCGTGACGGCGGACGAGATCGCGCGTCAGACCACGGAGAATTTCTTCCGCCTGTTCAATAAAGTTCCGAGAAATCTGGCGAACGCCGCATGAGCCTGCGCTTCACCATCCTCGGCTGCGGGTCTTCCATGGGCGTGCCGCGGGTCGCGCTCGGCTGGGGTTCCTGCGATCCCAACAATCCGAAAAACCGCCGGCGGCGTTGCGCTTTATTGGTGGAACGCAGCGATGCAGCGGGCGTGACGCGCGTGCTGGTCGACTGCACGCCGGATCTGCGCGTGCAGTTGCTCGACGCCGAGGTCGATTGGCTCGACGCCGTGATGATTACCCATGAGCATGCCGACCATACCCACGGTATCGACGATTTGCGCCCGCTGTTCGTGCACAAGCGGCAGCGCGTTAACATCTGGCTCGACGAAGCGACCTCGCGCGCCATGCATGCCCGCTTCGGCTATTGCTTCATGACGCCGCCCGGCAGCGAATATCCGCCGATCCTTAATGAGCATCGGCTGGTGCCCGGGGAGCGGGTGCGTATCACCGGGCTGGGCGGCGCTATCAACGCATTGCCCGTTCTACAAAACCATGGCGACATGCCCTCGCTCGGCTTCCGGTTTGGCAATGTGGCGTATTCGGCCGACATCAAGAGCCTGTCCCAGGAAAGTATGGCGGCATTGGCCGGGCTGGATGTCTGGATCGTGGATGCGCTGCGCAAGGCGCCGCACCCGAGCCATTTTAATCTCGACGAGGCGCTGGAATGGATTGCGCGGGTGAAACCTAAAAGAGCCATTCTTACGAATCTGCACAGCGATATGGATTTCGCGGACTTACGGGCCAGTCTGCCGTCGGGGGTCGAGCCCGGATACGATGGAATGAAGCTTTAAAGCGGCTTATGGAGATATTCCATAATATGTCTTATGCGAATTACGTGTATATAGTCGTGGCCTGGGGCGGGCTTTGCCAAGGCCGGACGTTCCGGCCACAACGAGCCCCCGGTCCGTGAAGCCCTCCCGCGACATAGCCCGGCTGATCGAGATCATGGCTGCGCTACGCACGCCCGGCAGCGGATGCCCTTGGGACCTCGAGCAGACTTTCCGAACCATCGCGCCCTACACGCTGGAGGAAGCTTATGAGGTTGCCGATGCCATTGCGCGCGGCGATCTCGCCGATCTGAAAGACGAACTGGGCGACCTTCTACTCCAGGTCGCGTTCCATGCCCGTATGGCCGAGGAGCAAGGCGCTTTCGATTTCGGCGACGTGGTCGAAACCATCACCGCCAAGCTGGTGCGCCGCCACCCGCACGTCTTCGCCGATGCCGAGGGCCGCACCGCCGAGGCGGTCGAAGGTTTGTGGGAGCGTATCAAGGCCGAGGAAAAAGCCGCACAGGGTGAGGCGGGACCGAGCAGCGCCCTGGCCGGGGTTCCGCTCGCCCTGCCCGCATTAACCCGTGCTCTAAAGCTGCAAGACAAAGCGGGCCGGGTCGGTTTCGACTGGAATAACCCGCGCAGCGTTCTCGCCAAGATTTGCGAGGAAGCCGATGAAATCGAAGCCGAGCTCGATCTCCCCGACAAGGCCGAGGCGGCAGCGGCCGAAGTCGGCGATCTGCTGTTCGCGGTGGTCAACCTTGCCCGCCACCTGCGCGCCGACCCGGAAGATATTTTGCGCCAGACCAATCTCAAATTCGAGCGGCGTTTCATGGCCATCGAACGCGCGCTAGCCGCGCGCGGAAAAACGCCCAAGCAGGCCACGCTGGCCGAAATGGATGCGCTTTGGGATGAGGCAAAGGCGGCCGAGAAGGACGCTATCAAAACCGACTGACACGCTAAAGTGCGGGACGCAGCCCTCCGCACGTCGCCGCGAAGACAGCGGGTGATGTTCGAGTAAGTGAATGTCCAATTTTGAACGCTACGAACGCATAGCGGCTTTCTACGATCTTCTCGACCTGCCATTTGAATATGGCCGTTACCGGAAGATCAGGCCGCTCATGTTTGAAGGTCTTTCGGGCCGGATCTTGGACGCCGGCGTCGGCACGGGTCGGAACTTTCCTTTTTACCCACCAACGGCTGAAGTCATCGGCATCGACCAGAGCCCGGCAATGCTGGCCAGAGCGGAACGAAGACGCGGATCAGCCGCCGCGCCGGTCACGTTGCGGCGAATGGATGTCACCCGATTGGACTACCCCGATCACTACTTTGATGCTGCCGTAGCGACGTTCCTGTTCTGCGTGCTGCCCGATGAGCTCCAGGTGCCGGCACTCAAGGAACTCGGTCGTGTTGTTAAGCCCGGCGGTCTCATCCGGCTCCTGGAATATACCCGCCCGAGTGGGGCCATTCGGCGCGCCATTACGAAAATCTGGGAACCGTGGGTGTATTGGGCCTACGGGGCTGGCTTCAACCGCCGGACCGAAGAACATGTGCCGGAGGCCGCCTTACAGTTGATTGATTCTCGTTTTGTCGCTGGCGATCTCATCAAGATCATCACCGCGTCTCCGCCACGACAATCAAACTGAAACGCAACTCCCCGACTTTTCAGCGGCCTCAAGCCCCAAACTTCGCCCTCACCCGCGCCGCCTTGTCGGCATCCGCCCGTATCGTCACCGCCAGCCGGCCATCGTCGCGCATGCCCTTGGATAGAACTTCGGAATGGCGGTAGAGCCAGCTTAAGCCCGCGCCGTCGGCCGGATCGATCGAGAGCTCGATGGTCTCCCGCTTCTCGCTCAACCGCGCCTCGATCGCGGCGATCAGGCGATCGATCCCTTCCCCGCTCAAGGCCGACACCGGCACCGGCCGGCGCGGCTCCGCCTGTCGATCGGCCAGATTGAACAGCCGCGCACGGGCGTCAGTGTCGAGCCGGTCGATCTTGTTCCAGACCTCGATCAGCCGAGGATCGCTGGCCTCAATGCCGAGCTCGCCGAGCACCTTTTCGACGTCGTGCGACTGCGCGGCGGAATCCTCATGCGACATGTCGCGCACATGCAGAATAACGTCGGCCTCGATCACCTCCTCCAGCGTGGCGCGAAACGCCGCCACCAGCATGGTCGGCAGATCGGAGATAAAGCCGACGGTATCCGACAGAATGATGCGGTTGCCATGCGGCAGCGCGACCGCCCGCAAAGTCGGATCGAGCGTGGCAAACAGCATGTCAGCCGACAGTACGCTCGCCGTCGTCATGCGGTTGAACAATGTCGACTTGCCGGCATTGGTATAGCCGACCAGCGCCACGATCGGATAAGGCACCCGCTTGCGGCTGTCGCGATGCAGTTTGCGGGTGCGCTTGACCTTGTCGAGTTCGCCTTCGATGCGCGCGATGCGCTCTTCGATTACGCGCCGGTCGGCTTCGAGCTGCGTCTCGCCCGGCCCGCCGAGAAAGCCGAAGCCGCCGCGCTGGCGCTCGAGATGGGTCCAGGAACGAACCAAGCGGCCCTTCTGATAATTGAGATGCGCAAGCTCGACTTGCAGCGCGCCTTCGCGGGTGCGCGCGCGCCGGCCGAAGATTTCCAGGATCAGGCCGGTGCGATCGATGACCTTTGCATTCCAGGCTTTTTCCAGATTGCGCTGCTGCACCGGCGAGACCGGGCAATCCATCACCACGACGGTTGCGGAGAGGCTTTTGACGAACCCAGCGATTTCGTCGACCTTGCCGGTGCCGATATAGGTCGCGGGCTGTATGCGATTGAGCGTGACGAGTCCCGCCTGCACCACATTGAGGTCGATGGCGCGGGCGAGCCCGGCGGCCTCCGCCAGGCGAGCTTCCGGAGAGCGCGCCTCCGCCGGCGAACGGGCGCCAACTCCCCTGACCTCACGCTTGAGCCAGGGCTCGATGACGATGGCGCGGCCGGTTTCCGCGCCCGGCGCCGTTGGGCTCAGCAGATCGGCGCGCTTGTCGCGTTGGCGTTGTTCCAATCAGACCTTGTCCCCGGCCGGCGGCTCTTCACCGCCTTCGAACAACTGGATCGGGTGACCGGGCATGATCGTCGAAATCGCGTGCTTGTAGACGAGCTGGGAATGCCCGTCCCGCCGCAACAAAACGCAGAAATTATCGAACCAGGTCACGACGCCCTGCAACTTGACCCCGTTGACCAAAAAAATGGTGAGCGGGATTTTTGCTTTGCGGACGTGATTGAGAAATGTGTCTTGGAGATTTTGCGCACGTTCGGCTGCCATGGCCGTGTTCCATTTTTTGCCCGCGACTGGCGCGCGAGAGCTTCGTTGCCCGAGTCCTGCACATGCGAGTTCCGCTGCATGTGCCGCTTTTAGCCCCACGCAAAAGCGGTGCCAGGCTCAAGAGGCGGCTATTAGATGGCAGGTGCTCCCGCGGTGCAAGCACAAGTTGGCGCCTAGCCCACCAAACCGTTGAGATAGTTGATATTTTGTGGACTTTCCGCCGCTGTTTCGGGCCCCGCACGGCAGCCCAGGATACCTCCTGCCCGCGCTCGAGTTCCGGCTGCCTCAGCACACGCACTCACGCAGTCTCGGCATGGTGGCGGTAATCGCGGCGCAAGGCGGCGGCGACCAGGCCGGGCGCGCCATTGCCGACCGGCCGGCCATCGATGCTCACCACGGGCAGCACGATCTGGCTCGCCGAGGTGATGAACGCTTCGCGCGCGGCGTAGGCTTCATCGACTGAGAACGCACGTTCCTCGAACGGCATCCCCTGCGCCTTGAGCACATCGATCAAGACCGACCGCGTGATGCCGGCCAGGATGTCATGGCCGAGCGGATGCGTGACGAGCTTGCCGTCGCGGCTGACGATCCAGGCGTTCGAGGAGGCCCCTTCGGTGACGCGGCCAGCCTCATCGACCAGCCAGGCCTCGCGCGCGCCCCGGTCGCGCGCCACCTGCTTGGCCAGCACATTCGGCAGCAGGGACACCGACTTGATGTCCACCCGCTGCCAGCGGATGTCGGGCACGGTGACCACGGCGATGCCGTCGGCCGCCAATCGCTCGAGCTGCGCGAGATCGTTGCTGCGCGCGGTCGCCACCACGGAGACCTTGGTGTTCGCCGGCGGAAATGCAAAATCCCGCCGCGCGACGCCGCGGGTGATCTGCACATAGACGATGCCGTCGCGCACGCGGTTGCGTCGCACCGTTTCCCGTAAAACAATCGAGAGCGCGGCGGGCGACATCGGGCGGGCGATGCGCAGCTCGTTCAGCGAACGATCGAGCCGCGCCATGTGCCGGCGCTCGTCGACCAGGCGCCCTGCCCGCACCTCGCATACTTCGTAGACGCCGTCGGCGAATTGAAAGCCGCGGTCATCAATTGAGACTTTCGCCTGCGCGCGCGGCAGGTAGCGGCCGTTGACATAGGCGATGCGCGACATGAAGGCTTATTCCTTGCGCGTGTTTTTGTCCGAAGCCGGTTCTCGATCGCGGACTAGCCAATCCCGAGCGCCTTGAGCTTGCGGTGCAGCGCCGAGCGCTCCATGCCGACAAATTCGGCGGTGCGCGAGATGTTGCCGCCGAAGCGGCTGATCTGCGCCACCAGATATTCGCGCTCGAACACTTCGCGCGCATCGCGCAACGGCAAACCCATCAGGTGCTCGCCGCCATTGCCGTTGGGCATGGTCGGCACCATCGAGCCGACATCGGGCGGCAGCATGCTGGCATCGAGCACGGCATCCGGGTCGCCGCCGGCCAGGATCATCAAGCGCTCGATATTGTTGCGCAGTTGACGGACATTGCCCGGCCAATTATGCGACTGCAGCACCGCCATGGCGTCGTCGCCGATGCGCCGCTTCGGCAGGCCGGTGGCATGCGAAATCTGGTCCATGAAATATTCCACCAGCTCGGGAATGTCTTCCCGTCGTTCGGCCAAAGGCGGTACGCGGATCGGCACCACCGATAGGCGATGATAGAGGTCTTCGCGAAATCTTCCGTCCGCGATTTCGGCCTCAAGATTGCGCGTGGTCGACGAGACGATACGCACGTCGACCGCAACCTTGCTGCTGCCGCCGACCCGTTGGAAGGTCTGATCGACGAGCACGCGCAAAATCTTGTTCTGTGTCTCGCGCGGTAGTTCGGCGACGTCGTCGATAAACAGCGTGCCGCTATGGGCCTCTTCCAGAGCGCCCGGTTTGCGGTCTTCCGAGCCATTGGAGCGATCGACGCCGAATAGTTCGATTTCCATACGCTCGGGCGTGATGGCGGCGGCGTTGATGACGATGAACGGACCAGCAGCGCGTCCGGAGGACTGGTGGATCGTGCGCGCAGTCAGCTCCTTGCCCGAGCCGGACGGGCCAACGACGAGAATCCGGCTGTTGGTTGGCGCCACCCGCTCGATGGTCTGGCGCAGTTGCACAATGGCCGCCGAGCGGCCGATCAGCGTGGCCGGCTGCGGTGCCGACTGCTTGAGTTGCCTGACCTCACGTTTAAGCCGCGAGGTCTCGAGCGCGCGCTCCGCCACCAGCACCAGCCGGTCGGCCTTGAACGGTTTCTCGATAAAATCATAGGCCCCGAGTTTGATGGCGGCGACGGCGGTTTCGATGTTGCCATGGCCGGAGATCATCACCACGGGTACCTCGGGATGATCATGTTTGACGATGTCGAGCAATTGCAGTCCGTCGAGCTTGCTGCCCTGTAGCCAGATGTCGAGAAAAACCAAGCTCGGTTTCCGCGCCATGATGGCAGCGAGGGCTTCATCGCTGTTGCGCGCGGTGCGCGCCTCGTAGCCCTCATCCTGCAGAATCCCGGCCACGAGATCGCGGATATCGGTTTCGTCGTCGACGATCAGAATATCTGCAGACATTGCACTACCCGTTCACGTTCTTCTGATTTTCTGGTTCAGACGATTCCGCATGGCCGGCCGCGGCGAAACGCACCCGCACCCAGGCGCCTCGCTGGCCGGGGATTTTGCCGCTCGCGTCATGCAATTCGATGCTGCCGCCATGATCCTCGACAATGCGTCCGACAATAGCGAGCCCGAGCCCGGTGCCCTTCTCGCGCGTTGTGACATAAGGCTCGAGCAGCCGGCTGCGGTTTTCATTCGGCAAGCCGATCCCGTTGTCGACGACATCGATGACGATGTCGCCGCCCTCGCGCGCGGCTAAGACCCGGATCGAACCCTTACCGAGTTCGGCCGGCGGCACCGCGGCGATCGCTTCCGTCGCATTCTTGATGAGATTGGTGAGCGCCTGCGACATCAAGCGCCGGTCAAAGCGCGCCGGCATCGGATCCTCGGCAATATCGGCGTCGATGTCGATTTCCGAGTTACCGACGCGCATGAGGAACACGGCCTGCCGCACGGTGTCGGCGACGTCCTCGGCGGTAATGACCGGCTTCGGCATGCGCGCGAAATGCGAGAACTCGTCAACCATCCGCCGGATGTCGTCGACCTGACGCACGATGGTGTCCGTGCATTGTTCGAACACGGCGCGGTCGTCGCCGATCATATTTCCGTATTTGCGGCGCAACCGCTCGGCCGACAATTGAATAGGCGTGAGCGGATTTTTGATCTCATGGGCGATGCGGCGCGCAACGTCCGCCCAGGCCGACGTGCGTTGCGCGGCGACCAATTCGGTGATGTCGTCGAGCGTCACGACATAGCCGTGGCTCGATTCGCCGGATTGCTCGCTGGTGATCCGCACCGACAGATTGCGCTCGCGGCCGTTGCGGGTGATCGTCACCTGGTCCTGCGTGCGCGCGCCCGTTTTGGCCGCCGCCATGAAATCGGCGAGCTCGGGGAAGACCTCCATCAAGGGGCGGCCGAGCGCCTCGGGTTCCGTGCGGCCGATCAGTTTTTCCGCCGAGCGGTTCATGATGCTCACGCAACCATCGCCATCCACGCCGATGACGCCCGCGCTGGCGCCCGCGAGCACGGCTTCGGTAAATCGCCGCCGGCTGTCGATGAGATCACGCGCGCGCATGATATCGTCGCGCTGGGTACGCAGTTCCTGCGTCATGCGATTGAAGGTTTCGCCGAGCTGCGCGAGATCGCCTTCCGATTTATGAATCGGCACGCGCACATGCAGATTGCCGGTGGAAACGACATTGGCGGCGCCGATCAGGCGCCGGATCGGCGCCACCAGGCGGTTGGCGAAGTTCAATCCGATCCAGACCGCGGATAAAAGCACCGTGAGCGCGATGACGGTGTACATCAGCGCGAATGCGATTTGCACACCGAGGCGGCGCGCCTCAATCGCGGCATATTCGGTGACGCTTGCCTTAGTCGCCTGCAATTGCGGCACGACGTTCGGGTCAAGCAGGCGGGTGACGTAAAGATAATCGTCGTCGTAATTCTGCAATTTGATGACCGCCGCGACATAATTGGTATCCGGTAGCAAGACCATCTGCGGATCGCGCTCGCCGATATGGGGAAGCGCGTCACGCGGCGGCATGGCGAAAGTCTCGTTGATCTTGAGGTCGGCGCGCGCAATGACGTTGAGATTCTTGTCGATTACAATCGCAGCGGCCAGCCCGCGCACCGAGGCTTGGAACGTCAGATATTGCCCGAGTTTTTCGGGGTCTTGCTCCAATATTGGCTTGGAACGCGCGATCTCAGTGGCCATGACCAAGATATCGGAACGCACGATCTGCGCGTGATCGCGCAGATAGGCTTCCGCCACGATCAGCGAATTCTCGATCGCCGCGCGCGTGCGGGTCGAGAACAACCGGTCGAGGCCGCGGTCGAGCGTGACGCTGGCGACGATCGCCACCAGGATCGCGGGTGCGGCTGCGATGATGGAGAACAATCCGACGATGCGCACATGCAGCCGCGCCGCCGCACGCCCGGTGCGCCGGGCCTGGACCACCTGCCACACGCCACGCACGATCACGCCAAGCAGCAGCAGCACCGTTGCCGCGTTCGCGAGCAGCAATGTGACGACCACTCTGTGGGTCGGCGGAATGGGCGTGAAGTCGGCGAGAACGATGAAGGTGATAAAGGCGGATAGCAGGGCGAGGCTAACCGCGACCGGCCCTAACAGCCGCGTTTCCCCCCGCTTGGGAGCCGGAGCGATAAGCGCGGTTTCGGCGTTGGCAGCCTGTTCGACGCTCATGGACCCCTATCGGCGGATGGCGGAGTGCGGCGACTCCAAAGACCCCGGACCAAGAGGGAGACAACCCCCTCGGTATTGATGCTTTTATACAACAATGTTGCTGAATTGCGACAAAAGCGCGGCTCAAAGTCGCAAGCGTGATCAACTTATCTGTGGCTTTCTCACCAGGATTTCTTGCGAACGGCCGGTTCCCAGGTCCGGGGCCGGACCCGGCGCGGGCGGTTTGGGGCTCAAGTGGCTAGCTGCCGCCGCGAAACACCTGGATGTCGAGGTCGCGGATTTTCTTCCGCAGTGTATTGCGATTGACCCCTAACAGATCGGCGGCGCGGATCTGATTGCCGCGGGTGGCGGCAAGGGCTGCGGTCAGCAAGGGGTATTCGATCTCACGCAAGACCCGGTGATACAGACCGGCGGGCGGCAAGCCGTCGGCAAACCCGGAGAAATACGCGGTCAGATGCCGCTCCACCGCGGCGCTGAGGCTTTCCTCCGCGCGCGGCTCTTCGCTGCTCGCCGGCAGCGCGGGCTGCGCCAATTCAGCCTCGATCACCGCCGCCGTGATGGTCTCCTGCGGGTAGAGAGCCGCCAATCGGCGCGCCAGGTTCTCCAACTCGCGCACATTGCCAGGCCAGCGGTGACGCTTGAGCCGCTCGAGGCCGGCCTGATCGATCTGCTTCGGCGGCAGCCCCTCGCGCTGGGCCTGTGCGAAGAAATGGCGGATCAGGTCCGGCACATCCTCGATGCGCTCGCGCAAGGGCGGCAGCCGCAGCGGCACCACGTTGAGGCGGAAAAACAGATCTTCGCGGAACAGGCCTTGCTGGATCAGCTGGCGCAGTTCCTTGTTGGAAGCGGCGATGATGCGGACGTCGCTTTTGATCGGCGTGCGGCCGCCGACCGTCGTGTATTCGCCCTGTTGCAACACACGCAACAGCCGCGTCTGCGCTTCCATCGGCATGTCGCCGATTTCGTCCAGGAACAGCGTGCCGCCCTCGGCCTGCTCGAAGCGGCCGGCGCTGCGGGTATTGGCGCCGGTGAACGCACCTTTCTCGTGCCCGAACAATTCGGATTCGATCAGATCGCGCGGGATCGCCGCCATATTGATGGCGACAAAGGTTCCCGCCCGCCGCTTGCCATAGTCGTGCAGCGCGCGCGCGACCAGTTCCTTGCCGGTGCCGGACTCGCCGGTAATCATCACCGTCAGATCGGTTTGCATCAGCCGGGCCAGAACGCGGTAAATTTCCTGCATCGCCGGCGAGCGGCCGACCAACGGAATGCTGTCGAATTCCTCGCTCTTGGCGTTCGCCGGCCGCTTCTCTTTCGGCTCCGACAGAGCGCGCCCGACGATGGCGATGAGCTCCTTCAGATCAAACGGCTTCGGCAGATATTCGTAAGCGCCGCGCTCAGACGCGCGGATCGCGGTCATGAACGTATTTTGCGCGCTCATGACGATGATCGGCAGGTCGGGACGCGCCTTCCGGATGCGCGGGATCAGATCGAACGCATTCTCGTCCGGCATCACCACGTCGGTTATGACGAGATCGCCATCGCCCTGGCTGACCCAGCGCCAGAGTGTTGCGGCATTGCCTGTGGAGCGCACCTCGTAGCCGGCGCGCGAGAGAGCCTGATTGAGGACGGTGCGGATCGCGGCATCGTCATCGGCAACCAATATGCTTCCCGTTGGCATCGTCGTCCTCACGGGTCCTGTACGGGCGGCGTGCCGCCGCCACTGTAAATCGGCATCAGTACGCGAAAGGTCGTTCGCCGCGGCTGCGATTCACATTCGATGATGCCGCCGTGGTCGCCCACGATCTTGGCTACCAATGCCAGCCCAAGCCCGCTCCCGCTTTGCTTGGTGGTGACGAATGGATCAAACAAATGTGGCATGAGATCTTCCGGAACACCCTGTCCATTGTCCTTCACGCAAAACTCGAGCGGCAACGATACGCGCGCTTTGCTGCCCGGCATGGCAAGCCGCACGCCCGGGCGGAAGGCGGTCGTCAGCTGGATTTCCCCGTCGATGGCCTCCTCGCCGATCGCCTCGGTGGCGTTCTTCACCAGGTTGAGAAACACCTGAATAAGCTGGTCGCGGTTGCCGAGAACCGGCGGCAGCGAGGGATCGTATTCTTCGACGAATTTGATATGGCGGGCGAACCCCGTTTGCGCCAGACGCTTTACGTGGTCGAGCACCACATGAATATTGACAGGTTCGCGCTCGACCGGCCGTTCGTCGGCAAACACCTCCATGCGGTCGACCAGCTTCACGATGCGGTCGGTCTCTTCGCAGATCAGTTTGGTGAGCGAGCGGTCATCGTCGCCGGCCGACTGTTCGATCAACTGCGCCGCGCCACGGATGCCTGACAGTGGATTCTTGATTTCGTGCGCGAGCATGGCGGCAAGCGCGATCACGGAGCGCGCCGCGCCGCGATGGGTAAGCTGGCGGTCCATTTTGTCGGCGATGGTGCGCTCTTGCAGCATTACGACAACGTGGTCGGGATATTCCGGCAGCGGCGCCACATGCAGATCGACCAGCCGTTCGCCCGGATTGCGCGGCGTTGCCAAATCCACCTTGTATTCATTCACCGCCGCGCCGCGTTGACGAACCTGCTCGATCAGCGTGAGCAAGGGCGAGCCGAATGGCACCAGATCGCGCAGCATATGGCGGCGCAGCACCGGGATCGAGGCCTCGAAGAACTGCTCGGCGGCGACGTTGGCATCGGCGATCTTGCCGTCGGGAGATACCATGAGCACCGGATGCGGCAGCGCGTTCAGCACCGCATCGGCCGGCGAATTGATGGTGGCGGAGATGGCGTGCGCGCGGCTCATGCGGCGGCTCTCCACGCGAAGGCATCGTAGGCATCGGCGAGCAGCCGGCGCGCCTGCGCCGGCTCTTCGGCCGTGAGCACGCGGGCGCGATGGTTTTTGAGAAGATCGATCGATGCGCCGGCGGTTGCCGCCGCGCAATCGAGCGCCCAGGCCAGATGTTTGCGGGCGTGACGGCGGCCAATCGTGAGCCCGTGGTGAGTGAGCATCTCGTCATAGAGCGTATCGATCAGCGTGAATTGCTCGGCCAGCGGCGGCGTGCGCTCGCGCTTGCCGGTCGCCAGAAAGCGGGCGACCTGGCCCGGGAACCACGGACGCCCTTGCGCGGCGCGGCCAATCATCACCGCGTCGGCGCCGGAGGCGGCAAGCGCGCGCGTGGCGTCGTCGAACGAGCGAATGTCGCCGTTGACGACAACGGGGATCGAAACGCCTTCCTTTACGGCGCGCACCGCGGACCAATCGGCGCCGCCGTCGTAGAACTGGCAACGGGTGCGGCCATGCACGGTGATCATGCAAACCCCGGCGGATTCCGCGCGGCGCGCGAGTTCCGGCGCATTGATGCTGTCGCGATCCCAGCCCAGCCGCATTTTCAGCGTGACGGGAACGCGCACCGCGGCGACCGTTGCCTCGATCAGCGCCAGCGCGTGATCGAGATCGCGCATCAAAGCCGAGCCGGACGCGCCATTGGTGACCTGTTTGGAGGGGCAGCCCATATTGATGTCGATGATGTGCGCGCCTTGTGCTTCCGCGACGCGCGCGCCTTCCGCCATCCAATGCGCTTCGCAGCCGGCGAGCTGCACTACATGGATACCAATGCCGCGCCCCTCGCTGCGGGCGTGCGCTTCCCGCTCGCCCTCGACCAGCGCCGCGCAAGCCGTCATTTCCGAGACCACCAGACCCGCGCCATGCCGCTCGGCAAGCCGGCGGAAAGGGGCGTCGGTAATGCCCGACATCGGCGCCAAAATGACGCGGTTCGGCGCCTTCACGGCGCCGATCTGCAAAGAAGCACCCGCAATCTCGTTGATTTCGTCCCGCACGCGATTATTGCCTACCATTTAGGCGGTTTCTGTCAATGCCCAGAGTTTAGCCATTATCGCAAGGGGCGGCAAGTGTTGCACTGCAAAAAGTTGTTCATGCTTAAGCAGCGGCAAGATCGGCTAATCCATTCCCGTTGCAGCAAGAACGCGCTAAAGCCAAGCGCAAAATAGTGGAGAACCAACCGCATGGCAGGAGTGGCCGCCGTCATCGTTGCCGCGGGGCGGGGATCGCGCGCGGGCGGCGATCTGCCCAAGCAATTCCGGCCGATCGGTGGCGAAAGCATGCTGCGGCGCGCGCTGTCCATGTTCGTAGAACATAGCAACGTCGGCCTCGTACAGCCGGTCATTCGCCCTGAGGACAGCGAGATTTATCGCCGCTCGGCCGCCGGACTTGACCTTCTGCCGCCGGCCTTTGGCGGCGCCACGCGGCAGGCCTCGGTGCGCGCCGGCCTGGAGGCGCTGGCGCCCCGCAAACCCGACATCGTCCTGGTCCACGACGCGGCGCGGCCGTTCGCAAGCGCGGCGCTGGTCTCGCGCGCGATCGTGGCCGACGGCCAAGACCGGCGCGGCGATCCCGGCGCTGCCGGTGACCGATACCGTCAAGACCGTCGATGCCGCGGGCCTGGTCGATCAAGACGCTCGACCGCAATTCGTTGCGGCTGGTGCAGACGCCGCAAGCGTTCGCCTTCGAGCCCCTGCTCGCGGCGCATCGCCGCGCCACCGCGGCCGGACGCGAGGACTTCACCGACGATGCCGCGCTCGCCGAATGGGCCGGCCTGAAGGTCGCCGTGTTCGACGGCGAGCCCGGCAATATCAAGATCACCACCGAGAACGATTTCGCGCGCGCCGAAGCGGCCGCCTTCGCCACGCTCGGCGACCTGCGCACCGGCACCGGCATCGACGTGCATGCCTTCGGCCCCGGCGATCACGTCACCCTGGGCGGCATCCGCATCGCGCATGAGCGCGCGCTGGCCGGCCATTCCGACGCCGACGTCGCGCTGCATGCGCTCACCGACGCCATCCTCGGCGCGCTCGCCGAGGGCGACATCGGCGCGCATTTCCCGCCCAGCGATCCGCAATGGCGCCAGGCCTCGTCCGACCGCTTCCTCGCTTTCGCGGTGGAGCGCGTCAAGGCGCGCGGCGGCCGCATCGCCCATCTCGATCTCACGCTAGTGTGCGAGGCGCCGAAAATCGGGCCGCAGCGCGATGCCATGCGCGCGAACATCGCGCGCTTGGCCCACATCGCGATCGAGCGCGTGGCGGTGAAGGCGACCACCAGCGAGAAGCTCGGCTTCACCGGCCGCGGCGAAGGCATCGCGGCTTATGCCACCGCGACCGTCCGCCTGCCCTGGGGCGAGCCATGAGTGAAGATGTGCGCGCCGCCGCCAGTGCCGTGCTCGAGGCAGCCCGCGCGCGCGGGCTTAAAGTCGCGACCGCGGAATCCTGCACCGGCGGCCTGGTCGCGGGCGCGCTCACCGAGATCGCCGGTTCGTCGGATGTTTTCGATCGCGGCTTCGTCACCTATTCGAACGAAGCCAAGCAGCAGATGCTCGGCGTCCCCGCCGCCACATTGCAGGAGCACGGCGCGGTCAGCCGGCAAACCGCGGAGGCCATGGCGCGCGGCGCGCTCGGGCGCGCCAATGCCGATCTCGTGGTCGCCATCACCGGCATCGCCGGTCCCGGCGGCGGCGGTCCGGGCAAGCCGGTGGGCCTGGTGCATTTCGCCGCCGCCTCGCGCAGCGGCGCGCTCACGCTGCGGAAATGCGCTACGGCGATATCGGACGCTCGGCGGTGCGGGAAAAATCGGTGCTGCAGGCGCTGATGATGCTCAAGGAACTCGCGGATAAGCACGGGTAACTTGTCATACAGCCGTGTAAATAATCCGGCCAAAATGCCGATGTCATGAACGCAACTTCCGCAAAAGTGTCACGCCCGTCAACCAAGCTCTTGGTCGCGCTGGTGTGCGGATTGCTTGCCATCGTCCCTGCGCACGCGCAAGGCAGGCTCAAGGCGCACTATACGATCTCAATGACCGGCGTAACAATCGGCGAGATCGTCTGGCTGGTCGGCATCGGCGACACGACCTACACGACGACCGCATCGGGCAAGGCGAGCGGCGTGCTCAGCAAATTGGTGAATGGCGAAGGCGCGGTCGCCGCGCACGGCAATGCCGCCGCCGATCGCCTCAATCCGTCGTCATATACCTCCACCATCACCGACGATGACGGCACCATCACATTGCAGATGACCTTCGCCAACGGGATCGCGACCGAGACGATCGCGCCGCAGCCTCCGATGCGAACCGACCGCGTGCCGGTGACCGAAGCCGATCGCCGCGGCATCGCCGACCCGCTGAGCGCGGTGTTGATTCCCACCCAGCTCGGCGGCGGCGCAATGGCGGCGTCGGATTGTAACCGCACGCTGAAGATTTTCGATGGCCGCCGCCGCTATAACCTGGTGCTGTCGTATAGCCGCATGGACAAGGTCAAAATTGAGCGTGGTTATTCCGGTCCGGTCCTGGTCTGCGGCGTCGTTCTGCAACCGATCGCGGGCTACCGGGCCGACAGCATGATTGTCAAATACGTCGCCGGCCGGCGCAACATGGAGCTCTGGTTCGCACCAATCGCTGGCACGTCGATCATGGCGCCGGTGAGCGTACTGATGCCGACGTTGATCGGGACGCTGAAGATCCAAGCCGATCGGTTCGAGGCGGCCGCGTCGGCGCTCACGCCGGCGCCGGTCGAGACATCGCCATTGCCGCCGCCGCACTAGGCGCGTGGGCGCGCGAAAATGGGCTATGGTGATATCGGGCGCAGCGAGATGCGGCACAAATCGGCATTGCAGGCGTTGATCGTGCAACGGCAAATGGCCGAGAAGTAAGGCTGCCGGCCGCCCGTAAAATGAAAGCAAGTCATCGTCATGAACCAAACTGAACTCACAGGCTGGCGGCGCGACATCAGCATCGCCGCGCTGCCGCTGGCCGCCGTCGTTGCCGCCTCGGCGCTCGGCCAACTCGCGACCTATCCCAATCTGGCGCCCTGGTATGCCGGGCTGGTGAAACCGTCGTTCAATCCGCCCAATTGGGTGTTCGGCCCGGTGTGGACGAGCCTTTATGCGCTGATGGCATTCGCGGCCTGGCGCATCTTGCGGCTGCCAGCCTCGCCCGCGCGCCGTTTCGCGCTCATGCTGTTTTTCGTCCAGCTTGCGCTCAACACGGCGTGGTCGTGGATGTTCTTCGGCGCGCACAGCCCGCTGATGGGGCTTGTGAATATTCTTCCGCAATTCGTTGTCATCGTCGCGACGGTCATGGCTTTCGCGCGGCTCGATCGCCTCGCCGGCTGGTGTCTCGCGCCGCTCGCCGTCTGGGTCGGCTACGCCAGCGTGCTCAATGCCGCGCTCTGGTGGCTCAACGCTTGAGTGCTACGCACGCTTGATTCCATATACCTGATCGGCCCGTTTCTCGAACGCGGCGGCGAATTTGCGGAACGCGGTGTCGAACATCGCGCCCATCAGCATCGCAAGCGTGCGGCTTCTGAATTCGTATTCGATGAAGAACTCGACCTCGCAGCTGTTGTCGCCGGTCGGGTGAAACACCCAGCGGTTCTGCAAACGGCTGAAGGGGCCGTCGAGATATTCCACCAGGATTTTCATATTCGGCCGGTCGAGCGTGTCGCGGGTGACGAAGGTCTGCCGGATCATTTTGTAGGCGACCGTCATCTCGGCGATGACGACGCTCACGCCCTCGCCTTTCGGCGTGCGGCTGCGCACTTTGAGCGCGCTGCACAGCGGCACGAAGGCCGGGATATTTCTCCATGTCCACCACCAGATCGAACATGTCCGCCGCGGAATGGCGGACGCGGCGCTTGGTGGAGAAGGACGGCATTCTTTTTATCCCTCCCCTGAAAGGGGAGGGTCGGTGAGCGAAGCGAGCCGGGGTGGGGTCGCCTCTCTCGATGGCAAAGCGCCCCCACCCGGCCGCTCACTTCGCTCGCGGCCACCCTCCCCCTTCGGGGGAGGGATAAGGAAGAGCCGCCCTCATCATCGCGCCGTTGCGCGCGCTGCCTTCAGCCGCGCGAAGTCCTCGCCGGCATGATGCGATGAGCGCGTCAGCGGCGAAGCCGCCACCATCAGGAAGCCCTTGGCGTAGGCGATGGTCTTGAGCGCCTCGAATTCGTCGGGCGGCACGAAGCGCTTGACCTCGTGATGCTTGCGGGTCGGCTGCAGATATTGCCCGATGGTGAGGAAATCGACATTGGCCGAGCGCAGGTCGTCCATCACCTGCAGCACTTCGTTGCGCTCCTCGCCCAGCCCCACCATGATGCCGGACTTGGTGAACATGGTGGGATCGAGCTCTTTCACCCGTTGCAGCAACCGCAACGAATGGAAATAACGCGCGCCCGGCCGCACGCTGAGATAAAGCGACGGCACGGTTTCCAGATTGTGGTTGAACACGTCGGGCTTGGCCGCGACCACGATCTCCAGCGCGCCATCCTTGCGCAGAAAATCGGGCGTCAGCACCTCGATGGTGGTCTGCGGGCACGCGCGCGCGGATGGCGCGGATGGTGTCGGCGAAATGCTGCGCGCCGCCGTCGGCGAGATCGTCGCGGTCGACCGAGGTGACCACGATGTGGGCGAGACCGAGCTTGGCGGTCGCCTCGCCGACATGGGCGGGCTCGTTGGGATCGAGCGCACCGGGCAAACCTGTCTTCACATTGCAGAAGGCGCAGGCGCGCGTGCAGGTGTCGCCCATGATCATGAAGGTGGCGTGCTTCTTCTCCCAGCACTCGCCGATATTCGGGCAGCCGGCCTCCTCGCACACCGTGTGCAGGCCGTTGGCGCGCATGAGCGCGTGCGTCTCGTTATAGCCGGCCGACACTGGCGCCTTGACGCGGATCCAGTCGGGTTTTCTCGCGACGGCGGAATCCGGCCGATGCGCCTTTTCCGGATGGCGCGGGCGCGGCGTATTGAGGTCGAGGACGACGGCCATGGCTGTTACTTACGGCTGCGGCGGTTGGGCCGCAAGGTCACGCGCGTCTGATGGCGCGCCAGATTACGAGAAAAATGACGGCGCCGATGGTGGCGGTGATCAGGTTGCCCCAGAAGTCGGGCATGACATGCAGGTTGAGCTTTTCGAACAGGAAGCCGCCGACGATGGCGCCGACCAGGCCGACCGCGATATTGCCAAAAATGCCGCCGCGCCCGCCCAGAAATAAATGCGCGAGCCAGCCGGCAATCAGGCCGATGAAGATCCAGACGATGATGCCCATGGTTTCCTCCGGATGCCGAGCCGACGAGGGCTACGGCGTTGCGACGAATCTAGTATACGACGGTGCACCGATTGCGAATGGGGCCGGCGCTGCCTTGTCCCGCTCGCCGACAGGATTCGCATGAGCCCGGTACCGCCTGAACGATCCGACGGCGCGCGCACCGCCGCCTGGGTGCTTGGCGTTTATACCACGGCGGTATTTTTGAGCGCCCTGCTGCTGTTCGCCGTGCAGCCGATGTTCACGCGCATGGTGCTGCCGCAGCTCGGCGGCTCGCCGTCGGTCTGGTCGGTGGCCATGGTATTCTTCCAATCCATGCTGCTCGCGGGCTATGCCTATGCGCATTGGCTGGCGCGGGTGCGGAGCCGATGGCTGCCGGTGATTGTCCATCTTGTGCTGCTCGGTGCCGCCGGGCTGACCTTGCCGCTGGCGATCGCGCAGGGCTGGGGCGCGCCGCCGGCCTCCGGGACGGCCGTCTGGCTGCTGGGGCTGTTTGCGGTCTCGATCGGACTGCCGTTCTTCGCACTCGCCGCCAACAATCCGCTCTTGCAGACTTGGTTCGTGAACACCGGACATGTCGATGGCAGCGACCCGTACTTCCTCTATGGCGCCTCCAATATCGGCAGCTTTCTGGCGCTGCTGTCCTATCCCGTGCTGCTCGAGCCGGCCTTTACGCTGCGGATGCAGGACCGGCTGTGGAGCGGCGGCTTCGCGCTGCTGGTCGCGATGATCGCGGCATGCGCGGCCCTGCTGCTGCGCTCGCCGCCCGGCGCCGAGCGGACGCACGAAGCGGGTGCGCAAGCGCCGAAGCCCGCTTGGCGCACGCTCGGCCGCTGGGTTTTCCTCTCGGCGGTGCCGTCCGGGCTGCTGGTCGCGGTCACCGCGCATATCTCGACCGACGTCGCGGCGGCGCCGCTGCTGTGGGTGATACCGCTTTCGCTCTATCTGCTCACCTGGGTGCTGGTGTTCGCGCGCCGGCCCGTGTTCACGCAAGCGTTCATGCTGCAGCTGCAGCCGTTCGCGATTGTGGGAATTGTCGCGCTGCTGCTGTACGGCAGACTGGTGACGCTGCTCCCTAGTCTCATCGCGCATCTATTGGCATTCTTCGTCATCGCCATGGCCTGCCACGGCGAACTCGCGCGCAGCCGACCGGCACCGGCGCATCTGACGGCTTTCTACGTTTCGCTCTCCTTCGGCGGCATGGTCGGCGGGCTTTTCGCCGGCCTGCTTTCCCCCTTCATCTTTTCCTGGATCGCCGAATATCCGATCCTGGTTGTGCTGGCGGTGCTGGCCCGGCCGTTCGCGGCCGCGCCGGGCCGCCGGCTCGAACGCTGGTTCTGGCCGGTCGCAGCGCTGGTGACGCTCGTGCTCATCGTGCCCGCGTTTTTCGGCTTGCGCGCGAGCGACGCGATGGTGACGCCATTGCGCGTTGTGGTGCTGAGCCTCGCCGCGATCTCAATCGCGTTCGCGCTGTTGCGCGACCCGCCGAAATCGGCGGTCGCAGTCGCCATCGCCCTCGCCATCATCCGGTTCTATCCGACCGACGAAGGGCGCAGCGAGACGCTGCGCAGCTTCTTCGGCGTCAACCAGGTTTATGAGACGCCCGATCGGCGCTTCCGCGTGCTCAAGCACGGCTCGACCATCCACGGCGCACAGATGCTGAGGACGAAAGACGGACATGCCGTGACTGGCCGCCCCGAGCCGCTGACCTACTACCACCGCAACTCGGCCATGGCCGCCGTGATCGAAGCGGTGCGCGCACGTAAAGGCGCACCGCTGCGCGCCGCCGTCATCGGGCTCGGCACCGGCTCGCTCGCTTGCTATATCGGCCCGGGTGAAACCTGGCGCTTTTTCGAGATCGACCCGAGCGTGATTACCATTGCGCGCGATCCGCGCCGCTTCAATTTTGTTTCCGCCTGCGCGCCGAATTCGACATCGTGCTCGGCGACGCGCGGCTCACCCTCGCCCACGAGCCAGACAGCGCCTACGATCTCATCATCGTCGACGCCTATTCATCCGACGCGATCCCGGTGCATCTCGCCACGCGCGAGGCGATGGCCATCTATAAGGCCAAGCTCGCGCCGCACGGCGTGGTAGCAATGCATATCACCAATCGCCATCTCGAGCTGCGCAGCGTGGTCGCCGGCATCGCCGCCGCGAATGATCTCAAGACATGGGCGTGGAACAATCCGGACGACCACAGCGACCCCGCCAATTTCATCGCGCGGTCGGATATCGTCATCGCGGCGAGAAGGCCCGAAGACATCGGCGCGCTCGCGCACGCCAGAATTTGGATGCCGACCGCGCCGGATTCTTCGGTGCGAACCTGGACCGACGATTATTCCAATATCGCGGGCGCCTTCTGGCGCAAATTGCAGCAGCCGACGCCGAATTGACGCGGTCGTCCGCATCCGATTTTCAGGCGGCTTTCGGCGGCGGCATGCGGTGGTTGGGCGTCGAATTGGAAATCTTCACTTCGTCGTCGTTCATGTCGGCGCCGATATCGGCGAACAGCGGCGTCGAGAGATAGCGCTCGCCGGTGTCGGGCAGCATGCAGAGCACGGTTCGACCCTTGGCGCCTCTTGCACACTTCGAGCGCGCCGGCGAAGGTGGCGCCGGCGGTGATGCCGACGAAGATGCCTTCCTGCTGCGCCAGCGCCTTCGAGTACTTCATGCGCGTCGGCGCCGGCGATGGTGATGATGCGGTTGATCACGCCCATGTCGACGGCGTCGGCGGTGATCTTCGGGATGAAATCCGGGCTCCAGCCCTGCATCGGATGCGGCTTGAAGGCCGGATTGGCTTTGGCCGGCGAGCCGTCGGCATTGCGCTCCTGCGGCGTTGGCTCGTCGAGCATCGGCGCGTCGGCCGGCTCGCAGACGACGATCTTGGTGTCGGGCCGCTCCTTGGCCAGCACGCGCGCGACGCCCTTGAGCGTGCCGCCGGTGCCGAAGCCGGTGACCCAGTAGTCGAGCTGTTCGCCCTTGAAGTCGTCGACGATCTCGCGCGCGGTCGTGCGCGAATGCATGTCCGGGTTGGCCTCGTTCTCGAACTGGCGGGTCAGGAACCAGCCATGCGTCTTGGCGAGTTCGACCGCCTTGTTGACCATGCCCATGCCGCGTTCGGCGGCGGGCGTCAGCACCACCTTGGCGCCGAGAAAACGCATCAGCTTGCGCCGCTCGACGCTGAAGGTCTCCGCCATGGTCACCACCAGCGGATAGCCCTTCTGCGCGCACACCATGGCGAGCCCGATGCCGGTGTTGCCGCTGGTCGCCTCGATCACCGTCTGCCCGGGCTTGAGCTCGCCGGACCGTTCGGCCGCCTCGATCACGCCGAGCGCCAGCCGGTCCTTGACCGAGCCGAGCGGATTGAACGCCTCGATCTTGACGTAGAGGTTGATGCCCTGGGGCCCAGCTTGTTGATGCGGACCACCGGCGTGTGGCCGACGGTCTCCAGAATGTTGGCGAATTTGGCCATTGCTGTTCTCCCTGATTTTTTCGTCACGGCCCCGACACGGCCGGCCATAACGCGTTTGCGCCTTACATATTCAAGACCCGCCCCCAGGCATCGAGCACCGCTTCTTTCATCATCTCCGACAAAGTCGGGTGCGGGAAGACGGTGTGCATCAATTCTTCCTCGGTCGTTTCCAGGTTCATGGCGACAACGTAGCCCTGGATCAATTCGGTGACTTCGGCGCCGACCATGTGGGCGCCGAGCAATTGCCCGGTCTTCTTGTCGAAGATCACTTTCACCAGGCCCTGATCTTCGCCCAGAGCAATGGCCTTGCCGTTGCCGACGAAGGGAAAGCGGCCGACGCGGATATCGCGCTTCCCATCTTTCGCCGCCTGTTCGGTGAGGCCGACGGAAGCAATCTGCGGCGTGCAGTAGGTGCAGCCGGGGATCATCAGCTTGTTCATCGGATGCGGATGGAGGCCCTTGATCGCCTCGATGCAGACCACGCCCTCGTGCTCGGCCTTGTGCGCCAGCATCGGCGGGCCGGCGACGTCGCCGATGGCGTAGAGGCCGGGCACGTTGGTCTTGCCGTAGCCATCGATCACGATGCAGCCGCGCTCGGTTTTCACGCCGAGCTTTTCCAGGCCGAGGTTCTCGATATTGCCAGTGACGCCGACCGCCGAGATCACGCGCTCGGCGGTGAGGGCTTGCGCCTTGCCGCCCTCCTCGATGGTGGCGGTGACGCTATCGCTCTTCTTGTCGAGCTTGCTCACCTTGGCGTTGGTCAAAATCTTGATGCCCTGCTTCTCGAAACTCTTGCGCGCAAAGGCGGCGATTTCGGCGTCCTCGACCGGCAAGATTTGCGGCAGCACTTCGACCACGGTCACTTGCGAGCCGAGGGTGCGGTAGAACGAAGCGAACTCGATGCCGATGGCGCCGGAGCCGATCACAAGAAGCGACTTCGGGATGCTCGGCGGCACCATGGCCTCGAAATAGGTCCAGACCAGTTTCTTGTCGGGCTCCAAGCCGGGCAGCACGCGCGGCCGCGCGCCGGTGGCGATGATGATGTGCTTGGCCTGGTATTGGCCGGGCCCGAGCGCGCCCTTGGGCGCTTCGCTTTTCGATGGTTTCACCGTCACCTTGCCGGGTGCGTCGATCGCGGCCTCGCCCCAGACGATCGACACTTTGTTTTTTTTCATCAGGAAGCCGACGCCGTCGTTGAGCCGCTTCGACACGCCACGCGAGCGCTTGACGATCGCGGCCGCGTCATAACCGACATTGTCGGCTTTCAGCCCATAGTCCTTGGCGTGCTGCATGTAGTGGAAAATTTCGGCCGAGCGCAGTAGCGCCTTGGTCGGGATGCAGCCCCAGTTGAGACAAATGCCGCCGAGATAATCGCGCTCGACGATCGCCGTCTTGAAGCCGAGCTGCGCGGAGCGGATCGCGGTGACGTAGCCGCCGGGGCCGGAGCCGATAATGAGAACGTCGAAACTCGTGTCAGCCATACCGGTCTTAACTCCCGCATTGGCCCGATTGAATGTAGCTCAATTTAGGCATGTAATGGCGGTGATAACATCGGAAAACGCCATGCGCAGGACCCTGGGTTGCGTTTCAGCTATTGCAGTATTTCTCGTCGCGCAAGTCGCAAGCGCCGCCGAACTGAAGGTCTACAGCACCATCAGCGTGAAGGGTGCCCTTGAGGCGCTGATCCCGCAATTCGAAAAGCAGAGCGGTCACAAGGTCAACATCACCTGGGGTCTTGTTTCCTCGCTCACCAAGCAGGTGCAGGACGGCGACGTGCCCGACGTATTGGTCGTGACGCGCGCCGGCATCGACAGCCTGATCAAGGAAGGCAAGATCGCCGCCGACGGCGCGACGCTGGCGAGTTCGGGCGCCGCCGCTGCGGTCAAGCAGGCGACGCCGAAGCCGGACATTTCGAGCGCCGCGGCCTTGACGAAGGCACTGCTCGGCGCCCGCACCACCGGCTACAGCGACCCGGCGCTGGGTAGCGCGACCGGCATCGATCAAGCCAAGTCTGAGATCTTGCCGACCGCAAGCGGCTGTTTCGCGGGCGAACTCGCGATTAAGCAAGAGATCGGTCTCGCCGTACCAAGCAACCCGAAGCCGGCATCGCCTACCACGGTGGTAGCGGACGGGTTGTGTGCGGTCGACCTGACGAACGTCACGGTATTCGCCGTCGGCATCGGCGCGACGTCGACGAACAGCGCAGCCGGCAAAGCGCTGGGCGAGTTCTTGACCTCGCCGCAAGCGCAAGCGGTGATCAAGGCGAACGGGTTCAATCCGGCTTGCATCCTTACACCACCATCATCACCGGGTTCTCGATCAGCCTCTTGAATGCGCCGAGCAGTTCGGCGCCGAGCGCGCCGTCGACCGCGCGGTGATCGGTCGAGAGCGTCACCGTCATGATATGGGCGACGGCCAGATCTTGCCGTTGCGCACGACGGCGCGCTCCTCGCCGGCGCCGACCGCCAGAATGGTGGCGTGCGGCGGATTGATCACCGCGGCGAAATCCTTGATGCCGTACATGCCGAGATTGGAGATCGCGGTCGAGCCGCCCTGATATTCCTGCGGCTTCAGCTGGCGGGTGCGGGCGCGCGCGGCGTAGTCCTTCATCTCGTTGGAAATGGTCGAGAGCGATTTCGCTTCGGCGTGGCGCACCACCGGCGTGATCAGCCCGCCGGGGATGGCGACCGCCACGCCGACGTCGGAATGCTTGTGATGCAGCATGCCGGCTTCGGTCCAGGTCACGTTGGCGTCGGGCACCCGTTGCAGCGCGAGCGCCAGCGCCTTGATGACGAAGTCGTTGACCGAAATCTTGTAGGCCGGCTTGCCGTCCTTGTCCTTCGGCGCGGCGGCGTTGATCTCCTCGCGCGCGGCCAGCAGGCGGCCGATGTCGCAATCGAGCGTGAGATAGAAATGCGGAATGGTCTGCTTCGACAGCGTCAGCCGCTGCGCGATGATCTTGCGCATCTGGTCATGCGGCACGAAGTCGTAGGAGCCCTCCTCGTAGAGCGCGCGGATTTGCGCGTCCGAGGGCGAGGCCGCCATCGGCATGGCTGCGGCGGCCGGCATAGCGGGTGCGCGCAGGCCTTTGCCGGATTTCGCCGCTTCGATATCGCGCGCGATGACGCGGCCGTGCGGGCCGGAGCCCTGCACGCGCGCGAGATCGATATCGGCTTCTTTCGCCAGCCGGCGCGCGAGCGGGGAGGAAAAGATGCGGTTGCCTCCAGAGGCCCTGGCCCCCTCACCCGCCGCGCTGCGCGCGGCGACCTCTCCCACCGGGGGAGAGGTGGACGGAGCGCGCGGCGAACTCGGCGCTGACTCCCTCTCCCCTTGTGGGAGAGGGCTGGGGTGAGGGGGATACTGGTTCGGGTTTTTTCTCCGGCGCCTTCGCCGGCGCGCTGGCCGCGCCCGCAGCGGCCGCCTTCACGTCCTCGCCCTCGCCTGCCAGCACCGCAATCACCGCATTGACCGCCACGTCCTGCGTGCCTTCCGGCACCACGATCTTGGCGAGCGTGCCCTCGTCGACCGCCTCGTATTCCATGGTCGCCTTGTCGGTCTCGATTTCGGCGATGATGTCGCCCGACTTGATCTTGTCGCCTTCCTTCTTCAGCCACTTCGCGAGGTTGCCCTTCTCCATGGTGGGCGACAGCGCGGGCATGAGGATGTTGGTGGGCATGCGCGGTTACCGGTAGCAAACGGCTTTCGCCGCCTCGACCACTTCGGCGACCGACGGCAGCGCCAGCTTTTCCAAATTCGCCGCGTAAGGCATCGGCACGTCCTTGCCCGACACGCGCGCGACCGGCGCATCGAGATAATCGAAGGCGTGCTCCATGATGCGCGCGGCGATCTCGGCGCCGACGCCGGACTGCTGCCAGCCCTCCTCGACTGTGACGCAGCGGCCGGTCTTCTGCACCGAGGCGATGATGGTGTCGGTATCCATCGGCCTGAGCGTGCGCAGATCGATCACTTCCGCTTCGATGTCGTCCTTGGCCAGTTCCTCGGCGGCTTTGAGCGCGTAGGACATGCCCATCGACCAGGCGACGATGGTCACGTCCGCTCCGGTGCGCACGACTTTCGCCTTGCCGATCGGCAAGACAAAGTCGTCGAGCTTGGGCACCGGCGAGGAATGGCCGTAGAGGATTTCGTTTTCCAGGAAGATCACCGGATTGGGATCGCGGACCGCCGCCTTGAGCAGCCCCTTGGCGTCGGCGGCATTCGACGGCGCGATCACCTTCAAGCCGGGAACGTGGAGAACCAGGAGGAATAATCCTGGCTGTGCTGGGCGGCGACGCGCGCAGCCGCGCCGTTCGGCCCGCGGAATACGATCGAGCAGCCCATCTGGCCGCCCGACATATAGAGCGTCTTGGCCGCCGAATTGATCAGCTGGTCCATCGCCTGCATGGCGAAATTGAAGGTCATGAATTCGACGATCGGCTTCAAGCCCGCAAGCGCGGCGCCGACGCCGAGGCCGGCAAAGCCGTGCTCGGTGATCGGGGTATCGATCACGCGCTTGTCGCCGAACTCCTGCAGCAGCCCTTGCGTGACCTTGTAGGCGCCCTGATATTCGGCGACCTCCTCGCCCATCACGAACACGTCCTGGTCGCGCCGCATCTCCTCGGCCATGGCGTCGCGCAGCGCTTCGCGCATGGTCATGGTGACCATCTCGGTGCCTTCGGGAATGTCGGGATCGGCAGCGGCGTGCGCCTCCGGCGCGTTGATCTGCCCGCCCTCGCCCTTCGAGACGCCGCCTTCGCTGCGCGCCGGCTCCTCAGGGTGAGGGCTCCTAACCGCCTCATCCTGAGGAGCGCCGCGCAGGGCGCGTCTCGAAGGATGCGGCGGCGCTTTGCCGGTCCTTGATCGCCGATGCGTCCTCGCCGTCGCCGAGGATCACCGCGATCGGCGTGTTCACCGCCACATCGGCGGTGCCTTCCGGCACCAGGATTTTTCCGAGCGTGCCCTCGTCCGCCGCCTCCACCTCCATGGTGGCCTTGTCGGTTTCGATCTCCGCAATGATGTCGCCCGACTTGATGCGGTCGCCCTCCTTCTTCAGCCACTTGGCGAGGTTGCCCTTCTCCATGGTGGGCGACAACGCGGGCATGAGCACTTCAATCGGCATGGGCGCTACGGTTTCCTACTCAGCACGGAACTATCGGTACACGTCAGTATAAAGCTCGGCCGCGTCCGGCTCCGGATCGTGGGTGGCGAATTCCGCCGCCTGATTGATCAGATCGCGCACTTCGCCGTCGATCTTCTTCAAATCGTCTTCCTTGGCGAGTTTTTTCTCCAGAATACGCTGGCGCGCCATGTCGATCGGATCGTGGTGGGTGCGCACGTCGTCGACTTCCTCGCGCGTGCGGTATTTCGCCGGGTCCGACATCGAATGGCCGCGATAGCGGTAGGTCAGCATTTCCAGAATATGCGGCCCCTTGCCGGCGCGGCACCAGGCGGCCGCCTTGTCGCCCGCCGCCTTCACCGCGCGCACGTCCATGCCGTCGACCTGCACGCCGGGAATATTGAACGACAAGCCGCGCCGCGACAGGTTGGTTTCCGCCGACGCGCGCGTGATCGCCGTGCCCATGGCGTAGCGGTTGTTCTCGATCACATAGACCACCGGCAGCTTCCACAGCTCGGCCATGTTGAAGCTCTCATAGACCTGGCCCTGGTTGGCGGCGCCGTCGCCGAAATAAGTCAGGCTGATGTTGTCGTTGCCGCGGTAGCGATTGGCGAAGGCGAGGCCCGTTCCGAGCGGCACCTGCGCGCCGACGATGCCGTGGCCGCCGTAGAAGCCCTTCTCCTCGGAGAACATGTGCATCGAGCCGCCCTTGCCCTTGGAATAGCCCATGGGCGCGGCCGGTGAGTTCCGCCATCACGCCCTTGGGGTCCATGCCGCAGGCGAGCATGTGGCCGTGGTCGCGATAGCCGGTGATCACCTGGTCGCCGGCTTTCAGCGCCATCTGCATGCCGACCACCACGGCCTCCTGGCCGATATAGAGGTGGCAGAAGCCCCCGATCAGGCCCATGCCGTACATCTGCCCCGCCTTTTCCTCGAACCGGCGGATGGTCAGCATGCTCCGGTAGGCGGCAAGCTCCTCGTCCTTGCTGAAGTCGGCGACCGGGGCGGCCGGCTCTTTGGCATCGGCGCTCGGGCTTTTCTTGGCGACCGCCATTGGCACTCCCTGCGAAAACGTCCAGGCAATTATGACGGGGGCTTCGGTTTGGCTAGGTGACTCCCCAATAGCTTAAATCGCCCGGGGGCGAAAGCGCGAGGCCGCCGGAGCGTTCCGTCGGCAAAAAACAGCTTGAAATGGCGCGGAAACAGGTGTTCGCGCCGGCGGCGCCCGCTAGCGCGGGTGGGTTAGCAGCGTCAGGTCGCGCGGGTCGGCAAGCCCCAGCAGCGCGCGGGCGCGCTCGTCCAGCATGTCGGGATCGATGCGGTCGGAGCGCAGCAGCGCCACCCGCCGCTCCCAGAGCGAGCGCTCGGCTTTCAGATGCCGCGAGTTGCCCCTGCATGGCGGCCATCTGCTGGTCGAGGCCGGCTTGCGCGCGCAGGCCATGATTGCCGGTGAAGGCGTTGACCGCGAAATAGCCGATGTACAGCGCGGCGAAGGTGTACAGGCCGAGCGCAGTCAGGATGTTGCGGCGACGCCGGTGGGAGACCATGAGGCCGCAACATGCTGCAATCGCGTTAAAGCGGTTTTAATGACGCGCCCGCCGCTCAGACCGGCACGTATTGCCGGATCTCGTTGAGCACGAAATTGCCCAGCCGCTTGCCGCGGTTGCGGACGGTGCGCAACGGCCCCTGGTCGACGAAATAGGTGAGCAGGATCGAATCGCGGCTCTTGACCCGGGTGTGCACCGGGTCGGCCGAATGCCAGGTGTCGCCGCCGACCGCGAAGGCGTAGCCGGTGTTGGGCGCAAAGCGCATCTGCGCTTTCTTCGGCAGCGAACCGTCGGCGAGCTTCTCGTGGAAGATGGTGCCGATGTCGATATTGGCGTCGTCCTTCGGCAGATAGAGCTGGACGGTGATGCCCTTCCAGCGCGTATCGGTGTGCGGGGTGATCCGATAGCCGGGAATATCGCGGGTGAGGATCGGGATCGGATACATGCCGACCTTGGCAAAGCCCTGGCCGAAGCGCTTCGACAGGCCGGGCGCCAGGCGGCGGATGAAGGCCTGCTTGACCTGCTCCGAGCACAGCGCGCGGCCGACCACGTCCCACAGCGCGCGTTTTTCCGGCGGCAGATTGCGGATATATTCCGGGAACAGGTCGATCTTCACGCGCGTATGGGTGCCGTCGGTGAGATCGTGGCCCTTGCTGCGGCCGTGCATCGGGCGGTAATCGGTCGCCTCCGGCATCAGCGCGAGAATTTGTGCATAGAGGCCGTCCGGAAAAACGCGGTCGAATTCGAGATGGAAGAACGGTTTTTCTACCGCGCGCGCGGCCTCGACCGATTGCGCCACGAACGCGGACAGGCGCTCGACCGCTTGGCGGCGGTCACGGCTGCTGAGTGCCGTTGTCTGGTCCATCGCAACAGGCTCGCGTTAGATGCTTAAATGCGGCGGCAATTTGCGGCGAATTGCCGGGCAATGCAAGGCGGCGGGACCTTGACCGGAGCCGGAAAGGCGGGCCAGCTTCAGGCCAGTTATTCGACGACGGTCGCCATGAGCATTGCATTCCTCATCACCTCGCTGATCGTGATCGTGTCGCCGGGCACCGGCGTTCTCTATACGCTAGCGGCCGGGCTCTCGCGCGGCTCACGCGCCAGCATCGTTGCCGCTTTCGGCTGCACGCTTGGCATCTTGCCCCATATGACGGCGGCAATCCTGGGGCTGGCGGCGCTGCTGCACGCGAGCGCGCTGGCGTTCCAGACCTTGAAATATCTCGGCGTAGCCTACCTGCTCTACTTGGCTTGGAGCGCGCTTAAGCAGCACGGCGCGCTCAGCGTGGAAAAAGAGGCCGGCGCGCGCTCGGACCTTCAGGTGGACGGTTCTATTAACGCGCTGACTTTTCCGGCTTGAGCGTCTTTGAAGGGGCTTTGACTGCGATTTTCTCAATCAGGTGGTGCCTCCGGTCTGAGTCAGGCGGCTTTTGAAGACCAATGCCCTCATACGGCCGCCGTCCGCCTGAGGAACAGCAAGCGTTTGATGTTGTAGACGAGGTTGACCATTCCGATTTTGGTCGTCGCCCGGGCGATCCCGATGGTGCGGATGAACAGGCCCATCCGGTCCTTCTGCTCAGCGAACACATGCTCGACGCGCGAGCGGATTTTCGATTTTGCGTTATTGGCCCGCCGGATCGTCTCGGGCATGGCTCGGCCCTTCGGCTTCTTGCGATGGATGTGGCTGAAGAAGCCATTCCTTGCCAGGAACGTCTCATTGACCGCTGACCGGTAGGCCGTGTCGGCCCACACCCCGCTCGCCGTATTGGTCTTGTCGAGCAATCCTTCGCGCAAACGCCGGCCCTCATAGGCAGCCGCATCTGTGGCGGCCCATTGCCGGATGAAGCCAAAGCCGCGGTCGATCGAGATATGGTTCTGGTAGCCGAACAGCGGAATCGCGATATCGACCGGCGGCATTGAACCATCCTCCCGTGGCTTGGCCTTGGTGAACTTCACCGTCCAGCGCGCATCGCGGTCCTTCTGGCGCAGCTTGGCCGGCTTGTCCTTCCAATCCTGCGGAATACGGCCTTCCTTGATCGTCTTCTTCTCATCGTCCGTATTGCGCTGGCGCGGAGCGGCAATCAGGCTGGCATCGACGATCTGCCCCGACATGGCGATGTAGCCTGCCTGCCTCAGCATCGCGTCAAATCGCTCAAACAACCCCTTGATGGCCCCGGCTGTGGTGAGTTTCTCCCGAAACAGCCAAATCGTGCGGGCATCGGGAACACGGTCCTCAAGCCCCAATCCCAGAAACCGCATGAATGACAGTCGGTCATTGATGAGAAATTCAGCGCGCTCGTCGGAGAGATTGTTCGTCGCCTGGATGATCAGGATCTTGAACATCAGCACCGGATCGAAGGGCGGTCGCCCGCCTTGCGCCCCGTCCGAGTAGGCGAGAGCCGCCTCCAGTTCTGGGCGAAATATCTCGAAATCCACTGCCGCACGGAACGCTTCGAGCTGATCACCGAGATCGCTCAGCCGCTTCAGCCGATCATCGACGTCAAAAAATCCTCGTTGTCCTCGCATCGCCACAGCTCCGATTCATCAAACCCAATTGAATCGAATCAGAAATGCCGCCGGTTTGCCAGGTTTTTAGAACCGTCCAGGTGACGGTGACCGCAATCCTGATCAACATCCACAACCCGAAACTGTCGATTTTCTTCCTGGCCTTCCTGCCGCAATTCATCAGCGCCGGCGAGCCGCATCCGCTGCTGCACATGAGCGTGCTGAGCCTCGTCTTCATGCTGCTGACTTTCGTGGTCTTCGTCGGCTACGGGTTGTTCGCCGCCGCGATCCGCGATCACGTCATTTCGCGGCCGCGGGTATTGGCGTGGATGCGCCGCAGCTTTGCCGCCGCCTTTGTCGCGCTCGGGGTCAAGCTCGCGCTCGCCGAACGCTAGTTCACCGCTTCAGAACCGCCAGGCCGCCGAACTTCGCCTGGGCGCCGAGCTCTTCCTCGATGCGCAGCAGTTGATTGTATTTGGCGGTGCGGTCGGCGCGCGCCAGCGACCCGGTCTTGATCTGCCCGCAATTGGTGGCGACGGCGAGATCGGCGATGGTGGAGTCTTCCGTCTCGCCCGAGCGGTGCGACATCACCGCGGTGTAGCCGGCCTTGTGCGCCATCTCGACGGCGGCCAGCGTCTCGGTCAGCGTGCCGATCTGATTGACCTTGATCAGGATCGAATTGGCGATGCCGTCCTTGATGCCCTTGGCGAGCCGCGTCACGTTGGTGACGAACACGTCGTCGCCGACCAGCTGGCATTTCGCGCCGAGCTTTTGCGTCAGCAATTTCCACCCCGTCCAATCGTCCTCAGCCATGCCGTCTTCAATGGAGACGATCGGATATTTTTCGGTGAGTTGCGCGAAATAGTCGACCTGTTGCTGCGGCGAGCGGGTCTTGCCCTCGCCGGCGTAGACGTAAGAACCGTTCTTGAAGAATTCGCTCGCGGCCGGATCGAGCGCGATCATGACGTCGCCGCCCGGCTTGTAGCCGGCCTTGGCGATCGCCTGCATGACGAAATCGAGCGCGGCTTCCGCGGACGGCAGGTTGGGCGCAAAGCCGCCTTCGTCGCCGACGTTTGTATTGTGGCCAGCCGCCTTGAGCGCGGCCTTGAGGGTATGGAAGATTTCCGATCCGGCCCGCAACGCCTCGGCAAAGCTCGGCGCGCCCGCCGGCATGATCATGAATTCCTGAAAGTCGATCGGATTGTCGGCATGCACCCCGCCGTTGATAATATTCATCATCGGCACCGGCAGCACGCGCGCGGCGGTGCCGCCGACGTAACGGTAGAGCGGCTCGCGCTTGGCGATGGCCGCGGCTTTGGCCACGGCCAGCGACACGCCGAGAATGGCGTTGGCGCCGAGGCGGCCCTTGTTGGGCGTGCCGTCGAGCGAAATGAGCGTTTCGTCGATCTTGGGCTGCGCCTCGGCGTCCATGCCGCTGAGCGTGTCGAAGATTTCGCCGTTGACCGCATCGACCGCTTTGCGCACGCCTTTGCCCTGGTAGCGCGCCTTGTCGCCGTCGCGCAGTTCGACCGCCTCATGGGTCCCGGTCGAGGCGCCTGACGGCACCGCGGCGCGGCCCTTGGAGCCGTCCTCCAGGATCACGTCGACTTCGACAGTCGGATTGCCGCGGCTGTCGAGGATTTCGCGGCCGATAATGTCGGTAATAGCGGTCATGGCGGTTCCCGGTTTTAGGGGCGTTTCTACAGCCCGCGATGGGTCTTGTCATTCCTTAAGAAAGCGGGCCAATAGTCTGCCGATGGCGAAGAAAACGCTTCAACTCGGCAACCCAACGCGCGTCCCGGCATCCCCGAAGGATGCCGTACTCGACCGCGTGCCCAATCCGCATGCCGACACCGACTACGTCGCCCGCTTCAGCGCGCCGGAATTCACTTGCCTCTGCCCGATCACCGGTCAGCCGGATTTCGCGCATTTCGTGATCGATTATGTGCCGGGGCGATATCTCGTCGAGTCGAAGTCGCTCAAGCTTTACCTCGCGAGCTTCCGCAACCACGGCGCCTTCCACGAGGATTGCACCGTCGCTATCGGCAAGAAACTGGTGGCGCTGCTCAAGCCGAAATACCTGCGCATCGGCGGCTACTGGTACCCGCGCGGCGGCATGCCGATCGATGTGTTCTGGCAGGCCGGCAAATTGCCGACCGGCGTGTGGTTGCCGGACCAGGGCGTCGCGCCCTATCGCGGGCGCGGCTAGACCGCGCTGGGTTCGGGCCGGCGCAGCCAGTGCGCGCAAGTCAGTCCGACGCCGACCAACACCGCCGCGCCGAACAACAGCACCGGCCCAAGTCCGACGCTGGAACGACCGGCGCCGTAGATCACCGGGCCTACCGCTTGACCGAGAAAAAAGAAGAACGAATGCAGCGCCATGGCCGAACCGCGCGCCGTGGGCGCCAGTTCGCTCGCGTAAATCTGAATGACGGCGTGCAGCATGTAGAAGCCGAAGCCAAGCAGCATGAAATTGGCGAACTCCATCGGCCACGGCACGCGCGCCGCGATCACCGCCAGGCAAAAACCCATCGCTGCGCCGCCAAAGCGCATCATGCGCCCCTCACCCAGCCATGGCAGCAGCCGCGACACGAACACGCCATAAAGTGCGCCGCCAACACCGAAGCCGCCGAGGACGACGCCGGCGATAGAAGCGCGCGTCTCGCCGATATCGTGCAGCATGCCCGCGATATAGGGAAACGCGCCGTACATGAAGACGGCCTCCAGGAACACCGAACCGAAGCAAATCTTCGCAAGCGGGTTGCGGAAAATCGCTTTGCAGTTCGGAACCAGAGTCGACAGATCGAAGTGGCCGGCCGCTTCGCTGATGCCGCGGAAACCAGGAATGGCAATCACGGTCGCGGCGACGCCGAGCGTGCCGGTGACGAAGAATACGCCGCGCCAGCCCACCAGATCGCCGGCTATGCCGGCGCAGGTCGCGCCCAGCAAGTTTCCGGTCATCACCGCGAACAGCAGGCGGCCCATCGCCACCTGGCGCTGCGCAACCGGAACCTTGTCGCCGACCAGCGCAAAGGCGATGGGCACGACGCCGCCGCAGGCGAGGCCGGCAATCACGCGGCTGATTGCCAACACTTGGAAAGAGGGAGCCATGGCGCAGACAAGTGTCGCGACGGTCACACAGGCTAAACAGAACAGCATCAGGCGCGCCTTGCTGAACACGTCGGCTAAGGCGCCAAGCAGCGGCTGCACCAGCGCATAAGGCAACGTGAAAGCGGTCGACAGCAGTGCGGCGGTGGTCGGCTCGACGCCGAGGCCAAGCGCGATTTGCGGGATCACCGGATCGGTTGAGCGGATGAACAGCGCGCTCGCGAACACGACGAATGCCAGGAGGTTGAGCGTGCGGGTCATTACTTATTCCGCATCCCATCATTGAATCGAGGGCGGGCTTTTCGGGATCATGCAACTGCCGGCAGTGGCCGGCGCAAGCGTAACGCACAAACCCAGCCGGTGGCCGTCAACACCAGCGCGCCGAGCAACAGCACGGGGCCAATACCGACGCTGCGCAGGCCGAGACCGTAGACCACGGGTCCCAGCGCCTGCCCGATAAAGAAAAAGAACGAATGCCCGGCCATCGCTGATCCGCGCGCCGTCGGCGCCAACTCGGTGACATTGACCTGGATGCAGCCGTGCAGCAGGTAGAAGCCGAATCCGAGCAGAATGAAATTCGCCAGCTCAACCGGCCAGGGCATGCGCAACGCGATCACCACCAGGCAGAATGCCATCGTCATGCCGCCGGTCGCCATCAATTGACGTTCGGCGAATCGATTGAGCAGCCTTGAAACCATGACGGTGTAGATAATGCCGCCGATGGCAAAGCCGCCGATCACCACGCCGGCGATCGAGGCGCTGGTCGTGCCTTCGGTATGCAGCATGGTCGCCATGTACGGGAACACGCCAAACATGAAAACCGCTTCCATAAACACGGCACCGAAGCAGTATTTCGCCAGCGGATTGCGCAACACCGCGCGATAGTTTGGCACCAGCGCCGAGAGATCGAAGCGGCCGGCGGGTTCGCCGACACCGCGGAAACCGGGGATCGCGAATGCCAGCGCGATCAGATCGATGCCGCCGGTGACGAAAAATACGCCGCGCCAGCCGATCAAGTCGCCGATCACGCCGGCGCCCGAAGCGCCCAGGAGATTGCCGCTCATGGCGGCGAACAGCAGCTTGCCTAACGCGACCTGGCGCTGCGCAACCGGAATGCGGTCGCCGGCGAATGCGAAGGCGATCGGGAATATGCCGCCGGCAGTCGCCCCGGCGAGCACGCGCAAGACCATGAGTGTTTCTAAATTCGTGGCAAAGCCGCAGGCCAGCGCGGCGATGCCGCCGGTGAGCATGCACACCGCGATCAGCCGCGCCTTGCTGAGCATGTCGGCGAGCGCGCCGAGCACCGGCTGTACCAGCGCATAGGGCAAGGTGAAAGCAGTGGACACGAGCGCGGCGGTCGCCGGCTCGACGTTCAGGCCGGCGGCGATCTGCGGAATGACCGGATCGACCGAGCGCATGAACAGCGACGTCGCGAATATCACGAACATCATGAGATTGAGGACGCTTCCCATGCGGGTCGGCGACCTTACGCCGATGGGCGCTTCGCCAGCCGGTCAAATTCGACCAGCGTGCGCAACAACGGCTCCATCTCCTTAAGCGGCAGCATGTTGGGACCGTCGGACGGCGCCCGATCCGGGTCCTGATGCGTTTCGATGAAAACGCCGGCAACGCCGACCGCGACCGCCGCGCGCGCCAGGACGGCTACGAATTCGCGCTCGCCGCCTGAAGACGTGCCCTGCCCGCCCGGCTGCTGCACCGAATGGGTGGCGTCGAAGATGACCGGCGCTTGCGTGGTGCGCTTAAGGATCGGCAGCGCGCGCATATCGGAGACCAGCGTGTTGTAGCCAAACGACACGCCGCGCTCGGTCACCAGCACATTTTTATTTCCCGCCGCCGTTATTTTCTCGACCACGTTAGCCATGTCCCAGGGCGCCAGGAATTGTCCCTTCTTCACGTTGACGGCTTTCCCGGTTTTAGCGGCGGCGATCAGCAGATCGGTCTGCCGGCACAGGAAGGCAGGGATCTGCAGCACGTCGACCGCTTGCGCCACGCGCGTGCATTGGCTTGCCTCGTGCACGTCGGTAAGCACCGGAATTTTCAGTGTGTCGCGGATTTCCGCGAATATGGGGAGCGCCGCATCGAGCCCGATGCCGCGCGCACTTTTTGCGGAGGTGCGGTTGGCCTTGTCGAACGAGGTCTTATAGACGAGGCCGATGCCGACGCGGCCTGCGATCTCCTTGAGTGCGGCCGCCATTTCCAGCGCGTGCGACCGGCTTTCGAGCGCGCATGGGCCGGCGATCAGTGCCAACGGCAAGGCATTGCCGAAGCGCACGGCGCCGACGGTGACAGTCGAATTCGGCTTCTGATCCAAAATTTACCCTCGCGGGCGCGACCATGAAGCGGCGGCGCGATGCGGTCAACGGGAGGGTTCAAAGAACAGCACTGCGCCCATCGCATCCTGCGGGCCGATTACCACGGCATTTCCGGCATAAAGGCCGGCCAGTCCGGCGAACTCCGGCGTGCCCTGGAGCAGGCTCGCATCCTTGGTGGCAAAACGCAGCGCGGCCAAGCGGGCGCCGCGCGAAACATCCGGCGCGGTGACGCCGTAGCGATGCAGGAAGGCTGCCGGATTGGTGACCTCGATCGCCCCGCGCGGGGTCGCAATAGCAAAGCCGTCGCCGGCCGCTTGTGCAGTGCCCCCGGTGAAGCTTTGCATGAAGTTCACGTGACGCAACGGTTCTTCGGCAACGGCGACGACGCCGGCGATGCCGGTGACGCTGTTGGCATGCTTCTGAAACGCCGGGTTCCAGAAATTCTCCGGATAGTGCTGCTGGCAGGTGGCGAAGTGGATATCGGGCGCCGCTTGGTCTTCGGCGAAGGCGAGCGAGAAGCCGACCTTCACCGGGGTGCCGTCCGGCCGCTTGCCCTCGCGCTCGAAATGCATGTTTCCGGACGCCGCGATCCCGGCGGCGCGGAAATCGGCTTCGTCGGCGCCCGCGTCCTTCAATTCGAGAATGAGCATCGAGAGCCCCTCGCCGCGCTTGGCGAATTCGTCGTTGTATTTGGCGAACTGAAGCGAGAACCCGTCGCTGCCGAGCTTGTCCGGCTCGGCCAGCGTCAGCAGCTCGATGAAAAATCCCGGTAGCTGCACGATGTAATTATGCGTGCCCCACGGATGCCGGTTGCGGCTGCCGACGGTGAAGCCGAGGCCGCGGTAAAGCTCCGCCGCCGCGTCGAGATCGCGCACGGCGTGGACGATGTGGTCGAGACCGCGGGGCATTTCCATTCCAACTTGTGGTCATCCGCGTAAGCGGATGATTCATTGCCTGCTTTTTTGAGCTTATCAGAAGTCGGTGGTTTCTGGATGTCTCGCCATCGCGAGACATTACAAGTGAAATTACACCAACCGGCTCTGCTCGACCGCCGCGCCGATGAAGGAGGCAAACAGCGGATGCGGCTCGAACGGGCGCGATTTCAGTTCGGGATGGAATTGCACGCCGATGAACCAGGGATGGTCCTCGTATTCGATGATCTCCGGCAGGATGCCGTCGGGCGACATGCCGCAGAAGCGCATGCCGTGCTGCTCCAGGCGGTCCTTATAGGTGGTGTTGACCTCGTAGCGATGGCGGTGGCGCTCGGAGATTTCGCTCGCCCCGTAAATCTTGGCGACGCGGCTGCCGCGCGCGAGCACCGCGTCATAGGCGCCGAGCCGCATGGTGCCGCCGAGGTCGCCGTTCGCCTGGCGCTTCTGTAATTCGTTGCCTTTCAGCCATTCGGTCATCAGGCCGACCACCGGCTCCGGGGTCGGGCCGAACTCGGTGGAGTTGGCCTGCTCGATGCCGCACAGGTTGCGCGCGGCTTCCACCACTGCCATCTGCATGCCGAAGCAGATGCCGAAATACGGCACCTGGCGCATGCGCGCGAACTGGGCCGCGAGGATTTTCCCTTCCGCACCACGGTGGCCGAAGCCGCCGGGCACCAGAATGCCGTTGACGTGCTCGAGGAAGGGCGCCGGGTCTTCGTTCTCGAACACTTCCGACTCGATCCAGTCGAGATTGACCTTGACCTTGTTGGCGATGCCGCCGTGCGAGAGCGCCTCGATCAGCGATTTGTAGGCGTCCTTCATGCCGGTGTATTTGCCGACGATGGCGATCGTCACATCGCCTTCCGGATTGCGGATGCGCTCGTTGATCAGCCGCCAGCGCGCGAGATCGGGCGCCGCCGCCGGGTCGAGACCGAACGCCTCCAGCACTTCGCGATCGAGGCCGGCCTCGTGATAGGCCTCCGGCACCGCGTAGATGTTGTCGACGTCGCGCGCCTCGATCACCGCGTCTTCGCGCACATTGCAGAACAGCGCGAGCTTGCGCCGCTCGCCGTGCGGGATCGGGCGGTCGGTGCGGCACAATAAAATATCGGGCTGGATACCGATCGAGCGCAGTTCCTTGACCGAATGCTGCGTCGGCTTGGTCTTCAATTCGCCGGCGCTCGAAATGAACGGCAGCAGCGTCAGGTGAATGTAGATCGCGTGGTGGCGCGGCAGATCGTTGCCCAATTGCCGGATCGCCTCGAAGAACGGCAGGCCTTCGATATCGCCGACCGTGCCGCCGATCTCGCACAACACGAAGTCGAAGCTTTCATTGCCGTCGCGGATGAAATCCTTGATGGCGTTGGTGACGTGCGGAATGACCTGGATGGTGGCGCCGAGATAGTCGCCGCGCCGTTCGCGGGTGAGGATGTCCTGGTAGATGCGGCCGGTGGTGATGTTGTCCTGGCGCGTCGCCGGGCGGCCGGTGAAGCGCTCGTAATGGCCGAGATCGAGATCGGTTTCCGCGCCATCGTCGGTGACGAACACCTCGCCGTGCTGATACGGCGACATCGTGCCGGGATCGACGTTGAGGTAAGGGTCGAGCTTGCGCAGGCGGACCTTGTAGCCGCGCGCCTGCAACAGCGCGCCGAGCGCCGCGGACGCCAATCCCTTGCCAAGTGAGGAGACCACGCCGCCGGTGATGAAGATATACCGCGCCATGGGGCTTAACCTTTAACCGCCGCGAATTGATTCGACGAGCGCGAAAAGCGAAAGTCTGCCCTGCGCTTGTGTTCAACTCGAAAAGCTCTCGCATTCAAAGGCAGTTGCATCGACATTCTCGCTTCTTGCCTGAAACGCTCTCTGGCCTTCCCTTCAACGCCTCGCCCCTAACGCCGAAGGGCCGGTTTCCCGGCCCTTCGTCAGCATTTTATTTCGATTGCGGCACCTGCGGCCCGGATGGGGCCGCGGGAGCAGCCGGCGCCGCCGGCGCACCCTGCAATTGTTTGAGAATCCCGCTCGCGTCGGTCGGCGATGCCGGCCCCGGCGCGGTGGGCGCGCTTTGGCCGCCCTGCAGGATCGAGGCCTGCTTGCGGTTAAGGCCGGCGATGATCGACAGCAGCAAGCTGGTGATGAAAAACAGCGCGGCCAGCGTCCAGGTCGTCGTGGTCAGCACGTTGCCGGTACCGCGGCTGGTCATGAAACCGCCGCCACCGCCGATGCCGAGGCCGCCGCCCTCGGATTTCTGCAGCAGCACGACGCCGATCAAGGCGAGAACCAGCATCAGGTGGATCACGATAACGACGTGCTGCATCAGCTCAAAATCCGTTCAAATCAGCCGGTCCGGGCTCTCCGCCCAGGCGGCGCGTCGCGACGTATATAGGAATTCGCCGCGGTCTCTACACGATCGGCCAAGGCTTTTCCACCCTCGCCGGGCTTGTTCATTGGCGCGTGATCTTGTCCGAAAACCAGGGCCCACTTTTCGGGATCACGCGCTGCGGTAAACTGCCGCAATACCGAGGAAATCGGCCGCTTTCAGGCTGGCGCCCCCGACCAGGGCGCCATTCACATGGGCGATCGTCAGCAGTTCCTTGGCGTTGGCCGGCTTGACCGAGCCGCCATAGAGGATGCGGACGCGGCCGCCTTCGGCGCCGACGTGGGCCTCCAGCCGCTTGCGGATGAAGGCGTGCGCCTCGGCCACATCGGCCGGGGTGGGCGTGAGCCCGGTGCCGATCGCCCAGACCGGCTCATAAGCGATCACCAGATTGGCGCTCGTTGCGCCCTCGGGCAGCGATCCGTCGAGCTGGCGGCCGATCACGTCCAGCGTTTGGCCGCCCTCGCGCTCGGCGCGCTGCTCGCCGATGCAGACGATTGCCGTTAGCCCCGCGCGCCGCGCGGCCAACGCCTTGGCGCGCACCTGCGCGTCGGTTTCATGATGGTCGGTGCGGCGCTCGGAATGGCCGACGATCACCGCCACCGCGCCGGCATCTTTGAGCATTTCCGCGGCAATATCGCCGGTATGGGCGCCGGACGGCTCGGCATGGCAATCCTGGCCGCCGATCGCCACGGCGGAACCGCGCGCGGCGGCGGCAAAGCGCGCGATCAGAGTGGCCGGCGGGCACACCATCAGATCGGCTTGCAGGCCGGCTGCGCCGCCGACGATCTTGGCGAGTTCGCCCTCGGAGCCGGCGAGCCCGTTCATCTTCCAATTGCCCGCTACCAGCGGCGTTAATCCGGTCGACGCCATGTTTTAGTCCTTATCCGCGTGCGGTTATCAGACCCGCCCGGGCTGCGCCAGAGCGGCCCGGCCGCCGGCCGATCCTTCTTGAGTTGCAAGGAGTTGGCCCGCTCCCTATAAGGGCGCGACCAACCAATCATTCACCACTACCAGCACCCGGGAAGAACGCGCGCATGCTCCGCGGCCTCCACAAAGCCTCCTCGACCTGGCTCGGCAAGGCCTTGATGGCCGGCGTGATGGGCCTGATCACCATCAGCTTCGCAATCTGGGGCATCGGCGATATTTTCCGCGGCTTCGGGCTCAATTCGGCGATCAAGATCGGCAACACCGAAATCTCGACCGAACATTTCCGCCAATATTACACCGACCGCCTGCAGCAAATCGGGCGACAAGCCCGCCGCGCCATCACGCCCGATCAGGCGCGGGCGCTGGGGATCGACCGGCAGGTGATCAGCCAGTTGATTGCCGAGACCACGCTCGACGAGCAAGCCAAGGCGCTGGGGCTCGGGATCAGCAACGCCGAAATTGCCAGCCGCATCACCAACGATCCCAATTTTCGTGGACTCAACGGTCAGTTCGATCGTTCCCGCTTCGAGCAGATCATCCGGCAGGCTGGCTTCTCCGAAAGCAACTTCGTCGACGAGCAGCGCCGCGTGACCCTCCGCCGGCAAATCGCGCAAAGCATCGGCGGGGAAATTCGGGTGCCGTTCACGGCGATGAACGCGCTCAATCAATACCAAAACGAGAAACGCTCCATTGAGTACCTGGTCCTGGGCCCGGCGCAGGTCGGCGATATTCCGGCGCCGACGCCTGAGGAGCTCAGCAAATATTTCGAGGAGCGCAAGGTTTTGTTCCGTGCGCCCGAATACCGCAAGCTCACTTTGCTCTTGATGTCGCCGGGCGCCCTCGCCAAGCCGGCTGCGGTGTCGGATGCCGATGCCAAGAGTTATTTCGAGCAGCACAAGGTCAATTACGGTGCCCCGGAACGGCGCGAACTGCGCCAGATCGTGTTCCCGACACCGGAAGACGCGGCGGCCGCGCGTGAGCGCATCGCCAAGGGCCTGAGCTTCGCCGATCTCGCCAAGGAACGCGGCTTGAAAGACAGCGATACCGATCTCGGCATTGTGACGAAGGCCGACGTCATCGACCCGGCCGTCGCCAACGCCGCCTTCGCGCTCAAATCCGGCGAGGTCAGCCAGCCGGTCAAGGGCCGTTTCGGAACGGTGCTGGTGGAGGTGGGCAAGATCGAGCCGGGCACCGCGAAGACCTATGAAGCGGTCGCCCCACAGATCAAACGCGAAATGGCCGAGAGCAAAGCCAAAACCGACATCGGAAATCTGCGCGACAAGCTTGAGGACGAACGCGCGGCGGGCTCCACGCTGGCCGAGGCCGCCAAGAAACTCGGCTTCAATGCCCGCATCGTCGACGCGGTCGATCGCTCCGGCCGCGGCCCGGACGGCAAGCCGATCGCCGACCTGCCGAAAACTCCTGACGTGGTCGCCGCCGCATTCGCGAGCGACGTGGGGGTCGACAACGATCCACTGCAACTGGCAGACGGCGGCTATCTCTGGTTCGACGTCACCGGCATCACGCCGTCGCGCGAGCGCAGGCTCGACGAAGTGAAAGATAAGGTCGAGGCGCGCTGGCGCGATGACGAAATCGCCAAGCGTCTGCAAGCCAAGGCCAACGACATGGTCGGCAAGCTCAAGGCCGGCACCACGCTGGCGCAACTCGCCACCGAGACCGGCCTCAAAGTGGTCACGGAAACCGGGCTGCAACGCGGCAAGCCGGGCGGCTTCGCACCGGCCAAGCTGGTGGAAGCCGCATTCAAAACGCGCCAGGGCACGCCGGCAAGCGCCGCGGGCGATCAAGAAACCACACGCTTCGTGTTCCGCGTGACCGGCGTGGTCGAGCCCACGCTCGATCCGATCACCAGCAAGGCGATCGCGAAGGCGCTGCAGAGTTCCTACTCCGACGACATCGTCAGCGCCTATGTTACGCGCCTCGAAAGCGATTTCGGCGTCACGCTCAACCAGCAGGCGCTGAACCAGGTCATCGGCGGCGGTCCCCCCAACACCAGTGCTCCCGGCGACTACTGAGCCTATGCAGATCGAGCCGTCGGAAACCGCTTTCGCCGAACGCTACGGCCGCGGGCAGGCGCAGGTGGTGTGGACCACGCTGGTCGCCGACCTGGAGACGCCGGTCTCGGCCTTCCTGAAGCTCGGCGGGGGCAAGCCGATGAGCTTCCTGCTCGAATCGGTGGAAGGCGGCGCCGTGCGCGGCCGCTATTCGATCATCGGGCTGGAGCCGGACCTGATCTGGCGCGCGCGTGACGGCAAGGCCGAGCTCAACCGCAGCGCACGGGCCAAGCCCGACGCCTTCGCGCCCTGCCCCGAGCCGCCGCTCAGCGCCTTACGCTCGCTGATCGCGGAAAGCCGCATCGAATTGCCCGATACGCTGCCGCCGATGGCGGCCGGGGTGTTCGGCTATCTCGGCTACGACATGGTGCGGCTGATGGAGGACTTGGGCCCGCCCAATCCCGATCCGATCGGCATTCCCGACGCGGTGCTGGTGCGCCCGACCCTCATTGTGGTGTTCGATACGGTGAAGGATTCGATCACGGTCGTGACCCCGGTGCGGCCGGAAAAGAGCGTCGACGCCCGGACCGCGCTGACGCGCGCGCGCGAGCGTCTGGCTGGCGTTGTGGAAAGCCTCGATCGCCCGCTCGATAAATCCCTGGTCGAGTTCGACGCCGGTCCGCTCGACGTGCCGCCGCAATCGAACACCGCGCCGGACGAATACAAGGCGATGGTCGCTAAGGCCAAGGACTACATCACCGCGGGCGACGCGTTCCAGATCGTGTTGGCGCAGCGTTTCGAGGCGCCGTTCACGCTGCCGCCGTTCTCGCTCTATCGCGCGCTGCGCCGGACCAATCCGTCGCCCTATCTCTACTTCCTCGATTTCGGCGGCTTTGCCGTCGCTGGATCGAGCCCCGAAATCCTGGTCAAGGTCGCCGGTACATGTGGTGACCATCCGCCCGATCGCCGGCACGCGCCCGCGCGGGGCAACGCCGCACGAGGACAAGGAGCTGGAGGAGGAACTGCTCGCCGATCCGAAGGAGCGCGCCGAGCATCTGATGCTGCTCGATCTCGGGCGCAACGATGTCGGGCGCGTCGCCGAGATCGGCAGCGTCACCGTCACCGATCAGTTCTTCGTCGAGCGCTACAGCCACGTGATGCATATCGTCTCCAATGTCGAGGGCAAGCTCGGCGCGAACCGCGACGCGCTCGATGCGCTGGCCGCCGGGTTTCCCGCTGGCACCGTGTCGGGCGCGCCCAAGGTGCGCGCCATGCAGATCATCGACGAGCTGGAGAAGGAAAAGCGCGGACTGTACGCCGGCTGCGTCGGCTATTTCTCCGCCGCCGGCGAGATGGACACCTGCATCGTGCTGCGCACCGCGCTGCTGAAGGACGGCAAGATGTATGTGCAGGCCGGCGCCGGCATCGTCGCCGACAGCAATCCCGACCTCGAACAGCAGGAATGCGTCAACAAGGCGAAAGCCTTGTTCCGCGCCGCCGAGGAAGCCCGCCGCTTTGCCAGCGCCGCCAAACGCGGACAGTAACCGCCGCAGCCCCGGATACTGCGCATGGAATTCCATTGGGACGATTGGCGGCGGATCGTCGTCATTGGAAACAGCGGTTCCGGGAAGAGCCGTTTGGCCGAGCACATCGCGCAGGCCTTTGCGCACCCTGCGATCGATCTCGATCAAATCTATTGGGCCGAAGGAAGCTACCGCACGAAACGGGATGATGCCGTAGCGCGGGACCTGGTGGAAAAAGCCGCCATGCAGCCGGCATGGGTCATCGAAGGCGTCTTCGGCGCTCTTTGCCGCGTGGCATTGCAAAACGCCACCGGATTGATCTGGCTCGATCTGCCTTGGGACGCATGCCGCGCGGGTCTCATGCAGCGCGGGTTGCGGCGAAGCATGACCGAAGCGGACCACGCGGAATTGGTCGCCTGGGCGGCGGAGTATTGGACGCGTCAGAACGCCAACTCGTTCGCCGGACATCTCCGCCTGTTCGAGGCCTTCAGCGGCGCAAAGATAAGGCTGACGGACAGGTCCGAGGTGGATCAGTTCGTGGCCGGGTTGCGGTAACCAACCGGCGCCCGCCTGCCTTGACCCCCTGTGACGCGGGTCTTAAGACCTTGAGCGGGCTTAAAAACATGATCGTTTTGATCGACAATTACGACAGTTTCACCTTCAACCTGTTCCATTACCTGGGCGGGCTGGGGGCGGAGGTCGTCGTGCATCGCAACGACAAGATTTCCGCCGCCGAGGTGATCGCCGCCGAACCGGACGCCATCGTGCTGTCGCCCGGCCCCTGCACGCCGAACGAAGCCGGCATCTGCCTCGATCTCATCGCCAAGGCCGCGCCCACGATCCCGATCCTCGGGGTCTGCCTCGGCCATCAGGCGATCGGCCAGGCCTTCGGCGGCAAGGTGGTGCGCACGGCGCCGGCGCACGGCAAAGTGTTCGACATCAAGCACACCGGCACCGGCGTATTTCGCGGCATCAACGGGCCGTTCCGCGCCACGCGCTATCATTCGCTGGTGGTCGAGCGCGCCAGCATGCCGCGCGAACTCACGGTCAATGCCGAAACCGACGATCATCTGGTGATGGGTCTTGCCCATGCGAGCCTGCCGGTGCACGGCGTGCAATTCCATCCCGAAAGCATCGCCTCCGAGCACGGCCATCTCGTGCTGAATAATTTTCTCGATCTTGCCGCCGCCTGGAACCAGCAGCGCGGCCGGACTTCGCGCGCCGCCCCGGCGCGCAAGTCGCCCGCCTACGCGGCCGGTTGAGGGGGTTCCGCGCATGGCCGACGATTTCAAAGCGCTCATTGCCAAGGTCGCGACCGGCGCCAGCCTCACGCGTGGCGAAGCGGCCAGCGCCTTCGACCGCATGATGTCGGGCGAAGCGACACCCTCGCAGATGGGCGGCCTGCTGATGGCCTTGCGCGTGCGCGGCGAGACGGTGGACGAGATCACCGGCGCGGTGACGACCATGCGCGCCAAGATGCTGGCCGTGAAAGCCCCGCCCGACGCGATCGACGTGGTCGGCACCGGGGGCGATGCCTCCGGCTCGTTCAACATTTCCACCTGCGCCGCCTTCATCGTGGCCGGCGCCGGCGTGCCGGTGGCCAAGCATGGCAACCGCGCGCTGTCGTCGAAATCGGGCGCCGCCGACGTCTTGCAGGCGCTGGGCGTCAAGATCGACCTCAACGCCGAGCAGGTCGGCCGCTGCATTCGCGACGCCGGCATCGGCTTCATGTTCGCGCCCGCGCATCATCCGGCCATGAAGAACGTGGGGCCCACGCGCGTCGAGCTCGGCACCCGCACCATCTTCAATCTGCTCGGGCCGCTGTCCAATCCGGCGAGCGTCAAACGCCAGATGGTCGGCACCTTCTCCAAGCACTGGGTCGAGCCGATGGCGCAGGTGCTCAAGAATCTCGGCTCGGACTGCGTCTGGGTGGTGCACGGCTCCGACGGGCTCGACGAGATCACCACCGCCGGATCAACCAGCGTGGCCGCGCTCGAAAACGGCAAGATCCGCACGTTCGAAATCACCCCCGAGGATGCCGGCTTGCAACGCGTCAAGCCGGAGGCGCTGCGCGGCGGCGATGCCGAAACGAACGCCAAGGCTTTGCTCGACGTGCTGAAAGGCAAACCCGGTCCGTTCCGCGACGTGGCGATCCTCAACGCGGCCGCGGCCTTGATCGTGGCCGGCAAAGCCAAGGATTTGAAGGAAGGCGCAGCGCTTGCCGCCAAATCGATCGACAGCGGCGAGGCCGAAGGCCGGCTCGACCGCCTGATCGCGGTATCCAACGCCGTGACTTGATGCGGGATTGGGGCCGGTTTTCCGATAAGATCGTGCGCGGCCGGAAAAATGCATGACGGATATCCTGGCGAAAATCGAAGCCTACAAGCGCGCGGAGATCGCGGCGGCTAAGCGCGCGTTCCCGCTGGCGGCGCTTGAGCTGGCGGCGAAGGCGGCCCCGCCGCCGCGCGGCTTCGCCGCCGCCATCAAGCGCCGGATTGCCGGCGGCGACTACGCGCTGATCGCCGAGATCAAGAAGGCGAGCCCGTCGAAGGGATTGATCCGCGCCGATTTCGATCCGCCGCAACTCGCCAAAGCCTATGAAGCGGGCGGCGCCGCGTGTCTTTCGGTGCTCACCGATGGGCCGTCGTTCCAGGGCAAGCCGGAATTCCTGGCGGCCGCGCGCAACGCCACGGCTTTGCCGGTTCTGCGCAAGGATTTCATCTACGAGCCCTACCAGGTGGTGGAATCGCGTGCGCTCGGCGCCGATTGCATTTTGATCATTCTGGCAGCGGTCGACGACGCCGCGGCGAAGGCGATTGAGGATGCCGCCTTTGCCAATGGGATGGACGTTTTGCTTGAAGTTCATCAAGAAAATGAACTCGACCGCGCTCTTAAGCTAAAATCGCCGCTGATCGGCATTAATAATCGCGATCTTCGCACTTTCGAAACTTCGCTGGCCGTCAGCGAGCGCCTCGCCCCGAACATTCCGCGCGGTCGCATCGCGGTCGCCGAAAGCGGGCTGAACGCGCCCGGCGACCTCGCCCGCCTCGCCCGCATCGGCATTGCAACCTTCCTGGTCGGCGAAAGCCTGATGCGCCAGAGCGACGTCACCGCCGCAACGCGCGCTCTGCTGGCGCGCGCGCCGCGCAGCGCTGCCGCGGAGTGAGCCATGGCGCGGCCTAAGAAAACCATCGTACGGCGGAAAAAGACGGCGGGCCGGCCTGCCAAAAAAAGCGCGGCGCGGCGTGCCAAGCCGGCGGCGAAACGCGCGCCCTTGCTGACGAATGCCGAACTCACCCATATCGACCCGCGCGGGCAAGCGCGCATGGTCGACGTCTCCGCCAAGAACGCAACCGAGCGGCTCGCCATCGCGGAAGGCCGCGTGCTCATGCGCAAGGAAACGCTCGACCTGGTGCTCGCCGGCAATGCCCTGAAGGGCGACGTGTTGGGCGCGGCGCGGCTCGCCGGCATCATGGCGGCCAAGCGCACCCATGGACTGATCCCGCTCTGTCACCCGCTGCCGATCACCAAGGTCGAAATCGACATCAACCCGGAACACGCCCTGCCCGGCTTCGTGCTGCGCGCGGCAGTGAAAGTAACCGGACAGACCGGCGTCGAGATGGAAGCGCTGGTGGCGGTCGCGATCGCGTGCCTGACCATCTACGACATGGTCAAGGCGGTGGAGCGCGGCATGCGCATTGAGGGCATACGGCTGCTGCGCAAGAGCGGCGGCAAATCCGGCGATTATCGCGCCGAGGATTTCAGCGAATGAATCGTGGGTTGATGCCGGTCGCCGAAGCGTTGCAGCGCGTGCTCGCCGATGCGCGCCCGCTGCCGGCGGAGACGGTCGCCCTCAACGAGGCGCTCGGCCGCGTGCTCACCGAAGATTTGAACGCGCAGCGCACGCAGCCGCCGGCCGCGGTGTCGGCCATGGACGGCTATGCGGTGCGCGCCGCCGACGTGACGCAGGCGCCGGTCAGGCTCGCGCTGATCGGCGAAGTCGCCGCCGGCCATCCGTTTGAAGGCGAGGTGAAAGCGGGGCAAGCCGCGCGCATCTTCACCGGCGGCGTGATGCCCAAGGGCGCCGACACCGTGGTGATCCAGGAGATCACCGCGCGCGAGGGCGAAACGGTGACAATCCAGAAGCCGACCGCCAAGGGCCGCAATGTGCGCGACTGCGGCATCGATTTCGTGCAGGGCCAGCCGCTGCTGCGCAAGGGCTGCCGGCTCAGCGACCGCGACCTGATGCTGGCCGCCGCCATGAACTATCCGGCCTTAAGCGTGCATCGCCGGCCCAAGGTGGCGGTGCTCGGCACCGGCGACGAACTGGTGGCGCCGGGCAGCACGCCGTCGCCCGGCGAGATCGTCTATTCGAACGGCTTTGCCCTCGCCGCCATGGCGCGCAACGAAGGCGCCGAGGTGAGCGATCTCGGCATCGCGCCGGACCGCGTCGAGGACATCGCGGCGGCGGTGCGGCGCGCGCGCGATGGGGGCGCCGACATTTTGCTCACCAGCGGCGGCGCCTCGGTCGGCGAGCATGACCTGGTGCAGCGGGCGCTCAAGGCCGAGGGGCTGGACCTGTCGTTCTGGCGGGTGGCGTTGCGCCCCGGCCGGCCGATGCTGCATGGGCGGCTGGGCGCCCTGCAGGTGCTGGGCGTGCCGGGCAATCCGGTGTCGTCCTATGTCTGCGCCTTCCTGTTCCTGGTGCCGCTGATCCGGCGGCTCGCCGGGCGGGAGGACATTGAGCGGGTGCCGGAGCCGGCCCGCCTTGGCCGCGACCTGCCGGCCAATGACGAACGGGCCGACTATATGCGGGCAGCGCTTTCCACGGGGCCCGACGGCCCGATCGCGACCCCGCTGCCGAACCAGGACAGTTCCTTGATGGCCCCGCTGGCCGAAGCCGACTGCCTGCTGATTCGCGAGCCAAACGCCCCGGCGGCAGCGGCCGGTTCACCATGCGTCATCCTTAAGCTAGGCCTTTAGCGGCCTTTCGATTTTTTCACTCCAAATTAAATGGTTGCGGAACACATATCGAACAGATAGTGTCCGTTCATGATTTGTTTCTGGCCTGAGGCCCCTGCGGGGCCCACGCCGCGACGGGGAGAGACAGATGTTGACCCGCAAGCAGTTCGAGCTCCTGCGTTTCATCCACGAGAGGCTGACCGAGGCGGGGGTGCCGCCCTCCTTCGATGAAATGAAGGACGCCCTCGACCTGCGCTCCAAATCCGGCATCCACCGGCTGATTACGGCGCTGGAGGAGCGCGGCTTCATCCGCCGCCTGCCCAACCGGGCGCGGGCCATCGAGGTGATCAAGCTGCCCGACTCGGTCGCCCACGGCATCAGCGGCGGCCGCTCGCGCGGTTTCAGGCCGAGCGTGATCGAAGGCGACCTCGGCCGGGTGCGCGCGGCTTCCGCCAATCCCGAGGACGAAGACAGCACGCGCCCGATCGCGGTGCCGGTGATGGGGCGCATCGCCGCCGGCACGCCGATCGAGGCGATCCAGACCCGCAGCCACGTCATCAACATGCCGGCCGATCTGCTGACCGCCGGCGAGCATTTCGCGCTCGAGGTGCGCGGCGACTCGATGATCGAGGCCGGCATTCTCGACGGCGATATCGCTTTGATCCGCCGCTCGGAAGCGGCCGAGACCGGCGACATCGTGGTGGCGCTGATCGACGACGAGGAAGCGACCCTCAAGCGCTTCCGCCGCCGCGGCGCCTCGATCGCGCTCGAGCCGGCCAATACGGCCTATGAGGTGCGGATTCTGCCGCCCAACCGCGTGCGCATCCAGGGCAAGCTGGTCGGGCTGTTCCGGCGCTACTAGGGGCGCTAGTCCCCCGCTTCGATATCCTCGGCTTTCGGCGTCGCATTGGGCGCGGCCGGGCGCGCGGGCCCGTCCGCAGGGCTATCCGGCGCGCGCGCCCAAGGCCGGTCGTAGCCCGCCGGCCGCGCATCGGTTTCGACGAATCGATCGCCGATCCAGTGCAGCGCGATCGAACCCCGGGCGCGCCAGACCCGGCGGTCGATCAGCTTGGCGGCGCACGGCAACTGTGCCTCGCGCGGGCTGACCACCACGGCGGCGCGCGTGCAATCCTCGGCGAAGGCTTCCACCGCCAGCGCAAACGACACCGGCCGGCCATCGCGCAAACGGCCGATACAGCCGACGGCGTCGCATTGCACCCCATCGCGCAGGCTCGCGTCCTTGGCGTCGCGCCCATCGCCATCGGCCATGAGCCATTCCTTGATCGCGAAGGTGTCGCGGCTGCGATGCAGGATCGACAGCTTGCCGTCGCGGCCGCGGATGGCGGCGGCCTGCCCGTCGCCCGCGATCAGCACATCGGGGCGCGGCAGCGCCATCACCCAGAGGATTGCGCCGAGTGCGAGCACCGCCCCGCTCCAGCGCAGCGGCGAGCGCAGCAGGCACAGCAGCAACAGCCCCGCGCTCGCCAGCAGCAGCGGCCCGGTGCCGAAGGCGTGGATATGGCCGACCGCGCCCGGCAGATGCGCGACCCACAACACCACCGCGATCATCCAGTCGACGCCGTCGCCCATCAGCTTCCAGAACACCGCGTCGAAGCCGAACGGCATGGTGACGACGCCGAGAATGCCCATCGGCATCACCCAGGCGGAAATCACCGGCATGGCCAGCAGATTGGCGAGCACGCCGTAAGGCGCGAGCCGATGGAAGTGATAGGCGGAATATGGCGTGGTCGCGAGCCCGGCGACCAGCGAGGCCAGCACCACACCGGCGATTTCGCGCCCGCCCCACAGCGCGACGCGCGCACCGGCCGAGGTGTCGGCCTTGGCGCGCCACGGCAAACCATATTGATAGGCCGCGATCAGCGCGAGCGCGGCCGCAAACGACATCTGGAAGCTCGGATGCACGATTGCCGCCGGCGTCAGCAGCAGCACGGCGAAAGCCGCCACCGCGATGGTGCGGAACGTGAGCGCCGGCCGGTCCAGCATGACGCCGGCAAGCACGATGGCGATCATGATGAAGGCGCGCTGGGTCGAGACGCTGGCGCCCGAAAGCACGAGATAGAAGGCCGCGGTGACGAGCGCGCCGGCGGCCGCCCATTTCTTGATCGGATGGCGGCTCGCCAGCGACGGGATCAGCGCCAGACCCGCGCGGATGAAAAAGAACACGATGCCCGCCACCACCGCCATGTGATAGCCGGAAATCGCCAGCACATGGGCGAGGCTCGAGACGTAGAAGGCGTCGCTCACCGGAGCCGAAATCTCGTTGCGTTTGCCGGTGATCAGCGCCGAGGCGATCGAGCCGCGATCGCCCGGCAGCAGCGCGTGGATGCGACGATTGATGCCCTCGCGCAGGCCGTCGAGCAGCGCCGCGTAACGCAACCAGAGACCTGGCGCTTCCGGCGCCGGCAAAGTCTTGACCGACCCCAGCACAAAGCCGGAGGCGCCGATGCGCTGGAAATACAAATCGCGCGCGAAGTCGTAACCGCCGGGCCGTAAGGGCGCGAGCGGCGGCGCCAGATGCGCCTTGAAGGCGACGAAACTGCCGACCGCCGGCGCCGTGCCCTTGCGCACCGCGACGCGCACGCGTTGCGGGGCTGCATCGAGACGGCGCGCCTCGATGTGCTGCACGCGCACGACGATGCGGTCGCTGCGCGCGCGCTCCTCGCGCGTCTCGACAAATCCGGTAACGGCGGCGCTCCATGTCGCGAACGAAAGCACCGGATGGGCGATGCGCGCCGTCTGCAGCGTGGCGGTGGCAAATCCGGCAGTGGTAGCGGCAAAGCCGAGCGCCACGGCAAAGCCAAAGGCGCGCCGGCGCAGCATGAATGCGACGATGGCGCCGGCGAGCGCGGCGCCCAAGGCCGCCCAGGCGGCCGGTTCCCGGTCGGCGGTGAAATACAGCACGATTCCGAAACCGAAGGCGACCGGCAGCCAGGGCCCCAGCCGGCCCGGCGCGAGTTCGGCGAGCGCCCATTGCGAGAGTATTCGGCCCAGCCAAGAGGCGCGCTCGGCCCATCCGGCTGGCAACACGATCCCGGCGCGCCGGCGCGCGGCGTCGATCTCCGCTGCCCAGGCTTTGGCGCGCGTGCGGCGTTGCTCGTTGTCGGCCATGGCGCGGCGCCCCCCGACGCTCACGCTGTTCGCTGGGAACCCATGCTAAAGCAGCCGCAAGTTGTGGCTAGGAGAACGGTTGTGAACACGCACGCCGCCATCCGGCGGTGCGAGCGAAACGAGCCGCAAAGACTGACAGCTACCCCGCCGCCTTTTCCTTCGCCCAGGTGTCGCGCAGGCCGATGGTGCGGTTGAACACCAGTTGGCCGGGCGCGCTGTCGGGATCGAGGCAGAAATAGCCCTGGCGCTCGAACTGCACCGGCTCTCGGACTATTGCCTTCGACGAGCGCCGGCTCAAGCCGCGCATCACGCAAAATATCCAGCGAGTTGGGGTTGAGGTCCGCGGCGAAGTCTCGCCGCGTCCGGGTCGGGTTTCAGGAACAGCGGGTTGTAAATGCGAATCTCGGCCGGCACCGAATGCTTGGCCGACACCCAATGGATGGTCGCCTTCACCTTGCGGCCGTCCGGCGCGTTGCCGCCCTTGGTGGCGGGATCGTAGCTGCAGCGCAATTCGACCACGTCGCCGTTCGCGTTTTTCACCACCTCGCGGCAGGTGATGAAATAGGCGTAGCGCAGCCGCACTTCCATGCCGGGCGACAGCCGGTAGAATTTTTTCGGCGGGTTCTCCATGAAGTCGTCGCGCTCGATAAAAAGCTCGCGGCCGAATTTGATCTTGCGGGAGCCCGCCGCCGGATCGTCGGGATGATTGACCGCGTCCAATTCTTCCGTTTGCCCTTCCGGGTAATTCTCGATCGTGACCTTGAGCGGCTTGAGCACGGCCATCCGCCGCAATGCGGTTCTGTTGAGCGCCTCGCGCACCGAGAATTCGAACATGCCGACATCGACCAGGCTGTTGGCCTTGGCGACGCCGATGCGCTTGATGAAATCGCGGATCGCTGCCGGCGGCACGCCGCGCCGGCGCAGGCCCGCCAGCGTCGGCATGCGCGGATCGTCCCAGCCTTTCACATGGCCGCCGCGCACCAGCTCGGTGAGCACGCGCTTGGACAACACCGTGTAGGTGAGATTGAGGCGCGCGAATTCGTACTGATGCGGCCGCGACGGCACGTTCAAATTCTCGATGAACCAGTCGTAGAGCGGCCGATGGTCCTCGAATTCGAGCGTGCAGATCGAATGGGTGATGCCCTCGATGGCGTCGGACTGGCCGTGCGCGAAGTCGTAGCTCGGATAGATTTTCCAGGCCGTGCCGGTACGCGGATGCGGCGCATTCAGGATGCGGTAGAGCACCGGATCGCGCAGATTGATGTTGCCCGACGCCATATCGATCTTGGCGCGCAGCACGCGCGCGCCGTTGGCGAATTCGCCGGCCCGCATGCGGCGGAACAGGTCGAGGTTCTCCTCCACGGCGCGGTCGCGGAACGGGCTGTTCTTGCCCGGTTCGGTCAAGGTGCCGCGGTTATGCCGGATCTCGTCCTGGCTCTGGTCGTCCACATAGGCCTTGCCGGCGCGGATCAGATCCTCCGCCCAGCCATAGAGCCGCTCGAAATAATCGGAGGCGTGATAGAGGTGCGTGCCCCAGTCGAAGCCGAGCCAGCGCACGTCGTGCTCGATGGCGTCGATATATTCCTGCTCTTCCTTGGTCGGATTGGTGTCGTCGAAGCGCAGGTGGCAGCGCCCGCCGAATTCCTCCGCGATGCCGAAATTCAGGCAGATCGACTTGGCGTGGCCGATATGCAGATAGCCGTTCGGCTCGGGCGGAAAGCGGGTGACCACTGCCTTGACGCGCCCGGCATCGAGATCGGCCTGCACGATGTCGCGGATGAAATCGCGCCCGGCTTCAGCCGGTACCGCATTGCCGCTTGCTTTTTCGTCCGTGGCCATGCTTCCTCGATTTCAAGTCCGACACTATGATCCCGCCCCCAAACCGGCCGGCGGCCTATGCCATGACGTGTCACTCGGCTCAATGTCAATTGCGCTGACACCTTTCCCCGCAACTGTGGTAGACGGCGCGCGATGAGCGAGCCCGTCGTCACCCGTTTCGCCCCGTCCCCTACCGGCTTTCTCCATATCGGCGGCGGCCGCACCGCGCTGTTCAACTGGCTCTATGCGCGCCGGCATGGCGGCAAGATGCTGCTGCGGATCGAGGACACCGACCGCGAACGCTCGACCGCCGCGGCCATCGCCGCCATCATCGACGGGCTCACCTGGCTCGGGCTCGCCTGGGACGGCGAGATCGTATTCCAGTTTTCACGCGCGGCGCGCCACCGCCAAGTCGCCGAGCAGCTGCTGGCCGCCGGCAAGGCCTATCGCTGCTACGCGAGCCCGGAGGAACTGACCGAGATGCGCGAGGCGGCCCGCCGCGAGGGCCGGTCCAAGCTCTATGACGGGCGCTGGCGCGACCGCGACCCGTCCGAGGCGCCGCCGGGCGTCAAGCCGGTCATCCGCCTCAAGGCGCCGCTGACCGGCGAAACCGTGATCGAGGACCAGGTGCAGGGCCGCGTGGTCTGGCAGAATTCCGATCTCGACGATCTGGTGCTGCTACGCTCGGACGGTAACCCCACCTACATGCTGGCGGTGGTGGTGGACGACCACGACATGGCCGTCACCCACATCATCCGCGGCGACGACCACCTCACCAATGGTGCCCGGCAGAAGCATATCTACGAGGCGCTTGGGTGGAATGTGCCGATCATGGCGCACATCCCGCTGATTCACGGGCCGGACGGCTCCAAATTGTCCAAGCGCCATGGCGCGCTCGGCGTCGACGCCTACCGGGCTATGGGCTATCTGCCGGCGGCGATGCGAAATTACCTGGTCCGCCTCGGCTGGGCGCATGGCGACCAGGAGATCTTCAGCACCGAGGAGATGATCGCCGCATTCGATTTGGCCGCCATCGGCCGCTCCCCGGCGCGCTTCGATTTCGCCAAGCTGGAAAACCTCAACGGCCATTACATCCGGGCCAGTTCCGACGCCGACGTGCTCGCTGCGCTGGAGGGGCTGTTGCCGCATATCGCCGGCGGGCAGGACCTCGCCAGCAAACTGACGCCGGCCCTGCGCGGCAAGCTGCTGATGGCCATGCCGGCCTTAAAGGAACGCGCTAAGACTTTAGTCGAATTATTTGATTCAACGCGATTTATCTGGGCCAGCCGCCCGCTGGAAATGACCGACCAGGCCAAGAGCCTGCTTACCCCCGAGACCAAATCCGTGACCGCGGCGCTCGTGCCGGAGCTGGCAGCGGTCACGGAATGGGCGCCGCAGGCGATCGAAACCGTCGTGCGGGGCTTTGCCGAGCGCTCCGGCCTCAAGCTCGGCGCGGTGGCGCAACCGCTGCGGGCCGCGCTCACCGGGCGCACCACATCGCCGCCGATCTTCGACGTGCTGACCGTGCTGGGCAAGGACGAGAGCCTGGCCCGATTGCGGGATCAGATAGGCTAAACCGCGTCCTGTGGGTATTCCGCGCCAGCGCCGCGGCGACTTGATTTATGTCTAAGCGGCAGGCCGCAAGGTGGTCTATCTTGCAGCGCACACAAGGATGGGATACCCAAAAAGCGGCCGGAACCCGCTCGCCTCGCCCGGCGTCTCGGCTCCCGGCCACAGGTTTCCACCCGCACCGCTCGCCGCTAAATCGAGGGCTCGACCATGGACGCCAAGACCGACGCCAAGAAGAAATCCGGCACCATCACCGTTGGCAATAAGAACTGGGATTTCCCGGTCTACGACGGCAGCATCGGACCGGAGGTGCTCGACATCTCCAAGTTCTACAGCGAAAGCGGCCTATTCACTTACGACCCGGGCTTCACCTCGACGGCAAGCTGCGAATCCAAGATCACCTACATCGACGGCGACCAGGGTGTCCTGCTCTACCGCGGCTACCCGATCGAACAACTCGCCGAGCACGGCGACTTCCTGGAGACCTGCTACCTGCTGCTGTACGGCGAACTGCCGACGCCGCAGCAGAAGGCCGACTTCGACTATCGCGTCACGCGCCACACCATGGTGCATGAGCAGATGGCCCGGTTTTTCCAGGGCTTCCGGCGCGACGCGCATCCGATGGCGGTGATGACCGGTTCGATCGGCGCGCTGTCGGCGTTCTATCACGACTCCACCGACATCTCCGATCCGCACCAGCGCATGATCGCCTCGCTGCGCATGATCGCGAAGGTGCCGACGCTCGCCGCCATGGCTTACAAATATTCCATCGGCCAGCCGTTCGTGTATCCGAAGAACGATCTCGACTATGCGTCGAATTTCCTGCGCATGTGCTACGCGGTGCCGGCCGAGGATTACAAGCCGAACCCGGTGCTTGGCGCGCGCCATGGACCGCATCTTCATCCTGCACGCCGACCACGAGCAGAACGCCTCCACCTCGACCGTGCGGCTGGCCGGCTCCTCCGGCGCCAATCCGTTCGCCTGCATCGCCGCCGGCTGCGCCTGCCTGTGGGGCCCGGCGCATGGCGGCGCCAACGAGGCCGCGCTCAACATGCTGCGTGAGATCGGTTCGGTCGCCCGCATTCCGGAATTCATCAAGCGCGCGAAGGACAAGAACGATTCCTACCGGCTGATGGGCTTCGGCCATCGCGTCTACAAGAACTACGACCCGCGCGCCAAGATCATGCAGAAGACCTGCCATGAGGTGCTGACCGAACTCGGCGTCAAGGACGATCCGCTGCTCGACGTCGCCATGGAGCTGGAGAAGATCGCGCTGCATGACGACTATTTCATCGAGAAGAAGCTCTATCCGAATATCGACTTCTATTCGGGCATCACGCTCAAGGCGATGGGCTTCCCCACCACCATGTTCACCGTGCTGTTCGCGGTCGCGCGCACGGTCGGCTGGATCGCGCAGTGGAAGGAAATGATCGAGGATCCGAAGCAGAAGATCGGCCGCCCGCGCCAGCTCTATACCGGCGCCACCACGCGCGATTACGTGCCGATCTCGCGCGGAAATAGGCGCTAGCGGATTGTTTCGAACGGTTCGGGCGGCGGTCAGCCGCCCTTGCCATTTCCGCTCTTGCCATTGAGTTTCGGCGCTTTGGCGCCGTCGTAGGCCCATTGCACATAGACGCCGGCCCAGGTGAAGCCGCCGCCGAAAGCGGCGAGCAGCAGGCGGTTGCCCGCTTTGAGCTTTGCTTCGTAGTCCCACAGGCAGAGTGGGATCGTGGCGTTGGTGGTGTTGCCGTATTTGTGGATCGTCACCATCACCTTGTCCATCGGCAGGTGCATGCGCTCGGCGGTCGAACTCGATGATGCGTTTGTTGGCTTGGTGCGGCACCAGCCAGTCGATCATGTCGGCGCGCAGATTGTTGCGCGCCATGATCTCGGCCGCGACTTCCGCCATGCGGGCGATGGCGAACTTGTAGACGGCGGCGCCTTCCTGGTGGACGTAGTGCAGGCGCTTGGCGACCGTCTCCGGGCTCGCCGGCATGCGGCTGCCGCCGGCCTTCTGATGCAAATGGATCATGCCGGAGCCGTCGGAACGGATCAGCGTGTCCATGATGCCGTAGCCGTTGGCGTTCGGCTCCAGCAGCACGGCGCCGGCGCCGTCGCCGAACAATACGCAGGTGGCGCGATCACGATAGTCGATGATCGACGACATCTTGTCGGCGCCGACCACCACCACCTTGCGCGCGGTGCCGTTGGCGATGAATTGCGTGGCGACGGTGAGCGAATAGAGAAAACCCGAGCACGCCGCCTGCACGTCGAATGAGCCGATATTCTTCACGCCGACCATGTCGCAGATCAGATTGGCGGTCGACGGAAACTGCATGTCCGGCGTGGTGGTGGCGCAGATTAAGAGGTCGATGTCCTGCGGCTTGGTGCCGGTTTTTTGCAACAGGCCGCGCACGGCTTCCGCCGCCATGTGCGAGGTGCCGAGGCCTTCGCCCTTCAGAATGTGGCGTTCCTTGATGCCAGTGCGTTCGGTGATCCAGGCGTCGCTGGTGTCCACCATGCGCGCCAATTCGGCATTGGTGAGCAGGTCCGGCGGCAGGTAGCCGTGGACGGCGGTGATCGCGGCGCGGGTCGGGATGGTCAAAGGCGATAAGTCCAGTTAGCGGCCATGGGCATATGCCGATCGGGCCGAACGAAGCAAACTACGCTGTTGGCGGGGCGGATTCCACTGTTTCGCGTTGAGGTTGGTTAAACCTGTCGGCGCAATCAAGCACCACGGCGGCGGCTCGGTCGCTGGGCGACGCCTTGCCGATCTCCATGATGTTATCCAGCCGGGAAAAGGCCTCGATCTGTCGGTTGCGTTCGGGCGTATCGCTCAATAGCGGCAGCAAGGCGGCGGCCAGCCGCTCCGGCGTAGCGGCGCGCTGCAGAAGCTCCGGCACCACGTTCTCGCCCAGGACCAGATTGGCCAGGATAATGCTTGGAACCTTGATCAGCAGGCGGGCCATCAATTCCTCCAGCAGCGGCACCTTGTAGGCGGCCACCATCGGGATGCCGGCGAGCGCCAGTTCGAGCGTCGAGGTGCCGGATTTGGCGATCGCAGCCCGCGCCGTGCGATAGGCCGCATCCTTGTCGTCCGGTTCGGTCACCACCCGCGCCGGGATGCGCCAGGACTTAACCGCCGCCTGCACCGTGGCGGCAAGCCGCGGCACCGCGGGTACGACCACCTCCAGCGTCCCAACCCGTTCGGCCACCAGCGCCGCCGCCGCACCGAACACGCCTGCCATCCGGCGAATTTCGCCGGCGCGGCTGCCCGGCAGCACCAGCAGGAGGGGCGGATCGCCGAGGCGCCGGCGCGCCTCCTGTGCATTTGGGCGCAGGCTCGTAACCCGTTCGCTTAAGGGATGACCGACGTAGGTGCAGGCCGGCCCGCCCAACTGCCGCAGCACCGCCGGCTCGAATGGCAGCAAAGCCAGCACATGATCGACGTAGGCACGCATCGCGCGCGCGCGGCCCGGCCGCCAAGCCCAGACCGACGGGCACACGTAATCGACGATCGGGATCGCCGGCATGCGGGCGCGCACGCGCCGCGCCACGCGATGGGTAAATTCCGGGCTGTCGATGATGACCAGAACATCCGGCTTGGCGGCGATAACGGCGTTGGCGGTCTCACGAATGCGCGCCACTATTTTCGGCAGGCTGGCTGGAATGGCGGCAAAGCCAATGATCGCCAGATCGCCAAGCGGAAACAGGCTTGGCACGCCCGCTTGCGCCATATGGACGCCGCCGACGCCGGAAAACCGTGCACTGCCTTGGCTGCGTTGCCTGATCGCAGCGGTGAGCGCGGCACCGAGCCGGTCGCCGGAGTCTTCGCCGGCCACCAGAAAGATATGCGGGCCTGCCTCCGGCGCACGGTTCATCGCTCGGCCCCGGCCGGCGTGCCGATTACGAAAATATTGGCGCGGTCGGCTGCGGCAGTCAGTGCCACAGGTTCAGCGATAATCGTCGAACCGGCGACCACGGCGATGCCGGCAAGCCCCGCGCGCGCAACTCCTTCGACGGTCTGCGGACCGATCGACGGCAGATCGAAGCGCTTGTCCTGCCCGCGCTTGGGTGCCTTCACCAGCACACCGCTGCCGGCGGGCGCGCGCACGCGGCCGCTGGCGCGCATATCGGCGACGCGGGCGAGCATCGCATCGGTGCCTTCCGCCGCCTCCACCGCCAGCACGTGCTTGCCGGCCACCACCACGGCCTGCCCAACGTCGTACGGTCCGGCGGCGCGTAGATAGTCCAGCCCCAAGGCGATATCGAAGCGATCGCGCTCCGAAGGCTGCACGCGGCCGAGCGTGGCTTCCGGCATCAGAATTTCCGGCGCCACTTCGTGCGCGCCGAGCAGGCGGAAACCTTCCCGTTCGAACAGACGTCCAATGCTCGACAGCAGATGGTCATCGCCGCCGCGAAACGCCGCGGCGATGCGCGGCATCATCATAAGCGTCTTGAGGTCGGGCCTGATCTGCCACAAGGCCGGCCGCACCAGTGACCCGATGAACACCAAGTCGCGGCAGCCGGCGGCGCGCGCAATGCGCGCAAATTTCCGGCTCTGTCCAAGGTAAAGCCAATGATGCGGCCGCCCGGCGTAATCAGCCGGCTTGGCGGCGCCATGCAGCGGAAACAACAAAACGCTGCGCCCGCGCGCCGCGACGTAGTCCGTGACCGCCAAGGGAAGGCTGCCGCCGCCGCAAATCAGCGCGAGCGGAGCTTCCTGACGCAGGTCCGGCGCGGCGCTCATGCATCCTCTTTGAGCTTGCCGCCCTCGCCGCGTTTGCCGCCCATGGTGAGCGGCCGTTTGCCGGCGCGAATGAAGGTTATCATCTTCGCCACCAGCGCATCGTCGCCATACTCGACGGCGGCGCGCTCAAGCCGGGCGCGAAATTCCCCGTCACCGAAAAATAGCGCCTGGTAGGCTTTGCGATAATGCTGGATTTCGGCCTTGCTAAACCCGCGCCGGCGCATGCCGATGACGTTGAGACCCACCAGATCGGCGAGCGGCCCCTGCACCGTGCCCCAAGGGACCACGTCGGCCCGAACGCCGCTTAAACCCACGATCATGGCGCCCTCGCCGATGCGCACGAATTGGCGCACCGCCACGCCGCCGCCGAACACGACGTGGTCGCCGACGCTCACGTGGCCCCCCAGCAAAACGTTGTTGGCGACCACGACGTTGCTGCCGACTTTGCAATCGTGCCCCACATGCGCGCCGACCATGTAAAAACCGCGGTCGCCAACCTGCGTTACGCCGCCGCCATCCTCGGTGCCGATGTTCATAGTGACATGTTCACGGATGTCGCAATCGGCGCCGACCACGAGCCGGGTCGCACCGCCGCGATAATGCACCGATTGCGGCGGCGAACCGAGCGAGGCGAATGGATGAATGACGGTGCGCGGGCCGATCATGGTGTGGCCGGTGAGATTCACATGCGCAACCAGTCGGCAGCCCTCGCCGACCGTCACATGCGGGCCGACGGTGCAATACGGGCCGATGGTAACATTGGGTCCGATCGCCGCCGTGGCCTCGATCCGCGCCGAGGGATCGATCATGCCTGGGCTCATGCGTCGGAAATCATGGCGCCGACTTTCGCTTCGGCAACGATCTGACCGCGGACCTTGGCCTCGCCGCGATACCACCACATGGTCCGGCGCTGCGCCATCTTTGTCATGTGGTACTCGATGGTGTCGCCCGGCAAAACCGGCCGGCGGAATTTCGCATTGTCGATGGTCAGGAAATAGACCGATTTCGGCCTGGTCACATAGGTCTTCGCGATGCAAAGCACGCCGGCCGTCTGCGCCATGCCTTCGATCATCAATACGCCGGGAAACACCGGATTGCCTGGAAAATGCCCCTGGAAATGCGGCTCGTTGAAGGTGACGTTCTTGATGCCGATGGCAAAATCGTCACCGCGCATGTCGATTACCCGGTCGACCATGAGAAACGGATAACGGTGCGGCAACATCTTGAGCACCGTCGCGATATCGGCCGCTTCCAGTTTTGTCACCGCTTTATCCATCGCACTCGTCTCACTCATCCGCCGGCGTTTCGGCTGCGCCATTGGTGCGCGCCATTCTTGCGAGCACCGTCAGTTCACGGAACCACATCTTTAGCGGCTTGGCCGGTGTCCCGCCCCACCGCGCACCCGGCGGAACATCGGCATGGACATGGCTTGCGCCGGCAAGTTGTGCCCCTTCGCCGATCGTCACATGGTCGCTTACACCGACGCCCCCGCCCAGCGCGACGAAATCCTCGAGCGTCGAGCTGCCGGAAATCCCGGATTGCCCCGCAACGACACAGCAGCGGCCAATGCTGACATTGTGGCCTACCTGGACCAGGTTGTCGATCTTGCTGCCCTCGCCGATCACCGTGTCGCGAATGGCGCCCCGGTCGATGGTGGTGCCGGCGCCGATCTCGACGTCGTCCTGGATGATGACGCGCCCGACCTGCGGAATCTTGATATGGCCGCTTCCGCCCATCACGAAGCCGAAGCCATCCTGGCCGATTTTGCAGCCGGCATGGATGATGACCCGGTCGCCGATCAGCGCATCGGTGATCACGGCCCCAGCGCCGATGCAGCAATCGCGACCGATCCGCACGTCGGTCCCGATCACGGCCGTCGCCCCGATGATGGTGCCGCCGCCAATCTCGGCCCGCGGTCCGATCACCGCGCCGGGCTCGATAGTGGCGCCATTTTCCAGCCGCGCGCTCGGATGCACATGGGCGCCGGCGACCGCGCCCGCCTCGGCGAGCGAGGACGGCCGCAGCGCATGCGGAAACAATGCGCGCGCCACCGCGACGAAGGCGTGATACGGCTCGGGCACGACAAAGGCCGGCACATTCGGCGGCAGATGCTTGGCGAGAGCCGCCGTTGTGAAACAGGCGCCGGCATGGGTCACGCCGGCGGTTGCGGCGTAGTTCCTGTTGTCGAAAAAACTCACTGCATTCGGCGCCGCGAGATCAAGCGGAGCAACGTCGACAATGCGGCGCGTAGCCAGCTCCGCCGGCGGCGGCCCGGCGCCGGTCAAGGCGGCGATCTCAGCAAGCGTGAGACCCCGCGCGTGTCGTGAGAATACCGGCTCGCTCATACCGCTAGCGCCGTGCCGTCAAGCGCGGTCAAGATTAGAACTTCGTGCCACCGCTGAAGCGGAAGATCTGCGTACGGTCGTAGCTTTCTTTGGTCACCGGGTAAGCAAAGTCGAAGCGTAGCGGCCCCAGTGGGGAATTCCAGATGAAACCCACGCCGATCGACGACCGCACCGCGCTGGAATTCGGCGACATGCAGTTTTTCGCCGGTCACGTTCCAAGTGGTCGGGCCACTGTAGTTCCACAGCGAACCGGCATCGACAAAGGCCGCGAACTTGATGCCGACCTCCTTGGGCAGGAAGTAGAGCGGGGTTTGCGCCTCGACGCTCACGCCCCAGTACATGCTGCCGCCGAGCGCATCGTTGGTAGTATGTGGCGTAGTGTCCCGTGGACCAATGCCGGCCGGCGCGAAGCCGCGTACCAGGTTCGGGCCCATCTGGAATTGATCCAGCATGCGCAAATCCTTGCTGCCCCAGCCAGCAAGGTGGCCGCCCTGCAGCCTGACAACGCTAACCACGTCCGGGAAGACTTCGTAGTAGTTGCGCGCTTCGATGCTCGAACGGATGAAATTCACGTCACCGCCGACGCCCGCCAAATCCTGTTTGAATTCGGCAAAGAGACCGCTGGTCGGCGACTTGTTGTTGTCGAGGGTGTTGTAGGCCAGCGAATAACCGACCAATGACACCATGACAGCACCGTTCGCCAGTTCCTTGCGAACGGGAAGCGCCGCTTCGCCGTCGGCGAAGCACTTTCCGCCATCGGTTCAAGCTCGTCGGATACGCCGGATTGGCGAATAATTCGTCGGTCGGATTCAGCCGGGTCCGCCATTGATCCACGCATAGCGGCGACTTGATACAGTTATTGTACTTGTCCGGAAGCGTGATTTTCTGCTGATAAATCGAATAGTGCGGCTGAAACGCGAGTTCTTCAGACAGCGCAAAGCCAAGGCGCAAATTGGTCCCGATCGATTGCGTATTGTAGGATACATATGATGTGGCCAGGGACTGGCGCGCAAAAAGGTCGATTCCTCCAGCCATGCGGTAGCCGAGCAGATAGGGCTCGACAAACGACAGATCGAAGCCGCGCGTATATTGGCCGAAGCTCACCGATACTTTACCGAACTGGCCGCGGCCCATGAGGTTGCGATCGGCGATACTGACTTCGCCAATAAAACCATCGGCGGTCGAGTAGCCGCCCGAGACGGAAAACTCGCCGGTTGGCATTTCGTCGACATTGACGTTGACGACAACCCGATCGGGCGCCGAGCCGGGCTCGTTGGTGATCTTGACCGATTTGAAAAAGCCCAGATTTTTCAGCCGCCGCTCGGCGCGGTCGATCAGCGCGCGGTTATAAGCATCGCCCTCGCCGATATCGAATTCGCGGCGGATCACGTAGTCGCGCGTCCGGGTATTGCCGCGAATGTTGATGCGCTCGATATAGGCGCGGGTGCCTTCCTCGACCACGAAGGTGAGATTGATGAGTTTCCTCGCCACGTCGCGGTCGCCGCGCGGACGCACACTGGCAAAGGCGAAGCCACGCTTGGCCGCTTCGATCGTCATCGACTCGACGCTCTTCTCGACCAGATCGGCGTTGTAGACATCCCCCGACGAGAGCTTGAGCCTGTTGCGTAACGATTGCGGATCGATCGCGTGCACATTCGACACCACATCAATGGTGCCGATGTGATATTTCGGACCCTCGTCGATCGTGTAAGTGATGATAAATCCGGGTCCCCGCTTGCCCCGAACCGGCGTCCACTGCCATTTCCCTATCGGCGTCAACGGCGGCTCGTATTGGCCCACCGCCGAGACGACGCGCACGTCCGCATAGCCGTGCTTTAGATAGAAGCGGCGCAACAAATCGCGGTCGGCTTCCACGCGATCCGGATCGTAGATATCGCTGCTTTGCAGGAAGCTGACCCAATTGCTCTCGGCGGTCTTGATCACGTCCTTCAAGCGGCCGTCCGAGAACGCATGGGTGCCGACGAAACGGATACTCCGTACGCCGGTTTTTCCGCCTTCGGTGATCTCGAATACGAGATCGACGCGGTTGTTCGGCAACTCGATGATCTTCGGGTCGACCCGCACATCGAACATGCCGGTGCGGTGATAAATCTCGATGATGCGCTGGACGTCGGCCTGGACTTTCGGCCGCGACAATGTCCCGCGCGGCTTCGACTGAATCTCGGCGCTGAGTTGTTCGTCCTTAGCCTTCGTGTTGCCTTCGAAGGCGATGCGATTGATCACCGGGTTCTCGACCACCGTGACCACCAGCCGGCCGCCCGAATTATCGATGTGCACGTCCTGGAATAGACCGGTGGCGTAAAGCGCCTTGATGGCGGCATCGATCTGCGCCGGACCAAGCTGGCCGCCGGGGCCCGGTTTGAAATAGGAACGGACGGTTTCGGCCTCGACCCGGCGGTTGCCTTGCACAACGACCGAGCTGGCGGTCTGCGCGATCGCAACGCCGGAGGCCGCCACGCCCATAATTCCGGTCCCAACAGCGATACCGCCGAGGACAACGAAACAAAGGGCCAGCCCCCGCAAAACCCGCACACCAAGTCCCATGCGCCGAGCGCCTTTTTTTCGATCTTTGCGTCCGCCCCCGCTCCGGGTTCGACAGACTGTCGGGCTAGCTTTTGCCAGCGTTGTACAGCGTTTTAAAGGCACTGCAAACGTACTTGCCGGCACAACTATCCCTTTCCCCTCAAAAAGTTGCCGGGCGGCAACGCTTAGGAGGTAGCGAGGTGGAGAATGTCGTTAAAGGTCGCGAATATCATCAGCATGACGACAATCGCCAAGCCGATTCGGAAGCCTACCTCTTGCGCACGCTCGGAAAGCGGCCGGCCCCGCGCCGCCTCGATTCCATAGAACAAAAGGTGACCGCCATCGAGCAGGGGGATTGGGAATAAGTTCAAAAGCCCAATCGAAATCGACAAAACCGCCGTCAGATGGATGAGTGCGACAAAACCGGCCGACGCTACCTGGCCGGAAACCTGGGCAATACGGATGGGACCGCCAAGCTGATCGGCGGCTTCCCGTCCGGTAAAAACCCCGCCGATGTATGACAGGGTGCGATCGACCACGAACCAGGTCTCCTGCACCCCCATAACCACGGCCTGCAACGGCCCGACTTTCTGCGTCTTAATGTCACCGGGCGCCATGGAGCGGCTGATACCGAGCACGCCGAGCCTATGCACGTTGCCGAAATTGTCCTTGAGCTCCCTGAGCTCAGGCGTCGCTTTGAGCGTGACATGCACGCCGCCGCGCTCGACCTCGATATTGAGCGGCTCGCCGGCGCTGACGCTGACGATGCGCTGCATGTCGGAAAAACTGTCGATCTTGCTGCCGTCGATGGCCACCACCAGGTCGCCCGGCTTGAAACCGGCGGCCTGGGCGGCGCTCGCCGGCTGGACCGTGTCGACGCGGGCGCTGGTGGTCTGCTTGCCGACGATCATAAAAACGCCGGCGAAGATGACGATCGCCAGCACGAAATTCGCGATCGGTCCGGCCGCCACTACCGCAGCGCGCGGGCCGACCGGCTTGTGGACAAAGCTGACGGCCTTTTCGGCCTCGCTCATGGCGGCAGCGGCCTCATGATCGGGCACGCTTGCCGCATTTTCGTCGCCGAAGAATTTCACATAGCCGCCGAGCGGGACCGCGGAGATTTTCCAGCGGGTGCCATAACGGTCGTAAAAGCCGACGATTTCCGGACCGAAACCAATCGAGAACACCAGCACCCTGATGCCGCACCAGCGGGCCACCAGGAAATGGCCAAGCTCATGAAAAAACACAACAATTGTCAGCACAAACAGGAACGGGACCAGATAGCCAACGAGGCTGCCGCCGAATGCGCCCAAGCCCCCCATAATGTCGATACTCATCGCACCCTCGTCCCGCCGGATGGCGCCTTAATCGTTATCAAAACTTTACTAGGATGACTTTACGGCAATTTCGGGCAAGAGGGCCAACGCTATACTTCTTGCAATATGGTCAATGGCGAGGGCGGCATCAATTCCGGCCGGTTCCGCCAAGACCCCGCGCCGGGCGGCCTCGTCCAGCGTCGCTTCGACCAGCGCGGTGATTGTGGCAAAGCCGATTCGGCCGCCAATGAACTCAGCGACGGCGATCTCATTGGCCGCATTGAGCACGGTGGGCGCCGCCCCGCCGGTCGCCATGGCTTGCCGCGCCAGCGCGAGAGCCGGAAAGCGCGCGAGATCGGGGGCTTCAAAGGTCAATTCGCGCACCAGCGCCAGATCAAGTCGTGCCGCGGGCCCGTCGAGCCGTTGTGGCCAGGCCAGGCAATGGGCGATCGGAATCCGCATGTCGGGCGAACCGAGCTGGGCCACGACCGAGCCGTCGCGGAATTCGACCAGGCCATGCACAACCGATTGCGGATGAACCAGCACGTCGATCTCATCCGGTTTGAGCGCGAACAGATGATGGGCCTCGATCAACTCGAGACCCTTATTCATCAGGCTTGCCGAATTGATGGTGATCTTCGGGCCCATCGACCAGTTGGGATGGCGCAAGGCCTGCTCCGGCGTTGCCGCCCTGATGGCCTCCAGCGGCCAGGTGCGGAACGGCCCGCCGGAGGCGGTCAGGATCACCCGCTTGACGTCGGCGCGGGCGCCCGCGCCGAGCGCCTGGAAGATGGCATTGTGCTCGGAATCGACCGGCAGCAAAGTGGCGCCGGCGCTCGCGGCGCGGCGCATGAACAAGGCGCCGGCGCAAACCAGACATTCCTTGTTGGCGAGCGCGACGGTGACGCCGCGTTCGATCGCCGCCAGCGTCGGCTTCAGGCCGATCGAACCGCTGATGGCCGCCATCACCCAGTCAGCCGGACGCTGCGCCGCCTCGAGCAGAGCGGCCTCGCCTGCCGCCGCCTCGATGCCGGTGCCGGCCAAGGCGTCTTTCAGATCGCCGTAAGCCGCCGGATCCGCGACCACGGCAAAGCGCGCGCCGACCTCGCGCGCGATCTTCGCAAGCGCTGCCGCATTGCGGCCGGCGCTAACGGCCTCGACGCCATAGCGCTCGCGGTTCCGCTTGATCAGATCGATGGTGCTGGCGCCGATCGAACCGGTGGCGCCGAGAATGGTGACGCGGCGCACGGCCGCGGCCGGCAGCGGTTTCGCTCGGGCAAGGCTGGGTGCGGTCATGCCCTCACCACACCAGCAGGCCGCGCGCGCAGCCCTCGAAGCCGCCGCGCAACAATCCGATCAGGCAGCCGACAAGGGCCGCAGCCCAAAAACCGTCGAGCCGGTCCATCACCCCGCCATGACCGGGAATAAGATGGCTGGCATCCTTGGCGCCGAACTGGCGCTTGACCCAGGACTCCAGCAGATCGCCGAGCTGCGCCACCACCGACAGCAGCAGCGCGATGATCGCAATCGTGGTCCGGTCGAACGATCCAAAAAATCCCGCGACCACAACGGCGACGATCATTGCGCCGAGCGCGCCGGCGATCGCACCGGACCAGGTTTTTTTCGGGCTGATCGCCGGCAGTAATTTCGGACCGCCAAAAGCGCGCCCGCCGAAATATCCCAGAACATCGGTCGACCACACCACCGCAAACAACAACACCATCGCGAAAAATCCGGCGACGTCGTCGGCGCGCAGCAGCAGCGGCGCCAGCAGCATGGTGCCGGAATAGCCGATGCCAGCGGTAATCCACAGCCGCCGCTCGCGCGGCGCAAAAATCAAGGCCGCGAGCGCGCCCAAGCCGATCAGCAATATCGCGGTGATCGGACGGCTAAGCCAGGCGACCAGCGCGGCCACGGCAAGCGCGCTGGCGCATGAGGACAACATCATGCGGTGGTTCCGGCCGGCGACCAGCGTCGTCCATTCCCACAACACGGCGATGGCGGCGGCGCCCCAAAATAGCGCGAATGGCCAATCGCCGAGATAAGCCGTCAGCAACGCCAGCGGCCCCAGCACGGCCGCCGAGACGATGCGCAACGCGAGATTGTTCGTGGCCGCGGCCATAGGCCCGCCGGCGTCGCCCGGTCCGGAAACGGGGTTGGCTTCGGCCACGGGTTCAGGATCCGGTCTTGGCGACTAGGCCGCCGAACCGGCGCTCGCGCTGCTGGTATTCGCGGATCGCCGCCTCGAGCGCGGCGCGGTCGAAATCGGGCCAATAGATCGGCACGAACACCAATTCGCTATAAGCCGCCTGCCACAGCAGAAAATTCGACAGCCGCTGCTCGCCGCTGGTGCGGATGATGAGATCGGGATCGGGGATATCCGGTGCGTCGAGAAAAGCGCCGACCGTCTCCATGGTCACATCGGCGGGCTTGAGGCGGCCGCGCGCCACGTCCTCGGCGATGCGCCGGGCCGCGCGCGTGATCTCCTGGCGCGCGCCGTAATTGAAGGCCACCACCAAAGTGAGGCCGTCGTTATTCTTGGTGAGTTCTTCCGCTTCCAGCAACAGCCGGCCAATGTCGGGATCGAGCCCGTTGCGCTCGCCGATCACGCGCACGCGCACGCCGCTGCGGTGCAACTCGGCGAGGTCGTTGCGCACGAAGCGGCGCAGCAGACCCATCAACTCGCCGATTTCGTTGGCGGGCCGCGCCCAGTTTTCCGCGCTGAAGGAGAAGATGGTGATGAATTTAATGCCGATCGCGCCGGCCGCGCGGATCGTCCGTCGCAGCGCCTCGACGCCGCGCCGGTGCCCTTCTGCGCGCGGCAGTCCGCGCGCCGCCGCCCACCGGCCGTTGCCATCCATGATGATGGCGACGTGACGCGGCGCCTCCTCGAACGGCGGCGCGATGCTTTGCGGAAGCTCTGCCTCGGGCATGTACTTTGAGCCGTTTCGTTCGTGTCGAATCGGAATCCTGACCTAACATTTTCCAGGCGCATGGCCGCATCCGAAAAGCGCTTGCGATCCCCGACCGGTTCGAGGACAGGCTTTTCGGGACCATGCGCGCAATCTCAGACCGTGAGGATCTCCTTTTCCTTGGCCGCAAGCATATGGTCGATCTCGGTGATTCCGGAATCGGTCGCCTTCTGAATATCGCCGGAATAGCGGTCGTGGTCGTCCTTGCTGATCTTGTGATCCTTCTCCAGTTTCTTGATCACGTCCATCGCATCGCGGCGCACGTGCCGCACCGCCACGCGCGCGGTTTCGGCATATTTGTGCGCGATCTTGACCAGTTCCTTGCGCCGCTCCTCGTTGAGTTCGGGGATGCGCAGCCGCAGCATCTGCCCTTCGGTCGCCGGCGATAAGCCAAGATTGGAATTGATGATCGCCTTTTCCACCGCATGCACCAGCGCGCGGTCCCAGACATTGACCGTGATCAGCCGCGGCTCCGGCACGCTGACGCTGGCCACCTGATTGAGCGGCATTTGCGCGCCATAGGCGTCGACCATGACCGGATCGAGCATATGGGCGGAGGCCCTGCCGGTGCGCAGGCCGGACAATTCCGTCTTGAGTACCGCGCTGGCGCCCTGCATGCGGCGCTTGATCTCGTTGATATCGTACGTAGCGATTGTCATGGCGATCCCCCGAACATGACGCCGCCGGCTAAACGCGGGTCGGCCTAGCCAATCACCGTCGAGCGGCCCTTGCCGCGCAGAACGGCCTCGATGGCGCCTTTATCGGCGATCGAGAACACGATGATAGGCATGTGGTTTTCCCGGGCAAGCGCGAAGGCGGTGGAATCCATCACCCGCAGGTCCTTCTCGATCGCCTCCTGGTGGCTGAGCTTCTCGTAGCGTTTGGCTTTCGGATCTTTCTTCGGATCGGCGGTATAGACCCCATCCACATTGGTGGCCTTGAGCACCGCCTTGCAGTCGAGTTCGGCGGCGCGCAGGACCGCCGTGGTGTCGGTGGTGAAAAACGGATTGCCGGTGCCGGCGGCCAGCAGCACGACGCGGCCCTTGGCGAGGTTTTTCATCGCGCGTTTGCGGTTATAGGTCTCGCACACCGCGGTCATGGCGAGCGCCGACAGCGTGCGTGCCTCGCGTCCGGTGCGCTCGATGGCGGCCTCCAGCACCAGGCAATTCATCACGGTCGCCAGCATGCCCATGGTGTCGCCCACCGGGCGCGGCACGCCTTTGCCGGACACCTCGACGCCGCGGAAAATATTGCCGCCGCCGACCACCACGCCGAGTTCGATACCGAGTTTGGCCGCCGCCACCAGATCGGCGGCCAGCCGATCCACCGTCGCTTGATCGATGCCGAATCCTTTGGCGCCGGTGAGCGCTTCGCCGGACAATTTGACGATAACGCGACGGTAAACCGGATCACTCATGCGTAGCGACCCTCCATTGGACCGACGAGAGCCCGCGGCAGCCGCAACTGCAGCTTAAGCGGCCGCTTCGGCCTCCGGCTTTTCAATCCCTTCGCCAAGTGCGAAACGCACAAACCCGGCGATCTTGATCGGCCCGCCCACTTTGCCTTCGGCTTCCTTCAGTGCCTGCGCGACGCTCTTGCCCGGATCGTGCACATACGCCTGTTCGAGCAAACAGACCTCCTTATAGAAGGTCTTCAAGCCGAACTCGACAATCTTCTCGATCACATTGGCCGGTTTTCCCTGCGCCTTGAACTTGTCGGCCAGCACGTCCTTCTCGCGCGCCACCACGGCGGGGTCGAGCCCGGCAGGGTCAAGCGCCTGTGGATTGGAGGCGGCGACATGCATGGCGACCAAGCGGCCGAACGCCTTGAGCTCGTCCGAATTGCCGGACAATTCAAGCGCGACCAAGACACCGATCTTGCCAAGACCGTCGCTTAAGGAGCTGTGCACATAAGAGCCGATCGCGCCGGTGCCGACAGACAAAACCGCCGCACGGCGCAAGGTCATGTTCTCGCCGATTTTCGCGATGGTGTCGGTTATGGCTTCGGCGACCGTGATGCTGCCGGCCTTGGCGGCCTTGATCTTCTCGACATCGGTGCCGGCGTCGAGCGCGACGTCGGCGATCATTTTCACCAGGCCCTGGAACAGGTCGTTGCGGGCGACAAAGTCGGTTTCCGAATTGACTTCGACCACGACGCCTTTGGTGCCTTGCACCAGCACGCCGATCAGGCCTTCCGCGGCGACGCGGCCGGCCTTCTTGGCGGCTTTCGAAAGTCCCTTTTTGCGCAGCCAGTCCTGCGCCGCCGTCATTTCGCCGTTGGTTTCGGTAAGCGCGGCCTTGCAATCCATCATGCCGGCGCCGGTCGACTCGCGCAGCTCCTTGACCATCTGGGCCGTGATATTCGCCATTCTTCGTCCTCGTTCGTCACGCGCGGCGTCGGTTACTCAGCCGTCAGTTCCTTGGCTTTGGCGATCCAGCCGGGGACGCGGCCGGGCAGACCAACCTCCTCGCCGACGTTATGGGCGGCCTTCTCGTTGAGCTCGGCAATCTGCGAATAGTGGAAGATGCCGAGATCGTTGAGTTGCTTTTCGATCGCCGGCGAAATGCCGGGCAGCTTCTTGAGGTCGTCGGCGACGCCGCGCGGCCCCGGCAATTGCTCGAAGCCGAGATCGCTTGAAGCCGGCGCCGTCGGCACCTCCTCGACGATTGGCTTCTCGGCCGCGCCGACATCGACGCCCATCTCGCCTTGCGCGCGCGAAATGCCGTCGATCGCCGCTTTCGCGATGAGATCGCAATAGAGCGAGAGCGCGCGGCTGGCGTCGTCGTTGCCGGGTATCACAAAGTTGATGCCGGCCGGATCGGAATTGGTGTCGACGATGGCCGCCACCGGAATATTGAGCCGGCGCGCTTCCTTGATGGCAATGTCTTCCTTGTTGGTGTCGATCACGAACAGCAGGTCGGGCACGCCGCCCATGTCCTTGATGCCGCCGAGCGAGCGGTCGAGCTTGTCGCGCTCGCGCTGCATGGTAAGGCGTTCTTTCTTGGTATAGCCGCCGGCGTCGCCGGAGCTGAGCATCTCGTCGAGCTTGCGCAGCCGCGAGATCGAGCCGGAGATGGTTTTCCAGTTGGTCAGCGTGCCGCCGAGCCAGCGCGAGTTGACGTAATACTGCGCCGAACGCTTGGCGGCGTCGGCGATGGCGTCCTGCGCCTGCCGCTTGGTGCCGACGAACAGGATGCGGCCGCCTTTGGCGACGGTATCGCTCACGGCCTGCAGCGCGCGATGCAGCATCGGCACGCTCTGGGCGAGATCGATGATGTGAATATTGTTGCGGGTGCCGAAGATGTAAGACCCCATCTTCGGGTTCCAACGGTGGGCCTGATGGCCGAAATGCACGCCAGCTTCCAAAAGCTGGCGCATGCTGAAGTCAGGAAGCGCCATAATCTTCTCCGGTTGATCCGCCGCGGACGTGTGTGAGCCCGTATTAGGGGGCCACCGGACGGCGTTTTTGACCCATTGTCGGGGCCTAAAGCCAAAGGTCCGCGTGAGTGATGGTGGGGCTTATATAGGGGCAGATTTGGGGATGCAAGGCAGGCGAATGCAGCGGCGCTACAGCGCCTCGACCTGCACCACCCCCGGCACCGCCTTGATGGCGCCGGCGATCTGCGGCGAGATTTTGAAGCGCCCGGGCAGCTTGACCTCCACCTCGGTGCCGGCCGCCAGCATTAAAACCATGCTCACCTCGCCGTCGGCATTTCCTTGCGCAGATCGGGCAGGCCCGACCTGCGTCGTGGCCCGCGGAATCTGCTCCAGGCGTTTGGCGACCGCCTCGATCGGCGCTTCGTTGCGCAGGAAAACGCGTAAGCCCTGACTGAGGTTCGCGGCCGCGGCATCGAGCGGCTCGGCCGACTGGATGCGCGCGCGCACCTCGTCGCCCTGCACTTCCGCCGACAGGAACAGCAGCACCGCCGTGCCCGGCTCGAGCAGGTCGCGGTATTCGGCGAGGCCTTCCGAGAAGATCACCGCCTCGTAGTGGCCGGTGGCGTCGGACAGCCCGATGATGCCCATCTTGCTGCCGGTGCGCGTGCGCCGCTCCTGGCGCGACACGACCGTGCCGGCCACGCGCCCGGCCGTGGCGCCGGCTTTCACCGCGCGCGAAAAATCGGCCCAGGACTGCACGCGCAGTTTTTTGAGCACGGCGGCGTAGTCGTCGAGCGGATGGCCGGACAGGAAAAAACCGACAGCTTCGTATTCGCGCCGCAGCCGCTCGGCCGGCAGCCATGGCTCGGCCTGCGGCAGCACAATCGGCTCACGCGCGCCGCCGCCGCCGAACAATTCGTTCTGCCCGACGGTCGCGCTATCGTGCGCGCGCTGGGCGCGCGCGAGGACGCGGTCCATAACCGGAAACACGCGCGCGCGATTGGCCTCGAACTCATCGAAGGCGCCGGCTTGCGCGAGACTTTCCAGCACGCGCTTGTTGACGGCGCGCGGATTGATGCGGTCGGCGAAGTCCGCCAGATCGGCGAACTTAGCGCTGGCGCGCGCCGCGATGATCGCTTCCACCGCCTGTTTGCCGACGCCTTTGAGCGCGGCCAGCGCATAGATGATGGTGTTGCCGTCCACCTCGAAGGCGACGTGCGACCGGTTGAGCGAGGGCGGATCGACCTTGATGCCCAGGCGTTCGGCTTCGGCGCGGAACTCGGCGAGCTTGTCGGTATTGCCCATGTCCAGCGTCATCGATGCGGCCAGGAATTCGACCGGGAAATTCGCCTTCATGTAGGCGGTCTGGTAGGTGAGCAGCGCATAGGGCGCCGAATGCGACTTGTTGAAGCCGTATTCGGCGAATTTCGCGCAGGCATCGAAAATCGTATCGGCGATCGCCTTGTCGACGCCGCGTTCGGTCGCGCCGGCGAGAAAACGGCCGCGCTGCGCGTCCATTTCCTTCTTGATCTTCTTGCCCATGGCGCGCCGCAGGATGTCGGCTTCCGCCAGGCTGTAGCCGGCCAGGTCGCGGGCAATCTGCTGCACCTGTTCCTGATAGGTGATGATGCCGTACGTCGCCTCGAGAATCGGCTCCAGTTTCGGATGCAGATATTCGACCGGCTCCAAACCGAGCTTGCGCGCGCAATAGGTCGGAATGTTCGCCATCGGACCGGGGCGGTAGAGCGCGACCAGCGCGATGATGTCCTCGAAACGGTCGGGCCGCATGTCGATCAGCGCGCGCCGCATGCCCTGACTTTCCACCTGGAACACACCGACCGTATCGCCGCGCGCCAGCATCTCGAATGTTGGAGCGTCGTCGAGCGGGATTTTCAGCAGATCGATGTCGATGGCGCGCCGCCGGACGAGTTTCACCGCGCGGTCGAGCACGGTCAGCGTCTTCAGGCCGAGGAAGTCGAATTTCACCAGCCCCGCCTGCTCCACCCATTTCATGGTGAACTGGGTCACCGGCATGTCGGATTTGGGATCGCGGTAGAGCGGCACCAGTTCCGACAGCGCGCGGTCGCCGATGACGATGCCGGCGGCGTGGGTGGAGGCGTGGCGCGTCAGGCCTTCGAGCTTGCGGGCGATGGCAAAGGCGCGTTTGACGACGGGGTCGTTTTCCGCTTCCGCCTGCAGCTTCGGCTCGTCCTCGATCGCGCGCGCCAGGGTCACCGGCGCGGCCGGATTCTGCGGCACCAGCTTGCACAGCTTGTCGACCTGACCGTAGGGCATCTGCAGCACGCGGCCGACGTCGCGCAAGACGCCGCGCGCCTGCAACGTGCCGAAGGTGATGATCTGCGCGACGCGGTCGCGGCCGTAGCGCTGCTGCACGTATTCGATCACCTTGTCGCGCTGGTCTTGGCAGAAGTCGATGTCGAAGTCCGGCATCGACACGCGCTCGGGGTTGAGGAAGCGCTCGAACAGGAGCCCGAAGCGGATCGGATCGAGATCGGTGATGGTGAGCGAATAAGCGACCAGGGAGCCGGCGCCGGAACCGCGGCCGGGACCGACCGGAATCCCTTGCGCCTTCGCCCATTGGATGAAATCGGCGACGATCAGGAAGTAGCCGGGATATTTCATGCGGGCGATGACGCCCAATTCGAAGTCGAGCCGCTCGCGGTAGTCCTGCTCGCTGTGGCCGGGCGCCAGCCCTGCGCTCGCGAGCCGGCGAGAAAGGCCCGCTTCCGCCTGCTTGCGCAATTCGGTCGCCTCGTCGACCGCGCTGCCGCCTTCGCCGACCGAAAAGCGCGGCAGGATGGGCTGATGGGTGTGCGGACGGAAGGCGCAGCGCTCGGCGATTTCGACGGTGTTGGCGAGCGCCTCCGGCAGATCGGCGAACAGCTCGCCCATCTCGGCGCGGCTCTTGAAGCGGTGTTCGGCGGTGAGCTGGCGGCGGTCGGTTTCGGCGAGCAGCCGGCCTTCCGCGATGCAGATCAATGCGTCATGGGCCTCGTAGTCGGCGGCGCTGGCGAAATAGGGCTCATTGGTGGCGACCAGCGGGATGCCCTTGTCATAGGCGAGGTCGATCAGCACCGGCTCGGTCATGCGCTCGTTGGCAGTGCCGTGGCGCTGCAATTCCACATAGAGGCGGTCGCCGAACAGACGGTGGAGCGCGTCGAGCCGGGTGGTGGCGAGATGGCTCTGGCCGGCCGCGATGGCGCTGTCGAGCGGCCCGCCGGGCCCGCCGGTGAGCGCGATGATGCCGTCAGTCTCCCCTTCCAGCCATTCGAGCTTGAGCCGCGGCGGCTCGTTCGACGGCGTGTCGAGGAAGGCGCGCGAGGACAGCCGCATCAGGCTGCGATAGCCGGCCTCGCGCGCCGCCAGCAGCACGATGCGCTCGCGCGGGGCCGGCGCATTGCCGTTGCGGGCGCCATGGTCGGTGTCGCCGAAATCGATCGCCAGCGCACAGCCCACGATCGGCTGCACGCCGGCACCGCTAAGCTTTTCGGAGAATTCCAGCACCCCGAACATGTTGTCGGTGTCGGTGAGCGCCAGCGCCGCCTGCTTGTCGGCCTTGGCGAGCTCGGCCAGGCGCGCGAGCGGAATCGCGCCTTCCAACAGCGAAAAGTTCGAATGCACGTGCAAATGCACGAAATCGAGCGCGGCCATAGCTGCCTGTAACTTGGGTGATTCCTTTGTCTCACCCAGAGTGGGGACAGTAAGCGCCCGCGTCTACTGTGAACGACGCACCGAACTGCCCTATGCCCGCTTTTCCCAGGGCTCTCCGTTTGTCATGGCCGGGCTTGTCACCGCAAGTCGGGATTTACCCGACTTGCGGCAAACAAATAATGCGGAAGTCGGGCAAGCCCGACTTCCGATGCCATCCACGTCTTTGAGCCGGCCCAGCGTTTTAAGACGTGGATGCCCGGCACAAGGCCGGGCATGACGGCTGAAACTCCGTGCCGCTCGGCTTTAAAGATTACTGAACACCTGCGACCAGATGGCGATCATGCCGACGAACAGCGTGAGCGAGGCGAGCGCGGCGGCTTCTTGGAGCATGGCTTTGAACATGGTTCTCTCCCGGAACGGAGAGGGAACATAGTTCATGCTATGTTCTCAAGTCAAGTGGAATAAAACAGCACCGATATCGGCTCTATTTCATCAATATAAACAAAATGTTGAAAGCGTTTCTTCGCCCACTCAATCCATCTCCACCACCACGCCCTCCCGCAACGTCACCCGCCGGTCCATGCGGCCGGCAAGTTCCATATTGTGGGTGGCGATGATGGTGGCCAGCCCCGAGGCGCGCACGAGCTGCGTCAAAGCTGCGAACACGTGGTCGGCGGTGTGCACATCGAGATTTCCGGTCGGCTCGTCGGCCAAAAGAATGCGCGGCGCGTTGGCCACCGCGCGCGCGATGGCGACGCGCTGCTGCTCGCCGCCGGAAAGCTCCGCCGGCCGGTGCGTGAGCCGGTCGCTCAGGCCGAGATAGGCCAACAGCTCAATCGAGCGCTTTTTCGCCTCCCCGCGCGACAGCCCGCGGATCATCTGCGGCAGCAGCACGTTTTCCAGCGCGGTGAATTCCGGCAGCAAATGATGCGACTGGTAGACGAAGCCGACCTCGTTGCGCCGGATGCGGGTGCGCTCGGCATCGGGCAGGATCGCGGTGGCCCGCCCGTCGATATAGACGTCGCCATGGTCGGGTTGCTCGAGCAGGCCGGCGATGTGCAGCAGCGTCGATTTGCCGGCGCCCGAGGGGGCCACCAGCGCCACCGATTGCCCGGGCCAGATCGCCAGTTCCGCGCCGTTGAGGATGTGCAGCGTGGCGTCGCCCTGCCGGTATTGGCGCTCGATCGCGTGCAGGAACAGGACGGGGATGTCCTCGACCTTATCCTCCACCAACTCGATGCCCTTGATGATGGTCTCACTCATAGCGCAGCGCCTCCACCGGATCGAGGCGCGCCGCGCGCCAGGACGGATAGAGCGTGGCGAGCAGCGACAGCGTCAGCGCCATGACCACAACGGAGGTGGTCTCGCCGGTGTCCATGTCGGCCGGCAGATGGGAGAGGAAATAGAGCTCGGGCGAGAACAGCTCGGTATTGGTGAGCCAGGACAGGAACTGGCGGATGTTCTCGATGTTCAGGCACACCACGACTCCGAGCAGGAAGCCGACCAGCGTGCCGACCACGCCGATGGCGGCGCCGGTGATCAGAAACACGCGCATGATCGCGCCTTGCGTGGCGCCCATGGTGCGCAAGATGGCGATGTCCTGGCCCTTGTCCTTCACCAGCATGATCAGGCCGGACACGATGTTGAGCGCGGCCACCAGCACGATGAGGGTCAGGATCAGGAACATCACGTTGCGCTCGACCTGCAGCGCGTTGAAGAAGGTAGCGTTGCGCTGGCGCCAGTCGATCATGAAGATCGGCCGTTGCGCGGCGTCGCTCACCGCCTTGCGGTAGCGGTCGACCCGGTCGGGATCGTCGGTATAGACCTCGATGGCGGTGACATCGCCGGCGCGGTTGAAATAGGCCTGCGCTTCCTGCAGCGGCATGAACACGAAGGCGGAATCGTATTCCGACATGCCGATCTCGAACACCGCCGCGATCTTGTAGACCTTGATGCGCGGGGTGGTGCCCATCGGCGTGACCGCGCCGCGCGGCGCCACCAGCGTGATGTTGTCGCCCGAGCGCAGCGAGAGCTGGTCGGCGAGCCGGCGCCCGATCGCCACGCCCTGCCCCTGGTCGAAGCCTTTCAGCGTGCCTTGCTTGATGTTTTTGGCGACGGAGGGAAGCTTCTCCAGGTCCATCAGCCGGATGCCGCGGATCAATACGCCGCCGGCATTGAACGGCGAGGACGCCAGCGCCTGACCTTCGACGATCGGCGCGGCCAGGCGGATGCCGGGTACCTTGGCGATGCGCGCGGCCACCTCCTGCCAATCGGTCAGCGGCTTTTCCAGCGGCTGGATCAGCAGGTGCCCGTTGAGTCCGAGAATCTTGTCGAGCAGTTCCTTGCGGAAGCCGTTCATCACCGCCATCACGATGATGAGGGTGGCGACGCCGAGCATGATGCCGAGGAAGGAGAACCCGGCAATCACCGAGATGAATCCTTCCTTGCGCCGCGCCCGCAAGTAGCGCAGCGACAACATCCACTCGAACGGGGAGAAGGGCCGCGTCCCGTTGGGCTCGGTCATTGATTACTGGTTCCCGTCACGGGATTTTCACACGATTCTGGCGGATTCATGCCCTGTTTCAGCGTTAAAGTGTTTGGCAACGCACAGTTATTTTGACGTCGCAGCGCCGTTGCGAGACTGCAATCCCTTGCCAAACCTGAAACCCAAATGCGGCCACAGCATGGGGCGCTGGGGCTTGGGCGGGCGTGTGACGAAAGCGTCCCGGATTGAAAGGAAAATCACCGCCCCAGCAAATCGAGCGCGGCCGATGGAGTCATCATCTCGCGGCTGCCGCCAGCACGCTTTTTGACCTCGACCTTGCCTTCGGCCAGCCCGCGCGGGCCGACCATCACTTGCCAAGGCAGCCCGATCAGATCGGCGGTGGCGAATTTTCCGCCGGCCCGCTCGTCGCGATCGTCATACAGCACCTCGACGCCCTTACCGGTGAGCTCCTTATAAAGCTGGTTGCAGGCGCCGTCGGTTGCGGCATCGCCTTGCTTCAAATTGAGGATCGCCACCTTGAACGGCGCCACCGGCTCCGGCCAGATGATGCCGGCCTCGTCGTGCGAGGCCTCGATGATGGCGGCGACCAGGCGCGGCTCGGCCCGATGCCGTAGGAGCCCATGTGCACCGGCACTTCGCCGCCCTCGCCGCTCGCCACCACAGCCTTCATCGGCTCGGAATATTTGGTGCCGAAATAGAAAATGTGGCCGACCTCGATGCCGCGTGCCGAGACTTGGTTGTCGGGCGTGATTTTTGCGAAGGCGGCGGTGTCATGCATGTCGGACGTGGCGGCGTAGCGCGAGGTCCATTTATCGACGATCGATTGCAGACCCGCGACGTTATCGAAATCCACGTCTTCGCCGGGCACGGCAAAATCGAGATAGTCCTTGTGGCAGAACACCTCCGACTCGCCGGTCGAGGCGAGGATGATGAATTCGTGGGACAGGTTGCCGCCGATCGGCCCCGACTCCGCGCGCATCGGGATCGATTTCAAGCCCAGGCGCTGGAAGGTGCGCAGGTAAGCCACGAACATCTTGTTGTAGGAATGCTGCGCGCCCGCCTGGTCGACGTCGAACGAATAGGCATCCTTCATCAGGAATTCGCGGCCGCGCATCAGCCCGAAGCGCGGGCGCACTTCGTCGCGGAATTTCCATTGGATGTGATAGAGATTGAGCGGCAGATCCTTGTACGAACGCACATAGGCGCGGAAGATTTCGGTGATCATTTCCTCATTGGTCGGCCCGTACAGCATGTCGCGTTCGTGGCGGTCCTTGATGCGCAGCATCTCCTTGCCGTAAGCCTCGTAGCGTCCGCTCTCGCGCCACAGGTCGGCGGATTGGATGGTCGGCATCAAGAGTTCGATGGCGCCGGAGCGGTCCTGTTCCTCGCGCACGATCTGGCAGATTTTCTGCAACACCCGCAAGCCGAGCGGCAGGAAGGCATAGATGCCGGCGGCCTCCTGCCGCATCATGCCGGCGCGCAGCATCAGCCGATGCGAGACGATCTCCGCTTCCTTCGGCGTTTCGCGTAAGATCGGCAGGAAGAAGCGGGACAGGCGCATGTGCGGGTGGCTCGGAATTGGGGGGCGAACTGAGGCCCGAGTGAAAGCGGATCGGCCGCAAAAACACAAGGCGGCGCGGTTACCCAGCATGGGAATACGACTTATACGTGTTTCTTTTAGCTGTTCCCGCCAGCCTTCTAAAGCCGCGTTGATGGTGTGAAAACCGGCCGCTGAACCGTCGATCCGATGGCCGGACCGCATGCCGCATACGACCGCAGGACTAGAAATTAGGCAGCCAGGCATCCGCTAGCGAGGTTCACCCCTCTGGCATCCGCCGTCGCGGCGCCGACCGCGCTCAACGCAACGATTTTGATCGCGCACCGACGGATTAGAGGTGACAGCACTACGACGATCGGCTAGCGTCCTGCATCCGTGGGAATGGAGACTTGGCGTCAAAAAGCCGGCTCCAACGTGCGGTCCAAGTCTTGGGAGGAGCCAAGTCCTGGGCGCGGAAATCGCCGCCGCCTTGAGCATAACACGAACAAGCTCGGGGATAGGGACAACCAAATGCGACGAGCAGGGCATCGCGCCCTGCTCTTTTTTTGCGCGCTGACGATCGGCTTGCCGCTTCAGAAATGCGGCGGATTGGAAATCCGTTTGAGGAATTCGAACGGGATCAGGCCCGCCTGGTAGACCACCACGACGATACCGAACACCACGCCGGCAATCACGGTGGTCCACACCAGCTTGCGCCAGATGCGATGTACCGCCGGCGCGCCCGGCTCGGTGCCGGGCATTACCTCGCCGCTTTCCTGTTGGCTGTGCACGCCCCAGGGCAGCACGGCGAACAGCACCACCCACCAGATGATGAAATAGATCGCGATGACGGTGCCGATGGCCATATTGGATCAGGCTTGCTCGAGTTCGACCAAGGTGCCGCAGAAATCCTTCGGATGCAGGAATAGCACCGGCTTGCCATGGGCGCCGGTTTTCGGCTCGCCGTCGCCGAGCACGCGCGCCCCTTGCGCTTTCAACGCGTCGCGGGCAGCGCGGATATCGGGCACTTCGTAGCAGACGTGATGAATGCCGCCATCCGGATTGCGCTCGAGGAACTTGGCGATCGGAGAATTGTCACCCAGCGGCTCCAGCAGTTCGATCTTGGTATTGGGCAGCGTGATGAACACGGTGGTGACGCCATGGGCAGGCTGCGGCACCTGGTCGGAAACCTCCGCACCCAGGATGTCGCGATAGACTTTCGTCGCCTGGGCGATGTCCTTCACCGCGACGGCGACGTGATTGAGACGACCGATCATCGATTTCCTCTGTTGGGCATTCCGGCTACCCCAAGCCGGCTTTAGCCGACTTGGGCATTGTTATTGCAGACATCGGGTAAACCCGATGTCTGTTCATCATACCGCCAACACGTGCACGTGGCACATCGGCTTTTTGCCCCAGCGCTCGTTGACCGCGGCGCGCACGGCGCGGCGGACGGCCTCCGCCACCGCGTCGGGATCGCGGCGGCGCGCGCGCGGCAGCGACGCGAGCGTTTCGTGCACCGCGTCGTTGACCGCCTCGTATATGAGGCCGCCGTCGCGGTCGCGCTCCGGAATGCCGATCAGGTCGAGCGAGGGATCGTCGACGAGTTCGCCCTTGTCGGTGAGCGCGAGCGCGACCGAAACCACGCCGGCAAAACTCAAGCGGCGGCGGTCGGCGACCATACGCGCGTCGGCCTCGACCAGCAGCGAACCGTCCTTGTAGAGCCGCCCTGACGGCAGTTCATCGATGATTCCGGCCGTCGGCGAAAGCCGCACCAGATCGCCATTGCGGCATTGCACGACCTCCTTGACGCCGCAGCGGCGGGCCAGCGCCGCGTGCTCGCTGAGATGCAACGCTTCGCCATGCACGGGAATGAGGATTTTCGGCCTGACCCAGCCGATCAGCTCTTCCAGTTCGGCGCGGCGCGGATGGCCGGAGACGTGCACCAAGTGCGTGCGGTCGGTGATCACCTCGATGCCCTGGTCGATCAGCCCGTTGATGACGCGGCCGACTTCGCGCTCGTTGCCGGGAATGGTGCGGGCCGAATAGATCACGCGATCGCCGCGCGACAGCGTTACGTCCGGATGCTGATCTTGCGCAATGCGCGACAGCGCCGCGCGCGGCTCGCCCTGGCTGCCGGTGCACAGCGCCACCACTTTGTTCGGCGGCAGATAGCCATAGGCATCGGCCGGGCGCAGGTCCTGCACGCCCTCCAGGTAGCCGGTCTCGCGTGCGACTTGGATAACGCGTTCCATGGCGCGGCCGACCACCACCACTTCGCGGCCGGCGGCGCGGGCGGCATCGATAACCGTGCGCAGGCGCGCCACGTTGGAGGCGAACGTGGTCACCGCCACGCGTCCGCGCGCGGTCTTGACTAGCTCCGCGATGGTCTTCGCTACATCCTTTTCCGACGGTGAACGGCCATCGCGCACCGCATTGGTGGAATCGCCGACAATGGCGAGGCAGCCCTCGTCGCCGAGCGCGCGCAGATTTTTTTTCGTCGGTGACATCGCCGAGCACCGGCGTCGGATCGAGTTTCCAGTCGCCGGTGTGCAGCACCGCACCGCAAGGCGTGCGTATGATGAGCGCATTCGATTCCGGAATTGAATGCGCCATCGACACCAGTTCGATGTCGAACGGCCCGATTTTAAAACGGCTGCCGCGCTGGACGATGTTGACGGGGATTTGCGGCGCGCCCGGCTCGCTCGCCCGCTTGGCTTCCAGCAGCGCGGCGGTGAACGGCGTGGCATAGACCGGCAGCTTGAGCCGTGGCCACAGGTCGATCAGCGCGCCGAAATGGTCTTCGTGCGCGTGGGTCAGCACCAGGCCGGCGAGATTCTTGCGCTCCTCCACCAGATAGCGGATGTCGGGCAGGATCAGGTCGATGCCCGGCAGGTGTTCTTCCGAGGCAAACGACACGCCGAGATCGACCGCCAGCCACTGACGCCGGCGCGCGTCGCCGATGCCGTAGATCGACAGATTCATGCCGATCTCGCCGACGCCGCCTAGCGGCGCGAACACCAGTTCCTGTGCGCCCTGAGCCATATTCAAGTCCCGCCCAGCCCGAATACTTCGCCGGCGGTGACGGTGGTGAGCCCATCCGGCTGTTCGACCTGCAGCCTGCCGGCCGCGTCGAGCCCATGGAAGCGGCCGGAGAGCTCGCGCTCGGGCAGCCGCACGCGAATGCCCTTGCCGAGACCGGCGGCGCGCGCCAGCCAGTCGGCGCGGATCGCCGCAAAGCCGGCGCCGGCCTGCCACTGCGCCAGCCGGCGCAGCATCGCCGCCGACAGCGCGGCAAATAGGGCCTCAGGCGCGATGACGACGCCGGCCGCCAGCAAATCGGTCGCCGGAAAATCGGTGTTGGGCGGATGATCGGCGCAATTGACGCCAAAACCGATAACCACCGCGAACGCCGGCACGCTCTCGCCTTCGATCAAAATGCCGGCTAGCTTGTCCGGCCCCAGCAGCACATCATTCGGCCATTTAAGCTTGAACAAAGGCCCAGGCCCGGGCGCGCAGTCGCACAAGGCATCATGCAGCGCCAAGGCGGCCACGAACGACAATTGCGGCGCCAAGGGTTTGGGCGACGGCTCGCTCAGCAGCAACGAGGCGTGCAGATTGCCTGCCGGCGAGATCCAGCTGCTGCCGCGCCGGCCGCGCCCGGCGTTCTGGCTGCGCGCCGTGACCCACAACGGCCCGCTCTCGCCGGCGCGCGCGCGCGCCAGCGCCTCGGTGTTGGTGGACCCGAGCTTGTCGAAGGCTATGTGCCGGACCCCCGCCAGGCCCGTGGCTTCGCGGTGCATCTTCACGCGCGCGATCTTGACCGAAAGCTGGTTCCGGCGTTTCGGGATCGCGCGTCAGAAAAGCGATTTCGCCGCCACCGTCGCCGCATCCAGGAGCGGGGCCGGATAGGCGAAGAACAGCATAACGACCAGACCGGACACGCCGAGCACCACCCGCAACAGGCCCGGCATGCTCTGGAAACCTTTTACCGGATCGTCGAAGTACATGATCTTCACGATCGTCAAATAGTAGAAGGCGCCCACCACGCTGGTGAGCACGCCGATGACCGCCAGCGTATAGAGCCCGGCCTTGATGGCGGCCAGGAACACATAGAACTTCGCGAAGAATCCGGCGAGCGGCGGAATGCCGGCGAGCGAGAACAGCAACATGGCCAGGAAGAACGCCATGGTGGGCTGCGTGCGCGCGAGCCCGGCGAGATCGCTGATGTTCTCCACGAACACGCCATCGCGCCGCATGGCGAGGATGCAGGCGAAAGTGCCGAGCGTCATCGCCACATAGATCGACATATAGACCAGCACGCCCTGCACGCCCTCGGGCGTTCCCGCGGCCAAGCCGACCAGCGCGAAACCCATGTGACCGATCGAGGAATAGGCCATCAGCCGCTTGATGTTGCGCTGGCCGATGGCCGCGAAAGCGCCGAGCACCATCGAGGCGATCGAGACGAACACCACGATCTGCTGCCACTCGTGGGTGATGCCGGGAAACGCGACCATGGTCGCGCGCACGAAGATGGCGATGCCGGCGACCTTGGGCGCGGCGGCAAAGAAGGCGGTCACCGGCGTCGGGGCGCCTTCATAGACGTCCGGCGTCCACATGTGGAACGGCACCGCCGAGATCTTGAAGCAGAACCCGACGAACATGAACACCAGGCCGAAGATCAAGCCGATATTGGCGCCCTGCCCGCTCGCCTTGGCGATGCCGGCAAAATTCACCGTGCCGGTGAAGCCGTAGATCAGCGAGGCGCCGTACAGCAGCATGCCGGACGACAGCGCGCCGAGCACGAAATATTTCAGGCCGGCTTCGGTCGAGCGCGCATTGTCCCGGTTCGAGGCGGCCACCACGTAGAGCGGCAGGCTCATCAGTTCGAGCCCGAGATAAAGCGCGATCAAGTCGTTGGCCGAGATCAGCATCAGCATGCCGAGCGTCGAGAGCAGGAACAGCACGCCGTATTCGAATTTCTGCTGCTTCTCGACCGTGAGCCAATTGAGCGACAGCATCAGCGCGCCGCCCGAGCCGGCGAGCGCCAACAGTTTGAGGAAGCGTGCATAATCGTCGACCACGAAGCTGCCGCCGAACAGCACGGTGCGGCCAGGCGGCAGCATCACCACAGCGAAAGCCGCCAGCGCCAGCACGGCCACGCAAAAGCCGTTCACGATTCGGGCGCTGCGTTCGCTCTGGTGTGCGCTGACGCCAACCATCAGCATCAGCATGGCGCCGCCCGCCAGCACGGCTTCCGGCAGGATCGGCAGCAGCCCTGGCAAGTTCATAAATGGATTCATCGGACGGCGCTCAGCGGGAGCATGACGGCTCGTTCAAGTTTGATCGAAGCGGCGCCGGTCCCGGCATCCTTGATTGGCGCCGGGACCGCCGCGATGGCGTGCTTGTAATTGTCGAGCAGCTGGGCGACCGAGGCCGCCGACATATCGAGCACCGGCTTGGGCGACACGCCCAGCAGAATGGTGAGGACGACCAGCGGCGTGAAGATCAGCGTCTCGCGCCAGCCAATGTCCTTGATGCCCACGAGCGCCGGCTTCAGGTTGCCGAAGATCATCTTGCGGTAGAGCCACAGCGCATAAGCCGCCGACAGGATGACGCCGAAGGTGGCGATGGTGGCGACCGCGGTATTGATCTTGAAGGTGCCGATCAGCGACAGGAATTCGCCGATGAAGCCGGAGGTGCCCGGCAAGCCGACATTGGCGAGCGTGAACACCATGAATACCGCCGCGTAGAGCGGCATGCGGTTGACCAGCCCGCCATAGAAGGCGATCTCGCGCGTATGCATGCGGTCGTAAACCACGCCGACGCACAGGAACAGCGCGCCGGAGACGATGCCGTGCGAGATCATCTGGAAGATGCCGCCGGCCACCCCTTGCGTGGTCGCCGCGAAAATTCCCATGGTGACGAAGCCCATATGGGCGACCGAGGAATAGGCGATCAGCTTCTTCACGTCCTCCTGCATCAGCGCCACCAGCGAGGTGTAGATGATGGCGACCACCGACAGCGTGAAGATCATCGGCGCAAAGTCATGGCTGGCCGACGGGAACATCGGCAGCGAAAACCGCAAAAATCCGTAGCCGCCCATCTTCAACAGGATGGCGGCGAGGACCACCGAGCCCGCGGTCGGCGCTTCCACATGCGCGTCCGGCAGCCAGGTGTGCACCGGCCACATCGGCAGCTTGACGGCAAACGAAGCGAAGAAGGCGAGCCACGCCCATTTCTGCAAGGCCAGCGGGAAGCCGTGCCGCAGCAGCGCCGGAATGTCGGTGGTGCCGGCATCCCAATACATCGCCATGATGGCGAGCAGCATCAACACCGATCCGAGCAGCGTGTAGAGGAAGAACTTGAAGCTGGCATAGACCCGGCGCGGGCCGCCCCAAACGCCGATGATCAGGAACATCGGGATCAGGCCGCCTTCGAAGAACAGATAGAACAACACCAGGTCGAGCGCCGAGAAGGTGCCGATCATCAGCGTTTCCAGCACCAGAAACGCGATCATGTATTCCTTCACGCGCTTCTGGATCACGGTCCAGCTCGCCAGGATGCAGATCGGCATCAGCGCGGTGGTGAGGATCACGAACGGCAAGGAAATGCCGTCGACGCCCATGTGATAGGAGGCAATGCCGAGCCAGGGATGCTTCTCGACGAATTGAAATTCCGGCGAGGTCGGATCGAAACGCGCCACCATCACCAGCGAAATCGCGAAGGTGACCAGCGTGGTCCACATCGCCACCCAGCGCGCGGTGCCCTTTGCCAGCGGCTCGTTGCCGCGCACCAGCATGATGAACAGCGCGCCGAGCAGCGGCAGGAAGGTGACGACGGAGAGGATGGGCCAATTCATCAGTGAACCCCCGCCGAGAACATGAACCAAGTGATGAACGCGGCCGCGCCGATCAGCATGGCGAAGGCGTAGTGATAGAGGTAGCCGGTCTGCAGCCGCACCACGTTGCGGGTGATGTCGAGGACGCGGGCGGAAACGCCGTCGGGGCCGAAGCCGTCGATCAGCCAGCCGTCGCCGCCCTTCCAGAGCGCCCGGCCGAGCCACTTCATCGGACGCACGAAGATCACTTCGTAGATTTCGTCGAAGTACCACTTATTGAGCAGGAATTTGTAGAGCACCTCATGGGTGCGCGCGAGTTCGACCGGGATATCGGGCCGGCGGATATAGAATTGCCAGGCGATGACGAAGCCGATCGCCATCATCAGCGTAGGCATCAGCCCGATCCAGAGCGGGATGTGCTCCATATCTTCGAGCACGCTGTTGCTCTTGGCGAAGGCGAGCGAGGAGCCGAAGAAACCCTCGACGCCGTGGCCGGCGAATATTTCCTTGAACGGCAGGCCGGCCATGATTGAGCCGAAGGCGAGGAACCCGAGCGGGATCAACATCACCATCGGGCTCTCGTGCGCGTCCTTCCAATGCTTGCGGTCGTGCGGCTCGCCATGGAAGGTCTTGAAGATCAAACGCCACGAGTAGAACGAAGTGAGCAGCGCGGCGCCGACAGTACAAATGAAGCCGTAGAGCGCCATTGGGCTCTTGGCCACGAAGACCGCCTCGATGATGGCATCCTTGGAGAAATAGCCGGCGGTGAGCGGGAAACCAGTGAGTGCCAGCGTGCCGATGATCATCACGATATAGGTGTAGGGAATGCGGTCCTTGAGGCCGCCCATGTGCCGCATGTCCTGCTCGTGATGCATGGCGAGGATCACCGAGCCGGAGCCGAGGAACAACAGCGCCTTGAAGAAGGCGTGCGTGAACAGATGGAACATGCCGATCGAGTAGGCGCCCGAACCCATGGCGACGAACATGTAGCCGAGCTGCGAACAGGTCGAATAAGCGACCACGCGTTTGATGTCGTTTTGCACCAGCCCGACGGTGGCGGCGAAGAACGCCGTGGTCGCACCGATGAAGATGACGAAACTCTGCGCGTTCGGCGCGAGCTCGAACAGCGGCGACAGCCGCGCCACCATGAACACGCCGGCGGTCACCATGGTAGCGGCGTGGATCAGGGCGGACACCGGGGTCGGGCCTTCCATGGCGTCGGGCAGCCAGGTGTGCAGCAGAAACTGCGCCGACTTGCCCATGGCGCCGGTGAACAGGAACAAGCAGATCACGGTGAGCGCGTCGGGATGCCAGCCGAACAACGGAATGGTCTTGCCGACCAGCGTCGGCGCCTGCGCAAAGACGGTGTCGTAGTCGATCGCGCCGACCATCATGAATAGCGCGAAGATGCCGAGCGCGAAGCCGAAATCGCCGACGCGGTTGACGACGAAGGCCTTGATCGCCGCGGCGTTCGCTTCCGGCTTGTGATACCAGAATCCGATCAGCAGATAGCTCGCGAGACCGACGCCTTCCCAGCCGAAGTACAGCTGCACCAGATTGTCCGCGGTCACCAGCATCAACATGAAGAACGTGAAAATCGACAGATAAGCGAAGAAGCGTGGCCGATACGGGTCCTCTTCCATGTAGCCGATGGAATAAAGGTGCACGAAGCCCGAAATCGTCGTCACCACCACCAGCATCACCGCGGTGAGCGTGTCGATGCGCAGCGACCAGTCCACTTTCAGATCGCCGGACAGCATCCAGGTAAACACCGGCACGCGCATGTCATGATGGCCGAAGCCGACCTGCACGAAGGCGATCCATGACAGGATCATCGAAATCAGCAGCAGCGTGGTGGTGATCAGTTCCGCCGTGCGCGAACCGGCGGCAGCCGGTTCGTGCCCGTGCGCGGCGTGGGCGTGCGCGTCGTCATGCGCAGCGTGGGGGGCATGCGGACTGGCGTGGCCGCCGTCGTCTTCGCCGGGCAGCGGTCCCTCGCCAGGAAAGCGCGCCCGCGCGCCCGCGATCGCGATCAGCCCGGCCAGGATTGCCCCAAGAAGCGGCAGAAAGACAATGGCTTGGTACATCTACGCCCTTTTGCGTTTGCGCATGATCGTGTCCGAAAACCGGTTCCCATCCCCGATCGGGGTCGAGGACATGCTTTTCGGGATCATGCGCTCAGCCCTTCATCAGATTGATGTCTTCGACCGCGATCGAGCCGCGGTTGCGGTAATAGACCACGAGGATGGCGAGCCCGATGGCGGCTTCCGCCGCCGCTACCGTGAGCACCAACAACGCGTAGATCTGCCCGACGATGTCGCCGAGATGGCTGGAGAACGCGACCAGATTGATATTGACCGCGAGCAGGATCAGCTCGATCGACATCAGAATGACGATCACGTTCTTGCGGTTGAGGAAGATGCCGAAAATCCCCAGCGTGAACAGGATGGCGGCAACCGAGAGATAATGTCCGAGCCCGATGGTCATGTGTTGCTCCCCAGCCCCTGCCCGGAGCGAACCTTGAGCACTTCCATCGCGGTCGCCGGCGTACGCGCGACCTGCTCGGGGATGTTCTGCCGCCGCACGCGCACCCGGTGCTGCAATGTGAGCACGATGGCGCCCACCATGGCGACCAGCAGAATTATGCCGGCAGCCTCGAAGAAATAGACATAGCGGGTGTAGAGCACGAGGCCGATCGCCTCGATATTCGGCACCTGGGCCGAAATCGGCGCGGTGATCGCCTGCGGAATGCCGGGCCCGATCGCCCAGGCGCCGACCACCAGCAACAGCTCGGCGAGGAAGATGCCACCGATCAGCATGCCGATCGGCAGGTATTGCAACGCGCCCTGCTTGAGCTCGGCGAAATCGACGTCGAGCATCATCACCACGAACAGGAACAGCACGGCGACGGCGCCGACATAGACCACGATCAGAATCATGGCGAGGAATTCGGCGCCCAGCATCACGAACAGCCCGGCGGCGTTGACGAAGGTGAGGATGAGATAGAGCACCGAATGCACCGGGTTTTTCGCCGCGATCACCATGAAGGCGCTCGCCACGCAAAGCCCGGCAAACAGATAGAAGAATAGCGCAACGACGATCATCGGTTCACCTATAGGGCGCGTCGAGCGCCATATTCTTGGCGATCTCGCGTTCCCAGCGGTCGCCATTCGCGAGCAGCCGCTCCTTGTCGTAATAAAGCTCCTCGCGCGTCTCGGTGGCGAATTCGAAATTCGGTCCTTCGACGATGGCATCGACCGGACAGGCCTCCTGGCACAGCCCGCAATAGATGCATTTCACCATGTCGATGTCGTAGCGCGTGGTACGGCGCGTGCCGTCGTTGCGGCGCGGGCCGGCCTCGATGGTGATCGCCTGCGCCGGACAGATTGCCTCGCACAGCTTGCAGGCGATGCAGCGCTCTTCCCCATTGGGATAGCGGCGCTGCGCGTGCTCGCCGCGGAAGCGCGGGCTGAGCGGCCCCTTCTCGTGCGGGTAATTGAGCGTCGCCTTGGGCCCGAGCAGGTAGCGGATGCCGAGCGCCATGGCGATCACGAACTCCCACAACAACAGGCCCTTGGCCGCGCGATCCAGTCTCATCGCATCCTCACTTTAGCGCCAGCCCGCCGTACTGGAGCACGGCGGCAACGATTGCCACCATGGCCAGCGAGAGCGGCAGAAACACCTTCCAGCCGAGCCGCATCAACTGGTCGTAGCGGTAACGCGGCACGATCGACTTCACCATGGCGAACATGAAGAACAGGAACAGCGCCTTGAGCGTGAACCAGATGACGCCTGGCACCCAGGTGAACGGCGGAAAGGCGACCGGCGGCAGCCAGCCGCCCATGAAGAAGATCGTGCCCATGGCGCACATGGTGCAGATCGCCACGTATTCGCCGAGCATGAACAGCACGTAAGGCGTCGAGCCGTATTCCACCATGAAGCCGGCGACCAGTTCCGACTCCGCTTCGACCAGATCGAACGGCGGCCGGTTGGTTTCGGCCAGCGCCGAGACGAAGAAGATGACGAACATCGGGAACAGCGGCAGCCAGTACCAGTTCAGGAAGCCGAGCCACGGCACGCCGATCATGTTGGCGATGCCGTGCTGCTGCGCCGTCACGATGGTCGTGAGATTGAGCGAGCCCGCGCACAGCAGCACGGTGATGATGACGAAACCGATGGAGACTTCGTAGGACACCATCTGCGCCGCCGAGCGCAGCGCCGCCAGGAACGGATATTTCGAATTCGACGCCCAGCCCGCCATGATGATGCCGTAGACCATGAGCGAGGAGATGGCGAAAATGTACAAGACGCCCACATTGATGTCGGCGACCACCCAGCCGATGTTGACCGGGATCACCGCCCAGGCGGCGAGCGCCAGCACGGTGGAGACCAGCGGCGCCAGCAGGAACACGCCCTTGTTGGCGCCGGCCGGGATCGTCGGCTCCTTGAGCGCGAATTTGAGCATGTCGGCGAAGGACTGGAACAGGCCCCACGGCCCGACCACGTTGGGCCCGCGCCGCAACTGCACCGCCGCCCAGATCTTGCGGTCGGCATAAATGACATAGGCGATGGCGACCAGCAGGAACACGAGCAGCAGCACCGACTCCGCCAGGATGATGATCAGCGGCCAGACATAGGTGAAGAAGAATTCGGTCAGGGTCATGTCCATGGCCGCTACTCCGCCGCCGTCTTGGTCGGCGCATTGGCCAGGGCCGAACACTCGGCCATGGTGGCGGATGCGCGCGCGATTGGATTGGTGAGATAGAATTCGGAAACCGCCGAGCGCAGCGGCGCCTTGTCGGCGGCGCCGCCAAGCTTGGCGAGCTTTTCGATATCGCTGGCGGCGCCCGCCGCGATCTGGTCGATGCGCATGAAATGCGGATGCGCGGCAAACAGAATCTGCCGCAGCTGCGCCAGCAAATCGTACGGCAAAGTGTGGCCGAGCACGCCGGACAGCGCGCGCAGGATCGCCCAATCCTCGCGCGCGTCCCCGGGCGGGAACGCGGCGCGCGTCGCCATCTGCACGCGGCCTTCGGTGTTGACGTAGATCGCCGATTTTTCCGGATAAGCGGCGCCCGGCAGGATCACGTCGGCGCGATGGGCGCCGCGGTCGCCATGGGTTCCGATATAGACGACGAAAGCGCCGGGTTTGACCTCGACCTCGTCGGCGCCGAGCAGGAACAGGACGTCAACGCCGCCCGCCGCCATCTGCGCGGCGTTCAAACCGCCCGCGCCCGGCACCAGGCCGAGATCGAGCGCGCCCACGCGCGAGGCCGCCGAGTGCAGCACCGAAAAGCCGTTCCAGCCGTCCTTGAGCGCGCCGAATTCGGTTGCCGCCTTGGCGGCCAGCGCAGCGATCGCTGCGCCGTCCTTGCGCGCCAGCGCGCCCGCGCCAATCAGGATCAGCGGCCGCTCGGCCGCCTTCAGCGCTTCGGCGAATTTGCTCTTGCCGAGATTGGCCAAGCTTTCGGCACCGGCGCCGAGATAGTCGTAACTATAGGTCAGATCGGCCTTCTCGCCGATCAAACCGATGGGGAAATTACCGGCACGCCAGCGCTTGCGGATGCGGGCATTGAGCACCGCCGCTTCGCGGCGCGGATTGGAGCCGACGATCAGCAGCGCATCGGCGCGCTCGATGCCGGCGATGGTGGCGTTGAACAGATAGCTCGCCCGGCCCCAGGCCGGATCGAGCGCGGCGCCGTCCTGCCGCGCGTCGATGTTCTTGGCGCCGAGCCGGCCCATCAAATCCTTGAGCGCATACATCTCCTCGACGCCGGCCAGATCGCCGACAATGGCGCCCATGCGCGCAGCGCTCGTCGCCTTCACCTTGTCGGCGATGGCCGCGAAGGCGTCTTTCCAGGACGCCGGCTGCAAGCGGCCGTTCACGCGCAGATAGGGCTGATCGAGCCGCTGCGTGCGCAAGCCGTCGACCACGTGGCGGCTCTTGTCGGAAATCCATTCCTCGTTCACGTCGTCATTGGTGCGCGGCAGGATGCGCATCACCTCGCGCCCGCGCGTGTCGATGCGGATGGCGGAGCCGAGCGCATCCATCACGTCGATCGACTGCGTCTTGTTGAGTTCCCAGGGCCGCGCCGCGAACGCATAGGGCTTGGAGGTGAGCGCGCCCACGGGGCAGAGATCGACCACGTTGCTTTGCAGCTCCGAGGTCATCGCCTGCTCGAGATAGGTGGTGATCTCCATGTCCTCGCCGCGGCCGATGGCGCCGAGTTCCGGCACGCCGGCGACTTCGGTAACGAAGCGAATGCAGCGCGTGCAATGGATGCAGCGCGTCATGATGGTCTTGACCAGCGCGCCGATATATTTGTTCTCGACCGCGCGCTTGTTCTCGGCATAGCGGCTGGCGTCCACGCCATAGGCCATGGCCTGGTCCTGCAAATCGCATTCGCCGCCCTGGTCGCAGATCGGGCAATCGAGCGGATGATTGATCAGCAGAAATTCCATCACGCCTTCGCGCGCCTTCTTCACCATCGGCGTCTTGGTGTTGAGAACTTTCGGCGAGCCGTCCTTGTTGGGCGGCAGATCCTTCACGCCCATGGCGCAGGAGGCCTGCGGCTTCGGGATGCCGGCGACCTCGATCAGGCACATGCGGCAATTGCCGGCGATCGACAGCCGCTCGTGGAAGCAGAAGCGCGGAATTTCCGCGCCGGCGGCTTCGCAGGCCTGGAGCAGCGTGTACTCCGGCGGAACGTCGATCTCTTTGCCGTCAACGATGAGCTTGGTCATGCTTGCTTCTTCAGGTCATCCGATCAGGCGTGGCTTCGAACTCGAATTTACATATCCCGGTGCGCGTGCTCACCGCACCATTCGTCCCGTTTCGTGGTCGCAAATGCCGGATAGCGCCGGCTGTGGTCGGGTAGATCGGCGAGCACGGTCGGCGGCGCATGCCGCCGGCACTGGCCGAGGATCGATCGTTCGCGGCTCGGCTCGCCGCCCGCGCCCTCCGCGGTCGGCCACCAGAACTTGCAGTCGCGGCAACGCAGGTTCTTGTTGTCCCAAGACATCGCTTTGCTCCACGCCTTGCCCGTTCCCGTCCGCTTCTCTTAATGCGAGCATGCTCATGCCGCATGGTCCTTCGGCGCGCCGCAGCGCGCCGTCTTCCAAAGTTGCGCCGCCGGGATGCGATCCCAGCCAAATGCATGGTCGCTCGGGCCGTGCTTTTTCAGATATTCGAGCCGCTCGACCCCTTCCGCCATATTCGGCCGGTGTCCCGCCGGCACGAACCACAGCACCAGCGGCGTCGCGATCGGCTCGAACCATTCTTCGCGCCGCCCGTAAAAGCGGCTGTGCAACGTGCGGAACACGAAACGCTCCAACGCCTCGACATTTTCCCACAGCGTCAGGTTCGGCAGGATGCGCGGATCGTCATAGACCCGCATGTTCATGGCGTGACCGCTCTCGTCTTGCAGCCGCCAGACAAAACCCTCGATCTGCTCCGCCAGTCCGTTGACGCGCGCGACATTGTCGACGAATTCCCGCATGCGCGGATCGTCGAGCGGATACTTGATCCGCGCGATGTTGAACTGGGCGAGATGGCGGGTTTGCGTCATCGATTACTCCGCCGCCTCGCGCACCGCGCCATGGGCGTCGGCATTGCGCGTGTATTCGTCGATCCGCCGCTCGATCTCTCCGCGGAAATGCCGCAGCAGGCCCTGCACCGGCCAGGCGGCGCCGTCGCCAAAGGCGCAGATGGTGTGGCCCTCGATCTGGGTCGTCACCTCCATCAGCATGTCGATCTCGCGCTTCTGCGCGCGGCCTTCCGCCATGCGGGTGAGCACGCGCCACATCCAGCCCATGCCCTCGCGGCAGGGCGTGCACTGGCCGCAGCTCTCGTGCTTGTAGAAATAGGAGATGCGCGCCATGGCGCGGATGATGTCGGTGGACTTGTCCATCACGATGACGGCGGCGGTGCCGAGCGCCGACTTCTTGTCGCGGCAGCCGTCGAAGTCCATCAGCAGCGTGTCGCACTGATCGGTGCCGAACGGCACCAGCGGCATCGAGGAGCCGCCCGGAATGACCGCAAGCAGGTTGTCCCAGCCGCCGCGCACGCCGCCGGCATGGGTTTCCAAAAGCTCGCGCAGCGGGATGCCCATGGCCTCTTCCACGTTGCACGGCTTTTCGACGTGGCCGGAAATGCAGAACAGCTTGGTGCCGGTGTTGTTGGGCCGGCCGATGCCGGCAAACCACGCGGCCCCGCGCCGCATGATGTCGGGCACCACGGCGATCGACTCCACGTTCTGCACCGTGGTCGGGCAGCCGTAGAGGCCGACATTGGCCGGGAATGGCGGCTTCAGACGCGGCTGGCCCTTCTTGCCTTCCAGGCTTTCCAAGAGCGCGGTTTCTTCGCCGCAGATATAGGCGCCCGCGCCATGATGGACGTAGAGGTCGAAATCCCAGCCATGCACATTGTTCTTGCCGATCAGCTTGGCCTGATAGGCCTGATCGATCGCCGCCTGCAGGCGTTCCCGCTCGCGGATGAATTCGCCACGCACATAGATGTAGCCGGTATGCGCGCCCATGGCGCAGCCCGCGATCAGGCAGCCTTCGACCAGGAGATGCGGATCGTTGCGCATGATCTCGCGGTCTTTGCAGGTGCCGGGCTCGGATTCGTCGGCATTGACCACGAGATAATGCGGCCGCTCGCCCAGCGTCTTGGGCATGAACGACCATTTCAGGCCGGTCGGAAAGCCGGCGCCGCCGCGGCCGCGCAGGCCGGACGCCTTGACGTCGTTGACGATCGCCTCGCGGCCCTTTTCCAGGATCGCCTTGGTGCCGTCCCAGGCGCCGCGCGCACGCGCGCCTTTGAGGCCCCAGTCATGGCGGCCGTAGAGATTGCGGAAGATGCGGTCCTTGTCAGCGAGCATGCGTCATCATTCCCGTGAACGCGCCGCGTAGAGAGATTTATCGGTCAGCGTGGTCGCGCCGCCGATTGGTTCGGATAGCTGGCGGTCGATCTGCGGGCCGGGCTTCGGCGTTTTGCCGGCAGCGAAATCGTCGAGAATCTTCTCGAAGCTTTTCACCGTCAGATCCTCGTAATAGTCGGAGCCGATCTGCACCATCGGCGCGTTCACGCAGGCGCCCAGGCACTCGACCTCGACCCAGGAAAACTTGCCGTCCTTGCTCACGTGCATCTGATCGCCCATGCGCTTGCGGCAGACTTTTTCCAGATCGTCGGCGCCGCGCAGCCGGCACGGCGTGGTGCCGCACAGTTGCACGTGGACCTTGCCGACCGGCGACAGGTTGAACATCGTGTAGAAGGTCGCGACTTCCAGCCCGCGGATATGCGCCATGCCGAGGAAGTCGGTGACGTAACGGATCGCCGCTTCCGGCAGCCAGCCGCCCGCCTGTTCCTGTGCGCGCCAGAGCAGCGGAATGATCGCCGATTGCTGGCGCCCTTCGGGATATTTCGCGATCTGCTGCTTGGCCCAGGCCAAGTTCTCCTTATTGAAGGAAAATTCCTTGGGCTGCATTTCGGGCGGGGCGAGACGGCGGACGCTCATCGGTCGATCTCCCCGAACACGATGTCGAGTGTGCCCATGATGCAGGACACGTCGGCCAGCATGTGACCGCGGCACATGAAATCCATCGCACTCAAATGCCCAAAGCCGGGCGCGCGGATCTTGCACTTGTACGGTTTGTTGCTGCCGTCTGAGACGAGGTAGACGCCGAACTCGCCCTTGGGGGCCTCGACCGCGGCATAGACCTCGCCGGCCGGCACGTGAAAGCCTTCGGTATAGAGCTTGAAGTGCTGGATCAGCGCTTCCATGGAGCGCTTCATCTCGCCGCGCTTGGGCGGCACGATCTTGCCGTCGTCCACCGAGACCCGGCCCTGCCCCTCGGGGCTGCGCAGTTTTTCGCAGCATTGCCGCATGATCTTGATCGACTGGCGCATTTCTTCCACGCGGACGCAGTAGCGGTCGTAGCTGTCGCCGTGCTTGCCGACCGGTATGTCGAAATCCATCTCGGCATAGCACTCATAGGGCTGCGCCTTGCGCAGATCCCAGGCTGCGCCCGAGCCGCGCACCATCACGCCGGAGAATGCCCGGTTCCAGGCCTGCTCGAGCGTGACCACGCCGATGTCGACCGTGCGCTGCTTGAAAATGCGGTTTTCGGTGAGCAAGCCCTCGAGGTCGTCGCAGAACTTCAGATACGGATCGCAGAACGCCTCGATGTCGTCGATGAGCTTGTTCGGAATGTCCTGATGCACGCCGCCGACGCGGAAATAGGCCGCGTGCAGCCGCGCCCCGGAGGCGCGCTCGTAGAACGCCATCAGCTTCTCGCGTTCCTCGAATCCCCACAGCGGCGGGGTGAGCGCGCCCACGTCCAGCGCCTGCGTGGTGATGTTGAGGATGTGCGAGAGCAGCCGCCCGATTTCGCAAAACAGCACGCGAACAAGCTGGCCGCGCTTGGGAAGCTGGATGCCTAAGAGTTTTTCCGCCGCCAGGCAGAAGGCGTGCTCCTGATTCATCGGCGCGACGTAATCGAGCCGGTCGAAATAGGGCACCGCCTGCATATAGGTCTTGTATTCGATCAGTTTCTCGGTGCCGCGGTGGAGCAGCCCGATATGCGGGTCGACGCGCTCGACCACCTCGCCGTCGAGTTCCAGCACCAGACGCAGCACGCCGTGCGCGGCCGGATGCTGCGGCCCGAAATTGATGGTGAAGTTGCGTAGCTGGGTTTCCGCCATTTTACGTCACGACCCCTTGCCTTCGCCCTTCGCCTTCTCGTCGCCCGGCAGCACGTAATCGGTGCCTTCCCACGGCGACAGGAAATCGAAAGTTCGGAATTCCTGCGCCAGCTTCACCTTGTCGTAGACGACGCGCTTCTGCTCGTCGTCGTAGCGCACCTCGACAAATCCGGTGAGCGGGAAATCCTTGCGCAGCGGATGGCCCTCGAAACCGTAGTCGGTGAGGATGCGCCGCATGTCCGGGTGGCCGCTGAACAGCACGCCGTAAAGATCGAAGGCCTCGCGCTCGTACCAATCGGCGCCGTGGTAGACCTCGATCAGCGACGGCACCGGCGTCGCCTCGTCGGTCATGGTTTTCAGGCGGATGCGCTGGTTCAGCCGCGGCGAGAGCAGATGGTAGACCACGTCGAAACGCTGCTCGCGGCTCGGCCAGTCCACCGCGGTGGCGTCGATGATGCTGACGAACTGGCAGGCCGCGTCGTCGCGCAGGAAGGTGGCGACCTTGACCATGTCGGCGGCCTTGGCCGTTACCGTGAGTTCGCCGTACGCGACCTTGTAATCGGTGACCGACGTGGGAAGCGCGTTCTTGATCGTCGCCCCGAGCTTTTCGAGCATCTCGTCCATTCGAAGACCCCGCTCAACGTTCGATCGTGCCGGTGCGGCGGATCTTCTTCTGCAGCAGCATGACGCCGTACAGCAGCGCCTCGGCGGTCGGCGGACAGCCCGGCACGTAGATGTCGACCGGCACGACGCGGTCGCAGCCACGCACCACCGAGTAGGAATAATGATAGTAGCCGCCGCCATTGGCGCACGAGCCCATCGAGATCACGTAGCGCGGCTCCGGCATCTGGTCGTAGACCTTGCGCATGGCCGGCGCCATTTTGTTGGTGAGCGTGCCGGCGACGATCATCACGTCGGACTGGCGCGGGCGAGCCGCGCGGCGCGAAGCCGAAGCGCTCGCCGTCGTAGCGCGCCATCGCCATGTGCATCATCTCGACGGCGCAGCAGGCGAGCCCGAAGGTCATCCACATCAGCGAGCCGGTGCGCGCCCAGGTGACCAGGTCGTCGACCGCGGTGACGAGGAAACCCTTGTCGGCGAGTTCGTTGTTGACGCCCACAAAAAACTCATCGTCGGCCCCGGCCGGCTTGCCGGTGCGCGGATCGATAATTCCTGTCGGCGCAGGTGCGACGAGGGTCATGGCGCCATCAATCCCATTCGAGCGCACCCTTCTTCCATTCGTAGATGAAGCCGATGGTGAGGACGCCAAGGAACGCCATCATGGTCCAGAAACCGTACAGACCGATCTCGCGGAAGGCCACGGCCCAAGGGAACAGGAAGCTCACCTCAAGGTCGAAAATGATGAACAGGATGGCAACCAGGTAAAAGCGCACATCGAATTTCATGCGCGCGTCGTCGAAGGCGTTAAATCCGCACTCGTAGGCGGACAGTTTTTCCGGATCGGGCTGTTGGTAGGCGACGATAAATGGCGCGATCAGCAGAACCAGCCCGATCACGAGCGAAACCGCCACAAAAACAACCAGCGGAAGATAATCCAGCAACAATGCGTTCATGGCGACCTCAGCGTACAGCCCCGAGCCTCTACCCGGATTTCGCCCGCCCCGGACTTTCGGCGGACGATGCCGCCACCCCCGCACCATAACGCCCTTGTCATGTTGGGAATTACCACAAGGACGTGATCAAGCGAGGCTTAGCGCAGTGCACAAAGAGGCGCAAGCCGACTGTCTAATGTCGGCCGCATGCATCTGAGTTGACACAGATCAATCTGTGGATGGAACCATAAGGCCTTGGCGTGACGGCCCGATTGACAGCGCCGAATGGACCCCGAAGATGCACGGCGCACATCCCAGATATGTGATCCGAAACCCCCGCAACCCACAAGGACAACGATGGCGACTACCGGAGTAAGCCGCGGCGGCGGAGCCCGTCCGGCACCGCAACGCAAGGCCATCGTGCCCGCGCTGCGGCCGGCACGGGCCGGCTGGTTGCGATTCGATCAGCTTGTCATGGCGGCTGCGGTAATCTGCCTCATTATTCTGGTCGTGCTGCCGCTGTGCTCTTTGTTCCTCGGCAGCATTCGCGCCAAGGATGGCTTGAGCCTCGGCTTCTTTCAGGAGGCGATAACCGGCCGCCTTTATCGCCAGGCGCTCATCAACAGCCTGATCCTCGGCTGCTGGACCGGTCTGTTCAGTGTGATCATCGGTCTTCCTCTGGCCTGGGCGGTCTCACGCACCAACGTTCCGGCCAAGCCCTTCCTGCGCGCGACCGCAACGCTCTCCTATCTGTCCCCGCCCTTCCTCACCGCGATCGCCTTCGTCAATCTGTTCAGCCCGAACGCCGGCGTCATCAATCATCTGCTGCGCGAGGCGCTGGGCGTGTCATGGCTCACCTTCAATATTTTTTCCATGAAGGGGCTGGTCCTGGTGACCGTGCTGCACACCTTTCCGTTCGTCTATCTGCTGGCGGCAAGCGCGCTGCAATCGGTCGACGCCTCCTATGAGGAGGCGGCGCAAATCCTCGGCGCCGGCAAATGGCGCACCGCGTTTTCCATCACCGCGCCGCTGGTGACGCCGGCGATCCTGTCCGGCACGCTGATCGCCTTTGTCAATTCGATCGCGCTGTTCGGCTCGCAGGCGATCGTCGGACTGCCCGGCCGCATCTTCACCCTGCCGACGCGCATCTACGCGCTGTTCGACTATCCGCCGGAATACGGTCTCGCCTCGGCGTTGTCGCTGGTGTTCATTCTGATCACGGTCGCGGCGCTGTTCCTACAGCGCCAGTTCCTCGCCCGCCGCTCGTTCGTCACACTCGCCGGCAAGGGATCGCGGCCACAATTGATCGATCTCGGGCGCACCCGCTGGGTGCTGTTCGGTTTCGGCGTCGCCGTGTTCGTCGTCGCGATCCTCTTGCCTTACGCTTCACTGATCGCGGTATCGCTGTCGAAATCCTGGGGCCTCGACTTCTGGAAGAACCTGACGCTGGCCAACTACAAATTCGTGCTGTTCGATTACGACGTCACCCGGCGCGCGATCCTCAACAGCTTGTTGCTGGCGACCTTGGCCGCGACGCTGTCGGTCATGCTCGGCACGATCATCAGCTGGATCGATGTGCGCACGCACGTCGCCGGCCGCCGCCTGCTCGACTATTTCGCCTTGATTCCGCTGGGGCTGCCCGGGATCGTCATGGCGGTGGCGCTGATCCAGTTCTGGCTCGCGATGCCGTTAGCGCTGTACGGCACGCTGGCGATCCTGCTGCTCGCCTATACCGGCCGCTATGTGCCGCTCGGGGTGCGCGCCGCCAATTCCTCGCTGCGGCAAGTCGATCCATCCCTGGAGGAAAGCGCGCGCATCCTCGGCGCTTCCTGGGGCATCACCATGCGCGAGGTGACCTTGCCGCTGATGCGCCCCGGCCTGTTCGCCGGCTGGCTGCTGATCTTCGTGCCGGCGATTCAGGAACTATCCGCCTCCATCCTGCTGTTCTCGTCGAAATCGATTACGCTCGCGGTCGCCGTCTACAATCTCTATGAGACCGGCTATACCGAGCCGGTGGCGGCGCTGGCCATGATCAATGTCGCCATCATCGGCGTGGCGATTTGGGTTGCCAACAAGGTGGGCGGCGAGCGAGAACGCGAGCGGCTGGAATATAAACCGGTGTGACGTTGATGGGTATCGTATGGCTGGCGTAACACTCGACGGCATTTCCAAAAGCTACGGCGAAGCCGGTATGCCGGCCGTCAGCGATCTCAACCTCGAGATTCGCGATAACCAGTTTGTCACGTTGCTGGGGCCGAGCGGCTGCGGCAAGACCACGACGCTGCGCCTGATCGCCGGCTACATGGCGCCCGACGCCGGCAGCATCCAGGTCGACGGCCGGCTGATGTCGTCGAAGGATACGCTGGTGCTGCCCGAGCATCGCGGCATGGGCATGGTGTTCCAGAACTACGCGGTGTGGCCGCACAAGACGGTGTTCGAAAACGTGGTTTTCGGGCTCAAGCTGCGCAAAATTCCCGCCGCCAAGGCGCGCGAGCTGGTCGATCAGGCGCTCGGCCTGGTCAACCTGTCCGGCTACGAGAACCGCCTGCCGAGCGAGCTCTCCGGCGGTCAACAGCAGCGCGTGGCGCTGGCGCGCAGCCTCGTGGTCGAGCCGGATATCCTGCTGCTCGACGAACCGCTCTCCAATCTCGACGCCAAATTGCGCGAGCATATGCGCAGCGAACTCAAGCAGCTTCAACGGCGCACCGGCATCACCTTCATCTATGTCACCCACGATCAGGCCGAGGCTTTGGCGCTGTCCGACCAAGTCGCCGTCATTTACGAAGGCCGCTTGCAGCAATTCGGCCCGCCGCGCGAGGTCTATGCCCGGCCGGCCAATCGCGTGGTCGCCGATTTCATGGGCAATGTGAACCTGCTGCCGGGCAAAGTGCTTGCGGCCGTAAATGGCAAGGGCGAGGTGCTTATCGCGGGCACTTTGCGGGTGGCGGCCGATTTGCCGGCCGGCGTGCCGGTCGGTGCCGATGTCGACGTTGCGGTGCGGCCGGAAAACGTCATATTGACCCCCGCCGGCAATAACGGCGGCGCGCGCGCCAAGGTCGTCGACCAAGTCTTTCTCGGCAATATCAACGAGTATCAGGTAGCGTTCGCCGATCAGCTCTTACGCGTGCAAACTCATCCGAAGGACGAGTTCGCAGTCGGCAGCATGGTGGAGATCGCGGTCACTCCGGGCACGGTCAGTGTCTTTGCGAGAACTGGGGCGGCTTAATAATAATCCATAGGGAGGACATGATGAGCACACGGAACTTCAAAATAGCGCTTGTTGCGCTCGCGGCGGCTGCGTTGGGATATCTCCCGATCGCTCACGCGGCCGATGCGGTCGACATGGCGGCGGCCAAGAAAGAAGGCAAGGTCGTCTGGTACACCTCGACGCCGATCAAGACCGCGCAGAAGCTCACCGAGCTTTTCGAAAAGCAGACCGGCATTCATGTCGAATTGTTCCGCTCGGGCGGCTCCGCCATCCTGCGCCGCTTCATGCAGGAGCATACCTCCGGGCTGAACGCGGCCGACGTGATGACGACGTCCGACCCGGCGAATTCGAACAAGCTCGCCGCGCAGGGCGTCTTCGTGCCTTTCAAGCCGGCCAGCTTCGACAAAATTCCGGATGTCGCCAAGGACCCGAACGGCGCCTGGGTGGCGCAACGCCTCAACATGATGGTGATTTACGTCCGCACCGACAAAGTCAACAAGGCCGACTATCCGAAAACCTGGTCCGACGCGCTCGATCCCAAATACAAGGGCAAGCTGGCGATGACGGATCCGTCTTTCACATCATTGCAATTGATGGTGGTCTCCACGCTCTCGCGCAAACTCGGCTGGAGCTATTACGAGAAGCTCAAGGCGAACGGCATCATGATCGTGCAAAGCAATCAGCAGGTGCTCGACACCATCAAGAGCGGCGAGCGCGTCATCGCATTGGGCGCGCTCGACAGCTATGCTGCCGACGCCCGCAAGCTGGGTCATCCGATCCAGTCGATCTATCCGGCCGACGGCACTTTCATCATCCCCTCGCCGACCGCGATCATCAAAGGCTCGCCGCATCCGAACGCCGCCAAGGTCTTCGCCAACTTCATGGTCAGCGAAGCCGCGCAGAAACTGTTCCCCGCCGGCGGCGGCTATGCTGCCCGCGTTGACATCGATCCGCCCGCCAACAGCCCGAAGCTCGGCGACGTCAAGCCGATGCCGATCGACTACGCCCAGATCGCGAAGGAGTTGGCGGTGGTGAAAAAGAAGTTCAACGAGATTTTCCAATAAACGGCGCAGGTGCAGCATGAATGAGATGATGACTCCGGTTTCCGGCCAGGAACACTGGACCAGCAAGGACGGCGGGGTGAAGCTGTTCCTGTGGGAGAAATGCGCCGGCGATCCGGGCAAAAGCATCGGCACTGTCCTGTTCGTGCACGGCTCATCCATGGCCTCGCAGCCGACCTTCGACCTGCAGGTGCCGGGACGCCCGGACTCCTCGGCCATGGACCACTTTGCCCGCCGCGGCTATGACTGCTGGTCGGTCGACATGGAAGGCTATGGCCGCTCGACCAAGGACCGCGACAACAACGCGCCGATTTCGCAAGGAGCGGACGATTGCTTCGCCGCCGCGCAGTATATCCAGAAGCTGCGCGGCAAGCGGCCGCTGCTCGTCTACGGCATCTCGTCCGGCGCTTTGCGCGCCGCCATGTTCGCCGAGCGGCATCCCGAGTTGGTGGCACGCCTGGCGCTCGACGCCATGGTGTGGACCGGCGAGAGCTCACCGACGCTGGAGCAGCGGCGCAAGAAGCTGCCCGAGTTCATGGCCAAGAACCGGCGGCCGATCGACAAGGCCTTCATCTATTCGATCTTCGAGCGTGATCATCCCGGCACCGCCGAAGACAAAGTGATCGAGGCCTTCGCCGACGCAGTCACCGCACTCGACTCCTCGGTGCCGACCGGCACTTACGTGGATATGTGCGCGAAATTGCCGGTGGTGAACCCGGAAAAAATCACCGTGCCAACGCTGATCATGCGCGGGCAATGGGATGGCATCGCGTCGATGGACGACTTGTTGAAATTCTTCGCCAAGCTGCCCAACCCCGACAAGCAGTTCTCGGTCATGGCCGGCATTTCGCACGCCAGTTTCCAGCAGAAGAACTACATGCTGGTCTACCACATCCTGGCGAGCTTCTTCGCGCAGCCGGCGCCGGTGTACAAAGGTTGACGACTTTCAATTGTCATGGCCGGGCAAAAGGCGCGAAGCGCCGTCTTGGAGCCTGAAGTCCCGGCCATTTCGCTTAGGGTCGCACGGCCGTGCCGTCCTCAGCGGGGTCACCGGGACAAGCCCGGTGACGACAATCGTTAGACGCCGAGCTGACCGGCAAGCTCCGCCAAATCCTTCGCCACGAAATCGACTTTGACCGTCGGCGCCGCCTCGCCGGTGTTGGGTCCGTACTCGTTCACCCGCGCGGTGTGTGCGGTGCGCAATCCCAATTTCGCGGCGGCGGCAAGGTCGTTGCTGTGCGCGGCCACCATCATGCATTGCGCGGGCGCCAGATCGAACGCCGCGCAGGCCGCGAGATAGACACGCGGTTTCGGCTTGTAATCACCGGCAACCTCCGCGCCGAGGATGGCATCCCACGGAAACTCATTGCGGCGGGCGAGGTCGACCATCAGCGAAATGTTTCCGTTCGACACCGGCGCGATCAGGAATTTGCGTTTGAGCCGCGCCAGCGCCGCCGGCACATCCGGCCAAGCATCGAGCCGGTGCCAGACCAGCGTCAAATCGTCCAACACTTCGTCGGACAGATTCTGCAACCCGAAGCGCGGCAGCAAGCGTTCGAGATTGTGCCGGTGCAGCACGTCGAGTTTGGCGAACGGCAGCCGGCCGGCACGCACCTCCTCCATGCCGGGCTGGTATTCGCCCCGCCAGGCATCGGCGAAAGCCAGCCAGTCGAGCTGGTAGCCAAGGGCGCCGAGGATGCGCTCGGCCTCGGCGGCGACCGACGAGCGCCAGTCCACCAGGGTGCCGAATACGTCGAAGAACAGGGCTCGCAGGCCGAGGATGGGGGCTTCTACGACCATTAATTTTGCGCCCAAAGCGGCCGGTTTCGCGGGCCGCAAACCATGGCTAAGTCATTGATAAAATGGCGGGAGCGACGGGACTCGAACCCGCGGCCTCTGCCGTGACAGGGCAGCGCTCTAACCAACTGAGCTACGCCCCCGCGGGCGTTGGATCGAGTTATAGACGCCCCCAACCCAAGTCAAGGTAAACGCCGCCTACCCCCTGGAAATTGCGAAAAAGCCTTATTTACCGCGAAGAATTGATGGTCAGACCGCCCCCGAATTGTCTATGCGGGCAAGGTGTTTGGCGCTCCGCCAAGCTCACGGATTCAAGAGGAGGGTCCTAAGATGGCAATGGTTCCTGGAAAAGCTCCGACACCGCCAACCGTCACATTGAAGCATCTCGCCGCCGCGCTCGCGGAATCGCACGAGATGTCAAAGAAACAAGCGGAGGCCGTGCTCGGCGATTTCGTCGGCAATATCGTCAAGCATCTGAAGAAAGGCGAGCGCATCCGTATCGGCGGCCTCGGCATCCTTCAAGTGCGCAAGCGCGCCGCGCGCATGGGCCGCAACCCGGCCACCGGCGAAGCGATCCAGATCAAGGCAAGTAAGAAGGTCGCCTTCCGCGCCTCCAAGGAATTGAAAGAGTTGGTCTGAGTTAAGTTCAGGCCGGACCCTCCGGGGAAATAACGGCAGACGTGGAGCGAAACTCCACGGCTGCCGTTTCGTATATGGCGGGTGTAATCGCATTCGGCACGGTCTACGCACTGTTGCGGCCGCGCTTGCCTGGCTGGCGGCTTGCGCTATGATTTCCGCCATTGCGCCTCTTAGCGCGCGCATTTGAGGGTCCGACAATGGCTATCACTCGGCGTGATTTCCTCAACGGCGCCAGCCTTGCCATCGCGGCCGGTCTCACCCCGGCAACGCAAGTTGCGGCCGAGCCTGCGCGTTATCCGCCGGCACTGAGTGGCTTGCGCGGGCATCATGTGGGCTCGTTTGAGGTCGCCCACGCCCTGCGTGACGGCAATAAATTCCCCCTCGACGGTGTGCCGATCGAGGAGCACTACGATCTCGTCATTGTCGGCGGCGGCATCAGCGGGCTCTCGGCGGCGTATTTCTACCGAAAGGCGGCCGGGAAGCGGGCGCGCGTCCTCATTCTTGACAATCACGACGATTTCGGCGGCCACGCCAAGCGCAATGAATTCACGATCAACGACCGTCTGATGCTCGGTTACGGCGGCAGCGAGTCGCTACAATCGCCCAAGGCGCTGTTCAGCAAAGTCGCCAAGGGCCTGCTGGCCGATCTGGGCGTGCGGATCGAGCGCTTCGAAAAGGCCTTTGATCGCAAACTCTACCCGTCCCTCGGTCTGAAGTCCGGCGTTTTCTTCGGCCGCGAGGCGTTCGGCCGCGACGTCCTGGTTTCCGGCGATCCGGTCAACATCATCGACAGCGACCCTGACGCGACGTTGAGCGAAGCCGGGCTTGCCGCCCTGGTTGAACAATTCCCGATGACGGCGGAGAGCAAGGTGCAACTCGTCAAGCTGCTGCGCCAGCCGGCCGATTATCTCCCTGGCAAGACCGCCGACGAAAAAATCGCGTTGCTTAAGACGACGAGCTATCGCGACTATCTGATGAAAATCTGCGGCATGAGCGAGCAGGTTGCCAATTTCTTCCAGAACCGCACCCACGATTTCCACGGCGTCGGCTGCGACGCGGTTGCCGCTTCCGACGCCAGGGACGACGGCTATCCTGGTTTCGCCGGGCTGGGCCTACCGAGCGAAGGGCCGAACCCCTACCGCGACGAGCCGTATATCTATCATTTCCCCGACGGCAACGCCTCGCTAGCGCGGCTATTGGTGCGCGCCCTCATCCCCGGCTCGGCCTCCGGCCACACAATGGATGACATCGTCACCGCGCGCCTCAACTATTCGATGCTCGACCGGCGCGACCACCATGTGCGCATTCGCCTCAACAGCACCTGCATTCACGTCCACGACACGCCGAAGGGCGCCGAGGTTGCTTACGTGACCGCCGGTAAAGTGCACCGCGTTTCCGGCCGGCACGCGATTCTCGCCGGCTTCAATATGATGATCCCCTACATCATGCCCGAACTGCCCGAACCGCAGCGCCAGGCGCTCGCGCAGAACGTCAAGGCGCCGCTCGTCTACACCAACGTGCTGATCCGAAATTGGCAGGCTTGGCACAATCTTAAGGTCGCCAGCATCTCGGCGCCGATGTCATATCATTCGGTGGTGAAGCTGGACTATCCAGTGAGCCTCGGCCGCTACCACTGCCCGCGCAAACCGTCGGAGCCGATGATCCTGCATCTTGTGCACGTCCCGACCGCTCCCAATCAGGGCAACGACGTGCGCGCACCAATACCGGCTCGGGCGCTACGAATTGCTGGAGACGACATTCGCGAATTACGAGGACCACATTCGCGACGACCTCGACCGCATGCTTGGCCCCGGCGGATTTTCCAGCGCGCGCGATATCGCGGCGATTACAGTCAATCGCTGGTCACACGGCTATGCCTATACCGCCACCCCGCTGTTCGATCGCTATAATTGGGAAGCCACCATGACTGCGGCGCGCCAGCGGCGCGGCAACGTCGCCATCGCCAATTCGGACGCCGGCTGGGACGCCTACGCCCACACCGCGATCGACCAGGCATCGCGTGCAGTGCACGAATTGCTGAGTTGAACTGGTGGGCGGTGACGGACTCGAACCGCCGACATCCTGCGTGTAAAGCAGGCGCTCTACCAACTGAGCTAACCGCCCTAGCCTATCCAACTATCGCCTGATCGCCTGGCGATTTAAGCCTGCCAGCCCTGTAGCACATCGAACGAAAACGGCGCCTTGCGGCGCCGTTTCCTGATCGTTGGCCGGACGGGTGGCGCTTAGTGCGCGGTCAGGCCGGAGCCGTCCTCGTCCACCGCCGGCTCGGCGGCGGCCGCGGCGGCGGCGAGCTTGGCGCCTCCTCGTCCCAGGTGATCGGCTCGGGCTTGCGCACCAGTGCGCGCGCCAGCACTTCGTCCATGCGCGTGACCGGAACGATTTCCAGCCCCTTCTTGATGGTCTCGGAGATTTCCACCAGGTCTTTGGCGTTCTCCTCCGGGATCAGCACGGTCTTCATGCCGCCGCGCGAGGCGGCCAGCAGCTTCTCCTTCAAGCCGCCGATCGGCAGCACGCGGCCGCGCAGCGTGATCTCGCCGGTCATGGCGACGTCGCGGCGCACCGGAATGCCGGTCATCACCGATACGATCGCGGTGACCATGGCGACGCCCGCCGACGGCCCATCCTTCGGCGTCGCGCCTTCCGGCACGTGCACGTGGATGTCGCGCTTGTCGAACAGCGGCGGCTCGATGCCGAAGGCGACCGCGCGCGAGCGGACATAAGACGCCGCCGCCGAGATCGACTCCTTCATCACGTCACGCAAGTTGCCGGTGACGGTCATCTTGCCCTTGCCGGGCATCATGACGCCTTCGATGGTGAGCAGTTCGCCGCCCACATCGGTCCACGCCAGCCCGGTGACCATGCCGATCAGGTCCTCGGCCTCGATCTCGCCGTAGCGGTATTTTGGCACGCCGAGATAGTCGCCGACGGTCGCCGCCGTGACGGCGATCGACTTCTTCTTGGACGTCATCAACTCCTTGACCGCCTTGCGGATCAGGGTCGACAGTTCGCGCTCGAGATTGCGCACGCCCGCTTCCCGCGTGTAACGGCGGATGATGAGCAGCAGCCCCTCGTCGTCGATCGACCATTCCTTGGCATCGAGGCCATGCTTGGCGACCGCGTGCGGGATCAGATGCTTGCGCGCGATTTCGACCTTCTCATCCTCGGTGTAGCCGGCGATGCGGATGATCTCCATGCGGTCCATCAGCGGCGGCGGAATGTTGAGCGTATTCGCCGTGGTGATGAACATCACGCTGGACAGATCGTAGTCGACCTCCAGGTAGTGGTCGTTGAAGGTGTGGTTCTGCTCGGGGTCAAGCACCTCGAGCAGAGCCGACGACGGATCGCCGCGGAAATCGGCGCCCATCTTGTCCACCTCGTCGAGCAGGAACAGCGGATTCGAGGTCTTGGCCTTGCGCATCGACTGGATGACCTTGCCGGGCATCGAGCCGATATACGTGCGCCGGTGGCCGCGGATCTCGGCCTCGTCACGCACGCCGCCAAGCGACACGCGCACGAACTCACGGCCGGTCGCTTTCGCGATCGACTTGCCAAGCGAGGTCTTGCCCACGCCGGGAGGACCGACCAGGCACAGGATCGGCCCGGTCAGCTTGTTGGCGCGCTGCTGCACCGCGAGATACTCGACGATGCGTTCCTTGACCTTCTCCAGGCCATAGTGGTCGTCGTTGAGAATTTTCTCGGCGCCGACCAGGTCCTTCTTGACCTTGCTCTTCTTGTTCCACGGGATCGAGAGCAGCCAGTCGAGATAGTTGCGCACGACGGTGGCTTCCGCCGACATCGGCGACATCTGGCGCAATTTCTTGAGCTCGTGCGTGGCTTTCTCGCGGGCTTCCTTCGAGAGCTTGGTCTTCTTGATCTTCTCTTCGAGTTCGGCGAGTTCATCCTTGCCTTCCTCGTCGCCCAGCTCCTTCTGGATCGCCTTCATCTGCTCGTTGAGGTAGTACTCGCGCTGGGTCTTCTCCATCTGCCGCTTGACGCGGGTACGGATGCGCTTTTCCACCTGCAGGACGGAGATCTCGCTCTCCATCAGGCCGAGCACCTTCTCCAGGCGCTGGGTGACGACCGGCGTCTCCAGGATGTCCTGCTTGTCGGGAATTTTGACGGCGAGATGCGAGGCCACGGTATCGGCGAGTTTGGCGTAATCCTCGATCTGCTGGATCACGCCGACCACCTCGGGCGATACCTTCTTATTGAGCTTCACATAGTTCTCGAATTCGTTGATCACCGAGCGGGCCATGGCCTCCGCCTCCACGCGCTCGCCGACGTCGTCGACAAGCACGGTGGCATCGGCCTCGTAATATTCGCTGCGGTCGGTGTATTTAAGCACCTTCGCGCGCTCAGCGCCCTCGACCAACACTTTGACGGTGCCGTCGGGCAGCTTGAGCAGCTGCAGCACGCTCGCCAGCGTACCGACCTCGAAGATCGCGTCGGTCGCCGGGTCGTCGTCGGAAGCGTTTTTCTGGGTGGCCAGCAAAATGAAGGTGTCGGAGCGCATGACCTCTTCCAGCGCCTTGATCGACTTTTCACGGCCGACGAAGAGCGGAACGATCATGTGCGGGAACACCACGATGTCGCGCAGCGGCAGCACAGGATAGGCCCGAGTTTCGCCGGGTTGCAGCTGAGGTCGTGGTTTGTTGGTCATTGGCCTAAGTCCTTTTTGTTGTGCCCCTGTCCGTTGACCCGCAGATGCGGCATCGCCGAACAGTGCCGGGAAGGATGGGCAAGGAGGCGGCGGGTAAACGGAGCCCCGGCGCGCTTTCAGGAAGGGTACGAAACCCTCACCCACTTGGGAAACTACGATCTTTCGTACGCGAGTTCGCTTCGAACGCTATACGTAGGATGACGGCCGGGGGTCCGCAAGTAAGCCCCGTTTTCTCAGTAAAATCGGACCAATCGCCCTCAGCACGCCATCAACGGCGCGATTCTACAAGCGGTTCGCCAGCCCCCTGGGGATGGGCGGTATCAGGCGCTGGCGCTGCCCGACTCGGCCGTCCGATCGCTGCGGTCGGCATAGATGTAAAGCGGCCGGGCGGTGCCCTCGACCACTTCCCTGGAGATTACCACCTCTTCGACCCCCTCCAGGCTGGGGAGATCGAACATGGTGTCGAGCAGGATGGTCTCCATGATGGAGCGCAGGCCGCGCGCACCGGTCTTGCGCTCGATCGCCTTGCGGGCGATGGCGCCGAGCGCCTCCTCGGCCAGCGTAAGACCGATCGATTCCATCTCGAACAGCCGCTGGTACTGCTTGACCAGGGCATTCTTCGGTTGCGTGAGGATGAGCTTGAGCGACGGCTCGTCCAGATCCTCGAGTGTGGCCACCACCGGCAGACGTCCGACGAACTCCGGGATAAGACCGTATTTCAGCAGGTCCTCCGGCTCTACTTCGCGGAAGATTTCGCCCTGCTTGCGATCTTCCGGCGCCAGCACCTTGGCCGAGAAGCCGATCGAGGTGGAGCGACCTCGCGCCGAGATGATTTTATCGAGGCCGGAAAAAGCGCCGCCGCAGACGAACAGAATATTGGTAGTATCCACCTGCAGGAATTCCTGCTGCGGATGCTTGCGGCCGCCCTGCGGAGGCACCGAGGCGATGGTGCCTTCCATGATCTTAAGCAGCGCCTGCTGCACGCCCTCGCCCGACACGTCGCGGGTGATCGACGGGTTGTCGGACTTGCGGGAAATCTTGTCGATTTCGTCGATATAGACGATGCCGCGCTGCGCGCGCTCGACATTGTAGTCGGCCGACTGCAGCAGCTTGAGAATGATGTTCTCCACGTCCTCGCCGACATAGCCGGCTTCGGTGAGCGTGGTGGCGTCCGCCATTGTGAACGGCACGTCGAGGATGCGCGCCAGCGTCTGCGCCAGCAGCGTCTTGCCCGAGCCGGTCGGCCCGATCAGCAGGATGTTCGACTTCGCCAGTTCGACGTCGTTGTGCTTGGTCTGGTGGTTGAGCCGCTTGTAATGATTGTGGACGGCGACCGAGAGCACCTTCTTGGCGTGGTCCTGGCCGATCACATAATCATCGAGAACCTTACGGATTTCCTTTGGCGTCGGGATGCCGTCGCGCGACTTCACCAGCGAGGACTTGTTCTCCTCGCGGATGATGTCCATGCACAGTTCGACGCATTCATCGCAGATGAACACGGTCGGGCCGGCAATGAGCTTGCGCACCTCGTGCTGGCTCTTGCCGCAGAACGAGCAGTACAGGGTGTTTTTGGAATCGCTGCCGCCGACTTTGCTCATTCCATTCTCCGTCACACTCGTTCGTACAGTCCGTGGTCGGCGAAGTCTTTCAGCTCACCCGCCTATACGCGACACACCGAACGAAGCAAGTTTCGCGCCGGAATTCCAGCCCGGTGGATCTTGGCGCCGGGGGCCCGCTCGCCCTTCTACTCTCCCGCACCATAAGCGAAGCATGCTAACGGCGCGATAATCAAGAATTTATTAACGATAATGCCCGTGCAAGCCTAGCCGCGAATGTGGGGGTTCCGTGGCAATCCCCCTAGATTGGCACCGTCTGGCAGGGGCTCATTGCAGGAAGGTCAGGCCGGTTTGGGAAGCATTTCCTCTGGCCGGCGGTCGATCACCTTGTCGACCAGACCGAAATCCTTGGCCGCCTCGGCTGTGAGAAAATAGTCACGCTCGAGCGCGTCCTCGATCTTTTTCAGCGACTGGCCGGTATGCTTGACGTAGATCTCGTTGAGCCGCTTCTTCAGGTTCAGGATCTCCTGGGCGTGCACCATGATGTCGGTGGCCTGGCCCTGGAACCCGCCGGATGGCTGATGGACCATGATGCGGGCGTTGGGCAGCGCGAAACGCATGTCCTTGGCCCCGGCGGCGAGCAGCAGCGATCCCATCGAAGCCGCCTGCCCGACGCAGAGGGTCGATACCGGCGGGCGCACGAATTGCATGGTGTCATAGATCGCCATGCCCGATGTCACCACCCCGCCGGGCGAATTGATGTACATCGAGACTTCCTTTTTCGGGTTCTCCGCCTCCAGGAACAGGAGTTGCGCCACCACCAGCGTGGCCACCCCGTCCTCGATCGGGCCGGTGATGAAGATGATCCGCTCCTTGAGCAGCCGCGAGTAGATGTCGTAGGCCCGCTCGCCCCGGTTGGTCTGTTCGACCACCATGGGAACTAAGATGCTGCAGATAGGTATCGACCGGATCTTTCATTTCGGCTCCTTCACGCGAATCACGCAGGCTAGATTAGCCTTCCCGCCGCGTCCGCATGATCTATTTTCGAATAGCGCCCGCCACAAGACGCGCCCGCTCAGGCCACGGTCGCTTCGTCGTCCTTATAGAGTTCCTCGCGATCGACTTTCTTTTCGGTCACGCGGGTGAGCTCGAGCAGGTAATCGACCACCTTTTCCTCGAAGATCGGCGAACGTAGCGTGGAAACCGCCTGCGGGTTGCGCTGGTAGTATTCCCACACCCGCTGCTCCTGGCCGGTGAACTGGCGCGCGCGCTCCATGACGGCACGGCTGAGCTCTTCCTCAGTCACGGTGATACCGGACTTGTCTCCGATCTCGGCCAGCACCAGGGCCAGCCGCACCCGCCGTTCGGCGATGGCGCGGTATTCGGCCTTGGCTTTGTCTTCAGTGGTGTCCTCGTCGGCAAAAGTCTTCTTCTCGTTCTCCATTTCCATGAGCACCGTCTTCCAAACCCGATCAAACTCCTCGGCGACCAGGGTCGGCGGCGGTTCGAATTCATGCCGGGCATCGAGCTCGTCGAGCAGCGCGCGCTTGAGCTTGCGGCGTGACACGGCGACGTGCTCAACCGCAATGCGGTCCTTGACCGCCTCGCGCAGCTTGGCGAGCGATTCCATCCCAAGCGACTTGGCGAAATCATCGTCGATGGTCACCGTGCTGGGCGTCTCGATCGATTTGGCGGTGACGACGAATTCAGCGTCCTTACCGGCCAGTTCTTGTTTCGGATAGTGCTCCGGAAACGTTACCTTCAGGGTGCGGGTTTCACCCGCGCCGATACCGATCAACTGATCCTCGAAGCCGGGAATGAACGTGTTCGATCCGATCAGCACGGCGGAATCCTCGCCCGTGCCGCCCTCGAACGGTCGGCCGTCGATGGTGCCGGCAAAGGAGATCACGACGCGATCGTCCTTGGCCGCCTTCTCGCCTTCTGGCCTTTGGCTATAGGGCTTGTTCTGTTCGCAGATAAGCGCGACGGCCTCATCCACCTCGGCTTCAGTGACGTCGCTGGTGAATCTGGTGAGCTTGATGGTCGTGAAATCGGTCAAGGCGATGGGCGGTACGATTTCGACCGCCATGGTGTAGTCGAGGTCGCTCTTGCCGGACATCAATTTCTCGATCGCGTCTTTCTCGGTCGGCAGCGTCACCTTCGGATCGGCCGCGAGCTTGAAGCCGCGCTCGCTGACGATTTGATTGTTCGCATCACGCACCGTCGCCTCGATCACCTCGGCCATGGCCGAGCGGCCATAGACGCGCTTGAGGTGCGCGACCGGCACCTTACCGGGCGGAAGCCGTTCATGCGGACGCGATTTTTCAGATCGTCCAGACGCAGATTGACCTTCGCGTCGAGTTCGGCGGCCGGAACGACCACCTTGAATTCGCGCTTGAGACCTTCGGACAGCGTTTCTGTAACTTGCATCGATCTCACACTTCTTTTTTTGCGCGGCGCGCCGGGTTTTCAAATCCGCGCGCCGGACCTGTCGGTATATAGGCGGTTGCCCGCGAATTTATCTGAGCATGATCTTATCCGATAACCAGTTCCCGCTTTCCGGGATCATGCTCGTTCGACCCTCGGCCGTGGTGCGGGCGGAGGGACTTCGAACCCCCACGACTTTCGTCACGGGAACCTAAATCCCGCGCGTCTACCAATTCCGCCACGCCCGCAAAGGGCAATCTTTAGGACGATCCTGGCGCCGCAATCCGGCAGGGCTTAACGCACCGCGCCCCGCCAGGGCAAGCCGCCAAGGCCAGCCATTCGGGCGGCGGCTTATATCACAGGAAAACCAGACGACATCACTAAAATAAGCCAAGTTTGCGCGCGCTCAAGGGCCCCTGGTGGGGTTGTTCGCCAGTTCGGCGAACAGCCGCCGATAGACCGCCGGCAGCGCTTCCGGCAGGTCTTCGGAAATCAACCCTGGCCCGAATTCCGCCGCCGCTTCTCCGTGCAGCCAGACGGCGGCGCTAGCCGCTTCGAAGGCCGGCATACCCTGCGCCAGCAGGCCGGCGATCATGCCGGTCAACACATCGCCCGAGCCGGCGGTGGCAAGCGAGGGCGGCCCATTATCTGCAATCGAAGCGCGGCCGTCGGGAGCGGCTATCACGGTGTCGGCGCCCTTGAACAGAACCATAGCGCCGCTGGATTGAGCCGCTAGGCGAGTTTTTTCGAGTTTTCCTTGAGCATCGCTATCTTCATGTATTGCTTTAAATAATCGGCTAAACTCGCCTTCATGCGGGGTCAAAACCACCTCCCGGCCGCTCCGCTTGGCGATCATCCCGACCAGCGTCGCCGGCGCCTCCGCAAAGCTCGTCAAGGCGTCGGCGTCGAGGACGACCGCTGCAGCACTCCTCAGGGCCACGGCCACCTGATCCCGCATCGCCGGCCCGACCCCACCGCCGGGCCCGAGCACCACTGCATTGCGCCGTCTGTCGGCGAGGAAAGCGGCCAATTCGGCCTCGCCCTCCACCGGCCGCACCATCACGGCCAGACTGGCCGCGGCATGGACGCTGAGCGCCGCGCGCGGGCTTGCGATCGTCACCAGCCCGGCCCCTGCGCGCAGCGCCCCCCGCGCCGCCAGCCGCGCCGCCCCGGTGGTCGACAGTCCGCCGGACACCACCACCACATGGCCGCGGGAATATTTGTGGCCCTCGGGGCGCGTCTGCGGGAACCGGGCCCCCCATAGCGCCGGCCGGTTGGCGAAGGCCATCGGCTTGATCGCCGCCAGCACGCTCGCCGGGATGCCGATATCGGCGACCTGGATCGCCCCGCAATGCAGCCGTCCCGGCAGTAGCAGATGGCCGGTCTTGCGGCGGAAGAAGGTCACGGTATGGCTGGCGTTGACCGCAAGCCCCATTACTGCGCCGGTGGTGCCGTTCACCCCGCTCGGCAGATCGACGGCAATTACCGGCACCCCGCAAGCATTTATGGCCTTAATCATGGCCCGCGGCAGCCCTTCGACCTCGCGATCGAGGCCGGCGCCAAACAGGGCGTCGATGACGATGTCGCAGTCGTTGAGCGAAACCGGCGAGGCCTGCTCGACCGGCCCGCTCCAGCGTTCGGCGGCGAGCGCGGCGTCCCCTTTCAGCCGCGCCTGTTCGCCAACGAAGCTTACGCGGACCGAATAGCCGCGCTCGGCCAAATGGCGAGCCGCCACGAACCCGTCGCCACCGTTGTTGCCTGGCCCCGCCACAATCACCACGCGCCGGCCCTGCAGCAGAGCGCTCGCCGCATCGGCTACGGCGCGGCCGGCGTTCTCCATAAGTTCGATCCCGGCCGTGCCTCCGGCGATGGTCAGCCGGTCGGCCTCCGTCATTTCGGCATTGGTGAGGAGTTCGATCATCGCGGCCGAGACTATCGGGCGGCTGCAGGCGCGACAAATCGGCCTAATAAGATTGCAGCGTCAAATTTCTCGGACCGCTGGCAAAAGTTTTTGCAGGGTGCTTAATTGCTGGGCACCACGCCTTAGGCAAGTTCGGCCTCGGCTGGCCATCTGTGCCCTAAAGTATTGCGGAGACGCGATTATTACGCCCTCGCAGGCTTGGCACGGGACCTGCTAACCGGTAGCGCGGCGCTCCGCTTGCTTGCGGTGGGCTTGGGGGGAAGGACACAGAGAGAATGAAGAAAATCGAAGCCATCATCAAACCCTTCAAACTTGACGAGGTGAAGGAGGCACTCCAGGAGGTCGGACTTCAAGGCATCACTGTGACCGAAGCCAAAGGCTTCGGCCGGCAAAAGGGGCACACCGAACTTTATCGTGGCGCCGAATATGTGGTCGATTTTCTCCCCAAGGTGAAAATCGAGATCGTACTCGCCGACGATATGGTGGACAAAGCGATCGAAGCGATCCGGCGCGCCGCCCAAACCGGCCGGATCGGAGACGGCAAGATATTCTTATCCAACATCGAGGAAGCCATCCGGATCAGGACGGGCGAATCCGGCATCGACGCCATCTAAACCGCGGCCAGTATTTGCCGCGGGAACTTTCATGAAAAAAGGGGGAATGCAATCCATGACGACAGCCAAAGATGTCATGAAGATGATCAAAGACAATGACGTGAAATACGTCGATTTCCGGTTTACCGATCCGCGCGGCAAGTGGCAGCACGTCACCTTCGACGTCTCGCTCATCGAGGAAGAGACATTTGCCGAAGGCCAGATGTTCGACGGTTCTTCGATCGCGGGCTGGAAGGCGATCCACGAGTCCGACATGACCCTGATGCCTGATCCGGCCAGCGCCTGCATCGATCCGTTCTTTGCCGAGACCACGATGTCGCTGATCTGCGACGTGCTCGAGCCGACGACCGGCGAGCCTTATAGTCGCGACCCGCGCGGCATTGCGAAGAAAGCCGAGGGCATGGTCAAATCGATGGGCGTCGGCGATGCCGTTTTCTTCGGCCCGGAGGCCGAGTTCTTCGTGTTCGACGACGTCAAATACGCCGCCGAGCCCTACAACACCGGCTTCAAGCTCAACTCCATCGAGTTCCCGACCAATTCCGACACCGAATATGAGGGCGGCAATCTCGGCCACCACATCGGCACCAAGAAGGGCTACTTCCCGGTGCCGCCGCAGGATACGGCGCAAGACATGCGCTCGGAAATGCTCGGGGCCATGGCGCGCATGGGCTGCATCGTCGAGAAGCACCACCACGAAGTGGCGAGCGCCCAGCACGAGCTCGGTCTGAAATTCTCGCCGCTGACCGTGATGGCCGACCGCCTGATCATCTACAAATACTGCATCCAGCAGGTGGCGCAGATCTACGGCAAGACCGCGACCTTCATGCCCAAGCCCATCTACGGCGACAACGGCTCCGGCATGCATTGTCACCAGTCGATCTGGAAGGCGGGCAAGCCGGTGTTTGCCGGCAACAAATATGCCGACCTGTCGGAGACATGTCTCTCCTACATCGCCGGCATCATCAAGCACGCCAAGGCGATCAACGCTTTCACTAACCCGACCACCAACTCGCTATAAGCGTCTGGTGCCGGGCTTCGAGGCGCCGGTGCTGCTCGCCTATTCGGCGCGCAACCGCTCGGCGTCGTGCCGCATCCCCTACACCACCAACCCGAAAGCCAAGCGCGTCGAGGTCCGCTTCCCCGACCCGATGGCCAATCCCTACCTCGCCTTCGCAGCCATGTTGATGGCCGGCCTCGACGGCATCAAGAACAAGCTCGATCCGGGTTCGGCGATCGACAAGGACCTCTACGATCTGCCCCCGGCAGAGCTCAAGCAGATCCCGACCGTGTGCGGCTCGCTGCGCCAGGCGCTCGGCGAACTCGATAGCGATCGCGAGTTCCTGAAAGCCGGCGGCGTGTTCGATGACGACTTCATCGACAGCTACATCGAGCTCAAGATGCAGGAAGTGATCCGCTTCGAGCACACCCCGCATCCGGTCGAATTCGAAATGTACTACTCGGCGTAAGCGTTCCTCCCAATCATCGCACCGAGGCGATGCAACTGATCGGGCGCTCCGCAAGGAGCGCCCTTTTTTGAATCGGATTGCGGCGCGGACCCGCTGGGGCGTCAGGCAAAAGCCGGCCGGCATGCGCGGGGTAAGGACAGGCATCGCCGACCGCGGGCGTCACTTTCGCCTGCAAGCCCTGGCAGAACCGCGCCACCTGCTTGACTTGCCGGCGATTACCTTTTCCACTCGCAACGTTTAGTCGCTAAGTCACCAAAACGCGCAAGGGGCAAAATATCAGAACAACGCCCCTGCCAGGGAGGACGACATGGCTGAAAACGTTTACAAAGTTATTGAGCTGGTCGGTACCAGTGCGGAATCGTGGGAGAAGGCCGCAAAAGCTGCGGTCGACAGGGCCGGGAAATCCTTGCGCGATCTTCGGGTCGCGGAGGTCGTGGAACTGGACATGCAGCTCAAGAATGGAAAGATCGAGGCGTATCGCGCGAAGGTGAAAGTCTCGTTCAAATTCGAAGGCCAGGGTTAGCGTCCCGCTGACGTACCCCGCTCGCAAACGCGCGAACGGATCGCCCGACCAGATCCGCAGATACCTGGACTGCACACGCTCGCGTGTGTGCGGGGGCGAGATTATTAGTTGAGTCGACGCGCCAGCGCCTTTGCGCGGTTCGCTCAGACGGTCAGGAAGATGATGACGGCGAGGCCCGCGGCGATGCCGGCGGCGGTCATCAGCATCTGCTTGCGATGACGCTTCGGCCCATAGACGCCGGCGGCGCGGCGTTCGGCGATGAGCGCGGCGTCGAATTCGGCCGATGACGAATAGGCGCAGGCCAAGGCCGCGCCCGCAGCCCGGGCTTCAAGCGCCAGGGCGGTGAGATTCGGGTGCCCATTATCGGCTATGCGCGACATCGCCACATGTTAGCGCGCGGATGGTAAACGAGACGTTGCGTTTTTCCCGGTGGCCGCTAGGCCCACGATTTCGCGCGCCGGGCGTGTACCTTTGCGGGCAACAGCCGCGCCGGCTCGGCCGCCAGGCCGTTGCGTGCGGCGAGCGGCCGCCCACCCTGGCTCGGCGTCGGCTGGTCTTCGGCGGCATACAGCCGGTTGCGGCCATCGTGCTTGGCGCGGTAGAGCGCAGCATCGGCGCGCGCGATCAACGCACTGATATCCGTTACCGGTTCGTATGACATGGCGGCGCCCATACTGACGGTCGCGCCGATCGCATGCCCGCCAACGGTCACGCCGGCCTCCTCGAAGGCGACGCGCAACCGCTCGGCGATACGGCCGGCAATTTCCATCGGTTCCGGCAAGATGACCGCAAATTCCTCGCCGCCAAGCCGGCCAATGATGTCGCTGGCGCGCATGCTCGAGCGCGCCACATTTGCAAATACGCGCAACACCTCGTCGCCGGTTGCGTGGCCGAAGCGATCGTTGATCGATTTGAAATGATCGAGATCGAGCATCAGCATCGTTACCGGCTGGCCGCGCTCGCCGCGCCGCGCGCACAGGCTGAGCGCACTATCCAGAAAGGCGCGGCGGTTAAGCAGGCCGGTCAGCGGATCAGTCAAGGCCGCAAAGCGGTAGGCGTTGACGTCGCTGTCCTTGACCATCAGCAATACGATGAAAGCAGTGCCGACCGCGTACAGCATTGTCTCCAGCGCGAAAACCGCCAGCCACCCCGCGGCATAGTTACCGGGCAGGAATGCCTGCATGCTGAGCGGCATCAGGAACATCGCCGCATGCACCGATGGCACCACAATGGCGGCGGTGCGCGAATAAAGCGATTTGCGCCGCTCGCGCCGCAATTCGAAGGCGATGAAGAAGGTGTACGTCGCGACCACCACGGCGCCGAGCACGATGCGTGCATTGCTGCCTTGCGGCAGCATCGGCAATTGGCACAGCACCAGCCACACGATGGCGCCGGCCAATGCGGCGCCCGGCAACAGCCGCCGCCCATGGAACAGCCGCACGCCGTTCCAGACCATGCCACAGGCAAGGAAGGTCAGCGCTTGCGGCAATTCCGGCGGCAACCGGTAGAGCGGCGCCGGCGCACCCCACAACGCGATCGAGGAAGCTCCGATCAAATAGGCCGAGCCCCACCACGCGAGCGCGCGCACATTTCGTTGCTTGACCCAGGCAACGATTAGCAAAACGCCAAGCAGCGCAGCGATGCAAACCGCCACGAACGCCAAGGTCGGTACATCCAATGGCAATAACTGTGGTCCGGCTGCGTCGAACATCGAACTCCCATCCGCCGCCCGGCCGGCACAAGCCGCGGGCCGGGCGTTAAAGCAATTCTACACCCCGGCTAATGGGAAAAGCCTTGCGCGCTTGCGCCTGCTTCGATGCAAGACATCCGAAAATTCTAATTAAATTCGCGCCAAAGGCGGTCGTTCAGGCCCGCGCGGCGGCGCCATAAGCACACATCCAATCTCGGCGGGCCGAGACCGGCATGCTGCATGGCGCATAAGGGTAAAGCGGCGCTTGCGCTGCACCGCTGGCAGAATTCGACGCCTATCCTAAGCGGCTAGCGCTTGGAGAACTGGAACGAGCGCCGTGCCTTGGCTCGGCCGTATTTCTTGCGCTCGACCACGCGCGAGTCGCGGGTGAGGAACCCGCCGCGCTTGAGGGCGCCGCGCAGATCCGGCTCGTAATAGGTCAGCGCCTTGGAAATACCGTGCCGTACGGCGCCGGCCTGGCCGGACAGGCCCCCGCCGGAGACGGTGCAGGTTACATCGTATTGCCCGGCGCGATTGGCGGCGACCAGCGGCTGCTGGATCAGCATGCGCAACACCGGCCGCGCGAAAAACATTTCCACCGTCTTGGTGTTGACCAGAATCTTGCCGGAACCGGGCTTGATCCACACGCGCGCGACTGCGTTCTTGCGCTTGCCGGTGGCGTAAGCGCGCCCCTGCGCATCGAGCTTCTGAACGTATTTCGGCGCTTCCGGCGCGGCCGGCTTGAGGCTCGCCAACCCTTCCAGCGATTGTACGGTCTCGGCCACGGTCAGGCACTCCTCACGTTCTTGCGGTTCATGGCGGCGACGTCGATTTTTTCCGGCTTCTGCGCCTCGTGCGGATGTTCGGCGCCGGGATAGACGCGCAAATTGCCGAACTGCACGCGGCCAAGCGGCCCGCGCGGCAACATGCGCTCGACCGCCTTCTCGACGATGCGTTCGGGGAAGCGGCCCTCGAAGATCGACTTGGCCGTGCGCTCCTTGATCCCGCCGATGAAGCCGGTGTGGTGGTAATAGACTTTCTTCTCGCGCTTCCTGCCCGTGAACACCGCCTTGGCGGCGTTGATGACGATGACGTTGTCGCCGTCGTCCACATGCGGGGTGTAGGTCGCCTTGTGCTTGCCGCGCAGCCGCAACGCCACGATGGTGGCAAGCCGGCCGACCACCAGCCCGCTGGCGTCGATCAGCAGCCACTTTTTCTCGATGTCGGCGGCCTTGGCCGAATAGGTCGTCATGACAAATCCTTGGAGGAGCGTGTGGTGCGGTTCTCTAGCCGAGCCAGCCTTGCCGGTCAACGCTCCTGACGCGATATTTTATGCAATATATCAGCTGGTTAGAAGAATGGTAATTTAGCACCTTTGACTAATCAACGCCGCCTGCGGGATCGAATAGGTCGCGGTGACATGGGCCACCGGCTCGTCCGTGCCCTCCGAGTAGATCGTGACCTCGCCCACGGCGAGCCGCTTGCCGACCTTCATCAAATGGGCGTCGGCGAGCAGGTCGGCCTTTGTCGGCTTGCGCAGGAAATTGATGTTGAGATTGGTGGTGACCGCCAGTGGCTGCCGCCCGATCGCGGAAAATACCGCGACATACATGGCAAAGTCGGCGAGTTCCATCATGGTCGGACCGGAAACCGTGCCGCCGGGGCGCAAGCTGCCCTCGTCGAAGGTCCAGCGCACGCGCACGTCGCCGTGCTCGACGCGTTCGATGGTGTGGCCGCAGCCGGGATAAAACGCCTGCGGGAATTCCGCGTGCAGCAGTTCCGCAATTTCGTCGGCCGATAATGCCGGTGCCGGCATGCCCGCCCCCATCGCCGGACCGTCCGGCGTCTCCGTCTTAGACAGGCCCACAACCGGGTCAATCGGTCTTTTTGGCCCTGCCATAGAGGGTGCGCAGTTCGTCCTTTGCCCGTTCCAGCTTTTTCCTGCGCGCGACCGAGAGCCCCGTGCCGGCGCGATTGATGTAGAATGTGAGCATCGACATGGCCGAATGAAACGGACTGGATTTCCGCGCCGTGCTGGTGTCCGCGGAGCGCTTGAGCGACAGGGCGATCTGTCTGGGCGTGGGCAACGTGAACACGCCCGGCTCGAGCACCAGCGCGGCGCTGTCCTCGGTCACGCGCTGCGACCAGCGCCGCCGTTTTGCGCCGGCCGCCCGCTTGTGTTTTCGCTTTGCCATCGCCGCCTCCCGACGGGCAATGCCGGATCGGCCATGTCATTCCCGGCCTTGCGTGGCGCGGGCTTCGGGTTAAGTATCGCGCCGATCGCTAACCCGGATCAAATCCATGAGCGCTCAACCCGCCGCCGCCCGCGCCAGTGAGACGACCGCGCCCGTATTACTGCGCGAGCGCGACGGGGACATCGCCATTCTCGTGCTCAACCGCCCGCAGGCACGCAACAGCCTGTCGGAAGCGCTGCTCAACGCGCTGTCCGCCGCTTTCGCCGAAATCGCCAATGACAAGACGATCCGCGCGGTGGTGCTGGCCGCTTCTGGCCCGGCCTTCTGCGCCGGCCACGACCTGAAGGAATTGACCGCGCACCGCGACGGCGCGGACGGCGGCCGCGATTATTTCCGTCACATCATGACCACCTGCAGCGCCATGATGCAGCAAATCGTCAATCTGCCGCAGCCGGTGATCGCCGCGGTGCAGGGCATCGCCAGTGCGGCCGGCTGTCAGTTGGTCGCCAGTTGCGATCTGGCCGTCGCCTCCGCGGCCGCCAAGTTCGCCACGCCCGGCGTCGATATCGGCCTGTTCTGCTCGACCCCGATGGTGGCGCTGTCGCGCAACGTTTCGCGCAAAGCCGCCATGGAAATGCTGCTGACCGGGGAACCGGTCAGCGCGGAGCACGCAGCCGCCATCGGGCTGATCAATCGCGTGACGGCGCCGGGCGAGGAACGCAAAAGCGCGCTTGCCCTCGCCGAGCAAATCGCCTCGAAATCGTCCTATGTGCTCAAGATCGGCAAACAGGCGTTCTACCGGCAGGCCGAACTGGGGCTGGCCGAGGCCTACAACTATGCTTCCGAGGTGATGACCGAGAACATGATGGCGCGCGACGCCGAGGAAGGCATCTGCGCCTTCATCGAAAAACGCGATCCGGATTGGCAGGACCGCTAGACCATTTCCTCGCGATCGAACCTGGCAGACAGCCTCATGGCCCTGAGGGATTGCAACGAATGAACGTGCACGCCGACCTCGCCTCCGATGCCATCCTGATCGAGAAGGACGTTGCGGTGCCGATGCGCGATGGCGCACGGCTGATGGCCGACGTGTTCCGGCCGAAAGACGCTACGCGCGTGCCGGCGCTGCTCAATCTCGGTCCTTATCAAAAGGACAAGCTTTGGGTCACGCCGGATACGCTAGAGGAAAAGCCCAACCCCTATATGAACTGGGAAACCGTCAACCCGCTGTGGTGGGTGCCGCGCGGCTACGCCGCCGTGCGCGTCGACGGCCGCGGCAGCGGCCGGTCGCCCGGCCAGCACGAGCCGTGGTCGCGCGCCGAAGCGGTCGATTTCTATGACGCCATCGAATGGGCGGCGGCGCAGCCCTGGTGCAACGGCAAAGTCGGCCTCATCGGCATTTCCTATTACGCGATGAACCAATGGTTCGTCGCCAATCTCGCGCCGCCGTCGCTGGCGGCGATCATGCCCTGGGAAGGAGCCGCCGATCTCTACCGCGACGCGCTCTATCACGGCGGCCTGCTCAGCGTGTTCATGACCAATTGGTTCACCGCCCATCGGATGCACCACCTGCTCGGCCGCGCCTCGCGCGTTGAGCCCGACCGCTGGCAGACCGATACGATGTTCCGCTGGCTGCACGACAGTCTCGACAGCGGCGCGCTGCGCGACGCGCAGGCGCAATGGGACAAGATCACGGTGCCGATGTTCACGGTCGGCAACTGGTCGGGCATGGCGTTGCATCTGCGCGGCAATACCGAAGCCTTCATGCGCGCGGCCTCCAAACACAAGAAGCTGCGCATCCATGCCGGCAGCCATGTGCATCCGTTCTACACCGAGAACGGACGGGCCGATCAGATCCGCTTCTTCGACTACTGGCTCAAGGGCATCGACAATGGCGTGATGGATGAACCGCCGATAAAGCTCGCGATCCGCAAAGGCCATGACGAAATTGAATGGCGGCACGAGCACGAATGGCCGCTCAAGCGCACGCAGTGGACCAAATTCTATTTCGACCTATCGGAATCGCCGCCGCCGGGCCAGCCACAGACCGGTATCCTGACCGAGGAAAAGCCGAAGGCGGAGAGTTCCAGCACCTATCCGGCCAATAGCCTCGGGACCATGGGCTCGACCTCGGCGGCATCCTCGCAGGTGATGGGCGGCGGCGGCATCAAGCCCGGCATGGGCGTTGCGCTGCAAACGCCGCCGTTGCCGCACGACATCGAGGTCACCGGGCCGCTGATGGCGAGCTTCTGGGTGTCGAGCGAGAGCGAGGACATGGATCTGTTCCTCACCCTGCGTAATTTCGACGCGGACGGGAATGAGATCCTGGAAACCGGCCAGCAAGGGGCGCCGGTGCCGGTCGCTAAGGGCTGGCTGCGCGTCTCACATCGAGAGCTCGATCCGGAGCTGTCGCTGCCCTATCGCCCGTATCACAAGCATCAGCGGCGGCTCTATCTCAAGCCCGGCGAGATCGTGCAGGTCCAGGTGGAAATCTGGCCGACGTCGATGGTGTTCCGAAAGGGCCATCGCATCCGGCTCGACGTGCAGCCGCGCGACGGCGTAGGCAGCGCCGGCTACCTGCATTATCACGCGGACTACAACACCGGCAGCAACTCCATTTACGCCGGCGGCGAGCGGGAATCCTACCTGCTGCTGCCGGTCATCCCGCCCAAGTGAGCGCGCATAGCGCGCAGCCGGTCTAACCATGAACAACGCCAATCTGGTTTTCACACCGGCGGCGCAAAAAGCCCAGGCCGAACGCGGCTCGGCAAAACTGAATGAGCGGCGCATCGCCGAAGGCTTTCCCGACACGATCACGCCCGAGCTTGCCGCTTTCATCGCCCAGCAGGACACCGCGTTTCTTGCCACGGCGACCGCCGGCGGCACGCCTTACATCCAGCATCGCGGCGGCCCGAAGGGCTTCATCAAGGTACTTGACGACAAAACGCTCGGCTTTGCCGACTACCGCGGCAACCGGCAATACATCACGCTCGCCAATCTCACCGAGAACGATCACGCCTTTCTGTTCCTGCTCGACCCCGCGCGCCGCCAGCGCATCAAGCTGTGGGGCCGCGCGCGCGTAGTCGAAAACGACGCCGCGCTGGTCGAGCGGCTGTTCGACAGCGGCTACAAAGCGCGGCCCGAGCGCGCCATCCTATTCGCCATCGAGGCCTGGGACGCCAATTGCGCGTCACACATTGTCACGCGATTTACCGAAGCAGAAATCGAGCAGGCGCTTGCCACCGTGCAGGCCAAGATCGCGGAACTGGAAGCCGAGAATGCCCGGCTTCGCTCGCTGCTCGCGCAACGGACACCGCAATAAATCACGAAAATTATTCCGACAGCTTTATCCGCGGCATTCTCAAGTCGGTAAAGACCATCGCCATGGTCGGCATCTCGCCGAAAGACAATCGGCCGAGCTATTTCGCGTTCAAATATCTGCAGGAGCGCGGCTACCGTATGATCCCGGTCAATCCCGGGCAAGCCGGCAATCACATTCTCGGCCAGAAGGTCTATGCCACGCTTTCCGACATCCCGGAGCCGGTCGACATGGTCGACATCTTCCGCGCCTCGCAATATGCGCTGCCGATCGTACATGAAGCGCTGACGCTCAAGCCAAAGCCGCAAGTGATTTGGATGCAGCTTGGCGTGCACAACGATGCGGCCGCCCACCTCGCCGAAGCGGCCGGCCTGAAGGTGGTGATGAACCGCTGCCCAAAGATCGAATACGGCCGGCTGTCGTCGGAGATTTCCTGGATCGGCGTCAATTCGCGCACGTTGTCCTCCAAGCGCGCGCACCCGTTCGGCAAAGGTGTGCAGCGCATGGGGCTTGGGCACGACGCCGTGCCGAGCGGCGCCACCGAAGCGACCGATCGCGCGCAAAAAGACGAGGAAAACAAGGGCTAAATCCGACGCTGCCGTGACCTGCATGTCCCCGCCGTCACGGGAGGAATACTGGTCGCCTTGACGCCACGCCTGCCCGCCCCGTTAAATCGCGGTCCATTCCGCGCCGGCCAATAACAGCCAGCGGACGACCTGAGGACGGGACAGCCATGGCCGACGCCGAACGCATTCCGGGCTTTGCGACGCTTTCGATTCACGCCGGCGCCAAGCCCGATCCGACCACCGGTGCACGCGCGACGCCGATCTATCAGACCACGTCATTCGTGTTCGACGACGTCGAGCACGCCGCTTCACTATTCGGCCTGCAAGCCTTCGGCAACATCTATACCCGCATCGGCAATCCGACCTGCGCGGTGCTGGAGGAGCGGGTCGCCGCGCTCGAGGGCGGCACTGCGGGCCTTGCGGTCGCTTCCGGGCACGCCGCGCAGGTGGTGGTGATGCACGCGCTGATGATGCCGGGCGAAGAATTTGTCGCCTCCAAGAAGCTCTATGGCGGCTCGATCAACCAGTTCAACCATTCCTACAAGAATTTCGGCTGGAATGTGGCCTGGGCCGATCCCGACGACATATCGACCTTCGAGAAAGCGATCACGCCGAACACCAAGGCAATCTTCATCGAGTCGATTGCCAATCCGGGCGGCGTGATCACCGACATCGAGGCGGTCGCCAAGATCGCGCGCAAGGCCGGCGTGCCGCTGGTTGTCGACAACACGCTGGCGACGCCCTATTTGTGCAAGCCGATCGACTACGGTGCCGACATCGTAGTGCATTCGCTCACCAAATTCCTCGGCGGCCACGGCAACTCGATCGGCGGCATGATCGTCGACGGCGGCAGTTTCAACTGGCTGCAGAACAAGCGCTATCCGATGTTGTCGGAGCCGCGCCCGGAATATTCCGGCATGGTGCTGGGCGAAACCTTCGGCAATTTCGCCTTCGCCATCGCCTGCCGCGTGCTGGGCCTGCGCGACCTCGGGCCGGCGCTGTCGCCGTTCAATGCCTTTCTCATCCTCACCGGCATCGAGACGCTGCCGTTGCGGATGCAGCGTCATTCCGACAACGCGCAGGCCGTCGCCGAATGGCTGGCGCAGCGGCCGGAAGTGGCCTGGGTGAGTTATCCGGGGCTGGCCAGCGACAAGTACAACGCGCTCGCCAAAAAATATGTGCCGAAAGGCGCCGGCGCGGTGTTCACCTTCGGTCTAAAGGGCGGCTACGACGCCGGCGTGAAGCTGGTGTCGAATGTGCAGCTGTTCTCGCATCTGGCCAATATCGGCGACACCCGCTCGCTCATCATCCATCCCGCCTCCACCACCCATAAGCAATTGTCCGACGCGCAGAAGGTGCAAGCCGGCGCCGGCCCGGACGTGGTGCGGCTCTCGATCGGCCTGGAAGATACCGCCGACCTCATCGCCGACCTCGAACAGGGCCTGAAGGGATAACGATCCGCGCTAGGATTTTTTGAGCGTGCGCGCGACGTAGTCGCCGATATAGCGCAACGTCTCCGGCGCGGCCCAGATCGCGGTCACCGCCTGGTCGGTCGCCTGCCCGCTCTGCGCCAGGCGTTCGCTCACGGCTTGCCGGATTTGCGCCTTGGTTTGCGCGAAGGCCGCGGGCGAGAGCAAGGCCAGTTCTTGCGCGACAGCAACCGCATCCTCGATCAAATCGCCCGGCTCGGCGATTTCATCGATCCAGCCGCGTTGCAAGGCGACGTCGGTCGTGTAGGTCGCGCCGCTGAGCGTGAATTCCGCCAGATGGCGCGGCGGCACCGCGAAGCGTACGATTTCGAAGGCGAGTGCCGGAAACGGCACGCCCACCAGCAATTCGGTCACGCCGATACGTCCGCTCTCGCGCGCCATGATGCGGCGGTCGGCGCAGCAAGCGAGCACGCAACCGCCGGCGATGGCGTGGCCGTTAATCGCCGCCACCACGGGCTTGGGATGAAAGAACGCGGCGTCATAGAGCTTGTGCAGGGCGGGCAAGAATTTCCGGACATAATCGGCCCCGCCTTCGTCGAGACGCTTCAGATCGACCCCGGCAGAAAAGATCTTGCCCTGCCCGGTCACCACCACCGCCTTGGCATCGGACCGGCGCAACTCCAAAAAGTGCGCGGCCAGCGCCTCGCAGAATTCGATGTCGAGTGCATTGGCCTTGCCGTACGCGAGTGTCATCACGGCAACGCCACCGTCGGTTCTAATGTCGATCATGGCGCCCCGCTCTGCAATTCGCCGCGCCGCGCTAGCCGCTCGGCGTGCACCACCGCGATCGTGAGAACCACGATGGCAAAAATCTGGTGTGCGAGCGCGAGCAAGACCGGCGCCTGATAGAGCAGCGTGAAAATGCCGAGCGCGGCCTGCAGCGTCACCGCGCCCGCCAAGAGAGCCGCGCCGCGCAGGTCGCGCCGCTGCCGCCACGTGTCATAGAAATGAACCACGGCAAGCAGCCAGACCGCGTCGGCAAGCATGCGATGGTTGAACTGGACGGTGAGGTCATTCTCGAACAGATTGCGCCAGAGCGGCTTGATGAACAACAGCCGGTCGAGCGCCGGCAGGTAGGCGCCGTCGATCGTCGGCCAAGTGTTATATTTCAAGGCGGCATCGAGGCCGGCCACCAGCGCACCGAGATAGATTTGTACGAGCAGCAACGCGGCAATCGCCAAGGCGCTGAGGCGCAGCCGCCTGGATGCATCGCTTGGCGGGCGCGGCGCGATTTGCTCCGCGGTCCACAGCACCGCCGCATAGATCGCGCAGGCCAACGTCAAATGGAACGCCAGCCGGTACTGCGAAACCTTGGTGAGCGTGCCGGAAAGGCCCGAGGCCACCATCCACCAGCCGACCACACCGAGAAACGCGCCGGCGGCGAAAATGATCCACAGCCGCGTGCGCAGCGGCGGCGGGATGGCGCCGCGCCACAGGAAATAGAGGAACGGCAGCAGGAATACCGCGCCGGTTGTGCGCGCCAGCAGGCGGTGCGTCCATTCCCACCAGTAGATCACCTTGAACTGACTGAGACTCATGCCGCGATTGAGCTCGCGGTATTGCGGGATCGCCTGATATTTTTTGAATTCCGCCTGCCAGGCGGTCTCGCCCAGCGGCGGCAGCACGCCGGTGATCGGCTTCCATTCCACGATCGAGAGGCCGGACACGGTGAGCCGCGTGGCGCCGCCGACGGCCAGCGTGAGGAAGATCATCGCCGCGGCGGCGAGCAGCCACAGCCGCACCGCGCGCAGGCGAAACTCTGGAACCGGCCGCTGATCGTGCATGGAATGCTTGCTTGCAGGAAACCGCGCGGACCATATAGTCAACCGCGCTGCATCGCAATAACGCCAACAAAGAGCTGCCATGCCTGCCCGTGTCCGCAAGCTGATTGGCACCGTTGCACTGCTCGTGCTGGTATCGGTATGGGGATTGCTCGCCATGGCGCTGGCGCAATCGGTGCTCACCGACATCAACGGCTTCGTAGCGGCGATCTTTTACGCGGTGGCCGGATTTGGTTGGGTGCTGCCGGCCATGCCGCTGGTGAGCTGGATGGCGAAGCCGGACGAGATCAAGCCGCGTTGACGCGGCGGAAGCCGTTCCACATGGCGGTGGCGGCGCCCGACATCAGAACTTTCAAATAGCGTTGCTGCTGGAATTCGCCATTGACCGAAATGCGCGGCAATGCGGTTAGGTGGTCGCGATGCGCCTTGAACAGCACGCCCGGCCGCGTGGTGACCGCGGTCTTGAAACCCAACTCGGCGGCAATGCGAAATTCACGCGGGCCGGCAGACGTCGGATCGCCGACCGGATAGGCCAGATGCTGCGGTCGCTTGCCGAGTGCCGCCTCGAGCACCGCGCGGCTCATTTCCATTTCCGCGCGCACCGCGGATTCGTCCGCCATCTTCTTGAGCATGTTGTGATTGACGGTATGGGCACCGATGGTGACCAGCGGGTCGGCCGCGAGGTCGACAATCTCCCGCCAGTCCATGCACAGATCGCGGCAGAACGAGGCGATATCGACCCGGTGCCGCGCGGCAAGGTCGCGCACCACCTGGCGCAACTCGTCCTCGGTCTTCATGCCCCGCAGGTGGCGATAGATCGCGTCGTACAATTCGCGCTTTTCCTTCGCCGTGCCGCAATCGAAGAACTGATCCTTGCCGTTGATCACCAAGCCGATGCGGCTGTTGCGCGCGATCACCGCTTCGAGCGCGATCCACCACAATTCGCCGAGCCGGTCGGGGAAGCTGGTCGCGATATAGAGCGCGAATGGCATCTGGTATTTCTTCAGCAGTGGATAGGCCCAGCGCGCCAGATCCTTGTAGCCGTCGTCGAAGGTAATGCAGACAAAGCGGCGTTTGAATTCGCCGCTGATGTAACGCCGGTGCATCTCGTCGAGCGAGACCACATCGAGCCCTGAGTGCTTGAGCCGCTTCAGCAGCCCCTCTAGGAACTGCGGCGTGACCTCGAGCAGCCGGTTCGGCTGGAACGCATCCGGTCGCGGCGGACGCACGTGGTGCAGCGTCAGGATGACGCCGACACCGCCCACCAGCGGACGCATGAAATGGTGCAGGCCGCTGAAATAGAGCGTTTCCAGCCCGCTCCGGATGATGGTCTGCTTCATGCCCGCCAAGTTTCAGGTTCCCAAGCCTCGACTGGCCGACTATTGCGACCCTTTATTGATAAATGTTTGCGGCCCGATGACCAGTGTTAACTCAGCGCCGGCCTCCTGCCATTAATGGCAGGCGGCCAGCGCAACGGATATTAACCGCTGCGCTCATCGCATGAGAATTTAGGCGGCGGCGACCTGCGGCGTACCGGCCAGCAGCATCACCTCGGCGAAGCCCCCCTTCATCAGGCGCTCGCGCGCGGCCCGCGTCGCCGGATTGGCCGGATCGGCGGCCACCAGCACCGCCCGGGTGGCGAAGGGTACGAACTCTTCCACCGCGATATCGGCGGCGGAACCGATGTCGAGCACGACGTAGTCGTAGCTGTGCGTCAGTGCCTCGACGGTGGTCGCCAGCATCGGCGACGCGGCGAGCGCAAGCGCATCGTTTCCCACATTGCCGGCCGCCACCAGATGCACGGGCGAATACCGGTCGCAGGTGATGATATCGCCGAACGAGACGGCGCCGCGCACGAGTTCGGCGATGCCGGGCGCCTCGGGATCGGTCGAAATGATCGACAGATTGGGCGCGCCGAAGGCGAGATCCACGAGCACCACATTGGCGTCTGCCGCCAGCATGCGCGCGAGTGAAATTGCGGCAAAGGTTGTGCCGACATTGCGCGTGGCGCCGACCACGCCGACGCGGCGGCCCGCTTCGCCCGCGTGTCTGAGACTCTGGGCGACCTGCTCCATGGTGCTGACCGGCAAAGGCACCGTCGCCATGCCGGAGCTAAACGGAGCGGCCGGCGTTAACGGCGGCGACGCCATACGCTGCATCGCCGGCGCGGCCAGGCTCGCGGCCCCATAGGCGTAGCCATAGGACGATGGCGCCGATGAAAGCAGTGCGCTGGTCACGATGAAGCCCGCAGACAGCGCGAAGGCGGCGAAGGCGGCGACCAGTACGGTTGGCAGTTTCTTCGGGTAGGCCGGCTTGATGGATGGGCTCGCGCGCGAAATGATGCGTGCCTCCGGCGGCGCGGCATTGATGTTGTCGCGCGCGGTCGCCTCGCGATATTTTGCGAGATAGGATTCGAGCAAATCGCGCTCGGTCTTGGCCTCGCGTTCGAGCGCGCGCAGTTGCACGTCCTGTTCATTGGTCTGCGAGGCGAGCTTCTTCACCGTGTTGAGACTGGTGGTGAGCATCTCCAGCCGGTCGCCGGCGACCATGGCGTCATTGTCGAGTTGGCGCGCCAACCGCTCGCCTTCCGTGCGCATCTCGCGCTCGACCTCGGCAATTTGCGCCTTCAATTCCTTGATGCGCGGATGGCGGTCGAGCAAGGTAGTGGATTGCTCGGCAAGCTGCGAACGCAGCGCGTTGCGCTGCTCGATCAGCCGGCGCATGGAATCTGAATTGGCAATATCGGAGGATTCGATTGGTTTGCCTGAGCGAATGAGCTGGCGCAATTGCTGCGCCCTTGCCTCCAGATCGGCCTTCTGCCCGCGCGCCGCCGAAATCTGTGAATTGATTTCGGTGAGCTGCTGATTGGGCAGCGAAGTGTTATTGGAGCCGACGAATAGGTTGGTTTTGGCACGGTATGCTTCGACCCTGGCTTCCGCGTCCGCCACCTTGGTGCGCAGTTTGGCGATCTCGCCCGCCAGCCAATCGCCCGCGGCGCGCGTTTGGTCCTGCTTCGAGGCCTGCTGCATCTTGAGATAGGTCAGCGCCACGGCATTGGCGACGCGGGCGGCGAGATCCGGATCGGCGGAATTGAAGCCGACCGCGATCACGCGCGATTTCTCCACCGCGTAGACGCTGAGCCGGTCATAATAGGCTTCCAGCGTGCGCTCTTCCGCCGACATCGCGTTGGAGTTGCGGCCGAGACCGAACAGGCCGAGCACGGATTTCAGCACCGAACCGCCGCCGGGCGGCGGAGCGAATTCCGGCAAGTCGGCGAGTTTTTGCTGCCTGATCACCTCGCGCGCCAGATCGCGCGAGAGCACGAGTTGGATCTGGCTGGTCACCGCCTCGGGATCGATATTGGTGCGGTCGCTGCCGTTCTTATCGGCTTCCGCGCGCAGGAACACGTTCTCGCGCGCCTCCAACAACAGCCGCGCTTCGGAGTGGTAGCGCGGCGTCATGCTATTGACGACCGCGAAGGCCGCGGCGGCCGCCAGCAATGTGAGGCCGAGAATCCAGTTCTTCCTGGCCCATACGACTCGGCCTAAACCGCGCATATCAGGCTCGCCGTCGGCGGCGAACGGCAGCACGACAGGCGCTGGCGCGGCGGCAATATTCGACTTTTTACCGAACAACATTCCTCACTCCAAACGCACGACTCTGTGGCGCTGCGACGATCACAGACTATTATGGTTGCTTCCGCGTTAATTTTGGGTATCGGCCGGACGGGGGTTAGATTTTATTAACCATCCCGCCCCCTAATCCCCTTCGGTATCTTTTTGACCGGCGCGGATTTGTTTGATGCGGGGAGCCCGATTTCTGTTGGCCGGCTTGGTTGCACTCGCAGCCAGCGGCTGCATGCGGCATGAAGCGGTCGACGCCAGCGGCCGCGGCCTCTTCACCGCGCCGCAAGGCGCGCAGGCCTATGCGCAAATGCAGCCGGCAATGCAGCCCCCCACCGTGCTGCAATACCGCGTTCCACAGTCCGTCTCGCCGCAATCAAGCTACGCCAATGCAGCTCCCGCCAGCGCGCCGCCTTATACGCTCGGCGCCGGCGACAAATTGCGCATCGTGGTGTTCGGCCAGGACGGCATTTCCAATTCCTACCTCGTCGATGCCGGCGGCAATGTGAGCCTGCCGCTGATCGGCCCGGTGCCGGCGCGCGGCGCCACCACCCAGCAATTGGCGTGGCGGATCGCCGCGCGGCTCAAGCAGGGCTATGTGCGCGAGCCGCACGTGTCGGTCGAGGTCGAGACCTACCGGCCGTTCTTCATCCTCGGCGAGGTGACCACGCCGGGGCAGTACCCTTACGTCGCCGACATGACGGTGGAGAAGGCGATCGCGATTGCCGGCGGCTTTGCCCCGCGCGCCAGCAAGCGCACGGTCGAGCTCACCCGCGACGCGGCCGGCCAGCCGATCAAAGGCGACGTGCCGCTCACCTTTCCCTTGCGTCCGGGCGATACCGTGCTTGTGAAGGAGCGCTGGTTCTAGCGAATGACACCATTGAATATCCTGCACGTGTTCCGGGCGCCGGTCGGCGGCCTGTTTCGCCATGTACTCGACTTGGCCCGGGAACAGGTCGCGCGCGGCCACCAAGTGGGTGTGGTCGCCGATCTCAATACCGGCGGGACGCGCGCCCAGGAATCCCTGCGCAAACTCGAGCCATCGCTTGCGCTCGGCCTCACCCGCTATCCGATGCGCCGCCATGCCGGACCGAGCGACCTGTTCGCGCTTGCTCATGTCATGCGCCGAATCGCGCAGACCCGCGCCGACGTGGTGCATGGACACGGCGCCAAAGGCGGCGCTTATGCCCGCCTCGCCTTTGCCAGCCCGCGCGCGGTGCGCGCCTATACGCCGCATGGCGGCAGCCTGTTATTCGGCCACGAGACGCTGGCCGGAAAATTCTATCTGGCCACCGAGCGCTTGCTTATGCTGCGCGGCGATCTGTTCCTGTTCGAAAGCGCGTATAGCGCCAACATCTTCCGCAGCAAGATCGGCAATCCGCGCGGGATCGTGCGCATCGTCCACAACGGCGTGTCGCGCGCGGAGTTCGAGCCGATCGTCACGAAGGCCGACGCCACCGACTTGGTGTTCATGGGTGAGTTGCGCCCGATCAAGGGGATCGACGTGCTGATCGACGCCATCGCTCTCCTGCGCGACGCCGGGCGCACCGTTACCGCGACCCTGGTTGGCGATGGTCCCGATCGGGACGCTCTGCAGGCCCAGGCTGCGCGTCTCGGCCTCGAAAGCGTTGTGCATTTCAAGCCCGCCATGCCGGGCTATGTGGCGTTAACCCTCGGCCGCATCATGGCCGTGCCGTCGCGGGCGGAATTGTTGCCCTATGTGGTGCTGGAAGCGGCGGCCGGCGGCAAACCGCTGATCACCACACGGGTCGGCGGCATCCCGGAAATCTACGGGCCACTGTCCGATACCCTGATACCACCAGCCGATGCAGCAAGTCTGGCCCAGGCGATCGCCCAGGCCCTCGACCATCCGGACACCATGGCCGAGATCACAGGGAAACTGCGCGCGCAGGTGATGGCGTCATTTTCGGTCGAGCGCATGGCCGAAGGCGTACTCACCGCCTACCAGACCGCCCTCGAAACCTTGCGCAAAAATGGCCGCCGTTAAGAGTTTTTTGCGGCATCCGATAAGCCTTTTTTGACATTCTTTCCTTAGAAATTTCCGTGAATTAGGGACAATCCCTGCCGCTGCTCCGGGGGCTCGCGGCCGGTTGATTACTGACCTACCCATGACCGATACCGACACGCGCGTTTCGATGAGCACCGCAGGCGGCACCGCGCTTCTGGACCGCGTGCGCGCCGCGCCGCGCGCCACGGCGAAGGCGCCTTCGCTATCGCCGGAAGCGCTCGCCGTGGCCGCGACCCCTGCCCCGGCGCCGATCTCGCCCATCGTGCTGGCCGGTTTTGTCCGCATGGCCGAATTCGTCCTGGTTGTGCTGGTCGGCCTGGCGGCGTTCGCGATCTATTTGTCGCCGACCGAAACTCTGTTGTGGCACTACGCCATAGCGATCTTCACCATCGCGCTGCTGTCGATGTTCGCCTTCCAGACCGCCGACATCTACCAGGTGCAGGCCTTCCGCGGCCACGAGAAACAGTACATGCGGCTGGCCTCGGCCTGGTCGGTGGTGTTCCTGATCGTGATCGGCGCCTCGTTCTTCGCCAAAGCCGGCGAAATGTTCTCGCGCGTCTGGCTCGGCAGCTTCTATGTCGGCGGCCTGGTGGCCCTGATGGCTTCGCGCAAGCTGTTGTTCCTGCTGGTGCGCAAATGGACGCGCGAAGGCCGCCTAACCCGCCGCACGGTGATCGTGGGCGGCGGCGCGGCCGGCGAGAGCGTGATCAGGGAACTGGGGCAGCAGAAGGATTCCGGCGTCAAAGTCATCGGCTTATTCGACGATCGCGGCGACGAACGCAGCAGCATGGACTGCGCCGGCGAACGCAAACTCGGCGTCGTCGATGATCTGGTCGAGTTCGGGCGGCGCACGCGCGTCGACCTAGTGATCTTTTCGCTGCCGATCTCCGCCGAAGACCGCATCCTGCATATGCTGAAGAAATTGTGGGTGCTGCCGGTCGATATCCGGCTCGCCGCCCACGCCAACAAGCTGCAATTCCGCCCGCGCTCCTATTCCTACATCGGCAAGGTGCCGGTGCTCGACGTGTTCGATCGGCCGATCGCCGATTGGGACGTGGTGATGAAATGGCTGTTCGACAAAATGATCGGCGGCGTCCTGCTCCTGCTTGCCTTGCCGGTGATGGCCGTAATCGCGATCGCCATCAAACTCGAAAGCCGCGGTCCAGTTCTATTCAAGCAGAAGCGCTACGGCTTCAACAACGACCTGATCGAGGTCTACAAGTTCCGTTCGATGTATGTCGATTTGACCGACGCCACCGCCAGCAAGCTCGTCACCAAGGACGATCCGCGCGTGACGGCTGTCGGGCGCATCATCCGCAAGACCAGCCTGGATGAGCTGCCGCAGTTGTTCAACGTCGTGCTCAAGGGCAATCTGTCGCTGGTCGGCCCGCGCCCGCATGCGGTCAACGCCAAGGCCGAAGCCCAGCTCTACGACGAGGCGGTGGACGGCTATTTCGCCCGCCATCGCGTCAAGCCGGGCATCACCGGTTGGGCGCAGATCAACGGCTGGCGCGGCGAGACCGATACCCACGAAAAAATCCAGCAGCGCGTCGAGCACGATCTCTACTACATCGAGAACTGGTCGGTATTGTTCGATCTCTACATTGTGGCGCGAACGCCGTTCGCTCTGCTCAAGACAGAGAATGCGTATTGATCACCGCGCAGGACATCGCGATCCGTCATCCCGCGCCGCCGATGCGGGCGGCAGCAATGCCAGCGCCGGCCGTCGCGTTCAGAGAACGTCTGCTGTTGATCGTGCTGTATGTGACCGTGCTCGCCAGCTCGGTCGCCTTTATCGAGCCGTCGCCCCATGACGTGTTGATGGGCGTCCTTGCCGTCGCTTGCCTTATTGTTGGCGTGCGGTTTGAGCGTCACATTGCGCTGTTGTTCCTCGTGCTGCTGATCTGGAACTTTGCCGGGCTGCTGTCGCTGCTCAATGTGCCTGGCCAGGAACACACGGTTCAGTACGCCGGAACCTCGATCTATCTGGCGCTGGCGGGGGTGCTGTTTGCCACCCTGTTCGCCCACAATACGATGCCGCGGCTCGCCGCCATGCGCGCTGCCTATATTCTCACCGCGGTGGTGGCTTCACTCGAAGCGGTTGCCGGATATTTTCATCTGCTGCCGGGCTCGAGCATATTTCTGGCCATGGATCGCGGCGCGGGCACCTTCAAGGATCCCAATGTGTTCGGGCCTTTCCTGATCTGGCCGATCTTAATCGTGTTGTACCGCGTGATCGCACGGCGGCTCACACTGCTCGATCTGTCCATCCTCGTCATTCTCGCCATCGGGGTCTTCTTGAGCTTCTCGCGTGGCGCCTGGCTTCATACGGCCGTGTCCGGCTTCGCGTTGCTGGTTCTGCTGCTTTTGTCGACCTCGGACATGCGCATTCGCCTGCGGCTGGTGACCGTCACCGCGATCTGCCTCGCCGGTGTCGCGCTGGTGATCGTTGCATTGCTCTCACTCGACTCGGTACGCGAAATGTTCGACGCGCGCGCGCAGGCGATTCAGTATTACGATGTCGGCGCCGGCGGCCGTTTCCGGCTGCAGGAACTGGCCTTAAACGCCATACTCGATTTTCCGAATGGCATGGGTCCGTTCGAGTTTGCCCGTGTGCACGGCGTGCAGCAGCACAATGTCTATCTGCAGGCCTTCATGGTCTATGGCTGGATCGGCGGCGTGAGCTATCTTTTCCTGCTGATCACGACACTGTGGATCGGGCTGCGCAACGTTTTCATCGCCATGCCGTGGCAGCCCTATCTTATTACTGCGCTCGCCGCTTTCGCCGGTGAAATCGTCGAGGGATTTGTGATCGACTCCGATCATTGGCGGCATTTTTACCTTTTGCTCGGCTTGATCTGGGGTCTCTCGATCGCGACCATCAATGCAATGCAACGCGGGACACCCGTTCCGGCAAATTGGGGACGAACGCCGAATGCCCGCGGTTATTGAACAGGCCCGAGCGCGTAATGCGCCGCCGCGGCGCAGCGCGCTGCGTCGTCTGTGGCAACGGCTTCCACAGAACGCCCGCCGGCAGATCGTGTACGATGTCAGCAGGCTATTGGCGCCGCATCCCGACCCCGCGCCACCGGGCGGATGGCCGCTCGGCATCGCCGGCCTGTTCTCGACCGCAAGCGGCATTGGCGAGGGTGCCCGCCTTGCTTATGCCGCGCTCGAAGCCGCCGGGATTTCGCCAGCGGCATTTGACCTAAGCCCCGCCTTCGGGCAGGCCGAGTTCGCCCCGCCGCCGCTGCGCAATCTCGATCCCGATACCGGCGGCAGCCTGATCATCCATCACAACGGCCCCTATTTGCCGCACGCGCTGTGGGCGCTCGGCCGTGCGCAAGTCCGCGGCCGTCGCATCATCGGCTATTGGGCGTGGGAATTGCCGCGCCTGCCCGAGGCCTGGGACGGGGCATTCTCGTTCCTGCACGAAATCTGGGTGCCAAGCACTTTTACCCGCGACGCGGTGGCGGCATCGACCGATCTGCCCGTGCATGTGGTGCCGCATCCGCTGCCGAAATCGCCGTGCACGCCGGGCATGCGCGCCGCGCTCGGATTGCCGGCTGATGCGCTGGTCGTGCTCAACGTCTTCCATCTTGGCTCGGCGTTCAGCCGCAAGAATCCGATTGCTGCGATCAAGGCCTTCCGCCGCGCTTACTGCGATACGCCGACCGCGTGCTCGCGATCAAGCTGGTCGACAACGGCTCCTCCGTCTCGGCGCGCCGCGAACTCGAGCAGGCAGTGGCGGGCGCCACCAATGTGCGAATTATAGACACGCTTTTGTCGAAGCCCGATATGACGGGTCTGATAGCCGCTTCCGATATCGTGATCTCCCTGCACCGCTCGGAAGGCTTCGGCCTTGTTCCGGCAGAAGCCATGGCGCTCGGCAAGCCGGTGGTCGCGACCGCCTGGTCGGGCAATATCGATTTCATGACCGAGCGAAATTCCGCGCTCGTCACCTACACGCTGGTCCCCGTTATCGATCCCGAGCATAGTTTTTCGGCCGACGGCCAGTGCTGGGCCGATGCCAACATCGATCATGCGGCCGAATGGCTGAGCCGGCTCGGCAGCAACGCAGAATTGCGTGAACGCATGGGTGCGGCCGCGCGCGCCGACGTCACGCGCCAGCTTTCGCCGGAACGCTTTGCGCATACCATCGAGGCCCTGCTGGGCTCGAAAGCGCCGGCAATCCGTCTTGGCTGATGGTCAATGCGGCGGCGGCGCAAAATAGCCGCGCACCGCACCGGAAATCCAGACTCGGCGAAACTTAACCTGCGCGTCGTTGCGCGCCACCGCAGCGATCAGCATACGCGGCAGCATGCGGGCGATCCGGTACAACAGATAGGACGCCCCATAGCCGTGCTTGCGCAGGACGCGGCCATAACCGATCGAATAGCCGGCCACGCGGGTCAGAAATTTCTCGTCAATCGCGCTGTCGACCTGGTCGTGGTGGATGAGCAAAGCGTGCTCGAAGTAAATGCGCACCTGCCGCTCAAGCGCGGTCAACACGAAATCGGTATCCTCGCCGGAATTAAACGGCGTTCCCGATCCCGGCCCCAGTTTCTCGTCGAAGCCGCCGATCGCGGCGACCGCGCCGCGGCGCACGAACAGCGCGTTTGTATTGCCGGCGAGCCACGCATTACGCCGCGACACCGGCTCGCTGCGGGCGAGAAAACGGCTCACCAATTCCCGGCCCTGCGCGTCGACGGTCCGTCCCAGCACCATATCGACCGCCGGATGCGTCTCGAAGAACGCAACGATGTCGGCGAGCGCGCGCGGCGGATACCAGCAATCGTCGTCGGGAAAGCAGATCAAATCGCCGCGCGCCAGGCGGATGCCGAGATTGCGCGCGCGCGAGACGCCGCGCGGGCAAGCCACGTGAGTAAGCGCCAGTTTGCCCTGGTAGGGTGCAAGGATCGGCTGCAACACGCCTTCGGGATTTTGATCGACCACGATGACTTCAAAACCACGCCGGCTCTGACCAACCAGCGAATCGAGCAGGCGCACAAGCTGCCCGGTGCGATTGACAGTGGCGACGACCAGGGAAGCGACCGGCGCACGCGCCGGATTCTGGGCTTTTTCAGCAACCTCCGCGGCGCCGGCGACGGTTGGATCGGCAATTTCCATGCGATTACCCGGCTCGTTGGCAACTGGGCGCGGCCTGCCGCCGCAGCCTTCGACCCGATCAAATTTGAGAGTTCAGTAACTTGTCCCCCTTTAAGATAGTCTTACCAATTTCCTGCCATTTCGCGGACGGGTGATAGCTTGGGCAACCGTTTCATGCATTCGCAAGAACTTGCACGCGCCCCCTTGCGCGCGGCCCCGCACGTCGTCGGCAATCCGCCGCGGATCGCGATCAATGGCCGGTTCCTGACCCAGCGCGCGTCGGGCGTGCAACGTTTCGCCGCGGAAACCATCAAGGCCATCGATGCGCTGCTCGACGGCGAGGCCTATCGCGCCTTACAGGGGCGCATCGAGATCATCGCTCCGCGGCAGGCGCGCGATTTTCCACTCAGGAACATTCCGGTCCGCCGCGTCGGCTTCTTCTCGGGCTACGTCTGGGAGCAGATCGAATATCCGCTGCACGCCGGCGCGCAGCTTTTGCTCAATCTGTGCATGCTCGGACCGATCGCCGCGCGCCACCAGATCGTCGTCGTGCACGACGCGACCGTGCGCGCCCTACCCGACAATTTTTCCCTGCGCTTTCGTGCCGCTTACGGCTTTCTGATTCCGCGACTGTGCCGGCGTGCCGACATGGTCGTCACCGTTTCCGAATTTTCGCGGCGGGAAATCGGCAAATGGTACGGCGCCGACATCGACGCGATGCCGGTTTGCTTCGAGGGCGGCGACCACATCACGGCCGTGCCGGCCGATCTTTCGGTGCTCGACCGGCTTAATCTCACCGGCCGTAATTTCTTTTTGGGGGTCGGCGTCGACTCCGCGAATAAGAATATCAAGAGCGTGGTGGAGGCCTTTCATCAAGCCGGCCTCGGCGATACGGTTCTGGTGCTGACGGGCGCAAGGGATCAACGCGTTCACGGCCATTTCAACAAGATCAACGCTGACCGTGTGTGTATGATCGGCCATGTTCCCGACCGCGAGCTGCGCGCGCTTTACGAACACGCGCTCGCGCTGGTGTTCCCCTCGCTCTACGAAGGCTTCGGATTGCCGCCGATCGAGGCGATGACCTGCGGCTGCCCGGTGGTCATCAGCGAACAGCCAGCGCTGGTCGAGGTCTGCGGCGAAGCGGCGCTGCACTGTCCGGCCACCGACGTGACGGCAATTTCCCGTCACCTACGCCGGCTCAATGACGATGCGGGTTTGCGCGCCCGCTACGCGGCGGCCGGGCGCGAACGGGTGCGACGCTTCACCTGGGCGGCAACCGCGCAGAAGCTGCTCGACCTGTGCCTGCAAGTCGGCGCCCGAAGGGCCACGTAACATGGCCGAAACCCGATTGATCTCATGGACTTATCTGTTCTTGCGGGCCACCACCGCCGGCGGGGCGCTGTTCGCCGGGATCATCCAGACCTTCGTCTTCGCCCGCGTGCTCACACCGCAGCGATTTTCGATTTTCATCCTGGTTGGCTCGCTGGCGATCGTGCTGGCGTTGATCGATCTCGGGCTGGTGAAGCTGCTGTTCGTGCGGTTGCGCGCTAATTATCTCGCCGGCAAGCAGGATGAGGCGATGGCGCGCACCGCCACCGCAGTCGTGATCTTCTATGCCTCGCTGGCCGTGATCGGTGCGTTGTTATGCTTCGGCGTCACCGCCGCGCTGCCCGCGGTCTCGGCCGTGGAGGCGGCGGAATATGCGCTGTTCTTCATGTTCGCGGCCTTGAATTTCTCCTGGCTCGCGCTGCGCCACATCAGCATCGCGGTCGATCAATACATTTTCTTCGAGGCACTGGAGGCGGTGCGGCGGGTCGGCAATACCGTGATCATCCTGGCAATGCTGATCGGACTGCCGTTTGCGGCCTTTCTCATTCTGTCGAACCTGCTGTGGCTGGTCCTGCTGATCCTCTCGATAGGCCGGCTGCGCAAGAACCGGGTATTGACCGGCCGGATTTCCGGCGCGCTCCCTCAGCTATGGACGTTCCTGCGCAACGAGCGCTGGCAATTTGCCAGTACCAGCACCTACGCGATGACCGATCTGTTTGTCTATTACCTGCCCTATCTGGTGGTCCCGATCGTCTTCGGCCTGAGTGCGCCGACGATTATCGTCGATACCGCCTTGAAGATCTATCGCGGCGTGAGTCTCGCCTATTCGGCCGCCTGCGATCTGCTGATTCCGCGCCAGACCAAAGCCTTTGCCGAGCGCGACGCTCGCACACTGGTGCGCGCGACCTTGCTGGCGGCGGCTTTCTGCGCGGTTCCGGCGCTCGGCATATCGGGCCTGTTGATCTTCGCCGGCAAACAAATGTTTGCCTTGCTTCTGGGGCCGGCCGCCACCATGCCGGCCGCAGCCACGCCGGTCATTGTCGGCCTGTTGCTGGCAAGCATGATGCAACTGGTCACCCATTCGGTACTGGTTCACACCGGCTTCTTCAAGGAAGTCGCGCGCATCGGCATGCTGATGGTGGTGGCGCAGATCGCGGCCGCCGCCATTGTCGTGCTGGAGCGGCTGGATATCATTGCCTTCCTGAGCTTCTATACCGCGGTCTACGCCTGCGGCGCGCTGATGGCGCTGGCGCTGATGATCCGCGGGCCGATCCGTATCGCCGCCGGCACCGTGGCGAAATTCTCCACGCCGGCGCCCGAGATCGCGCCGCGATAGACGCTATTTGGTGGCGGTGCCAGCCTGGTCAGCGGCGGAATCGAAGCGCGACCGACCCTATCAATGAGCGCCCGAAACTGGCGACTTTCCATAACGCCGGCGTCTGTTTGATCCAGCGCTTGAGTCGACGGATGGCGAGCATCGGCATGGCGACGAGCGCCCCGCGCCAAGTGGCCGCCGAGATATGGTCGTAAAGCTTCAGCTCGGTATCGCACCAATCGTGCTTGTAGCGCTCGTCGCCGATGGTGAAATCGAAAACGTGAAATCCACGGTCGAGCGTCTGGTGCAGCAGTTCATGCAGATGCACGACGCCGGGTCCGAAACGGGACAGTTCGCCATCGTCGTAGCTTGCCAGCAGGTGATAGTAGCAATTGCGATAGGTCAGGCCGAGGTTGACGGCGGCGGCCGTCGTGCCCACGTCGAGCCGGCTCACATGCACAAGATGCCGGTAAGCCGGATCGGTAGCGACCGCGCGAAAGAATTCCGCATGGCCCGGCCTGGCAAACAGATTGCCGACACCCATGCGGGCCAGCGACCGCGCCTTCTGTTCCATCAGCGTGTCGACTGTGCGCAGGATTTCGCTGTCGCTCTCCGGATTGATCAACCGGACCTCGCCATGGTCGGCCAGCTTTCTGCGCTTGGTGCGGTCGCGCCGGCGATTGGTCGACGATCGCTTGCCCTCGTAAAACGTTTTCCAATCGCCGGCGAGATGGGCCAGATAAGCCCCGCTCGGAGTGACGGTGACGCGCAGGGCGAGCATCGGATTGGGCTGCGCGCCGACCATTTCCGGCATTTTGGTGAGATTGATGCAATCGTATTGCAGCCGCGGATTGCTTTGCAGGCACTGCGTGATGTTCGCCCACAACGACAGGAACCGCGCGCGGTCGAAACGTTCGGCGAAAGCGGGCGCCAGCAGAGGCGCGTTGTAGTCGCAAAGGTCCGAGCCAAGCCAGGTGAGCTCACGCATGACGCCGGCAGAATGCACCGACAGCGGGAGCAGGAACAGGATGGCCCCCGCAGGATCGCTTCCCACCACGATGGCGGGCCGCACGCCGGTGCGGACCCCGATATGGCGCTGCCAGGCTGCGAGCCAATCGAAGCATTGAAAGACGGTGCCATCGGCGTGCGCCTCGAAGGCGCGCCAATCCCGCTCAATCGCTGATAGATCTTCGTAGGCCGCAAGGCGGATGTCGCCCGGGACTGCGGCCGGCGATAGCGCCGGCGCACCGTCCGCGGCGGGCGGATCGACGCCGAAATGGGCGTCAAGGTGTACTGGGATTGCGTTGGCCATGGCCACGTTTCGAAACGGGAGCGCTCTAAACGTGATTACGTCCAAAAGGCGTGCACAATCCGTTAATCCGACCGCCTAGCGTGAAATGCGGCTGCCGGAGCGTTGTTGCGCAGCCATAGCCGCATCCCTATAGTCCGCGCCATTCCGGTCGGGGCGTGGCGCAGCCCGGTTAGCGCACCAGTCTGGGGGACTGGGGGTCGTGGGTTCAAATCCCGCCGCCCCGACCAGAAAACCCAATGAAAATGGCCAAATCGCTGGATGTCGGCCTCTCTCGGGGCCAGTCACTGAAATCGTTTTGCGCTGAAAGCCAGCCCGCAAGCAGATATTCATAACGCAACAATCCAGCGCCGCCTTGTGCCAAAGCGCGATAATGCACGCTTGGTTTGACATGTAAGAGGCCGCCCACCGGGGCGGCCTCATGCATGAATTTCAATCAAGGTGCGGCATCTTGCGATCGACATCGTTCGCAACCCGACGCGCGTTTGCCAAAGTTGGACGTGGCGTGGCAACGTGGAAGGCTCGACAGCCAACTCGGCGGGAGGTCCGAGACCGGACGCCTCGCGTTAGCCCTGTTAGAGCCAGCGCCAGCCGTGCCAGGCCGGAACATACCAACCATGCCGCCAGCCGCGGTGATGGTACCAGCCATAGCGCCCATGCCAGCCGTAGCGCCCGTGCCAACCATAGTGACCGCGCCAGCCATAGTGACCTTGCCAGCCGTGGTGACCGTGCCAGCCGCGGATGCCGTGGGCGGAGGCCGCAGTCGGAACGGCTGCGACGCCAATAGCGGTCGCCGCGACAAACGCGATCGTCAATTTACGCAACATGGATTTCCTCCTTGGGTCGGACACCCTTCCTTGTGGCGGTGAGCATGGGCCTGCCGAAATGAATGTAGCGTTAACGAAGCGAGCGCGCGATCATGCCCGCTGTCGTGCGGCAATTGGCTTGGCGGTCTGAAAGAACGGCTGGCGCATCTGGCCGGAAGGTTCAGGCGGCGCGCCTGCCCTCCATCGGCAACTCACCAAACGAGCGTCTTCGGCTCAATAATTCCGAAACTTGTAGTTCAGGCCGAGCTTCACAAGGCTACCGTCGATCTTGGCCTTCACGTCGTATGACGCTGAGGTGGTAACGCCGCGTCAGGGCGGTATTTGGAGCGACCGTGACCGAGTAGGATTGGCTAATCGCGTAGTACAGGTATTCAGCGAAAATCGACCAGTCCGGCGTGAGCCTGTATTCGCCGCCCGCGCCGATGACGTATCCCAAGGCTATTCCGGAGGAGGAGCCGTTGCCCGACGCCGCAATCTGGGGCTGGGGCGGCGGCCCATAAGGATTGTTCCACGTCGTCACGGACGATGAACTGGATTTCAGGTCGGCCAGCGCGAGGCCGCCCGTGCCGTAGATCCATAGATTGTCGAAGGTAGGGCCGGCCCGCAGACGAAGAGTGGCGAGCCAATTGTTCTTGGTTGAATCCGAATAGCTTCTCGTCTCAGTGGTGTTCGTCCCAATCGAAATTGGCGGTGAACTGTATGTCGTGCCGGCCGAACGATCGAACACCGTGAAATCGGCCACGCCACCCAAAATATTTTAGGCGTTTGAAAATCGGATGATTTAAGGGCTTTTTGTCAGCGAACAGGGCGGCATCAGGCAGATTGGGCCAGAACGCGGCAGGCCGGCCGCCTCGCCTAACGCAATGCCCAATCGCACCGGCGCCCTTAGTCCCTATCTTTAGTTGCATATACCGCAAACCGCCTCAGAAATTGCGGCAGCAGCGGATTTGGCGATCGGTTCGAGCCGCGCCGGGCGAGCGCACCCGTTCCGGCAAACATCTTCGCCTTCATCAAGTAATGGCGCCCGCACGACAACAAAGTCAGACCGCTAGTCCATCGCATAGCCACAATCGGCTTCGTTGCTGGGTTGCCCCCAAGCGACTTTGTTAAGGCTCTTCAACTTTGGGTTACCAATCGCAACTATTGTGAGGCCGGCAGAGGCCAGCGCAATGACTTCCATCGTCAGCAGTGACCTGTCCACACGTGCTCTTCCGCACGCCAATTCGGGAATTGCCTGAAAACTCTTGGTTAGAACAGTCTCGTCTTCCTCGGTTTTCAGCGGTCGGGTGACGCCTTGGGCGACTATTTCAAGCAATCGAACCTAGCGCAGGCAAGCCTGCATGGATCGCCGTTCGCCATCGATACGGCGCTCAGGATCGCAATCAATGGCCGTTTCCTCACCCAGAAGACCTGGGGGGTCCAGCGTTTTGCGGTCGAGGCCGTGCATGCGATCGACGCCCTTCTCGATGCCGACCCCTATCGGGCGTTGCGGGGGCGTATCGAAATTGTCGCACCGGCCCAGGCGCGCGATTTTCCGCTCAGAAATATCCCGCTTCGCCGCGCCGGGTTTTTCTCCGGCTATATCTGGGAACAGATCGAACTTCCGTTGCATGCCGCCGGACAACTCCTGCTCAATCTGTGCATGCTCGGCCCCCTGCTCACGCGGCATCAGATCGTGGTCGTGCACGACGCAACCGTGCGGGCGCTGCCGGACAATTTTTCCCCGCGCTTTCGCGCCGCTTACGGCTTTCTCATTCCCCGACTGTGTGCCCGCGCCGATCTGGTGGTTACCGTCTCCGAGTTCTCGCGTCAGGAAATCGGCAAATGGTACGGCGCCGATATCGGCAAAATTCCGATCTGCTACGAGGGCGGCGACCACATTCGCGCCGTGACCGCCGATCCGACCGCACTCGATCGGTTTGGACTTCGCGACAAGAAGTTTCTTCTTGGCGTCGGCGTCACAAGCAGCAACAAGAACATCGAGATGGTCCTGGCCGCCTTCCAGCAGGCAAAGCTAGGCGACACGCTGCTGGTGTTGACCGGCGAGAGCAGCATCTCCGTGCATGGCCCCCTGGCCAGCGTGCAATCGGAGAACGTGCGCAAGGTTGGCCATGTCTCCGACGCGGACCTGCGGACGCTTTACGAACACGCGCTCGCGCTCACCTATCCTTCCCGTTATGAAGGCTTCGGTTTGCCGCCGCTCGAAGCCATGAATTGCGGATGCCCCGTCATTATCAGCGATCAGCCGGCGCTTGTCGAAATTGCGGGCGACGCCGCGCTGCAATGCGGAGTTGATGACGTCGCCGGGCTCACGCAGATGATGCGGGCATTGCATGCAGATCCCGCATTGCGCGAACGGCTGAAAAACGCCGGACTCGAACGCGCACGCCATTTCACCTGGCGCAAGACCGCGCGCAGTCTGCTCGATTATTGCCTCAAGGTTGGCGTTTGACGAACGGTCATTATCGTGACCGCGGCTGGAGCCGCGTCGGCTGCCTGCCAACTTGCGCCGCGCCTGTGCCGCCGGCGGATCCCGCCAGCGGACGATGCGCCATTATTAATATGTTTTGGAGGCCGGGCCCTGGATTTGAACCGGGGCTATAGGATCGTGCAAGACCCTCGCGTCACCACTCCGCCACCCAGCCATCACTTTTTTATGATGCCCATTTGATCAATACAACGTTACCCCGGAATTAACGTTAAAGCGGCCGGACGAAGTACCAGCTCTGCAGCGCTACGGCCGCTTCCGATTACGCAAAAATAATTCCGGCAAGCCTGAAATAGTTGCCATGCTCTTCTACCCCCAATGGGCGACGAACTCGCCAATGCTTCGACACAGCCGCGCAATCGTTCGCTGGGATGGCCATTAACGCTGTTTGGTCCAGGCGCAAGCATCGCGGCGGCCGCCGTGGCAGCGGCGCAGCCTCGCTTGATTAACGGCAGCTAAGAAAAAATTAAATATACCGCGGGTTAAGAACCATCGTTAGGTGATTTTCACTGTACGCGTTGTGATTTTAGCAAGCCGTCGAACCATACATTGCGCAAATTAAGATTTTCGGAGTCCCAGGGTGGGCGCAATTTCTACGAAATCGCAGTCCGAGAAGGCCGCGGCTGTGCCGAGCGAGCCGGCCCCTTTTGGCACGGAAGCCATCGGGCGATTCCTTGCGAAGGCCGAATGCGCGCAAATGACGGCAGACGCTGCGACAAATCCAGACGAGCAGATTGACATCCTGCGGCTCAGGGAAAGCTGCATACCGCTGGCGCCCGCGCTGCCCCAGCAAATAGCCGCACCGAACGATCAATTGACGCGGCTGGCCCGTGGACAGCTCGTCAAGGTCAGAAGCGCTCAGGAGATATCCGCAACCCTCGATGCCGACGGCAAGCTGGATGGCGTTCCATTCATGCCGGAAATGGCCGTCCATTGCGGTCGATCGTTTCGCGTTCTTCGCCGTGCCGACATCACCTGCGTGGAAGGCCACGGGCTGCGGCGCATGAACGCAGCCGTCTTCCTGGAAGACGTTCGATGCGACGGCTCCGCGCACGACGGATGCCAGCGCCGTTGCCTCGTATTTTGGAAAGAGGCCTGGTTGCGGCCCGTCGAATTCGCCAATTCGCCACTGGCAGAAACCGAACAATCGGAACAGCCGGCCAATGCCGCGCTCGTTAATTTGCCGACGCGAAAGAATGGCCGATATGTGTGTCAATCGACCGAGTTGGTGACCGCTACCAGGGACCTGCCGAGCTGGAATATGCTGCCATTCATCTCGCAGGTCCGTGACGGAGAGCTTTCGGTCACGCGCTTCGTCCAGATCGTCGCGCTCGCCCTGCTGAACCGGCTCCGAACAAGTCTGGGCTTCAAGGATATTGGCCGGCTGACCGGTCCAAAGTCGAAGTCGTCGCAAGACGGCCTCGGGCTTCAGCCTGGAGAATGGGTCAGGGTCAAGTCACATGAAGAGATCAAGCAGACCTTGAATGCCGCGGGGCGTAATCGTGGTCTCTTGTTTGAGCCGGAGATGTCGGATTATGCCGGCAAATATTTTCAGATGGACTATTCGATCAAGAATATGATCCACGAAGAAACCGGACAGATGCTTCACCTCAGCAATACGGTCGCACTCAAGGGACTGACTTGTCAGGGCCTGTGTGCGAAAAGCTGCCCGCGGAGCAACTATTGGTTTTGGCGTGAAGACTGGCTCGAGCGCGCCCCCGCCCCGCCAGCGCAGACGCCGCCAAGGCAGGCGTAATCAACGCGAGCCGGTCTTGTTCGCCACAACGTGCCGTATCATTTCCAGATCAGAGTGAGTGCCGGTAGCCTATTCGGCGCGCGCGGTCTCGACGAGCTTGCGGCATTCGACAAGTTCCTGCAGCGCGGCGCGCAGCCTGCGCACGTCGTCGCCTTCCAATCGGCGCGTCACCGCAGCCGGCTCAGCTGGCACTGCCGGCGTTGCAGCCGGCGCCGGCGGGGCCGGTTGCGGCAGGGCGTTTGCCGGCTCCGGCTCGGGCGCACCATGGATAGCGCGATCGGTCGGCTCGACGCGCGGCTCCGGCGCGCTGTGCAGCGGCGGCTCGTGGCGCGTATCGACCATGACCATGCTGTCGCCAAAATCGACGCCGACCAGCGAGACAATCCGGCCGCGCAAACTACGATTTTCGACTTCAGTCTCAACCGCCGGCGTTTCAACTTCTTCGGTCAGACCGGCATCCTCTTGCGCGCCGTGGGGCGGCTGCGGTGCGTCCTCCTGCCAAACGACTTGCACAAATCTCGCACCTTGCTCGCGCAAAATGCGCTGCACACCGCGGATCGTGTAGCCCTCGCCGTAAAGTAGATGGCGGATGCCACGCAACAGACTGACGTCATCGGGTCGATAATAGCGTCGCCCGCCCCCACGCTTCATCGGTTTGATGTCGTGGAACCGGCTTTCCCAAAAACGAAGCACGTGCTGCGGCAGATCGAGTTCATCCGCCACTTCACTGATGCTACGAAATGCGTCGGGCGCTTTGCGATCCAAAGCCGCCTCCATCTCGGCACTAAATTGAACGCAGTACTGGAACGAATTTAAGGCGAGTTCAGCTTATTCCGGGTGGCCATTAATGCGATGCTTGAGGATCGCCGACGGCTTGAACACCATCACCCGGCGCGGCGAGATCGGCACTTCCTTGCCGGTCTTGGGATTGCGCCCGATGCGCTGGCCCTTCTTGCGCACCACGAACGAACCGAATGAGGACAATTTCACGGTTTCGCCACGCTCAAGGCAATCGGTGATCTCCTTGAGCACCAATTCCACCAGCCCAGCGGATTCCGTGCGTGATAGGCCCACCTTTTGGTAGACCGCCTCACAGAGGTCCGCCCGCGTTACAGTCTTACCAGTCATCGCCCGCCCTGCCCCTGGCGAAGATATCTCGCTGAATTATCGACGATATTAGCATCATCACGACGGGTCAACGGGGCGATACAAAATGTGAAGGGGGTGGCCGCCCGGACCCAAAGCTCGCCCCCCGCATGGCCCGCGCGCATAAAATGCAGCCAGCAACCCGGCCGGCGGAACATTCGCGGTCGAAATGGAGCCGGGCGCGCCGTTACCAGCGCAGCAGCGCCGACCCCCAGGTAAATCCGCCGCCCATCGCCTCCAGCAGGATCAGGTTGCCGCGCTTTATCCGCCGGTCGGCCACCGCATCGGTCAGCGCCAGCGGGATCGAGGCGGCCGAGGTATTGCCATGGCGGTCCACGGTGACCACCACCTTTTCCGGCGCAATACCGAGCTTGTGGGCCGAGCCGTCGATGATCCGCTTGTTGGCCTGGTGCGGCACGAACCAGTCGATATCGGCGGCGCTGGTGCCGGTGGCTTTGAAGGCGTCGTAGATCACGTCGGTGATCATCGCCACCGCATGCTTGAACACTTCGCGGCCTTCCATGCGCAGGTGGCCGACGGTCTGGGTCGAGGACGGCCCGCCGTCCACATAGAGCTTGCTCTTGTAACGGCCGTCCGAGCGCAGATGGGTGGTCAGAAGGCCGCGGTCGGCCGCGGTGCCCGGTTGCGGCTGCGCCTCCAGCACCAAAGCGCCGGCGCCGTCGCCGAACAGCACGCAGGTGGTGCGGTCGCTCCAGTCGAGGATGCGCGAGAAGGTCTCCGCCCCGATCACCAGCGCGCGCTTGAAACTGCCGCTTTTGAGCAGAGCGTCAGTGACGGACAGCGCATAAACGAAGCCCGAACAGACCGCTTGCAGATCGAAGGCGGCACCGTGGGTGATGCCGAGCCCGGCCTGCACTGCGACGGCGGTAGCCGGAAAAGTCTGGTCCGGCGTCGAGGTGGCCAGCACGATCAGGTCGACCGAATTGGCCTCGACATGGGCATTGGCGAGCGCGGCGCGCGCGGCATTGAGCGCGAGTTCGGAGGTCAGTTCGCCGGCGGCCGCTATATGGCGTTCGCGAATGCCGGTGCGTTGCACAATCCAATCGTCGGTGGTCTGCACCGACTTTGCCAGTTCGTCGTTGCTGAGAATACGGGCCGGCAGATAGCTGCCACAGCCAAGCACTACCGAACGCATAATGGTCACAAGGCTGCTCCGCTCGCCACGCGCGCTGTAGCGCTTGCTTGCAGGTCGCGCGCCATCGATTTACCGATCTTGGCGAGCAGCCCGTAGCGGAACATGTCATATCCCATGTCTATGGCACAGGCGAAGCCTTCGGCATCGGCGCCGCCATGGCTCTTGATGACAATGCCGTTGAGGCCGAGAAACACGCCGCCATTGGATTTGCGCGGGTCCATCTTCTCGCGCAGCGTTTGGAAAGCTTGGCGCGCCAGCAAATAGCCGAGCCGGGCCGCCCAAGTCCGGTTCATGGCGCCTTTGAGATATTGCGCGAACTGGCGTGCGGTGCCTTCCGCGGTTTTCAGCGCGATATTCCCGGCAAAGCCTTCGGTCACCACGACATCGACCGTGCCCTTTCCGATATCGTCGCCTTCGACAAACCCGACATAGTCGAAATAGGGGAAATGGCCCTCCCGCAACAGACGGCCAGCCTCGCGCACCGCTTCGAGCCCCTTGACCTCCTCAACCCCGATATTGAGCAGGCCCACGGTCGGCCGCTCGACGTCGAACAGCACGCGCGCCATGGCGCTGCCCATGGTGGCGAGGTTGATCAGATGCTGCTCGTCGGCGCCGATGGAGGCCCCGATGTCGAGCACCACCAATTCGCCTTTGAGCGTGGGCCAAAGCCCGGCGATCGCCGGCCGTTCGATGCCCTCGATCATCTTGAGATTGAAGCGCGCCATGGCCATCAGGGCGCCGGTATTGCCCGCCGAAACCACCGCATCGGCGTCGCCCTTTTTAACCGCATCGATCGCCAGCCACATCGAGGATTTGTGGCGCCCGTAGCGCAGCGCCTGGCTCGGCTTGTCGTCCATGCGGATCGACACCTCGGTATGCACCAGTTTCGCGTTGGCCTTGAGCCGGGGCAGATTGTCGAGCAAAGGCTCCAGCACGGCGCGGTCGCCATAGAGCTGAAACTCGATATCGGGATGCCGGGTGAGCGAAAGATCGGCGCCCGGCAAGACCACCGAGGCACCATGGTCGCCGCCCATAGCGTCTAGCGCGATGCGAGCCTTGTCAGGCATGGAACGACTTTGGCGGCGCTGGCAGGGAGGCCGGCGAGTTATTCATGTGGTTTCGGCGCACGGGAGCGACCTTAAACGCTCGGTCGCCGCAGACAAGCCGGTTCAGGCGCCGATCCACGGCTTGCGCCCCGTTCACGGCTGGCCGCCGCCGAGCCGCTTTTTCAGCGCTTCCAGCGCGGCAAACGGGTGTTCGCCACCATCTTCGGCCTTGGGTGGCGCAAATTGCGCCCCGGCCTTACGCGGATAAGGGTCGATCCCAAGGATCAGGAATTCGGTCGCCAGCGCGCCCAGATCGAGCGTTCCGTCGACCAGCGGTTCCGGCGGCTCGTCGTCGCTACGCGCCCGTTTGCGGGCGGTTTTAGGCCCCGCCTCCGGCCCGCCTGCTGCCACGGGCGCGAACTCGAGATCGACGGCTTCCTCCACAGCGCTCTCGATCGGTTCCAGCGTCACCACACAGGTCTGGCCGACCCGCGCGCTCACCTGGCCGCGGACGTGAACCATGGCGCCCTCGCGCGTCAGGTCGAATACCGCCGATAACCGCGGCAATTCGCGCACTCCGGCGAGTTCAGCCAAGGCGGCGCGGATGGCTGCCGGGGCCTCGATCTCGCTATGCAGGCCGCTCTCCGGAATATCTTCCACGGCGACCGGCACGCTCCAGGGGCTACCCGTTTTTTCCATTCGATTCAGGCTCTTAGCTTGTAGTCGCGGGGATCGCAGCCGGGTCCGGAAAGCGCAAGGCCCCGGCGGCGAGGCTGGCGCTATCCTGCGCCGAGAGGTCACGTAACGCCTCCCGCATATAGGCTGCAAGCCGGGGCGCCGCCGATGCGGCCGCCGACGATCCGCCGTAGATATTCCGCTCTAAGGCCGCGACCAGCGGCCCATTGTCCTCGGCGGCCAGCGCAGCCCGATAGGCCCGCGCACGGCCATAATAAGCTTCGCCCATGCGCCGCATCTCCTTTGGCACTTTCAAGTCGCCAATCCCCATTTCGCGCAAATTGTGGTCCATATCCTGGCAAAACCGATCGAAAACACCTTGTGCAAGACTCTGCAACGCTGGGTCCTGCGCCAAGCGATCGAGCACCAGCGCCAAGTGTAGGACTATCAGGTCGAAACGGCCGTTGACCGTATCGGCAACAGCGTAGTCGCGATAAAAACAGGGGAATCGCGCCTGCGCCACGATCATGCCATACACGGTGGAAATGGTGTCGGGGCCGCGTGGCCTGCGGCGAAAAAGGGGAAAAATCATCGCTTTGGTTTGCCGCTGACCGGGATTTGCGCCCGGTACGGCAATGCCATCGCGGATGCAAGACCGAAATGACATTGCCGCTTTTAGCCTGCAAAACCGTACGCAATCACAACCGGCTGGTCCGGTTCGCGCTGCTACTGGCCTGCGGCTGGGCGCTTACCGGCTGTGGCGGCAATTTCAGCGAGACGCTCCAGCGCGGCTACGTCCTGCAGGAAGGCACGCTCGAACAGATACCGGTCGGCGCCACCCAGGAGCAGGTCCTTATCGTGCTCGGCACACCCTCCACCGTCGCGACCGTAAATGGCGAAGCCTTCTATTACATCTCCCAGAAGACAAGGCGCGCAGCCGCTTTCTTGCCGCACGAGGTCATCGATCAACGGGTGGTGGCGGTCTATTTCGGCAAGGATCGCCGGGTCACGCGGCTGGCGAATTACGGTATCAAGGACGGAAAAGTCTTCGACTTCATGTCGCAAACGACAGCGACCGGCGGCCAGGAGTTGAACTACTTGCGCGGTATATTCCGGGCTTTCAGCCCTGGAGTGGTGACTCGCTAGCGCGCATGAAGGTCGCCTCGCTGCTTCAAGGCAAAAAAAGGGCCCGCACCAGGCGGGCCCTTTGCTTTTTCCAGATGCAACCAGTTCAGTGCGCCAGCACCGCCAGCAGCAGCAGCGCCACGATGTTGGTGATCTTGATCATCGGGTTCACCGCCGGACCGGCCGTGTCCTTGTAGGGATCGCCGACCGTGTCGCCGGTCACCGCGGCCTTGTGGGCTTCCGAGCCCTTGCCGCCGTAGTGGCCGTCCTCGATGTACTTCTTGGCGTTGTCCCAGGCGCCGCCGCCCGAGGTCATCGAGATGGCGACGAACAGGCCGGTGACGATAACGCCGAGCAGCATAGCGCCGAGCGCCGAGAAGCCCGCCGACTTGCCGGCCGCGCCGCCGCCGGCGATCAGGTAGATCACGAAATACACGAAGATCGGCGACAACACCGGCAACAGCGAGGGGATGATCATCTCCTTGATCGCCGCCTTGGTCAGCATGTCCACCGCGCGGCCGTAATCCGGTTTGCTGGTGCCCTTCATGATGCCGGGGTTCTCGCGGAACTGCCGGCGCACCTCCTCGACGATCGCGCCGGCGGCGCGGCCGACCGCGGTCATGCCCATCGAGCCGAACAGATAGGGCAACAGGCCGCCGAACAGGAGGCCGACCACCACGTAGGGGTTGGTCAGGGCGAAGTCGAGATGGATGCCCTGGAAGTAGGGATGCGTCGCCGCATGGCTGGTGAAGAAGGTCAGGTCCTGGTTATAGGCGGCGAACAGCACCAGCGCGCCCAAGCCGGCCGAACCGATGGCATAGCCCTTGGTGATCGCCTTGGTGGTGTTGCCGACCGCGTCGAGCGCATCGGTCGACTTGCGCACTTCCTTGGGCAGGCCGGCCATTTCGGCGATACCGCCGGCATTGTCGGTCACCGGGCCGAACGCATCGAGCGCGACGATCATGCCGGCGAGCGCCAGCATGGTGGTCACCGCGATGGCGATGCCGAACAGACCGGCGAGGTTAAAGGAGATCAGGATGCCGGCGATGATGACGATCGCGGGCAGCGCAGTCGACTCCATCGAGATGGCGAGGCCCTGGATCACGTTGGTGCCGTGGCCGGTGACCGAAGCCGCCGCGATCGACTTCACCGGCCGGAAGTCGGTGCCGGTGTAGTACTCGGTGATCCAGATGATCAGGCCGGTGACGGCGAGGCCGACGATGCCGCAGAAGAACAGCGTCATGCCGGTGTAGGTCTGGCCGTCGATGGCGCCGAAGCCGTGCGGCAGCAGCCAGTTGATCACCCAGGCGATGCCGATCAGCGACAGCACGCCGGTCACGATCAGGCCCTTGTAGAGCGCGCCCATGATCGACTGCGAGGCGCCGAGCTTGACGAAGAAGGTGCCGATGATCGAGGTGATGATGCAGACGCCGCCGATGGCCAGCGGCAAGGTCATCATCTCGAGCAGGATCGGCGTGTTGGCGAAGAAGATCGAGGCCAGCACCATGGTGGCGACCGTGGTCACCGCATAGGTCTCGAACAGGTCGGCGGCCATGCCGGCGCAGTCGCCGACATTGTCGCCCACGTTGTCGGCGATGGTGGCCGGATTGCGCGGATCGTCCTCCGGAATGCCGGCTTCGACCTTGCCGACCAGATCGCCGCCGACGTCGGCGCCCTTGGTGAAGATGCCGCCGCCGAGACGGGCGAAGATCGAGATCAGCGAGGCGCCGAAGCCGAGCGCTACGATGGCGTCGATGACGGTACGGTCATTGGGCGCGAAGTGTCGGGTGCCGATGAGGAAGCCGAAATAGAGCGTGACGCCGAGCAAGGCGAGGCCCGCCACCAGCATGCCGGTGATGGCGCCGGCCTTGAAGGCGATCTCCAGCCCGCCGGCCAGCGACTTGGTCGCGGCCTGCGCCGTGCGCACATTGGCGCGCACCGACACGTTCATGCCGATGAAGCCGGCCGCCCCCGACAGGATGGCGCCGACGGCGAAGCCGACCGCAACCAGCCAGCCCAGCGTCAGCCCGATGATGACGAAGATCACCACGCCGACAATGCCGATGGTGGTGTATTGGCGCTTGAGATAGGCCTGCGCGCCTTCGCGCACGGCGGCTGAAATCTCCTGCATCCTGGCGGTGCCGGCGTCGGCGCTCAGCACCGATACGGTGGCCCAGATGCCATAGAGGATCGCGAGGACCCCACAGCCGACGATCGCCCACAATGTATTCATGGTGGCTTCAACCTCGATTGAAATGGCGCATACGGAAAGAACGCTCCCGCCGGCGCCAGGAGCGTCGAGGATGGCCGCTGGTTAAGGGCGCTTCACCCCGACCGGAAAAGCGCGTGGATATAGCCAAAAAGGCCGCAGCAACGCAACGCCGGAAAACCCCGCTATTTCACTTAATTTTATGCCGGGGCGCCGTTCAGACCGGCGCAATCTGCTTGCGCGCGGCCAGCCAGGCCAGCAGAGCGCCCGCCACCAAAACGGTCGGGAAGATCACCTCGTTGATCGCCTGCCAGCCGAGATGGTCGAGCATCTGGCCGGACGAAAACGATGAGATCGCCATGCTGCCGAAGATCAGGAAGTCGTTGAACGCCTGCACCTTGGTGCGTTCCTGCGGCCGGTAGCACGTGGTCACCATGGTGGTGGCGCCGATAAAGGCCAAATTCCAGCCGACACCGAGCAGCACCAGCGCGGTCCAGAAATGCGCCACCGTAATGCCGGCAATGCCGACGGCCGCGCACAGCGCGATCAGCGCGAGGCCGATCCCGGTGATGCGCTCGACCCCGAAGCGCGCGATCAGGCTGCCGGTGAGAAAGCTCGGTGCGTACATGCCGAGCACGTGCCATTGAATGCCGAGCGTGGCGTCGGTCACCGAATGGCCGCAGCCGACCATGGCGAGCGGCGCCGCTGTCATCACCAGGTTCATCATGGTGTAGCTCGCCACCCCGCAGGCGACCGCCACGATAAAGCGCGGCGCGCGGATGATCTCGATGAGCGGCCGGGCGCTGTCGCTTTGCTCGGCGGCGACCGGCGGCACCTTGACGAAGGTCAGCACAACCATCGCCACCGCGGCGCAGGCCGACTGGCCGAGATAGCTGGCCGCGAACAGATAAGGCGGCAGCAGGTCCTTGGTGAAGATGACCAGTTGCGGCCCGATCAGCGCGGCGAATATGCCGCCGGCCAACACCCAGGACACCACCTTGGGACGATAGCTGTCGCTCGCCGTATCGGTGGCGGCGAAGCGGTAGGACTGCTGCGAGGCGGCGTAGAGCCCGGCGCAGAAGCCGCCGAGCAGCAGCAACCAGAACTGGCCGGTCATCACCGCGGCATAGGAAATCAGACCGGAGACGACGCCGAAGGCGGAGCCGGTCTGCAGCGCGACGCGGCGGCCGTAGCGGCGGGCGAGCGCGCCCACCGGCAAGGTGCCGAGCCACAGGCCGATCACCAAGCAGGTGATCGGCAGCGTCGCCAGACCCTTGTAGGGCGCCAGCACCGAGCCGACGATCGAGGCGGTCGAATAGACGATGATATTGTTGGCGCCGCCGAGCGCCTGCGCCGCCGCCAGCACCATGGCGTTGCGGCGCGCCAAGCCGTCGTCGGTAGTGCCGTAACTGATCGGTTCGGCGACAGCCGACATGATGAAAACTCCCGGAAAGTCAGCCCGTTTTAGCGGCGCCAGCGCTGAATTGCCACTATCGGCAGCGCAGAGCAGCGTTGCCCCCAACCGCTCATTCCCCGCGAAGACGGGAATCCAATGAATTCCGCGAAGTCCGGGTCCCCACATCCGCAGGGACGAGGGATTTAACTAAAACTTGATCTCATCCGGATGGCGGATGGTCGCCTGACGCGCCTCGGCCGGCGAGCGGGCCCCGATCTGGCCCAGGGAAGAGCGCAATTCATCGATGTAGAGGTCGATCAGGTGGCCGGGGCCGTCGTCGCCGAGCGCGGCGAGCGCCCACAGGAACGACTTGCCGGCAAACGCCGCATTGGCGCCGAGTGCCAACGCCCGCATCACGTCCTGTCCACTGCGGATGCCGCTGTCGAGCACGATGGTCGCCTTTTTCCCGACCGCCGCGACGATCGCCGGCAGCACGTCGATCGACGGCGCCAGCGCCTCGATCTGGCGTCCGCCATGGTTCGATACCCAGACGCCATCGGCGCCGAGTGCCACCGCCTTTTCGGCGTCGGCGGGATGCAGGATGCCTTTGAGCAGCATCGGGCCCTTCCAGCGCTCGCGATAGCGCGCGACTTCCTCCCAGGAAAAGGCCCCGCCCATCTCGCGCCGCGCAAACCGGATCACCTCATTGGTGCTGGCGCGCGCGCCCGCATAGGAGCGGATGGTGGCGAAGCGCGGATAGCCGTTGCGCAACAGCGCCAGCAGCCATTTCGGCCGGATCAGCATTTCGTAGATCATGCGCGGCGTCGGCCGGAACGCGCCGGCAAGGCCGGCATAAGTTTCGCGCGAGCGTGTGGTGCGCACCGGAACGTCGAGCGTAAGCGTCAGCACCTTGACGTCGGCGGCTTGCGCGCGCCGCACGAGGTCGAAACCGATTTTATGGTCGTCGTGCCAGAACCGATAAAGCTGCAGCCAGAACACATCGGGCGCCACTTGCGCCACGTCCTCGATCGTCGCGCCGCCGGCGACGCCCAGGCAATACGGCACGCGCGCGCGCTGCGCCGCTTTCGCCATCAGCAAATCGGCGCCCGGCCACACGATCGAGGGCCCGCCCATGGGCGCGATGCCGATCGGCGCGGCGTAACGGCGGCCGAACAGCTCGATCTCGGTCGGCGGCAGCGTCGGCATCACGCCGTAGCGCGGCACGATCTTGATGGCGTCGAACGCGGCCCAATTCTGCGCGACGCCGGTGTCGTTGCCGGCGCCGGTGTCGCCATATTCAAAGGCAAAGCGCGGGACGTTGCGCGGGGCCTGCTTGCGCAGCCAGGCGGTGGTTGGAAAGCGGCGGTGATGCTTGTCGAAATTCGCCGTTTGCCCGCTAGCGCCGATGGCTCCCGGCTTTGCCGTCATGTCGTGCATGGCGCTTCGCGCTCCCAAGCTTGCTTTTTATTATTATACCCCGGCTGCCGCCCGCGTCCCCGGCGATTTCAGAAGTGGCTGAAGGAGGCGCGTTTAAAGGAAATCGCCTGCCCGCCTGCTTCTAAGAACCGGACGCCCTCGCCCGCCTTGATTTCCCCGATCTCGGTCACCGCCACCTGGGCCGCCCGCGCCGCGGCGCGGAAACCATCGGCGTTGGCCGCCGGCACGGTGCAGACAATCTCGTAGTCGTCGCCACCGGTGAGCGCGGTCTCCAGCATGGCCGGATCGGCTGCCAGCACGGCCGTGGCCGCGTCGGAGAGCGGCACGTGGTTGACCTCGATCGCGGCCGCCACTTTGGATGCCCGGCACAGCTTGGCGAAATCGCCGACGAGACCATCGGACACGTCCATCGCCGCCGAGGCGTAGCTGCGCACGGCCTCGCTGAGCGCATTGCGCGGCTGCGGCAACGCATAACGCGAAACCAGATGCTGGCGCTGCGCATCGCTGAGCTGCCAGGACGCGCCATTGCGCAGCGCAAGGCCGAGCGAAGCGTCACCGATCGTGCCACTTACGAATACCCGGTCGCCCGGCTTGGCGCCGGCGCGGCGCACCATGCTGCCTTCCGGCACGCTGCCGACCATGGCGATGGAGATCGTGATCGGCCCCGGCGTGCGGTCGGTGTCGCCGCCGAACAGCGGGCAGCCGAACAAGATTGCGTCGTCGCGCAGCCCTTCGGCAAATCCGGCGAGCCAGTCGTCGCCGATCTCCTTCGGCAACGCCAGCGACAACAGGAATCCGAGCGGCGCCGCGCCCTTGGCCGCCAGGTCGGACAGATTCACCCGCAGCGCCTTGCGCGCCACGTCGCGCGCGGCATCGTCAGCAAAGAAATGCACGCCGCCGATAATCGCATCGGTCTTGAGCACCAGATCGTGAGCAGGCGGCGGCTTGATGAAAGCGGCATCGTCCGAGAGACCGAGCGCGCCCGGATGGGTCGCAATCGGCTGAAAGAAGCGCGCGATCAGCCGGTCTTCGCCCGACATATCGTCATGCGCGGCCATGGCATCACCCGGCAAATTCGGCGGCGCGCAGCTTGCGCGCCAACTGATCGAGCACGGCATTGACCATGCCGGTCTCATCGCGCTCAACGAAGGCGGCGGCGACATCGGCATATTCCGACACCACCACACGCGCCGGCACGTCGCGGCGATGGTCGAGTTCGTAGGCACCGGCGCGCAGCGCGGCGCGCAGCACCGCCTCGATGCGCTTGAGCGGCCAGCTTTTGGCCAACGCCTCGTCGATCAACGGATCGAGCTTGCGCTGCTCGCGCACCACGCCCGACACAATGTCGCGGAAAAACGCGGCCTCGGCCGGCAAATATTGCGAGCCCTCGACCTCGCGGCCAAGCCAGTGGCTCTCGAATTCGGCGAGAATCTCGTTCAACCCGGTGCCGGCCATATCCATCTGGTAGAGCGCCTGCACGGCGGCGAGCCGCGCCGCGCCACGCTTGTTCGCCTTGCGCGCGTCCTTGTCCGCGATCGGCGCGCTCTTGGCCATCACTTGCCTGTCAGGCTTCGTTTAAGCGCGACCATCGCCAGCGCCGCGCGCGCGGCGGCGGCCCCCTTGTTGCGGCCATCGGGGGTCGCGCGGGCCAGCGCCTGCGTCTCGGTGTCGACGGTGAGGATGCCGTTGCCGATGGCAAGCTGCCGGTTGATGGCCAAATCCATCAGCCCGCGCGCCGACTCGTTCGACACCAGTTCGAAATGGTAGGTCTCGCCCTGGATCACGCAGCCGAGCGCGACCACGCCGTCGTAAGGCGCACGCTTGGTTTTCGCGGCATCGACCGCCATGGCGATCGCCGCCGGGACTTCCAGCGCGCCCGGCACCGTGATGCGATCGTAATGCGCGCCGGCTTCATCGAGCACGCGGGTGGCGCCCGCGACCAGCGCGTCGGAAATATGCTCGTAGAAGCGCGCCTCCACGATCAGCATGCGCAACGGGGCGCGCTTTTTCGCAGCGCCGGTCTTCTTGGCCATGTTTTAGGTTCCTTGGTTGGGCCGCGTCGTAGCAAGCGCTTAGCCCGACCACAAGCTTCCCGCTCGTCTCCGCGCAAGCGGGAACCCAGGGAAACGACTGCACGCCTTAAGAGTTTAACTCTGGATTCCCGCTTACGCGGGAATGAGCGGAGTACCGGACTAGCGCGTCTCCATCAGCCGCGCCGCATAACGCGCCATGGTGTCGACTTCGAGATTGACGTCGTCGCCCTGGCGCAAGGCCCCGAAGGTCGTCACGGCGAGCGTGTGCGGGATGATTAACACCGAGAAGGTATCGCCTTCCACCGCATTGACGGTGAGCGAGACGCCGTCGAGCGCGACCGAGCCTTTGGGCGCGATGAAGCGCGCCAGTTCGGGCGGCGCGCGCAAGCCGAAGCGCGCCATGTCGGTCATGTCCTCGCGGGCGATCACGTTCGCGAGGCCGTCCACATGGCCGGCGACCAGATGGCCGCCCAGCTCGTCGCCGAGTTTCAACGAGCGCTCCAAATTGACGCGCGAGCCATGCCGCCAGCGGCCGACAGTGGTCACCCGCAAGGTTTCGTCCGCCGCATCGACGGCAAACCAGCTGCGGCCATCCTCTTCGCCCGCCCCCACCACGGTCATGCAGACGCCGGAACAGGCGATCGAGGCACCGTCGATCAATTCGGCGCGCGGATAAGCGCAGGCAATGGTGATGCGATGCAGATTGCTGGCGCGCGGCTTGACCGACCGCACTTCACCCATATCGGTGACGATGCCGGTAAACATCAGTGATAACTCCGCTCATTCCCGCGCAAGCGGGAATCCAGAGCCACGAATACAAAGTCACTGCCATATCGCCCTGGGTCCCCGCTTTCGCGGGGACGAGCGGATTGGTATGGCCGCGCGATCATGCGCTCACCCGCTCGAATATTTCGAGCGTATCGGACCCGAGCTTTTCACTGCCGCAGGCGTGCAATTGTCCGGTCAGCCCGTCGAGCGGCATGCCCTCCAGCGGCTCGATGCCGCCGGCGCCGATAATCTTTTCTCCACGCAGCAGCACCATCTCGTCCACCAGACCGGCTGCGGCGATGGCGCCAGCGACGATCGGGCCGCCCTCCACCATCAGCCGGGTGATGCCTTGCTCGGCCAGCACTTTCAGCACCGCGTCGAGATCGAGCCTGCCGTCCTCAGCGCCGAACTCGAAACACCTGGCAGCCCTTCTGCTGCAGGATTTCCTCGGCGATAGCCGAGGGCTTGGCGGAGGTGAATACCCAGGTCGGCGTTTCGCGCACCGTCGCCACCACTGAGGTCGCCAGCGGCAGTTTCAAGCTGGCGTCGAGCACTACGCGCACCGGCGAGCGCTCGAACATGCCCGGCAGGCGGCAGGTCAATTGCGGATTGTCGGACAGCACGGTGCCGATGCCGACCAGGATGGCGTCGCTGGCCGCGCGCATCTGGAACACCCGCGCGCGCGCCGCTTCGCCGGTGATGGCGACCGGCTTGCGCCCGGCAAGTCCCGCCTTGCCGTCGGCCGACACCGCGAGCTTGAGCGTCACATAGGGGCGATGATGGGTGACGCGCATGATGTGGCCGGCATGCGCGCGGCGCGCCTCATCGGCGCCGAGGCCGATATCGACCTTGATGCCTTTGGCGCGCAGCCGCTCATGGCCCTGCCCAGCGACTTCCGGGTTGGGATCTTCCAGCGCCGACACGACGCGCGCGACGCCGGCGCGGATGATGGCGTCGGCGCAGGGCGGCGTTTTGCCTTGATGCGAGCATGGCTCCAGCGTCACATACATGGTGGCGCCCTGCGCCGCCTTCTTGGCATGGCGCAATGCCTCGACCTCGGCATGCGGGCGGCCGCCGCTTTGCGTCCAGCCGCGGCCGACGATCACGCCGTCCTTCACGATCACCGCGCCCACCGCCGGATTGGGCCAGGCATTGCCCAGGCCACGCTGGCCGAGCGTGAACGCAAGCCGCATGAAGCGCGCGTCATCCGCGGCTGCATCAGCAACGATTGGCTCGGCTGCCAGGCTCATTTGCGCGCCGTCGCGGAGCGCCCTTCCTCGTCGCTCGACAATTCGTCGAGCGCGGCGCGGAAGTCCTTGGCCTCGCGGAAATTGCGGTAGACGGAGGCAAAACGCACATAGGCGACGTCGTCAAGTTCGCGCAGGTGCTCCATCACCAGTTCGCCGATGGTCTCGGAGGTAACCTCGTTCTCGCCCTGGCTTTCCAGCTCACGCACGATCTTCGACACCATCTGCTCGATGCGCTCTGGCTCGACCGCGCGCTTGCGCAGCGCGATCTGGACCGAGCGCATCAGCTTGTCGCGGTCGAACGGCACGCGGCGGCCGTTGCGCTTGATGACGGTGAGTTCGCGCAATTGCACGCGCTCGAAGGTGGTGAAGCGGAAATTGCAGGAGAGGCACACGCGGCGGCGGCGGATCACCGCCGAGTCCTCGGTCGGCCGCGAATCCTTCACCTGGGTATCCAGGCTTCCGCAACTCGGGCAACGCATGACGCCCCCCTCTTAGCCCATCCCGGCCACTTTCTTCAAGATATATTGGAAAACGCGAAAGCAATATCTTCACTTTGCCGCGCACCGCGCTTTCGATCAGCGAATCTTCCGCAACGCCCTTCTGCGACAGCACGTCGAGCACTTCGGCGATCATCTCGCCGACCTGACGGAATTCGGCGATGCCGAAGCCACGCGTGGTGCCGGCCGGCGTGCCGAGCCTGATGCCGGATGTCACCGTCGGCTTTTCCGGATCGAACGGGATGCCGTTCTTGTTGCAGGTGATGTGGGAACGGCCGAGCGCGGCCTCCGCCACCTTGCCGGTCAGCCGCTTGGGCCGCAGGTCGACCAGCATCAGATGGGTGTCGGTGCCGCCCGACACGATATCGAAGCCTTTCGACTTGAGCGTTTCGGAAAGCGCTTTGGCGTTCTCCACCACATTGCGCGCGTAGGTGCCGAAGCTCGGCCGCAAGGCCTCGCCGAAAGCGACCGCCTTGGCCGCGATCACATGCATCAGCGGACCGCCCTGCATGCCGGGGAACACCGCGGAGTTCAGCTTCTTGGCGATCTCCTCGTCATCCGACAGGATCACGCCGCCGCGCGGGCCGCGCAGCGTCTTGTGCGTGGTGGTGGTCACCACATGCGCGTGCGGGAATGGCGAGGGATGCGCGCCGCCGGCCACCAGCCCGGCAAAATGCGCCATGTCCACCATCAGATAAGCGCCGACCTCGTCGCAGATGTCGCGGAAGGCGCGGAAATCGATGATCCTCGGATAGGCCGAACCGCCGGCGATGATCAGTTTCGGCTTGTGCTCGCGCGCAAGCCGCGCCACCTGCTCGATGTCGATGCGCTGATCCTCGCGCCGCACGTCATAGGGCACCGGCTTGAACCACTTGCCGGAAATATTCACCGGCGAGCCGTGACTCAAATGGCCGCCGGCGGCGAGATTGAGCCCCATGAAGGTGTCGCCGGGCTGCATCAGCGCGAAGAACACCTCGGTATTGGCGGAGGCGCCGGAATGCGGCTGCACATTGGCGAATTTGCAGCCGAACAGTTTGGTCACGCGCTCGATGGCCAGCCGCTCGGCGATATCGACGAACTGGCAGCCGCCGTAATAGCGCTTGCCCGGCAGGCCTTCGGCATATTTGTTGGTCAGCACGGAGCCTTGCGCTTCCAGCACCGCGCGTGACACGATGTTCTCCGACGCGATCAGTTCGATCTCATCGCGCTGGCGGCCAAGCTCGAGTTGAATGGCCTCGGCGATTTCCGGATCGACCTCGCGCAAAGTTGCCGAGAACAGGCTTTCCACATCGCTGGCGGGTTTATTGGCAGCAGGCTTGGTACTCGACGTCGCCGACATCACGATCTCCTGGCGCCGGGAATGAATGCGGCGCCGAATACGAGGCAAGCGCATGGCCCCGAAAGATCACGCGCCCAGGTAAGGTCCGGGATTGGGTCCGCAAATAGCATATCGCCCGCCAACCGCCAAGCGCTGGCATAGCGGGCATCCACTGACCGCAATATCTAGCGTTTGTTGGGAATGACCAAGTCCCGGCCACATAAAAAAGCCCCGGCCGCGAGCGGCCGGGGCCAATCATCTCGCCGGTATGCGGCTTACAGGCGATACAGGATCTGGTCGGTCCAGAAGCGCTCGAGCCGGTGCAGAGACTTGTTGAGCGTGGCGAACTCGTCGGCATTGATGCCGCCGACCTGCTCAACCGTGCGCACGTGTTTCTGGTAAAGCGCTTCGACGATTTCGCGCACTTCGCGACCCTTGTCGGTCAGCTTGATGCGCACCGAGCGGCGGTCGACGCGGCTGCGCTGGTGATCGAGGAAGGCCATCTCGACCAGCTTCTTGAGATTGTAGGAGACGTTGGAGCCGAGATAGTAGCCGCGCGTGCGCAACTCGCCGGCGGTGAGCTCCTTGTCGCCGATATTGTAAAGCAGCAGCGCCTGCACCGAATTGATGTCGGCGCGGCCGCGGCGGTCGAATTCGTCCTTGATAACGTCGAGCAGCCGGCGATGCAGCCGTTCGACCAAGGTCAAGGCCTCATGATAAAGTGGCCTGATGTGGTCGAAACGCGCCTCTCGCTCGGCCGGCTCGACCGTTTTCACAACGGCTTTCATGTCCAACGCCCCTTTTGCGTTTTATTATCTTGCGTCTTGTCGCCTGGTAACGAGGCCCTGTCTTCCCCGTTCCATATGATGGACCCTATAAGGAGCCCTCTAAAATCGGCTTAAATAACACGATAAAGATTAGATTTATTTGCAACGGTGAATGTTTCGTTGAACGCAATTGAATTGATTGGCGCAAGGTTTCGTTCACCAACCGCTTCGTCATTTCGGGACAGCACGTCAGCGCCGGCCCGGAATCCAGATGCATGTTCCGAGTTTGTTTCTGAATTCCGCGTTCGCCCGCGTCACGCGCCCTCTACTATGACAGCTACCCGCGCACGAATTGGATGATGCCGGAAAAATCCTTGCCCGCCGCCCCGCTCTCGACATAGGCCGAATAAATCCTTGCCGCGTCGGCGCCGAGTTGCGTCTTGGCGCCTGCTGCCTTCGCCGCCTCCTGCGATAATTTCAAATCCTTAAGCATCATCGCCGCGGTGAAACCGGCCTGGTAGTCGCGGTTGGCCGGCGAGGTCGGCACCGGCCCCGGCACCGGGCAATAACTGGTGAGCGACCAGCACTGGCCCGACGATTTCGACGCGATGTCGAACAGTTTCTGATGATCGAGGCCGAGCTTTTCCGCCAGCACGAAAGCTTCCGACACCGCGATCATCGATACGCCGAGGATCATATTGTTGCAGATCTTGGCGGCCTGGCCGTTGCCGGCCCCGCCGGCGTGCACGATGGTCTTGCCCATCTTTTGCAAAATCAACTCCGCGCGCGTGAACGCCTGCGCGCTGCCGCCGACCATGAAGGTGAGCGTCGCGCCGGTGGCCCCGCCGACGCCGCCGGACACCGGCGCGTCGAGCATGAGCAGACCTTTCTTTTCCGCCGCGGCCGCCACGACCCGGGCGGTTTCCACGTCGATGGTGGAGCAATCGATCAGCAGTGTGCCGGCATTGGCGTCCTCGACGATGCCGCCGATGCCGAGATAGACCTCGCGCACTTCCTTGCCGGACGGCAGCATGGTGATGACCACGTCGGCGCGCGCGGCGGCGGTCTTGGCCGTTTCGACACCGACGCCGCCGGCCGCCACCAGTTTGGCGACCGCAGCCGGATTGACGTCCACACCCTCAACCTGATGGCCGGCCTTGAGCAGGTTCTGCGCCATCGGCAGACCCATGTTGCCGAGCCCGATGAATCCTATGCGCGCCATGGCGCCCTCCCGATCTATTTTATTTGCGCATGATCATAGTCGAAAACCGCTTCCCATCCCCGCTCAGATCGACGACGGGCTTTTCGCGATTATACGCTGTTCACGGCGGTTGTTCCTGCGCCGATTTTAATGCCAGCCATAGGTAAAGCACGAGCAGGCCGCCTTCCACCAGACCAGTCACCAGGCCGGCGCCGAACACCTGCGGGAAAAATATGTCGACCGCCAGCATCGAGGCAACCGCGGTCAGCCAGATCACCGCACCCCAGGCGGCGGCGAGCCACAGTCCGACGGCGGCGACCAGATCGATCACTGCGAAGAACACCGTGGCCGCCTGCCAGGCGATCGAATGATATTGGAACACGTCGCTTGTCTCGACGCCGATCCCGCACACCCGCGACCAATGATAAAGGCCCTTGAGCATCGACACGCCGGCCATCACGCGCAGGAACAGCACCAGCCGCCGCGTCCAGCCGCCCGCGACCTTGCCGCGCTCGTACTCATGCACCGGCTCGAGGCCTTGCACGTCATCCCTGGCGAACGGCTCGCTCATGCCAGCACCAACTCCTGCGCCGCCGAGAGCCTCGAAATGGCGCTCCACCTCCGCCGCGCTCACGTCCGCGAGTGTGGCCGGCTGCCAATCCGGCTTGTTATCCTTGTCGACGATCACCGCGCGCACGCCCTCGTAGAAATCGTGTCCGTGGATGACGCGCGACACGATGCGGAATTCGGCGCGCATGCACGTCGCGAAGTCCCAAGTCCGGCCGCGCCGCACCTGCGCCAGCGCGATCTTCAGACTGAGCGGCGATTTGGTCCGCATGGTGGCGGCGGTTTTGCCCGCCCATTCGGCATCGGCATTGCCGGACGAAGCTTCGCGGTCGAGCGCGGCCAGGATGTCCTCGACTTGGCTGCCGGCAAACAGCCGGTCGATCGCCGCCTGCCGCGCCATGATCGGCCCCTCGCCGGCCGGTTCGGCGAAGGCGGCGAGCACCGCGTCCACCGATATCGTTCCGCTCAAGCCGTCGAGCAGTGCGGCAAAGCGCGCCGATGGAACGCGATGCGTGGCGAGACCCGCGGCGCAAGCATCGGCGATGCCGAAGCGCTCGCCGGTGAGCCCGCAATAGGTGCCGAGTTCGCCTGGCATGCGCGGCAGGAACCAAGTGGCGCCGACATCGGGAAAAAAGCCGATACCGACTTCCGGCATGGCGAACTGGAAGCGATCGCCGGCGACGCGGTGCGAGCCGTGCACCGAGATGCCGACGCCGCCGCCCATGACCAGCCCGTCGATCAGCGCGACATAGGGCTTGCGGAAATTCTTGATCGCCACGTTGAGCGGATATTCATCGCGCCAGAATTGCAGCGCTTCGTCGTAGCGGCCGGCTTGGCCGAAATCGTACAGCGCGCGGATGTCGCCGCCGGCCGAAAATGCGCGCCCGCCAGCCGCAGTGATCACCACGCGGGTGATCGCCGGATCGTCAGCCCAGGCGTCAAGTTGCGCGCGCAAGGCCAGCACCATGTCGTAGGTGACGGCATTGAGCGCCTGCGGCCGGTTGAGCGTGATGAGACCGGCCGCGCCACGCCGCTCGAAAATGATTTCACCACCGGATTCTGACATCGCCGCGATCAGTTGCCGAACATCGCGCGGCCGATGATCAGCCGCATGATTTCGTTGGTGCCTTCCAGGATCTGGTGCACGCGTACGTCGCGTAACACGCGCTCGATCGGATGATCGCGCAAGTATCCGTATCCGCCGTGCAATTGCAGGCAGCCATTGACCACCTGCAAAGCCGGTATCGGTGGCAAGGCGCTTGGCCTGCGCGGCAAGGCGCGTCGCCGCCGGTTCGCCCTCCCCGACCGCGACCGCCGCGCGATGCAGCAGCAGCCGCGCGGCTTCGAGCTCGGTCGCGTAGTCGGCAATGCGGAATTGCAGCGCCTGGAAATCGGCCAGCCTTGAGCCGAACTGCTTGCGCTCCTTCATGTAGTCGATGGTGCGGTCGAGGCAGAATTGCGCGCCGCCGAGCGAGCAGGCGCCGATGTTCAATCGCCCGCCGTCGAGGCCGGCCATGGCGATGCGGAAGCCCTGGCCTTCGCGCACCGATACGGTTGGCCACCGGCACGCGGCAGTTCTCGAACATCACCATGGCGGTCGGCTGCGACTTCCAGCCGAGCTTCTTCTCGCGCGCGCCAAACGAAAGCCCGGGCGTGCCCTTCTCCACCACGATGCAGGAAATGCCGCGCGGGCCGGCCTCGCCGGTGCGCGCCATCACCACATAGATGTCGGAGACGCCGCCGCCGGAGATGAAGGCCTTGGCGCCGTCGAGCACGTAATGATCGCCGTCGCGCCGCGCGCGCGTCGTAAGGCTCGCGGCATCCGAGCCCGCGCCCGGCTCGGTCAGGCAATAGCTGGCGAAATGCTCCATGGTGCAGAGCTTGGGCAGGAATTTCTTGCGCACCGCGTCGCCGCCGAAAGCATCGATCATCCAGGCCGCCATGTTGTGGATCGAGATATAGGCGGCGGTCGAGGTGCAGCCTTGCGCCAGTTCCTCGAAGATCAGCGCGGCATCGAGCCGGGTGAGCGCCGAGCCGCCGACGTCCTCCTTCACGTAGATGCCGCCGAAGCCGAGCGCCGCCGCCTGGCGCAGCGCCTCGACCGGAAAGGTTTCGTTCTCGTCCCAGTCGCGCGCATGCGGCATCAGCGCGTCGCGGGCGAATTGCCGAGCGGTCGACTGGAAGGCGTGTTGCTCCTCGGTGAGGTCGAAATCCATATTATTTTCTGTCAGCCCGGGTCTGAACCGGGGGTCTATGAGGCCTGTCAGCGGTTGAAGTCGCCCATCATGGATTGCCGGGTCAAGCCCGGCAATGACGTGGTGGTTATGCGGGTAGCGGGCGGTCCCCGGACCGGCTAAAAAGAGGCCACGGAGACCCGCAATGGCAATCAAATTCGGCCGCCCCATCGAAGCCCGCACCCATCTCGCGCCCGTCGAGATGCGTCCGCCGAGCGCCTCGACCTGCCCACCCGCCCGCGCCGCAACCGGCGCAGCGAATGGATGCGCCGCATGGTGCGGGAAAACCAGCTCACCACCGACGACCTGATCTGGCCGCTGTTCATCATGGACGGCGACAATAAGCGCGCGGCGGTCCCCTCCATGCCCGGCGTCGAGCGGCTTTCCGTCGACCAGGCGGTGCGCGAGGCCGAGCGCGCCGCCAAGCTCACCATCCCCTGCCTGGCGCTGTTCCCCTATACCGATCCAAATTTGCGCGACGAAACCGGCAGCGAGGCGCTCAACCCGGACAATCTGGTCTGCCGCACCCTGCGCGCGATCAAGAAGGCGGTACCGGAGATCGGCCTGTTGGCCGACGTGGCGCTCGATCCCTTCACCAGCCACGGCCATGACGGCCTCTTGCGCGACGGCGTCATCCTCAACGACGAAACGGTCGCCGTGCTGGTCAAGCAAGCGCTCGTGCAGGCGGAGGCCGGCTGCGACATCATCGCGCCCTCCGACATGATGGACGGGCGCGTGGCGGCGATCCGCAAAGGCCTCGATGCGGAGAATTTCACCGATGTGTCGATCATGTCCTATGCGGCGAAATACGCTTCCGTGTTCTACGGGCCATTCCGCGACGCGGTCGGCTCATCGAAAACGCTGACCGGCGACAAGCGCACCTATCAGATGGACTTCGGCAATACCGACGAGGCGCTGCGCGAAGTCGCGCTCGACATCGAGGAAGGCGCCGACATGATCATGGTCAAGCCCGGCCTGCCCTATCTCGACATCATCCAGCGTGTGAAGGACGCCTTCGCCATGCCGACCTTCGCCTATCAGGTGTCCGGCGAATACGCGATGATCATGGCGGCGTCGCAAAACGGCTGGCTCGACGGCGAGCGCGCCATGTGGGAAAGCCTGACCGCGTTCAAGCGCGCCGGCGCCGACGGCGTACTCACCTATTTCGCGCCGCGCGTGGCGGAAAAGCTCACGGCCAAGTGAACCCCCTGTCTCCCGTCCCGCGCCCGGTATCAATCGAAAATCAGAAGCGAGTGTCGCGATGGGTGAATTCGCAATCGGTCAAGGCGTATCGCGTTTCGAGGATCCGCGGTTGATCCAGGGCGGCGGGCGCTACACCGACGACGTCCAACTGCCCGGCATGGCCTATGGCGTGGTGCTGCACTCGCAACATGCCCACGCCAAGATCAAGTCGATCGACACTGCCGCTGCCAAATCCGCGCCCGGCGTATTGGCCGTGCTCACCGCGGCCGACATCAAAGCCGCCGGCTTCGGCGACCTGCCCGTTCCGGGCAACCTCAAACGCCGCGACGGCTCGCCCATGTACAAGCCGCGCTATCCGATCCTGGCGGAGGATCGCGTGCGCTGGGTCGGCGATTACGTGGCCTTCGTGGTGGCCGAGAGCGTGGCGCAGGCGATGGACGCCGCTGAATTGATCCGGGTCGATTTCGAGCCGCTGCCTTCGGTCACCTCCACCGCCGAGGCGCCGCGCCCAGGCGCGCCGCGCGTGTGGGACGACTGCCCGGACAATATCTGCTTTGTCGAGCTGATCGGCGATAAAGCCGCCACCGACGCCGCCTTCGCCCGCGCCGACAAGATCGTCAGACAAAAACTCGTCATCAACCGCGTCACCGCCGCCACCATGGAGCCGCGCGGCGCGGTCGGCGACTACAACGCGGCCGACCGGCGCTACACCGTCTACACGCCGATGCAGCGGCCGCTTCCGACCCGCGCGGAACTCGCCAAGGTGCTCAAGGTGGCCGACAGCAAAGTACGCGTCATCACCGGCGATACCGGCGGCAGCTTCGGCATGAAGTCGCCGATTTTCAACGAGACGCCGCTGGTGCTGCTGGCGTCCAAGCTCACCGGCCGCCCGGTGAAGTGGATCAGCACGCGCTCGGAAGCGTTCCTGTCCGACGCGCAGGCGCGCGACAATGTCACCGAGGCCGAGCTGGCGCTCGACAGGGACGGCCATTTCCTGGGCTTCCGCGTGAAGACCATCGCCGCCATCGGCGCCTACCTCCAGCATTCGATGCCCGCTTTCGTGCTCAATGCCGGCACGCTTGCGGGCGTCTATCGCATACCGGCGATGCATGTCGACGTCACCGCGGTGTTTTCCAACACCAATCCGATGCGGCCTTATCGCGGCAACGGCCGGCCCGAGGCGGCTTACGTGATCGAGCGCATGGTCGATCTTGCCGCCGCCGAACTCGGCCTCGATCCGGCCGAATTGCGCCGGCGCAATTACATTCCGCCGTCCGCCATGCCGTTCAAGACCGCCCTGACCTTCACCTACGATTGCGGCGAGTTCGAAAAGAACATGAATCTCGCGCTCGAACTCGCCGACCGCAAAGGCTTCAAGGCGCGCAAGGCCGAAGCGCGCAAGCGCGGCAAGCTGCTCGGCTTCGGCCTGTCGAACACCATCGAGCGCGCCGGCGCGCCCAGCTTGGAAGGCGCCGAGGTGCGCTTCGACCGCACCGGCGCGCTGATGCTGTTCTCCGGCTCCAACAGCCAAGGGCAAGGGCACGAGACCGTGTTCAAGCAGATCGTCTGCGACCGGCTCGGAATCGATCCCAACGACGTGCAATACATCCAGGGCGATACCGACCAGGTCTTTTTCGGCGAAGGCACCGGCGGTTCGCGCTCGGCGACGCTCGCCGGCTCCGCCTTCCACCTGGCATCGGAAAAGATCGTGACCAAGGCGCGGGCGATCGCCGCGCATATGCTCAAGGTCGATGAGAGCGACCTGAAATTCGATGAGGGCGTATTCTCAACCAACAAGACCAACCGCACGCTGTCGGTGAAGGAACTCGCCGCCGCCTCGCTCAACCACGCCAATCTGCCCGCCGGCATGGAGCCCGGGCTTTCCGCCACCGCCGTTTATCGTGCGCCGGTCAACAATTATCCGAACGGCTGCCATATCTGCGAACTGGAGATCGACCAGGACACCGGCAAAGTCGATATCGTGCGTTATTCCGTGGTCGACGATTTCGGCACCGTGCTCAACCCGCTGCTGCTGCACGGCCAGGTGCATGGCGGCATCGCCCAGGGCGCCGGCCAGGCGCTGATGGAAGACATCCATTTTGACGGCCAAGGCCAGCTCGTCACCGGCTCATTCATGGACTACGCCATGCCGCACGCGCATGACTTTTGCGACATCGAGGTCGAAAGCAATCCGGTGCCGACCAAGACCAACCCGCTCGGCGTCAAGGGCGCGGGCGAAGCCGGCTGCGTCGGCGCGCTGCCGGCGGTCGCCAATGCGCTGGTCGATGCGCTGTCCGAATTCGGCGTCCGGCACATCGAGATGCCGGCGACGCCGGAGCGCATCTGGCGCGCGATGCAGAAGTAGCGGCGGTCAGGCCGCCGTGTGGGAGGCGGCCACGGACGCTTCGCCGCGCTCTGGCTGGCTGGCATAGACCAAGGCGGCGACGACGATGGCGACGCCGACCATCTGCCAGGCCGAGATCATCTGGCCGAGGAACAGATAGCCGGTGCCGATGACGATGATCGGCTCGAGATTGAGAAAGAACGTGGCGGCGCCGGCGCCGACCATGGCGATCGAACGGTAGAAGCCGATGATCGCGGCGGCATAGAGCACATTCGACAGAATGAAGCCAGTCCAGCCGCTTGCGGTCACCGGAAACTGGATGCCGCCGACGATCAAGCTCGCCGCGAACATCGCCGCCGTCGCCGCCGCCGACAGATATAGCGTCACCTGTCGCGAATCCTGAGCGGACATCAGCCGGTTGCTGAGCGAGCACACGACCGCAAAGCCTATGGCCGAGACTAGGCCGGCGAGCATGCCGACAGTGTTGAGTTCGCCGAACTTGACCGCGAGCGCGAGGCCCAAGCCGACAAAAACGATGAGGCTGCTAAGCAGCGTCTTCCCGCTCAGCCGCCTGGCGCCGAACGCGGCGAGGATGAAGGCGGTGAGGATCGGAAACAGATAGAAAATGAGAATGGCGATGGTCACCGGCAACAGCTCGATCGCCTTCAATAGAGCGAATGTATAGACGACCGACAAGACGCCGAGCACCGCGGCGATGCCCGCCGAGCGGCGGTCGAGCGCGATCGCCTTGCCGGCGAAGGTGAGCACGACGAACAGGAACAGCGCCGGCAGCACAAAGCGCGTGGCCGACAACGTAAACGGATTGCTGCCGCCCTTGTACGCCACGCCGGCGAGCGTGTTGGCGAGCGCAAAGAACACCGCGCTCACGAGCGCGAGCAGAATTCCAGCGAGCCTGTGGTTCATCAGCTGTCCCCGCCGCCCTAATTCGGTAATAGCGTAGTGACGTGCGCGTTTCCCCGGCTCCTTGGTAGCGGGTTGTGCGGAAAGCGGTATTCAGGACAAACGCGTAAGCGCGCGCCCTACTCCATCGCGGCGCCGGTCTCGATGCGCACCGGGCGGTAGCCGTCGGCATTAAGCGCCGCCATGATCTCGCCGGCATGCGCGGCATCGCGCGTTTCAATCGTCACGTCGAGCTTGGCGCCCTTGGCCGGCACGTCGAGGAACAGCCGGCGGTGATCGACTTCCAAGATATTGGCGCCGAGTTCGCCGAGCCGGGTCGCGATCGTACCGAGCACGCCGGGCCGGTCCGGGATAGTGAGGCGGAATGATACGATCTCGCTCGCGCGCTCGAGTTCGCGCACCATGATGGAGGCGAGAATGCGCGGATCGATATTGCCGCCGCTCAGAATGAGCCCGACCTTCTTGCCGCGGAAGCGCTCGGGCTGTGCCAGCATGGCGGCTAAGCCGGCGGCACCCGCGCCTTCCGCCATCGTCTTCTGCAAGGTGAGATAGGCATTGGCCGCACGCTCGAGCTGCGCCTCGTCGACCAGAATGATCTCCGAGACCAGTTCGCGGATCACCGGCAGTGTGAGTTTGCCGACATTCTTGACCGCGATGCCTTCGGCCAGTGTTGCCCCGCCGAGCGGCCGGTGTTCGTTATGCAGCGCGTTCCACACCGAAGGATAAAGCGCGGCTTCGGTGCCGACGATTTCGATCGCGGGTTTCACGGCACGTGCGGCGATGGCGTTGCCGGCGATCAGTCCGCCGCCGCCGATCGGGACCACGATACAATCGAGATCGGCAACCTCCTCCAGCATTTCGAGCGCGATGGTGCCCTGCCCGGCGATGATGCGCACATCATCGTAAGGATGTACCAGCGTGAGCCCCCGCTCAGCTTGCATGCGTTCGCAGCGCTTCTCGGACTCCGCCACGGTTTCGCCGTCGAGCACCACTTCGGCGCCATGCGCGCGCGTCGCCGCCACCTTCACGAACGGCGTGGTCACCGGCATGACGATGGTCGCCGGAATCCGCAGCCGCGCGGCGTGATAGGCCACCGCCTGGGCATGGTTTCCGGCCGACATGGCGATGACGCCGCGGCGGCGCTCGGCCTCGCCGAGGGAAGCGAGCTTGTTGAGCGCGCCGCGCTCCTTGAACGAATTGGTGACCTGCAGGTTTTCGTATTTGACGTAAATGGCGGCGCCGGTGAGCGCGGATAGCCTGGGCGCCGGCAGCATGGGCGTGCGCAGCACCGCCCCTTGGATCACGCGGCGGGCGGCTTCAATATCGGCAATCGTGATGCTCAACGCTTCGTCTCCGGGCGTCCGCGCACCATGCCGCAAGCCCGGCCGGGGTTCCAGCCGTCCTATGGGCGGCCGACAGCCCCCTTGCGCGCGCCCGATTCTTTCTCCATCTCGTTGGGGACGGACAGGAGCGGCCCGCCAAGGATTTCCAGGGCCCGGCGACATGTCGATCGATATCAAACCCCACGCCTACGACCCAGCCGCGAACCCGGAACTGTTCGAGGGTGTACTGGCGCGCCGGGTGGTGGCCTTCATCATCGATTTTGTCGTCATCGCGGTCCCGGTCGTGCTGGCGGCCATGTTCATCTTCGCCTTCGGGATCGTCACGTTGGGCCTCGGCTGGGCGCTTTATTGGATTCTGCCGGCGGCCTCGGTGATCTGGGCCATCGCCTATTTCGGGGTCACGCTTGGGAGCGCCCGCTCGGCCACCATCGGCATGCGGGTCGTGGACCTGGAAATGCGCACCTGGTACGGCGCACCGGCCTATTTCGTGCTGGGCGCCGTGCACGCCATCGCGTTCTGGTTCACGATCTCGTTCTTCACGCCGTTTATCCTGCTGGTCGCCTTCTTCAACGAGCGCCGCCGGCTGCTGCACGACATCCTGCTCGGCACCGTGATCATTAACAGTGCCCCGCGCGCGGCTGCCATGCGCGGCACGGCGGCCGGATAATGGACTTTGACGGGACCCTTGCGGCGCGCGATGCTATGCGTGAATTGGAAGCAATAACGGCCTGATGACGTGACCCAGCATTCCCGCGATACCCCGCAATTCTACCTGACCGCGCCTTCGCCCTGCCCCTATCTGCGCGGTCAGGAGGAACGCAAGGTGTTCACGCACCTGGTCGGCGAGCGCGCCTCCGAACTCAACGATCTGCTCACCCATGGCGGCTTCCGCCGCAGCCAGTCGATTGCCTACCGGCCGGCCTGCGAGAGCTGCCGCGCCTGCGTCTCGGTGCGGGTAGTGGCGGATGATTTCGCTCCGTCGCGCAACATGCGCCGGATTGCCGAACGCAATGCCGACGTCATCGGCGACATGCGCTCGCCGGCCCCCACCTCCGAGCAATATTCGGTGTTCCGCGCCTATCTCGACACCCGTCACCGCGACGGCGGCATGGCCGACATGACCGTGCTCGACTACGCCATGATGATCGAGGACAGCCATGTCGATACGCGGCTGGTGGAATACCGCCGGCGCGGACCGGACAGCGGCATCAACGGCCGCGGCGCCGGGCAATTGCTGGCGGTCGCGCTCACCGACGTGCTCTCGGACGGGCTGTCGATGGTCTATTCGTTCTTCGACCCCGACGCCGGCGAGCGCTCGCTCGGCACCTTCATGATCCTCGATCACATCGCGCGCGCGCAGGCCATGGGCCTCATCTACGTCTATCTCGGCTACTGGGTGCCCGGCTCGCGCAAGATGGACTACAAGGGCCGCTTCCTGCCGCAGGAGCGCCTGCTGCCTTCGGGCTGGAGCCGGGTGGAGCGGTAGGGCGCATCCGCTCGTTCGCAAAAGCAGGGAATCCGGAACAGCAATCTCGTTATGCGTGAGAAAACCGGATTCCCGCTTACGCGGGAATGCGCAGAAATTCGCGGCTAGTGCAGGCCCGGGATCGGCACGCCAAAGGTCTGCGCGATCAAGAATCACATTGAGCGCCAGTACCAGGACGGTCGCGATCACGGCGGCGATGCGGGTCATCCGGCCGTTGACGAATTTGCCCATGATGTCGGCGCGCCTGGTGAACATCAGCAGCGCGATCATCGGCAGCGGCAGCGCGATGCTCAGCATCACCTGGCTGACCACCAGCGCGCTGGGTGGCGTTGACGCCATAGGCCACCACCACGAAGGCCGGCACCATGGTGACGACCCGGCGCAGCCAGATCGGAATGCGGAAGCCGACAAAGCCCTGCATGATCATCTGCCCGGCCATGGTGCCCACCACCGAGCTCGACACGCCCGAGGCGATCAGCGACAGCAGGAACACGCCGGCGGCGCCGATGCCGAGCAAAGGCGCCAGCGTGTGATAGGCGGTTTCGATCTCGGCCACGTCGCGGATGGCCGGCATGGAAGGCGCCCGACGCCATCATCACCATCGCCATGTTGACCAGGCCGGCGACCGCCAGCGCGATCACGACCTCCTGGTTGGAGATGCGCACCAGCAGGCGCCGCTCGTGCTCGTTGCGGACCGGGCGTGCGCGCCTGCGTCAGCCCCGAATGCAGATAGACCGCGTGCGGCATGACGGTGGCGCCGATGATGCCGACCGAGATCAGCAGCGCTTCGGCGTCGGGGATTTCCGGCTTGACCGAGTGCATAGGCCGCCGCGCCCCAATCGACCGGCGCGATGAACATCTCGATCAGGTAGCAAAGCCCGATGATGCCGACCAAGCTGCCGATGATCAGTTCGACCGGCCGGAAGCCGCGGCTCTCGACCATCAGGATGCCGTAGGTGATGACGGCGGTGACGCCCATGCCGTAAATCAGCGGCATCTTGAACAGCAGCGCCAGCCCGACCGCGCCGCCGAGAAATTCGGCGAGATCGGTGGCCATGGCGGCGATCTCGCTCACCACCCACATCGCCCAGACCACCGGCCTGGGAAAATGGTCGCGGCACATTTCCGCGAGATTGCGGCCGGTGACGATGCCGAGCTTGGCCGACAGCGCCTGAAACAGCATGGCGATCAGATTGGCCAGCAGCACGACCCAGAGCAGGCTGTAGCCGTATTTGGCGCCGGCCTGGATGTTGGTGGCGAAATTGCCCGGATCCATGTAGGCGATCGAGGCGACGACCGCGGGGCCGGCGAAGGCGAGATAGGCGCCCGGCCCGCGGCGCTGGCCGCTCAGAATGGCCTGCGCCGCCACCACCGTGCGGTCGGTGAGCGATCCTCGCCGGGCCTTCAAACCGCTCATTGCGCCTGCGCCGCTCCAGCCTCGACATAAAAGTGTAGCTTTTGCTACATTTAACAATAGGCAGCCATTCGCGAATGTCAACGCACACAATGTAGCCACGGTAACATTTTGATATTGATTATGCCGCCGGGCGGTGCAGAGACTTGGTTGGCGGCAGCGATCGGGGCTCGCGGGAGGCGCCATGGCGCGGACGGCAAAGAAAAAAGCGGCCGACGGTCGCCGTCGAGCTTCCCGCCGAACTGACCCAGGCGCGCCGGTTCGGCAAGACCCGCTCGGCGCAATCGGGCGCCCTGCTCGAGGACTATGTCGAACTGATCGCCGACCTGCTGACCACCAGTCGGCGAGGCGCGCCCGACCGACGTCGCCCGCCGCTTCGGCGTATCGCATGCCACCGCCATCAAGACCATTGCGCGACTGAAACGCGAGGGGCTGGCGACCGGCCGCCCCTATCGCGGGGTTTTCCTGACCGAGGAAGGGCAAAGGCTCGCGGCGCGCGTGCGGGCGCGGCACCGGCTCGTGGTGGATGTCTTGCTGGCCCTGGGCGTCAATGCCGAAGCCGCCGAAGCCGATGCGGAAGGCATCGAGCATCACGTCTCGGAGGCGACGCTGAAGGCCTTCGCTCAGTTCCTGGACTCCCGCAAGCAAAGCTAGGCCTGCCGGCAGCGGTATGCCCACCGCGAGCCTTACTCTTCGTCGCCGTCCTTGCCGGCGCTCGGCGCGCCACGGAATCTGTTGTTCTTGGGGAATCCCTTGGGCACGATGCGGCCGGCATCGGCGCGGTTGCCGCGCCAATCCTTCAATTCCTTCAGGGGCAAAGTGAAGCTGCGGCCGGCCCCGTCGGTCCAGGTCAGCCCCTCGTCCGCCTTGAAAGTGGCGACGTCGGACAACCCCTTTTCCTTGTAGCGTTGCAGCCGCACGCCGCGCCCGCGCGTCATTTCCGGCACCTGATCGATCGGGAAAATCACCATCTTGCGGTTGGCGCCGACTGCCGCGATCAGTCCGCCGTCGACCGTGGTCATCGCCGCCGCCTTGTCGGAACCCTTGAGGTTGAGCACCTGCTTGCCCTTGCGCGTGGTGCCGAGCACTTCATCTTCCGGCACCACGAAACCGTTGCCGCCATAGCTCGCCACCAGGAATTTGCGCTTGCCCTCGTAAGCCAGCGCCGCCACCACGTCGGCGTCCTGCTCGATATCGAAATAGAGCCGCACCGGCTCGCCATGTCCGCGCCCGCCCGGCAGTTTCGAGGCCTCCAGCGTGTAGAACTTGCCGTTGCTGGCGAAGATCAGAACCTTGGCGGTGGTCTCGGTGGGGAACGCGAATTTCAGCGCGTCGTCGGTCTTGAAGGTGACGCCCTTGAGATCGCCGACATGGCCGCGCAGCGCGCGGATCCAGCCCTTCTCGGAGACGACGACGGTGATCGGCTCGCGCACCACCATCGCCTCTTCGATCGCCGCCTCGTCGTGCGTAGGCGCCTCGCCGAAGCTGGTGCGGCGTTTGCCGAGATCGGTCTTCGGCCCGAACGTCGTCTTCAGATCCTTGATCTGTCCCGCGATGGTCTTCCATTGCTGCGCGGTCGAACCGATGAGCGCCTTGGTCTTGGTGCGCTCCTCGCGCAGCGCCTTTTCCTCGGCGCGGATTTCCATTTCCTCCAGCTTGCGCAAATTGCGCAGACGCATATTGAGGATGGCGTCGGCCTGCACGTCGGAAAGCTTGAAGGTCTTCATCAAGACCGGCTTGGGCTCATCCTCGCGGCGGATGATCTTGATCACCTTGTCGAGGTTGAGATAGGCGATCAGATAGCCGCCGAGCACCTCCAGGCGATGCTCGATCTCCGCCAGCCGGTGCTTGGAGCGGCGCACCAGCACGTCGCGGCGGTGGTCGAGCCATTCGCGCAAAACTTCCGCAAGACCGAGCACCTGCGGGATGCGCCCCTTCACCAGCACGTTCATGTTGAGCGGGATGCGGCTTTCGAGCTCGGTGAGCTTGAACAGGGACTCCATCAACAATTCGGCGTCGACCGTGCGCGCGCGCGGCTCGATCACCAGCCGGAGATCCTCGGCCGATTCATCGCGCACGTCGGCGACCAGCGGCAGCTTCTTCTCGTTGATCAGCTCGGCGACCTTCTCGACCAGGCGCGACTTCTGCACCAGCCAAGGAATTTCCGTGATGACGATGACGTAGGTGCCGCGGCCGGTGTCCTCCTGTTTCCAGCGCGCGCGCACGCGGAACGAGCCACGCCCCGTGGTGTAAGCCTCCGCGATCGCCGCAGACGGATCGACGATCACGCCGCCGGTCGGGAAATCGGGTCCCTTGACGTATTTGAGCAGCGTGCGGCTGCGCGCCTTCGGATTGTCGATCAGGAACAGCGCCGCGTCGCACAATTCGGCGGCGTTATGCGGCGGAATCGAGGTCGCCATGCCGACCGCGATGCCCTGCGAACCGTTGGCGAGCAGATTGGGGAAGGCCGCCGGCAGCACCACCGGTTCCTGACTGGTGCCGTCGTAGCTCGGGCGAAAATCGACCGCATCCTCATCGATGCCGTCGATCAGCAGGCGCGCCACTTCGGTCAGTCGCGCCTCGGTGTAGCGCATGGCAGCGGCATTATCGCCGTCGATATTGCCGAAATTGCCCTGCCCGTCGATCAGCGGATAACGCTGGGCGAAGTCCTGCGCCAGCCGCACCAGCGCGTCGTAGATCGCCTGGTCGCCGTGCGGGTGGAAATTGCCCATGACGTCGCCGACCACCTTGGCCGACTTCTTGAACGCGGAATTCGGGTCGAGCCGAAGCAGCCGCATACCGTAAAGAATGCGGCGGTGCACCGGCTTGAGGCCGTCGCGCGCGTCCGGCAGCGCGCGATTCATGATCGTGGAGAGCGCATAGGCGAGATAGCGCTCCTCGAGCGCCTCGCGCAGCGCAACCTCTTCAACCTGCCCCTTGTCGGGGGGAATCAGTCTCTTGCCCATAATATTTGCGTATCGCACGCCGCCGATGTGAACAATAGATGAATGGGTAGATCACAAGATGGGCGCGATGAATCGGATAGCGTTATATTCAACCAGGGGCGAAAACCTCGCGCGTGATCTCATTGGTGCCGATGCCATCGGCGCGCAACAGCACGATCTCGGCCCGCCAGACATGTTTTTATAGCGTGTTATGGTCCCGCGTGAGCGCCTTCAAAAGACGGAGATCACCGGGCTTGCGAGTAATGGAATTTCCGTCTCGCATACGCCAGACTCGTACATGCCGAGTCCGGCGGGAATTCCTCCCAAGATTCAAATGTTAGATTCGGTCCATTACCCGCCGGCCTCATCGAATAGAACAATCGTCCACTTGCCCGCGGAGGTTTTGGCATAGCAGAGGCGATTGCTCACCATCGGTCGAGCGGCGGAGATCGGAATCCACCCACTCTTGCCAGACGGTAGGAGCACTTCTACATGCGTGGGAGGGGGCGGGGCGTCGCCTTCCTGAGCGGGATGCAAGCTGAGCATTGGCAGTGCGACGGTACCGACTTTTTCGACCGTCGCGGCCTTCGGATCCGGCGAGGCCCGCACAGCTGTTTCAGCCAGAGTAAAATACCAGGTGGTCGGATCGTCGGGAGTATCCACCTTCGTGCCGGCCTCGTCGAACGCATCCTCGTCGCTAACATCGGCGACCATCGGACTGCAGATTAGATTCGCCACATTGGCGTCCTTATAGTAGGTGCCGTCGGCAGCGAAGGAACCCAGATCATTCCAGAACGGCCCATTGTCGACGCCGCCGTCGGTAGCGGCGCCCGGCGCGCGGAACCCGAAAACGACCTTGAAGTTGTCGACCGCGCTGCCTCCTGGATTGAAATCCCCGCTCAATGCTCCATTGACTGTCCAGACGAAACTTGGACCAACGAGAGCAAAAAGGCCCTCCGCATTTTTTTTCGCTAATGCGGCGGCGAATGCCGCCCGCATGGCCTTGAAGGCCCCGTCCGGCTGGAACGCCTCGGCAATGTCGACCTTAACCTCAGGGTACGGCTTCTTCTCGACGGCCAGCGCTGACCCACTGGCAGGCAGGCCGAGCGGCAAAGCCAGTGCCGTGGCTACGAACGCGGAAGATAGAAACCGATTGCGCATGATTTGGGCCCTAACTGGAAGATTTTGAATTTTCGTCCGAGACAAGTAACTCGCCCGGGTCTCGATTGGACCCGGGCGAATTCAGCTTGAGCCGGTCATGCCGGCGAAGATCCAGCCAATCTTACCGATCGACGCACAAGAACGAGCCTATGTGCTTCGAGAATGTCTCGGCCAGGGTGCCGTACTTCCCGGGGGGAAGACGCATGACCTCTCCCTTGAAGTCAGGCTCCGTAAAGAAGTCCCAGGTACCGGACTTTACCTCGAGCGAACTGATGGCGTTGTCCCAATCACCGAGGTCCGGCTGGTCCTCGTCGGTTTCGTCCGATTTCCCCGCGAAATTAGGTTCGGCGAAGATGTCGACCAGGCAGCCTCCCGCCGCAACTGCCGGGACTGCTAGAGCCGGGGCGCAAGTGGCTGGGCAGACAGGAACCGGAGCAGCCACGCCCACCCGCGGACACAGTTTCACGCACTGCGCTACGGTGCCGCCATCCTCGGTTTCAACGTCCTGCCACCTCAGAGTGCAGCCGTCATCAGTGATGCCCTCGCAATACGGCCGTGCAACTTCGACGTATGCGTCGGGCCAATAGTACGTCGACCCGATGTAGTAGCCGGTCAGCCCGCCGAACGGAACCAGCGTACGCCAGCGATCGTGCCACCAAATCCTGTGCGGGCCGTGAATGATCCGCCCTTCACGGCCGTAGCGACCTTCGCGGCCGAAGCGACCTTCGCGGCCGAAGCGACCTTCACGGCTAACTCGCCCCTCGCGGCTTACGCGACCTTCACGGCTAACTCGTCCTTCGCGGCTGACGCGGCCTTCTCGGCTAACTCGTCCTTCGCGGCTGACGCGGCCTTCTCGGCTAACTCGCCCCTCGCGGCTGACGCCGCCTTCTCGGCTAACTCGCCCCTCGCGGCTGACGCGGCCTTCACGGCTAACTCGTCCTTCGCGGCTGACGCGGCCTTCTCGGCTAACTCGCCCCTCGCGGCTGACGCGGCCTTCACGGCTAACTCGTCCTTCGCGGCTAACTCGCCCCTGACGGCTTCCTTGGCGGCTGCCCTGACGGCTTCCTTGGCGGCTGCCCTGACGGCTTCCTTGGCGGCTGCCCTGACGGCTTCCTTGCCGGCTGCCCTGACGGCTTCCTTGCCGGCTGCCCTGACGGCTTCCTTGCCGGCTGCCCTGACGGCTTCCTTGCCGGCTGCCCTGACGGCTTCCTTGCCGGCTGCCTTGCCGGCTGCCTTGACTGCTTCCTTGCCGGCTGCCCTGACGGCTTCCTTGCCGGCTGCCCTGACGGCTTCCTTGCCGGCTACCTTGGCGGCTGCCTTGACGGCTGCCTTGGCGGCCGCCTCCCGAGACAGTTCGGTTAATTCCGCGGCCGCCTCCCGCGCCAGTCCGATGGCCTCTCTGTTGCTGCGCCGACAGGTCTATAGAGATACCGCCCGCGTCGGGCTCACCTGTTGCCCCCTGCACGGCGGGCGTTCCACTAGTTTGCGCCGGCGCGGAGGCCGGCGAGAGAAATAGAAAAGCGGCGGCGATTGACAGCGCGAACGCAATCGCCAAGCGTGATCTACTTTTACTCATTGTCTGCCCCCGGATAATTGCACAGCGTCTGGCCCAGCATGGTTGCACAATGGCAAAATCGTAGAATAGAAAGTAGTGGCGGTCAAAAAAATCATATCGTCGCGTGCTGGCTCTTTTTGACGTAAGTTTGACGCAACGCAAAGAGCATCGGCTGATTGCTAAGCACGATCAAAGGGTTCGAAATGCTGCGGCAGCGTTTCACGTATGTCATTATGTCGCTTTTTGTCGCATGGCAAACGCTTGCCATAGTGGTCGCGCCGGCGCCCGAAAGCTATCTGACGAAATCATTGCGCGTCATACTGCAGCCATATCTGACATTGCTCAGGCTGGACAGCGAATGGGACTTCTTCGCTCCGAATATCGGCGTGGGCTCGCTTTTGCGTTACGTCGTCGAAGACAAAGACGGCCAGAGCCATACGTTTACCCCAGCGGAGCAATTGAGCTGGTTCCATCCAAATTACATGTGGGTCAGATTTTGGCATTACAATATCATGGACTATCCTGATGATTATGCCGATGACGCCGCTGTGCGGTTTTGCAAAAAGCAAGCAGCACTGCGCCCAGTAGCAATCACGCTTTTCGAAGTCCGAGAAAAGCTTTTTACCCGGGCCGATAAATTAAGCGGCAAGAGCCGCACCGACCCCCAGTTCTACACCGTCAAAACGATAAAGCACGCCAAATGCCCGGAATAGCGTTGGTACATTTTGCCCGGGAGCGCTTTGCGGCCCTGGGCGACCTCTGGTCGCGGATTTGGTTTGAAGATAGCCCGACGACGCCGCTCGAGCTTGCCCGCATGGGCATTGGCGCGGCGTTGCTGATCCACTATGGGCTCGCAACGCCCTATATTTTTGATTTTTGGGGCGCCGCAGGCTGGGTGCCGCTCGACATTGCCAATACTGACAATCCTTGGTCCCTGTCGCTGTTTTTTTGTCTGACGCGACCCTGGCAGCTGGCAACTTTTCACGCTCTTTTTCTAGGCTGCTGCGCGGCCTTCATGGTCGGTTGGCGGACATCTTGGGTAAAGTGGGTCTTACTGATCGGCGAGATTTCCTACGCCCATCGGGCTCCGATACTTGTTTACGGGGTCGACAAGATCCTCGCCTCTCTTCTTTTGATTTTATGTCTCGCGCCGATTGGGCGCGCAATGAGTCTGGACCGCGTCCGCGCTGTGCGCGCGGTCAAACGCAACAATCTTGACGCGACGTTGCCACCCTACAGCAGCCCCTGGACGGGCGCCTGCACGCGGCTCATGCAAATCCAGATGGCGGTTTTGTTCTTTTACAGCGCCATCAGCAAATTAGGAGGAAACGATTGGTGGAACGGCGATGCCATCTGGTTCGTGTTCTCGACCGATGAATTCTATAGGCCAGCCCTCCTGAACGTACTGGCGTCCCAGTATTGGCTGGTCAATATCTCGACCTATGGCACGATCCTGATCGAGATCGCCTTTCCGTTTCTGATTTGGCAGCGGCGCACGCGACCCTATCTGCTTGCGGGAGCCATATTCCTGCACGTCCAGTTCGCAGTCCTGATGGGCCTGTTTTATTTCTCCTTCGTCATGATCATGGGCCATATGAGCTTTGTGCGTCCGCGCTGGCTCGCACGTCTTGGCGCGGCGTGGAAGCAAACTATCGGCGACATGGAGATGATCTACGATGGCCGATGCGGCTTTTGTGTCCGCTCGATGGTATGGTTTCTGGCATTCGACGGCCTGGGACAGATTAAGACACGCGATTTTCGCACCAATCCTTCTCCTGTGGTCAGCGACGCGCAAATGGAAAAGGCCCTCTATCTGGTTCTGCCCGACGGGCGGGCACTGCCGGGCTTCGAGGCTTATCGATATGTCGTATTGCGCGTGCCGGGATTGTGGTGGCTGATTCCGTTTTTTTATGTCCCGGTATTCAGCCGTCTTATCGGGCATCCAACATACAACTGGGTCGCCGGTAATCGAGGTTGGCTCTCGTCTATTTGACCAGCCAACCCCGAAGTTAAAAAGCTGCTTCAGGGCATCCCAATCGTCAGATCGATTCAAGTGAGAATTCGTTGCAAATGGCTTTAGGAAGTTCGGCCGATTGCGCGGCGGCACCAGCCACGCCGCCCGCCAGCGTGGCGGTGATAAGAATGACGATCCAGCGCCATTCACGGCTCAACGGCATCGCTCGCTCCTATGGCCTTCACGCCACGTCCGGCAGCGCGCGGGCGAGCGCCGCGATGAAGTGCGCACGCTCATCCGAGAGCTCAAGCCCGCGCGGCTCCAGCACATGGCGCGCGAGGAAAAAGCCGGTGAGCGCAAAGCCGTCGGCGAGATCGCGGCCGGCCGGTTGCGCAGCGCGGTCGCGCAGGAAGAGCGGCAGCCGCAGCATCTTGTCGGCGTAAGGCTCGCCGGCGTTGCGTGACACCGCCCGCCCCGACTTGGGCGAGACGTAAATGAGATCGGCGCGCGTGCCGGTTGCCGCGCATCGCTCGAGGTCGAGACCGAAGCCGAGCTCCGACAACAACTGCAATTCGAAACGCGCCACCATGGGCGCCGCCACCACCGCATCGTCGAGGTGGCCGAGCACGTCGTCGAATTCCGCATACAGGTCCGCATGCGGGTCGCGCTCGGGCAACAACCGCATCAGGGCGGCCAAGTGGCTGACCCCATAGATCGCGTGCGAGGCCGCGAAGAAACTCGCGGCCCGCAGGTTGACGGGCTCGATCGTGTAGTTGCCGAGGTGCTCGTCGAGCCGCGCCCGCCAGTTCGCGCTCACGGAATTGCCGATCTGCAGCACCGGCTTCAGGCGCGAGCCGAAGCCGCCGCGCACCAACCCGAGATGACGGCCATGCTCGCGCGTCATCAGTTCGAGAATGCCGTTGGCCTCTCCGTGGCGCCGGACGCCGAGCACGATGCCTTCATCGGTCCATTGCATGAAGCTGTTATTCCGGAGCGCGGTCCGCAGCCTGCGAACCAGCAATCCATACTCCCAGAATCAGAGAAAATCACGGCGGCGCACGGCTTCACTCCTTCGGAAACTCCAGCCCCATGGCGCGGTAGCGCTCTGGATCGTCGCCCCAGCCTTCGCGCACCTTCACGAACAGGAACAGGTGCACCTTGGCATCGACAATCCCAGCGATCTCCTTGCGCGCTGCCTCCCCGATCGCCTTGATGGTCGCCCCGCCCTTGCCGAGCACGATCTTGCGCTGGCTTTCGCGTTCCACATAGATCGTCTGCTCGATGCGGATATCGCCCTTGCGCAGTTCCTTCCAGACTTCGGTTTCGACCGTCGAGTGATAGGGCAATTCCTGGTGCAGCCGCTCGAACAGCTTCTCGCGCGTGATCTCGGCCGCCAGCTGCCGCATCGGAGCGTCCGACATCTGGTCGGGCGGATAAAGCCACGGCCCCGGCGCCACGCGCTCCGCCAGCCAGTGCTTGAGATCGGCCACACCGTCGCCGGTAAGCGCCGAGATCATGAAGGTGGCCTCGAAAGCGGCTTTGTCGTTGGCGGCCTTGGCCAGCATCAGCAGCGTGTCCCGCGGCACCAAGTCGATCTTATTGAGGATGAGGATTTTCGGCACCTTCACATCGGCGAGCCGGTCGAGGATCGCTTCCGATTCCTCCTCGATCCCCTTGCGCGCGTCGATCAGCACGCCGACCAGATCGGCGTCGTGCGCGCCGCTCCAGGCCGTCGTTACCATGGCGCGGTCGAGCCGCCGGCGCGGCGAAAAAATTCCCGGTGTGTCGACAAAGATGAGTTGCGAGCGCCCCGCGACGGCGATGCCGCGGATCAGCGCGCGCGTGGTCTGAACTTTACGCGAGACGATGGTCACCTTGGAGCCGACCAGCGCGTTAAGCAGCGTCGACTTGCCGGCATTGGGCGCGCCGATCAGCGCGACGAAGCCGCAGCGCGTGTCGCTCTCTGGCATGCTCTCAACCATCAAGCTTGTCCGCCGACACGCCGACGCGCGTCAGCATGGCCGCGGCGGCGGCCTGTTCGGCGGCCCGCTTCGATGAGCCCAGCCCCTCCGCCGGCGGCCGGTCGGGCAGCACCACCGCGACGCGGAATTCCGGATCGTGATGCGGGCCGGTGCGCGCCAGTTCGCGGTAGGCCGGCGTCGGCAGCCCGCGCGCCTGCGCCCATTCCTGCAGCATAGTCTTGGGGTCGCGTAACGGGCGCAATGGCTTGAGCATGCGCTCCTTCCAGAACCGCGCGATCAATTCGTCGGCCGCCTGGTAGCCGCCGTCGATGAACACCGCCCCCACCAGCGCCTCGCAGGCGTCCGCCAGGATGGTGGCGCGCAGCCGCCCACCGGCATGCGATTCCGAACTGCCGAGCTTGAGCGCGGGGCCGAGATCCATCGCGCGCGCCACCTCGGCGCAGGTTTCCTTGCGCACCAGATCGGCGAGCCGGCGCGACAACTCGCCCTCGTTCGCCTTCGGAGAACGCGCGATAGAGCATGTCGGAAATGACCAGGCCAAGCACATGGTCGCCGAGAAATTCCAGGCGCTGGTAGCTGGCGGCGCGGTTCTGCACGCCACCCGAGAGCGCGGAAATATGCGTGAGCGCGCGCTCCAGCAGCGCCTTATCGGCGAATTCATAGCCGATCCGGTCCTCGAGCGCCGCTCTGTCCTTGGCCTTGCGGCTCATCTGACGATCGTGAACAGCCTGCTCCAGCGCACCGAGACCGGCCAGCGCCAGAATTCCCAGGCGCGCTCGCCCTCATAGACGGAGAAGAAAATGATCTGCGCCTTGCCGACGATATTCTCGAACGGCACCATGCCGACTTGGCTGAAACGGCTGTCGGTCGAATTGTCGCGATTGTCGCCCATCATGAAATAATGACCGGGCGGCACGGTATAGACCTGGGTGTTATCGGCAAAACCGTTGTCGACCAGATCGAGCGTGTAATAACTCACGCCGTTGCTCAGCGTTTCCTTCCAACGCTTGACCGGAGCGGCGCTCGTGCCTTCCTCGGTCTCGATGAAAGCCGGCGCCGCCTCGCGCTTGATCGGCGTGCCATTGATATAGACGACGCCGTTCATCACCTGGATTTTGTCGCCGGGCAGACCGATCACGCGCTTGATGTAGTCGGTGGACGTATCCTTGGGCAGGCGGAACACCACGACGTCGCCGCGCGCTGGCAGCCAGTCGCCCGGAATGCGGCCCGAAAATAATGGCGGCGACAAAGGCAGCGAGAAGTGGCTGTAGCCATAGGAATATTTCGACACGAACAGATAATCGCCGACCAGCAGCGTCGCCTTCATCGAGCCGGAGGGGATATTGAAGGGCTGAAACAGGAAGGTTCGGATCACCAGCGCGATGACCAGGGCGTGGAAAACCACGCGGATTGTCTCGGCAATGCCGCCTTCTTTCCGTTTTGTTCCGGATGTCACGCTCATCGGCCTCTTGTCCCGCCACTAACGGCGCGCGCCCCGGCGACCTTGTAGCGGCTGCCATCCCAAGGCGCAATCAAGAACGCCGGATCTCTTGTATAAGCACTTGGTTGGATTTGTTTTTCCCAGCCTCACGGCGGCGACCGCGGCACCGCCGAAATGATGACGATTGCCTGCGCGGTCGGGCCTTCGTCGGTGAGCGAGACGTCGATCTTGGCTTCGCACCCGGCCGGCGTGATCGCTTGCAGCCGTTTGAGCGCGCCGCCGGTCAGTTCCATGGTCGGGCGGCCCGAGGGCAGATTGACCACGCCCATGTCGCGCCAGAACACGCCGCTGCGGAACCCGGTGCCGAGCGCCTTGGAGCAGGCTTCCTTGGCGGCGAAACGCTTGGCGTAGGTCTCGACCTTGGTGACGCGGTTCTCCGCTTTGGCGCGTTCCTTCGGCGTATAGATGCGGGCCAGAAAGCGCTCGCCGTGGCGCTCGATGGTGCGCGCGATGCGGCGCACGTCGACCATATCCGAGCCGAGCCCGATGATCATGATGCGCCTGGTTTAGCGCGCCCGCGGTCCATGGCCGCGCGCATGAACTTCACGGTATCGGCCAGCCCCTCGAACACCGATTCGCCAACCAGGAAATGACCGATATTGAGCTCGACGATTTGCGGCAGCGCCGCAATGGTTTCCGCGCTCGCATAGTCGAGACCGTGGCCGGCATGGACTTCGAGGCCGAGGCTCTGGGCCTTGAGCGCGCCGGCGCGGATGAGCTGCCATTCGGCTTTGGCCTCGGCCGCCCGGCCCTCGATCAGCGCGTCGCACCAGGAGCCGGTATGAATTTCAATCACCGGCGCGCCCAGCTCGACTACCGCCTCGATTTGCGCCGGCGCCGCACCGATGAAGAGCGAGACCTTGATGCCGGCGTGCTTGAGCGCATGCACCACCGGTTTGAGCTGCGCGTGCTGCTTGACGGCATCGAGCCCGCCCTCGGTGGTGCGCTCGGTGCGTTTCTCCGGCACCAAGCAGACCGCATGCGGCTGCACTTTAAGCGCGATCGCGGTCATTTCGTCGGTCGCCGCCATCTCGAAATTGAGCGGCTTGTCGATTTCGGCTTTCAGCCGCGCAATATCGTCATCGCGGATATGGCGGCGGTCTTCGCGCAGATGCGCGGTGATGCCGTCGGCGCCGGCGACGATGGCAAGCTTGGCCGCGCGCACCGGATCGGGGTGACGCCCGCCGCGCGCGTTGCGGATGGTGGCGACGTGGTCGACATTGACGCCGAGGCGCAAACGCGGCGCATTCATCTAATTACCCGTTCACCCGTTCCGCCTTCGCCACTATCGGCTTGGCGCGCAATTGCGCGATGATGGCGTTGAGATGCTTGAGGTCATAGACCTCAAGATCGATCAGCACATCGGTGAAATCCGGCGCCCGCCGCGTCATGCGGATATTGTCGATATTGCCGTCGTGCTCGGCGATCACCTGGGCGATCTGCGCGAGCGAGCCGGGCTCGTTCACCGACTGCACGTCGATGCGCGCAGGGAAACGCCGCGGCGTGCTTTCCTGTTCATCCCAGCGCACGTCCAGCCAGCGCTCCGGCCTATCCTCGAATTTGCTCAGCGCGGCCGAATGGATCGGGTAGATGGTGATCCCCTCGCCCGGCGTGAGGATGCCGACGATACGGTCGCCCGGCACCGCGCCGCCATCGGGCGCAAACCGCACCGGCAAATCGCCATTGATGCCGCGGATCGGGATCGCCGGTCCGGCCGCGCCGGCGCCCGGAACCTTGAATTTGACCGAGGTGAGCTTCTTCAAGCCGAACCAGCCGCTCTCCGATTTCGGCTTCATCGCCATGGCGGCGGCGCGCTCTTCCTTGTAGTCGGGATACATGGCGCGGGCGACATCGGAGGCTTTCAATTCGCTGCGGCCGACCGCCGCCATGACATCGTCGATGGACGCGCGCGCCAGCCGCGGCAATGCGCCGGTAAGCTTTTCGTCCGAATAGGCGATCTTGGCGCGCTGGAACAGGCGCTCGACCATGCGCCGGCCGAGCCCGGTATATTGCGTGCGCACCGCCGCGCGGGTCGCGCGCCTGATCGCGGCGCGCGCCTTGCCGGTGACCACAATCGATTCCCACGCTGCCGGCGGCGCCGTTTGCCCCTTCGAGGTGATGATCTCGACCTCGTCGCCGTTGACGATTTCCGACCCCAACGGCGCGATCTGGCCGTTGATCTTGCACCCCACCGCCGTGTTGCCGACGTCGGTGTGCACCGCATAGGCGAAGTCGATCGGCGTGGCGTCGTGCGGCAAGGCGATCAGCTTGCCCTTGGGCGTGAAGCAGAACACCTGATCGTGGAACAGTTCGAGTTTGGTGTGCTCGAGGAATTCCTCCGGGTTCGACCCTTCCGCCAGCAGTTCGATGGTCCGGCGCAGCCAAGCGTACGCGCTCGACTTCGCGCGACAGCAACTCGGTTGGCGAGCCGACATTGTCCTTGTAGAGCGCGTGCGCGGCGATGCCGTATTCGGCGAGTTCGTGCATCTCGGTGGTGCGGATTTGCAATTCGACGCGCTGATTGCCCGGGCCGATCACGGTGGTGTGGATCGATCGGTAGTCGTTTGCCTTGGGCGTCGAGATGTAGTCCTTGTAACGCCCCGGCACCATCGGCCAGGTCGTGTGCACGATGCCGAGTGCCTGATAGCAATCCGCCACCGTCTTCACGATGACGCGGAAGCCGAAAATATCCGACAGTTGCTCGAACCCGACCGATTTGCGTTCCATCTTGCGCCAGATCGAATAGGCGCGCTTGCGCCGCCCCTGCACTTGCGCCGCGATGCCGCGGTCGGCGAGCTTCTTGGTGAGCTGCTTCTCGATCTCGGTAATCAGGTGCTTATGGCGATCGGCCAGCGCATTGAGCCGGCCGCTGACAACTCCATAGGCTTCGGGATAGAGCTCGCGAAATGCCAGGTCGTCGAGTTCCTCGCGCATCGCATGCATGCCCATGCGGCCGGCGAGCGGCGCGTAGATTTCCAGCGTCTCCTCGGCGACACGCCGGCGCGCGTCGACCGGCATGTAGTCGAGCGTGCGCATGTTGTGCAGCCGGTCGGCGAGCTTGACGAGGAGCACGCGCACGTCGGCGGCGATCGCCAGCAAAAGTTTGCGCAGGTTTTCCGCCTGCTTGGCTTCCTTGGTGACCAGGTCGAGCTTTTTGAGTTTGGTCAGTCCATCGACCAGCGTGCCGATGTCGGGTCCGAACAGGCTGTCGATCTCGGCGCGGGTGGTTGCGGTATCCTCAATGGTGTCATGCAAAAGCGCGGCGGCGATGGTGGCGTCGTCGAGCTTGAGGTCGGTCAGGATGGCGGCCACCTCGATCGGGTGGGAAAAGTACGGGTCGCCCGAGGCGCGCCGCTGCTCGCCATGCGCCTTCATGGCGTAGACATAGGCGCGGTTGAGCAGGGCCTCGTTCGTATCGGGATTGTAGCGGCGCACCCGTTCGATCAGATCGTATTGCCGCATCATCGGCGGCTTACGGGATTGCGCTGGTTTTTCAATTACTTGGGTCGACGCAACAATCCGATCGAGCGGCGCCCGGGTCGGCGACTGCTTCTGCATCCGCGGAAGATCTGAGCGCGCGCGCGCCATTCTCGTGCCTCGCTGCCGCCGAATCTGCGTCTGAATCGGCGCCGGCGGCCATTTCTACCATAGATATCACGACAATTCGCTGGAGCCGCAAGGGCTTGCCGTTCTGGTTGACGAAAAACCAACGGCCCGGCGCTGTGGCCGGGCCGTTACGTAAAATTTATCCGGAAAAGCCGGCGAATGGGCTATTCGGCGTCTTCCTCGGGCACCTCTTCCGGCGGCGCCAGGCCTTCGAGGCCCTTGAGCAGCTCTTCTTCGGTCATACGCTCGGAAGTTACTTCGGTATCGTCGGAATCGACGGATGCGCCGGCCCCGGCCCCGATCAGCGGCACTTCGGGCTCCGGCTCGTCGACCTCGACATACTTCTGCAGGCTATGGATCAGGTCTTCCTTCAGGTCGCCGGGGGATACCGTGGTTTCGGCAATCTCGCGTAGCGCAACAACCGGATTCTTGTCGTTATCGCGCTCGACGGTAATCTGCGACCCGGACGAGACCATACGCGCCCGGTGGCTCGCCAAAAGGACGAGATCGAAGCGGTTCTCAACCTTATCGATGCAATCTTCTACGGTGACACGGGCCATCGGCTCGTCACTCCTTTGGATGGAATTTTGTCATGATTTCGACCGCTAGGTAGACCGGGCGGGGCGAAATTTCAAGCACATTTGTCTTGGTTTAGCCGCAGCCGTCTGTTACCGGATAGCCCGCAAGCAGGCCGACCGCGGCGGATTTTAGCGGCAACGGCATGATTGCGTAGGCGCCGACTGAATTAATCGAAGGTGTCTTCACACCGTTCTGTTAACGCCGGTTCCAGGCAGCGCATCGCGCTTCTCGCGCGCTGTGCGCGTGCGGAATCGGGAAATTCGGATTGTATTTGCGAGCATCGTGAGAGACCCCATGACCGTACCCGGTGAAAAAATCGCATTGTTCATTGATGGCGCCAATCTTTACGCGACCGCCAAATCGCTCGGCTTCGATATCGACTACAAAAAGCTGCTGCGCGAATTTCAGTCGCGCGGCTATCTGTTGCGCGCGTTCTACTACACCGCGGTGATCGAGGATCAGGAATACTCCTCGATCCGCCCGCTGATCGATTGGCTCGACTACAACGGCTATTCGGTGGTCACCAAGGCGACCAAGGAATTCGTCGACCAAACCGGCCGCCGCAAGGTCAAAGGCAACATGGACATCGAACTCGCGGTCGATGCCATGGAGATCGCCGGTTCGATCGACCACATGGTGCTGTTCTCCGGCGACGGCGATTTCCGCTCGCTGGTGGAAGCCGTGCAGCGCAAGGGTGTGCGCGTGACCGTGATCTCGACCGTTACCACGCAGCCGCCGATGGTGGCCGATGAGTTGCGCCGCCAGGCCGACATCTTCACCGACATCGTCACGCTGCAGGGCAAGATCGGCCGCGATCCGAGCGAGCGCCCCGTTCGCGAAGCGCGCGGCCCGCGCGACGATCGCGAGCCGCCGCAGCACACGCCGCAATTCCTGCAACGTCCGCCGGTGCCGCAACGGGCCGAGGCGACCGCCGACGTCGGAGCCGACGACGACGATTTCGAGGATTGACGGACGGAGCCCGGCGATGCCGGAAGACGGCCAGCCCGGGCGCAATTGCCCACGCTGCCCGCGGCTCGCGGCGTTCCGCAAGAAGTGGCGCGCCGATGAGCCGGCCTGGTTCAACGCGCCAGTCCCCTCGTTCGGTCCGCTCGAGGCACGGCTGCTGATCGTTGGGCTGGCGCCCGGCCTGCAAGGCGCCAACCGCACCGGCCGTCCGTTCACCGGCGATTATGCCGGCGTGCTGCTGTACGAGACGCTTGCGCGCTTCCATTTCGCGCGCGGGCAATACGGCGCGCATCCCGACGACGGCTTGCAGCTGAACGACTGCCGCATCACCAATGCGGTGCGCTGCGTGCCGCCGGAAAACAAGCCGACGCCGGTCGAGATCGCGGCCTGCCGCGAGTTCCTCAAAGAAACGATTGCGGAAATGAAGAAACTGCGCGCGATCCTCGCGCTCGGGCGCATTGCCCATGACAGTGTGGTGACCGCGCTCGGGTCAAAGAAATCGGCCTCGCCGTTCAAGCATGGCGGCAAAAATATGCTCGGCGAACTCACGTTATTTTCCAGCTATCACTGCTCGCGCTACAATACCAATACCGGCGTGCTTACGCCCGACATGTTCCGCAACGTGTTCGCGAGTGTGCGGATTTTTTTGGACAATTGCTAGAATTCAAGATTTACCCGCTCGTCCCCGCGAAAGCGGGGACCCAGAGCCAAGCAACCTGGATTCCCGCTTACGCGGGAATGAGCGGAGAAATTAATTGGGTGCTTGCAGCCAAGCGATGACTTCCTCGGCATTCTTGTCGGGCGGGAATACCGGGTAAAACGCCTTTGTGATTACGCCGCCGTCGATTACCAACGCCATGCGCTTTAGGAGCGTCATACCGGCGACCGTGAAGGTCGGCAGCTTGAGCGCCTTGGTGAGTGCTAATTTCTCGTCCGACAGAATCGCGAACGGCAGATGCAGGCGCGTGGCCGCTTCCTGCTGATAGGCGGTGTCCTGCGTGGACAGCCCGTAGAGCTGCTGAACGCCCAGGCGCTTGAGCTCGCCGAAATGATCGCGGAACGAACAGGATTGCGGCGTGCAGCCGCGGGCACCCGGGATCTCGTTCCAGCCGGGCGGCAGATCGACGCCCGGCACGCCGGTGCGCGGATAGATATAAATGACGGTGCGGCCCTTGAGCTTCGCCGGATCGACGTGTGTGCCATCGGTCGCCGGCAGCGCCAGGTCCGGCAGCTTCATGCCGGCAAGATGGCGCGCGGCGCCATCGTCCTGCGGGACCGGAATTCCGGTCGGCAGCACGTTCGGATTATGCGTGCCGGGTGCTTCGGTCATTTGGGATGCTCATAGCTCATGAATTCCATCAGCGAGCCGTCCGGATCGCGGAAATAGACCGACGTGCCCGCCCCCTTGGCGCCGAACCGTTGCAGCGGCCCGCGTTCTATCGCAATGCCATGCGTTTTAAGATGCGCGATCGCATCCGCAATCGGCCCGCGCCATTCGAAGCAGAGATCGGAATTGCCCGGCTGCACCGGCAGCCGCGCGACTTCTGCCGGCGTCACGCCGGGCCCGTGCACATTGAGTTGCTTGTCGCCGAAGCGATAGGCAAAGCCGACCGGACGCGCCACCAGCTCGGCGCCCATCACCTGCGTGTAGAATTGGTTCGATCGCTCCCACTCGGAGACATGGATGACGCAATGGTCGAGTTGGGTCGGCAGCGCCATGCAGTTATCCTTCGTTCGCGATCCCCAGCTTGCGCCCGACCCGCACGGCAAGCGCGCGCCGTTCCTCGTTCAACTTAGCGCCGCGCGCCTTCAGGGTCTCGACCGTTGTGCGCGCTGCCGTCTGCGGTGAGCCGGAATTGAACGGTGGCGCCGGATCGTATTCAATTTGCAGCTGAATTTCGCGCGCGACCGCTTCGCCCTCGAGGATGGCGGCGAGCTTGAGCGCGAAATCGAAGCCGGAGGCGACACCCGCCCCGGTCACGACATTGCCGTCCACCACCACGCGCTCGCGCACCGGAATGGCGCCGAGCAGCTTGAGATGATCGATCGCCGCCCAATGACTGGTGGCGCGCTTGCCCTTGAGGAGCCCGGCGGCGCCCAGCACCAGCGATCCGGTGCACACCGAGGTGACGTATTTCGCCGACGCCGCCTGCTTGCGCAGGAATTCCAGCGCCGCCTCGTCTTCCATGAGGTCCTGCTGGCCCGGACCGCCCGGCACCATCACCACGTCGAGCGGCGGACAATCCGCGTAGGTCACGGTCGGGACGATCTGCATCCCGCGATCGGTGGTGACGGGATCGAGCGTGCGCGCCACCAGATCGACGGTGGTGTTCGGCAGCCGCGCCAACACTTCGTAGGGCCCGGTCATGTCGAGCTGGGTGAGGCGCGGGAAAATCAGCATGCCGATGTGACGCTGCGATCCCATGACGCCTAGCCTTTCTGCCGCAGCAGCCGTCCGCGCTCGCGCTCCCAGGAGCGCTTCTTCAGCGTCTCGCGCTTGTCATGCAATTTCTTGCCGCGCGCCAAGGCAATCTCCAGCTTCGCCCTTCCCTTCTCATTGAAGTAGAGCTTGAGCGGCACGATGGTCATGCCCTCGCGTTCGACCGCACCGGCGAGCTTGTTGATCTGGCGCGCATGCAGCAGCAATTTGCGCGGCCGCTTCGGCAGATGATTGAAGCGCGCCGCCTGCAGATACTCCGGAATGTTCGCGTTGATCAGCCATATCTCACCGCCGCGTGCGTCGGCGTAGGATTCGGCGATGGTGGCCTTGCCGGCGCGCAACGATTTCACCTCGCTGCCGGTGAGCGCGATGCCGGCCTCGTAAACCTCGCCAATCTCGTAGTTGAAGCGCGCCTTGCGGTTGTCGGCGACAACCTTGAAGCGGCGCTCAGGCTTAGCGGCCATTTATGCATCCGGTCTGCACTATTTTGCCTTAAGCAGATCGCGGATTTCCGCGAGCAGTTCCTCCTGCTTCGAAGGCGGTGCCGGCTTAGCTTCTTCCTTGCGCATCATACGGGTCATGGCGCGTATCACCAGGAACAGCACGAATGCGATGATGATAAAGTTAAGCGTTATGGTCAGAAAATTACCCCAAGCCAATACGGCGCCTTGCTTTTTCGCTTCAGCTAACGTGACGGCCGTGACCTTGGCTGAGAGCGGAATGAAATAGTTCGAGAAGTCGAGGCCGCCACTGACGGCGCCGATCACCGGCATGATGACATCGCCGACCAGCGAGTTGACGATGGCGCCGAAGGCAGCGCCGATGATCACACCGACAGCGAGGTCCACCACATTGCCGCGCAACGCGAATTTTTTGAATTCCTCGAGCATGCTTCCCCCGACGCGTTGATAGAAATCAGAAAGACTTGCCGGCTGCGTCTAATTGACCAGCCCGGCGTGCACCATGGCCTCGCGCACCATCGCCTTTGACTTGTCCGACAGCGGCACCATCGGCAACCGCACGGTGTCGGCGCACTTGCCGAGCACCGAGAGCGCATATTTGGCCGGCACCGGATTGGTCTCGATGAACAGATGCTGATGCAGCGGCATCAACTTGTCCTGCAGCTTGAGCGCAGTCTTGTAATCGCCCTTCAGGCAGGCGCCCTGGAACTCGGCGCACAGCCGCGGCGCCACGTTCGAGGTGACCGAAATACAGCCGTGACCGCCATGCGCCATGAAGCCAAGGCAGGTCGCATCCTCGCCCGAGAGCTGGTTGAAGTCCAGGCCGACCGTCGCGCGTTGCTGCGACACCCGCACCATATTGGCGGTGGCGTCCTTCACGCCGGCGATGTTTTTGCACTCGAACAACCGCTTCATGGTGTCGACCGACATGTCGATCACCGAGCGGCCGGGAATGTTGTAGATGATGATCGGGATGCCGATCTTGTCGTTGATCGCCTTGTAGTGCTGATAGAGCCCTTCCTGGGTCGGCTTGTTGTAATAGGGCGTCACGATCAACACCGCGTCGGCGCCGGCCTGCTCGGCATGCAGCGACAATTCGATCGCCTCGGCGGTCGAATTCGAGCCCGCGCCGGCGATCACCGGCACCCGGCCATCGGCCTGATCGACGCACCACTCCACCACCTGCTTGTGTTCATCATGACTGAGCGTCGGGCTCTCGCCCGTGGTGCCGACCGGCACCAAGCCATTGGTGCCCTCGGCGATCTGCCAGTCCACCAGATCGCGGAACGCTTTCTCGTCAAGCGAGCCGTTCTTGAACGGCGTGACGAGCGCGGTGAATGATCCTCGGAAGCTCGTCTTGGCAGTCATGACCCGACTTCTCCACAGGGCTGCGGCGTCCCCCATAGATATCGGGTCGTGAGGGGCGATGAAAGCCCTCCAAGAGGCCCTAAATGGCCCCCGCCCCGCTTTTGCCCCTCTTTTCGGTCACATGGGAGGCACTGGGATTCTGGGTATCCTTCCACGCCGATAATGGCCTAATGGGAGGACGGCTGAGCCGCCATTTGAGTCGGACTCATAAGGCGAAAGAGACCGGGCAAGGGCTGAATGGACGCAACCAAGCGGAACCGCTGGAGCATCGCTTTGGCGCTCGCGGCGGCTGGTGCCCTATGCGCCCAAGCTGCCGCGGCGGGGCCGAAAAAAATACCCCGTCCGCACCTGCGGCCGGCTGCCCATGCCGCCAGGGGACCGGCCACACCGGTCGCCCGCAGGGTCCCGCTGCCGCGCAAACGCCCATTGTCTGCGGCCGCTCTGTCGGCCTTCGCGCAGGCCCGTGCGGGCGTGCGCGCCGCACCAAGCGCCAGCCGCGCCGCCGTCAAGCCGATGGCACGTCCGCTCTCCGGGCCGTTCGCCGCGGCGCCGACCAGAGCCACTTCGCCCGGCGATATCGCGGCGGTAAAGCGGGTGATTGCGGCCGCCCGCAAAGGCAAGGTCGCAGATGCCGACGCGGCCGAGCAAAGTATCCACGATCCGGTCGCCCGCAAGCTGGCCGAATGGGTCATTCTGCGCAGCAACGACACCAACCCTCCGTTTCAGCGCTACGCTGCGTTCGTGAATGCCAATCCGAACTGGCCACATGCGCACCTGTTCCGCCGCCGCGCCGAGAACGCGTTGTGGAACGGCGGGGTCGACGACGCCACGGTGCTTGCCTTTTTCGCCGGCCATAGGCCGACCACCGCCAAGGGCCGTTACGTGCTGGCGCATGCGCTGCTCGCCAAGGGCGACCGCGCGGGCGCGACCGCCTTGGTACGCCACGCCTGGCGCTACCAGGACTGCAGCGCCGACACCGAGCGCAAGGTGCTCGAAATGTTCGGCGGCCTGCTCACGCGCGCCGATCACAAGGCGCGCATGGAGACCCGATTTTTCGACGACGACGTCGAGGCCGGCATGCGCGCCGCCAGCCGGCTCGGCGGCGACGATTTGGCGATCGGCCGCGCCCGTGCGGCGGTCATCAGGCGGCTGAAAAAGGCCAAGGCGCTGCTCGACGCAGTGCCGGCCGCGGCCCGCCGCGATCCCGGTTACATTTTTGCGCGAGCGCAATGGCTGCGCCGAGAAGACAAGCCGGAAGAAGCCAGCAAACTGATCCTGAGCGTCCCGCAAGACCCGGAAGCGTTGGTCGATACTGATCGATGGTGGGTGGAGCGGCGCATCTTGGTGCGCAAGTTGCTCGACGCCGGCGATCCGCGCGCCGCCTATCGTCTGGCACGCAACGCCGCCTCGCCGCCACCGGGTAACCACCGCGTCGACCAGCATTTCACCGCCGGCTGGATCGCATTGCGCTACCTGCACGACCCGGCGACCGCCGCCGCCCATTTCGCGCACATCCCGCAAGGCACCGTCAGTCCGCATGCGCTGGCCCGCGGCGGTTATTGGCAGGGCCGCGCGGCCGAAGCCATGGGCCAGCGCGCGCGGGCCAAGGCCTATTACGAGATGGCGGCGCAATACACCGCGACCTATTACGGCCAGCTGGCGCGCGCGCGGCTGGGCTTCACCGAGCTTGGCCTGCGCGGGCCGCCATCGTTCGCGCCGCCCGATCGGCGCGTTCTCAACAATCTGGAAGTCGTGCGCGCGGCGGAGATTCTCTATGCGCTCGACGAACGCGACATGCTGGCGTCGATCTATGCCGAACTCGGCGAAAGCGGCACCGATGTCGCCGGCATGGCGGCGCTGGCCGAACTCGCCCGCAGGCACAACGATGGCCGCGCCATGCTGCTGCTCGGCCAGAGTGCCTATAACCGCGGTCTGCCGCTCGACTATTACGCCTATCCGACCGTCGGCCTGCCGGACTTCAAGCCGATCGCGCCACCGATCGAGCCGGCGGTGGCCTATTCGATCGCCCGCCAGGAGAGCCACTTCAACCAGAAGATCGTCTCGGCCGCCCATGCCATGGGCCTGATGCAGGTGACGCCGGCGGCCGGCATCGATACCGCCCGGAAATACAAGGTGAAATACAGTCGCGCCCGCCTGCTCAGGGACCCCGCCTACAACATGCAGATCGGCACGGCGGAACTCTCCAACCTGCTCGGCGAATACAACGGCTCCTATATCCTCACCTTCGCCGGCTACAATGCCGGACGCGGCCGTGTACGGCAGTGGATCGCCGCCTATGGCGATCCGCGCGATCCCGGGGTCGATCCGGTCGACTGGGTCGAGCGCATCCCGTTCTCCGAGACCCGCAACTATGTGGAGCGGATCATGGAAAACCTGCAGGTCTATCGCGCCCGTTTCGGCGGCGGCAGCAAGCTGATGATCGAGGCCGATCTCAGGCGCGGCGCCACGAATTAAATCCCGCTCGGTTGCTGGCGGCTGCTTCTCAGCGTCACCGCCCCTGGTGGCTGGATCTTGTGCCTTCGCGGGGAATGACAGCCGGGTCGGCCTGACGGTAGGGTGACGGGCTTTTCACCGAAGCAGGCAGGACATGCCCGACGTTACTTCCGTCTTCATCTCCGCCCCCGATGGCTTGCAGCTGCATGCGCGCTGCCATGGCCGGCGCAGCACCGGCGGTCTGCCGGTGGTTTGCCTGCCAGGCTTGGCCCGCACGGCGGCGGATTTCGATGCGCTGGCGACAACGTTAGCGAGCCGCACCGACCGGCCGCGCCGCGTCATTGCCCTCGATTACCGCGGCCGCGGCCAGTCCGAGTACGACCTCGATCCGGCCAACTACAATTTCCAGGTCGAACTGGCCGATGTGCTTGCTGTGGTTGCCGCGCTCGACGCCGCGCAGGCGGTTTTCGTCGGCACCTCGCGCGGCGGCATCCTCGCCATGCTGCTGGCTGCCGTGCGGCCGACCGCGATCGCCGGCGTCGTGCTCAACGATATCGGTCCGGTGATCGAACCGAAGGGACTGATGCGGATCAAGGGCTACGTCGGCAAGCTGCCGCAGCCGAGATCTTTCGAGGAAGGCGGTGAAATCCTGCGTCGCCTGTTCGACGCGCAATTTCCCAAGCTCGGGCCGGACGACTGGTTGGCCGCCGCGCACCGCACTTTCCGCCAAGAAAACGGCGCCCTAGTGCCGACCTACGACGTCAACCTCGCCAAGACCCTCGAAGGAGTCGACTTCGAAAAGCCCTTTCCGCCGCTCTGGAAGGAGTTCGATGCGCTCAGCCATAGGCCGGTGATGGTGATCCGCGGCGCCAATTCCGACATCCTGTCACCTGCCACGGTCGAGGCGATGCGGGCGCGCCGCTCTACGCTTGAAACCATCGAAGTGCCCGATCAGGGCCATGCACCGCTGTTGGCGGAAGCCGACGTGATTGCGCGAATTGCGGACTTTGCCGACCGCTGCGAGGACGCATCCGCGTCCGAGCGAGCCGTGCCGCCGCACGCTTGATCTTTGCTTAGTGTCTGTCCGAAGAGTTCTTTAATCATATGAATCAGTTGTGATTCAAGGGTGGTGGCTTGATTCGAGGAGGGTCACCAATGTGGACGAGCAAAAACCGCAGACGTTACGACCGCAGCAAGCTGCGCTACCCGAGCGATTTGACCGACGATGAATGGAAGCTGGTCGAACACTTGATCCCACCTGGCAAGCCTGGCGGAGGGAAGCGGACGGTGATCATGCGTGAGGTGGTGAACGGCCTCATGTACGTTCTCTCAACTGGCTGTCAGTGGCGCGCGGTCCCGAAAGACCTGCCGCCGAAAAGCACGATCTACGAATATTTCGATCTGTGGACTTATGACGGCACATTGGAGCAGATTCACCACGCGCTTTATGAGCAGTGTCGCGAACAAGCTCGGCGGGAAGCCAGCCCGACTGCTGCTATCATCGACAGCCAGAGCGTGAAAAGCGCTGAAAAAGGGGGGTCAGCATTGATCCGCACGGGTACGATGCAGGCAAGAAGATCAAGGGCAAGAAGCGGCACATTCTCGTCGATACATTAGGCCTCATGCTCCACGCCATCGTTCATCCGGCCGACATTCAAGATCGTGATGGCGGCATTCTTGTCATGGCGACTCTATTCGGGATGTTTCCATTTTTGAAAACGCTCTTCGCCGACAGCGGGTACCAAGGACCGCAATTTGCGAAGGCGGTTGCGAAAGCTCTCCCACATCTCGATATTGAAATCGTCAAACGTTCCGATCGGGCCAAGGGATTTGTGGTTTTGCCCCAACGCTTGATCGTCGAGCGCACCATCGCTTGGCTCAATCGCTGCCGAAGGCTCGCCAAAGATTGGGAGAACCTAAACCGCAAGGCGCTCGCGTTCTTGCGCCTCGCCTCAATCCGCCTCATGCTCAGAAAACTCTGTAATCAGCCGTGAAGTCTCCGGACAAACTCTTTTTTCAATCGAGGCGCAAAAAAACGCCCCCGGCGGTTTGCCGCCGGGGGTCGCTGGCTTCAACTCAGGACTATCCAATCAGGGATAGAAGTTACGCTGCGCGCGCAGGATCGCCTGCCAGACACTCTGGTCATCGTTGCCCCACGAAGAACGGGCCGTGCCCAGATTCATGTACATCACGTCGACGCTCAGATCGAGGTTATGGACCGGCGACCACACCGTGCGCGAACCGATCTGGCTGAAGGTCCAGTCATCCGCCGATCCGCTGTAGGCCTTGCCCGAGCAGACCCTGGACCACATAGAGCGACACACCGCGGTTCACCAGGAAGCTCGCGAACGAATGACGCAGGTCGTGCAGGCGAACATCTTCGAGACCGGCGCGTTCGCGGATGCGGGCCCAGGGAAAGAACAGCGACGCCGAAGGCCGTCCGGTAACCGGCGACGGGAAAATGTAGGGATTACCCTCGATGCGTTGCGTCGCGGTCAATAGCGCGATCGCCGATTGGTTCAAGGCAATAACACGCGGGCGGCCCGATTTCGACTTTGGCACCAGCAGGGTTTTGTTCTTCCAATCCACATAGTCCCACTTGGCGAACGTAACCTCATTGCGGCGCGCGCCGGTCAGAAGCAACAGCATGATCGATCGCGCGGCGGTCTGGTTCTCGTCGATTTGGATCGAGCGCATCAGCGCTTCCGCCTCGTCCTCGGTGAGGAAGCGGTTGCGCTGGACGTCGGGACCGGCGCTCAATCCGGCGGCCGGGTTTTCAGTCACGCCCGGCACTTTCCACTTGCGCGCAAGATTGTAGACGTAGCGCAGGATCACGATCACCCGGTTCATGGTGCCGGCGGCATAGCCGTCCGCGCGCATGCGATTGATCAAATCGGAAATGGCGTCGGTCTTGACCTCGTCGAGGGCAAGGGCGCCGAGCTTCGGCAGGATGTGAATACGCAGGACCGTCTCGTCGGTCTGCCAGCTGTTTTTGTAGGTCTGCACGAACGGCAAATAGCGCTCGTGCACGAAATGGCTGAGCAGCGGCACCGCCCGCATTTCGCGCCGCTTTTGCTGGGGATCCGCCCCCAGCAGCGCCTCGGCGCAGATTTGGCGGGCCTTGCGGCGGGCCTGCTCCAGGCTGAGCACGTCGGCCGGGCCGATCTTGTATTGCCGCTCGCGGCCACGCTCGTCGGTGTAGCGCTGGTAATACGTCGTGCCGCCCGAGCTGCGCACCTCGAGCATGAACCCACGCTGCGTCTGGTCGAAATAATCGACCTTTTTCCGCCCGGGCAAGCATCGAGCGGTACGCACAAAACTAGCAGTCAACGCAACGGTTGGCATAACTCGACCACGCTTCGACGGCTTATTGTCCCCCAGCTTTCCGCCGCGAAAGCGCGAACTGCCGTTAAATTACAAGTTTTACGCATTAATTTTTTATTAACTCTCGCGTAATCAAGGGCAGCTTGCAAGCAAAAATCATATTTTATGAACTACAGAGCTTATTTAATACGCTTGGTCAGAGTCCGTCCGGAGACTTCACGGCTGATTACAGAGTTTTCTGAGCATGAGGCGGATTGAGGCGAGGCGCAAGAACGCGAGCGCCTTGCGGTTTAGGTTCTCCCAATCTTTGGCGAGCCTTCGGCAGCGATTGAGCCAAGCGATGGTGCGCTCGACGATCCAGCGTTGGGGCAAAACCACAAATCCCTTGGCCCGATCGGAACGTTTGACGATTTCAATATCGAGATGTGGGAGAGCTTTCGCAACCGCCTTCGCAAATTGCGGTCCTTGGTACCCGCCGTCGGCGAAGAGCGTTTTCAAAAATGGAAACATCCCGAATAGAGTCGCCATGACAAGAATGCCGCCATCACGATCTTGAATGTCGGCCGGATGAACGATGGCGTGGAGCATGAGGCCTAATGTATCGACGAGAATGTGCCGCTTCTTGCCCTTGATCTTCTTGCCTGCATCGTACCCGTGCGGATCAATGCTGACCCCCCTTTTTCAGCGCTTTTCACGCTCTGGCTGTCGATGATAGCAGCAGTCGGGCTGGCTTCCCGCCGAGCTTGTTCGCGACACTGCTCATAAAGCGCGTGGTGAATCCGCTCCAATGTGCCGTCATAAGTCCACAGATCGAAATATTCGTAGATCGTGCTTTTCGGCGGCAGGTCTTTCGGGACCGCGCGCCACTGACAGCCAGTTGAGAGAACGTACATGAGGCCGTTCACCACCTCACGCATGATCACCGTCCGCTTCCCTCCGCCAGGCTTGCCAGGTGGGATCAAGTGTTCGACCAGCTTCCATTCATCGTCGGTCAAATCGCTCGGGTAGCGCAGCTTGCTGCGGTCGTAACGTCTGCGGTTTTTGCTCGTCCACATTGGTGACCCTCCTCGAATCAAGCCACCACCCTTGAAATCACAACTGATTCATATGAATTCAAGAACTCTTCGGACAGACACTCAGCAATGCAGCTTGATTCCAATATTTTAAGCCGTATTCGCGAATGTTCTGCGATAATCGACGAATTTCGCCGGCGGGCACACAAAAACGGACAGTTGAGCGGGTAGAATTAGACTATTAATTATTGTATTTTTCGCAACAAATCGGTCAATAATACTTGTTATAACTTGCCGGCGTGAAGATGTTCGGGGCCGATGACTTGGTCGGGGCAGCAGGATTTGAACCTGCGACCTTCTGGTCCCAAACCAGACGCGCTACCAGACTGCGCTATGCCCCGCCGGACTGATGCGCCAGCGTCGATACACGGTTGAGCCTCAGCCAGCAAGCAAGCCTCAGTGCGCCTTAAATATCGGGTGGCCGACGCGGTCGCCGGGCGCAATGCCCAGTTTGCGGGCTGTTCCGGCAATCACCTCCAGCACCGCCCGCACCGGCCCGCCCGAGGAGATGATCCGGGTCGACAGCGGCACGGTGTTCTCGGCGATGCGCAGGATGCGCCCATCGCCGCGGATAAAAATCATGTCGAGCGGGATATACGTGTTCTCCATCCAGAAGCTAACTTCTTGCTCGCGGTGGAAATCGAACAGCATGCCCCGCCCTTCCGGCAAGTTCCTTCCGGAACATCAGGCCCTTCGCCCGTTCGGCATCATTTTCGGCCATTTCGACCAAGAATTCATGTACCCCGGTCTTGCTGGCAATTTCGAGGGATTGCAGGCCGGCCGGCCGGACCGGCCCGACGGCAACAAGAAGTCCGAACAGAACAAGGGCGGTCCACCGCAAGGCGCGCATGCGCTCGCCTTTACGCGCACGGATGCCGAGCGGCAATGGGAAAATCGACCGAATGCCCGGGCGCGAAGCGGCCGCGGATCAGTGCGAGGCAAGACCGATCGGTCCGCCATCCGGGCGAACCTCTGCCGCCATCAAGCCCTTCGGCCCGGGCCCGAACCGGACGAGCACGGTCTGACCCGGCCGCAGCTCGGCGAAGCCGTAGCGGCGCAGCGTCTCCATATGCACGAAAATATCGGGTGTCCCCTCGCCCCGGGTGAGGAATCCGAAGCCGCGCAAGCGGTTGAACCACTTCACCTGGGCGCGCTCCAGCCCGCTGGTCGGCGTCACCGTGACGTGGGTGCGCGGCGGCGGCATCTGCGCCGGGTGCACCGCAGTGGTTTCGTCCATCGACAGAATGCGGAACACCTGCAACCCCTTGGGGCGCGGCATCACCTCGCACACCACCCGCGCGCCTTCGTAAGCCGTCTGGTAGCCGTCACGGCGCAGGCAGGTCACGTGCAGCAGGACATCCGGCATGCCGTTGTCCGGGACGATGAAGCCAAAGCCCTTGGCGACGTCAAACCACTTGATGACGCCCGCCAACTCAATGAGGTCAGCCGCCGATTCATCGGCGACTTCTCTGACCGTTCCCGGCCGGAGATGTGTCCCAGGCATTTTTGATTCATACCCGTCCGACGTCATAACGCCGCACGCCGCCGTTTTTTGGCGCCTCTTGAAGAGCGCTTCACCGAATCTGTCGAAATTAAGATAACACCGGGCCTCGCCCGGCAAAGTGCAAAATAGGCTTGCACACAGGTCTATGCACAGTGGAAAGCCTTGCGAATCAGTGCGCGATGAAGGGTTCGAGCACGTCCCCAATGTCGAAGCGCACCACCAGATCCGCGATATCGTCGAACTCGGTCGGTTCACGATTGATAATGACAAGCGCTGCGCCGTGGTGTTTGGCCATGGCCGGAAATCCCGCCGCCGGCCATACCACCAGCGATGACCCGATGACCAGAAACAGGTCGCAACTGCAGCTCAATTCCTCGGCGCGCTGCATCGCCTCGGCCGGCATGGCCTGCCCGAAAGACACGGTGGCGGTCTTGATGTAACCGCCGCAGGCGCAATCCGGCGCATGCTCGCCCGCGGCCTCGAATTTTTCCTGAACCCATGACAAGTCGTAACGTTGCGCGCATGTCAGGCAAACGGCGTAGGTGATATTGCCGTGCAACTCGACGACGCCATCGGGCGCGATGCCGGAAGCTTGGTGGAGGTTATCGATGTTCTGCGTCACCACGGCCGGCACCTTGCCGGCCCGGTAGAGACTACTCAGCGCCATATGCCCCCGCCCCGGCTTCGCCTGGCCGAAGCTCTGCTCGAGGGCGAAGCGGCGGCGCCAGGCCTCATCGCGCATCTCGGCGCTCGCCAGGAAGGCATCGAACGGGATCGGCTGGTTCTTGGTCCATAGGCCCCCCGGCGAGCGAAAATCCGGGATGCCGCATTCGGTCGAAATCCCCGCCCCCGTGAATGGGACGATGGTCCGCGCGCCCTCGATCAGGGTGCCGCAAGCCGGAAATCGCTGTCTCAAGATCGTGGGCGATCATTACTATATATTGGCGGCGCTAGGGCGGCCGCCCGTCATGCGAGAGGTTTAAACCATGAGATATCTGCACACCATGCTACGCGTACGCAATCTCGACGCTGCGCTCGATTTCTATTGCAACAAGCTCGGACTCAAGGAAACGCGCCGCCGGGTGGACGAGAAGAACCGCTACACGCTGGTTTTTCTAATCCCCCCGGGCGACGAGAAGCTGATCGAGGAGAGCAAGAAAGCCGGCCGCCCAGGACCGGAATTGGAGCTCACCTACAATTGGGACAGCGAGGACTATGGCGAAGCGCGCTATTTCGGGCACCTCGCCTATGAGGTGGACGACATTTACGCCACCTGCGAGCGGCTGATGAAGGCGGGCGTGACCATCAACCGGCCGCCGCGCGACGGCGTCATGGCCTTCGTGCGCTCGCCCGACAGGCATTCCATCGAGCTCTTGCAGAAGGGCGCCGCTTTGCCGGCGCAGGAGCCGTGGAAGTCGATGCCGAATACCGGAAAGTGGTAGGGCGGAACCGCCATTCGCCGGCGCTTGCTGCACCCGCCGAACCTCATTATACCGCCGCCCTATATCGCGCTGCCCGGCCGGCTCATCGGTATCCCTTGCGGCTCGCAGCACACAGGCGCCCTTCGTCTAGAGGCCTAGGACACCGCCCTTTCACGGCGGTAACAGGGGTTCGAATCCCCTAGGGCGCGCCAAAAATCGACCGATATTCGGACGATTGTGGGTATTGGATCGAAAACTTGTCCAATATCGCGCCGCCTACCGGGCTTGCTCTGCCCGCCTGCGACAGCCGGTCGCAAGGGACACTGGCCGATCATTTGGCCGTAATCATTTTGCCGCGCACGCCGCCTGTACCGCCGCCGGCGTCGCCGGCGTCCACCCGCACCCAAATTGCTGACCGCTCACCAAGTTCTGGACCGAGCACGGCTGCAATTGACCGACGGAATTCTCGTGCCAGCGGAGCCGTGAAATGCGAAGGGGTCGAAGGTTTCCCTGGCGACAATACTCCCGAAATACGCCGCCCCATTCTCAGTGCAAAACAATTATTCGTAATCTGGAATAAACCATAAATCGCATTTTGGTTCCCAAAGTCTTCCCAGCTTTTCATCCAATTCGGGCGGATCCCATCGCGTCACGCCTCCGAGCGGATAAGGCGTAAGCTCGCCTATTTTCAATCCGCTCCTTGTCATGAAAAAATCCACCCTGAGCGAACTGAAATCATGGGACACCCGTTCGGCAATCTCGATCATTTTTTGCCGATCTTTGTCCGTCAAGTCGAACTCGGCGCGAGGTCCTGTTACTTTAATCGCAAGGCGACGCCCGTTGGCGTCGTACCATAGGGCGCTTCGCTCCGGTGTGCGCTTGGTTCCCATCAAAATATTAATAAGCGCCGCTTTACCCGAAAATGTATGAATTTGAGCTTCTGGAGCGGCGCCCCCACTCGATGAACGGAGAAACGGTTCCGCCAGAATACGTCGCGGTATTCCTCGGTAGCCCCATTCGAGCGTCCGCTCGAAATAATCAAAACTGAGCCATCGCTCCGCGTCTGCCAATAATTTCTCTCGATCCATTCCGACAGCCTGATCCACAATCGCGAAAGCACCTGACGAGTGGCTCGGCTTTAAAACGTATTTTTGTGGGAATTCCTGCCAGCCTATCTCATTGGGGCGCTCCCATACCCCCAATAGAGGAACCACATATTCTGCACCGACGCGATCTTCGATAAACCGCCTCACCGCCAACTTGTCACAGACAATCCGTAATTTCGGATCGCGATCATAGATTATCCGATGCAGGATATGCTCATTATAGCTTATTGGCGGATTAAGCCGCGGCATATTACCGAATGTCGCTTTGTACCTGAACAGCAAATTCCATTGAATAAGATCTGCTAAAGCCGTCTCCCGGTTATTATGTGCTTGCGAAAAATCGGGCCTGAACCGTATTGCTTTTTCGAAGCTCGCGAGCGCATCCACGTGTCGTTTTGCTTCATTAAACGCAACGCCCAGATTGTTGTACGCCTCAGCATAATCATGCTTCAGCGCAATCGCCCCGCTGTAGCTGGCAATGGCATCATCAAGGCGATCGAGTTTCTTAAATGCCCCGCCACGATCGTTGTATGCCGCGGCATACGCAGGTTCCAGCAAAATCGCCCGATCGTAGCTGGCGACAGCTTCGTCCAGACGATTGAGACGCTCGAACGCATTACCAAGATTCTTATGGGCAGCCGCGCCTTTATCGTTGATTGCGATGGCTCTTAAAAGCAATTCGATCGCCTGATCAAATTGACCAAGTTGATAAGATGCCAATCCAAGCAGTTGCAACGCGGCGAAATTATTGGGGTCTAACGTAATGACTTGCTCGTAGATTTCTTTTGCCGCGAATAATCTGCCCTCATTATGCAGATTTATTGCACTTCGAACCCTTGCTTTGATGTCCTCTTTATCCACATTTTTGGTCCTTTTTCTTCAAGACCGGGTCGTCCCGCCGATGCGGCAAACACCTTCGGCCGCCGGATTTTCGTCGCAGCGCAATGAAGCTTACCGCATCGGCGCAAGTTCATCCAGACCGGGCAGCCAACCGCACGAATTCCTGTGCGCGCCTGGGGGAATTAGAAGCAACAAATCGAGATCTTTCGATCAAGGGATAGGGTCGCGTAGCGCGCGCAAGGCCGTGCTACACGGTCTGATTACGACAGAAATGCCTCTTGCCCCCGCTCGTCAAAGGTAAAGATGCAACGCGCTTTATCGTAATCGAAAACGTTTCATCCGTGGCAGCCATCAACAACGCAATCAGTTCCTTCGCGTGCCCCTCGTAACCGTCTTCGGCGACCTGCAGTTCGCTCGCGGTCGGCCCGGTCTGCACGAATATCCAAAACTCATGCCCAAGGATTTCCGAAATGCGGACGCGATCGATGTCGGGGAGCGCGCGCCTCCCATCGGGAAAGGAGAACATATGTTCGCGGCGGCCAACCACGCGCGCTATCGTCGGCAGCGACCGGCCACAAGAACATGGCGGCCCCTTTTCGACAAAATCTCCCGAGCGGTAGCGGATCAGCGGCGTCGCATAGTTGTACAGCGGCGTCACGACGAGTTCACCAACTTCGCCGACCTCGCAAAGCTCGCCCGTGTCTCTGATTATTTCGGCCAATACCGCTTCACTCTGAATATGAAGCAGGCCGCTCGCCGGACACTCAATCGCGATGACGCCGCCTTCCGCGGATGAAAGAATATTGATCACGCGACTGCCGAATGTTGTTTCCGCAAGCGCTTTCACCTCCGCTGGCAAATGCTCCGCCACCGATATGATGATCGGAATTTGCGGCGCGGCATCCCGATGCGCGCGCGCCTGCAACCCAAGCCGAAGAATGTTGGATGGCAGCGTATTGACGTAGGCGGGAGCATTGGCGGCAAGCTGGGCCAGTTGATCGGCTGGCGGCGTGCTGATGTCCAGATGGAGCCTAGGCCCAAGCTCGCTTTCCGGAAGCCATGGAAAGCCCCACTTCCGAAAACCGAGAGCGTCACTCCGTCCAGAGCCGATTTGCGGCTTGCGAATCATGAACAGAGGACGAGAAACGTCGAACTTCCAGGCTAAGAACATCCGGTACGTGCAGACGATGCGTGCGACCGACTCAAGAGTTGAGAGAACCACGCGCGCAGGCGTACCGGTGCTGCCGCCAGTCTGCACGGGAGCGACCGTGCCGTGGTTCGGGGGCGTTAAACGGGTTGTAATCGAGTTGGCGTCCCGGATCAGGTCACGGCGCGAAACCAGCGGCAAGCTTCGCCATTCCGGCGAAGCCGGGTCCGGCGGATCGCTGATTTCCGGGTAGTCCTGGTAAAAAGGCACGCTCCGTCTGGCATGCCGGTAAAGGGATGCAACGAGGTCCTGCTGGTAGGCATCGAGCTGAGCTTGTGTCGCTCGCTCAATCTCAAGCAATGTCGCCAGATAGCTCCGGGCGATCTCGATCTCGTTCATCACGATTGACTTCGGCAAAACACAAAAAAGAAGAGGGCGATACCCGCCCCCTTTTACCTCGCATATGTTGGCTCTGTTAGGATGCCCGTCGCATCGACGGTCCAAGCACCGTCACATTGCCAGGGGATGGCGCGAAATCGTCCCCAACCGATGGACCAAGACTGCTAAAGCCGACACCGAAATTATCGTCCCCAACCGACGGCCCAAGCACTGTCATATCTCGAGGGGAACGAAACGCGTCGTCCCCAACCGACGGACCGAGAGCGCAAGTGCCGGCACCCAGGCCATTGCCCGCGCTGGCCGGCCCGATCCCGTCCGAATTGACCGCAACCTCGTCGAGGAGATTTCTAAATTGTTTCAAGGTGTTAACCGACAAATTGCGCATTTTTGCGCCCCCCTCATGAAAAAAATAGTGTACATGAGGGCACCCCCATCGGCAACCGGCCTGGTTCGCTTTGCATCCCCAAATTCTAGCCTCACGACCGCACATGCCGCAGCAAGCCGTACCCATGATATATTTCGCGCCGGGCTTTATTTCGACGCCCTAGACGTGAGAACGCACGCTACCGTTCGGCCTGTAGACGCCGGCTGAGGCTTTCTTGCAAAAATAAGGGCTGCGCCAGGCGCAAAACGGAGTAAGCGAACATTGTTCGCAGGATGGGTCACAACGCCGGTTGATAGCCGACGATGGCCCGCCTGAGGCGACGCCACGCAACTTTTTCGTATGTACCCGGTCTGGCGTTTGCCGGAGCATATTCCTAGGTTGCAACGATGGCCCCCATCGCCGAATGTTGGAAGTGCGATGCTATCTTGGCATGCCCGTGAGCGCCGAAGCACAGAGTTGGTATTGCGGATTGCGTGAATGAACCCAAACCCTCTCGTCACCGTCGTTACCCCGACGACCGGCGATGCCCGCGTCTTTCGCGCGATCGAAAGCGTCGCGAAGCAGACTCACCGGCCGATCCAGCACCTCGTCGTCATTGACAACCCCGATGCGCCCGCCGAAATCAAGGCTGCGATCCGCCGATATAATGTCGATGTTATCGAAATGCCGTATGCGACTGGAAAAGATCGCTTCAACGGCCATCGTATCTATGGGTCGTCCACATTTCTTGGCAACGGCGATTTTTTCTGTTTTCTCGACGAGGATAATTGGTTCGACCCCGACCACGTGGCCTCACTGCTCGAAGTCGTCAAACGCGGGGCTTCCTGGGCATTTTCTCTGCGGAAAATCGTCGATCGCGAAGGCAACTTTATCTGCAATGACGATTGCGAAAGCCTCGGCAAGTGGCCGTCCATTTTGGGCGAGGATGACTACCATATCGACACGAGCTGCTATTTTTTGCCACGCCTTATCGCCGTGCGGTCAAGTTGGATCTGGTTCCGAAAAGCCCGCGAACCGAACGTCACTCCGGCTGATCGCACGTTGGTGTCTTTCCTGCGGAGCTACAAACCGGATTACGATACGTCGGCGCGCTACAGCCTCAACTATACCGTCGAAAACACCGTTCGTTCAGTGCGCAGAGAGTTTTTCCTCGAAGGCAACGACCGTATGATTAAAACTCGTCAAGGTAACCTGCCATGGACAATTCGCGGCTAGCCGCAGTTCTGCACCCTCAAACCCGGTAATCCCGTGCCGCATGCACAGAATCCGGCTGGGGCGGCATTACAAGCCGAATTCAATCGGGGAAAAGTACTGCATCAGCAGGGCGCCCTCGCCGACGCAGAGCGCATCTATCGAGACATTCTCCGGCGCGAGCCAAAACACTTTGATGCATTCCATCTGCTCGGTGTCATCGCCCTGCAAACGCAGCATCCTGAGCGGGCAGTCGAGCTAATCGAGCGGGCGATTGCCCTGAATGCGGGCGTCGCCGTCGCTCACAACAATCTGGGCAAGGCACTCCTCGAACTGAGACGTCCAGGACGGGCGCTGACGAGTTTCGACAAAGCGATTGCTCTCGATCCCCAATTTGCAATCGCGCACAACAATCGCGCGAACGCGCTGCTCGATCTAAAGCGCCCCGGGGAAGCGCTTGCGAGTTGCGACCAGGCGATCGCGCTGGAGCCAGACTTGGCAATAGCGCACAACAACCGCGGCCAGGCCCTGATGATGCTGAGCCATCCCGAAGACGCCCTCGCAAGTTTCGACCGAGCGGTCGCGCTGAAGCCGGATTTTGCGATGGCGCACAACAACCGTGGCAACGCGCTTTACGGTTTAAGCCGCCTGCCGGATGCGCTGGTCAGCTACGCCAAGGCGATCGCGCTGGAGCCCGATTTGGCGATGGCGCACAGCAACCGCGGCATGGCGCTGCTGGACTTGAAGCGTCCTGGCGAGGCGCTGGCAAGCTTCGACCGCGCAATCGCATTCAAGCCGGACTATGCGGAGCCTTGCTTTGGTCGCGGCATCGCTTTCCACGATCTGGAACGTTACAAGGAAGCGGCCGATGCCTTTGCTCATACTCTTGCAATCGATCCGAAATATCCATTTGCCAAAGGCGCTTTTCTTCACCACAAAATGTTGTGTTGTGACTGGAACGACATCGATCGCCTAGTCGAAGAAATTAGTCACGAGGTTGATTTTGGCGAACCTTCCGCTACGCCCTTCGGCTGGCAGGCCGCCTGCGCCTCGCCGCGAAGCCTGCAATTATCCGCTGAATTGTATTGTAATGCGAAGTATCCGGCGAAGCCGCCAGCTCCCTCTCGCCGGTTTTCCAATAATAGCAGAATTCGCATTGGTTATTTATCTGGTGAGTTTCGCAATCAAGCGACGTCAACGCTTCTCGTCGGCGTGCTGGAGAATCACGATAATTCCAAATTTGAAATATATGCCTTTGATAATGGCTGGGACGACCATAGTGAGGTCCGCGAACGCATCAAAGCCTCGGTCCCTAATATTATCGATATCCGGCAACTCAGCGACCCGACCGCGGCCGCCGCTGTCTGCGACAAAAACATCGATATCCTCGTCAATCTAAATGGCTTTTTCGGCGAACACCGTATGCAGGTATTCGCCCGGCAACCCGCACCTATTCAAGTAAACTATCTTGGCTTCCCCGGAACGCTGGGCGCGCCCTATATGGACTATATAATTGCAGACCAGCATGTAATCCCGACAGGTCACGAAACTTTCTATACGGAAAAAGTCGTCCGTTTGCCAAATTGCTATCAGGCGAATGACAGCAAGAGAGAAATTGGAACGCGCGTCCTTACGCGCGCGGAATTCGGGTTGCCCGAAAGCGGCGTCGTCTTTTGCTGTTTCAACAATACTTACAAGATTACACCCGGGATTTTTGACTGTTGGATGCGGATACTCAAGCAGGTCGAACACAGCGTGCTGTGGCTGTTCGAAAGCAACGCTACGGCCGCCGCCAATCTAAAACGGGAGGCAATGGCGCGCGGCGTTCACGAAGAACGAATTATTTTTGCCAAAGCCCTGCCGTTACCCGATCATTTGGCGCGGCATCAATTAGCCAACCTCTTCCTGGACACCCTGCCCTACAACGCTCATACAACCGCGAGCGACGCATTATGGGCGGGCCTGCCGGTGCTGACTTGTCTCGGGCAGACTTTTCCGAGCCGAGTGGCCGCCAGTCTGCTGACTACGATCGGCTTGCCCGAGCTAATCGCAACAACATTAGAAGCTTATGAGCAGATCGCGGTTGATTTCGCGGCCCATCCGGAGAAATTGGCGGCTATCAACCTTAAGCTTTCTCGAAACCGCCTCGCCAGTCCGTTGTTCGATACCAAACTGTTCACCAAACACATCGAAGCAGCCTACATTGCGATGGTTGAGCGCCATTGCGCGGGCTTGCCGGCCGCACCTATTAATATTGCCAGCTGAAAAGCCCTTGCGGCTTGGCAGTATAGTCCCAACCAGATGCACCGCTTATTCACGCGGGGATTTATTTCAAACAACCGGGACCACCTCCGTTGCTTTCGGTCGTGTCATTTCAGTCGCGTTATCAATTGTTTGCACTTGCAGTCGGCGATCCTATATAGATTTGAAAATGGACGAGACCGGATTTACGCCGCTAGACGGCCTACAGCAGGCAAGGGCCTGTCTCAAAACCGGCAATCTTGCCGAGGCCAAACGGCTTTTAAAAGCGATTCTAAATGCGCATCCGGATCATCTCGATTCCCTTTATTTGCTGGCTGTGATCGAGCATCAACTCCGGCATCACGAGGATGCCGTCCGCCTCCTCGACAGGGTACTGACAATTCAGCCCCGCAATGTTGAAGCGCTGAACTACCGCGGCGTCGCTCTGGGTACCCTTAATCGCCTGCAGGAGGCGCTGAAGGACTACGATAAAGCGCTGGAGATCACGCCGAGATATGCCGAGGTGCTGTACAACCGCGGTATCGCTCTAAGTACACTAAACCGGCAGACCGAGGCGCTGGAGAGCTTCGATAAAGCGCTCGCAATCAGACCTGTGTATGCCGAGGCGCTGAACAACCGTGGCATTGCCCTGGGGGCACTCGGCCGGTCGCAAGATGCTTTAGAGAGCTTCGAGAAGGCGCTGGCAATCAAGCCCGATTATGCCGAGGCTTTGTACAACCGCGGTATCTCCCTTGGTACCTTAAATCGTCAGGAGGAAGCGCTAGAGAGCTTCGACAAGGCGCTGGCGATCAAGCCTGATTATGCCGAGGCGCTCAATAACCGCGGCATCGCTCTCAGGAAATTGAATCGCATGCCGGAGGCGATTGCGAGCTATGAAAAATCGCTGGCAATCCGGCCCAACCCGACTTGTCACTCAAACCTGATCTTCGCCCTCAATTTTGCGCCGGACGCAACCGCGGCCAGCCACCAGGCGGAACGCGCACGTTGGAATGAGCTTTATGCGCAGCGATTTGCCGCCTCAATCCAGCCGCACGCTAACGTGCCCGACCCGCACCGCCGCCTCCGCGTCGGATATGTCAGCAGCCATTTCCGGCACCAGGCTTCAACTTACGCCTTCGGTGGCGTGCTGCTTTGCCACGACCCGGCCTCCTTCGAGGTGGTGTGTTACTCGGACACATTGAACGAGGACGACGTCACCGCGCGATTGCGCACCTGCACACACAAATGGCACCGGACCGTGGGGCTCTCCGACGACAGGCTCGCCGACCTGGTCCGCGTCGACGGCATCGACATTTTGGTCGATTGCGTCGGACATATGGGGGGTCATCGGCTGCTCGTTTTTGCGCGTAAACCGGCGCCGATCCAAGTGACAGCGTGGGGCGAACCGACCGGCACCGGCCTAAAGGCCATGGACTACCTGCTGGCCGATCCGGTGCTGGTGCCCGCGAGCGAACGAGCGCTTCTTGCGGAGCGGGTCTTCGATTTACCGAACTTCCTCGGCTACTGGGCTCCTGACCCCCTGCCCGAGCCACTGCCGCTGCCGGCGATCGCGAATGGCCACGTCACCTTTGGCTCGTTTAACCGCCTCGCCAAGGTCCAAGATCCCGTTCTGCGCAGTTGGGCCGCCATTCTGTGCCGGCTACCGAATGCACGCCTCATCCTTAAAGGCGACCAACGGCTCGCCGAATCCAGCCAGCGCACGCGTATCGTCAGTATCTTCGGCGAAGAGCGTATCGCGCCCGAGCGCTTGACAATGCTCGGTGAAAGCGATCGTGCCGCCCATTTCGTGGCTTATCAAAAGATAGACATCGCTCTCGATCCTTTCCCTCACGGCGGCGGGATGACCACACTCGATGCCTTGTGGATGGGCGTGCCGGTGGTGACCTGGACCGGGCACACAATATCCTCAAGACTCGCGGCGGCCAGCCTAACCACCCTCGGCCTTACCGATTTCATCGCATCAGACCGGGACAATTACGTCAGCCTGGCTGTTGCCAAAGCCGCCGATATTGACGCGCTTGTCCGTTTGCGCGCGACTCTGCGTGGCCGGCTCGCAAACTCGGTGATCGGCGATCCGAGCCGCTATGCGCGCGCGGTCGAGGCTGCTTACCGCAACATGTGGCAGCGCTGGTGCGCCAGCATAAACGGTCGCCCTGCTGCCGGATCGGCACGCGAGTGATGAAACTTTCGGAGCCGCCCTTCGGGCCTGCAATACCTTAAAGTCGTTCCCGTCCGCTTATCACCTCACCGGTCAACGCTGCCCCAGCTGCGGCACGTAAATATGATCGGGCGGCAACCCGCTGCAATAGCGCTCATAGATCATCGTGTAGGCCGCTTCGATGTGTTTGGTGAAAAGCCCGGCATCAAACAAGGGTGTTGTCAGACGATTATGCGCCAACTTGCGCTTGATCGCTGCCAGCTTGTCGGGGCTGTTGGCAAGTTCAACCGCGAGCTCTTCATACGCCTTCGGCGTTGATGTGATCAGTTCAGGCATACCTATAGCCTGCAACAGACTTGCCGCGACCCTGCCGGCGAATGTCTCACCAACTTGCGTCAACACAGGCGCGCCGGTCCATAACGCATCGCTCGCCGTCGTATGCGCGTTATAAGGCAGCGTATCGAGGAACAGATCCGCCAGCCGGTGCCGCGCCAAATGATCCGGCAAAGACACCAGCTTGGAAAATACAAGACGCTCAGGATTGACGCCCCGAGCCCCCGCCTCCCTCCTCAAATTATTGGCAGCGCTTGCATTGTCTTCAAACAGCCACAGCACGCTATTTTCAACACGTCGCAGAATCCGCATCCAACGGTCAAACATGACAGGGCCGCTCTTGTAATTATTATTGAAGCAGCAAAAGACGAACGCGCCGGCAGGCAGCCCGAGCTCCCCGCGCGTAAACGTTCTATCCGCGATCTGGCGCTTGCGATCGTTAACCTGGTAACTGTCTGGCAAATAGACAATCTTCTCGGAAAAATATTCTTGCTCGGCTGCGGGGATCAACGTTCGATCCGCGATTAGGTAATCCATGTAGTCCGCGCCCATAGTGCCTGGATATCCTAAATAGCTGATTTGTATGGGCGCCGGCCGCAAAGCAAATATGCCTGTTCGACTGTCTGTGGTGAACCCCTTCAAGTCGATTGCTATATCGATCTCGAGCTCCCTGGCCTGCATCGCCACGTCTCTGTCGGACCGGTCACGAACGTCTACAAATTTGTCAAATGCCGCCGTCACTCTTTGCCGCATTTCGCTTTTGTCGTCGGCCCCAAACGAAAAAGCGACCAATTCAAAGCGGGATTTATCATGCCCTTCAAATAATTCCGCCATTAAATAAGCCGTGGCATGGGCATGATAATCCGCCGAAAAATATCCCACACGAATTCGATCGTGATCATACCGAACGCCTTCCCAGTTCCCCTTGCTGCGAGACGGAAAATTCTCTGCACTCCACAGTCTGGCACATTGAAGCTGCTCGGCGGGCGATGAGGCGATGGCAAGAAACGGAAAAGGCGACGTGTTTGCTTTTCCGCTCGTAACGGACGCGATCAGATGGGCGCATTCGGACGTAAAATCGTTCCAATCGCAGATACGCATTTTGACATAAAGTCGATTGCCTTCCGCCCCCGTTAAATCGGGGCTTAGCTTATAGGCGTTATTATAGGCAACGATCGCTTCCTCGAAGCGCTTCAGGTGATTGAGCGCATGTCCCCGATTTTGGTGCGCATCGCCAAAATCAGGCTTCAGCGCGATAGCTTTATCGAAACTGAACTACCGCTTCTTCGAAGCGCGCCAAGTGATTTAATGCGACTCCGCGATTATAGTGCGCCAATACAAGGTTTGGCTCGACCGCGATCGCCCTCTCGCAACTCGCAAGCGCTTCGGCCGGACGTTTCAGATCCAGCAATGCATTTGCCCGGTTGTTGAGCGCCATGGCAAAGTTCGGCTTTAGCGCGATGGCCTTGTTGTAGCTGGCCAGTGCTTGCGCCGAGCGCCCCAATTTTCGCAGCGCTATCGCACAGTCACTGTATGCCTCTGCATAGTCCGGCTTAAGCGCGATTGCCCTGCCGATAAGTTCAACCGCCATTTCCAATTGTTTCGCTCGAATGGCGTTGACCCCCAGCGCATGCAGCGCATCGACACTGTCCACCGCCCGGCCCAGGATTTGGCGCAGCATTTGCTCGGCATCTGTAATTCTGCCTTGCTGCCGCAATGCCACGGCTTGCAGGAGTTTCGCTCCGATAGCCGCGTAAGTTGGTTCCTGATTTTGCGGCTCGCGCTCATTTTCCTCTGCCAACGCCGATGTCCCCCATGCGCACCCTATTTAGCCAAATACGCTTAGTTCAAATGCAAGCGCATTCCGAGTTGGTCGGAACATTGCCTGTTCGATTTACGCATCGTTTATGCCGAAACATTCTGGCAGTCCCTAGAGCCAGACATAATTAATTTATTCATCAGCAATTGCGTATTCGGCCCAGGTCACGTGCACGATGCGCTTATATCGTTTGAGCTGGACTTCGTAGGCCCGTCCTTGGATAAAGTGACCGACCGTAGGCGCGTCCGCGGATTTCAAAAGTTGCAGTGAAAACGTGGACCTGTCCGGTTTAAGCCCGATGTCCGCAGCCGTCCGGGCTTCGCGAAACAGACATGGGACATGGGTTGCGCCCTTCCGTCGCGCGCCGATCGTCCGGTGAAGGCCGTCGTGCAGATAGCACCGTCCATTGAACCGAACCACCTGCACGAGCGGCACCGGTAAGCCGAATTGGATCCCGATTTTGTTATCCGCTTGGAAAAAGCCCGCATCCAATACGCGAACATTTAGGCTGGGCGCCGTCAACAGAAATGCGCCGACATTGAGCTGCTTGTCCGGCTTGTCCGGCAGCCGAACCATTGTGATTTCCTCATTTGCAAATGCCGTCGGCAGACAAACGGGCAGCAGGTCCGCGACTTGCGGATTTTGCGGGAGACCGCGGCAACGGTCGTCGGACCGTTTGAGATCGACCATAAAATGGATGGTGAGCAGCGGGTCAATCTCCACAAGCTTAAATTCGGCGACCGGAAAAAGCGCTATGAAGCGCGTGAACCATTGTTGTTGCCTTAACGTATCAATGTGGGGCTGGGCCGCGGCCGGGACATCTCTGATATCGGGGTTGCCACCGACCATGGCCGGGCCCTTGCGCACTTGGGCTGCCCGCCAATGCTCAACAAGCGCGGGAACGTCCCGATTTTCCACAACGCAATGGCCCAAAAGGTGAGCAATCGCCTCTCGCTGATTCATGAACCCAAGAAGAGAAAGCCCGGCGGTCGCCATTGTCACCCCTTCACCGTTTTGGTCTTCGAAACATTGTCACCTGTTGCCGCGCCCGAGCAACCGGCATCGTCCGGACCTCCGCTGGGTCGCCACGGGCTTCCAAACCAACGATATCCTAAAGCCTTGTGTCGGTGAACCGCGCCGTGCTCAGCGAATCAAGTGGGCAACTGACGCATGACAGATAGTCCCGCGCACCCCAACAGAATCCACCGCTAACGCTGTCATCGCCGCCGCCGTTTTAGGTCGCCGAGCCGGATTCCACCCATGTCATCATTAGACCGTCATCGTGCAAGCCGAGTTCGCGCGGCTTGCGTACGAATGTCGCGAATGCTGCGAGCCTAGCAGTCAGGCTGTGGTGGTCACGGGCAAATGCGTGTCTACGAGCAACTCCGATTGCGCCTTCAGAGTTGAACCGCGCTATGCCATCCCGCCACGCCGCGCGAACGCTCTCGACCGAGCCAATTTTCCACCGCAGGATCGGAAGGGATCGCTGCAGTTCCGGTGATATTACGCGGTCCAGATCAGGAATGTCGTCTGGAACGAGCGGTATTTGTCCGGTCATCAGCGCCTCGAATACCCGCGCTGATAAATCGCGTGCCACTGGCACGACCAAATGTACTTTATGATTTATCCAGGCTGCGAGCCGCTCGGCAATTGGCAGTTGATAATAGTCATCAACGTCGACAAGAGATAAGGCGTTGTTTGGGCATTCTTTCATCACCTGCTCTATGAATTCATTCCGCCCACGCAACCATTTGTATCGGCCGTATCCACCAAATATTCCGTCTGCCCGTATGACGGGGAGACCATTTGGATAATTTCGTACGATCTGATGAGCCGACCATTGCCGCGAACAAAGCGGGATATGGGGCCCACATAGCATCATCGGATGATTGAGATATCGATGCGCGTGCCAATGCGACGGGAATACTACGTCGCCTAAGATCGCTGTCCTCATATTATAGATATGATGGTGATGATTATCCCACATCCACGTAAAATAGAGCTTCGCAAAATTGTCGTTTCTCATCTTGAATAAAAGCACTTCTTCGCTTCTGTGGTGGCATGCCAGAATGCAAACATCATAATGATTTTGCTGCGGAATAACCTCCGCTATGTCCGGCAAAATAGCAAAATTGATATCTGAAATACTGAGCGATTTAGGTTCCGCCGCGCAAAACTGTTCTTTTTGAACCGATAGGAAGACCGCACTGAGCGGCCTTTTACCGGATAATGCCTGCTGCGTTTCCCTGATCTTGTGAAAGCCCGCTATAATCCTGTCGGACGACGAAACATCTGTCTGATTCATAGAGCTGTCCAAGCTGATACCGAATCGATAAGCGGGAATCACTAACGATATGATGAAGAAACTGCCCTTCGCGTCACGGTCAATTTGCTAATAGTGTGTATTGCCCCATGGCATCGTCACGCGTTCGCCATTGTTGTTGAATTGCCCCCTGGATTGCCGCGACCCCTGCGACCGGCACGATGCGGCCGAAGAAACCGCTCGGCGATCTGTCCCCTGCATCGCGAGATGCTGCAGGTTATCGGTGCAGGTCATCCCGCCGCTACTGTGACTCCAAAAACACTCGCCATCATTTGACCGAGTTCACGAAAGACGATAGCTGACAGCCCAACCTTCAGACAACGGCTTTTTCTATCGCCGCTCCGGGCGGTTTCCGTAACAAAGTAAGTCATTTGTCCGACAGATCGCGTTGGATCGCCGCGACTCCGCTATAGTCCGTGAAGTGCTTCTGACTGACTGGGGGTGACGCGCACACTCGGACCCCCCAGCACGTCGGCAACCGCCGATTGTAGGCCGGCCGGCCAAAAATTGCTATCCAGCGGACCACTTCCGACTGTTATCATCAGCCCGACCGCAACCAACCTCTACTTCAGATTGCCGACTCAGAAACGGCATCAAAAATCGGATCGCTCCAAACAAATGATTCTCAGCCGAAAATCTAGATGACATTGGCAACGCCGTTACGATCCAAGTTCGAACAGGCAATGGCGCTGCATCAGCAGGGCCGACTTGCGGATGCCGAGCCGATCTATCGGGAGGTTTTGCAGCAGCAGCCAAACCATTTTGGTGCGCTGCATCTGCTCGGTGTCATTGCTCTTCAAACCCGCCACTTTGGCCGGGCAATCGACCTAATCGGCAAGGCGATTGCCATAGACGCCAGCAATGCCGCGGCCCGCAACAACCTGGGTAAGGCATTCCTGGACCTGAAACGCCTCGAGCAGGCGCTCGCGGAATTCGACCAAGCGATCACTCTCGATCCGCACTTCGCCATGGCGCACAACAACCGTGCGACCGTCCTCATCGAGCTTAAGCGGCCGGACGAAGCGCTGGCGAGTTGCGATAAGGCGATCGCTCTGGAACCACAGCTGGCGATTGCCTACCATAACCGCGGTACCGCATTAAATGACCTGAACCGCCCCGTGGAGGCGCTTACGAGCTGCGATAAGGCGATTGCGCTACAGCCAGATTTCGAGGAGGCGCACAACAACCGCGGGAACGCGCTGCAAGGCGTGCGGCAGTTTGCGGCCGCGCTGGCAAGCTACGACAAAGCGATCGAACTAAACCGAGACTTCCCGCTGGCATATAAAAATCGCGGGATCGCGTTGGAAAAACTTAAACGATACGATGAGGCTTTCGCTGCATATGACAGAGCCGTTGCACTGGGCGCGGACTATACCGGCCTCAAAGGGGATCGCCTTCATGCTAAAATGCGGCTTTGTAATTGGAGCAATTTTGATAACGAAAGCGCAGATCTGATCTCATCCGTTAGAAACGGACGTGCGAGTACACCTCCCTTCCCATTTCTCGCCATTTCTTCATCTCCCGCAGATCAGCTTCAATGCGCGAAGTTGTGGATCGCGAGCAAGTTTCCCGCATCCATAAAGCCTGCCTGGCAGGGCGAGCGATACGATCATGACCGAATTCGGGTTGCCTACCTTTCTCCCGATTTCCGCGAACATCCCGTATCATTTTTGACGGTTGGAATGTTTGAGTCGTCATGACAAATCAAAATTTGAGATTACGGGAATAGCATCCGGTCCTGCCGACAATTCGGAGATCCGTCAGCGGTTAAAAGACTCATTTGAGCGCTTTGTTGATGTCGCCGGATATGCCGACGATCAGATTGCGATGCTGGCAAAGGAATTGGAGATTGATATTTTAGTCGACTTGGCCGGGTTTACAGCCGAGTCTCGAACTAATGTATTCGCCAAACGTCCTGCTCCTATTCAGGTAAACTATCTTGGATTCGCGGGAACGTTGGGCGCGCCATATATCGATTACCTTATCGCCGATCGAACCGTAATCCCAGAAAGCCATTCCCAGTTCTACTCGGAAAAAATAGTCGCCTTGCCGCATTGCTATATGGCTAACGACTCCAAACGACCGATTGCAGATCGCGTGTTGACGCGGGCCGAGCTCGGCTTGCCTGCGACGGGATTTGTCTATTGCTGCTTTAACAACAGCTATAAGCTGACGCCCCTCATGTTCGATTGTTGGATGCGAATACTCAAGCAGACCGGGGATAGCGTACTGTGGCTTTCCGCGGAAAATGCCACCGCGATCAATAATCTGAAAAAAGAGGCAGCCGCGCGCGGTGTGCACGCCGACCGACTCGTTTTCGCGAAACGCACGCGATTGCTGTCAGATCATTTGGCGCGGTATCGTTTAGCTGACCTATTCCTGGACACACTGCCCTATAACGCCCATACAACCGCAAGCGATGCATTATGGGCCGGCGTGCCGGTATTGACCTGTCTGGGGCAGACCTTTGCAGCCAGAGTGGCCGCCAGCTTACTAAATACGGTGGCCTTGCCCGAACTCATCACGACATCGCTGGAAGCATACGAGCAGACGGCGATTGACTTTGCTGCGAAGCCGGAGAAATTGGCGACAATCAAACGTAAGCTTGCTGAAAATCGCCTAACCACCCCATTGTTTGACACGACGCTTTTTACAAAACATATGGAAGCAGCCTACACGGCGATGGTCGAACGGTACCAGGCCGGCGGCCCCGCAAAACATATTGATATCGCCTCGCGGGGTTGAAGCTTCAGCACAGCGCCCATACCGCGTCGATACGGCTACAGCGCCGCCACCAGTCCAAAAAGGTCTTCGTGCTTGTTTTCGCCGCGCGGCGACACCGTTACGCCAATCGGTTCCGCCGCTCACTCCGGCGGAACCGCTGCTCGCGACTTAGATTTCGGTCAGGCCCCAATGGGACCGGCCACCGATTTCACTTGCGCGTCATCGAAATCGCTTTGTCGATGCCCTTGATCGGCAATTCAAACGGGATTGGGCCCCCGCCTGCGGTATGAACCGTGACGGTTGCCTTGCTGTTGGCAAGGGCCTCCTTCACGAACGCATCGTCGATCAGAGCCTCGGCGAAGCATTGTTTCGGACCGCACCAAATGTAATTCACACGTCGAGCCGGCCCGTTGCCGAACTTGAGTTGCACGCCGTCCTGAATCAGGAGCGGACCGCCAACGGTCTGGTTACCTTTTTTGGTGGCAATAAAAGGCGGCACGAAGAAGGCCGTGACATAATGGCCGTCCTTATTCACCTCGATCTGCCAATCCAGCAATATCTCGCGCCGGTTCTGACCCGTCGCCCGAAGTGAAGCTTGACAGGTCCTTTTGGATGAACCGCCGGAATCCCTGCAGACCACGACCCAGGAATCGTATTTAATCGTCTCAACTCGCTGCGGCGCGGAGGAAGCGGACCCAGGAGCTGGGCGGGCCTGGCTTTCGCGAATTAACGCTGGGCTGGTGCCGGTCTTCGCAGCTGCAACTCGCTCGACATTAGGCTCGTCCGATTTCTGCGAGCCGAGTACGACGGCTGCCGCACTGGCGGTGAGCAGCGCTCCGGCGCCGACGATTGCAACCCAGTGATATATTTTCATTGCATCACCTATTATTGTCAGTTCAAAATCTTGAATCGATGAGGCCGCATTCCCGAGCGCGGCGCGCCGCCTCAGGACACCGTTTCGCGAGCCTACTCAGCCGATGCCAGCTCACCCGCCGGAGCCGCTTTCGTCTCAGGCAACTTTGGCAAAACTGTATCCAAAGAAATCGGTGCCATTTCACTATCAATCGTGATGGTGTGCTGCACCTCTGGCGTGCCAATACCCAAAGCCATCGGACACCGCGAGCCCGGGATCACTCCGACGTCGAACAGCTCCTTGATAAATCCATCGAGCCGAATCCATTGTACGATGTCGCCCGACCGCAAATCAACGATCTGAATGCCGCACCACGGCACTCCGCCGCGCGCCCGGACATTGTCTTCGAGCTCCAGATTCTTGAAGCTTCCGTCGCGCGGCAGCGAAACCGTGGCGATGCCATGCCCGTTCCAGATCGCCAAACCGCGCAAAAATCCGGGGCAAAATGCGACGTTTTCTTTCTTTCCAGTCATTTCATCGACGCGCGCGATATAGCCGCGGCCGGAATCCAGTACCCAGAGCTGGCCATTCGCCACGCGCGGCGAATGCGGCATCGACAATTCGTCGGTAACGATCCGATCGTTCTCGATATCGATGATAACGCCGCCTTTTGCCCGATTTTCGCGCCAGCCATTGAGCAGATCGCTCTGACTGACGGAAGTCACGTATTTCGGCGTGCCGGCGACCATCGCCATTCCGTTCAAATGACAACGGTCCTCAGGCGCGAGCTTTGAGATGAACTTTGGCTTCCATATCGGCTTGAAGCTATGCACCAGGCTAAAGGTCGCCAGGCAGGAATATTTCGTGTTGACGAAAATGACGCGCCCATGCTTGTCGACAGCGAGCTCGTGAACGTCCAGATCGCCGGTGATCTGCGCATTGCGGGGGACGAACAGCCGATCGAAATGCTGATTGGCCCGCTCGGTCCGCCGAAGAATATTTTCGAGCCGCCACACGGCTTCGATCGAGGCCACGTATACGCGATCGGGCTGGCTGATGAGGCCCATCGCGCGAACGAAATTCCGCTGATGGATCGAGATTCGCTTGTCGGGCAGAGCACCGATAAGAAAAAGCTGACCGGTTTGATAGGACGTAAACGCAAGGCTCACATTATTCATCACCAGCCAATCGGCAAGCCCGCGCGAGCATTCGATTTTGGTCGTGTGAACCTGCTGGGTCTCGATATTTGTCGCGCCGGGGGTCGCAGGTTTCGCAGCCGGCTTTTCCGCCGCCGGCGCGATCTCAGGCAAGGCCCCGGCATCGTTTTGAACAACGACGCTTGAACGCTCTTCGGCTACTGGTTTGTCGGCCACCTGCTCAGAACTTTCCGGATTATCTTCGGTCACAACTATTACGCCCTCTCAATTTAGTCAGCAAAAAGGCGAGATCGCACGATTATCGACCTCGCCTCCGATTTTGCATTTTACGGTCGGAGAACGGTCCCAGGCTGGCAGCTTAGGTTTTCCTTCAGCTGCCAGCCCGGACGATCACCCGATGGGTTTGTCTTGTTAGCCTATACAGACCCTCATGTCTACCACTGGAAGCGGACACCACCCTTGACCGATCCGCCGTAGTAATCGCTGGCGAAGCGGTAGTCGCCCTTCACGAAGGCCGACCAGCGGGACGCCATATCGATCACGTTCAGAGCGGCGCCGATCTCTCCGTAAGTCCGATGCGAGTTAGCATCAGTCACGTCGAGGGTGTAGATGCCGCTGGTCAACGTTGCGATGTTATCGCCGGAGAAGGAGTGCCACACGCTGGCGGTCACACTCGGCTCCCAACGGTAACCATTGTTCACGATCGACTTGCCAACACGGCCACCCAATCGGCCGCGCAGATCGGTGTTGTTGGTATTGAGGTCGATCCCCACGCCGGCGTTAGGCAGGTCGAACTTGTTGAAGCTCGTCCACACGGCGTCGATCGTGGCGAGAGGCTCGGCGAACCAGCCGTCCTTGAGGTTGAAGCGGTAGCCCATATCGAAGTGGCCACCGAGGCTGATCGCATTGGCCGACGATGCCGTGAGCAGGACCGAGTGGTCGTAGTTCACGTTCAGGAAGTTGGCCATCAGCAAGGCGTCAGCGAACAAGCCGCGGTTTATCAACGTCGCGTAGGCGCCGATATTGCCACCGCTCATCTTCACGCCGGTTCCCGAAGCGAAGTTGACCTTCGATTCGACCGCGCCGGCCATGAAGCCGAAGACGAAGTTTTCGTAGCCCGTCCTTTGCGCCGCGAAGTCGAAGCCGGCCTGCACCCCATAGATGTCCTGGTGATAGCTGACGTCATAGTGATGGGTATTACCCGCGAGCCCATCCGGCGGGCCGACTCCGCAGTGCCGCCATTGTGCGACCAATCGCCGAAGGCTCTTGCCCACACGCCGGGTCCGATGCTCGACGCCACCGGCGCAAGGCAAGGTGCCTTGGTGTACATGCGAGGATCGCATGCCGGCTGCGGCGCGCCCAGGTAGGCCCGCAGATCCGCCGTACGGTCGGCCCAGACGCCGGCCGACTGATGCCAGACTTCCTGCACCGCCGTCATGATGCGCGGCAGCTCGTTCGCCGTCTTACCCGGCGTGCTCGCCAACACCCAGACATTCTTGTCCTGGTTCAGGTAGAGATCGTAGTCGAACAAGCCCTTGACGATCGGGCCTTGCGGCAGATCGAAGGCATTCACCGGCGAGTCACCCGTGCCAACAATCACGACCGGGATGCCAGTCGGGTTGTAGGCCCCAAACAATGACTCCTTGGTGTCGTTCACCACGATGTGCGTGGTGCCGGACACCGTGCCACCCACGGTGAACAGATCGGCCACCGAGCCGGGCTTGCCGAGGTTGGCGTCAACATACAGATGGCCACCCGCGCCGATGAAGTTGCCGGACACCACGACCTGCTGATTGGCGTAGCCGTCATGCAAACTGATCCAGCCAGCGTTGGTGAAGTTATCCAACCCGTTCAGGAACACGGTGTGGAACAGGTTCAGATGGTGACCGCCCGACAGCACGGGGCCGTTCTGATAGTAGGTCCCGATGCCGCTGTAGTGGGCGCCCGCGATATAGGCGTCACCCCAGCCCTTGGTCGAGCCGTAGATTGCGGGGCTGCGCGACCCGCTCGGCGGGTAGCTGTCCAGCATCGTGATCAGGCCCGTGCTCGTATTGTTGAGCGAGTCGCCGGTGCCCGAACCGAAGTAGCTGTTGCCCTGCATGATCCAGTGGCCGGCGTTCACAAAGGTACCGGTCGAGCCATAGAGCCGGACGTTACCTTGGATGAGGCCACCCGAGTTGTTGTTGATATTGATCGGGCCAGGATTGCCGTACGTGGCTGCCCAGATCGCCGTGTAAGGCTCACCGGCGGCGACGATCTGACCATGGTTGCTGTTGTTGATGGTGATCGAGCACGGATCGCACAGCGTCGTCGCATCGATCGCAGCGGAGCCATAGCCCGTCGTGATGATGGACCCGCTGTTGTTGACCGTGATCGTGGCGGTCGGCAGCGCGCCCTGCGCAGACGCTGCGCCGGCGTAGAGCAACAGACCAGCAGAATTCGACCCGGAAGTCGTGACCACGCCCGAGTTGCTGACGGATACGCTCGCCGTCGCCGTATTCAGGCTCAGAGCGAAGGCGTTGAGCGCAATGCCGGGCGACCAGGATCCCTGCGTGCTCACCCACCCGCTGTTGTTCGCAGTCGAAGATGCCGTGGCGCTGCCCAGGAGCGACGATGCATACGAATTGCCCTGGATGCCGACGGCGTCTTCCGAGCCATAGGTCTTGACCGTACCGGAGTTCACGATGGTCGTGGTGGCCGTCGCATTGCTGCCCGGGCTGTTCTTGCCCGCCGCTGCGGCGACAGCGTTGGCATAGATGCCGTAGGTGTCATTGCCGTTGGTGATGATGGTGCCGTTTGGCCCGGCGTTGGTCACCGAGGCAACAGCCGCCGCATCCCCGTAGGCAAGCGCGATGGCATCGATGCCGTCCGACTTCCAGCCATCCGTGAAGATCTTGTTCGAGTTCACGATGGTGGTGTTGGCGCTGGCCGTCGAGTTCGAGCCCCACCGACAACGCATAGGATTTGCCGTAAATGCCCGGCGACTTGTTCCCGTACGTGAAGATGGCACCCGAGTTGCTGATCGAGGTCGAGGCAACCGCCTTGTCGTAACCGTAGGCAGACGCCCAGCCGATGATGCCGTCGGACTCCCAGCCGTGGGTGACGATCAGGCCGCTGTTGTTGACCACGACTGCCGCGGTCGCATTATTCGCCGGCGACTGACTGCCGCTATCGGCAACGATGCCTGCCGCAGTGGCATACGCAACGATGCCTTGCGAGTTATCATTACCCGTGACCACGCTGCCGCTATTGGAGACCGACATGGCCGCGTTCGCAGTGCCGCTGACGCGACCCGCATAGGCGTGGGCATAGCCGTAGATGCCGGCCGAGTTGCTGCCGCTCGTGGACACGGCACCGCTATTGGTGACATTGGTCACCGCATGCGCCGTACCGGTCGCGACGTTCCCCGCTATTGCATACGAGTACGCGTAGATGCCTCGAGACGAGCTACCCGTGGTGATAACCACCCCGGAGTTGCTGACGGACGTGCTCGCGCTCGCGACCCCGTTCACGCCCCGAGCATAAGCATTCGAGTAGGCATAGATGCCGGCCGAATTGTCCCCGCCCGTGTAGATCTTCCACGAGTTGCTGACCGAGGTCGAAGCGACCGCCGTCCCCGCAGACGACCCGAAGTGCTCGCCGTTCGCGAAGGCATTCGCGGCCGCATAAATGCCGGCCGAACTCGACCCGTAGGTGAAGATACCGCCGTTGTTGACGACCGTGGTCGTTGCGGTCGCAGTACCACCCTGCAGCCCGCCACTCGCCTGCGCGTCGGACGCCGCCAAGATGCCGGGCGCATTGCTGCCATACATGACGATGCTGTTGGCGCCGCCATTGTTGGTGACGACTACAGCCGCATTGGCCGTGCCGCCGGTGCCGGCGCCATACGTACTGACGTTTGTCCGGGCGTCGATGCCTTCACTGTTGTCGCCGTAGACAACGATCCTGCCGGAATTGCTGATGTTCACGCTGGCGTTCGCGACCCCGCCAACGGCAGAGCTGAACGGCACCTTGCTCCCAGCATTGAAGGTATTGGACTGGTACGTGAACAGGTACGCGTTGGCATAGGCGGTCCCGAGGCCTTTGATGCCGTCGCCATCCTGGGCGTAGATATTGCCCTGGTTATTGATCACCACACTCGCGCTGGCGGTGCCGCCGGTCGCCGTCCCCTTCATGCCGTAGACGCCGTAAGCGCTGCCATTGGCAAAGGAGCGACCATAGATCCCGCCGGTGCCACTGAAGATCGTCCCGGTGTTGGAGATGTTGGTGGTGGCGATCGCCGTCCCGCCATACGCACGGCGCGACGGATCAGGCAAGATACCGTTATTGGGATTAGCGCCGCCCGTGGCCGTGGCGTAGGCACCGCCGTAGATGCCAACCCCGCCGGCGCCGCCGTTACCAAAGCTGCTGTTAATGTTGGCGTAATTGCTGATTATCACGCCGGCCGAAGCGACGCCGCCCGTGCCGATGCCCGGATCAGCGGCGCCCGAACCATAGCCGCCGGCGTAAGCGTTCGCAAAGCCGTCGATCCCGTCATCGCTATGGATCAGCGCGGTGTTGACGATCGTCGTGGTCGCGGTCGAATGCCCGCCGGTCGCGAAGAAGCCATACGCACTGGTATTGGCGTATGAGCCGCCGGCGATGCCGTTGCCGTAAAGGGCATAGATGCCCGGCCCCGAATTGCTGATGTTCACCTGCGCAATGGCAAGGCCGCCGCTGGCGGTGCCATGCGTGGAACGGAACGGCCACGAACCCGCCGAGATCGCCTCGGCGTTAGCCACCGCAAAGCCGTCGATGCCGTCACCTGTGCTTGAACTGTTGCGATAGGCGTGGATCAGGCCGGTATTGCTGATCGTCGTCGCGGCAAACGCCGTTCCACCCAACGCCGTGTAGGCCCGCACTTCGAAGGGCGTGGCCGGATTGGCGCGGTAGAACCGGTTGACGTTGTGGAACTGGCCCGCATCCGCCGAAGCATAGGCGAAGCCCGCGATCCCGGTGCCGTCCCCGTTCGCCCACGGAGCCCAGTTTCTGCTGCACCGGAGTATCCGCCCAGCGCGCCGATGCTCGCGTGATTGGTAATCGCCACCGTCGCGCTGGCAAAGCCACCGCTCGCGAAGCTCAACGGGTTGTTATACGGCGAGCCGTAGGCGTTCGCGTTCGCATGCGCGATGCCGTCGATGCCGTCGCCGGCGTAGGTCAGGATCGACCCCGACGCGGCGTTGAGGATCGTCGTGGTGGCAATCGCCGTCCCGCCGGTCGCACTCAACGTGCCGGCGTTCGTATAGGGGACACCAAAGATGCCATATTGTTGTATGGCGCCGCCCGCGATGGCCTTGGCCTGCGAGTTGCCGTCAATGCCCTCGCCAATTCCCTTGACCGAGATCTCGCCGGCATTGGTGATGAACACGTCCGCCACAGAGGTGCCGCCGGTCGCGGAACCGCCAGTCGTCGCGTAGGCGCTCGTATTCGCATGAGCGCCACCGTAGATCCCGTCATTATAGCTCACGATCGACGCAAAGTTGGTGATCGTCGTGGTGGCGTTCGCCGTCCCGCCAATCGCCTGGCTCGGCAATCCGTCCTTGCCGGAAGCAATGGCCTTGGCGTGCGAATAGCCATCGATGCCTTCGCCATTGATGCTCGAGATGGTGCCGCCAGTGTTGTTGGTGATCACAACGCCCGCGGTCGCCGTGCCGCCGGAGGCATAGCTGCCGGCATTACGCGCATACGCGCTGCCATTTGCCTTCGCACCGCCGTAGATGCCGTCAAGCCAGCTGGTGATCGCCGCAAAGTTGGTGATCGTCGTGGTGGCGTTCGCCGTCCCACCAGTTGCACTATGGCCTTCGGCAATGGCCTTCGCCGCCGAATAGCCGTCGATGCCCTCAGCGTTGCTGCTGGAAAGGGTGCCGCCGGTGTGGTTGGTGATCACAATACCCGCAACCGCGGTGCCGCCGGTGGCGGAACCAGATCCGGTATACGAGCCATAGGCGCTAGCGTTGGCCTTCGAACCGCCGTAGATGCTGTCCCCTCCGGGGCCCTTGTTATCGCCTAAAGTAGTGACCGGCGCATAATTGTTGATCGTCGTCGTAGCGCTCGCAAAGCCACCGTACGCGTGAGTAGCATCGTCACCAGCAATGGCTGCCGCAAGCGAGTAGCCGAAGATGCCAGCGAGGCTGACACCTTTGCTCCCGCTGCCCATTGATAATATCGTGCCGCCTGCGTTGTTAGTAATCACAACGCCCGCGACAGCCGTACCGCCGGTAGCATAATAGCCCGCACTGCCTTTGTGATCAGCGTTGGCGAATGCCTTAGCGCCGCCGTAGATGCCGTCCCCTTTGGCAGTCGTGATCGGCGCGGAATTTTCGATCGTCGTGGTGGCGCTCGCCGTCCCGCCAGTTGCAAAATAACCCTGGGCGTTGGCCCCGGCGAGCGAGTAGCCGTCGATGCCGTTGCCTTTGTTGGTCGAGATGGTGCCGCCTGCGTTGTTGGTAATCAGCACGCCCGCGACCGCCGTGCCGCCGGTGCCGTTACCGTTTGCGACATACGAGCCATAGCCGTGTGCAGCGGCTTTCGCGCCGCCGTAGATGCCGATCCCTCCGCCTTTGCCTTTGTTATCGGCCATAGTGATCGGTGCATAATTAGTGATCGTCGTCGTCGCGTTTGCAGTCCCACCGAGCGCGTGCGTAGCATCGTCACCGGCAATGGCCGCCGCCAACGCGTAGCCAAAGATGCCAGCGCCTTTGCTGCCACTGCCTACTATCGCGCCGCCTGCGTTGTTGGTAATCACAACGCCCGCGACCGCCGTGCCGCCGGTAGCGCTATAGCCCGAACTACCTTTGTGATCAGCGTTGGCGAATGCCTTAGCGCCGCCGTAGATGCCGCTCCCTTTGCCGAAAGTGATCGGCGCAGAATTGGTAATCGTCGTGGTGGCGCTCGCCGTCCCGCCAAACGCATATGTGCCTTGGGCATTGGCCGAGGCCAACGAAAGGCCGTCGATGCCGTAGCCTTTGCTGCTGGAGAGCGTACCGCCCGTGTGGTTGACGATCGTCACGCCCGCGATAGCAGTGCCGCCGGTGCCGGAACTGAATACTCCGGCATACGAGCCGTAACCGTCCGCATGGGCTTTGGCGCCCTGGTAGAGCGCGGTCCCCTTGCTGGTGATCGACGCATAATTGTTGACCGTCGTCGTGGCGCTCGCAACGCCACCGGTCGCATAGTAAGCCGCATCGCCCGCATTAGCCTCGGCCAACGCGTAGCCGAAGATGCCAGCGGCTTTGCTGCCAGTAGTAATTATCGTGCCGCCTGCGTTGTTGGTGATCACAACGCCCGCGATCGCCGTGCCGCCGGTAGCGCTATAGCCCGCACTGCCGCCCGTATCGGCGTTGGCGAACGCCCTGGCGCCGCCGTAGATGCCGGTGGAGTTCCGCTTTGCTTTGGCCAAGCGTAGTGATCGCCGAAGAGTTGGTAATATCCGTATTGGCATGCGCCGTGCCGCCCAAGGCGATAAAGCCTTCGGCATTGGCCGTGGCCCCCGCGTAGCCGTCGATGCCGCGGCCGTTGGTGCTGGTGATGGCATCGGCCGTGCCGTTGCTGATCACCACCGAGGCGACCGCCGTGCCGCCGGTCCCGGTGCCGGAGTAGCTATAAGAGTGGCCGTACTGGCCAACGCCGTTGGCGTCTGCCTTCGCGTGACCGAGGATCCCGGTTCCATAGCTATTGATTGGCGGGGCGTTCGTGATTGTCAGGGTGGCTTTCGCCGTGCCGCCAAAGGCCTTAAAGCCATACGCACTGGCGTGGGCCCCCGCGTAACCGTCGATGCCCTCGCTGTTGATGCTGGAGATGGAACCCGCGTTGGTAATCACCACGTCCGCGACCGCCGTGCCGCCGGTAGCCGAGCCGGAGCTGAAGAGTGTGGCATCGATATGGGACACGGCCGGGTAGGTGTGGGTCTTACAGGTCAAAACCGGATCGTCGTCGCACGCGCCATATGCATATGAAGTAGCTGCAGCTGTTTGCCCCTTAGAATATGCCGTAAACGTATTTGACCCGTAGGCATTGGCGTTTGCCTTGGCCGTGCCGCCAATGCCATCGCCGGAGCTTACGATCGACGAGGAGTTGGCAATCGACAAGGTCGCGCTCGCCGTTCCGCCGGTAGCCGTGTAGGACGGCGTTTTGGAGCTACCCGCCTTGGCCAGGGCCGTCACGACGCCGTCAATGCCCATGCCGTTGGTGCTGGAAAGGGCGTCGGCCGTGCCGTTGGTGATCACCGCGTTCGCGATCGCCGTGCCGCCGCTGGCGGAGCTGCCCTTGACGTCGACCCCGTACGCACTGGTGTTTGCCAGCGCGCCGCCGTAGATGCTGTCCCCAAAACTATTGATTTGCGGGGTGTTGACGATCGTCGTGGTCGCCTTCGCATAGCCGCCCACGGCGCTAAAGCCATTTGCGGTGGCCGAAGCTATCGACTTGCCGTTGATGCCGCCGCCGTCATCCGACGTCTGGACATCCCAGATTTTGCCCGAATTGGTGATCGTCACGCCCGCGATCGCGCTGCCGCCGGTGGCGGAGCCGCCGCTGGTGCTGGTGGTCGCGACGGCATTGGCTTGTGCATTCGCACTGCCGTAGATGCCATCCTTCTCAACCGCGATCTCCGCGGCGTTGGTGATCGTTGTCGTTGCGTTCGCGGTTCCGCCAACGGCCGTGAGAGGCGCGGAGCGAGACCCGTAGCCCGCATTGGCCAGGGCGGTCGACTGGGCGTTGATGCCCATATGCTCCAGGCTGAACAAAGTGCCGTCCGCCGAGGTGTTGTTGACCACAACGGCTGCGGTCGCGGTGCCGCCGGTGGCCGTGCCGCCGGTATCGGCGTAGCCGCTGGCGTTTGCCTTCGCCGAGGCCTGGATAGCGTCGTTCCACCCGCTGTGGAGCGCTCCAGTGTTGCTGATCGTCGTGGTGGCGCTCGCCGTTCCGCCCGCCGCGTGAAAGCCTCCGCCAAAAGCGTTGGCGTAGCTCGAGCCGTCGATGCTTTCGCCGTGCGAATTGGAAATCGCGGCGCTATTCGTGATCGAAAGGCCCGCGATCGCGGTGCCACCGGTGCCGGAACCGCTATCGTTGGTCGAAGTACTATAAGAACCAAATCCCCGGGCTCTCGCGTCCGCGCCGGCAACGATGCCATCCCAATGGCTGTTGATCGCGTCCGAGTTGATGATCGTCGTCGTCGCGGTCGCGGTTCCACCCGCCGCGTGATAGGCATAGCCGTTGGCGCGGGCCGACGCGAAGCCGTCGATGCCTTCACCATTGGTGGACGACAGAGTGCCGCCTACCTGGTTGTTTACATAGACCGTCGCGATCGAGACGCCGCCCGTCCCAGTGCCAATGCCAAAGTAGTCAGTCTTCGCAGCCGCGTGCGAATAAATAGAATCCGTATAGCTGTTGATCTGCCCCGAGTTGGTGGCTTTGCTATAGGCATTGGCGGATCCACCGGCAGTGTCGGCGATCGTCCTAATATAAATGCCGCCTCCGGTGCCCGTGCTCGTGAGCGTGCCAGAGTTGGTTTGGGTTACACCGGCCGTGGCATCGCCACCGACTCCGGCAGCCTGTTTGTTATAATGGCTGATGACTGTGCTGACGCTGGTAAGGTCACCGCTATTAGAAAAGTGCTCGATGAGCGTCGGGTCGGCTTGGTTGTAAAAGTTGGCGTGGGTATAAATGGCGTGGTTATCGGCGAAGATGTTCGCCGAATTATTGATCGTGAGCGAGTTGATGCCGTCAATTGTCGGGTGATTCGACGCAAACGGCGCACCGTTACTGAAGTGCAGATTCACATGGATGCCATCATTGGCCACCGGATCGGCCGCATAGCCGATTTGGACACCCAGTGATTGGATGTTGATGGTGCTATCCTGGAACGCTGAATCGATCCAGATGCCATCGCTAACGCCAACGCTGCCGCCCTGGATCGTGGTGGCGTTGCTGGTCGTTACATTCCACGTAAAGCCTTGGTTCGGGGAATAGTTGCTGCCTTGCAGCCGGCCGTAAATGCCGATGCCATGGCCGTGATTACCGTTTTCACCAATCGCCACCGTCCCCAACGTCACGATGGTCAGATTCTGATACGCACTGACACCGAAGGGGCCAAAGGCGAGCGGATGGTTGCCAGAGTTGAATGGGCCGTTACCAGACCAATTAAGCCCGTTGTCCGCACCCACTCCACAGTTCCAGCTCCAACCGGGATCAGTTGTGGAACACGCCAACGCCGGGCTGGTGCTCATCACCAGCACCGTCGTCGCCGCCATCAGGCCCGTGCCGAGCGCGGTGCCGAACAACAATGTGGTGCGGACATTTTTCCGCAGTGTCGAACTATTGCGCGACAACGGATCGGTCGCCAGAACGGGAATCGTCTTCAGGGAGGAACGACGCACAACGTTGGCCTTACCGAAGGCATTCTTCCGCGAACGCTTGGTCATTTTAAACAACCCCCTGTTATGGCGATATTGCTCTTCGGCAATATTGCTCACTGACGTATTCGTAACGGTTACTCTCTCGTTCGTAGGTGTGGGAGTCAACACTGATTTCCGTGAATCCACCGCCCATTTATCGCCCCGCAAAAGTTAATTGTCCTTATAACTCATTGATTAGAAGAGGCTATTTCGTACGGAACTTTTGCTGCTTCTCGCCGACTTGGCGCGGCTCCGGATTTGTTTTTCCAGGGACTGTGGCGAAAATGCTACTGTTTCCAGAGCCAAAAACCCCTTTGTTTAACCGGTTACCGCCGTTCAGGTCGGGGCGCGGCGGCTATCCCGGTCCGGTAGATTCTCGCGCTGCCCACCGGCGCTTGTGCAGATGCGAATGCGCTGGGCGGTCGCGACGATATCGGCAGCCGCCGTAAACCACAAGAACCGCCTGGAAACCGACGTTGTCGTGGTTAACGGCGCCGGCACCCTCGCCTTCCAAGGCCGGGACGCCGCGGTGGCCACCCTTTTCGGATCGGGCGCTCGGCTCCCGATGGCACGATCAGCCGCGGCGCCGCCGTTCGCAGGGCGCCTTTACCAATTAACCGACTATTTTCCACACGCTCGCCACGGTGAATTCCAAAATCGATGGCGCGCGTACGGCGGACAGAGTCGCGATCGAGCACGTTTGTGCACGTTCCCCGCGTGAGACTCGCAACGCGACCAGGTCGGCGATGCCGGAAACCGACAAATCGCCAGCGGCCCGGCGCGCCGCGGCAAGCTTCGTCATCGCGCGCGGCCATGAGCGTTGCCCGGCGCAATAACGCCGGAAATTTTCGTCACGAAAAAATTCGCGGACAGCCGATGAGAATCCTCGCGCATCGATTCGCCGGCGCGGGCGCGGCTCGCCTACCAGACGCCGAACAGAAAACCGCGCGTCTTGTGGGTATTGGTGCTCCTCTCGATCAACTCATACGGCAGCGTGACGCGAATCTTGCGCGCGCGCAGCCAGGCGAACAGGCGCTCATGCAGTTCGGCGCGAATCTTGGCATGCCGACGGTCGCGCCCGAGATCGACCAGCTCGTGCGGGTCGTTGCGCAGGTCGAACAATTGCGGGCGGAAAGATTCGAACAGAATGTATTTCCACCGCTGCGTGCGGAGCATCCAGCCGCGCGCGCCGTCGACCGGCCGCTTGAGCTTGTGGCGCGCCGCGCGAAAGGAATAATCGCATTCGCTGATGGCGGCCTCGCGCCAGGCCACGCCCGCGCGGTTGCCCGCAGCGCGCGTTGCCGGCAGCAGTGAACGCCCTTCCAGAATATGTCGTGCCGGCACCCCGCCGGCCGCGTCGACGAAGGTGGGCGCCAGATCGATCGCTTCGACCAGGCGCTGATCGACGGTATTGCGCGTGCGGTCGGCCTGCGCATCGGGATCGTAGACGATCAGCGGGATGTGCACGCTTTCCTCATGGAAGAGGTCCTTCTCGCCCAGCCAATGGTCGCCGAGATAGTCGCCGTGATCGCTGGTGAAGACGACCATGGTCTGCTCCCACAGGCCGCGCTCCTCGAGGAAACGCCAGAGCCGGCCGAGATGATCGTCGATTTGCTTGATCAGGCCCATGTAGGCCGGGATCACCGCCTCGCGCACTTTCGCGCGGGAAAAGTTGACGCTCTCCTCGTGCTGCATATAGGCGCGATGCACCGGGTGCGGATTTTTGCGCTCGCGCGCGTGGCGATTGACAGGAATAATGTCCTTTGGTCCGTACATCGCATGATAAGGCGCCGGCGCGATATAGGGCCAATGCGGCTTGATGTAGGACAGATGCAGGCACCAGGGCTCATCGCCGATCTCGTCGATGAACTGCATCGCGCGGTTGGTCATATACGCGGTCTCGGAATGCTCCTCCTTCACCCGCGCCGGCTTGACGGCGTTGCGCATGAGCCAGCCGGACAGGATTTTCCCATCCTCGCCCGCCGCCGCATTGGCGTAGTCGTGCCAGGGATTGTCCGCGTCGTAGCCGAGTTCGCGCAGATACGTGTTGTACGGCAGATCGTAGGGCGCGCTTCCGTCGGGCCACAGTCCGTCATCGCGTTCATACGGCACAAAGCCGCACTCGCTGGCATAGACGCCTTCGATCGAATACGGGTCGACGCCGAGCCGCGCCATGCCCACCCGGTCCGCCGCCATGTGGGTCTTGCCGACCAGGGCGACGACCATGCCAAGCGGGCGCAGGTGGTCTCCTATCGTCATCTCGCCGACGCGCAGCGGCACGCCGTTGTAGGAGGAGCCATGCGAGCTGACGTAGCGGCCGGTGTAAAACGACATGCGCGAGGGGCCGCATACCGGGGCCTGCACATAGGCCCGGCTGAAGCGCACGCCGCGCGCGGCGAGCGCGTCGATGTTCGGCGTTTTCAGCGTCGGATGCCCGTAACAAGAAAGATAATCGGCGCGCAATTGATCGGCCATGATGAACAAGATGTTTTTGATCGGCATTTTTTTGAACTCAGCGCGCGCCACGGTGATGTCTTACGCGAAAAGGCAAGTGAGCCGCAATCGCCGGTCGTTTGCATTCGGTGACGACGCGGCTTGCCGCGCGACCCCGGTGAATTTCGACGTGCAATTTATGACACACCCGCGATGAAGTCGCGCAGCGCGGCATGAACGCGCGCGATCACGTTATCCCACACGTGCCTTTCATCTTGCCGAAACAAGCGGACGGTCGGGTACCAGGGACTGTCGTCGCGATTGAGCAGCCAGCGCCAATCGGGCGTGAACGGCAGCAAAACCCAAACCGGTTTTGCCAGCGTCGCAGCGAGGTGAACGACGCTGGTGTCAACGGAGATGACCAGATCGAGATTTGCGACGAGTGCCGCGGTATCGCAGAAGTCTCTGATTTCGTTGCCGAAATGCAGAAGGTCGTTTCTCGCTTGGAGCGTTGCCGCGTCTTCCGGGCGCACGTCCTTCTGCACGCTGACGAAGGTCGCGTCGACATCCAAGAGCGATAACAAACTGGCGAGCCGTATCGATCGATTATGATCGTTGACGTGCGTTGCGCGACCGGACCAGGCAAGGCCGATCCTGGGGCGACGCTTGGGTCCAAGCCGCATGTCCCAATCCGTCACCGCCTGCGGTGAAGCGCACAGATCGGGGATCTGCGGCGGGATCGTCGCAAGCCCTGTGCGGAACGCCAGCGGCAAGCTGAGCAACGGACATTGCACATCGAAATCCGGCAGCGCGGCCCTCCCGGAGATGACCTGCGTCGCGCCACTCAGACCGGTCAACAAATTTTCGAGCGGCTCCTGCACCTGAAGAATGACGCGTGCGCCGCGCGCCGCGACCATGGGGACATAGCGGCAGAACTGGATGGTGTCGCCAAATCCTTGCTCGGCGTACAGCAGAATGGTCTTGCCCGCGATATCGCTTTGTCCGAGCCACAGCGGCTGCGTGAAACTGCGCTTGCTATCCCGGAACTGGTCGACCTGCCATCGCCATTCATATTTTTCCCAGCCGCGATCGAGATCACCGGACAGGAGTCGGCAGAGCGCTTCGTTATAATGCGCGTCGGCATAGTCAGGCCGTATTTTGGCCGCGCGCGCGTAGCTCGCTATGGCGTCGTCATACCGCTTCAGGCCCTGCAGGGCATTGCCGCGATTGAGATATGCGTCGGCAAAGTCCGGTCGCGCAGCCAGCGCGCGGTCAAAGCTCGGCAGCGCTTCCTCGTGCCGCTTGCACTCCAGAAGCGCCGTGCCGCGATTGAAGTGCGCCGCGGCGTGACCCGGCTGCAGAGCAATCGCGCGGTCGTAGCTCGCCACCGCTTCGTCGTAACGTTTCAGCGCCTGAAGCGCTCCCCCGCGATTCGAGAACGCATCGGGGAAGTCTGGTTGCAGACTGAGCGCACGGGCGTAATTCGTCAGGGCCTCGTCGTAGCGTTTCAGCGCCTGCAGGGCATTGCCGCGATTTAAATGCGCCGCGGCAAAATCCGGCCGCAAATGAATCGCGCGGTCATAGCTCGTCACCGCCTCTTCGTAACGTTTCAGCTCCTGAAGGACGTTGCCGCGATTTAAATGCACCCTGGCAATATTCGGCCGCAAATAAATCGCGCGTTCGTAGCTCGCCAGCGCTTCGTCATAGCGCCCTAGTTCGTCAAGAATGTTTGCGCGATTGATGTGCCCCAAAACGTAGCCAGGCCGCAGGTTGAGAACGCGATCGTAGCTTGCCAGCGCCGCATTTTTTTTCGCCAGTCGCGATTGAACGACAGCGAGAAGATTGGCTGCACCAAAGAAATCAGGTCGGACCGCGATAACCCGTTCACAGAGCCGCTCGGCCTCGACCAGATCTCCTGCCTCGTAGGCGGAAACAGCGCGGTCGAATACCGGCGTTTCAACGAGTGAAATGTCAACCATGCGATGATGCCGACGCCTGCTACGAAAGGTGGCACGGCGCGCCCGAAATACGACACCGCTTAATCAGTTTCACGAGGCGCTCTACCCGATTTTTATGCCAGTCTCTTCCGATCGGTACCAGTCTCATCTGATGGCTTCGTTTTACCCGGTCCGCCGCGAAGTCCGAGCGGGAAACACACCGTCCGGATCGTCGCCAGCTCCCTAGTAATTTTTCGCGTTTTTGGTCGTTCGAGGCGCCGAGGTGTGGACCCCATTCCAGGCGTCGAAACAATTTCTTAGCTTGGCTTCTTTACAAGAAACTCAAAGTCGCGCCAAACGGCCAAAGCCGAGCCTAGACAGTTCGCCCATGCCACTGGGCAGCGGTGGACGGCCATCGACAGAATTACCGCTTCCGCCTTTTGCGCAACCCCTTATCAGCCGACGCAAACGCCACAGCTCGGATGGCGCCGCCAGCGCGAACGCCTGCGGTCACCGCCGCGCCGGCGCCAGCCTCGCCGCACGCCGCGGCGCCGCTGACGGAAACAACACATTCCGCGCGCCCTGCAACGCCGTCGACCGCCCGCACATCAATATCGCCGCGCAGTTCGCCGTCCTGCACTTGGCCGTCGACGACAACCTTGCCGTCGCGAATGGCGACGCTGTTGCCGGCAAACCGCTTGCCATTGACAATGATGGTTCCCATGACCTGCCGTGCTTGGTTGGCGAACGCCGATCGTCAGGTTACGTCATCGCGCGCCGATCGCAACCGGCGAATTTCGCGGCGGCGCCGCGGCGGCAGTTAACGGCCAAAGACGGCCTCTTATTCTCAATTGCGGCGGCGATATGGCGTGCGGCCCAGCGCGTGCGCCATAGTGCCGCGCCAACCGCAATCATGGCTGCCATGCGAACATCGGCTGCATTTGACGGAAAATTTAATGTAGAAAATATGGGCCGATTGATTCTTTGCGGGTACATTGGCGTTGCCCTGCAACGAGCTCTCCTCGAGAGGGTCAGGCCTTGATGAAAAACAAAAATGTCGTAGCGGCCTTGCGGCGTGACGTGCACTTCGTCTGGAACGCCGTGATCGCCGTGGTGTTCATCGGCTTCGCCAGCCTCGCGGTGGCGGCGGCCCTGCTCGATCTGCTGGCGATCCGGCACCATTGAGCGGCCTCGTTTCGGACGCTCGCGCCGACGGCGGATAGCGATGCCGCCGCCCGTTGAAATCCTCTACCAGTAAATCCCCGCCGTCCTCGGCGCGCCCGAGATAATCCGGGCCGATCGGTGATTTGCCGTGGCCGCCCGGAATATCGAGCACATAAGTGGGCTGACAAAGGCCGGATAACCGCCCGCGCAAACCGCGCATCAACGCCTGCCCCGTCGCAATATCGGTGCGCAAATGCGCGGTGCCGGGCGCCAGATCGCCGTGATGCAGGTAGTACGGTTTGATGCGGCATTCGACCAGCGCGCGCATCAGTTCGCCAAGCACTTCCGGTGTGTCGTTCACCCCGGCCAGCAGCACCGATTGTCCGAGTAGCGGCAGGCCGGCATCGGCCAGCGTTGCGCAGGCCGCGCGCGCCGCGACGCTGAGTTCGCGCGGATGGTTGATGTGCAAGGCCACATAAGTGGGCTTGCCCTTGACCTTGATCGCCCGCACCAGTTCCGCCGTGACCCGCGCCGGCTCCGCCACCGGAACCCGGGTGTGGATGCGCAGCACCCTGACGTGCTCGATTTCCCGCAGACGTTTCATGACGTCGCGCAACCGGCGCGCCGACAGCACCAGCGGATCGCCGCCGGTGAGGATCACTTCCCAGATTTCCGGACGGCTCCGAATGTAATCGAGCGCAGTGCTAAGCGCGGCTGCCGACAACACGTGCGCCTTGCCCGGCCCCACCGTCTCGCGCCGGAAGCAGAAGCGGCAATAGACCGCGCAGACGGCGTTGAGCTTGAGCAGCACGCGGTCGGGATAGCGGTGCACGATGCCCTCCACCGGGCTGTGCGCATCGTCGCCGATCGGATCGCTGAGTTCTTCTTGTCCGTGCTCGAGTTCCGCGACGTCGGGAACGAATTGACGCGCGATCGGGTCGTGCGGATCGTGCGGATCGATCAGGTCCGCCAAGGCCGGCGGCAGCGCCACGCCATAGCGCGCGGCCACCGCGTCGAGGGCGGCGCGCCGCTCGGGCGGCGCCAGGCCGTGGTCGCACAATTGCGCCGGGGTGCGGAGAGTCGGCATATTCTGTTCCTTTTCAATCCAACTGCCGTAATCGTTTACGGCTCGGCCACCGGCGTCCATATCACCTGCTCGATGCGGCTCGCGCCGGTCGCCAGCATCACCAGCCGGTCAAAGCCCAACGCCATGCCGGACGCCTGCGGCATGGCCGCCAGCGCGGCCAGGAAATCTTCGTCCAGCGGATAGCTTTCGCCGTGGATGCGCTGCTTCTCCGCCATCGCCGTCTCGAACCGCGCGCGCTGCTCGGCCGCATCGGTGAGCTCGCCGAACGCGTTGGCGAGCTCGACGCCGCAGGCATAAAGCTCGAACCGCTCGGCCACTTGGGTCGCTGCCCGGTTTCGCCCGCGCCAGCGCCGCCAGCGGCAACGGGTACTCATATAATATGGTGGCGCGACCGATGCCGAGCCGCGGCTCGACGCGCTCGGCCAAAATCCGGCTGAAGATATCGCCCCAGTTGTCATCCGCGGCGGTGGCGACGGCGGCCTTGGCCGCCGCGGCGGCAAGGCGCGCCCGATCGCCCTTGCCGTTGCTCGACCGTCGCCAGCAGATCGATGCCGGCATGGCGGTCGAACGCTTCCGCCACCGTCAGGCGCTCCGGTTCGGCATAACGGATCGATCTTCTTGTCGCGGAAGCTGAACTGCTTGGCGCCGGCCGCGCGCGCCGCTTCGCCCATCAGCGCCGCGCAATCGTCCATCAGCGTCTCATACGGCTCGTTCGCCCGATACCATTCCAGCAGGGTGAATTCCGGATGATGCAGCGCGCCGCGCTCGCGGTTGCGGAACACGCGGGCGAATTCGACGATGCGCGTCTCGCCCGCCGCCAGCAGCTTCTTGGCGGCGAATTCCGGCGAGGTACGCAAATAAAGCGGCCACCGCGTATCGCCGGGCGAGATCAGCTCGGTCGCGAAAGCATGCAGATGGATCTCGTTGCCGGGCGAGACCTGCAAGGCCGCGGTTTCCACCTCGACGAATTCGCGCGCGGCAAACCAGGCGCGCAAGTTCGCCGCGATGCGCCCGCGCGCCAACAGGAAAGGCCGGCGGCCGGCATGGGCGCCGGGAAGCCAAAACGGCGAGCCTTTTTGCACATTTACCTCGACGGAACCGGGCCCGGGAAAGACTGGCATCCGACGCCAAGATCGCTATGGTGCGGCCCGAAACCGCGGTTCCGCGCCGCCCTAAACTTGAGGACGCTAAACGTGAAGGTCATCGCCAGTTCGCTCCGCAAAGGCAATATCGTCGATATCGACGGCAAGCTCTATGTCGTGCTTAACGCGGAAAATTTTCATCCCGGCAAGGGCACGCCCACGACGCAGGTCGATATGCGCCGGATTTCCGACGGCGTGAAGACCCAGCAGCGCTACAAGACCACCGACCAGGTCGAGCGCGCCCATGTCGAGGACGTGGAATATTCCTACCTCTACCAGGACGGCGACGGCTTCCACTTCATGAACGGGGAAACCTACGACCAGGTCGCCTTGCCGGCCGATCTTCTCGGCGACCAGGCCGCCTATCTGCAGGAAGGCATGAAAGTGAACCTCGCCGTGCACGAGGGTATCCCGGTTTCGATCGAGATTCCGCAGAAGGTCACGCTGGAAATCGTGGAGACCGAACCGGCCATGAAGGGCCAGACCGCCTCCGGCTCGTTCAAGCCGGCGATGCTGTCGAATGGCGTGCGCACCATGGTGCCGACCCACATCGTGCCCGGCACCCGCGTGGTGGTGATGACCGCCGACGGCTCGTACGTCGAGCGCGCCAAGGATTGATCCCCGTTTGCGCCAAACGAAAAGGGCGGCCCTTGCGGCCGCCCTTTGCGTTTTCTCGTGGCCGATGCCCGCAAGGGCGCTCAGCGCTCCGGCTTCATTGCCGCAGCGACGCGGCGGTTGCCGGAATCTTCGCGCCCGAGCCGACCCAGTCTTCCCAGGTCTGCATGTGCAGACCGATCCGATCGTAATAGACGCGCAGATAACCGTCGCTGCCGCGCACGACCGCATCGGGCCTGACCGCTTGGACTTCCTGCGCCATCACGCCGACATAGGCCTTGTCGCTGCCGTTGTAGCTGAAGCGGTAGAAGCCGAGGCCGTTTTCGAGATGGCCGAGCAGGACGATGTCATGCTTGGCGCGGATGTCGGAATATACGGCTCCCATCCCCATACCGCTACTCATCGCCGCCCATCCCGCCGCCACCCATCGGGCCACCCATGGGACCTCCCATCGGGCCACCCATGGGACCTCCCATCGGACCACCCATGGGGCCACCCATCGGACCTCCCATGGGGCCACCCATTGGACCGCCCATCGGACCTCCCATGGGGCCACCCATCGGACCATGCACCCATTGGACCACCCATCGGGCCGCCCATCGGACCGCCCATAGGGCCACCCATTGGACCACCCATTGGACCGCCCATAGGGCCACCCATTGGACCACCCATTGGACCGCCCATCGGACCTCCCATGGGACCACCCATCGAGCCACCCATTGGACCACCCATCGGGCCACCCATGCCGCCGCCATGGAAATGGTCCGGACGCCCGCGATGGCCGCGGAAACGGACACGACGATCGAAAACGCGATGCCCGCGGTGATGCCAGTAGTGCCAGCCTATTGGCCCGCCCCAGCCGACGCCGCGATGAAAGTTTTCACCGCACCAGTACCAGCCGCCACCGCGCCAGCCGTCGTCGTACCAACAATAGCGGTGGCCGGAGTACCAATAGTATTCGGGCTCGGCAAAGCCAGCGACGGGGGCCGGTTGAGCGATTTCGCCGCTCACCCAGCCCTGGGTGTCAAGTTCGCTGCATTGCGCGAGCGAGAGCGGAGTTCCCTGCCCGATCGTGGCGCCGTCTACCGTGACGCACAAACCATCCGGGTTGGCGATCGCTACCACGTCCGGCCTGTTCTCGAATGGCTGCAACTCCCAGACTTGTTGATCGCTGCCGTTACATTCGGCAATGACGACCGGATCGCCGGCGCTCGGCGATTGATTGGACGCCCCGGCCAGACCGTCGAGGCAGAGCCCGCCAGCGGTCAAGTTGCTTTCATTCTCGAAACCGAACGTCTGGCTGGGTTTTCCGTTGCAATCCCAAATCGCCAGCGGCTTGCCGGGTTGATACTCGGCGCCTGGCACATCGATGCACCAATTGGCGCCTCCGGAAGAAAGCACGGATTTAAAGGTATAGAACGCGTCGTCGGCGCGGGCCGAAATGCTCGCAAGTCCGACTATGCTCGCCGCCAGCGCGGCCAACATCGCGAGCCTGGTCATCGATTTCATCGCATTCCTCCCCAGATGGCATTTCGTATCAAGCAGCCGAGATCTTGCGCACACGAAGCAAGAAAAACGAACGCCAGCTATCCGCAGAATAATCGATCGTTGTCAGCGAACCTGCGAACCATGGAAGTTTCATTGACCTGCATCAAGTCATTTGGCGCAAGCGGAAAATTATATTTATTTCAAAGCTTCGAATACCTTCCGCTGGCATTCCACCGGCGCGGGAACGGGCGAAGCGTGCGGCTAAACCCTTGCGCTGGCGCGCACTTCCTTTGGGAACAGATCGTCCGGCACAAGCCTGCGCGCGGTGACGCCCTGGTCGTGGGCAAAACGGCAGAACGCGTCGAGCGTGTTGCGGTTTGCTTCCAGTCCATAGGGAAACGGATCGGGACCGAAGCTCTGGCTCCATTCGCCGGCGATCGCCGCCGACCATGGCACCGGAATGCGCGACGCCGTGAGATCGCTAATGCGCTCGAGGCTGTGCGCTTTCGCCTGTTCGAATGCCTTCAACATGTTCATCGCCACCCACGGGTAGCGCTCGAACACGGCGCGGCGCATGGCTATCACATGCATGATCGGGAAGATGCCGGTTGAGTCGTAATAGCGCATTTCCTCACTGCGGTAGTTTGGAAAGAGCCGCACGATCTTGCCGCCGCCGCGGTTGAAAGCATCCGGCACGCGCGCCGTAAGCGCCGCGTCGAGTTCGCCCGACAGCAACATCGCGGAGAGGCTGCTGTCGCGCCGTTGCGAATATTGAATGCCTTGCGGCAGCGTGAACTCGACCTTCTCGTCGCGTCCGGCCTGGTTGAGGCCGGCCTGCACCCATTTGATCTTAGTGAGATCGACGCCCGCCGTCTCGGCCAGGAAGCCGCGCGCATAGATCCCCGCGGTCTGCGCCCATTCCGGAATGCCGACGGTCTTGCCCTCCAGATCTTTCGGTGACGCGATGCCGCGGTCGGCGCGCACGTAGAAGGCCGAATGGCGGAATACGCGCGAGGGAAACACCGGGATGCCAATGAAGGGGGAATTGCCTTGCGAGCAATAGCCGATGAATTTGCCGAACGACAATTCGGATATGTCCCACTCGCGGTTCTTGACGAAGCGAAAGGTGACCTCCTCGATCGGCAGGTTGAATGCCGTGAGCACGATGCCTTCCGCCCGCACCTGCCCGTTGGTCAAGTCACGCACGTGGTCGTAGTCCATGGTGGCGAGCGTCAAGTGCAGCCGCGCCGTGCCGCCGCTCTCGATGATTTCCGGCGCGCGCTCGGCGCTCGCCGTTCCCATTCCGCTCGCTTCGTTGACCGTCATGTCGCACGCGTCTCCGTCAGTTCCGCTTTTGCCGGCCGAACCCTACACCAGGGCGCGACCCTTGTATGCCGGCAAGCGATGCCGTTAACTCTTGCGAAACCGACCTTGCAGCCCGGACCGGCGGGCCGACCGAGGTATGCCTGTTGAAACGTGCCGTTCTTGTAAGCCTGGCGTTGCTCGTCACCGGTCCAGCCGCCGCCGGCGAGATGGAAAGGCCCATCATTACGCTGAGCGACGTCAATTGGGATGCGGCGGCGGCGAGCCTGCCCGATCGCGGCACGCAATCACCGGCTGAGGCCTTCGCCCGTCTCAACGCCATCACCGCCAAGCGCTTTGCCGGCATCGACAAAAGCACGGTGCCGGTGCTGCTGCCGTTCGACGTCGACAGTTTTCGCAAAGATATGGAAGCTGGCAAGGATGCCGCCGAGAACAAACAAGTGGCGGCGAATTCGGAAAAATATTTTGGCGGCTTCCATCCGACCAAATTCTTCCTGCCCGGACCGGCCGGCTATGACGCGACTTTTACCCTCAGCAACCGGCAAGACGGACTGAAAATCCGTTATGAAAAGCCGATCGTGTTCGAGATTTCAGGCGCGGCTTTCATTTACGACCTCGACGGCCCCGACCACATTGAAAAGGAAACGCCGCCGCCGAAGGAGCTGATCGAAACATTTCCCGGCATCCGGCGCATTTTAAGCGAAGCACATTTGCGTTATGTGTTTCAGCGCTTCGGCGTGCCTTACGTGCTCTCCATCCAGTGCTACGACATGCACCCTTCGTCGAGACACCTCGGGTGCAGGGAGGCCGATCCGCTCGCGCTGCGCTTTTTAAAGCTGCTGCATATTGCCGGCGGCACGCCGGCAAAAATTACGGAGCCAAAGCTCGACCTCAGCCGGCCGGCGCCCAAGTCGGATTTCACTTATTACGCCCCGGGCGATCTGATCGAGAACACCGGCTGGAAGAAAATGCCCGGCCGCATTGATTACCACGTCTATACCCGCATGCGGTTTCCGATCGCCCGCGCGCCGGCTTATGTAAAGTCGCAATCGTTTCTGCCGTGGGGCGATTGTTATCACACCGGACACAGCGGGCGGCTGGGCCGGAAGGGTGCGCCGTACCAATGCAAGGTGAACGGCAAGCCGCTGGTGTTCGATGAATCGGCGGCGGTAAATTTCACCTATCCGTGGCGCGACAATTTCTGCGAACAGCGCGACTTTCTGGTCGGCCAGTGTCCCGGCGGTTACGGTCACCAGGGCGAGGACATTCGTCCCTCGCAATGCGTGCTCAACAACGCCGAGGCCGATCGCTGCCTGCCCTACCAGGATTACGTCGCCGCCGTGCAGGACGGTGTCATCCGTCGCCTGCCCGGAAATCTCGGCGCCTATATCGTGGTCAATACCGAAAACGAGCATGTCCGCTTTCGCTACCTGCACATGAATCCGAAATTCATGGATGCCGACGGCCTGCTGAACGGCCGGCAAGTGAGCGAAGGCGAGATTATCGGCAAGGTCGCCACCTGGGGCGATCATGAGAACGGCACGTCCTACCACCTGCATTTCAACATTCAGGTGTTCACCGCCATCGGCTGGGTGTGGGTCAATCCGTATATGACGCTGGTCGCGGCTTATGAGCGCTTGGTCGGCGGCCGCGGCACCGAGATCGAGCCGGGCGAGCCGGCGCCGCCGGTTCCCGTCAAGCTGCCGGTCGTATTGCACCCCACGCCGCCACCGGAGGTTCCCACCGCCTCGGCATCGCCGCCGGCGACGTCCGTGGCCTCGTCAGCGCCACCGGTGAAAATCGAACAGGAGGCCGCGCGCGCCAAGCTGCACAAGCGTCACCGCATCCACCACCGCCACCGGCGCCGGCACAGGGCCAGGCACTGATACCGGCGTCATTCGGCGTGCACTCACAAGACACGCCGGCGCCATGCCCGCTATTTTCCTCACAGCAGAGAGGCATCTCCCCGCAGCACGCCGCTGCGCAACAAGTCTTCGCCCGAGACCTTGTTGCAAAAATTCCACGCCTTCTCACCATCTCTCCTGGAAGTCTTGCGGCATGACCGCTGAATGTTGTTTATTGTACGGGTTCCTCTTCCGAGAGGTCCGAGTTCCCGATGTCGCCATTCGCGTTGCGCGTGCTGGTCGCGTTGCTCAGCACCATCGTGGTTGGCGCCAGATGTTTTGGATTGGGCTGGATCACTGCGGAGTAGAAGCTATGTCCAAACCGGAAAGTTTTCCGATCGACAAGATTTACGTGCCTGTGAAGAGGAGGAAAACTCTCAAGTCCGAGCTCGTCCAAGAAATCGCGGAGAGCATCCTGGAAATCGGACAACAAACTCCCATTCACGTGCGGCCCGACGAAGACCGCTTCGTTCTGGTCGAGGGGCTTCATCGGTTGGAAGCGTGCAAGGCGCTCGGCGAAATAACAATCATCGGCGTCTTGGTCTCGGCCGAGGAGGCGCATCCGAAGGTGGTATTGCCGCTCGACGCCGAAGCGGAGGCCGAACGCCAGAAGGTGGCGCGCTTGCGGAAACTCCGGCTCGAAAAAGAGGCGGCGGAGAAATTAGCCGCTGCTGCAAGCGAGGTCTTGGAGACGGAACCGGCCGCGGTTGCGCGCGAACGCCCGGAGAAGCATGCCCAGGACAATCTCAAGGCAACATCGCGCCGATCGGGTCGCAAGGCTTCGGGATCTGAACCAAAGACCTTATCGGATTGGTTCTCAAAACAGGAGCGCGAAGGCTTTCGCTATTGATGATCGACTGAGCGAGAGATTTCCGCCTGCGGGGGTTTGGCTCGGCATTTGGCCGCCCGCTCGGGCGTCCACATCCTGGTCAATCTTTGCAAATAGCTGTTGGCCGGACGCCGCGACGAATAGAATGCCGCCATGCTGCGAATCCCCCCTGGTGAAACGACCCGGCCGATCGTGCCTTTGACCCGCCGCGCCTGCCTTTCCGTCGCGCTCGGCGCAACCGCCGGCCTCGCGCTCGGCGGACAGACGTTTGCCAAGCCATCGCCCGACTTCGCCCGCTGGGTTGCGGGCTTCCGCGCCCGCGCCATCCGGCGCGGCATCTCGGAGACGACCTATGACCGGGTGATGAACGCGCTTACGCCCGATACCAGCGTATTCGCGCAGTTTCGCGCGCAGCCGGAATTCACCGAGCAGGTCTGGCAGTACATCAACCGCCGCTGTTCCGACTGGCGCGTCATCACCGGCAAGGAGCGCGCCAAGGAATATGCCGGTCTGCTGGCGCGGATCGAGCGAGACTATGGCGTCGACCGCTACGCCATGCTCGGCCTGTGGGGCATGGAGTCGTCGTTCGGCGATGTCATCGTCAATCGGAAATACATGCGGCCGGTGATCCCGGCGCTGGCCGCGCTGGCCTGGGGCGAGCGGCGCCGGCGTTCCTATTGGGAAGCCGAACTGCTCAACGCGCTCACCATCGTCGACCGCGGCTGGGGACATCCGGGCGACATGATCGGCTCCTGGGCCGGCGCCATGGGCCACACCCAGTGGATGCCGGAGGTGTGGCTCCATATGGGCGTCGATTACGACCGCGACGGCCGCATCACGCCGTTCGGCAACCCCGACGATTCATTGGCCGGCACCGCGCGCTACCTGGTCGAGCGCGGCAAATACCGGCGCGGCGAAGCCTGGGGCTGCGAAGTCAAACTGGGCGATCGCGCGGCGAGCGGCTGGCGCAGCTATGGACAATGGCAAGCCCTCGGCGTGCGGCGCGCCGACGGCAAAGCCTACGCGCGTCCGGGCGACCGCGCGAAACTGTGGGCGCCCGTGCGTGGCGGTCCGGCCTTCCTGGTCGGACAGAATTTCTACGCCGTCTACGCCTACAACCCCTCCACCAGCTACACGCTGGCGCTCCTCCATCTCGGCGACCTGATCCGCGGCGACCCGCCGTTCCGCCAGCAGTTCCCCGGCGGCGAGCGCACGCCAACGCTGGCAGAGGTCAAGGAAATCCAGCGCCGCCTCAATGAACGCGGCTTTCCGACCGATGGCGTCGACGGCCGCACCGGCTTGGATACGGTCAAGGCCATTCTCGCTTTCCAGAAAAAGGTCGGCATGCAGCCGGTCGACGGCTATGCCGGCCTCAAGGTGCTGGCCCGGTTGCGTCAGGGCTCGTGATCCGGTTCAAATGCCGCCACCCCGCACGGGCGGGTGACGGCAGGATGCAACAGTGTCGAAATCCGAGCGCGAAAGCGCCAAAATGCCACCGGCCCGCGATCCCACCCTGGCCGCCATCGACCGCCCCGTGTTGGCCGGCATCAACGCCGCCGGCTTCGGCAGCGACGTGGTGGCCGACGCGCTGCGCGCGCTCGACATCCCCTATATCGCGCTCAATCCGGGCGCCAGCTATCGCGGCCTGCACGACAGTCTGGTCAACTACCTCGGCAATGAGCGGCCGCAGATGCTGCTCTGCCTGCACGAGGAAAGCGCGGTCGCCATCGCGCACGGCTACGCCAAGGTCACCGGCAAGGCGATGGCGGCGGCGGTGCATTCCAATGTCGGGCTGATGCACGCCACCATGGCGTTCTTCAACGCCTGGTGCGACCGCATGCCGATGGTCGTGCTCGGCGCCACCGGGCCGGTCGACGCGACCAAGCGGCGGCCGTGGATCGACTGGATCCACACCGCGCGCGACCAGGGCGCGCTGGTGCGCGGCTACACCAAATGGGACGACCAGCCGGCCTCCCCGGTCGCCGCGCGCGAAGCGGTCTTGCGCGCCGGCTGGATCGCCAACACCGCGCCGCGCGGGCCGACCTACATCAATCTCGATGCCGAGATGCAGGAAGCCAAACTGACCGAGCCGGTCGCCCCGATCGACGCCAAGCGCTACATGCCGGAGACCGCGAGCGCGGCGCCGGCGGAGACCGTCAAGAAGGCCGCCGAGCTGTTGCTCGCCGCCAAGCATCCGGTGATGCTGGCCGGCCGCGTCTCGCGCGATCCCGGCGCCTGGAAGGCGCGCATCGCGCTGGCCGAGCGCCTGGGCGCCCGCGTCGTGACCGACATGAAGGTCGGCGCCGCCTTCCCGACCGATCATCCGCTGCACGCCGGCGCGCCCGGCACCACGGTGCTCTCGCCCGAGGCCGCCGACGCCATCCGCGCCGCCGACGCCATCCTCAGCCTCGACTGGGTCGATATTGCCGGCACCTTCAAGAATCTCGGCGGCCATATCGCGGCCAAGGTCGTGCAGGTGTCGGTCGACCATCGCCTGCACAACGGCTGGAGCATGGACTATCAGGGCCTGCCGCCGGTCGATGTGCTGATGGCCTGCGAGCCGGATGCCGCGGTGCCGGCATTGCTGGCGGCGCTCGGCCCGAGCGGTCCGCGGGCGATGTCGCCGGTGCCACCGAAATTTCCCAAGCTCAGCGACGGCAAGCTCACCGTCGATCATCTGGCCGACGCGCTGCGCCGCGCCGTCGGCGACCGGCCGACCACGCTCACCCACGTCTCATTGTCATGGAACGGCGCGAGTTGGCCGTTGCGCCATCCGCTCGACTACCTCGGCTCCGACGGCGGCGGCGGCGTCGGCGGCGGTCCCGGCATTTCGGTCGGCGCGGCGCTCGCGCTCAAGGGCTCGGGCCGCCTGCCGGTCGCGGTGTGCGGCGATGGCGACTTCATGATGGGTGTGACCGCGCTGTGGACCGCGGCGCATTACCGCATTCCGCTCCTGATCGTGGTGGCCAACAATCGTTCCTTCTTCAACGACGAATTGCACCAGGAACGGGTCGCCCGTATGCGCAACCGGCCGGTCGAGAACCGCTGGGTCGGCCAACGCATTTCCGAGCCCGACATCGACATTGCCGGCATCGCCCGCGCGCAAGGCGCGCGCGGCTTTGGCCCGGTCGGTCTGATCGACGATTTGCTGCCGACTTTCGAGAAGGCGATCGCTGCAGTCGAGGCCGGCGACGTGGCGGTCGTCGATGTGCGCGTGGAACCCGGCTACACTGCCGCGATGACCGCGGTGATGACCCGCAAAAGCGAATAGGCTGTTCCGATGTCAGCGGCACCGGCGAGGCAATCGGATGAGGCCATCCTGGTGGTGGACGACATCGTCGTGCGCTACGAGACGCCGGACGGCCCGATCACCGCGGTCGACGACGTGTCGTTCAAGGTGAAACCCGGCGAATTCCTTTCGGTCATCGGTCCCTCCGGTTGCGGCAAATCGACCCTGTTCAACGTGATCGGCGGGCTGCTCAGCCATCATGCGGGCGTCGTCAGCGTCGCCGGCGAAACCATTTCCGGCCCGCACAAATCGATCGGCATGGTGTTCCAGGAGGAATCCACCTTCCCCTGGCGCACGGTGATCGACAACGTCGCCTTCCCGCTCGAACTCGTCGGCATGGCGCGCGCCCAGCGCGCCGAGCGCGCGCGCCATTTCATCGCGCTGGTCGGTCTCGACGGTTTCGAAAACCGCTATCCCGGCGAACTCTCCGGCGGCATGCGCCAGCGCGTCTCGCTCGCCCGCACGCTCGCCTCCGAGCCGAAAATCCTGCTGATGGACGAGCCGTTCGCCGCGCTCGACGAACAGACCCGGCTCTTGCTCGGCGACAAGGTGCTGCAAATCCAGCAGCAGCTCAAGCAGACCACGCTGCTGATCACCCACAACATCACCGAAGCGGTGCAGATGTCCGACCGCATCCTGGTGATGACCTACCGGCCCGGCAAAACGAAGCGTATCGTCGACATCGACCTGCCGCGCCCGCGCACTTCGGAGATCGTCAGCAGCGAAGCCTTCGGCCGCTACGTGGCGCAAATCTGGAACGATCTGCGCGAGGAAGCCAGCCGCGGCATGCGCGACGAGGAATCCCACGTGCTGCATCACGAAAGCGTATCGTCGTGACCGCCGCGGCGCCGGCAAAACGCATCGGGCCGAGCGCCTACGCGCCGAAGGCCGTCGGCCTCGGCAGCCTTGTCGTATTCTTGGCGGCGATCGAGCTGCTGATCCAGGGCGGCGTCATCAACCGTTTCATCGTGCCGCCGCCCTCGGAAATCATCGGCAGCTTCTATCGCTTGATTGTCGAAGAACACGCATTCCGCCGCTTCCTGCTCACCGCCACCGAATGCCTCACCGCCGGCGTCATGCTCACCGTATTCGGCGTCGCGGGCGGCGTGCTGATGCACCGCTTCAAGCTGCTGCAACAGGCCTGCGAGACCTGGGTCGCCGCCATGGCCTCGGCGCCGCTGGTCCTGATGTACCCGCTGTTCATGGTGATCTTCGGCCGCAACGCCTGGACCATCATCATGATGGGCTTCATCGCCGCGCTGCCGCCGGTAATCCTGAAGACCATCGAGGGCATTGCCGGCACCCGCAAGGTGCTGGTCAATGTCGGCCGCAGCTTTAATCTGACACCCACCCAGCAGTTCTGGAAGATTCTGTTTCCGGCCGCGCTGCCGACCATCTTCGTCGGCGTGCGCCTGGGACTGATTTTCGCGCTGATCAACGTCGTCGGCACCGAATTCCTGATCAACTACGGCGGGCTCGGCCAGCTCATCGAGGATCTGGCCGAACGCTACGACCTGGCCGGCACCTATGCGGCGATCTGTTTTGTGATCCTGGTGAGCGTGTTGTTCTTTATGGCGTTGGAAAAGGCCGAGCGATGGCTGAGACCGGTCGACTAAGACAAACAGCAGTTGCCGCGCCGGCGTTCAGCCCGGTGACGCTGTTGCGCGTCGCCATCGTCTTGGGCGTGCTGGGGTTGTGGGAATCTCTCTCGCATTCCGGCTTGCTCTACCGCGACGTGGTGCCCTCGCTGCTGGCGATTGGCCGCGCGCTGATCGATCTGCTCACCGGCCGTGAGTATTATTTCAACCTCGCCGTCACCGCCGGCGAGATCGGCGCGGCGCTCGCCATCGGCGGGCTGTCGGGCATGCTGGTCGGCCTCGCGCTCGGCGCCAACCGTTTCCTGTCCAAGGCCTACGAACAATTTCTCTATTACCTCGGGCCGACGCCCAAGATCATTTTCTTTCCGATCATGATCATGTGGTTCGGCATCGGCACGCCATCCAAGATCGCGCTCGGCACGCTATCCTGCTTTTTTCCAATCGCGCTCTCCGTCGCCGCCGGCATGCGCGGAATCGACAAGGTGCTGATCCGCGTCGGCAACAGTTTCCGCGCCACGACCTGGCAGATGGTGTGGAAAATCTATTTGCCGGCGATGCGCCATCCGATTGTCAACGGCTTCCGGCTCGGCCTTGGCATGGCGCTGATCGGCACGCTGCTGGCCGAGACCAAGTTGTCGAACAAGGGCCTCGGCTTCCTGATCATCAACGCCTACAGCACGTTCGACATGCCGCGCATGTATGCCATGCTGATCGTGCTGTTCGTGCTGGCGATCGGCGCCAATGCGCTGGTCGGCCGCCTCGGCGGTCTCGACAGCATCAAGCGGCTTTGAAAATGTAATCGCCTAGCTATGGAACAGTGACATGACCACCGTCGTCTCTCCCCAATCGGCCGCAGCGGCGGCCATGGCGCTGCCGACCAACCGCGGCGCCTATTACGGCGGCACCTGGCACGAGCCGAAATCCGGCCGCTATCGTCGACACCATCAATCCCGGCACCGGCCTGTCGCTCGGCAGGGTGGCCGACGCTCGGCGCCGAGGATATCGACGCGGCGGTCGCCGCCGCCAAGGCCGCGTTCAAGGAATGGCGGCGCGTGCTGCCGCTCGAGCGCGCCAAGATTCTGCGCCGGATCGCGGAGATCCTGCGCGCCAGAATGCCAAGGAACTGGCGCATGATCGACGCCGCCGACTGCGGCAACCCGGTGCGCGAGATGGTGAGCGACGCCATGGTGGCGGCCGCGCAGATGGAGTTCTTCGCCGGCCTCGTCACCGAAATGAAGGGCTCATCGATCCCGATGGGACCCGACGTGGTCAATTTCTCGGTGCGCGAGCCGTTCGGCGTGGTCGGGCGCATCATCCCGTTCAATCATCCCGTTCATGTTCTGCGCCGGCAAATCCGCCGCCCCGCTCGCCGCCGGCAACACGCTGATCGTCAAGCCGCCGGAGCAGGCGCCGCTGTCCTCGCTGCGGCTGGCCGAATTGATCGGCGGCATGCTGCCGCCCGGCGTGTTCAATGTGGTGCCGGGCGGACGCGAAGCCGGCCAGCGGCTCGCCAGCCATCCCGACGTGGCCAAGATCGCGCTGATCGGCAGCGTGCCGACCGGGCGCGCGGTGATGAAGGCCGCCGCCGACACGGTCAAGCGCACGCATGCTGGAACTCGGCGGCAAGAACGCGCTGATCGCCTATGCCGACGCCGACCCCGACGAGGTCGCCGGCGCCGTCATCGCCGGCATGAATTTCACCTGGTGCGGACAGTCCTGCGGCTCGACCAGCCGCGCCTTCCTGCACGAGAATATCCACGACGCGGTGATCGAGCGCGTGAAGGCAGCGCATCGCGCATTACAAGCCGGGCATCCCGACCGATCCCGCCACCACCATGGGCGCGATCATCTCCAAGGCGCAGTACGACCGCGTGATGAGCTATATCGATGCCGGCAAGAGCGAAGGCGCGCGCGTCGTCGCGGGCGGCAGGCGCGCCCGCCGATCCGGCGCTCGCCAACGGCTTCTACATCGAGCCGACCGTGTTCGCCGACGTGACCATGGACATGCGCATCGCGCGCGAGGAAATCTTCGGGCCGGTGCTCGGCGTGTTCAAATGGAGCGACGAGGCCAAGATGCTGGCGCAAGTCAACCAGGTCGAATACGGCCTCACCGCTCGATCTGGACCAACGATCTGTCCACCGCGCACCGCACCGCCATGAGCGTGGAGGCCGGCTACGTCTGGATCAACGAAGTCGGCAAGCATTTCCTCGGCGCGCCGTTCGGCGGCTACAAGCAGTCGGGCCTCGGGCGCGAGGAATGCTTCGAGGAGATGCTGAGCTTCACGCAGGAAAAGAACATCCACGTGAAGCTCAGGCCGGCAAAGAGCTAACGCATATTTCGTTCGTCTCGCCGCGCTAGCGCCGGAACCCAGGGCCAAGCGTCGAGCAGCAAGAAGAAGTCTGGGATGCCCGCATTGCGCGGGGCACGACGGAGTCGGGATCAGGTCGGCGGCTCATCGAACCCGCACGCGGTCCACACCTTGCGGCTGTCCGGCTCGATCAGGAACCGGATGAACGCGGCGGCCGGTCCGGCGACCGGGCTCGCGGCCGTGACGCCCGCGCCGTAGGTGGTGGTGAGCTGCAGCGATGGCGGCAGCGGGCCGGCGAGCGCAATGCCCGCCACGCTGATAATCTCGCTCTTGGGGAAAATGCCGAGCGTGGCCTGCCCGCTCGCGATCATGGCCAGCCCGCCGGCGAGCCCAACCTTGTGCGAGACGCGGCCCGCCAGCGCTTCGCTTAAGCCCAGCGTCTTGATGACCTTGTCGCTCTGCGCGCCGCTCGGCGTCGCGGTCGGCGGCGCATGCACCACGCCGCGGGCGGCCAACAGCGCCGCGCGCAGCGCCTCCGGCGTGGAGACATCGGGCACCGGCTCCCCGGCGGTCACGCCGACCGCAAGCCCGATATTGGCGAGCGGCGTGCAGGCGCCCTGCACGATGCCCTGCTTGATATAGGCCTCGATCGTCGCCACCGGCATCAGCAGCACATCGAGCGCTTCATGCGCGGCGACCCGGGCGGCGATGCCGCTCATGCTGTCGTAGAGCGCGTTGAGCTTATGACCGGTGCGCTGTTGGTAAACCGGCCCGAGCCGGTCGAACACCGGCTTGGGCGCGCCGCCCGCGATGCTGGTGATGGTCGCCATTAAAGCTTGAAGCTCTCGAGCGTGCCGGGATGGAACAGTTCTTCCGGCGTCACCAAGCGCGACGACAGGCCTTGCGAATGGTGATGCTTGAGAAAGGTCTCCAACGTCTTGCGGCTGGCGGCAACGCCGTAGGGCCAGAAATCTTCGCCCATCAAGGCGCGCGCTTCCATCAGCCGCTCCTCGACGAACGGCAGCGTCACCTTGGTCGACGACGTATCGGAAAGCTTTTCCAGCGCGATCGTCTTGGAGCGCTCGAAGGCCTTGAGCACCGCCCCCGGCAGCCAGGGATGCCGCTCGGCCAGTTCGCGGCGTACCCCGATCAGATGCATGATCGGAAAAATTCCGGTTCGCTTGTAATAGTCCTTGGCGGCGGCGACCGGATCGGAAAACAGCCAGCCGACTTTCGGGTCGCCGCGCTCGAAAGCCGGGGGCACGCGCGGGCCGATGAAGCCGTCGATCTCGCCGGCGTCAAGCATGCTGGATAACGTCCGCCCTTCCGGGATGTCGTCGAGCTTGACGTCCTTCGGCAGCGTGATGGAGATTTTTTCCAGCCGGCCGGCATCCGTCAGCCCGCCCCTGATCCAATGGATGTCGGAAGGCTTCACGCCATGGTCATCTTCCAGAATGGCGCGCGCCCAGACATTGGCCGTGAGCTGATATTCCGGCACGCCGATTCTTTTGCCCTTGAGGTCGGCCGGTTTCTTGATGCGGTCGGTGCGCACATAGATCGCGGTGTGGCGGAAGGCGCGCGAGACGAAGGCCGGCACGCCGACATAGGGGCAATTGCCCTGCGCGGTCTTGACCGTGAAACTCGACATCGACAATTCGCAGATGTCGAATTCGGCATGGCGGAAGGCACGGAAGAAGATCTCCTCCGGATCGAGCGCCATGAATACCGGATCGACGCCGTCGATCTGCACCAGCCCGTCGGATAGTGGCCGGGTGCGGTCATAGTCGCGCACGGCGACGGAAAGATTGAGTTTGGCCATTTCTGTGGTTCTCGATGCGGGCCCGCCGGAGCGCGCGGGCCCGGAAAGTGCGCTCCGTGCTTTTAGCGGGCGCGACTACATCATCACCCCTCAGCCGGGGCAACAATGAAATTGACCCGAGCGCCGAGCCGCCATCGCGTCAGCAATGGACGATGTCTTTGCTGTAGTCCTGAATGGGCAGCACGGTCGTTTGCGCCTCGACCAGCGCGCGGTAGGCGCCGCGGCCGAATTCGGCGTTGAGCTCGGCGCGATAGGCCTTGAAAAATTCGCCGAACAAAGTGGTGCCGATAAGCCCAACGGCGGTCAACTCGTCGGTGTCGGCGTGATACTCGAATTGCACGGCGGCCAACGGAAACCCGGCCGGACCGCTCAGCACCTTGGCGCCCTCGGCCGGATCGTAGACGCTTGCGTGCGCGCAGCAGGTGATGGCGCGACTGTGGGCCGAAACCTGCGTGCGCGCTTTGCTGTAGGTCAGGAAGCTGGTCTGCTTGCTGTCGTAGGAGAAAGTGTGGGCGCAGATCGCCGAATAGGCGACGACGGCGCCGTCCTTGCCGACGCCACCGGGCCAAGACATAGGCCGCGCCGCCAGCGTCCTTCCTCTCCACGTTGCGGGGCGTGGCGTTGCCCAGCCGCAGCAGCAGGCACGGCGTGCTGACATGGGGGTAAAGAAAGATGTAGTTCGCGTCCACTTCAAGCGCGCTTGCCTTGATCGGCTTGCCCGCCTTGTCGACGAGCTTGAGCTTGGGCGCGTCGGCGAGCGCGAACGCCGGCTGCGTCAGCCGGCCGGCCGAAGCCGCGGTGAGCGCCGCAACCGCCCCGCAGGCCTTGACGAACCGGCGGCGGTTCAAATCGGAGGTGTCCATTCTCGCATGCTCCCTCAAAATGCGGGCAACCTATCGGCAGCATGGAAACCGCCTGCCCGCATGGCCGCAAGCACGATCGCCTGCAACCGCGGGGCGCGGTCAGCATAAGCGGAAACCGCTTTGCATCCGACCGCGCTCCGAACTCACCAATAGGCGCACAGGGTGAGCGGTTGACCGGTAACCGCTCAGCCTGCTTGCGCGCCGGCAGCCCCTAGAACATGTCGCGGTAAAGCCCGGCGCCCCATTCATGGGTGGCCTTGCCGAGCCCTGCCGAGCGCTTGTTGTCGAGCTGCACGTCGGTGAAGCCAAAGGTTTTCCGGTCGTATTTCGCCTTCACCATGATGGCTTCCTCCGGCGCGCCGTTGACCATCGAATAGCAGATGGTCTGCGGGCTGACCCAGTCGATCTCCTTGCCGGCTTCGTGTGCGGCGATCAGCTTGGCGACATGATGCGCCTCGCTGTTGGCGGTGTTGCCCGATTTCGAAAACGGCATCGGCCGGCAGTCGCCGGTGACGTAGCAAGTCTGGTCGCCTTTGGCGAAGTACCTGTAGACGTCGATGTCCGCCTCCATCTGCGGACTCTTGGGATCGTGCAGGCCGAGATCCTCGATGAGTTTGGCGGCGCGGACGCGCGGATAGATCGACGCGTCTTCGAACTTGATGGTGTCGAAATCGGTTGTGACCGTTTTCTTGATCGGGTCGACCGACTTGACCATGGTCGAGGGGTGGTACTCGATGATGCCCTTGTAGAGTTCGCTGAAGGCGGCGAGGAAGCCCGGCGCCTTGGGCGCGAACGGCTTTTCGCCGGGATCGAGCAGCACGACCTTGCCCTTGATCTTGTTCTTCTTGAAATAATTGGCGATCAGGCAGACCCGCTCATACGGACCCGGCAGGCAGCGATAATTGCCGGTCGGCACCGTCGACAAGAACACGCCGCTTTCGAAATTGGCGAGCTTCGCCTTGAGCGTGAAGATTCCGAGCCCGGCTTGAAGGCGGCCGGGAAGTTCTGCATGCAGGCAATCTCCATCGCGGGATCTTTGACGCCGATGGAGGCGTAGTTGTAGTCGATGCCCGGCGCCAGCACGACGTAATGGTAGTCGATATAGCCCTCGCTGGTGAAGGCGCGCTTAGCTTGCCGGTCGAGGTCGATCAGCTTGCCCTGCAGCCACACGTAATTGCCGTCGTGGGCGGCGTCGCAATACGAATGCGACAGGGTTTCCAGGCTGATGAGATCGTCGAGCCAGAGATTGCTCAAGAAGCAGGACATGTAGGTGGCGTTGGGCTCGACCATGACAACGTCGAACTTCGGATTCTCCTTCTTGAGATATTTGGCCATCGTCAGGCCCGAGGCGCCGCCGCCGACGACGACGCAGCGCGGACCTTTGGCGGCCGGAAGCGGCGCCGGCCGGTTGGTGCGGCCGCTGATGGCCGCCGCGGCCGGACTGGCGGCCGTTGCGGCCACCGCCGCGACAAGCGTGGAGCCGGCCGAAAGCTTGAGAAAATCACGCCGGCCAAATCCGTCAGGCATTCCATGCGTTTTTCTTGTCATTGCTTAGCCTCCCTCTTGCTTGGTGTTGATAATTTCATGTCCCGCCGCGTCGGCTTTGCCGCATGAGCCGGATCTTCCGGTGCTGTCTTGACGGCGGTCACAAGGCCATTCGGCGGGATCATGCCGTCGCGCGAATGCAGCAGCGCGAAGCTTGCAGAGGACTCCGGCGCGGCAGGCAGCCGCGACGCCGCATATCGGGTGATATTTTTTTCGTGCTTCGGCGGCCGGCCGTGGGCTCGCGCGCCGCTAGCGAGATCGCACGTCCGCTCGGACGCGCCAGGCGGCAGGTTTTTGGCATCGCCGGCAAACGCGCTGCGCCCGGTCGCCGCAGCGGCGCCGGCAACAAATCGGTAGCGCGAGCGCTTTGTCTTTACGGTCGGTTCGGTCATCGGCGCCCCCCGGCGGACCGTCATCCGAGCCACTTTTTTAAATCTTACCACACTCGGCTTCGTGAATGTAATAACAAGTCGCCGCTAGACCCCGGAGATTTTCACGCTGGTATTCGGCGCAACGCGCACGGTCTTCTCGCCGGCAATGTAGCGCTCGACCAGGTCCCAAACCGGCGGGCCTTCCGTCCCCTGGTTCACGCTGGCCCAGCCGGCGACCGTGTAATCCTTCTTCGCCTCGATCGGCCGGCCGGACTTGAGATGCGTCATCGCCGAAATGCGCTGGCCGATCGGCTTGCTCACATCGATGGCGTAGCCGAGCCCGCCGCAACGCACCATGTCGCCGCCCTGCTGATAGTACGGATCGGGATTGAACAGATTGTCGGCCACGTCCTCCAGCACCGCCTTCAGCCGCTCGCCGTTCATGGCGATGCGATAGACCTGCGGATAGGTGATGGCGGTGGCGTTGTGGATGTCCTCCACCGTGATCGGCGCGCCGGGCAGCACGCTGGTGCCCCAGCGGAAGCCGGGCGACAGCACGATCTCGGCGTCGCGCTCCTTGAGCAGCGCGGCGCAGATCACGTCGTCGAAGGTGCCGTTGAAATTGCCGCGCCGGTACAGCAGCAAGTCCGCCTTGCCCACCACGCGCGCCAATTCCTTGGCGTAGGGCGCGCGCGCTTTGGTAACGGCCGCGGTCATTTCGGCGTCGGGCTTGATGGCGTCGGAAAATAGCGGGATCAGCTTGTAGCGGAAGCCCTTCACCGCGCCATTCTGCACGTCGAGATCGAGGCGGGAGATGAATTTGCCGTGGCTGCCGGACGCAATCAGCAGCGTCTTGCCGACCTTGATCGCCTCGGGCAGCGCATCGTGGGTATGGCTGGTCAGGATCACGTCGATACCGGCCACCCGTCCGGCCAGCTTGCGGTCGACGTCGAAACCGTTGTGCGAGAGCAGCACGACCAGTTGCGCGCCGCCCTTGCGCGCCTTGTCGACCTGCGCGCGTACCTCCTCTTCGCGGATGCCGAACGACCATGTCGGCATCATCCAGCGCGGATTGGCGACCGGGGTGTAGGGGAAGGCCTGGCCGAGCACGGCGATCTTCACGCCGCCGCGCTCGAACAGTTTCATCGCCGGGAACACCGGCTCGTTCCACTCGGTGTCGCGCACATTGAGCGCCAGGAACGGGAAGCCGAGCCCCTTGATCAGCTCCTTCACCCGCGCCTCGCCATAGGTGAACTCCCAATGGCCGGTCATGGCATCGGGCGCAAGCAGCGCCATGCAGTCGACCATGTCCTGGCCTTTGGAGCGGTTGGCGCCGAGCGAGCCCTGCCAGGTGTCGCCGCCGTCGAGCAGCAGCACCTTGTCGCCGCGCTCCGCGCGCACGCGCTTGACCACGGTGGCGAGCCGGTCGAGCCCGCCGATGCGGCCATAGGTTTTCGCCAGCGCCGCAAAATCCTCCGAGGTCAGCGCGTAGGCCGCGGCGGATTTCGCAGGAATGCCGAACCGCTTGAGAAAATCCTTGCCGGTGAGATGCGGCGGCTGCCCCCTCGCCGCGCCGACGCCGAGATTGATCGACGGCTCGCGGAAATAGACCGGCATCAGCTGGCCGTGGATGTCGGCGATATGCAGCAGCGTGACGTTGCCGAGCGCGTCGAATTTCAGCAGTTCGGCTTCGCTCAACCGCTGTTGCGCCATGGCGCGCGTAAAGCCACCCCCGACAGAGAGCGCCGCGGTGGCGGCGCCGACCTGGAGAATTTCACGGCGGGTAATCATTATGCTTGCACTCGTATCTGCTGATTCATGACTCGCCAGGAGTTCCTTCACCTCTCCCAAAGGGAGAAGCTGCCCGCCGAAGCATTAGCGAAGGCGGGCGGGTGCGGAGTTACTGCCTGTCGAGGCCCTTGGAGCCCCCTCACCCCAACCCTCTCCCCCCGACGGGGAGAGGGAGCGCGCAGCGCACGCGGTTATGCCTTGCCTAGTGCCTGATCCCCGGCACGCTGAGCTTCAGCCCTTCGTTCAGCGACGCGATATACAGCTCGAGATCGCCGTATTCTTTCGCGTCGGGCGGCAGTTCGTCGGCGCGGATGTTGACCTGGCACCACTGGAAGCGCTGACGGATATCCCAGATCGCCAGCAGGCTGGTGCGCCAGGTCGGGAAGTGGTCGAGCTGGCCCTTCGGCTCGCCCAGCCATTGCCCGCGGATCCAGTGATTGGCGGCTTTGCCGTGGCAGTCGGTGCAGGAGAAGTTGAGTTCGCCGAGCTTGCGGTTGGCGAGCGCCTTGCCGCGTTCGATCGCCGCTTTTGCCTCCGCGCTGCTGGTGTCGACCGCGATCGGCGCGCCATTGGCGAGGTTATGCAGATAGACCGACATATCGCGGTTCTGGTCGGTTTCCATGAGCCAATTCAGGCCCGTGGTGGATTTGGCGTGGCGGGTAATGAATTCCTCGACGCCCAGCACCTTGTTCAGCCGCGGTTCCCATTTCGGCATGGATGCGGCCCAGGTCTTGAACGCCGCTTTCGGATCGTCGTGGCAGGTGCCGCACGAGAAGCCGGTGGGACCGCGCGTCTTCCACAATACCGCCGCCCGGTCGAGCGCCCACATGCCGGGATTTTCCATCGGGTCGAGATTCGCGCGCTTCTCGACCGGCGCCGGACGCTTGTTGGGATCGTCGAGCACGGTCTTGAACGGCGCCGGCGACTTCAACGTCTTCAGGAACGCGACCATGTCGTAGATTTCCTGGTCGCTGAAATCACCATGGCTGCCCCAGGGCGGCATGACGGCATCCGGATTGTAGACGCGCGCGTCGTAGATGTAGTTGAACAGCCATTCGTCCTCGCGCCCGGCATTGCCGATCTCGGACAGATCGGGCCCGACATTGCCCGGCAGGTTGGCGCCGCCGGCCGGACCCATCACATGGCAAGCCAGGCATGAACCGCCGCGCCTGCGGTCGGCCACCAGCTTGGCGCCCTTGGCGGCGTCGCCCACGATCGGGCCGGTGAGCTTGCGTGGCGCTTTCGGCGCCGGCGGCGATGCCAGGTGTGCGAGCGTGTTCCACTTGGATTCGTCGCGCGTGGGCCACTTGTCATAGCGCTTCCACGGCCGCGCCGACGCATCGCCTTTGAGTTCGAGCGGCGCCACTTTGCCCCTCGCCTGCGCATGGGCGTCGACCGCCAGACCAAAGGCGCCGGCCGCGATCAGTGCGACGGCGGCGACACTGCTCCCCAGAATCCCTCCACGGGTCATTCCAATCCTCCCCCGAACCAATTGTTGTCATTATGCCGTTCCGCGCCGATGCGGCGCGGAGCGTTCGTCAGCCCACGGTAATTTTTTGTTCCGCAGTGGTGACAGTGCCGTCGTCGTCGGTCCACGTGAACTTGAAGGTGCCGCTCTCCTCCACCTTGGCGAAGAACTGCATATACGGATTGGCGGCGATCGCCGGTTCCATGTTGGCGGTGAACACCGGCTTGCCGTTGAACTCAGCCGTGAACTTGTTGATGATCTTGCGCGGGATCGGCTTGCCGTCCTTATCCTTGCGCTGACCCAACTCCATAATGTGCGGCATCAGCGTCTTGATCTCGATGATCTCGCCTTTCTTGGCTTCCTTAGGAAGCTTCAGCCGCGGCTTATCCGCCATAATTCCCTCCTCAGTCTTTTGTTGTCTTTATAGTGTTGCGCGCACGATCTCATCCGAAAACCGGTTCCGGCTTTTCGGGATCATGCGCTAGCCGCCGCAGCCGCCGATGGTCACCTTCACCAGCTTCTGGCCGGTGAAGAATTCGCCCTTGCTGGTCTTGGCGACCACGACGATGTTCTGCGTGGTGGCGAGCCGGATGCGCGTCGAGGCTTCCGCCTTGCCCGACATGGGCGAGAAGTGGAACGTGACAACGCCGGGGTTTGGATTGCCTTCGGCGACCACCAGCATCTCGCTGACATAGTTGTCGGCCGTCATCGGCGCGTCGACCGCAACCGACAGCGGCACGGTGTTGCCGTTTTCCGCGATCTCGGGCAGCTCGATCGAGACCTTGCCTTTCGTGGCCGTCTTGCCGCCGGTGAATTGGGCGATTTTTTCCGCCGCTTCCTTGGCCCCGGCATGAGCGCCGCCGCCCCAGCCGAGGACGGTGAGCGCGGCACCGCCCGCACCAAGTGCAAGCGTCGCGCGACGGGATAGCTGTCGCATCGGTCGTTCCTCCCACATGATCATTTTGGGGCAGACAAAAGAGGCCCCGCCCAGCCGCGACCATAGCCGCCGGCGCGGGCCGGTTCAAATCATATACATAAAAAAGAATATGGGTTTTGCGCGGGCGCCCTTTGCGAGCATAAAACCATCAGCTCGGCAGCGATTTGACATAGTCCCGGAAGCTCTTGCTCTCATAGGCTTTTTCACGGACGTAACGGAACATGGCAAGGAAATCGTCGGGCCGCATATAGCCCGGCAGGCGCGCCACTTCGCGCTTTTGCGGCGCCAGCGCCTTGAGCGGGCCGGCCCGTTCCGGGAAAAACTGGAAGGTCGGCGTATAGCGCACGCCATATTTGGCGGCCAGCGCCTTTTCCGAAAGCTCCGTGCCGTCGAAATCGGTCACCTTGCGGGCGCCGATGATATTGAGCTGCAGCACCTCGAAATTTGCCTTGATGTAGTCGGAAATGTCGCCGCGCGCGAAATTGACGAAATGCGTCTCCTTGCAATAGGGACAGCCTTTCAGCTCCCACATGATCGCAAAGCGTTTGCCCTCCTGGTGCGCGGCTTCGAGGTCGTCGGCGAGTTCGAGGAAGCTTTCCAGGAACCAGGGCTCCTTGTAGAGCCCGTCGTCGGTCAGCATCGGCTCGGCGCGCGCGCGCGCGGCGCCCAGCACCGCAAGGGAGGCTGCGCCAACGAGCAGGGTCCGCCGTGTCGTCATGGGCTGCGCCCTCATAAACCACGCGGGCAGACTGGCCTCGCCGCCCTGCCCCGCAACGGTTATATTCTTATCCGTTTATAGATTGCGTCAAAATCCGGTGAGAATCGATGTTTTCCAATCTGGCCCGCATTGCATGTCTCGCGCTCGCCCTGGCGGCGGGTGCGGCGGCTGCCCAGGCCGGCGATCTTGCCGACTTCAACGCCGCGGTGGAACAGGTCGGAATCGCATAACCGGGTGGCGATCGGCTATCTGCGCACCGGCAATGTCGATTTGGCCTCGCTCGAACTCGACCGCCTGCGCGAGGCCTGGGGCACGCTGCAGCAGCGGTTCAACGGCAAGCGGCCGGATGCCTTCGACGGCGTGGCGCTCTACGGCACGCTCTGGACCGGCGTGAGCGCGCGCCTGGTGGCGGCCGACCTCATGCTCAAGACCGGACGCCTCGACGCCGCGCGCCAATCGCTCGAGGCCATCCGCCGCGATTTCTACGACTTGCGCAAGGCGGCCGGCATCGTGGTGTTGGCCGACTGCGTGCGTGACGCCAATGCCGCCATGGACGCGCTGATGGTCTACAACGACCGCGCGCTCGACTGGACGAAGCCGGGTACGCGCTTCGACGTCGCCAGCAAAGCCTCGATCTATGGCTACGCGCTCGATCGCTGCGACGGCATGGCGAGCGATGCGATGCGCAAAGCGCCGGAATTCCGCCGCCTGGTCGACGGCGCCAAAGCCGGGCTGGCATTGGTCCCGAAGGCGATCGCCACCCGCGACAGCGACCTGCTGCATCGCGTGCTGATCGAATTGCGTTCATTCGACAATTTGCTGGCCTTCCGCTTTGGATAGCGCGGGTGCATCGACATATTCTGTATTTCTGATACATTTTCGCGCGATTCAGGGCGCTTTTTCGAGCAGAGAATGATGTTCGCGAGCAAACCACCCATCCGGGAATTATTTTCTCGTGCGGCCCTGTTTGGCGCAATATTTCTTGCGTTGACGATGTCGAACGCGCGCGCGGCCGAACTCATCATGTTCGAACAAGCCGGCTGCGCCTGGTGCGAAGCCTTCGATCGCGAGATCGCGCCGATCTACCACAAGACCGCGGAAGGCCAGCGCGCGCCGCTGCGGCGCGTCGATATTGCGGGGAAACTGCCGCCCGACCTGGCATTTCTCGACGTGGAACGGCTGACGCCGCTGTTCGTGCTGGTCGACCGGGGCCGGGAAATCGGCCGCATTCGCGGCTATCCGGGCGAGGATCACTTCTGGGGTCTGCTCGGCGTGTTGATGAAGAAGCTGGACGCCGCCAGAACGGGCGATGAACGCGCGCAGCTCTTTAAAATACATTGCGCGCTACCGGCTGATCGTCCTTATTCTTGCGCCGCGCGAACGTGAAGGTGGGAGTGCATATGGAATTGCAACGTCAGGAAAGCCGCGGCCGTCCCCACGATGCCGACCGCATGCTCGACAACGCCAAGCGCGCCAGCAATTTCCTCAAGGCGCTCGCGCACGAAAGCCGGCTGATCATCCTCTGCATTCTCGGCGAGGGCGAAAAGTCGGTGAGCGAATTGGAAGACGCACTCGATTTGCGCCAGCCAACGGTATCGCAGCAGCTCGCGCGCCTGCGCGCGGACGGCCTGGTGTCGACGCGGCGCGAAGGCAAGGTCGTCTATTACAGTCTCGCCAGCGACGAGGCGCGCACCATCATCGGCGCGCTCTACGACGTGTTCTGCCGCAAGCTGCAGCGGCGCTAGCGCCTGTTGCCGAAAATGCCGGCGCCGGGTTTGGCGCCCCTCGCCCATTCATCATAAATCGAGATTGGCCGGCGACGGCCGATCCTTGTCGGCTTTGGAACTACGCCGAAGACGGTCAGGCAATGCCGCCGCTATTGCGTCCGCCAGCCGACGGCTCCGGCTCCGCACAAGGGCAATGCAAACCCGACGACGAGAATAATATCGGCCGGATTACGATGAACGGCCGCAAACAGCATGATCGCAATTCCAGACAGAAACATGATGGCCGCAATTCTGCGGCCGATCTTTTTGCCGAAGACACGCGGCCGGCTGCCATCGGGCGTCAAGCCGGCGCCACAGGCCCGGCAATAGCGATCGGTCGCATTGATTTCGGCCTGGCATGACCGGCAATGCGCAAGGACTGCGGCCTGATCTTTTGCTGCGTTTGTCATCCGTCGACCCGGGAACAATCCACTCCAACACCACTACCGGAATTTCCGCAACCGAAATTCAATATCGCGGGGTCAAACACGCGCACCTTTCAGCAATTGACCCCGGACCTGCGCCGCGGTTTCATTTGATCGACAGGCCCAGCGTCTTCACCATCTTGCCCCACTTTGCGACCTCGGCCTTGAAGTAGGTTTCCGCCTGCGCCTGCGAACCTTCGATCGGATCGAAGCCGATGGAGGTGAGCTTCTGCCGCAGCGCCGGATCCTTCATCACCTGTTCGATGGCCGCGTTGAGCTTGGCGGTAATTTCCGGGGGTGTAGCGGCCGGCGCGAACACGCCGACCCAGGAGGAGGCTTCGAACGGGTAGCCGGCTTCGGCGTAGGTCGGCACGTTCGGCACCACCGCCACGCGCTTCGCGCTGGCGACACCCAGGCCCTTGAGCTTGCCGTGCGCGATCTGCGCCGCCGCGCCACCGCCGAGGGTGGTCGCCAGCAGATCGACCTGATTGCCGATGGTCGCGGCAATCGCCGGCGCGCCGCCCTGGAACGGCACGTGCACGGCGTTGATCTTGGCGATCTCCTTGAAGAAATACTCGGCCGCGATATGCGAGCCGCTGCCGACGCCGGCCGAGGCGAAGGTGATGCTCTTGCCCTTCGCCGCTTTCAGGAAAGCGGCGAGGCTGCCGGCCGGATTGCTCGGACTGGTGATAAACGACTCCGGCGACGACGCCACGATGGCGACCGGCTTCAGGTCGCTCGCCGCGAATCCCTTGTTCGGACGCAGCGTCTCGTTGATCGCCACCGCCGTAGTGGTGACCAGCAGCGTGTAGCCGTCGGGCGTTCGCCCGCGCGACCACCGCGGCGGCGATGTTGCCGCCGGCGCCGCCACGATTTTCCACGACCACCGTGCGCCCCAGCTTGTCGCCCAGGCCCTTGCCGACCAAACGCGCCAGCGTATCGGCCACGCCGCCGGGCGAGAAGGCAACGATGAACCTGATATCGCGCGCCGGATACGGCTGCGCGCTCGCCTGGCGCGCGCTCTGTGCGCAAACCAACGCGGCTAAAGCAATGACAATGTGCGTGAGAAAACGCTTGGTCGGCATTCTCATCCCCCTGACGCGCCCGTTTGTTCTGGTTTCGCAGGCCGGCGCAGCCAGACGAATTGTTTCACCCCGCCCGCGGCTTGACAAGATCGCGATGTCGCGACGGCCGCGACCTTGCCGGCCGGAGCTCTGCGGCTGGCAGATTAATTCGCCAGCAATACGGGCAAGGCCGCGTTTGCCAAGACGTATTGGGTCGCGCCACCGAATATCATCTGGCGCAATCGGCTCTGCGTATAGGCGCCCTTGATCAGCAGGTCGCAGCCCAATGATTGCGCCGCCGCAAGGATGGCTTCGCCGGTGCTTTTGCCAGCAAGCTCAACGCGCAACGGCTGCGCGGCAATCCCGTTGCGTTGCAGGTATCGAATCAATTGCTCGGCGGAGGGCCCCAGCACTCCGGTTCCGCCGACGACGGTCAGGACCGTAACGCGTTCGGCCTTCTGAAGCAGCGGCATTGCAAAGGCTGTGGCGCGGGCCTGCTCGGTACTGCAATTCCACGCGATCAGCACGTTGCTGCCGATTTGGCGCGGCGGCGAGGGCGGCGACAAGAGGACCGGCCGGCCGCTCTCGAACAGGCCGGACTCGATCGCCCGGTTGTACAGGCCGGTCGAATTCGCATTGGGCCGGTTCATCACGATCAGGTCGAATACGCGGCCGTAGCTGCCAACGAAGCTTTCACCCTCCGGCGCCCCGTCCAGCCAGCCGAATGAAAGCGACGTGGTGGTCCCGCTCGCGCGCGGCACATCGTGTTTCTGCATGAAGGCTTCGAAGGCCTGGCGCGCCTGCTTTTCTTCTTCCAGACCGTCATCCTTAAACGTTTCCAGCGGAATGCCGCCCGCCATATCGGCGCCAATAAACTCGGTAATGGCCAGGCGCAGCGCGAATCCCTCGATGTAACTGTCGCACCGCCGTGCCAACAGCAGCGCGGTTTCCAGCGCCGACTGCATGGCGTCATGATGTTCCGTCGGAACCAAGATGGATTTCATGCTCATCGTCGCCTCCCCTCAAATTCTTCGCGAGCGCAGATTTGCCACCGAACGACAAATGAAACGTAGCTTTCGGCAAATACTACCGAACCTGCCAAGTTCGCGGAATGGGGACCAGGCGGCATACCCCGCGCCTTAGCTCATCGCCACATCGACAAGCCGCATCTGCACGCGCTCCTCGCCCTGCCAGCGGTCGACCGCGAGGTGGCCGGCCGCGTGCATGGGGCGGCCGCGATTGTCCAACAGCGCCTGGCCGAGCGGCTGGCCGGCGGCGCGGAACGCGATGGCGTTCACCATTTTGCCGTCGCCGGATTTGAAGCGCGCGCGGATGTGATTGGCGCCAACCACGTCGGCATAGGCGAGCGTGTGCGCCGGCAGCGCCAGCATCGGCTCGGGATTGCCGGCGCCGTAGGGCCCGGCGCGCGCCAGCATGTCCACCAGCGCCAGATTGACGGCGCCGGCTGAAACCGCGCCGTCGATCGAAAGCGCGCTCGCGCGCCGCGCCGCCGCGACCGGCGCGGCCAGCGCGTCCTCGAGATAAGCGCGGAAGGCGGCCAACGCGTCTTTCCTGAGCGTGATGCCGGCCGCCATGGCGTGGCCGCCGCCTTTGAGCAGCAGACCCTCGCGCACCGCGCGGCGCACCGCCTGGCCGAGATCGACACCGGCGATCGAGCGCCCGGAACCGGTGCCGGTGCCGCCCGGTTCGAGCGCGATGGCAAAGGCCGGGCGGCCGTAGCGTTCCTTCAGCCGCGCCGCCACCAGGCCGACCACGCCCGGATGCCAGCCCTCGCCCGCGGTCACCACCACGGCGCCCTTTTCTTCCAGGCCGAGCGCGGCCATGGCTTCGGCTTCCGCCTGCGCCACGGTCGCGAGCTCGATCTGCTGGCGTTCGCGGTTCAGGCGGTCGAGTTCGGCGGCGATGCGCGCGGCCTCGCTCGGGTCTTCCTCCAGCAGCAGCCGCACGCCCAGATCGGCGCGGCCGATGCGGCCGCCGGCATTGATGCGCGGTCCGAGCAGAAAGCCGAGGTGCCAGGGCTCCGGCGGGCCCGACAACCGCGATGCGTCCATCAGCGCGGTCAGCCCGACCTGGTCGCGGCGCCTGAGCGCAATGAGGCCCTTGGCGACGAAGGCGCGATTGAGGCCCGTGAGCGGCACCACATCGGCGACCGTGCCGAGCGCGACCAGATGCAGCAGCGACAGCAGGTCGGGCTCCGGGCGCAGGCCGGTCCAGAAATTACGCCGGCGCAATTCCCGCGACAGCGCCACCAGGGTGAGGAACACCAGCCCGACGGCGGCGAGATGGCCGAGACCGGAAAGATCGTCGGCGCGGTTCGGATTGACGATCGCGGCCGCCGGCGGCAGTTCCTCGTCGGCCTGATGATGGTCGATCACCAGTGTGTCGAGGCCGAGCTTCTTGGCTTCGCTCAACGCCTCCAGACTGGTGGTGCCGCAATCCACGGTGACCAGCAGCTTCACGCCGCGCTCGGCAAAGCCACGGATCGCCTCGACGTTCGGCCCATAGCCTTCAAAGATGCGGTCGGGAATGTGCACAATGCAGTCGAGCCCGCATTGCCGCAGATAACGAGCGAGCAAAGCGGAAGCGGTGGCGCCGTCGACGTCGTAGTCGCCGAAAATGGCGACCCGCTCCTCGCCGTTCCACCGCATGCGCCAGCCGCGCCGCGGCCGCCTCCATGTCGGTCAGCGTATGCGGGTCGGGCATCAGCCGCTTGATGGTGGGATCGAGATAGGCCGTCACCTCGTCCGGCTCGACGCCGCGGCCGGCGAGCACGCGCGCCAGCAATTCCGGCACGCCGTGGCGCTGCGCGATGGTCGTCGCCCGCGCCTGCCCGCGTTCATCCAAACGATCGCGCCAGGCCCGGCCGGTCGCGGATTTTTCCACGCCGAGGAAGCCGCGCTCGGTTGGCTTCAACGCTGTTGCGGGCAAAGCCGCCATCGCCATACGGGTCCGCCGGGAATCGAATGTCAAAAGAACTCAGAGTGTGACCGAAGCCGCACCGCCAAGCCAGGGTGCCGCACCTAGTTCTTCTTATACCCGTGCTTCTGCATGACCGCCGTGATCCGCACATCCAGATCGCGCTGAAACGCATCCATGCGCGGCAACATCAGCGCGGTGACGTCGGCCAGCACGGTTGGCATCGTCCGCAGCGATTTCTTGCCGGTCGGCGATTTGTAGAACGCGAGCAGATCGTGCAGTTCTGCGGCGCTGTAATATTTGGCGTAAATCGCGGGCGCTTCTTTCATCAACTCGGCGGTAAATGACGCGAGGGCGCGCTCGAATTCGGCCCGCAATTCGTTCGCCGTTGCGCCGTCGACCTTGCTCCCGATTTGGCTTTCGATGCTTGGCCACAGCTGGGCCATCAGCGCGCGGCTCATTTGCACGATCGTGCCGCCGCTGACGATCGCCGCCAGTTCCTGCGCCGCGCGCAAGGCTTCAGGCGAACCGGCGTCCTGCGCGCGCACAGGAGCGGCGAGACAGCCGCACAGCAGAACGATCCCCAACAGGCGTTTCATGCAATTCTTAGTCGAGATGAAACTTCGCCAGGTGCCGGTGCTCGGCGCGCACCCAGCGCACCGTGCCGGTGACCGAGCGCATCACCACCGTTTCGGTCTCGATCACGTTGTTGCGGAATTTGACGCCCCTGAGCATGTTGCCGTCGGTGACGCCGGTCGCCGCGAACACGCAATCGCCCTTCACCATGTCCTTGATGCCGTATTTCTTGCGCGGATCCTTGATGCCCATTTTGGCCGCGCGCGCGCGCTTCTCCTCGCTATCGAGCACCAGCCGGCACTGCATCTGCCCGCCAATGCAGGCGAGCGCCGCCGCCGCCAGCACGCCTTCCGGCGCGCCGCCGATCCCCAAATAGATGTCGATGCCGGTGGCATCCGGCTGGGCGGTGTGGATCACGCCGGCGACATCGCCATCGGTGATCAGCGCTACCGCCGCACCGGTCTTGCGCACCGCCGCAATCAAATCGGCGTGGCGCGGCCGGTCGAGGATAAGCGCGGTGATGTCCGCGGCACTGACGCCCTTGGCCTTGGCAAGCCGTGCGATATTTTCGGCCGGGTGAGGCATCGAGATCGACCAGGTCCTTCGGATAGCCGGGACCGATGGCGATCTTCTCCATGTAGACGTCGGGCGCATTGAGCAGCGTGCCGCTTTCCGCCATCGCCATGGTGGCGATCGCGCCCGGCATGTTCTTGGCGCAGAGCGTGGTGCCCTCGAGCGGATCGACCGCGATATCGACTTTCGGCCCCTTGCCGGTGCCGACATTCTCGCCGATGAACAACATCGGCGCTTCGTCGCGCTCGCCCTCCCCGATCACGACCGTGCCGCCGATCGGCAGCTTGCTGAGTTCGCGCCGCATGGCGTCGACGGCGGCCTGATCGGCGTCCTTCTCGTTGCCATGCCCGCGCAAGCGCGCCGCCGAAACCGCCGCCCGTTCGGTCACGCGCACGATCTCGATCGAGAGGATGCGATCCAGTACTTGCTTGAATTGCGCGGTTGTCGACGCCATTTCTTAAGCTCCCCCTGGACGAACCCGCTGGCCAGCCGGCCGTCAATTCTTTTCGATTCGGATCACCTGCGGTCGGCCCGAGATCACCTTATCCCGCCCCACCGCCGCAAGTGCCTTGCGCACGGCGTCCTCAGTTGTCGCATAGGTAATGAGGATAACGGGGACGGAACCGGCTGCCTTGCTGTCGCGGTCCGGGCGCCCCAGGTAGTGGCGCTGCACAATGGACTCCAGCGAAATATCCTGCTGGGCGAGCCGCTTGGCGATGGTTGCCGCGGTTCCGGGCTTGTCGCGCGCCTGCAGCCTTATGTAGTAGCCGCCTTCGTGCCGCTGCATCGGCGCCTTGCGCACGCTGCGCAGCCCCGCCGTCGGCCGCCCGAATGGTGCGGTGCGCACCCCGCGCGCGATGTCGCCGATGTCGGAGAGCACCGCCGAGGCGGTCGCGGCCCCGCCGGCGCCGGGCCCGACCAGCGTAAGCGGGTTGATGCCTTCGGCGTCGATGGTCACCGCATTGGTCACGCCCATCACCTGGGCGATGGCGGAATCCTTGCGCACCATGGTCGGATGCACGCGCTGCTCGATGCCTTTTGGCGTCTTGAGCGCCACGCCGAGGAGCTTGACGCGATAGCCGAGCTCATCGGCGGCGGCGAGATCGGCCGGCGCGATCGAGGAAATGCCTTCCACGTAGATCGCGCTCTGGTCGACCTTGGTGCCAAAGGCCAGACTCGCCAGGATCGCGAGCTTCTGCGCGGTGTCGTAACCCTCGATATCGAACGTGGGATCGGCTTCGGCATAGCCCAGCCGTTGCGCTTGCTTCAGACACTCCGCGAACGGCAGCTTGTCCTGCTCCATGCTGGTGAGGATGTAGTTGCAGGTGCCGTTGAGGATGCCGTAGATGCGCTCGAATGAATTGCCGGCCATCCCTTCGCGCAAAGTCTTCACGATCGGAATGGCGCCGCCGACCGCGGCTTCGAAATTAAGCGCGACATGATGTTTTTCCGCGCGCGCGGCGAGCTTGATGCCATGCTTGGCCAGCAGCGCCTTGTTGGCGGTGACCACCGACTTTCCCGACGCAAGCGCCGCCTCGACCGCTGCCTTGGCCGGGTCGCCGGCGCCGCCGATCAATTCGACGAAGACGTCGATGTCGGGTGCGCGCGCGAGCGCCACCGGATCGGCGAACCATTGCAATTTTTTCAGATCGATCCCGCGTTCCTTGGCGCGCGAGCGCGCGCTGACCGCGACGATCTCGATGCGCCGCCCGCAACGCGCGGCGAGCGCCTCCTGCTGGCGCGCCACCTGGGCGATCAAGGCGGCGCCGACCGTGCCCAATCCGGCGACGCCCACTTTCAAGGCTGTGGTCATTAGATTCTTTTTGTCTTGCGCATGATCTGTTCCGAAAACCGGTTCCCACTTTTCGGGATCATGCGCTAGCGCCGCGTGGCGAGCGGGACCACGTTGTGCAGTTTTTCCGGCCCTGTTTCGAGGAAGCGGCGGACATTGCGCGCGGCCTGGCGGATGCGCTGCTCGTTCTCCACCAGCGCGATGCGCACGAAGCCCTCGCCGTATTCGCCGAAGCCGATACCGGGCGAGACGGCGAGATCGGCCTTCTCCACCAGCAAGGTGGCAAATTCCACGCTGCCGATGCTTTTGAACGGATCCGGGATCGGCGCCCAGGCAAACATCGAGGCGCGCGGGCTCGGCACGTGAAAACCGGCGCGGCCGAAGCTTTCCACCAGCACGTCGCGGCGGCGCTTGTAAGTTTCGCGCATCTCCTTGATGCAGTCGTCGGGACCGTTGAGCGCGGCGATGGCCGCGACCTGGATCGGCGTGAAGGCGCCGTAGTCGAGATAGGACTTCACCCGCGCCAGCGCTGCGATCACCCGTTCGTTGCCGACCGCAAAGCCAATGCGCCAGCCCGGCATCGAGAAGGTCTTCGACATCGAGGTGAATTCGACCCCGATATCCATCGCGCCCGGCACCTGCAGCAGCGACGGCGGCGGATGGTCGTCGAAATAGACTTCCGCGTAAGCGAGATCGGATAGCACCAGGATGCCGTGCTTCTTGGCGAAGGCGACCAGGTCCTTGTAGAAATCGAGGCTCGCCACATAAGCGGTCGGATTGGCCGGATAGCACACCACCACTGCGGTCGGCTTCGGGATCGAATGGATGATCGCACGTTCGAGCGTGTGGAAGAAATTCGGCGTCGGCTCCGACGGCACCGAGCGCACGGCGCCGCCCGCCATCAGGAAGCCGAAGGCGTGGATCGGATAGCTCGGATTGGGCACCAGCACTACGTCGCCCGGCGCGGTGATCGCCTGCGCCACATTGGCGAAGCCCTCCTTGGAGCCCAGCGTGGTGACGATCTGGGTTTCCGGATTGAGCTTCACGCCGAACCGGCGCTCGTAATATTTGGCTTGCGCCAGGCGCAGTTTGGGAATCCCGCGCGAAGCCGAATAACGGTCGGTGTGCGGCTTGCCCAGGGTTTCCTTGATCTTGTCGATGACATGGGCGGGCGCCGGCAAATCCGGGTTCCCCATGCCGAGATCGATGATGTCGGCCTTGGCAGCGCGAGCGCGCGCCTTTGCCCTGTTCACCTCTTCGAACACATAGGGCGGCAAGCGGCGGATGCGGTAGAAGTCTTCCATCGGCTCAAACCTTCAAATCGGCTGCTTTCTGCTTAGCGCTTTGATCCCGCCCGGATCCGCTTCCCATCGCGGGTCTCGTCCGGGACAGGCTTTTTCGGGATCATGCGCTGGCCGCCCTCTCCAGCCGGCAGAGTCTACCCCGGCAGGCTTTTATCACGGGTTGTTCTTGGCGCCAGCGGCCTCGCCGTTTTTGGCGGTCGCGGGCTTCTTTTTGGCGGGTTGCGCGGCTTTTTTGCCAGTCCTTTCGCGGGCTTCCTGCTGGTCGCGGACCGCGGTCAACTCCTTTTCAAGCTTTATTTGTTGTTCTTCGGTCATGGTCCGGACCGCGCGAGGTGGCGGCATGTCATGCACGGCTGGGTATTCGTAGGCGGTCGTTGGCGGCGGCGGGGCCCCAGCCGGCAGCCTTAAGCCGGACGGCATCCCGTCGACGACTGAGGAGGCCGAACAGCCGGCGAGCGCCGCCGCCAGTCCCACCACTGCCAGAATTGATGGTTTGAAGACTCGCGCCATGCTCCGCAAGATCTGTGAAAGACACGGGAAATCGATGCAGACTTAATGAATTATACCATAGGCCCGCTAACCGGCTAATATGGCCGGAGCAAGGTGGCAACCGGCGCGCGGCTCAAGCCGGGCGGCGTGCCGGCGACGATATTCGCGCAAACGTGCCTTGCAGGAGGACGCGGTCCAGGCCAATTTTGATGGCGGGGAACGACGGATCAAGGATGGACAAGCCAACGACCGAACCGGCCAAGATTGGCAGCGTGGATTATGAGGCGTTTGGGCGCAATCTCGCACGCATGATCGAGGAAGGCGGCAAGGCGCTCGCCGCCTATATGAAGCCGCGCGAGGAAGGCAAGATCAAAGGCGAAATGGCCGACGACCTTGCCGACGTGTTCAAGACCGTCGGCCAAGTGGCGGAATACTGGCTTTCCGACCCCCAGCGCTCGGTCGAACTGCAGAGCAGCCTCGGCCGCGCCTATCTCGATCTGTGGGCAAGCACGGTCAAACGCATGGCCGGCGAGCCGGCCGACCCGGTGGTTGCGCCCGATGCGAAAGACAAGCGCTTTGCCGATCCGGAGTGGTCGAAGAACCAGTTCTTCGATTTCCTCAAGCAGGCCTATCTGCTCACCGTGCAATGGGGCGAGCGGCTGGTCAAAGACGCCGCCGGCATCGACGAGCGCACGCGGCTTAAGGCCGAGTTCTACGTCAGGCAGATCGCCAACGCGATCGCGCCGACGAATTTCGTACTGACCAATCCGGAACTCTTGCGCGAGACGCTGGAGTTCGAACGCGGAAAACCTCGTGCGCGGCATGCACATGCTCAGCGAGGACATCAAGGCCGGCCACGGCCATCTCAAGATCCGCCAGTCCGACCCCTCGATGTATGAAGTCGGCCGCAATCTCGCGCTCACGCCCGGCAAGGTGGTGTTCCAGAACGAATTGATACAGTTGATCCAATACGAAGCGACCACGGCCGAGGTGCTCAAGGTTCCGTTGCTGATCGTGCCGCCCTGGATCAACAAGTTCTACATCCTCGATCTCATGCCGGAGAAATCCTTCATCAAGTGGTGCGTCGACAATGGGATAACCGTGTTCGTGGTTTCCTGGGTCAACCCCGACGCCAAACTCGCCGGAAAAAGCTTCGAGCAATACATGCGCGAAGGCGTGATCACGGCGCTCGACGAGGTCGCGGAGGCGACCGGCGAACGCAAGGTCAACACCATCGGCTATTGCGTCGGCGGCACGCTGCTGTCGATCACGCTCGCCTATCTTGCGGCCCAGAAGGACGACCGCGTGCTGTCGGCGACCTTTTTCGCGGCCCAGGTCGATTTTACCTATGCCGGCGATTTACTGGTGTTCGTCGACGAGGAGCGCATCCAGCAGCTCGAAGCGCACATGAAGGAACAGGGCTATCTTGAAGCCGCGCGCATGGCCACGACCTTCAATATGCTGCGCTCCAACGATCTGGTCTGGCCTTACATCGTCAATAATTATTTGCGCGGCAAGAAGCCGTTCCCGTTCGATATTCTGTTCTGGAATTCCGACGCCACCCGCATGCCGGCGGCCAACCACTCGTTCTATCTGCGCAACTTCTATCTCGACAACAAACTGACCAAGGGCGACCTGGAGATCGGCGGCGTCAGACTCGATCTGCGCAAGGTGACGATGCCGGTCTACAATCTCGCCACCCGCGAGGACCACATCGCGCCGGCGAAATCGGTGCTCTACGGCTCGCGATTTTTCGGCGGGCCGGTGAGATTCGTGCTGGCCGGCTCCGGCCACATCGCCGGCGTGATCAACCCGCCGAGCAAGCCGAAATATCAGTACTGGACCGGGACCGTGCCGGGCGGCACCGAGGTCGACAAGTGGCTGGAGTCGGCAGTAGAGCATCCCGGCTCGTGGTGGCCGGACTGGCTGGACTGGCTCAAAGCCCAAGACGCCACGACCGTGCCGGCGCGCACGATCGGCACCGGCAAGCTTAAAGCCATCGAGGACGCACCGGGCTCGTATGTCAAAGTGAAAAGCTGGACCTGACGATTGAAGGCAAAGGGCGGGATCGCATCCGCGCTTTTGCTTTTGCCCTGCCGCCGGCTCCGACGCGCCGCCACAGAATCCAAAAAAGGGAACCACAAGACCATGAGCCAACCGGAAACCATTTCGCCCGATGAGGCCGCCGCGCTGTTGCGCGATGGCGCCGTGCTCATCGATATCCGCGAGGAAAAAGAGCACGCCAACGAGAAGATTCCGGGCGCGCGCCATCACGCGCTGTCGCAGATCGATGCCAAGCATCCGGCGCGCGAAGGCGATACCGTGCTGATCTATCACTGCCGGTCGGGCACCCGCACCCGGATGAACGCCAAGCGCCTCGCCGCCGCCGCCGGCGATTGCCAAGTCTACATCTTGGGCGGCGGCATCGAGCAGTGGAAGCGCGCAGGCCTGCCGACGTCGGCCGCGCCGGCGGGCAGCGCGCCCGCCCGGGCACAGGGTGGCCTGCTCAGTCGTCTGATGGCCTTGTTCCGCTGATCCCCGAAAGCCGCAGGCGCGGCGCGGTCAGCGCGCAAGCCGGTGACGGCTTGTTGATGCCATTGGGGCGCGACAGGCGCCGCCGCTTCGCCTATTCTCCCTCCAGTGCAAAATTGGAATGGGGACGGCGATGTCCAGGGAACTGATGTGGCTGACGCTGACGGTCATCCTGACCGGGGTGATGTGGATTCCATACATTCTCGACCGCGTCATGGTGCGCGGGCTGATGGGCGCGATGGCCAACCCCTCGCGCCACGACAAGCCGCAATCGGCCTGGGCGCAGCGGCTCTATTTCGCCCACACCAATGCCGTCGAAAATCTGGTGATTTTTGCGCCGCTGGTGCTGATCCTCGACGCCATGGGGCACTCGACCATGAGCACGGCGATCGCCTGCGCGGTCTATTTCTGGGCGCGGCTGGCGCACGCCATCATCTACACGCTTGGCGTCCCGGTATTGCGCACGCTCGCGTTCACCGTCGGTTTCCTGGCGCAAGTGGCGCTGGTGCTGGCGGTGTTCGGGAAGCTTTAGCGTAGCCCAAGCTCCGCCCATTCCCGCGCAAGCGGGAATCCAGAATCAAAACTTGTGAATCAAGAATTATTCCTGGGTCCCCGCTTTGGCGGGGACGGACGGAATGCCTGGTCAGCGCAGGCCATCGAGGAAGCGCTTGAGAGCCGCCACCACGATTGCCGGCTCGGTCGCGGTTGGGAAATGCCCGCTCATCGGGCACACCACGAGCTCAGGCTTCGATGCAAACTGTTGAAGGAATAGCGCCTCGGCATCCGGCGGAAAGCGCTTGCTCATGCCACCGCGAAATACCAGCACAGGGCAGCGCACGACTTTGGCTTTGTCGAACAGCTTGAAGTCGTTTGCCGGCGAGGCGCTGAAGGCACGCAAGCGGCGCAATCTTGCGCGTGTATAGGGAAAACGCCACGGCCCGCTGTCACTTTCGCGCATCATGATATCGCCGACGAAGCGCCGCAGCGCCTCGTCGGTCCAGGTGCCCTCCTCGGTGTCGCGGAAATGGCGTTCGGCGTCTTCACGCGTCGCGAAATTTTCCGGTGGCGATGAAGATAACGCGGCCAAAGCGGCGCGCGCCGCGGCGGCCGGCATCACCGGGTCCACCAGCACCGCCGCGGCGACGTTTTGGGCATCTGCGTGCGCGACCTCGAGCGCAATTGAGCAGGCGAACGAGTGGCCCATGACCACGTAGCGCCCGGACAGCAATTCACCCGCCAGTGCGACCGCATCCCCGGCAAACGCAGCGCAAGAATCGATGCCAGGATCCTCGCTCAGCCCGAAGCCGCGCTGGTCCGGGCATAACATGCGAATCGAGCCCGCGGCCTCCGCAAGCGAAATCCACATGCCGCTCTGCAGCAGCGAGCCATGGAGCGCCAGCACCGGAAAAGAGCGCTCATCGCGCGGCAGCCATTCGCGATAGAACTGCCTGAAGCCGTTGCCGCTGTGATGGCCGGTGCGCCAGCGGCCAATTGCGATGTCGGCATTCATTGTCGGTTGCCCTTCAGGCGAGCGGCGCCGCCCGCTCCACAATGGCGCGCAAATCGAGGCCGCGCGGCAGCGTGCCGAAGGCAGTTGCCCCCTCGCCCGCCAGGCGCGAGGCACAAAACGCATCCGCCACCGCCGCCGGCGCATGCTTGATGAGCAGCGCGCCTTGCAGGGCCAGCACCAGATCGCGCACCAGCACGCGCGCCTGCGACTCGTCATTGCGGTCGGCGGCGCGCAAGCGCTGGCGCAGCCGATCGGCGAAGGCCTTTAGTCGCGCATCGCCATCGCCGGCGAGTTCGCGCTGGAACACCGCCGCCGCCTGCGGCGTGCGTTCGATGGCGCGCAGCACGTCGAGGCACATCACATTGCCGGAGCCTTCCCAGATCGAATTGACCGGCGCCTCGCGATAAAGCCGCGGCAGGATGCTTTCCTCGATATAGCCGGAGCCGCCCAGCACCTCCATCGCCTCCAGCGTCACGAACGGCGCGCGCTTGCAGATCCAGAATTTCGCCGCCGGGGTGACGACGCGGCGAAATACTTGCGCGGTGTCGTCGCTTTCGTCATAGGCGCGCGCCAGCCGCATGCTCAGCACGGTCGCCGCCTCGCATTCGAGCGCGAGATCGGCCAGCACGTTCGTCATCAACGGCTGATCGATCAGCTTCTTCTGGAACGCGGTGCGATGGCGCGCGTGATGGATCGCCTGCGCCAGCGCCTGCCGCATCAGCGCCGAAGAGCCGATGCAGCAGTCGAGCCGCGTGTAATTGGCCATCTCGATGATGGTCGGAATGCCGCGCCCCTCCTCGCCGACCAACTGCGCATAGGCGCCGTCGAATTCCACCTCGCTCGACGCATTGGAGCGGTTGCCGAGCTTGTCCTTGAGCCGGAGGATATGGATGGCGTTGCGCTTGTCCTCCGGCGTCCAGCGCGGCAGCAGGAAACAGCTCAAGCCTTTTGCCGATTGCGCCAGCACCAGGAAGGCGTCGCACATCGGCGCCGACAGGAACCATTTGTGGCCGGTGAGGCGGAAGAGGCCGGCGCCGGCAGGCTCGGCGCGCGTCGAATTGGTGCGCAGGTCCGAGCCGCCCTGGTTCTCGGTCATGCCCATGCCGATGAGCGCGGCAGATTTTTCCCGCAGCGGGCGAAAGCGCTTGTCGTAATCGCGTGCGAAAATCTTCGGCAGCCATTGCGCCGCCACGCCCGGCGCGTGCCGCAAGGCCGGCACCGCGCCGTAGGTCATGGCGAGCGGGCAATAAACCCCGCTCTCGATCTGGTTAAGCATGTAGGTGCCGGCGGCGCGCGCCACATGCGCGCCGGGCTTCGGCGCGGCCCAGGGACTGGAATGCAGGCCGGCTTTCAACGCAATCGCCATCAGGTCGTGCCAGGCGGGATGGAACTCGACCTCGTCGATGCGGTGGCCGAAACGGTCGAGGGCGTGCAGGACCGGGGGATAAATGTTGGCGTCAAAGCCAAGCTGGATGGTTTCCGGCTGGCCGAGCGTGGCGCCGAGCGCGCTCAATTCGCCGTCCGCCCAACCGGCCTGCTCGCGCTTGACGCTCTCGCGCAGCACGGCGTCGCTCGCGAACAAATTATAGGGCTCGAGCGGCGGCGGCTGGTTCTCGACGTCGAACATGATTTCCCCCGTCGTTCCAGAACGCGCCGAAGGTGCGGACCCGGAATCCAGAAGCACGCGCGGAGTATACTCTTGCTTCACCTCTCCCATAGGGAGAGGTCGGCGCGCCAAGCGCGCCGGGTGAGGGGTTATGGCCTATCGATAATCTTGGGACCCCCTCACCCCAACCCTCTCCCCCAGGGGGAGAGGGAGCATCGCGGCGGCGCTTTTATGACAAGCTCAATTCACGGAAACAGCGCGACCTGCTCCAGTCCCATGGTCTCCGGATAGCTCATGACCAGGTTCATGTTCTGGATCGCCTGGCCGGAGGCGCCCTTGACCAGATTGTCGAGCGCCGAGATCACGATGGCGCGGCCCGGGATGCGGTCGTTGGCGACCCCGATGAACGTCATATTGGAGCCGCGCACATGCCGGGTCTGCGGCGTTTCGCCGAACGGCAGTACATGCACGAAGGGTTCCTTCGCGTAGAACTTCAAAAGCAGCGCGTGAAGTTCTTGCGGGGTCCGCCCGCGCTTACCCCGCACATAAATGGTCGACAGGATGCCGCGGTTCATCGGCACCAGATGCGGGGTGAAGCTGACGATCACCTCGCGGCCGGCCGCGAGCGAAAACTCCTGGTCGAGCTCGGCCATATGCCGGTGATGCCCCACCCCGTAGGCGTGGAAGCCTTCCGAGACTTCGGAGAACAGCATCGCCTCCTTGGCCGCCCGCCCCGCGCCGGTCATACCCGATTTGGCGTCGACCACGATCTCGTCGAGATCGATCGCTTTGTTTTTGATCAGCGGGATCAGCGGCAGTTGCGCGCAGCTTGTGTAGCAGCCCGGATTGGCCACCAGCCGGGCGTGCCGGATCTCGCGCCGGTGAATTTCGGTGAGGCCATAGACCGCCTCCTTCTGTAGCTCGGGCGCGTGATGCTCATGGCCGTACCATTTGGCGTAAGCCGCCGGGTCGGCGAGCCGGAAATCGGCCGACAGGTCCACCACCTTGGTGGCCGGCGCTTGCGCCAACAGGTCCTTGATCACCTTCTGCGTGGTGGCATGGGGCAGCGCGCAGAATGCGACATCGAGGCCAGCCTTGGCCCAGTCGAGCCCTTCGATGGCAACCAAGGTCGGCAGGTCATAGGGCGAGAACTGCGGAAACACCTCACGCATCGCCTTGCCGGCACTGCGCTCGGCGGTGAGCAGCACGAGTTCGCAGCGCGGGTGCCGCAGCAGCATCCGCACCAGTTCGGAGCCGGTATAGCCGGAGGCGCCGAGCACGCCGATTTTCGCTTTGGTGGCCATGGGTCGATTCCTTGATCCAGAGTCTTAACGAACGACCGGAGCAAGGCCAACAGTGCGGATTTTCGGAAAGCAACGGTGCCGCGGCCTATGGTCCGGCGGCACGGGTGGCGACTTAAACGCGAACGCGCGCCCGTGCCGTGGAAATACGGCGGCGGCGGAGTTTCTGCGCTGCAACAAGCGTCGTCATGGGCGGGCGATATAGGGCGCGCGTCGCTGGCCGTCAAGCTTGCTGGATGGACCGAACACTCCCCCGCACCTGCTTATTCCGGCGGCCTAATTTCGCTTCTGCCCACTTCCATATAGGCGGCGGCGCTTGAGGCCGTTACAGTGGGCTGCGTCCACGTTCCGGGGTCTGCACGGCCCCGGACAAAAACCATCGCCGGCATGACCGGCAACCTTTCCCTGGGAGGAATCCATGCGTCATTTGACAATGATGGCTGGCGCGCTGTGCGCCGCCCTGATGCTCAGCTCCGGCGCCTTCGCGCAAGTGCCGCCCGATCCGGCCAACCCAAATGAAAAAATGCCGGAAGCCTCAAATCCGCCGGCCTACGGCGCCGATATCAATCTAGAGACGGCAAAAAAAGCGGCCGATGCCGCCGTCGCGGACGCCAAGAAGCGCAATTGGAATACGATGTGCGTCACCGTGGTCGATACCCACGGCGATCTCGTCTATTTCGAGCGGATGGATAACTGCCAATACGCCTCGATCCAGATCTCGCAGCACAAGGCGCGCACCGCGGCGCGCTACCGCCGCCCGACGGTGGTGTTCGAGCGCCTGCTCGGCAAGGGCCCATTCTTCGCCTATCTGCCGACACTCGATGACGCGATTATGTCGCGCGGCGGCAACCCGATCTTGGTCGGCGGCAAGGTCATCGGCGCCGTCGGTGCCAGCGGCGGCACAGGCGCACAGGATGACACGATTTCGCGAGCCGGCGTCGCAGCCATCAAATAAGTTTGCGGTCTCAATCGAAAATTCCGCCGGGACGAAAGTCCCGGCGGCATTTCGTCTTTGCATTGGGGGAGACAGCATGATCGAAAAATTTTCTTCGGCAATAGCGCTTGGAATTTGTCTTGCCGCATTACCGATGGCGACCGCGCCCGTGTCGGCGGCGGAATTGAAGGTAATCTCCGAGAAAACCGTCACCGGCTTCGGCCACGTTGAGTCCGTCGGCTACGACCCCAAGGGCAAGGTTTTCTACACCAGCGACTTCGGCCCCGAGCTCAAGCCTCCGTTAAAAGACGGCAAGGGCAAAATCACCAAGGTCTCGCTCGACGGCAAAATCCTGGAAGATGGCTTTCTGCCGGCCAAAGGCCAGGTGCTCAACAAGCCGAAGGGTATCTGGATTGCGGGTAACCGGCTCTGGGTCACCGACATTGACTCAGTTTGGGTGTTCGATCTGAAAACCAAGGAAGGCAAAAAGCTCGACCTGCCCGGCATCGGCTTTGCCAACGACGTGACCGTGATCGGCGGCGCCCTCTATATCAGCGACAACCGCAACGACAAGCTGGCGCGCGTGGAACCGGCCGATTTCCTCAAATCAAAAAAAAGCCCGAAGATTACGATGGTGTTCTCCGGCAAAGGCGTGTTCCCGAACGGACTTTACCCGGGCAAAGGCGGCGCGCTGCTGATGGCCGGCTTCGAGTCCAAAGATAAGCCGCATGGCATCTATTCGATGGCGCCCGGCAAAGAGCCGAAGCTTTTGTCCGACAATATCGGCCTGCTGGACGGCCTCTATCAAATGAAGGACGGCGACGTCCTGGCAACCGACTAGGTCTCCGGCTCGCTGTTCCAGTGGAACAAGAAGATGGGCATGAAGAAGCTGGCGTCTGGCTTTAAAGGCCCAGCCGATCTCTGCGTCGTGCCCAACGAGAAGGGTTTGCTGGTGGCCGTGCCCGATCTGGTGAAAGGCGAAATTCGCCTGGTTCAGCTCGGCAGGTGACCGCTCGACAACGCCGGGACGAAAATCCCGGCGGAATTTTTTCATTCACCAGAACCGCGACAGCCAATGCAGCCCGACCGAAATGCCGTCGCCGAGCGTGAGCAGCACCGCGGCCCACACGAAAGCCGAGGTGAAATTGGCGATCTGAAAACGCCAGTAAGGCATCTCGAAAATGCCGGCGACCAGCGGTACCGATGCGCGCAACGGTCCGAAAAACCGCCCGATGAAAATCCCGGGAATGCCCCATTTCTCCATGAAGCGTTCGCCGCGCGGGATTAGGTCGGGATGGCGCGACAACGGCCAGATGTGCGCGACCGAATGTTCGAGCTTCAGTCCGACCCAATAGGACAGCCAGTCGCCGAAAGCGGCGCCGAGCGAGCCGGCAATCCAAACCGGCCAGAAGTTGATGCCGCTCGGCCCGATCAGCGCGCCGATCGCGACCAGCGCGCCCCAGGCCGGAATCAGCAGCGAGATGAAGGCAAGCGATTCCCCGAACGCGAGCGCAAACACGATCGGCGGCGCCCATGCCGCATTGTCGCGCACATAGGCGATGATCTGATCGACGTATTCGTGGAATTCCATGGAAAATCGAACCGGCTGGCGCGGGGTGAGGAATCTAGCCTGCCGCGCCGACCGGCGCCAGCGCGGCCCATCGTCCTCAGTGCACCCCCGTCACCGTTTGGGCACCTTCATGGCATAGTGGCTGGTAATTGATTCGCCTCGCCGTTAGTTGAAAGCCGCCATGGCCAGATCCGCGACCAAGAAAAAACCATCGAAACAGCCCGACTTGTTCGACCTTGCCCCCCGGCCGGCGAAATCGGCCGCGCGCAAGCCCGCTTCCCGCGCTGCCGGCAAGGCCTCGGCGCGCGCCAAGCCGGCGCGCGGCGCGAGCGCTGAATCCGGCTACACAGCCAAGCATATCGAGGTGCTGGAAGGGCTCGAGCCGGTGCGCCGCCGCCCCGGCATGTATATCGGCGGCACCGACGAGAAGGCGCTGCATCACCTGTTTGCCGAGGTGATCGACAATTCCATGGACGAGGCGCTCGCCGGCCACGCCGACTGGATCGAAGTGGAGATGGAGGCGAACGGCTTCGTCACCGTCACCGACAATGGCCGCGGCATTCCGGTCGACCCGCACCCGAAGTTCAAGAACAAATCGGCGCTCGAAGTGATCATGTGCACGCTGCACGCCGGCGGCAAGTTCGACTCCAAGGTCTATGACACCTCGGGCGGCCTGCACGGCGTTGGCGTGTCGGTCGCCAACGCGCTGTCCGAGCGCATGGAGGTGGAGGTTGCGCGCGAGCAGCAGCTCTACCGCATGGCGTTCGAGCGCGGCAAGCCGAAGGGCAAGTTGGAAAAGGCCGGGCGCGCGCCTAACCGGCGCGGCACCAAGATTCGCTTCCGGCCCGATCCGCAGATCTTCGGGCCGAAGGCCGCATTCCAGGCCGAACGCGTGTTCAAGATGGCGCGCTCCAAGGCCTACCTCTATGGCGGGGTCGAGATCCGCTGGCATTGCGCCAAGGAATTGCTCAAGGGTGCCGAGGACGTTCCGGAAAAGGCCACGTTCCATTTCGCCGAAGGCCTGAAAGATTATCTCGCCAGCAATCTGGCCGGCGCCACGCTGGTGCATCCCGACATTTTCACCGGCTCGGCGGGCAAGACCGGCCGCCATGGCGCGGTCGAATGGGCCGTCGCCTGGACCGCCGATGCCGACGGCTTCCTGCAATCCTACTGCAACACCATCCCGACCCCGGACGGCGGCACCCATGAATTGGGCCTGCGCACCGCCCTGCTGCGCGGCCTGAAGGATCACGCCGCCCGCGCCGGCCAGGAAAAGCGCGCCAAGGACGTGACCAGCGAAGACGTGATGACCGGCGCCGGCTGCATGCTCTCGGTGTTCATCCGCGAGCCGGAATTCCAGGGCCAGACCAAGGACCGGCTGGCCACCGCGGCGGCACAGAAAATCGTCGAGCAGGCGATCAAGGACCCATTCGACCATTGGCTGTCCGGCAATCCGCTGCAAGCCAGCAAGCTCTTGGATTTCGTGATCGAGCGCGCCGAGGAGCGGCTGCGCCGCCGCCAGGAAAAGGACATCGCGCGCAAGACCGCGGTGAGAAAATTACGCCTGCCCGGCAAGCTCGCCGACTGTTCCTCGTCGGCCTCGGAAGGCTCAGAGATTTTCATCGTCGAGGGCGACAGCGCCGGCGGCTCGGCCAAGCAGGCGCGCGACCGCCGCACGCAGGCCGTGCTCCCCCTACGCGGCAAGATCTTGAACGTCGCCAGCGCCGGCAAGGACAAGCTGGCGCAGAACGCCCAGCTCGCCGATCTGATCCAGGCGCTCGGCTGCGGCACCGGCGCGCATTTCCACGAAAAGGACCTGCGCTACGAGAAGGTCATCATCATGACCGATGCCGACGTGGACGGCGCGCATATCGCTTCGCTCCTGATCACCTTCTTTTACCGGCAGATGCAGAAGCTGATCGAGGCCGGCCGGCTTTATCTCGCGGTGCCGCCGCTCTATCGCCTGCAGCACGGCGGCAAAATCGTCTATGCGCGCGACGACAAGCACAAGGAGCAATTGCTCAAGAAAGAATTCAACGCCAATGCCAAGGTCGAGGTGTCCCGCTTCAAGGGTCTGGGCGAGATGATGGCGGCGCAGTTGAAGGAAACCACCATGGACCCGGGTAAGCGCACGCTCTGCGCGTGGTGCTGGCGGAGAAGGAACTCAAGCCGACCGCCAAATCGGTGGAGCGGCTGATGGGCACCAAGGCCGAAGCGCGCTTCGATTTCATTCAGGAGAAGGCGGAATTTGCGAGCGAGGCGTTGCTGGATGTGTGAGTTCCGCTGTCGTCCCCGCGCAGGCGGGGACCCATACGCCCTGCCGTATCGATAGACTTCGGAATATGGGTCCCGGCTCGCGCGATGCTTCGCATCGCTTAGCCGGGACGACAAAGAAGATTTATTCGCACTTCCGCAGCACCGGCGTCTTGCTGCCGTGCGCGAGCGCAACGCCATCCTTGACGCGCACCGCCCCGCCCGCCGGCTGATTGAACATCGTGCGCCGCGTCCGATCGCGGACCAGGAACACCAGCTTCTGGCGCTCCTCGGTCTCGGTGCCGGGCTGGAAGATGACCTGCACCGATAAACGATCGTCGGAAAGCCGTTCGGCCGACAGCACGCTGTAATGGTTGACAGCATAGTCGCGGCCGAGATCGTGGTTCTCGACCACCAGTCCCGGGCTCGGCGTCGTGATGCTCACATGCGGATTAGCGGGCGACGCCGTGCGCCCGCAATCGAGCGCCCAGGTGCCGAACAGGCCGAATTGCTGGAACAACACGTCGACCGGCGCGGCTTGGGCGGCGGCAGGCACGGCGGTGGCGAATGCAAGAACCATAACCGCCGCAATTCGCATGATGTTGCCGCCCCTCAGCTCGAAAATGCCGAACCGCAGAATAGCAGCGTGCCGCGCGGCGGCAATCGGCGCGGCGCATGGCGCCACGGCAATATTGCGGTGTGATATTTCTACGGCTGGAAACAGATAGGCCCGTGGCGTGATGTGTTACGCTTGCCGCCCCAACGATTCCGCCGGGCCCGGATGACCGCAGTTCCCCCAGCCATCGCCGACCGCCCGGCAGCCGGCGCCGACCGCTTCGGCCATCCGCGCGCGCTGCTAGTTCTCTGTATGGCCAAGCATCTGCTCCTGCTGCCCCATGCCTACGTAAGACCCCCGGCGGCACCATAACGCGCGCGACAGTACGGCAATATTCGCGCAGCGACCGAGCTTGATGTGATTATCAATTGTATCAGTTGATCATTTTACTAAGAACCCGGCCGCTTTCGGGTTGCCGTATTTGACAGCAAGAGTGCCATATGATTTGGCCAACGCAGTATTTCGTAGTTTTTCTGCTGCAACCGCCGTCGTAAGTGCTGCCTTTGCCTTTACCGCGTTATTGGATGAAAAGTCAGCAGCCTTGATTGCACTTTTTCCATATTTTATTGCGGACGCGAAGTCACCTTGGTTTAAAAATATATGTGCTGCATTATTAAGCGCCCAAGCATGGTTTGAATTATTAATATTGCTTGTGTCAGCAAATAGACGATAAGCATCCGCACGCCACAGAGGATCCGGTGTAGTCTTTGCAAACGTATATAAGCTGTTCGGAGAAATATTCAGCTTTGCCAATACAGCGCGGGCAACTTTCTTCGTCGGATCATCGGCATTTGATGCGATGTCCGAAGGCACTACATATTTCAGCGCTGCGTACATTCTGACTAAGCCGTCGATGTTGCCGCCTTTTTCCAAATAGGCTCGTTGCATCTCGCGGTGCAATTGCTCCTCATAAGATCTTAGATATTCAATAAACTCGCGAGAACCCAATAATTCGGCGTGATCTTTCGCGGCTGGACGAGCTTTATCAGCATCAGCCGAAGGTCGTTTGTCTTCAGCAGCAATCCACATCGGCACGGTACCATCTCCCCTGCCGTTATCATCACAATATTGCTTTTCGAGAGTCGGCAATTCGTCGTGCTTGTCTGGTTGAACCACGACAACCTTACAGATCGTTCGATCATTATTTCCATAAATGCGCGTCACATTAAATCGACTGTCAGGTTCGTAGTTTGCGATATCACACAAAAATGCCTTCGCCGAAGCGAGGAGCATAGGCAACCTTTCGTTTACGAACTTTTCTCTCGCTATGTCGGGGCTTAATTGTTTCGGCCATTTAAAAAGCTGCCAAGTGTACGGTGAAAAAAGGTCAATGCGAGTATGTACAGTTCCATCCGTCTGCCGAATTTCGATAGATTGAGGCCATTCCGGCTTGTTAAAGCAAGTCGTCGTATTGACAATTGGAAGCAACTCATAGGCGCTAGGAAACGTCGCCCCATACTGATTGATATCTCTTGAAAGCGTACTCGCCTCAATATCGCCGAATAATTTTCCGGCTAGGGTATCGGGATCAACCATCAAGTAATATTTATCGGCAAATGCGGTGATTGCCTTTGGGGCGCCATAGTGAGGCGTCCCCAAAAAGATTATCTTCTTTACTTTTATCCATTTAGAAAAATTGCCGTTGTCACCCCCGCAGCCACCTAAAGTTGTAAAAGTGTTCTAGCCAGTACTTGAGAACTAGCCCACCCATGCTGTGCGCCATGAACACAACGGGACGGCCGCTAATCGTCTGCCTTATGCTGCACAACCAATTTGAAAAATCCTGCGCGCTTTTGATGTTGGACTGTCGCCAATCGTAGGCAAAGCGCCTTAAATTGTCGCCCTCTGAAATCTCTGAATATCTGATCGTTTCGATTGCCCGACCGTAAACATCGAATGATTTTCGATAGACGTAGAACTCATCGAAGAATCTCCGCTTTGACTTTGTCGGTATCGGCATATGCCATATCGGCATCGGGGCGCGAAAAAATGCCGTGGAACTCGCCCCAGATTAGTTTGCTTTTGCCGGTCGGAAGGGTTTTGGTGAGTTTCGATCCCATAATACCCGGTATAAAAATAAACACGGGAAAGACATCATGGGCTGCTTCGAGAATTTTGCTCCGGTAATCTTTAGGCAAACTCGCGATTACCGATTGAAACTCATGCGGCGTGGGTGAGGTGAACACGAGGTTCTGTGCAAATGTTGGCGAACCATGTGACAGGCCCGCCAAGCACATACCGATTAGTGCCAACCAAGATCGGATCGTCATTGGATAGGCCCCCGCGCAACCCCGTATTTACGGCACAATATATTCCCGTTTTACGCGAAGTAAAAGGCTTGGCATATGGACATTGCCCGCTCCGCCTTTGACGCACGAGCTGGTAATCTATTCGGCCATCCGCGCGCGCTGACCTATTTGTTCGCGACGGAGATGTGGGAGCGCTTCTCCTATTACGGCATGCGCGCCCTGCTCGTGCTCTACATGGTCAAATATCTGTTGGAGCCGCAACGCGCCGGCCAGGTCTTGGGCCTTGCCTCCTTGCGCGCCGCGCTGGAATTCGTGTTCGGCCCGCTCGATCTGCAACCGCTCGCCTCGCAGATCTACGGCTCCTACACCGGCCTGGTCTATCTCACCCCGATCCTCGGCGGCATATTGGCCGACCGCGTGCTCGGCCAGCGCCGCACCGTCATCCTCGGCGCGACGCTGATGGCGATCGGCCATTTCTTGATGGCGTTCGAACCGCTGTTTCTGTTCGCGCTTCTCTTCCTCATTCTCGGCAGCGGCGCCTTCAAGCCGAACATCTCGACCCAGGTCGGCGCGCTCTATGCGCCCGGCGACCGCCGCCGCGACCGCGCTTTCTCGATCTTCTATGTCGGCATCAATCTCGGCGCCTTTCTGGCGCCGCTGGTGTGCGGCACGCTCGGCGAGGAATTCGGCTGGCATTACGGTTTTGCCGCCGCCGGCGTCGGCATGACCGCCGGCCTTATCATTTACCTCTTCGCCGCGCCGGCGCTGCCGAAGGACAGTTTTGCCAGGCGCGAGGCGGCGCGCGGACCGATGCGCCGCGAGGCCTGGCTGTCGATCGGCGCCATCATGGCGCTGATGCTGCCGGTGAGCCTGTTCTGGGCGACCTACGAGCAGCAGGGCAACACGATCGTGCTATGGGCGAGCCAATATACCGACCGCCATTTGTTCGGCGCGGAAATACCGGTCACCTGGTTCCAGGCATTCAATCCGTTCATGATCTTCGCGTTCACGCCGTTCATCGTCGCGTTCTGGCGCCGCCAGGGCGCGCATGAGCCGTCCACCGTCGCCAAGATGGCGATCGGCTGCTTCCTCAATGCCGTGTCCTGGCTCATCATGCTTGCCGCCGCGCGAACCGCCGGCAGTGGCCAGACGAGCTGGCTCTGGCTGTTCGGCTTTTTCGTCGTCATCACCGTCGGCGAACTCTACCTGTCGCCGGTCGGACTTTCGCTGGTGACCAAGGTGGCGCCCCTGCACCTGTTGTCGATGATGATGGGCGTGTGGCTGGCGACCAACTTCGTCGCCGGATTTCTCGCCGGTTATCTCGGCACCTTCTGGTCGAGCATGGCGAAGGACTGTTTTTTCCTGATGCTCGCGCTCATATCCGCCGCAGCCGGTCTCATGATCGCGCTGCTGCATCGCCCGTTGCGCACAATCTTGCGCGACTAATCCAGCGGCAGCCCGACATATTGCTCGGCCAGCATCTTCGAGGCGGCTTCCGAACGCGTGATGTAATCGAGATCGGAAAGCTGGCGGCGGCGGTCGAACGCCGTCTCGCTCGGGAAGCGATGCAGGATTTGCGTCATCCACCAGGAAAACCGCTGCGCATACCAGACCCGGCGCAGGCAGGTGGCCGAATAATTTTCCAGCCGGTCGTTGCGCTTGTTCTTGTAGAACGCCTCGAGCGCGCGCGACAGCATCACCACGTCGGCAAATGCCAGGTTCATGCCCTTGGCGCCGGTCGGCGGCACGATATGCGCGCTGTCGCCGGCGAGGAACAGCCGCCCGTGCTGCATCGGCTCGACCACGAAACTGCGCATCGGCGTGATGCCCTTCTGCACCATCCGGCCCTCGACGAGCTTGCGCGCGCCGCCCAGCCGTTCGTGCAGCTCGTCCCAGATGCGCGCATCCGGCCAAGCTTCGATCTCCTCGTCGTGCGCGCATTGCAGATAGAGCCGCGAGAGCGACATCGAGCGCATGGTGTAGAGCGCGAAACCGCGGTCGGTGTAGGAATAGATCAGCTCGTGATCGGGCGGGGCTGACTCCGACAAAATGCCGAGCCAGCCGAACGGATAGTCGCGCTCGAACACGTTGAGCAAGCCGTCAGGAAAGCTCGGACGGCAGATGCCGTGGAAACCGTCACAGCCGGCGATGAAATCGCAGGCGATCTCCTGTGCCTTGCCCGCGTGCGCGAAACGGATCGTCGGCCGCAGCGAGGTCAGGTCATGCACGCTGACGCCATCGACCTCGAACAGCAACGGCCCGCCATCGGCCAGCCGGCGCGCCACCAGATCCTTCACCACCTCCTGCTGCCCGTAGATGGTGACGCGCTTACCCACCAGCGCCTTGAAATCGATGCGGTGCAGGTCGCCGTTGATGCCGATATTGATGCCCCAATGCAGCATGCCCTCGCGTTGCATGCGCTCGCCGACGCCCACCTCGGTCAAAAAATCGGCCGCCCAATGCTCGATCAGTCCGGCGCGGATGCGGTTCTCGATGTAATCGCGGCTGCGATTCTCGATGATGATCGAACTCGATGCCTTGCAGATGCAGCAGCCGCGCCAGCATCAGCCCGGCCGGCCCCGCTCCGATAATGCCGACCTGCGTGCGCATGTGTTCTGCTCCGGCGGACAGTTGCAGGTCCTATAGAAGCAACACCTAGCCTGCGCAAATGGACGATTGCCGGAAAGACTTGGATATTTTGCTGGGTCTGCGGCGTGTCTTTATAAAATGATGCCGGCGAACAATCGCCAGCCGGTATCCGCGGCGTTTCCTTCGCCTCCGGAAACACTCATTTGGCATTGCCAAGATTTGCCGCATGGCCTTCGAGCGCGGTGCCGAAGACATGATCCCACGCGCCGGTCGTCACGCCGAAATTGCCGCTATGGGATAAGTGGTGGTGGCGCGCATGGCGCAGCCGCGCCCGGTAGAGGTAAGAATTCCGGCGCGGGCGCCAATGGTGGGTCGCGTAATGGACGAACACGTACCACAGGTAGCCGGAAGCAAGGCCGGCTGTCGCCGCGATGCCTAAGCTAAAGCCGAGCACCGCACATAAAGGGATTGCAACGAAGATCAAGCCAATCAACGCGCTCAGCCAGGCGGGCGTACCGATAAGGTCCTGCGGGGAATCATGATGCAGCTCGTGGATCCGTGAAAGCACCGGCGCGTGATGAAAGAGCACACGATGCAGCAGATATTCGATCAAGGTCCAGCCGGCCAGTCCAATGCCGTAGACGCTCGCCCAGATTGCGGGCTGTAGCGTGATCGAATTTCGAGACGCCAGCAGCAGGGCGACGACGAGCAACGGAGGAAAAAGCAGGAACTCGGAAAAATAGCCGAGTTTGCTCATTTTCATGATGATACCTTTGGCGCCATAGGCCCGGCGACCGCGCGCCGTTCTTGCCGTCGCCGCCCCCAGCATCCCGGCGTTTTATTTCAGCAAGCAAATTTTGCTTAAATTGTGGTCTAGCCGATCCGACGCACACCCTAAGTCCGCACCCTCGACCGCCATAATCTCGGCGGCAGGGCTGCTTGGCGCTCGACAGCGGACAAGTGCCGGCGCCTCCGCGGCCGGCATTGGTCGGCCGGTTTAAGCGGCCACGCCCCTGCCGGGCCAGCCATAGCGCGGCACCCGCGCCTTGTATTGCCGGTAGGCCTCGCCGAATTTCGCCTCAAGATAGCGCTCCTCGCGCCTGACCACGCCGAAATGGATCGTCAGCACGAAAACAATCGTCATCGCCAGCATCCCGTCGGACGCCAGCAGAATGGCGAGCCCGACGAGTATCAGGGTCAAGGCGACATACATCGGATTGCGCAAGCGGCCGAATATGCCGCCGGTGACCAAGGCCGACGTTGGCTTCCACGGCTCCGCATGGGTGCCAGCCGAACGGAAGCCGCGCAAGGCGGGAATGGCCAGCCCCGCCCCCGCCGCAAAAAGGACGACCGCGATGGCGATGCGCGCCCACAACGTCAGCAGCGTCGCCAGCCCATCGCTCGGCAGCAGCCAATCGAGCGCGAGGCCGAGCAAGACCGCCGCCAAGGCAATGAGCGGCGGTGGCGCAATCACACCGGCAATGTCGCGGGCGTCTGTCATGGTTGCGGCTTCCTAACGATGCGCGGATGACCCGCCGGTTCAAGCGCCCAGCCATTCGGCGAGCGCGGCGTTCACCGCATCGGGTTTCTCGATGGTGGACAGATGGCCGCAATCCGGGACGACCGTAAACTTCGCGCCCGCTATGCCGTCGGCGATTTCCTTGTTGAGTGCCGGCGGCGTCGCTTCGTCGCCGTCGCCGACCAGCACCAGCGTCGGGCAGCGGATCGATGACAGCATCGGCCGCGAATCCGGCCGCGACATGATCGCCATCACCTGGCGCACGAAGGCGTCCGGTCCGGTTTCCATGGCCATCTGGCGCACGATGGCCGTCAGCCTTTCGTCGTTCTGGCGATTGCGATGCAGGAAGCGCGGGATCGACATCTCGGGAATTTCGCCGAACCGGCCGCTCTGCGCCATGGCGATCTGCGTTTTTCGCCCTGCGGTTTGCTCGGGCGTGTCCGCGCGCGCCGACGTGTCGAGCAGCGCCAGTTTGGCGATACGTTCAGCCGCCTGCCGCATGATCTCGAAAGCGATATAGCCGCCAAAGGATAGTCCGGCGAGCGCAAAGCGCGGCGGCGCTTGCGCAAGGATCCGCGCGGCGGTCGCCGCGATGTCGGCATCGCGCCGGTGATCGGCCACGGCCACCTGCCCGAATGGCCAGAGCGCGGCGATTTGTGGCGTATACAGACGCGCGCTGCACAGCAGCCCAGGCACCAGTACGAGCGGTAAAGATTGCGCCATTGTGACACCCCAATAGGCGAAAAGATTAAGCGTTAACGTGACTTATTCGCTATCGTAGCATTGACTTTCGGCCTCGCGCGCCTATGTTTCGCGTGAAACGGCTTCGAACGAAGATTCGACCGTCCATTCCCGCGCATCGAAACCCGTTTTTCAATTCTGGCGCGGGCGCCGGGCTGTCCCAGCTAGAGGTTATATGTCTTTTTCGCATCTTGGCTTATCCGCCAAAGTTCTCTCGGCCATCGAATTGGCCGGCTACAAAGCTCCCACCCCCATTCAAGATCAAGCCATCCCGCACGTTCTCGCGCGGCGCGACGTGCTCGGCATCGCCCAGACCGGCACCGGCAAGACCGCCGCTTTCGTGTTGCCGATGCTCACCATGCTCGAAAAGGGCCGCGCGCGCGCCCGCATGCCGCGCACGCTCATCCTCGAGCCGACGCGCGAACTCGCCGCCCAGGTTGTCGAACATTTCGAGAAATACGGTAAGAACCACAAGCTCAACGTCGCGCTCATCATCGGCGGCGTATCGTTCGATAATCAGGACGCCAAGCTCACGCGCGGCGTCGACGTGCTGATCGCCACGCCCGGACGCCTGCTCGATCATTCCGAGCGCGGCCGTCTGTTGCTCTCCGGCGTTGAGCTGCTGGTCATCGACGAAGCCGACCGCATGCTTGACATGGGCTTCATCCCCGACATCGAGCGCATCGGCAAGCTGGTGCCGTTCACGCGCCAGACCCTGTTCTTCACCGCCACCATGCCGCCGGAAATCCAGCGCATCGCCGACACCTTCCTGCACAATCCCGTGCGTGTGGAAGTTTCCAAGCCCGCCACCGCGGCCACCACCATCAACCAGTTGCTGGTTGCCACCGGGCGCGATCCGGCCGACAAGCGCGAGACGCTGCGCCGGCTGATCCGCTCGGCCGACGGCTTCAAGAACGCCATCGTGTTCTGCAACCGCAAGCGCGAGGTCGCGCAACTGCACCGCTCGCTGCTGCAGCACAAGTTCAACGCCGCCGCGCTGCACGGCGATCTGGACCAGCCGGCGCGCACCGCCGCGCTGGAATCGTTCCGCAACGGCGAAGTCACCGTGCTGGTCGCGTCCGACGTCGCCGCGCGCGGTCTCGACATTCCGGCGGTCAGCCACATCTTCAATTTCGACGTTCCGCATCATCCTGACGATTACGTCCACCGTATCGGCCGCACCGGCCGCGCCGGCTTGAGCGGCACCGCCATCACCATCGTGGCGCCGATCGACGGCAAGGCCGTGACCGCCATCGAGCGGCTGATCGGCCAGACCATCCCCTGGATGGGCGAACCGGCGCCTGCTGAGACCCGCGAGAGCCGGCCGCACGAGGCTGAGCGCAGCCATCGCGGCGGGCGCCAGCGCACCCAGCAGCGCGACCGCCAGCCACACCAATCGCAACCGCGTCCGGCCAAGGAACCGGCGCGCTCCGCCGCGCCGCAGGCTGCGCGCCCGCAGCCGCCGCGCGAGCCCGCCCAGGATTCCGACGGCAGCCACCTGCCCGCCTTCCTGTTACGCCCGGTCTCGCTCAAAGCCTGATAACGGCCATTTTCGGAACCGCCGCGACGCAATATTGCGCCGCAGCCGGTTCCAAATTTACCGCCAGTTCACATCCCTCGAATACCGTCGCAGTGGGGACGGAACGTGGTCTCTCGGCCGCGGACGTTGATTTGTGGCCGGAACGTCCACAAGGGGGGAGCCGATGCCCAAATACGCCGACGAGCATGAACGCACGATGGCGTTCGCCAAAATCGCGCTCGGCCAGATCAAGGCGCTGCGCCACGCGGCCACGCCGCGGAATTATGAGATTTGGTACGCCTACGCCACCGGCTACCACCCCTCGCTCAACCAGCGCATCAATGAAACGCTAAAAAGCAGCGGCATTATCAGCGAAGACGACCTGGAGAACATCTACGCCACCTATCTGTCGCCGGCGCGGCTCACGGAACGGATCGACGCGGTCGGCAGCCAGGTCAAGGGCGAGATCGAGCAGGTGATGTCGATGATCGATTGCGCCGCCGGTTCCGTTAACAGCTACACCGAGAGCCTGGCGGGCATGTCGGAAAAAATCGGCCAATTGAAGGACCGCGAGAGCCTGCGCACGATCGTCGAAACCCTGGTGCACACCGCCAAGGAGATGGAGCTCTCCAATACGAAGCTGGAACAGCGGTTCAGCGCATCGAAACGGGAAATCCTCGACCTGCATGCCAACCTCAATGCGGTGCGCAGCGAAAGCCTGACCGACCCCCTGACCCAGCTCGCCAATCGAAAATTCTTCGACACCGCGCTGGCGGCGGCCATTGCCGGCGCGCGCGCCAAGAACGAGCCGTTGTCGCTGCTGCTGAGCGACATCGACCATTTCAAGAATTTCAACGACAGTTTCGGCCACCTCACCGGCGATCAAGTGCTGCGGCTGGTGGCGATGTCGGTCAAGCAGAACGTCAAGGGCCAGGACACCGCCGCGCGCTACGGCGGTGAGGAATTCGCCATCATTCTCCCGAATACGGTGCTGCGCTCCGCGATTGCGCTGGCGGATCATATCCGCCGCTCGGTGATGACCAAGGAACTGATGAAGCGCTCGACCGGAGAGTATCTCGGCCGTGTGACGATTTCGGTCGGCGTTGCCACCTTGCACAAGGCCGACAGTGTGCAATCGCTGATTGAGCGCACCGACGGCTGCCTCTACGCCGCCAAGCGCCACGGCCGCAACCGCGTGATGTGCGAAACCGACCCGGAAGTCAGCGCCGGCGGTACCACCATGCAGGTGGCCTAGGGCCTAACGCTTCTTTGCCGATTTTTTTCGCCGCGCCTTTGGCATGGCGGCGGACTTGCGCTGAGCGGCGGCGAGCGCCGTCCGCGCCCATTGCGCGAGGTCGTCGGGGTCGTCATAGAGCCGGTCCGGCAGCCGCCAATAGGACATGACCGCCCGCTTGCCGGTCTTGGTGCCGTATTCGAACGGGGCGCAGCCCTCGCGCTCGAAAGCCGCCGCCGTCGCCGCATCCGCCTTGAGATAAATCTGCCCGCCGGACACCAGGCCGAACATCACGCCGTCGGCATAAAGCCCGGCGCCGCCGAACATGCGGCGCACCTCAACCGGGCCGAACTCGATAAACAGTTCGCGGATATGGTCGGGGTCCAACTTCAGCCCGCGCGCGGGCGGCCTACTCCGCCGCGCCCTTGGACGGCGCGAGTTGCACGGATTCGCCGCAGCCGCAGGCGCCGGTCTGGTTGGGATTGTTGAAGACGAAGCGGGCCGACAGCTTGTCGGTCTGGTAGTCCATTTCGGTGCCGAGCAGGAACAGCACCGCCTTCGGATCGACCAGGATCTTGACGCCCTTGTCCTCCACCACCTCGTCGGTCGGTTGCACCGCGTCGGCATATTCCATGGTGTATTCCATGCCGGCGCAGCCGCCGTTTTTCACGCCGACGCGCACGCCGGCGACCGGGTGCTCGGCCCGCGCCATCACGTCCTTGATGCGCAGCGCGGCGGCATCGGTGAGCCGCATCACCTGGGGTCGGGGTCGTGCAGTAGTCATGGCAGTCCTCGTCAATTTCGTCGCTTCACCACATGTTCAAAACGAGTCGGGCTTCATCCGACATCCGGCTCGGATCCCAGGGCGGGTCCCACACCACCGACACCTTGGCATCCTTCACGCCCGGCACGCAGGCAACCGCATTCTCCACCATCACCGGCAGGTCCTGCGCCGCCGGGCAATTCGGCGAGGTCAGCGACATGTCGATTTTCACGGCCCGGTCGTCGCCGATGTCGATCTTGTAGATCAGGCCGAGTTCATAGATGTCGGCGGGAATTTCCGGGTCATAGACGGTCTTCAAGCCGGCGATGATGTCATCGGTCAGCCGGTTGAGTTCGTCCTGCGGCAGCGTAGACGAGCCGGTCACGGCGGCGTTTTCCGGCGGCTTGTCCGCCGCGGCGGCCTGCTCGGTCATATTGCCGGTCATGTTGCCGGTCATGGGCGTGTCGTCGGTCATGCGAAAAATTCCTGCGCCTTGGCGAGCGAAGCGGCCAGCACGTCCACTTCGTCCTTGGTGTTGTACATCGCAAACGAAGCGCGGCAGGTAGCGGTGAGGCCGAAGCGCGCCAGCAACGGCATCACGCAGTGGGTGCCGGCGCGCACCGCCACGCCGGCACGGTCGATGATGGTGGCGATATCGTGCGGATGCGCACCCTTGATCTCGAAGGAGACGATCGGCCCCTTGTCCGGCGCCTTGCCGACGATGCGCAGCGAATTGATCTGGCCGAGCCGCTCCTGCGCGTATTTGACCAGCGCGCCTTCGTGGCTGCGGATGCGCGGCTTGCCGATGGAATTGATGTAGTCGAGCGCCGCACCCAGCCCGATCGCCTGCACGATCGCCGGCGTGCCGGCTTCGAAGCGGTACGGCGGCGCGCCATAGGTAATGCGGTCCTGGAACACATCCTGGATCATCTCGCCGCCGCCGTTGAACGGCGGCATGGCGGCCAGCAGATCGTATTTGCCGTACAGCACGCCGATCCCGGTCGGACCGTACAGCTTGTGGCCGGTCATGACGTAGAAGTCGCAATCGATATCGCGCACGTCGACGTCGAGATGCACGGAACCCTGCGCGCCGTCGACCAGCACCGGAATGCCGCGCGCATGGGCGAGCTTCACCACCTCTTTCACCGGCACCACGGTGCCGAGCGCGTTCGACATCTGCGTGATAGCAACCATCTTGGTGCGGGGCGAAAGCAGCTTCTCGAACTCGTCGATCAGGAAGTTACCCTCGTCGTCGACCGGCGCCCATTTGATCACCGCGCCCTGGCGCTCGCGCAGGAAATGCCAGGGCACGATGTTGGAATGGTGCTCCATGATCGAAAGCACGATCTCGTCGCCCGCTTTGATGTTTTCGCGGCCGAACGTATAGGCCACCAAGTTGATCGCTTCGGTGGCGTTGCGCGTGAAGACGATTTCTTCCGGCCTCGCCGCATTGAGGAACGCGCGCACGGTCTCGCGCGCGCCCTCGTACGCCTCGGTTGCCTCGTTCGCCAGATAATGCAGCCCGCGATGCACGTTGGCGTATTGTTCGGTGTAGGCCCTCTGGAGCCGATCGAGCACGGCTTTCGGCTTCTGCGCCGAGGCCGCGTTGTCGAGATAGACCAGCGGCTTGCCGTATACCTGCATCGCCAGCGCGGGAAAGTCCGCGCGGATGCGGGCAACGTCGTAGGCGCCATTGCTGACCGCCGGATGCAAGGTCATTCCCGACTCCCGAGCCATTTGAGCGCGACAAACATCAACGCGTCGCGGACGTCTGCGTGCGCGATCTCGTCGACCACCTCGCCGATGAAGGCCTGGATTAGCAGGGCTTCGGCTTCTTTCGCCGGTATGCCGCGCGACATCAGATAGAACTTGAGCCCCGGATCGAGCGCGCCGGCCGTGGCGCCGTGGCCGCAGACCACGTCGTCGGCGAAGATTTCCAGTTCCGGTTTGTTGTCGGCCTCCGCCGCATCGGACAGCAACAGCGCCCGCGTCATCATCTTGGCGTCGGTCTTCTGCGCATGCGGCTCGACGATAATCTTGCCCTGGAAGATGCCATGGCTTTCGCCGTCGAGCACCGACTTGAAGCGCTCGCGGCTGGTGCAGTGGCCCACGGCGTGGTTGATCACCAGCGTATTGTCGACGTGCTGGCGGCCCTTGAGCAGGCTGACGCCGTCAAGCGAGCCTTCGGCGCCCTCGCCGGCAAAGCGCACGAAAGTCTGATTGCGCACCACCGCGCCGCCGATGGTGAACGCAAAATCCTGGTAGTTGGCCTTGGCCCCGACGGTGACGCCGAGCGTCGACACCCGCAAAGCCGCGTCGCCGTCGCGTCCGACCGTGACATGATCGACCCGCGCACCGTCGCTGATCGTGAGTTCGAGCGCCGAATTGACCTGATAGTCGATGCCCTGCGGGCCGGAGAACGACTCGATCAGCGTGAGCTGCGCGCCCGGCTCCACGATCACCACGACCCGCGGATACATCGCGGCGGCGGCAGCGCCGGAAAACACATGCTCGATATGGATCGGTTTGGCCAATTTGGTCCCGCGCTTGACGCGCAGCGCTACCCCGCCGCTCATGAAAGCCGTGTTGAGCCAATGGGCGGGATCGTCGCTGCCGGGCAGCTGCCCCAGCCGGTAGTCCGGCTCGTCGGCGAGAAACTTGAACAATTCGGCGAGCGCGATGCCCGGATCGGAGTCGTTGAAATCGGTCCACGCCGGTTCATAGCGGCCGTTGACGATGGCGATGTGATGCGCATCGACCCCGGTCAGGATCGAGGCAATGCCACCGGCGGGCTTTGCGCCGGCCGGACCTGCCAGCGGTTTGGCCTCGCGCATCAGCGCGCGCAGGTCGGTGTATTTCCATTCCTCGACGCGGCGATGCGGCAGCCCGCGCGCGTCGAACCGCCGGAAGGCGTCTTCGCGCAGCGCCGCGACCGCGCCCTTGCCGGGCAGCGTGGCGCGCGCGGACGCAAAAGTCGCCGCGAGCGCCTGCTCGGCCGGAGTCTTCATGGCGCGCACTTCCACGTTCATCACGCCGCCTCGTCTGCGAATTGCGCATAGCCGGTAGCTTCGAGTTCGAGCGCCAGTTCCTTGCCGCCCGTTTTCACCACCCGGCCCTTGGCCATCACGTGCACCACGTCGGGCACGATGTATTCGAGCAACCGCTGATAATGCGTGATCACGATCATCGAACGCTGCGGCGAGCGCAGCCGGTTGACGCCGTCGGCGACGACCTTGAGCGCGTCGATATCGAGCCCGGAATCGGTCTCGTCGAGCACCGCCAGCCGCGGCTCCAGCACCGCCATCTGCAGGATCTCGTTGCGCTTCTTTTCGCCGCCGGAGAATCCGACATTGACCGCCCGGCGCAGCATCTCCTGGTCGATGCCGAGCTGCTTGGAGGTCTCGCGCACCCGCTTCATGAATTCCGGCGTGGAGAGTTCCGGCTCGCCGCGATGTTTGCGCTGCGCGTTGAGCGCGGTGCGTAGGAAAGTCATAGTGGCGACGCCCGGCACCTCTACCGGATATTGAAAGGCCAGAAACAATCCCTTGGCGGCGCGCTCGTCCGGCGCCAGGCCGAGAATGCTTTCGCCGTCGAGCAGCACATCGCCTTCGGTGACGTGGTAGTTATCCTTGCCGGCCAGCACATAAGCGAGCGTCGACTTGCCCGAGCCGTTCGGGCCCATGATGGCGGCGACCTGGCCCTTCTCGATGGTCAGCGTCAGGCCGTTGAGGATTTTCTTGTCCTCGACCTCGACATGCAGATTTTTGACTTCCAAAATTGACATTGCCTATTCCACCTTGTCTTCGCCGTCGAAATAATCGGCCTTCTCCATGCGGCCCATGCCGGCATAGGTCGCACTGCGGAAATCGCCATTCTTGACGCCGGCCATCACGCCGATTTTTCCGGAATCCGGATAATCGACGACCTCGGTCGCCGCCGCGCTGGAAATGCCGAGGTAGCGCAGTTCGTCCTTGCCGGTATTGATGAGTTGGTGCGCCTTGCTGCCCGCGGGCGCCGCCACCAGATCGCCGGTCTTGATCGGCAGCGTCTCATCGCCCCAGCGATATTGGCCTTCGCCCGACAGGATAAAGAACAATTCGTCCATCACATGATGGCGGTGAAACGGGAACGCCTTCTTGCCGGGCGGCACCACATGCACGGCGCAGCCCAGCGCATTGAGCCCGAGCGCCGGCCCGACGCGGCCCCATTTAACGGCAAAGGACTTGCCGTTGCCGCGATCGGCAAGCGTCACATCGGCGATATTGACAATCGGTTTTTCGGTCATCGGCCACTGTCAAGCAATTCGGTCATTCCCAACTAGTCCTCGTCCAAAGCGGTAATCTCATTGAACAAGCCATCCACATCGCGTTCCACGCCGCCGCCCATATCGACCGCATTGGTCGAAGGCGCCTCGACATATTCGGAGGTCCGGAAACGGTCCGCGCCGACGCGGCGAACGATCAGGAAGCGTCCGCCGTGCTTGATGACGAGATCCTCGTTCTCCCGAAACACTTCGAGATCGGGAAAGTGCCCGGCGATACAATCCAGCAACGCCACGACCCCTGTGTCCTTCCGCAAACAAGCGGAAACCTCGCCCTTGAAAGTATCCCGGTCTGCGCTCATCCGACGCTCCCCTCCAGGCTGATCGAAATCAGCTTCTGCGCCTCAACGGCAAATTCCATCGGCAAATGCTGCAGCACATCCTTGACGAAGCCGTTGACCACCAGCGCGGTCGCCTCTTCCGCCGACATGCCGCGCTGGCGGCAATAGAACAGCATGTCCTCCGAGATTTTCGAGGTAGTGGCCTCGTGCTCGAAGGTGGCGGACGAATTCTTCGCCTCGATATAGGGCACGGTGTGGGCGCCGCACTGGTCGCCGATCAGCAGCGAGTTGCAATTGGTGAAATTGCGCGCGCCCGTCGCCTTGCGGTGCGCGGAGACAAGGCCGCGATAGGTATTGTTGGATTTGCCGGCCGCGATGCCCTTGGAGATGATGCGGCTGGTGGTGTTCTTGCCGAGGTGCAGCATCTTGGTGCCTGAGTTGACTTGCTGGCGGCCGTTGGAGATGGCGATCGAATAGAACTCCCCGCGCGAATGGTCGCCGCGCAGGATGCAACTCGGATATTTCCAGGTGATGGCCGAGCCGGTCTCGACCTGGGTCCAGGAAATCTTCGAGCGCGGACCGCGGCAGTCGCCGCGCTTGGTGACGAAGTTGAAGATGCCGCCCTTGCCCTCGGCGTCGCCCGGATACCAGTTCTGCACTGTGGAATACTTGATCTCGGCGTCGTCGAGCGCGACCAGCTCGACCACGGCGGCGTGCAACTGGTTCTCGTCGCGCATCGGGGCCGTGCAGCCTTCGAGATAACTGACGTAAGCGTCCTTGTCGGCGATGATCAGCGTGCGCTCGAACTGGCCGGTGTTCTGCTCGTTGATACGGAAGTAGGTTGACAGCTCCATCGGGCAGCGCACGCCGGCCGGCACATAGACGAACGAGCCGTCGGAGAACACCGCCGAATTCAGCGTCGCAAAAAAATTGTCAGTCACCGGCACGACCGAACCGAGATATTTCTTCACCAGGTCGGGATGCTCGCGCACGGCCTCCGACATTGGCATGAAGATCACGCCGGCTTTCTTCAATTCCTCCTTGAAGGTGGTGGCGACCGAGACGGAGTTGAACACGGCGTCGACGGCGACCCGGCCGGAGCGGAATTCGCCGCCGGTCGCCTCGTCGTCGAGCGTGCTCGGTTCGCCCTGCTTGCGCACGCCGGCAAGGATTTCCTGCTCCTTGAGCGGAATGCCGAGCTTTTCGTAGGTCCTGAGGATTTCCGGATCGACCTCGTCGAGCGAGGCCAGCGCTTTCCGCTTCGGCGCCGAATAATAATAGGCGTTCTGATAATCGATCTTCGGATAGGCGACGCGCGCCCAGGTCGGCTCGCGCATGGTCAGCCATCGCTTGAAGGCTTCCAGCCGCCAGGCCAGCATCCATTCCGGCTCGCGCTTTTTCGCCGAGATGAAGCGAACGGTGTCTTCCGAAAGACCCTTGGGGGCCTTCTCGGATTCGATATCGGTGACGAACCCGTATTTATATTGATCGACGTCGATGCTGCGGACCTGCTCGACGGTCTCTTGGATGGCCGGCATTCTTTCCTCCACTACGGTTTCAAGGACCGCGGGTTGGATTTGTCGGTTATGGTCGGTTCGCTTATCGCGTTGCGATCATCCCTGGTGGTGGCGTTTCTTTGCGCATGATCTTTTCCGAAAACCGGTTCCCATCCCGGATCAAGTCCGGGACAGGCTTTTTCGGGATCATGCGCTAGGCGGCCAAGCCTGGATTCATATGCCTCTTACGTAAGGACGAAACCACTTTAGTCAAAGCATTTAGCAGATTTTCGATATCACGATCGGTCGTTGCCCAGCCCAGGCTGACGCGCACCGCCCCCTGGGCAAGCGAGGGTTCAACCCCCATGGCCGCCAGCACCGCGGAGGCCTGCACCTTGCCGGACGAACAGGCGGACCCCGAGGAGACCGCTATGCCATTGAGATCAAAGGCGATTATCGCCGTCTCAGCCTTCATGCCGGGAACCGCGAACAGCGTGGTATTGGGCAGCCGCGGCGCGCTTTCCCCGAAAATCACCGCCTCTGGGGTTACCGTCTTGATGGCCGCTTCCAGGCGGTCGCGCAGCGCCGCCATTGCGGCGGCCTCCTGCCGATTGGCCGCGACCGCCGCCGCGGCGCCAAAGCCCGCGATAGCGGCGACGTTCTCGGTCCCCGCGCGCAGCGAATGCTCCTGGCCGCCGCCCTTGATCAACGGCACGGCGATATGGAGGTCGCCGCGCCGGACCAGCGCGCCGGCGCCCTGCGGGCCGCCGAGCTTGTGGGCGGAAAGGCTCATAAGGTCGGCGCCGAGCGCGCCCATGTCGCAATCGATGCGGCCCGGGCCCTGCACCGCATCCACGTGCAGCACGCCGTTGGCGGCGTGCACGATCTCGGCGATATCCTGGATCGGCTGGATCACGCCGGTCTCGTTATTGGCGAGCATCACCGAAACAAGCGGACGCTCGGCCCGAGCAATGGCGCTTCTAAGAGCATGAAGATCGACCACGCCGGCGCCGGTGACCGGCAATTCCTCGATCAGCTCGGCCGGAAAACGGCCGCCGCTCTTCACCGACGGATGCTCGATCGCCGACACAAACAGCCGGTCGCGCAATGACTTAGCGCCTGCGATCTCAATCGCGGGCGTCAGCGCCAGCATATTGGCTTCGGTGCCACCGCTGGTGAAGGTGACGTTCTTTGCCTCGGCGCCGACCAGCTTGGCGACCTTGTCCCGCGCCGTTTCAATGATCTGCCGCGCCGCGCGCCCCTCGGCATGCACCGAGGAGGCATTGCCGGTCAGCCCGAGCGCGGTGACCATTGCCGCGCGTGCCTGTTCTCGCAGCGGCGCCGTGGCATTCCAATCGAAATAGGCTCGCTCGCTCATTGATTTTTCTAGTAATCAGTTACCGCTTCGGCCCTAGGGCCCGCAAAAAGCTTGCTTTTTGCCCTAGGGGTTATGTTAGAAGCCGCCATCACGCGGCAACTTATAACCTGTGTTGCCGGCATGAACAGTGGAATTCATATATTTAGAAAAATTCTAAACTAACGCCTGGCCCCCGATTTTCGCCAGGCGCCGAGCACAAAATCCCATGCCGCGATTGGTCAATCGCGGCCAGCTTGTTTCGAGGTCGACAGCGATGCCTGAGGTTATTTTCACCGGTCCGGCCGGACGGATCGAGGGCCGGTATCATCCGGCGCGGCAGAAGAACGCGCCGATCGCCATCGTGCTGCACCCGCACCCGCAGTTCGGCGGCACGATGAACCATCAGATCATCTACCAACTCTATTATGCCTTCGTGCACCGCGGTTTCTCGGCGCTGCGGTTCAATTTCCGCGGTGTCGGCCGCAGCCAGGGATCATTCGATCACGGCACCGGCGAACTGTCCGATGCTGCCGCCGCCCTCGACTGGGCGCAGACCATCAATCCGGAAGCCAAGAGCTGCTGGATCGCCGGGTTCTCATTCGGCGCCTGGATCGGCATGCAGTTGCTGATGCGCCGGCCGGAGATCGAAGGCTTCATCTCGATTGTGCCGCCCGCCAATCTCTACGATTTCTCGTTCCTGGCGCCCTGCCCGTCCTCCGGCCTGATCATCCATGGCGACAAGGACGCGGTGGTGCCGCCCAAGGACGTCACCACGCTGGTCGACAAGCTCAAGACGCAAAAAGGCATTGTGATCGAGCAGAAGGTGATCCCCGGCGCCAACCACTTCTTCGACGGCAAAGTCGAGCCGCTGCTCACCAATATCTGCGCCTATCTCGACAAGCGGCTGAAGACCGACCGCAAGCCGAGCGCGGCGTAATCGGTACTTTAAGAAAACTTCTTCACCGCCAGCACGGCGTTAAGTCCGCCGAAGGCAAATGAGTTCGACAGCGCCGCGTCGATCGTCAGCGCACGCGCTTCGTTCGGGACATAGTCGAGATCGCAGGCCGGATCCGGCCCGAGATAGCCGATGGTCGGCGGCGCGACGCTATCGCGCACCGCCAGCAACGTCGCCACCAGTTCGAGCGCGCCGGCGGCACCGAGCGCATGCCCGACCATGGACTTGGTCGACGACACCGCCAGTTTTTTAGCGTGCGCGCCAAACACCTGATGCAGCGCCTGTGTCTCCGCCGTGTCGTTGGCGGCGGTACCGGTGCCGTGGGCGTTGATGTATTGGATGTCCTGCGCCGCCAGCTTGGCGTCGGTGAGCGCGCCTTCCATCGCACGCGTCATGCCGCCCAGATCGGGCGCGGTGAGATCGGCGGCATCCGCGCTCATGCCGAAGCCGACGATTTCGCCGAGGATTTGCGCACCGCGCGCCTGCGCCCGCTCTAGCGGCTCCAGCACCACGATCGCCGCGCCCTCGCCGAGCACCAAGCCTTTGCGGTCGATGGAGAATGGGCGGCAGGCATCGGGCGCCATCACTCGCATCGCTTCCCAGCCGCGCACGGTTCCGAAAGTAATGCAGGCCTCTGCCCCGCCGGTAACGGCACAATCGACTTGTCCCGATCGCACCATGTGGAACGCAAGGCCGATCGCATGCGTCGCCGAGGCGCAGGCGCTCGCCACCGCGAAGGCCGGCCCGCGCAGCCCGCAAAACATCGAGATCTGGCTCGCCGGCGCATTCACCATCAACTTCGGAATTGTCAGCGGAAACACGCGCGTCTTTTTCTCAAGATAGACGCGGCGAAAACTTTCGTCGTGCGTGGTCTGACCGCCGACGCCGGTGCCAATGATGGTCGCGGTGCGCTGCGACAGCGGCATATCGAAAGTGATCCTGGCCTGCGCAATCGCCTCGCGCGCGGCCACCACCGCAAACTGCGAGATGCGATCGAGCGTGGAGAGCTGACGCTCCGCAAAATGCAGGAGCGGGTCGAAGTCCTTGACCTCGCCGGCGACTTTCTGGGTCAGCTCTTCCGGCGTCGCTGCCTGTGTGATCGGACCAAGGCCGCTCGTACCCTGCTTGAGATTGTCCCAATAGGATGAAGCGCTATGGCCGAGCGGAGAGACAACCCCGAGCCCGGTGACGACGACACGGCTCACGTCCATCACGATTTCTTTTTGGCGACCAGATTTTCGATGGCGCGGACGACGTCGCCGACGGTATCGAATTCGGTGCGCGGATTATTGGTATTGGCGTTGTAGGGAATCTGGATGTCGAACTTCTCCTCGAGATCGAAAATCATTTCGACGGCGTCGAGCGACTCGAGGCCCAAATCCTCCAGCCGGTCGGACAGCTCGACAGTCGGCTTATCCACCCGCTTCTTGTTAGCGATGATCGCGATCACGTCACGCGCTACGTCGTTCATAACGCCAGAACCCCCATCACTTTTTGCTCGCCCTCTCCAACGCGTCGATACGCGACACTATGGCTTCCACCCGGTCGTGGAGTCGCTTTTGCCGGCCCGAATACACGAATTGCTCCAAAGTGCGCTGATGCGCCTGCGCCGGGTAGCCCGACACAAACGCGCCAGCCGACACATTGCCGGCGACGCCGGAACCGGCCGCCACCACCGCCTGATCGCCGATACGCAAATGATCGCCGACCCCGACCCCGCCGCCAAGGCGGACGCGGTCGCCGATGGTCACGCTACCGGAAATTCCCACCATGCCGCACACAACACAGCTCTCGCCTATGCTGACATTGTGGCCGATGTGCACATGGTTGTCGATTTTTGTGCCTCGCCCAATCCGTGTGAATTCGAGCGTGGCGCGATCGATGGTGGTGCCGGCGCCGATCTCCACGTCATCGCCGATCACGACGCTGCCGAGCGAGTGAACCCGCATGAGGGTCACATCGGCCGTGAAGGCGGCCACCGACGTAAGATCGGGCGCGAAACTGAACCCGTCCGAACCGATGACGGCATTGCCATGCACGATCACCCGGTCGCCGATGGTGCAGCGGTCGCCGATGCGCACGCCGGCGTGGAACACACCTTGCGCACCGATTGTAACATCGGCACCGATCGTCACTTGCGGCATGATCGCCGTCCCGGCGCCGATACGGCTGCGCGGCCCCACCACCGCATAGGCGCCGATGCTCACCTGCTCACCCAGCTTGGCGTCGGGTGCGATGATAGCGGTCGGATGAATACCCTGGTCGTGCACCGGTCCGCGGTCGAACAGGGCGGTCAATTTCGCCAGCGCCATACGACCCGCGTCGATGGCGATGACGGCGCGGAACGAACCGGATGGAACCGGGCGCTTGGCGGACACCACCACCGCCTGTGCCTTGCTATCAACAAGCGTTGCAGCCGCATCCGCGCTGATCGCGAGTGCAAGGTCGGACGGCCGTTCGGCTCGCGCGGGATGCACCAAGCGGTCGATCTCGATTGCGCCGTCGCCGTCGAGCCGGCCCGCAAGCGCTTGTGCAATGTCCTTGGTCCGCATGAATTCTGAGTGCAATTCTCGGTAGTTAGCTGCGAGCGCGGGGCGTGGCAATGATTATAACCGGGCGCCGAACCTGCGCTAGATCGGGCATCCGGTCAACTGCGCGGACCGGCGAGGATGCCGCCCCGCATCGGCTGCGCCACGCCGGTGGTGGCCGGAAATGTGAGCGGCAATCCGCGCATACAACGCACCGCCAGATAGGCAAAGGCCTGCGCCTCGATCGATTGCGACGACCAGCCAACCGCATCGGCGGTTTCCACGGTCGCCGGTTTCAGGCGCTCCGCCAGCATTCGCATGAGGGTTGGATTGCGCGCGCCCCCGCCCGCCACGATCCAGGCGCGCGGCGGGGCCGGCAAATGCGGGATGATGCGCGCGACCGATGCTGCGGTCAGCGCCGACAGCGTCGCCGCGCCGTCGGCGACGGAAAAATCCGGCAGCCCGATATTGGCAAAAGCGAAAGCATTGCGATCGAGCGATTTCGGACACGGCTGCTTGAAAAATCCGTCTTCGAGCACGCGCATAACGAAGGCCTCGTCGACGCGGCCTTTGGCCGCCTGATCGCCGTCGCGGTCGAGCGGCGCGCCGGTGCGCGCGCGCATGAAATCATCGATCAGTGCATTGCCTGGGCCGGTATCGCAGGCGATCGGATCGCCGCCGTCGACATAAGTGACGTTGGCGACGCCGCCCACATTAAGCACGGCGATCGGATGCGGGCGATCGAGATCGCGTGCCAGCGCCTGATGGAACACCGGCACCAGCGGCGCACCCTGCCCGCCGGCGGCGACGTCGGCGGCGCGGAAATCATACGCAACCGCCATACCAAGACGTTTCGCCAGCGCCGCGCCGTCGCCGATCTGCACGGTCAGCCGCGCCGCCGGCCTGTGCAGCACGGTCTGGCCGTGGAACCCGACGATGGCAACGGCGGCCTTGTCGATATGCTCAGTGCCGAGAAATGTCTCCACCGTCTCCGCATGAACGCGGGTCACGAAGGCTTCCGCTTCGGCGAGGATGCCCGGCCGCGCTGCGCGATCGGTCAGGCCCGCGCCTTCCTGCAGCGCCTGCCGCAGCAGGGCCTGTTCGGCGTCGGTAAAGGGCCGATAGCCGGTCGGCCCGAAGCCGGCGACCTGCTCGCCATCGGTCTCGATCAGTGCCACATCGACGCCGTCGAGCGAGGTCCCGCTCATCAGTCCGATTGCCCGTATGGCCCCCAACACCAGCCCCGTTCAGTTGAATCCGACGCCGGACCTGTTACACCACCCGCCACCAGGAAGCGACCGCGGCCCGAGACGAAAGCAATGAGCGCCTATAAATCCGACTTTCTTAACATTCTTGCCGAGCGCGGCTTCATCCACCAAGTATCGGAGCCGGATGCGCTCGACGCGCTGGCCAAGGCCGGCGCCATCACCGGTTATATCGGTTTCGATTGCACCGCGGCCTCGCTGCATGTCGGCTCGCTGCTGCCGATCATGATGCTTTATTGGATGCAGCAGACCGGCCACAAGCCGATCGCGCTGATGGGCGGCGGCACCACCCGGGTAGGCGACCCCTCCGGCAAGGACGAGAGCCGGCGCATCCTCACCGACGAGGCGATCGAGCAAAATCTCAAAGGCATCCGCGCCATCTTTTCCAAGTTCCTGAAATTCGAGGACGCCGGCGGCAGCTCCATCATGGCCAACAATGCCGATTGGCTTAACACGCTCAACTATATCGATTTCCTGCGCGACGTCGGCCGGCACTTCTCGGTCAACCGCATGCTCTCCTTCAACTCGGTGAAGCTGCGGCTCGACCGCCAGCAGGAGCTTTCCTTCCTGGAATTCAACTACATGGTGCTGCAGGCCTACGACTTCGTCGAACTCAACAAGCGCACCGGCTGCGTGCTGCAGATGGGCGGCTCCGATCAGTGGGGCAACATCATCAACGGCATCGATCTCGGCCGCCGCATGCTGAATGTGCAACTGTTCGCGCTCACCGCGCCGCTGATCACCACTTCGTCCGGCGCCAAGATGGGCAAGACCGCCGCCGGCGCGGTCTGGCTCGATCCCAATCTGGTGAGCCCTTACGACTACTGGCAATACTGGCGCAACACAGAGGATGGCGACGTTGCCCGCTTCCTCAAATTGTTCACGGTACTTCCGCTCGACGAGATCAGCCGCCTCGCCGCATTGCAAGGCCAGGACATCAACGAGGCCAAAAAGGTGCTCGCCACCGAAGCGACCGCTCTCGTGCATGGCCGAGCGGCGGCCGATGAAGCCGCCGCAACCGCGCGCAAGACTTTCGAGGAAGGCGCGACCTCGCTCGCGCTGCCGAGCGTTACCGTCGCGCGTAAGGATCTTGCCGCCGGTCTTGGCGTACTGAATGCATTCGTGGCCGCCGGTCTCGCAACGTCGAATGGCGAAGTGCGCCGCGCCATCGCCAATAATGCAGTCGCGGTGAATGATATGCGCGTGACCAGCGACAAACACACGATCGGCGAGAAGGACATCACGTCAGACGGCGTCATCAAGCTGTCGCTCGGAAAAAAGCAGCACGTCTTGCTGAAGCCGACTTGAAACGCGCGCTCACTGCGCCTGCGGAATGAAATTGTGGTCGAAGTTGCTCGGCGACGGTATGAATTTGCGCAGCAGCCCGGGTGCGATCGCGGTTACCGGATTGACCGTGATGCGCGGCGCCCCCGGCGGGCCGACCGCCTCATAGGTAATGCCGACTAGGCCTTCATTGCTGCCGCCGCCGAGGATCAAACCGACAATCGGCAGCTGGCCGAACATGTTGTTGAGGCCGTAAAACGGCACAAAAGTTCCGCGCATATGAATGTCATTTTTCACGTAGTCGATCTGCCCTTCGATGGTCGCGCCCACCACCGGTCCGCGCACGACGCCGTCGCGCACCGACATGCGTCCGGGCACCCGCGTGAATTGGCAATGCATCTCGGAAAACTGCACGCCGGTCTGCCCCTGGCCGGGCGCGCCGGCCACAATACGATCGAGCCCGGGCTCCCCGCGCACGACGAAATTGCGGATATAGAGCGTGCCGATTTGCGGCGCGTGGTCCGGCGTCGGCGGGTCCATCGCCACCCACATTTGCCCGCCGAACATGCGCGGATACATGTCGGTGAACCGGAATAACGCACCGGCGTCGTCGGTTTCGAAAAAGATGACCTGGTGCTTGTCGCTGGCACGCAAGCGCAGATCGCCATTCAGCGGCGTGTCGCTGCCGATCTTGGCTTTCATGGCGAAGCTGCGAATGTGCTCGCCCCGGCGTATGAGCTTGAGATCGAGCCCGCGCAGCGTTTCACCATTATGGCCGACGACCGTGGCAATCTTGATGTCGAGATCGAGATCGACTTGTTTGTGTTTGGACTTCTCCGCCGTCGCCCCGGCGAGCGCGGATTTCACGAACTTCGTCCCGTCGAAAATATCGCCGCGCATTACCACACGCAGCACGCCGTCGTTTCCGCGGTCGGCCTTGAGCGAGACCTTGTCGCCGGTCCGACACACTGAACACCGGAAAATTCGCCGCCACGATCTCGCCCGCATCGTTGATTTCGACCGAGCCTTTCACCGTCGTACCCGAACCGGAGATGGTGAGATCTTCAAAGCGCGTGGTTTGCGCGGTCTTGACCAGCGTGTAGGTCGCATGTGCCGGCTTGCCAGCCGGCTTCACCCAGCCCGGCAGCAGGTTATCGATCTTCACCGGCGTGAGATCGGCGTCCACGCTCATCGGTGCCTCCTTGCCGTCATCGCTGACCCGCGCCGCGAGCTTGATTGGGATCGTGCCGGTGACGGCGCCGCCGAAGTCTATGCCCAGCCGGCGGCGCGCGGCTTCGTCGATCATCGCCTGCAATCGCAGCTCGGCCGTCGCGTCGCCCTTTTGCTTGCTCAAATTGAGAGTGGTCAGCGTGCCGTTCACTTTGGCATCGCCGGTGATCTGGTAGCCGTCGGACGACGCGGTCACCCGCAGCGCCGACGCTTCGACCTTCTGGCCCATCAGCATCTTGTCGGCGGCAAAATTGCTTAAATCGGCGGTGATCGAATAGGTCGCGGCGTCCGGTGGAATCGTGCGCCCGATCGGCAAATTGACCCTGACCTGGGCGGCGATCGTGCCGCGGGTCGCCGCCGGATCGAGCGTGATCCCGAATTTGTCGCGCAGCGCGTCGCTCGCCAGCAGCGCGGCCGCCGCCGGCATGGTGCCGTCAATACGAAAACGCACGCGCGCCGGTGCCGGTTTCAAATGGGTATCCGGCACCTCGAAAACCCCGCTGGCAATATTGAGCTTGCGCCCCGGCGTCACTTCCACGGTACCGCGTCCGAGGTTGACCGTGGCGGTGCCGCCGGTGATGTGAACCGTGAGATCGGCATCGCGGATCGCCGGCAAAGTGGCGAGCGGACGCAGCGTGGTGCCGCTGGTCTCGATATCGATAGAAAGTCCATCGGCCGACATCGGGGGGCCACTGGCCTTGAATTCCGGCAGCGGCGCGTTGCCGGCGATCACCACACGCTCGACCACCCCGCCGGAAATGTGCTTCTCAGTCCACTCGCGTACACGCACGGCGGTGAAAAACGGCCACAGCCGCTTCATCACGGCCGTCGGCATGCGCGTGCCGGCGACGCCGAACGCCAAATGCGGCTCGGCGCCGGAATAGTCGAGGCTGCCGGTGATCGCGACGGCGATATTGTATGACGGTCGCGTATCGACGCGACTGAAGTCGCCCTGATCGAGATCGATGCGGCGGTGCACCGTATCGATGCGCGCGCGCACCGCCACCCGATTGATGGCAATCCCCTCGTCATCCGATTTCCCCTCCGAAGCCAGAATCACCGGGTCGATCACCGGATCGCCGCGCGCAACGCTGAGCAGCCAGACACCGTTCTGCTCGGCGGGCGCCTTCAGTGTGGCGCGCATGGTGAACTGATTGCCGCCGGATTGAATCTGAAAGGGGATGACCAAGGCCCGCTGCTGCGCCTCCCAATTGAACCGGATGTCGGCGCGATCGATCTTGACGCTGCTTTCTTCGCCGGCGTGATCGATGATAGTGCCCGCATCCGCGATCACTTGTCCCTGCAGCCGTTGCAGAGTGCCATCGGACGAGATTTCCGCGCGCACGCTCGCCGACAGCGGCAAGTCCGCTTCGATATCGCCTCCGTTGAGGCGCAAGGCTAATAGAATGTCGCGGGACGAAACGTCACGTGCTTCGATGCCGACCGCGCGCACGCCCTCGCTGAGCGGCCGCATCGCGGCGCTGATGACCCATGGCCGTTCGGGGGTATCGGATGCCAGGCGAAAAATCACGCCGCCCTGCGTCGGCCGCCGCAAGCTCACATTGATCCGGCTGAAGGTCCAGCGCTTGCCGTTGCGCCGGTCGTCGACGATTAGATTGCCGTTCTTGAGGCCAAGCTCGCGCAGATCGTGACCGTCGAGACCGGTCGCACCCAGGCCATCGATCCAGCTCAGGATGCCGGCAACATCCTGCAAGCCGGCGCGCAACGCTCCCTGTGGCACCAGCGCATCTGTGGTTTGGCCGGGTTTTTTCGGGGGCGTTGTCGGAGGTAACGTCGTGGATGCGGTGGCGATCGGTCGCTTGTTGGCGCCGGCGAATACGGTAACGCGGCCGTCGGTCTCGATCCGCACCGACAATTCGGCGCCGACCAGATTGAGACTTCGCCGCACGCACCGTTCCGGTGAGCAGGCTGATACCGGAAATGCCCACTTCCGCTTTCGGCGCGGTCGCAACCACGGTGCCGTCGGCGTCGCGCAATACGATATCGCGCAAGCGCAGAGAGGTGCGGCCATCCTCGTCGCGCTCGATCTGCGTGCCGCCAACCGAGACGGTTTGATTGCCCCCGAAATTCTTTTCGATCGCCGCTTTCAACCACGGCGTCGCCATGTCGAGTTCGATCGGGCCGCTGGAAAGACGCCACCACAGGCCGGCAATGGCCACCACAACGACCGCGATCGCGACCATCGCGCCCCAGAAGATCCGCTGCACCAGGCGCCAGCGAAAAAAACCGAACGCGCCGCCGCGCAGGATGCGCCGCTGCCGGCGTCCGTGACGGTGTGTTGCATGATGGTCGTGGTGCGCCGCATGATGATCGTGTTGCGGTCGATGACCCGCGCCCGCCGCGTGGGGGGCTGGATGCCGACGCCTGTGATCGTGGTCGCTCGGTGTCATGCCCTATAGGGCGCCCTTCGTTCGGCGCATTGCGCGCATTTTGCCGCCGCGCGGGAATACGTCCTGCGCGGCTCGTGGCACGTGTCCGTGGAACCGCTTGCGTCGCCCCGGCGCAACTGGCAATTCCGACAATGACGGGTCGAAAACGACGAAAGGAAGGCATATGGGACGCGAACTTGTCGCGGGCGCGAAGGCGCCGGCGTTCACCTTGCAACGCGACGGCGGGACGACGGTCTCGTTGAAGGATTTCAAGGGCCGCAACCTCGTCCTCTATTTCTACCCTAAGGCCGACACCCCCGGTTGCACCAAGGAAGCCATCGCATTCTCAGGCCTGCGCACCGCTTTCGCCAAAGCCGGTACCGAGATTCTCGGCGTCTCCGCCGATTCGGTAAAGGCGCAGGACAAGTTCAAATCCAAGCATAAGCTCAAGATCGCGCTCGCCTCCGACGAGGCCAAGGAGATGCTGGAAGCTTATGGCGCTTGGGGTGAGAAATCGATGTATGGGCGCAAATACATGGGCGTCTTCCGCAAGACCTTTCTGATCGATGGCCAAGGCCGCATCGCCCGCATTTGGCCAAAGGTGAGCGTGCCCGGGCACGCCGAAGAGGTCCTGGAAGCGGTAAAAACCCTGTAATTCGGCCGATTATCCGCGCCATAGCGCAGGCAGACGCCGAGAATTTCCGCTTTTTTAACCACAAGCGATTGATATCGAAGGGCTGGTCCACCGGCTTTGGCCGCGGCCGAACCGGCGTGGAGCTTCGATGTCGCATTCCTCCCATTCCTATCATCCGACCGCCGATCGCGCCGGCCGCCATGCGCCGTCCGGCGCGCAGTCCGCCGCCGCCATCTCCCGCCACCTGCACCGGGCTCACGGCGACTACACGCTGGTGCACGGCGGACGCCAGGTCCGCATCGGCCCGGTTGCGTTCTGGATCGTGGTCGGCACCCTGGTGGTCATGGGCGTGTGGTCGATCGCCACCGGAACCTATTTTGCGTTCCGCGAGGACGTGCTGACCCGCCTGATCGGCCGCCAGGCCGAGATGCAATTCGCCTACGAGGACCGCATCGCCGATTTGCGCGCGCAGGTCGATCGCATCACCAGCCGGCAATTGCTCGACCAGGAGCAGTTCGAGCAGAAGCTCAGCGCGCTATTGCAACGGCAAGCGATATTGGAACAACGCACCTCGGCGCTCAGCGGCGACGTGACCACCACCGGCTCGATCCGGCCCGCGCGCAACGCGCTGCCGGCGCAAGCGCCCGCCAACAGGCCGGTCAAAGCTTCCCCGATCAGCGACACCGTGATTTTCACGGCGCCGCCGGACCGCGAGGCGCGGCTTGAATCGCGCGAATTGCCGGCAAGCATGACGCGCATCGCCAGCCGCAGCGATGCCGGCGGGCTTGACGGCATTCTCGGACGAATCTCGGACGCGCTCGACAAGGTCGACCGCAAGCAGGCTGCCGTCCTGAGCAATCTGGAAGAACGTGTCGACACTAAAGCGCGCCGCATGCGCAGCGTGCTCAGCGATCTCGGCGTCGGCGCCGCCAAGACGCCGGCGGGCTCAGGTGTTGGCGGGCCGTTTGTGGCGCTGAGAGCCCCGCGATCGGGCGCCAGCGCCTTCGAACGCCAGCTTTACCGCATCAATGTCGCCCGCGCCGAGATCAACCAATTTGCCCATACCCTCGTCGCCGTGCCGGTGCGCAAGCCGGTGACCGGCGAAGTCGACATGAGTTCGCCGTTCGGCATGCGCATGGACCCGTTCAACGGCCGGCCCGCCATCCACACCGGCATCGACCTGCGCGGCGATATCGGCGAGCCCGTGCATGCCACCGCCGCCGGCAAGGTCACCATCGCCAGCCGCGAAGGCGGCTACGGCAAAATGGTCGAGATCAACCACGGCAATGGCCTGGCCACCCGCTACGGTCACCTCTCGGAAATCGATGTGAAGGTCGGGCAATTTGTGCGCATCGGCGAGATTATCGGCAAGATCGGCTCAACCGGGCGATCCACCGGCCCGCATCTGCACTACGAAACGCGCATCAACGGCGAAGCGGTCGATCCGCAAAAATTCCTGCGCGCTGGCGTGCGGCTCGGCAGCGCGCTGTCGGGCTAGGTTCTTGCCCGCTCGCCCCGCGGAAGCGGGCATTCAGAACAGAAAATGCAATCTGGCAAGAGCAGAGTAGAAATCTCGCTTGCGCGGGAATGAGCGGAGTTTGGCGCCTGCGCGCTATTCCACATCCTCGACCTGCTCCGGCCCGCCGCCGAACGCCTTCTGGGCCAGCGCGGCCTGCATGAACTCGTCGAGATCGCCGTCGAGCACGCCGCCGTGTTGGAGGTCGACACGCCGGTGCGCAGGTCCTTCACCATCTGATAGGGCTGCAGCACGTAAGAGCGGATCTGATGGCCCCAGCCGATGTCGGTCTTGGCGGCCTGATCGGCCTCGGCCTTGGCCTCGCGCTTCTTGATCTCCGCTTCGAACAGCTTGGCGCGCAGCATGTCCCAAGCCATGGCGCGGTTGCGGTGTTGCGAGCGATCCTGCTGGCACTTCACCACGATATTGGTCGGGATGTGAGTAAGCCGCACCGCCGACTCGGTCTTGTTGACGTGCTGGCCGCCGGCGCCGCCCGAGCGCATGACATCGGTGCGCACGTCGTTCTCATTGATGTCGATCTTGATGCGGTCGTCGACCACCGGGTAGATGGTGGCGCTGGCGAACGAGGTGTGCCGGCGCGCATTGGCGTCGAACGGTGAGATGCGCACCAGCCGGTGCACGCCATTCTCGCTCTTGAGCCAGCCATAGGCGTTGTGGCCCTTGATCACCACGGTCGCCGACTTGATGCCGGCGCCCTCGCCTTCGGTTTCCTCGATCCATTCCACCTTGTAGCCATGCGCTTCCGCCCAGCGCACATACATGCGCATCAGCATGCCGGCCCAGTCCTGGCTCTCGGTGCCGCCGGCGCCGGCATGGATTTCGAGATAGCAGTCGTTGGCGTCGGCCTCGCCGGACAGCAGCGCTTCCAGTTCGCGTCGCGCCACTTCCGCTTTCAGACGCTTGAGCGCGGCTTCCGCTTCGGCGATGGTTTTTTCGTCCTTCTCGCCTTCGCCCAGCTCGATCATGGTAAGCTGGTCGGCGAGTTCCTGCTCGATGCGACCGATGGCGTTGAGCCGGTCGTCCAGCGCGTCGCGCTCGCGCATCACGCGCTGGCCGCGCGCCGGGTCGCTCCAGAGATTGGGATCTTCGGCTTCTTTGTTCAGCTCGGCGAGGCGGCGCGTCGCGGTATCGACGTCAAAGATGCCTCCTCAGCAGCCGCAGCGACTGCTTGATCTCTTCGACGAGGCTTTGGGTTTCCGCGCGCATGATTCATTCCCATTCCGCCAAAGCGGCGTTTCGATTCCGCACAGGATGTAGCGACGTGCCAGCCCGCGCGCAACCCAATCCCGTTCGTCCCCGCGAAAGCCGGGACCCCGTGCGACACGCTCAAGGCATAATTGTCACTCTGGATTCCCGCTTACGCGGGAATGAGCGGGCTGTTGAAACGGCTCAATACAGCCCGCCGGTGCCCGAACGCACAGCGCGCGCAGCATCGGGCGAGACGCCCGCGCCGTAGGCCGGTGGCACGCTGCTGCTGCTGCCATAGCCGACCACTGAATAATTGTCGGGCGGCGCCGTGCCGGGCTTGAAGGCTTCCAGGATCACCTTGTCGCTGCCCGGTCCGGCGCGCTGCCCGGTCTTCAGGTCGACGCGGATGAGTTTGATACCGGGCGGCACGCGGAACGGCACCGCCGGCTTGTCGGCAAGCGCCACTTTCATGAAATCCCTGACGATCGGCGCCGCCAGGCGGCCGCCGGTCATCCCGCGGCCCAGATGGCGCGGCTTGTCGTAGCCGATATAGACGCCGAACACGAGGTCGGGCGTGAAGCCGATGAACCAGGCGTCCTTCTCGTCATTGGTGGTGCCGGTCTTGCCGGCAATCGGCTTGCCAACTTCCTTTTGGAAGCCCGCCCCGGCCGCGGTACCGCGCTGGACCACGCCTTCCATCATCGAGGTGATCTGATAGGCGGTCATCGGGTCGAGCACCTGCTCGCGCCGGTCGATCAGCGATGGCTCCGGCTGGTCCGCCCATTTCTTGGCGTCGCAGCCGATGCATTCGCGCTCGTCGTGACGATAGACGGTGTGACCGTAACGGTCCTGGATACGGTCGATCAGCGTCGGCTTCACACGCCGCCCGCCATTGTCGATCATCGCGTAGGCGGTGACCATGCGCAGCAGCGTGGTCTCGCCGGCGCCCAGCGCGAAGGAAAGATACGGCGGCAAATTGTCATAGACGCCGAACCGCTTGGCATATTCGGCAATCAGCGGCATGCCGATGTCCTGCGCCAGCCGCACCGTCATGACGTTGCGCGAATGCTCGATGCCGAAGCGCAGGGTCGACGGACCAAAGAAGTTGTTTTCGTAATTTTCCGGCTTCCAGACGCCAAGGCCCGGGCCTTGGTCGATCTCGATCGGCGCATCGAGCACCAAAGTCGACGGCGTGTAACCATTATCGAGCGCCGTGGCGTAGACGATCGGCTTGAACGCGGAACCCGGCTGGCGCAGCGCTTGTGTCGCGCGATTGAACTGGCTCTGATCGTAAGAAAAGCCGCCGACCATGGCGAGCACCCGCCCGGTCCAGGGATCCTCGACCACCATCGCGCCGGAGACTTCCGGCACCTGATGCAGGCGGAACTGCCCGGCCAATTTGGCCGGCGCCACATAGACGACGTCGCCGGCGTTGAGCACCTGGCCGACTTTGCTCACCGCCTTGCCGCCGCTTTTCGCCCATTTCACGCCTTCCAGCGGCACGATGCCGACGTCGCGTTCCTTGCTGACAGCGCCGCCCGGCTCGCGTCCGGGCTGCAGGCCGATGCGGGCCGACTGATCGTTGACCTCCAGCACCACCGCGAGCCGCCAGGGCGCTACATCGTCGAGCGCCTTGACGTCGGCGAGCTTGACACCCCAGTCACCAGCGATGTCGATTCTGGCGACCGGCCCGCGCCAGCCCTTCGCTTCGTCGAAATGCACCAGGCCCTCGGTGAGCGTCTTGCGCGCCAGCACCTGCAGCTTGGTGTCGAGCGTGGTGCGCACCGACAGGCCGCCATCGTACAGTTTTTTCTCGCCGTAGCGTTCGAACAGCTCGCGCCGCACTTCCTCGGCGAAGTATTCCGCGGCGAAAGTGTGCGTGCTGGTCGCCTTTTGCGTCACGTTGAGCGGCGTGCGCTTGGCCTTCTCGGCATCGACCGCTTTGATGAAACCGTCGGCCGCCATCTGGTCGATCACCCAATTGCGCCGCTCGATCGCGCGCTCACGCTGGCGGAACGGATGATAATTGTTCGGGGCTTTCGGCAAGGCCGCGAGATAGGCAGCCTCCGGAATGGTGAGTTCGTTGACGCCCTTGTCGAAATAAGTGAGCGCGGCCGAGGCGATGCCATAGGCGCCGAGGCCGAGATAGATCTCGTTCAAGTAAAGCTCGAGGATCTTGTCCTTGCTGTAAGTGCGCTCGATCTTGAGCGCCAGCAGCGCCTCCTTGATCTTGCGGGTGAACGAAACCTCGTTTGTTAACAGGAAGTTCTTGGCGACCTGTTGCGTAATAGTTGAAGCGCCCTGCGGACGCCGGCTGGAGCCGAAGTTCTGGATGTAGTTCATCGCGGCGCGCGCGATGCCGGTGAAATCGAGCCCGCCATGCTCGTAGAAGTTCTTATCCTCGGCGGCGAGGAAGGCATTGATCACCCGCTTCGGCACCGCCTGGATCGGGATGTACAGCCGGCGCTCGCGCGCATAGGCGGCGACCAGCGACCCGTCGGCCGCGTGCACGCGCGTCATCACCGGCGGCTCGTAATCCTGCAGCTGGGAATAGTCCGGCAGGTCCTTGGAAAAGTGCCACAGCAGGCCGGCGGCCGCGGCCACGCCCACCACGAACAGGATGGTGCCCGCCGCGAACAGAAAGCCGAGGAAGCGTAACAACAGCTTCATGCGAACATGGTCCCGCCTGCCGGCCCGATGACTTGCGAAACTGACAGGTTTTGCTTGCGCCTGCCACCGTCGCCGGGGCCTCCGCCCAGGGCTGCGGCGCCAGCTTTTGGTGGCGCGGTTTTATGTTGAAACTGAGGCCGCAAATCTCCCGTCATTCCGGGAAAGATATTCCGTGCCTGCATGTGGATTCCGGGTTCGCTCGCTTCACTCGCGCCCCGGAATGACAAAATCATGCCCATCTCAGTTCGCTCCCCCGACGGCGCCGGCCAAGCGCGGGGCGAAAAACGCGTCCACCGCATGGACCAGCGAATCCGCGGTGCGCGAACGCCACGCGGTCGACATCAGGTGCACCAGATCGTCCTTGGTCGACATGTAGCCGAGTTCCACCAGCACCGAAGGCACGTCGGGCGCCTTGAGCACGATGAAGCCCGCCGACTTCAGCGGATGCAGGTGCAGCCGCGTGGTCGGCTTGAGCTCGTTGGCCAGATCGCGGGCAAATTGCAACGAGAATGTCTTGGTTTCGCGCTGCGCCAGATCGATCAGGATATTGGCGACGTCGTTGGGCTCGGCGCTCAGATCGACGCCGGCGATCACGTCGGATTTGTTTTCGACTTCCGCCAGCCGCGCGGCTTCCGCGTCGGAGGCCTTGGCCGACAGCGTATAGATCGAGGCGCCCTCGGCCTGCCCCTCGCTGCGCGGGATCGAATCGGCATGGATCGAGATGAACAATGACGCCTTGCGGGCGCGCGCAAAGCGCACACGCTCGTCGAGCGGAATGAAGGTATCGTCGCTGCGCGTCATCGCCACGCGATATTTTCCGGTTTTGAGCAGCTTGTCGCGCAGCATCAGGCCAAAGGCGAGCACGACATCCTTCTCATCCTGCCCGCTGCCCGACTTGGTGCCGCTATCGATACCGCCATGGCCGGGATCGACCACGATCAGCGGCCGCTCATCGCCGCTGACTTCGGGCGGCGTGCTGATGCGGTGTTTATGAACGCTGGCGCGCAGACTGCGATCCTGCATCGCGATGTTGCGCAGGAAGCTGGCGCGGTCGGTGGCCGAGAGGTTGAGCACCAGGCGCGCCGGCTGACCTTCGGCGGCGGCAAGCGCGAACGCCTTGTCCACCCGCACCGGCACCTTGGTGTCGAGCACGATGCGCGAGCCGCCCTGCATGATCAGGCCGTAGCGGAACGCCTTCACCAGGCCGCGGCCATGTTCGCCGGCCTGCGCCGGCAGCTTGAAGGTCACCTGCGGCAGGTCGACCACCACGCGATAGGGGTCGGCGAGCGTAAAGACGGCCAGATCGACCTTCTGGGTCAGATCGACGACGAAACGAATCTGTTTGTCGTCGCCGCCGAGGCGCACGTCGGTGACGACCGGCAACGACGTCGGTTGCGTTACCGGCGCCAGTTGGCGCGCGACAACAGCCGGCTCGGCCGCCAAGGCCGCCGAGTCGCCCAGCAGAATGGCGCCCAAGACGAGCGCGATCGCACGGAATGTCACGAATCCAGACCCTTTCCGCCTCGTTTTACTCCATTAGGGAGTGCTTCGGTTAACGGAACTTAAGCAAACAGTGCGTTCCGGGCGTGAGTGTGGCCAGCCAGCACAAGCTCCCTTGCCAGCACGGGTTTTCGACCGTATGTAGGGTCTGCTGACGGTTAAAGTTCCGGTTGTGCCGCGTTCGGGCCCCGGCCCGCCAGTCCAGGATCGCCCCTTCGAGGAAGCCGGGCGGACGGACGGCGAAGCGAGCCGAAACCCTTGTGAAGGACAGCCGGATCAGCGGGTGGCCATGTTGGTCGTTCGCATTTTAGGCCGTCAGCGACGAGAAACCTCGGCGGCGCCTCCAAAGGCGCGGCCGCAGCGCTACGGGTCGCAAGTTTCATGCTGCCACTGTTGCAGCAAAGGCAAATCGAGATCCCCCGCTTTCGCGTAACAAGCGCGACTGCGCGGCTTGCTATGGGTCCCGGCGAGCTTTCGCGTGAAAACGCGCCCCTTTCCTTCCACATCCAATTGGCCGACCACCCCATGCGTCGCCTTGCGCCGTCAACGTTGCGCGAGAACGCGGGCTGCTCCGCCGCAGTGAGATTATCCAATGGCCGACAAAATGCTGATCGACGCGACCCATCCGGAGGAGACCCGGGTCGTGGTGTTGCGCGGCAACCGCGTCGAGGAATTCGACTTCGAGTCCGCTAACCGCAAGCAGCTTCGCGGTAACATCTATCTTGCCAAGGTCACGCGCGTCGAGCCGTCGTTGCAGGCGGCCTTCGTCGATTACGGCGGCAACCGCCACGGCTTCCTGGCGTTCTCCGAAATCCATCCCGACTACTATCAAATTCCGGTCGCCGACCGGCAGGCGCTGATCGAACAGGAAGAGCGCGACGCCCGCGCCGCCGATGCCGACGCCGATCACCGCGCCGGACGGCGCGGCGGCCGCAATCGCCACCGCCAGCGTGGCGCCGATCGCCCGCGCGAGCGCGAGGTGGTGCAGAGCGAGCCACTCGCTGGCGAGGAGATGGCGCCCGAAGCCGCCGAGCTTCCGGCAGACGAATTCACCGCGACCCCCGCAAGCGAAGCCAGCGAGATTCGCGCAGGCGAGACCGCCGCAGAAATTCCCACGGGCGAAGCCGCCGCCGGCGCGCCCTCGCCTGACGAGATCGCCGATCTGGCTGCCGTGATGGCGGCCACGACGCCGTCGGCCGAGCTTGAAGCGGAAGAATTGGTGCGCGAGGCGGCAGAGATTCCCGTTGGCGAAGAGCCGATCGAGAGCGTCTCCGCGCCGCAGCCGGCCGAAGCCGAAGCGATCGAAGCGGAAACCATCGAAGCACTGCCCGAAGGCGGCGAAGATCACGCGGAGACCGGCGACCATCTTGCCGCCGCCGAGCCCACTGATGCCGAGTTTGCGCCGGAGGGCGCCGAGCCGGCGCCTGCGGGCGAGCCGGAGGCCGAGAACGGCAACGGCGACGACCACCACGAAGAGGAAGCGGTGGAATCCGTCGGCGGCGCCGACGCGCTGGAGGAAGTGCAGGAGCGCGCGCCGCGCTTCCGCCGCCAGTACAAGATTCAAGAAGTGATCAAGCGCCGCCAGGTGATGCTGGTGCAGGTCGTCAAGGAAGAGCGCGGCACCAAGGGCGCTGCGCTCACCACCTATCTCTCGCTCGCCGGCCGCTATTCGGTGCTGATGCCCAACACCGCGCGCGGCGGCGGCATCAGCCGCAAGATCACCTCCGCCGAGGACCGCGGACGCTTGAAGGAAATCGCCCAGGATCTGGAAGTGCCGCAAGGCATGGGCGTGATCCTGCGCACCGCCGGCGCCAGCCGCACCAAGACGGAAGTCAAACGCGATTTCGAATATCTGCTGCGCCTGTGGGAGACGGTGCGCGATCTCACGCTCAAATCGATGGCGCCCAAGCTGGTCTACGAGGAAGGCTCGCTCACCAAGCGCTCGATCCGCGACCTCTACAGCAAGGACATCGACGAGATCATCGTGTCCGGCGAAGAGGGTTACAAGGAAGCGCGCGAATTCATGCGCATGCTGATGCCGAGCCACGCCAAGCATGTGAAGCTCTACAAGGACACGCAGCCGCTGTTCACCCGTTACGGCATCGAGAGCTCAGCTCGACGCCATGTTTTCGCCGGTGGTGCAGCTGCGCTCCGGCGGCTACATCGTAATCAACCAGGCCGAAGCGCTGGTCGCCATCGACGTGAACTCGGGCAGAGCGACGCGCGAGCACCACATCGAGGACACCGCGCTCAAGACCAACGGCGAAGCGGCGGAGGAAATCGCGCGCCAATTGCGCTTGCGCGATCTCGCCGGCCTGATCGTCATCGACTTCATCGACATGGACGAGGCCCGCAACAACCGCACCGTCGAGCGGCGGATGAAGGAAGCGCTCAAGCACGACCGCGCCCGCATCCAGGTCGGCCACATCTCGCATTTCGGCCTGTTGGAAATGTCGCGCCAGCGCATCCGCACCTCGGTGCTGGAGTCTTCGACCGAGAAATGCCCGGTCTGCGGCGGCAGCGGTCATGTCCGTTCGGTGTCGTCGGTCGCGTTGCAGTTGCTGCGCGCGATCGAGGAAACGCTGAACAAGGGCGCCACCCATAATCTGATCGTGCGCACGCGCTCGGAAGTGGCGCTTTACGTGCTCAATCACAAACGCGCGCACCTGCGCGCGCTCGAGGAGCGCTTCCGCATCACCATCACCATTTCCGCCGACGCGACGGTAAACGCCCAGGTTTCTTACATTGTCGATCGCGGCGAGCAGGTGCATACGCCGGAAGCCGCCAAGACACTGGCCGCGGCGGCGCAGCCGGAGTTCGTCTCGCCGGTCGAGGCGGAAGAAGACGTGCTCGACGCGGAAGCGGAAGCTGACGCGGAAATCGAAACCGAGCCGGGCGAAGCAGCCGAGGAGCCGGATCTCGCCCAAGCCGAGATCGGCGGCGCGCCGCCGCGCGGCGACGGCGAGCACGAAGGCGGCCGCCGGCGCCGCCGGCGTGGCCGCGGTCGCGGCCGTGGCGGCGAGCCGCGTGAACCGCGCGAGGAGGCCCCGCAATTCACCCACGAAACCGTGCCCGAGCACCCGATCGCCCACGAGGATCACGATGCCGGCACACCCGAGGAATTCGGCCTCGATGGGCAGCAGCCGCACCAGGGCGCCGCGGCGGACGCCGAAGGCGGCGAAGTTCGCCGGCGCCGGCGGCGCGGCCGCCGCGGCGGCCGCCGCAACCGGTCTGGCCGTAGCGGCGAAGCGCCGTTCCAGCCCGGCAATGGCGGCGGCCCGGAGCCGGACATGCAATATGCGGGCGCGGATTTCCCGCCCGTGAGCGACGAGGATGCTTCCGGTATCGCGCCGCCGTTCGATGAGCCGGTTGCCCCCTCCGCCGACGCCGCACCGGCTCCGCCGCCGGAGGCCGCGACCCAGCCGCCCGCGGATCAGCCGGAGCCGCCGCGCCGGCGCTCGACCATCCGCGAGCCGGCGCCGATTGCCGTCGAGAGCGCCCCGCCGACGCCGGCGAGCACCCTGCCGCCGCCGACACCGGTGGTCACCAGCACGACGAGCGAGGACGGCGGCCAGCCCAAGCGCGGCTGGTGGGCCAAACGCTTCTTGGGCGACAAGAGCTGACATGGACTTGCGCATGATCCCGAAACCGCCCGCCGCGGACTTGCTCCGGGGCGGCCAGCGGTTTTCGGACAAGATCACGCGCCGGATAAAATGAAGTCCGCCTGGGTCGAACGCGACGCCAGGGCCGCGGTCGACCGCTATGGCAAGGCCGGCATCGCCGCCGATCTGGCGCTGCGGATTTATTCCACGCAACTGCTCGGCCGCGACGCCAAACTGGTTTTGCATGGCGGCGGCAACACCTCGCTGAAGACGGCGATGCGCGACCTGACCGGCGAGGACGTCGCGGTGTTGCGCGTCAAGGGTTCGGGCGCCGACATGGGCACCATCGAGCCCGCCGGTTTCCCGGCGGTGCGGCTCGCGCCGCTGCGCAAACTTCGCGCGCGCGAAAAGCTTTCCGACGACGAGATGGCGCGGGCGCAGCGCGCCTATCTGATCGATCCGCAGGCGCCCTCGCCCTCGGTCGAAATGCTGCTGCACGCCTTCGTGCCGGCGACGTTCGTCGACCACACCCATGCCACCGCCGTGCTGAGCCTGATCGACCAGCCCAACGCCGCCGACCTGTGCGCGGAGGTTTTCGGCGGCCGGCTCGGCTTCGTGCCCTATCTGATGCCGGGCTTTGGGCTGGCCAAAAAAGCCGCCGCGGTATTCGAGCAAAATCCAAAAGTCGAGGGGCTGATCCTCGACAAGCACGGCATTTTCACCTTCGGCGGCGAGGCGCGCGAAGCTTACGAGCGCATGATCGAGATGGTGACGCTGGCCGAGCAACGCCTCGGCAAGAACCGCAAGGCCGTGTTCGCGGCGGCGAGCCTGCCGCAAGCGTTGGCGCCCGCTGGCGACGTCGCGCCGATCCTGCGCGGCGCCTGCACCTTGCGCGACGCCTTCGGCGAAGGCGCCCATAAACGCCCGATCCTCGAATTCCGCACCGGCGACGCGATCCTGAATTATGTCAACGGCAAGCAGGCGGCGGCTTACGCCCGCGCCGGCGTGATCACGCCCGACCACGTCATCCGCACCAAGCCATGGCCGTTGCTCCTGCCCGCACCGGAGGCGGGCCGGCTCGACGACTTCAAAAAGGCCGCACAGACCGCCGCACAAAAATTTGTCGACGACTACAAAGCTTATTTCGAGCGCCACAAAGCGCGCGCGCGCGGCGCGGCCATGCACGATCCGATGCCGCGCGTGGCGCTGGTGCCGGGCCTCGGCCTGTTCGCCCTCGGCGCGAGCGCCCGAGACGCCCGCATCGCCGCCGACATCGCGCAAGCTGCGGCCGAAGCCATCACCGACGCCGAGGCGATCGGACGCTTCACCCCGATTTCCGAAGCCGACATGTTCGACTGCGAATATTGGCCGCTCGAACTGGCCAAGCTGGGAGTGCGCAAAGCTCTGCCGCTTGCGGGCCAGGTCGCGGTCATCACCGGCGCCGGCGGCGCCATCGGCGCGGCCACCGCCGACGTTTTCGCAACGGCCGGCGCGGAAGTGGCGCTGCTCGATCTCGATGCCGGCGCGGCGGCGGAAAGAGCCAAGGCCATCGGCGGCTCGGCCATCGCAATTGCCTGCGACGTCACCGACGCCGCTTCAGTGCGCGCGGCCTTCGATCGGGTGGTGGCCGCTTTCGGCGGGGTCGATCTGCTGGTGTCGAACGCCGGCGCCGCCTGGCAGGGCAAGATCGGCGAGGTTGATGAAGCGGCCTTGCGCGCGAGCTTCGATCTGAATTTCTTCGCGCACCAGAAGGTGGCGCAGGCGGCGGTGAAGATCATGCTGGCGCAGGGCACCGGCGGCTGCCTCCTGTTCAATGTCTCGAAACAGGCGGTCAACCCGGGCGCCAATTTCGGCCCCTATGGCCTGCCCAAGGCGGCGACATTGTTTCTGATGCGGCAGTATGCGCTCGACTACGGCGCCGACGGCATCCGCGCCAATGCGGTCAACGCCGACCGCATCCGCTCGGGCCTGCTGACCGAGGATTTCATCAGGGAACGCGCCCAGGCGCGCGGGGTGTCCGAAAAGGAGTATATGAGCGGCAATCTGCTGGGCCGCGAAGTTACGGCGCAGGACGTGGCGCAGGCCTTCCTGGCCCAGGCGCTGGCGCTGAAAACCACCGCCAATGTCACCACCGTCGACGGCGGCAATATTGCAGCGGCGCTACGGTAGTATGTTATCCTGATCCCGCTTTGTGAGCCCCCAAAGGAGCCATGCCCATGCTGCGAATCTGAGCATCCTATGCCTGCTGCCTCTCCTGCTGTTGGCCACGCCGGCCTCCGCGCTCACCAAGGCGCAGAAGATGGAAACCTGCAAATTCGGCGCCGACGACCAGAAACTCACGGGCGCCAAACGCAAAGCCTTCATCGCCAAGTGCATGTCGAACAGAAATGACAAGCGCGGCCCGGTCGAGAAGCCGCCGATGAAAAAGAAACCGATGGCGAAAAAGCCGATGGCCAAAAAGCCTGCGGCTGCGGTGGCTCCGGCCCCCAAGCAGTGAACGCCGGCTGAATTCCGATCGAGCACAACGCGAGTTCCCATGCCGGAAGCCGATAGGCCGGGCCAACGTTACCAGGCCGACAAGCCGCAAACCGCGCCCAGCTTTTTCCTCAAAGGCTCGCACCAGCTCGACTGGGGCATGAAGAACCGCCTCGCCCGCGTGTTCAATCCGGCATCGGGGCGCACGGTGATGCTCGCCGTCGACCACGGCTATTTCCAGGGACCGACCTCGGGGCTCGAGCGCATCGATCTCTCGATCGTGCCGCTGCTGCCGCATTGCGACGCGCTGTTCTGCACGCGCGGCATTTTGCGCTCCGTCATCCCGGCCGACAGCCAGAAGCCGATGGTGCTGCGCGCCAGCGGCGGCCCTTCGATCCTGCGCGAGGAATTGTCCGACGAGCAGATCGCCATGGATATGGACGACGCGGTGCGGCTCAACGCCGCCGGCGTCGGCATCCAGGTGTTCATCGGCGGCGAGCACGAGACCCGCTCGGTGCACAACATGACGCGGCTGGTGGACGCCGGCCTGCGCGCCGGCATGCCGGTGATGGGCGTCACCGCGGTCGGCAAGAACATGACGCGCGACGCGCAGTATTTTCGCCTCGCCTGCCGCATCATCGCCGAGCTCGGCGCGCAATACGTCAAGACCTATTACGTCGACGACGGCTTCGAAACCGTCACCGCCTCCTGCCCGGTGCCGATCGTGATGGCGGGCGGCAAGAAGTTGCCGGAACTCGACGCCCTCACCATGGCCTACAACGCCGTGCAACAGGGCGCCGCCGGCGTCGACATGGGCCGCAACATTTTCCAGTCGGAGGCGCCGAAGGCGATGATCGCGGCGGTGAACGCGGTGGTGCACAAAAACGCCAAACCAAAAGAGGCGCTGGAGATTTACACCTCACTCAAGGCTCAGGGCTGAGGCGCAATTGTTGGCGCCGAACCTCCGGTTGCCGCATCAAGTGAACCGCCCGCCTGCATCGGGTCATGTCCCGTCAACCGGGTGATGCGGACTTGACTCCGCTCCAGCCGCTTGTGACACCCCGCAGCGGCCAAATCGGCCAATCTCTTTGGCAAAGTGCTGCGCGTGGAACTTAAACCGGCAAAATATGTAGTAACGGAGTAGTCATGCTCAGAGTTTTCCTGGCGGCGGCGTGCGTTGTGTTCTTTGCCGCGATGGCACAGGCCGGCGGCCTCGACGATCTCAAGGCGGCGAATGCGGCGGCGGAACAGGGCCAAGCCGACGAGGCTATCCGCCTGTATACCCAGGCGCTCGCGGCCGGGGATCTTTCGCCCGCCGACCAGCTTGCCGCCCGCAAGGGCCGCGGCGGCGCCTACACCGGCAAGAGCCTGATTTCCGACACCTTCGAGCGGCTCGACCAGGCGCGCCAGTTGCGTGCCGACGCCATCGCCGATTTCACCGCCGCGCTCGCCATCAAGGCCGACGACGAAAGTCTCCGCATTGCGCGCGCGCAAGCCTACGAGTTGAGCGGCCAGCACGATTCCGCGATCGCCGATCTCGATGCGGCGCTGAAGCTTAACAACTCGCTGACCACGCTGGTTCAGCGCGCCTCCAGCGAGCGCGCCAAGGGCGAATACGATCGCGCCGTCGCCGACTACAACGCCGCGCTCGCCCTCGGCGCCAAGGCGTTCAAGGATGCCGGCATCGACGCCTGGGATATCCAGAGCGAACGCGGCTACGCCCAATTTATCGCCGGGCGCTACGCCGCCGCCGCCACCGATTTCGACCAGGCGCTGACGCTGGGTGCGGCCGCGCGCGCCGGCGACGTGCTGTGGCTGCCTTACCAGATGGCCTGGCTGCACATCGCCCGCGCCAGAGCCGGCCAGAACGACGCCGAAGAACTCGCCCGCAACGCCGGCAAGATCGACTTGAAGCAATGGCCCGGCACGCTGGTTGCGTATTTTCTCGGCAAGGCCAAGATCGATGAGTTCGACTCCGCCCTCGAGCCACGGCGCCATGGGTCACGGGCGCGAGTGCAATCTGTCGTTTTTTACCGGCGAGCAGGCGCTCGCCAAAAAGGACAGCGCGGAAGCCACGCGGCTGTTCACGCGCGCGCGCGCGGTGTGCAACATCCACACGCTGCACTACCTCGCCACGGACGTCGAACTGAAGCGCCTGGGGAAATGAGAACGGCTGCCGTCAATGGCGCCGAAGCAAGATCGTTATGGCCGGCTTCTAGCGTAATAATTTCCGCGCCCACGCGGAAATGACCACCACGCCGTTAACGGCTGGTGCAAAACGACGGGCGCCCCCAGGCGGTATCAGCGCCGATACCTGCCTAAGAGCGTCCTCGGTTTGCACATTGAAGAAAGCCCGTAAGCTCCTCAGCAACGAGCCCCTTCGCCATGCTTTAAATGGAAACCTGAAAGCCGCGGCGCGGGCATTGATCTAAATCAGACAGCGTTGCTGACCCGTCGTTCGGCTGGCCGCGTCGGGGCACCGGCCGCGGCCCCCATCGACCATGTCGCCATACATCAAATAAAATATATAAGCTGGTACTTTGCGGAATTGGATGCCGCGGCGGCGAAAAGAAAAACTCTAACGCCCATTGGCCGGCGGCAACGCCGGCTCAACAAATTAATTGAGGGCCCATGCAGGCCTTGCCTCCCTTGGAACTCGTCGGCCGGCTCGCGCTTGCGGTCGGGCTCGCCGTTTTCATGGGTCTCGCCTTCGAGGAGGTCTACAAGACCGAGGAGCGGTCGATCCCGGGCGGCATCCGCACCTTCCCGATGCTCGCCATGTGCGGCGCTACGCTCTATCTGATCGAGCCGGCGCATGCGCTCGCTTTTATCGCCGGTCTCTTGGGCTTGGCCGCCTGGCTGCACGCTTACTTGCGCACCGCGCCGGCAACGCGCGTCGCGCCGAGCTTCATGTTCCCGGCGTCGAACCTGCTCGCCTTTGTGATCGGGCCGATCGCCCTGATCGAGCCGCCGTGGGTGGCGGTCGCGCTCACGGTCGCGGCCGTCCTGCTGCTCGGCGCGCGCGAGCGGCTGCACCGGCTCATTCACATCGTGCCGCGCGACGAGCTGATCACCGCCGGCATGTTCTTGATCCTGGTCGGCATCATCCTGCCGCTGGTTCCCCACAGGCAAGTCAGCAGCCTGACGCCGCTCACGCCGTACGGAATCTGGCTGGCGGTGGTGACGGTCTGCACGCTGTCCTATCTGAGCTATCTGCTGCAACGTTACGCGCGGATCAAAGACGCCGCACTGCTGCCGGCGGTGCTCGGCGGCGTCTATTCCTCGACCGCCACCACCGTGGTGCTCGCCAAGCGGCTGCGCGAGGCCAAGCAGGCCCCGGCGGAAATCTCGGCCGGCATCGTCGCGGCCACGGCGATCATGTATGTGCGGATCGGCCTGGTGGTGGCCGTATTCAACGCGCATGTCGCGCTGACGCTGGCGCCGGCGCTTGTCGCCTTGTGTGCGATCGGCGCCGCGCTGGCGGCCTTTGAATGGCGCCGGCCCAGGCCGCGAAGCGCAAAGACAAATCTGGCCGTTGCATCAAAGAACCCGCTGCAGATTCCAACCGCGCTCATCTTTGCCGTGCTGATCGCGGTCATCTCGATCGTCTCGGCCTGGGTGCGCGGTGCCTTCGGCGCAAGCGGAATTCTCGTGCTGTCGGCGGTGGTGGGCTTCACCGACATCGATCCCTTCGTACTCAATATCGCGCAAGGCGGCATCGGCGGCATGTCGGTGGCGAGTTTTTGCGCCGCCGTGCTGATCGCGGCTTCGTCGAACAATGTCGCGAAAGCCGCCTATGCCATCGGCTTTGGCGGCATGGCGGCGGCGCGCCGTCCGGCCATGATACTGCTGGCGCTGTCCGGGCTCGGCGTCATCGCCGCGGCGATCTATATCGCTTACGTATGAGCGCTGCCGTCAATCGCTCTGCAAGATGACGTTCTTCACCATCGGATAGATCTGGTTCTGCCAGGTGCGGCCCGAGAACACCCCGTAGTGCCCGACGCCGGCCTGCATGTGGTGGCGCTTGCGGTAGGGCCGCAAGCTCGTGCACAGATCGTGCGCGGCCAGCGTCTGCCCGACCGCGCAGATGTCGTCCTTCTCGCCTTCCACCGTGAACAGCATGGTGCGCTTGATCGCCTTCGGCTCGACCTTCCGGTTTTCGTAAGTGAGCGCGCCGAGCGGCAGCGCGTGCTCCTGGAACACCAGCTCCACCGTTTCCAGATAAAACTCCGCGGTGAGGTCGAGCACGGCGAAATATTCGTCGTAGAACGCCTTGGTGGCGGCGGCTTTGTCTTCCTCGCCGCGCGCCAGCTGACGGTACAATTCCTGGTGCGCCTTCACGTGGCGGTCGATATTCATGCTCATGAAGGCGGCGAGCTGCACGAAGCCGGGATAAACCTTGCGCCCGGCGCCGCCGTAACGATAGGGCACGGTTGCGATCAGGTTCTTTTCGAACCACGCGATCGGTTTGCTCTTGGCGAGCTCGTTGACCTTGGTCGGGTTGACGCGGGTGTCGATCGGGCCGGCCATCAGCGTCATCGAGCGCGGCTGCGCCGGATTGTCGTCCTGCGCCATGACGCTCGCCGCCACCAGCGCGCTTACGCAGGGCTGGCACACCGCCACCATGTGCGCGCCCGGCCCCATGATCTCCAGGAAACGGATCAGGTGGCCGGTATATTCGTCGAAGCCGAAGCGGCCGTGCGCGGTCGCAACGTCGCGCGCATTGTGCCATGTCGGTGATGTAGACGTCATGTTCGGAGAGCATGGTGCGCACGGTGGCGCGCAACAGCGTGGCGAAATGGCCGGACAGCGGCGCGATCAGCAGCACGCGCGGCTGCGCCTGGTCGATGTCCTTCTTGAAATGCAGAAGCGTGCCGAACGGCGTCACGTCGGCCGCCTCCTCGGTCACCATCACCTCGCGGTTTCCCACCATGACGCTGTCGATGCCGTAAGGCGGGCGGGCGTGGGTCAGCCCGGCGCGCGCGATCAGCTCATAGGCGGCGGTAAGATTGCTGAGCGGCGACGGCCGCGCCGAGCCGTTGAGCCGTTCGCCCACGGTTTTCGCCGCCATGCTGGCGAGCGCACGGATCGGCCCCATGATGTCGGATTGCGCTTGATACGCCTGATAGAGCATCCAATCCCCGGCGGCCCCGGCGGACCGCAGGGGAACGCTAAAACATTTCATGCTGCACTGCGAGATTTAAATCCGCCCAGCGCCCCCTGGGGACAAGCGCCCGGCCATGCCTTTTTGCGCCACGGGAAGGTATTGAATGGGCAGAACTTTCGTCTAAGCTGTTGAAGCCGGGCCGTGTCGAACAGGGATGATTGCGCCCCATGGCCAAGGCTGCCCTCACCATTGCCAGCAAGAATTACGGCTCCTGGTCGCTGCGCGGCTGGCTGTTATGCAAGCTGGCCGGACTCGATTTCGACGAGCAGCCGGTCGCCAGCGACGACCCTTCTACCCGCGCCGAGCTGCTGTTGCTGTCGCCCTCGTTCCTGGTGCCGTGCCTGACCCATAACGGCATCAAGGTCTGGGATACGCTGGCGATCGCCCAATATTTGAACGAGATCATGCCCGACTCCGGCCTGCTGCCGAAGACACTTGCCGCCCGCGCGCACTGCCGCTCGATCTGCGGCGAGATGCACGCCGGCTTTTCCAACCTGCGCTCGGCGCTGCCGATGAACCTGAAGGCCTACCATCCCGGCTTCAAGTTGTGGGCCGGCGCACAAGCCGACATCGACCGCATCGTCTTCATCTGGCGCGAATGCCTCGACACCCACGGCGGCATGTTCCTGTTCGGCGACAAGCCCGGCATGGCCGACGCCATGTTCGCGCCGGTGGTGACGCGCTTCCTGACGTATGACGTCAAGCTCGATTCCGATTGCGCGTCCTATTGCCAAGCGGTGATGGCGCTGCCGCAGATGCAGGAATGGATCGAAGGCGCCAAGGCCGAGCCGGACGAGGTGGTCGAACTCGACGTGGAGTTTTGATTTCTGTCATTCCAGAACGGCGCGCCGGCGCCAGACCCGCAATGACAATTATTTGTTCAGCCACTTCCCGATCCGCTCGACCGCCTCGCGCATGTCGGCGGCGGAGCTGGCATAACAAAAGCGTAAAAAATTGTGCCCGTTCACCGGATCGAAATCGATGCCGGGCGTTGCCGCCACGTGCGCCTCGTTGAGCATGCGCTTGGCGAAATCCAGGCTGTCGCCGGAAAACTTCGAGATGTCCGCGTAGAGATAGAACGCGCCATCGACCGGCAGGAATTTATCGAGGCCGGCTTTTGGCAAGCCGTCCGTGAGAATGCGCCGGTTCTCCTCGTAGCCGTGCTTGACCGCTTCCATCTCGGCGCGGCCGTCGAAGGCGGCTTCCGCCGCCACCTGCGCCAGCGTCGGCACCGAGATCGCCAGATTGCCCTGCAGCCGCTCGACCGCGCGCACCAAGCTCGAAGGCACCACCATCCAGCCCACGCGCCAGCCGGTCATGCAGAAATATTTCGAGAATGAATTGATCACCAGCGCGCGCTCCGACAGCTTGGCCGCGGTCTCGGCCGCAAACGCATAATCGAGCCCGTGATAGATCTCGTCGGAGATCACCCGGATGCCCTCCGCCTCGGCGACCGCGATCAGGCGCGCGAGCGTCTCGGCATCCATCATGGTGCCGGTCGGATTGGCCGGGCTTGCCACCACCACGCCTTTGAGCGGACGGCTCCGGTGGGCGGCGATCAGCGCCTCGGCCGATAGCGCCCAGCGGGTCTCGGCGGAGGTCTCGATCAGCACCGGCTCGCAGCCGAGCGCGGACAGGATGTGCCGGTAAGGCGGATAGCCGGGATTGGCCAGCGCCACCCGATCGCCCGGCTCGAACAGCGCCAGGAACGCCAGGATGAAGCCGCCCGAGGAACCAGTGGTGACCACCACGCGCGCCGGGTCGAGTGCCAGTCCATAGCTGTCGGCATAGTGGCGGGCGATTCGGGCGCGCAGGGAGGCAATGCCGAGCGTCTCGGTATAGCCGATGCGGCCATGCACGAGCGCCGCCTGCGCCGCCGCAATCGCGGTGGCCGGCGCGGGCGCCGCCGGCTGGCCCACCTCCATGTGCACGACGCGGGCGCCCTTGGCTTCCAGAAGCGCCGCCGCCGCCATCACGTCCATGACCATGAACGGCGGCACATCGCTGCGTTTGGAAGGTGTTAATAGCTGTTTTGCCGTCTCAAGCATCGGTTTACCGGCTATTCCCGCCCCGCTGTTGCCCCATTTTCCGGCTTGTTTGGCCTTGCGTTTTTCATGACTCAGACGTGATCGCAAGTTGCGTTGACCGCCCAAGGGCGCGTCACTAGGGTCACGCCCATCCGGCCGTAAAGATTGGCATGATCGAGAACGGGACACCTATCAGGGCAGGCCGTATGGCGCCAGCAGGGCGCGCGCTCGCCTTTGCCACCGCCATTGCAATCGCGGCCGCCGGCGGCGGGCCGGCGCTTGAGCGGGCGCGGGCGCAGGAGAATCCGACGCGCGGCATGCCGGTCATCCGCGATACCGAGATCGAGCAGTTGTTGCGCGACTATGCGCGGCCGATCCTGAACGCGGCCGGCCTTGCCAAGCAGAACGTCAAGGTCGTCATCCTCAACGACCGCACCTTCAACGCGTTCGTCATGGACGGCCGCCATATTTTCATCAACGCCGGCGCGCTGTTCGACGCCAAGACGCCGAACGAGATCATCGGCGTGTTCGCGCACGAAACCGGCCATCTTGCCGGCGGTCATCTGATGCGCTTGCGCGAACAGCTCGCCACCGCGCAGACCGCCTCGATCATCGCCATGCTGGCCAGCGTCGGCGCCATGGTTGCGAGCTCGCGCGCCGGTACCGGCAATGTCGGCGGCGCGGCGATCCTGGCGCCGCAGATGGCGATCCAACGCTCGCTGCTCGCCTATGTGCGTACACAGGAAGACCAAGCCGATCATGCCGGCGTGAAATTCCTCACCGCCACCGGCCAGTCGGCCCGCGGCATGCTCGAACTGTTCAAGCGCCTGGGCAACGAGCAGTTGTTCAATTCGCGTTATGTCGATCCTTATCTGCAGAGCCACCCGCTGCCGCCCGAACGCATCGCCGCGCTCGAAAGGCTCGCCAAGGCGAGCCCCTATTTCGACCGCAAGGATCCGCCGGAATTGCAGATGCGCCACGACATGATGCGCGCCAAATTGGCCGGCTTCCTGGATCGCCCCGACAGCGTGGCGCGCCGTTACCCGCTTAGCGATCACAGCCTGCCGGCGCGCTATGCCCGCGCCATATCGACCTATCGTCACGGCGATGCACGCGAAGCGATCGCGCAGATCGACGGCCTGATCCAGACCCAGCCGAACAATCCGTATTTCTATGAGCTCAAAGGCCAGGTGCTGCTGGAGGGCGGCCACCCAACCGAAGCGATCGCGCCGCTGCGCCGCGCGGTCGCGCTCACGCACGGCGCGCCGCTGATCAATATCATGCTCGGCCAGGCGCTGATCGCCACCAATAGCAAGAAACTCGCCGAGGAAGCCGTCCCGCTGCTGCGCAATGCGCTGGCGCACGAACCGGAGGCGAGCGATGCCTACGCCCAACTCGCCATGGCGTATGGCCGCAAGGGCGATATCGCCAATGCCGACCTTGCCGCCGCGCAGGCCGCCTTCACGCGTGGCGACCTCGTCACCGCGCGCCAGCTCGCCGCGCGCGCCAAGACCCGTCTGCCGGTAGGCTCGCCCGCCTGGGTGCGCGCCGACGATATTGTCAGTATCAGATCGCCGAAACCCGTAAATATAAACCGATGACCACAGCAAGGATAAATCCTATGACATCGAGCCTGCGCTACATCGCCGCCGTTTGTGCCGCGTTGCTGGTCGCTGCCATGCCGCAAGCCGTGCGGGCGCAGGATTTCTCGCCCGCTCAGCGCGGTTCGATCGAGACCATCGTGCACGACTACCTGATCGCCCATCCGGAGGTGTTGCAGGAAGCGATGGCCGAACTGGACAGACGCCAGAGCGCGGCGGAAGCCGAGAAGCACAAGGTCGCGGTCAAGGAGCATGCGCAGACACTGTACTCCTCGCCGCGCCAGGTCACGCTCGGCAATCCGAACGGCAACGTCACCTTCGTCGAGTTTTTCGATTACAATTGCGGTTACTGCAAGCGCGCCATGAACGACATGCTGACGCTGCTCAAGGACGATCCCCACCTCAAGGTCGTGCTCAAGGAATTCCCGGTGCTCGGGCCGGGCTCGGTGGAAGCCGCGCAAGTCGCCGTCGCCGTTCGCATGCAGGACAAGACCGGCAAGAAATATCTGGAATTCCACACCAAGCTGCTCGGCGGCCGCGGCCCGGCCGACAAGGCACACGCGCTTGCCGTGGCCAAGGCCGTCGGCCTCGATATGGGCCGGCTCGAAAAGGACATGGCCAGCCCCGAAGTGAAGGCCACGCTGCAGGAAGACTTCAAGCTCGCCGAGGCGCTCGGCCTCAACGGCACCCCGAGCTATGTGATCGGCTCCGACGTGGTGGTCGGCGCCATCGGGCTTGCCGGCCTGCAGCAAAAGGTCAATACCGCACGCTGCGGCAAACCGACCTGCTGACCGCCGCTTCGCATTCCCGCATACTCGCTTAAGGCGACGATCGGCCGCCGGCTCGGCCGGCGGCATATTTCACGTCGACATTAAGCCTGGAACCACCTCCTGCCCCGGCGGAAGACTGCGCGCATGTACACGCTCGGCATGGAAGAGGAATATTTCGTGTTCGACGCCAAGACGCGCCGGGCCGTGCGCCGTACCGACAAGAAATTCCTGAACCTCGCCCATCAGAAGCTCGGCGACCGCGTGATGACCGAGATGCTGCAATCGCAGATCGAGGTGGCGACGCCGCCCTGCGTCACCACGGCGGAAGCGCGCGATCATCTCGTGCACTTTCGCCGCACGCTCGGGCAAGCCGCGGCCGAACACAAGCTCGGCCTCGCCGCCATGGGCACCTTCCCGCTCGCCTTCTGGCCCGAGCAGCTGATGACGCCCAAGGAGCGCTACGGCGCGATCATGGACGACCTGCAGATGATCGGTTACCGCAACATGCTGTGCGGCATGCACGTGCATGTGGAGGTGCCGGACGTCGACACCCGCATCAATCTGATCATGCGGCTGACGCCCTATTTGCCGCTGCTGCTGGCGCTCTCGACCTCCTCGCCGTTCTGGCAGGGCCACCTCACCGGCCTGCGCGGCTATCGGCTGGCCGCCTATGACGAACTGCCGCGCACCGGCCTGCCTCCGCTGTTCCGCACCAACGACGACTATCGCGAATACGTCGAGGCGCTGGTCGGCGCCAAGATCATCCCGGACGCGAGTTATATCTGGTGGGCCATGCGGCCGTCGCTGCCCAACCCGACCATCGAATTGCGCGTCGCCGACAGTTGCACGCGGCTCGACGACGCGGTGGCGGTTGCCGCGCTGTTCCGCTGCCTGGTGCGCGCGCTCGACCGCAACCGCGGCATCAATGCCGGCTTCGACCGGGTCGGCCGCGCCATTACCTGGGAAAACAAGTGGCACGCCCAGCGCTACGGCATCGCCGCCACCTTCGTCGATGCGTTTAGCCGCGCGCCGATCACCATCGCGCAATGGCTCGGCCAGGTGCGTGAGTTCATCACCGAGGACGTGGCAGCGTTCGGTTGCCAGGCGGAGATTGCGCGCCTCGACGGCATCCTCGCGCAAGGAACCAGCGCCGACCGCCAGATCGACCTGTTTACAAAAGCCAAAGCCGCCGGCCGCAGAAGGTTAACGGCGATCAAGGAGGTGATCGATTGGGTGGCGGCTGAAACCCAGGCCTTTTAAATCATGTCCGGCGCTGACACGCCGTCCCGCAATGGCGGATGGGCCCGGGCTTCCCCTTCCCGCCCGGGCCACCTATAACCTGCCGACGTTACAAATGTACCGATGCAGTCGCGTGCGGCCGCCACCGGAAATCCATGCCCAAGACTCTCTACATCCTCAACGGCCCCAATATGAACCTGCTCGGCACCCGCGAGCCGGAAAAATACGGCCGCGCCACGCTCGCCGACGTCGAGAAGCTGTGCCGCAATACCGCCAAGCGCTTCGGGCTCGAGGTGGTATTCCGGCAGTCGAATGTGGAGGGCGAACTGGTCAACTGGATCCAGGAAGCGCACGCCAAGAAGGCGGTTGGCCTGGTGATCAATCCAGCCGGCTATACCACCACCTCGATTGCCATTCTCGACGCGCTGCTGGCGTTGAAAATGCCGATCGTGGAAATCCACGTCACCAATATCCACGCGCGCGAAAAATTCCGGCAGAATTCATATGTCTCCAAGGCGGCCAAGGCGGTGATCTGCGGCTTCGGCATCGGCGGCTATGAGCTGGCGATCACCGGATTGGCCGGCATGATCGGCGCCAAGGCCAAGAAATAGAAGCGGAGTGGTTCGATGGCAAAAACGCCGAAAACCACCATCGTCGACCGCGAGTTGATCCACGAGCTCACCAAGCTCCTGGAAGAGACCGGGTTGACCGAAATCGAGATCGAGCAAGACGGCCAGCGCGTGCGTGTCGCGCGCAACCTTGCGGCGCCCGCTGCGCCGCGCGCGATGGCGGCGCCCGCGCCGCATCCGGTCGTGGCGCCGCTCGATCCGTCGAAACATCCGGGCGTGGTGACTTCGCCCATGGTCGGCACCGCCTATGCCGCGCCCGAGCCCGGCGCCAAGCCGTTCGTCGAGATCGGCACCCTGGTGAAAATCGGCGACACGCTGCTGATCGTGGAAGCGATGAAAACCATGAACACGATTCCGGCCCCGCGCGCCGGCACGGTGATCCAGATTCTGTTCGAGGACGGCCAGCCGGTCGAATTCGGCGAGCCGTTGGTCATCATCGAATGACGGCACGCTGGTCGGACCGGTCCGATGTTCGATAAAATCCTCATCGCCAATCGCGGCGAGATCGCTCTGCGGGTGCTGCGCGCCTGCAAGGAACTCGGCATTCCGACCGTAGCGGTGCACTCCACCGCCGACGCGGACGCCATGCATGTGCGCTTTGCCGACGAGAGCGTGTGCATCGGCCCGCCGGCCGCCAAGGACAGCTATCTCAACATTCCCGCCATTCTCGCGGCCTGCGAAATCACCGGCGCCGATGCCGTGCATCCCGGCTACGGCTTCCTGTCGGAGAACGCGCGCTTTGCCGAAATCCTGGCCGAGCACGGCGTACATTTCATCGGCCCGAAGGCCGAACACATCCGCCTGATGGGCGACAAGATCGAGGCCAAGCGTACCGCGAGGAAGCTCGGCATTCCGGTGGTGCCGGGCTCGGAAGGCGGCGTTGGCTCCGACGCGGAGGCCACCAAGATCGCCAGTGAAATCGGCTATCCGGTGCTGATCAAGGCGGCGGCGGGCGGCGGCGGACGCGGCATGAAGGTCGTGCGTGGTGCGCTTGAGCTGTCGGTTGCCCTGGCGAGCGCGCGCAGCGAAGCCAAGGCCGCGTTCGGTGACAACACGATATATCTGGAAAAATACCTCGAGCGGCCGCGCCACATCGAAATCCAGGTGCTGGGTGACGGCAATGGCCGCGCCATCCACCTCGGCGAGCGTGACTGCTCGCTGCAACGCCGTCATCAAAAGGTGTGGGAGGAAGGCCCCTCGCCCGCGCTCAACACATCAGCGCGCAACACCATCGGCGAGACGGTGGCCAAAGCCATGCGCGAGATCGGCTATCTCGGGGTCGGCACCGTCGAATTCCTGTACGAGGACGGCCAATTCTATTTCATCGAGATGAACACCCGCATCCAGGTCGAGCATCCGGTGACCGAAATGATCACCGACATCGACCTGATTTTCGAGCAGATCCGCGCCGCCGCCGGCAACGACTTCACGCTCAAGCAGAGCGACATCGAGTTTCGCGGCCACGCCATCGAATGCCGCATCAATGCCGAGAACCCGGTGTCGTTCCGGCCCTCGCCCGGAAAGATCCTGCATTACCATCCGCCCGGCGGCCTCGGCGTGCGCATCGATTCAGCGGTGTATCAGGGCTACACCATCCCGCCCTATTACGACTCGCTGGTCGGCAAGCTGATCGTGCACGGCAAGACCCGCCAGGAATGCTTGATGCGGCTCAAGCGCGCGCTCGACGAGGTGGTGGTGGACGGCATCGAGACCACGCTGCCCTTGTTCCGCGCATTGGTGCACGAGAAGGACATCATCGACGGCAACTATCACATCCACTGGCTCGAGCAATTCCTCGCCCGCGGCGGGACGGAGAGCTGACGCATAGCGGCATTGCCGTTCGTTTCACAGCAAATCTTTCATTTTAAATCCCAATTGTTCACGCGCATATTTTTCGACAAAACAATCCTTTTCAACAATCAATTGTCCAACCGGATTGTGTGGACGTATTTTTGACGGACGCCGCAATGCGTAATTCCATAGATGAATGGCAATTGTAGTGGTCTTTATGACCCTTCGACCGTCGCTGCCTGCAACAAACAAGGCGTGCGCATTGCTCCAGTGCAAGGGATAGAAAACCTCCCTCGCTTTCGCAAAACCATGCAGATTATTTTTGTGAATGAAATAAGTCAGAGCCTTTGGACCGTAAACTCCCCATGGCAAATCCTGCACATCGACAGGGACCCCTAATATTGCCCTTCGTTCCAGCTCGGCGCGGTTCGCGCGGTTATAAAACGGAGGTATCGGGTATTTTTGATCGATGAAATTGCAAATCTCTTCCGTCATGTTGGCGTTTGCCGGAAGATATAAAACGGCGTTATTTATCGTGATATCGGACTGCCATCCGAAAATATATTCGTCATCCTGATTTATCGGTTTAATCAAAATTACGTCCGTATCGAGCCAAAGGCCCAGTCCCCTCTTCATGATGTGACATCGAATTCTATTCGACCCAAGAGCGGGACTACCGCTCTCGCGATGAAAAATAAATTCGTCGCGCGGCAAAATTTCTCGCGCATCCGCAAGTTCTATTCCAAGGGGCGCGTTTGGGACCGGTTCGTAGCAAAACAAGCGAACCTTGTGACCTTGTTTCAACATGGACAGAAGGCAAACCTGTTCTAATTCTCCAAGCGGTCCGCCGAACCAAAAACTGCTGATGTCGGCTAAATTCGGCATGAATATTGGCCCGTTGGATTCTTGCACCGCCGTCATGCCGAGACTAATCGAATTGCCCGGGCGGCCTTCACGGCAGTTTAGAGTGCGGGCCGGCGTGCGAAAAGGACATCATCGACGGCAACGACCGCATCCGCCGGTTCGAGCGGCTCCATGCCCGCGGCGGGACGGAGAGCTGACACAATGCCGGGCTGCCCGCCCCGTTTCGCGCGCCTCGGTACCCTCAAATTGCCGGTCTGTCCCTGATCACGGCGCCTTATTGTCATGTCGTCCGCACTCCGGACAAACAGGCAGAATCTGGCGATTTCGCCCGCGCATTGATCTAACGCAATGCGCCCATGCGCCTTTAGGCCACAAGCAAACCAACGAATCTGCGGATGCTGGGACCCTGATAAGGGGCAAGCCAGCCCCTGATCTGTGGTGTCGGTCTTCGCGGGTACAAAAAAACACCCAAGGAGATGTCGATGGCAATGCCTAGCGAGCACCACGACTACATAACCGGCAGCGTAGCGGGAATACTGACATTGTTGATCGTAGCGGCCGGCCTCGTGCTGGTGGCCGCATGGTTCTATGGTTACTACTGATCACGCGATCAAGGATGAACACGGTAGACGCGGCGGGGACTGTTAGTCCGCGCGCGAGAAATCTTTTTTGACGCGCAACCGCGCGCAGCAAGCAAGCGCTTGGGCTTGCGAGCCATCGTCGCGGGCAGGCCGGTGGCGCTTTGGCGGTCGCAGCCAATCGCATCCTACGAATTAGCTTTCATGATCATCGGCCGGCTAAAATCCGGGCTCCCCAACAGGGCCGCCGGCGCCTAAACTGGGCCACCACCGAATACCGGTCCGCATGGCAAATCGCGAAAACTCGCTGATCGAGATCACGCCGGAAGTGCTGCTCAAGGCCTATGCCTGCGGCATCTTCCCGATGGCGGAAAGCGCCGACGATCCGGCGCTCTATTGGATCGAGCCGGAGATGCGCGGCATCATCCCGCTCGAAGGCTTTCACGTGCCGGCGCGGCTCGCCCGCACCGTGCGCACGACGCCGTTTACGGTCTGGGTGGATCGCGATTTCGACGCGGTGATCGACGGCTGCGCCGAGGCCAAGCCCGACCGCGCCCGCACCTGGATCAATACGCGCATCCGCAAGATTTACCGCGGCCTGTTCGAGCGCGGCCATTGCCATACCGTCGAAGTCTATGACGGGCGTGCGCTGGTGGGCGGGCTCTATGGCGTCTCGCTCGGCCGCGCCTTCTTCGGCGAAAGCATGTTCCACCGCGCGCGCGACGCCTCCAAGATCGCGCTGGTGCATCTGGTGGCGCGCCTGCGCACCGGCGGCTACCGGCTGCTCGACACTCAGTATGTCACCGAACATCTGAAGAGCTTCGGCGCCGTCGAAGTGGGCAAGCGGCGCTACCACCGGCTGCTGGAGGAAGCGCTTGTCGGCGAGGCCGATTTCGGCGCGCTCCCGCTCGACCGCCCGGTGAGCGGGGCGCAAGCTCTGGACCTCATTCGCTAAGGCAAGGCCGGCAGCGTCGCGGTGACGGTGTTCGAGCTGACGCCGCCCTGCCCGGCCGAGCCGTAGGCGCGCACGTGATAGCGGTAGGGCATGCCCGCCAGCAGATTATGATCCTCCCAGCGCGTCACCTTGACCGCATCGATAACCTGGATGTTGCCCAATGGATCGGCGCGGCAGACGTCGTAACGGGCGGCCCCCACCGCCTTGTTCCATTTCAGTATGGCCTTGCCGGTGCCGATGGCCACGCTCAGATCGGCGCCCGCCGCCTCCCAGTGCGGCGCCGCGGCGCTGCGGTCGTCCGGCGGCGCCTGCAGCGAGCCCTGCGGCCACAATGCGCAGATCACGCGCATATGCGTGCCATCGAGATGCTTGCACACATTGCAGTAGTCGCATTTGACGATGCGGTCGCGTTCGCCCCGCTGAACTTTGTGCGGCCAATCGGGGTCCGCCAACAGCCCGCGCGCGATGCCGATGATATCGACCGCGCCGCTGGCGACCAGGCGCTCGGCATCGTCGGGATCGGAAATCTTGCCGGCGGTAGCCACCGGCGTGTCGTAGCCATAGGCCTTGATGAAGGTTTTGATTTCGGCGGAAAAATGCGCGTGCGGCACCGGCGGATACCAGTCCCCCGGCATGCAGCGATCCCCGGAATAGCCGGTATAAGGATAGGGCACCTGACCCGGCAGATGCACGGCATCCTCGAATTTGCCGCCGACCGAGAGCGACAGATAGGCCGCGCCAAGTTGCGCCAACCGCAGCCCGATCAGCTTGGCATCGCTGACCGTGTAACCATCCTTGATGAATTCGTCGGCCAGGAAGCGAACGCCGACCGGAAAATCCTCGCCGACCTTGCGGCGAATATTCGCGAAAATCCGCGTGATCAGGTGCAGGCGGCCTTCCAGCGTATCGCCGCCATACTCGTCCTTGCGCGGATTGGCGCGCGACAGAAACGACGCCAGCGTATAGGCGTGGGCGGAATGCAACTCCGCCCCGTCGAATCGTGCTTCGCGGGCGCGCGCGACCGCATCGCCAAATTCCTCGACGATGCGGTCGATGTCGGCCAGCGACAGCATGTCGACGGTCTGCCGCCAGCCCGATTTCGCCACCTTCATGAAATGGATGATCTGCGGAACGACTTTCGAGTCCGACGTATCGTGGATGCGCCGGGCGAGATCGGCGAGACCAGGCACGAAGCGATCGTCGCTGATGCGCAACAGCGGGCCGGACTTGGCATGATGCACGGCCATCGCCTCGATCACGATCAGGCCGGCGCCACCCTGGGCATAACGGACATAGCGATCCGTGATGTCCTGGTTGACGAGGCCGTCTTCGCCGGATAGCCGCGTCACCATCGCCGGCACCATCACGCGGTTTGCGATGCGCATTCCGCCGATGGTGAGTGGTTCGAACAGTTTCATGACCCCCTCATCCTCACGATTGTGCAGTCGTGAGTTCGCTGCCGACAATCCGGCGCAGTTCGCGGCGAAGGATCTTGCCGGCCGGACTGGTCGGAAACTCCTGCACGAGCTCGAGCCGTTCGGGCAGCTTGAATTTCGCGATAGCGCGGCTGAGCAAAAAGCGGTTCATCTCGTCCAGGTCGAAGCTTGCGCCATCGACAGGGATGATGAACGCGCACGCCTTCTCGCCAAACACGGGATCGGGCATCGCGACCACGCAGGCGTTCTTCACCTTCGGGTGGCTCAAAATATAGTTTTCGACTTCCTCGCAACTGATCTTTTCGCCGCCGCGATTGATGATGTCCTTCAGCCGGCCCTCGACATAGAGATTGCCGTCAACGCGGCGAACCACGTCGCCCATGCGATAGAAGCCGTCGCGGGTGAATGCGGCGCGGGTTTTTTCCGGGGCTTTGTAGTAGCCGCGGATCGTGTAAGGGCCGCGGCAGATCAATTCTCCGGTCTCGCCATCGGGGACGTCGTTGCCGCTCTCGTCCACGATACGGATCTCGTCGGCCGGCGAAATCGGCCGGCCGGAACTGGTGAAACGAATTTCGGCGGGGTCGTCGAGCCGGGTCATGTTCAACAGGCCCTCGCCGGTGCCGAAGCTTTCCTGGAACACGCAGCCGAACCGCAATTCGACGCGGCGGCGCAGTTCCGGCGCGAGCTTGGCGCCGCCGTTCATCAGGACGCGCAACGACGAGAAATCGCGGTGCTGCGGGGCCCGGGCGTTGAGCCAGTTGACGATCAGCGGCACGGCGGCCGATATGACCGCCACGCGCTCCTCTTCGATCAGCCGCGCGACGGTGTCGAACGTTGCATCCGGCGCGATCACCGCCGTGCCGCCCCACGCCAACATGCCGAGCACGCCGGGACAACCGAGCGTGTAATTGTGCGCCATCGGCAGCAAGGCCAGGAATACTTTGTTGGAGTTGAAACCGGCGACCGCCCCGCTCTGGCGGCAATTGTAGACGTAGTCGTTATGGGTGCGCGGGATCATCTTGGGCAGGCCGGTGGTCCCGCCGGACAGCAGCATCAAGGCGACCTCGCCAGGTGCCGGGGCATAGTCGCTGACGCGATGGCCGTCATCGCCGCCGTCGCCCGCCAGCAGAGCAGTGAGCGATATCTGGTTCGCGCCCGGCTCGCCGAGCACCAGCACGTGGCGCAGCGACGGTGCGCCTGCGGAAATTTCCGCAGCCAGCTTGCGGTAGTCGTAACCGCGCCAGAGGTCCGGCACGATATAGGCGACCGCTTCGGCATGGCGACAAAGTGGGAGATCTCCTCGCGCCGATGCGCCGGCAGCGCCAGAACCGGAATGACGCCGATGCGCAAAAGCGCGAAGAATGTGATCACGAACTCGATCGAGTTCGGCAGCTGGAACACCACCCGATCGAGCGGCCGCAATCCCAGATCGAGCAGCCGCGCGGCCAGCCGGTCGATTGCCTCGCCCAGTTGCGCATAGCTTAAGCGCCGCTCGCCCTGCACCAAGGCGGTCGCGCTCCGGCGTCGCCCGGATCGAGCTCGCCAGCATGTCGTGAAGCGTAATGTCCGCCCAATAGCCTTGCTGCCGGTAACGGCGGGCAAATTCCTCGGGCCAGGCCGCGCAGTGCTCCAGCATTTCCCCGGCTGCTTTCCGCGCGCCGCACGACAAGGCCGATAGCACGGCGCACGCATAAATCTATCCGCCGCCGGCCGCAGATGCCTTGACCTTGGTCAACGGTGGCGGACGCGGGCGACGAAGCGCGCAAGCGCCGAGACTTGCGGTTTGCCGGAACTGTCGTGCGAGGAGCTAGCGCAGCGGCGGCAGGAAGCCGGGCTGCTGCACGCGCGACGGCGGACGCCGCGGCGGCGGCGTGCGCACCGGATGCTTGGGCGCGGGCGGCGGTGGCGGCGGGGCTTCCGCCACGGTCGGATTCTGTCCGCCTTTGCAGTCGGTCAGCCAGACGTCGTAGATCGGATGCTCGACCGCGTGCAGGCCGGGACTGGCCGCAAACATCCAGCCGGTGAAAATGCGCTTGATCTCGCCTTGCAGCGTCACCTCGTCGACTTCGACGAAGGCGTCGGTGTTCGGCGTCTCGGTCGGCGGGCGCGAATAGCACACGCGCGGCGTCACCTGCAGCGCGCCGAACTGCACCGTCTCGTTGATGGCGACGTCGAACGAGATGATGCGGCCGGTGATCTTGTCGAGGCCGGCAAACACCGCGGTCGGATTGCTGATGCGCTGCGGCGGCGGCTCGACCACGACCTCGTCGCCGGGTTGCGGCGAGGTATCGGCCGGCTGCGGCGGCGCGCCGCGCGGCTGCCGCACGCCGGGTGGCAGACCCGGGAGCGCCTGCGCCGGAGCGCCGGCGCCGGCCGGCGGTGTTGCCGCTTGCGGCGGCGGCGCGGTGCCGGGCGGCGGCGCCAGCGGCTGCGATTGGATGGTGCCGCCACCGGGGCGGCTCGACGGCGGCAGGCTCATCGGCGCCGGCAGCGGCTGCGCCGGCGGCTGATCGGCGCGGATGACGCCGGGCCGGCGTTGCTCAGTGCCGCGGGGGAAATTGTCCGGCGGCGGCTGGTTCAGAAAATTGCCATTGCCGGCGGCGGCGACGGGGGCGCACCCGGTATATCGGCCGGCGGCCGTGGCGGGGCCTCATCGCTGTAGATCGAACCCGATTGCGCGAGCGCCGGGCGCGCCGCCAGCAGCAGCAGCGGGACAATCGCAAGCAGGCAGATCGAGAGACGGGGTTGCGCCATAAATCCGGATTTTTTCCGCAAATCTGTTTGCGCGCGATCTTATCCGAAAACCGGGTCCCATCCCCGGTTGCGGTCGAGGACAAGCCATTCGAGATCATACGCTGGGGAACGGCGTGGATTCGCCGCCTGCCCAGGGCAGCGCCCGGTTAACACGGCGAATACGGCGGCGAAAGGGCGGTCAGGCCGGCCTTGCGCCGGATGGTTTCGCGACGGCCAGAAGGCCGGCAAGCCCAATTGCCGTCACAATGGCGCCGGCCGTAAAAGTCGCCGCCGGCCCGTAGCTGTCCCACAGCGCGCCGGCGCCGACGCTCGCCACCAGCACGGCAATGCCGCCGGCCAGATTGAACAGACCGAAGGCGGTGCCGCGCAATTCCGCCGGCGCGGTGTCGGCGACCATCGCCGACAGCAGGCCTTGCGTCAGCCCCATATGCAGGCCCCAGAGCGCAACGCCCACCAGGGCAAAAACGACGCTGCCGGAAAACGCCAGCACGAGATCGGCGACGATCAGAGTCGCGGTGCCGGCGATCAGCACGCCGCGCCGGCCGATGCGGTCGGACAAGGCGCCGGCCGGATAGGCGGTGAGCGCATAGACCGCGTTCATCACCACCATGATCGCCGGAACGAAAGCGATCGGAATTCCGATATTCTGCGCCTTGAGGATGAGGAAGGCTTCGCTGAAGCGCGCCAAAGTGAGCACCGCGGCAATCGCCACCACCATCCAGAATACCGCCGGCAGGCGGGCGCAATCCGCCATTTTCAACCTCGCAGCCGGCGTGCCGGGCGCCGATGCACGCGCCGGCTCCTTGACCACGAACGCGATCAGCGCAAACGACACCATGGCCGGAACGACCGCGATCCAGAACACGAGCCGGAACCGGTCGGCGCTCAGCCACATCAGGGCGATCGCGGCCAGGGGCCCGAGAAAAGCGCCGACCGTATCGAGCGCCTGGCGCAGGCCGAAGGCGGCGCCGCGCAACGCGCGCGGGGTGATATCGGCGATCAGCGCGTCGCGGGGCGCGCCGCGGATGCCCTTGCCGATGCGGTCGACAAAACGCGCCGCGACGATCCACAGCAGGCTCGCGGCCAGCGGAAATACCGGCTTGGTGAAGGCCGCGAGGCCGTAGCCCACCGCCGCCAGCAGCTTGCGCCGGCCGAGCCAGTCGCTCAGCGCGCCGGAGAAGATTTTCACGATCATCGCCGTGGCCTCGGCGATGCCCTCGATGACGCCGACTTCGACCATCGAGGCGCCGAGCACGGTGACCAGATAGAGCGGCAACAGCGCATGGATCATCTCGGAGGAGAGATCCATGAACAGGCTGACGAGGCCGAGAGCCCAAACGCTGCGCGGAAGCTGTTGCAGTGACGAACGCGCCGGCGCCGCCGGTGCCATCAACGCTCCGGCGTCCAGGCCTTGTAGTCGCCGGTCGCCTTCGGACGCCGCCCGGTGGCCAGCGTCGAGCCTGATGGCCGGTAAGCGCCCGCCGTGCCGGTCATATTGGGCCGGTGCGGCTTCTGCCAGGGCTGCGGCTTGTAGTTTTCCTGCGTGGGCGGGGTATCGACGGTGTGATGCATCCAGCCGTGCCAAGACGGCGGTATGGTCGAGGCCTCGGAATAGCCGTTAAAGATCACCCAGCGCCGCTCGAAACTGAGCATGCGCGGGTCGATTTTACCGCCCTTGGTGCGGTAGTAGCGGTTGCCGAATTCGTCCTCGCCGACCTTTTCGCCGTACATCCAGGTCCAGAACTGGGTGCCGAAAGTCTGCGAATTCCACCAGGTGAATACCTTGAGCAGGAAACTTTTCATCGCGGCCACGCGTTAAAAGACATTGAATACGCGGCGTTCTGCCACCTCGCCGCGCTCCTGTCCAGCGCGCACTATTGCCGGTGCGCCCCAATCCGCCGCCATTGCATGGAAGCTATGACATTCACATGGATTCGATCCGAGACGCCCTGACCGCCACCAAGAACCTGCTCGCCTGGCTGCCCGACCCGGTGGTCGCGCTCATTATTTTGGCGCTGGCCGGCGCGGTCGCCTATTCGCTGCACCGGGTCGTGCGCAGGCTGCTGCACGCGACGCTGGCCGAGCGCTACCCTTACGTGCTGTCCATTATCACGCAGATGCGCGGCGTGACGCGGCTCGGCCTGCTTATCCTGGCGATGGCGATCGCTATTCCGGTCGCCCCGCTCGAGCCCGACACCAGTGAATGGCTGCAGCGGCTCCTGCTGATCGCCGTGATCGGGTTGATCGGCTGGGCGGCGCTCACCGCGCTCACGATTGCGGCCGATCTCTATCTGCGGCAATTCCGGCTCGACGTCGAAGACAATCTGCTGGCGCGCAAGCACGTGACGCAGGTGCGCGTGCTGCTGCGCACCGCCGATGTGCTGGTGGTGATCGTCACCGTGGGCGCCGCGCTGATGACGTTCGAGCCGGTGCGGCAATACGGCGTGAGCCTGTTTGCCTCCGCCGGCGTCGCCGGCATCGTCGCCGGCCTCGCCGCGCGCCCGGTGCTGAGCAACCTGTTCGCCGGCGTGCAACTGGCGATGACGCAGCCGATCCGCATCGACGACGCGGTCATCGTCGAGAACGAATGGGGCACCATCGAGGAAATCACATCGACCTATGTCGTGGTGCGGCTGTGGGACTGGCGGCGCATGATCGTGCCGCTGAGCTATTTCATCGAAAAACCATTCCAGAACTGGACGCGCGAGGGCTCGGCGCTGATCGGCAGCGCCATGCTCTATGTGGATTACCGTGCGCCGGTCGGCGTTATCCGCGCCAAGCTTGCCGAGATCGTCAAGGCCTCGAAGAACTGGGACGGCAATGTGGTGAACCTGCAGGTTACCGACGCCAAAGAGCAGACCGTCGAGCTGCGCTGCGTGATGAGCGCCAATTCCGCCGGACAAGCTTTCAACCTGCGCTGCGAAGTGCGCGAGCAGCTCATCGATTTCCTGCAGAAGCACCACCCGGAAGCGCTGCCGCGCCAGCGTTCCGAGGTCGCCGTTGCCGATATCCCGACCGCCAAGACCGCGCAGGCCGCGCGCAAGTTGCGGCGCAGAGCGGCCGCGGCCGGCGGCGCATAGGGCGAGCTGGCGGCGGCCGCCGAGTTGCGTTTGGCCGCGCGCTGCGGTTATCCTGCCTAGGAATTCATCAGCGCGGGCCTTGAGTCGCCTGGTTCCGCTTCAGCCGCGCTGACCAACTGTGATGACAGTGCCGGTGCGAAAGGCGGGCCCCTAACGCGGGTCCGCCTTTTTCGTTCGGAAAGCACAATCGCGCGGCGGCAGATCGCCATTCCGGCGCGAATAGGTTGAATTCACAGGCGTGGGTTTCGCCGCCACCCTCCGCCAACCCCACCATGTGGGAGCTAACGCACTGACCTGGTTTTGAGAATCACCGACTCTCGGGCACCGATCCGGCGGCTTTTCCCGCCCTTATCCCCGGCCGCGCGGGATCGTGGTTTTTGTTGCGGATAATCAGCAAGTCGCATTTTTGCGTCACTTTTTTGTCATGCGGCGAGGCATAAAAACCTACCCGGCCGCCGCGATAAAAACGCTTTCCGGGGCCGCCGGATCGCTCAATACTGTCAGTGGTTTCGCGGCTTGTTGTCCCCGCAGTTCACCGATTGGACACAAGATTTAGTATTTGATTCAGATTTGATGACTATCTATTGTTGACGCGTACGAAAAGTCCTCCTAGTTTTGGTGCGTTCGGTGCAGTCGCGTTTTCGGTTCCAACCGGGCTTCCATAACGACGCCGAGTCGCCAGCCGTGCCCACGCCAGAAATGGCGTTTTGGGACAGGGGATTTTGCGCCCGGGGGTCAAAAAGCCGGGAATAGCCGGCGCCGGAACCAAGGTCCGGGTCTGACAGGGGTGAGTAACGGGTTGTCGAACGGCGTGCCGAGCAAAACAGGCGGACAGGACAGGGTCCGTCAGGGATAATCGAGCGGTCGCCAGCCGCCCAGCATTTTTGGGGCTTGAGACACAATGCAGATCGAACGGCGCTACACCAAGGACGGACAATCGCCCTATGCGGACATCGCGTTCCGGCTCACCACCAGCGAGATCCGCAATCCGGACGGTTCGGTGGTGTTCAAGCTCGACAATGTCGAGGTGCCGGAATTCTGGTCGCAGGTCGCCTCCGATGTGCTGGCGCAGAAGTACTTTCGCAAAGCGGGGGTCCCTGCCCGGCTGAAGAAGGTGGAAGAAAATACCGTTCCGTCGTTCCTGTGGCGCTCGGTTGCCGACGAGGAGGCGCTTAGCCAGCTGCCCGAGAAGGAGCGCTACGTCGGCGAACAAACCAGTAAGCAAGTGTTCGATCGGCTGGCCGGCACCTGGACCTATTGGGGCTGGAAGGGCGGCTATTTCGATTCGGAAGGCGATGCCCAGGCCTTCTTCGATGAGCTGCGTTACATGCTGGCGGCGCAGATGTGCGCGCCCAATTCGCCGCAGTGGTTCAACACCGGCCTGCACTGGGCCTATGGCATCGATGGGCCGAGCCAGGGCCACTACTACGTCGATTACGCCACCGGCAAGCTGACGAAATCGAAGTCGTCGTACGAGCATCCGCAGCCGCATGCCTGCTTCATCCAGGGCATCAATGACGATCTGGTCAACGAAGGCGGCATCATGGATTTGTGGGTGCGCGAGGCGCGCCTGTTCAAATACGGCTCCGGCACCGGCTCGAATTTCTCGAGCCTGCGCGGCGAAGGCGAAAGATTGTCGGGCGGCGGCAAGTCGTCGGGACTGATGAGCTTCCTCAAGATCGGCGACCGCGCGGCGGGCGCCATCAAGTCGGGCGGCACCACGCGGCGCGCCGCGAAAATGGTGGTGGTCGACGTCGATCACCCCGACATCGAGCAATATATCGACTGGAAGGTGAAGGAAGAGCAGAAGGTGGCCGCGCTGGTCACCGGCTCCAAGATCAACCAGAAGCATCTCAAGGCCGTGCTCAAGGCCTGCGTGAACTGCGAGGGCTCGGGCGACGACTGCTTCTCGCCGGAGAAGAATCCCGCCTTAAAACGCGAGATCAAGCTCGCCCGCAAAGCCTACGTGCCGGACAATTTCATCAAGCGGGTGATCCAGTTCGCCAAGCAGGGCTACACCGACATCCAGTTCCCGATCTACGACACCGACTGGGATTCGGAGGCCTATCTCACCGTCTCCGGGCAGAACTCGAACAATTCGGTGCGCGTCACCGACGAGTTCCTCAAGGCGGTGGAATCCGACGCCAATTGGGACCTGTTCTGGCGCACCAAGCACAAGATCTCCAAGACCGTGAAGGCGCGCGAGCTGTGGGAGAAGATCGGCTACGCCGCCTGGGCCTGCGCCGATCCCGGCCTGCAATTCCACACCACGGTGAACGACTGGCACACCTGCCCGGCTTCGGGGCCGATCCGCGCCTGCAATCCGTGCTCGGAATACATGTTCCTGGACGACACCGCCTGCAATCTGGCTTCGCTCAATCTGCTCACCTTCCGCGACGACAAGACCAAGGCGTTCAACGTCGAATCCTACGAGCACGCGGTGCGGCTGTGGACCGTGGTCCTGGAAATCTCGGTGCTGATGGCGCAGTTCCCGTCCAAGCAGATCGCGGAACTGTCCTACCAGTACCGCACGCTCGGCCTCGGCTACGCCAATATCGGCGGTCTGTTGATGTCGTCCGGCATTCCCTACGACTCCGACGAAGGCCGCGCCCTCGGCGGCGCGCTCACCGCCATCATGACCGGCACCGCCTACGCCACCTCGGCCGAAATGGCGGCAAAGCTCGGGCCCTTCCCCGGCTACAAGAAAAACCGCGAGGCCATGCTGCGGGTGATCCGCAATCACCGCCGCGCCGCCCATGGCGAGCGCACCGGCTTCGAACACGTCGCCAACCCGCCGGTGCCGCTCGACCACGCCGCCTGCCCCGACCAGACCCTGGTCGCGCATGCGAAAGCGGCCTGGGACAAGGCGCTCACGCTCGGCGAAGCGCACGGCTACCGCAACGCGCAGGCTAGCGTGATCGCGCCCACCGGCACCATCGGCCTGGTGATGGACTGCGACACCACCGGCATCGAGCCCGACTTCGCGCTGGTGAAGTTCAAGAAGCTGGCCGGCGGCGGCTACTGGAAAATCATCAACCGCGCGGTGCCGGAGGCGCTGCGCACGCTCGGCTACAGTGAAGCCGACATCGCCGAGATCGAGGTCTATGCGGTCGGCCACGGCTCGCTCGCGCAGGCGCCCGGCATCAACCACACCACGCTGAAGGCCAAGGGCTTCACCGACGAGGCCATCGCCAAGGTCGACAAGGCGCTGCCGACCGCCTTCGACATCAAATTCGTCTTCAACAAGTGGACGCTGGGCGAAGAGTTCTGCCGCGACACCCTCGGCATTGCCGCCGAGGACCTCAGCCTGCCGACCTTCGACCTGCTCGCCGCGCTCGGCTTCTCCAAGCGCGAGATCGAGGCCGCCAACCTGCACGTCTGCGGCGCCATGACGGTGGAAGGCGCGCCGCACCTGAAACCGGCGCATTATCCGGTGTTCGATTGCGCCAATCCGTGCGGGCGCACCGGCAAACGCTATCTGTCGGTGGAAAGCCACATCCGCATGATGGCGGCGGCGCAGCCGTTCATCTCCGGCGCCATCTCCAAGACCATCAACATGCCGAACGAGGCCACCGTCGACGACTGCAAGGCGGCCTATCTGTTGTCCTGGAAGCTGGCGCTGAAAGCCAACGCGCTCTACCGCGACGGCTCGAAGCTGTCGCAGCCGCTCAATTCGCAGCTCATCGCGGATGAGGAGGACGAGGACGACACGGTGGAAGCCTTCATCGAGCGTCCGGCGGCGGCGCGCGCCACCGGCTTGGCCGAAAAGGTGGTGGAGAAGATCGTCGAGCGCATCACGGTGTTGCGCGAGCGCGAGCGGCTGCCCGACGCGCCGCAAGGGCTACACCCAGAAGGCGGTGGTCGGCGGCCACAAGGTTTATCTGCGCACCGGCGAATACGACGACGGCCGGCTGGGCGAAATCTTCGTCGACATGCACAAGGAGGGCGCGGCGCTGCGCTCGCTGCTCAACAACTTCGCCATCGCCATCTCGCTCGGCCTGCAATACGGCGTGCCGCTCGAGGAATATGTCGACGCCTTCACCTTCACCCGCTTCGAGCCGCAAGGGCCCGTGCAGGGCAACGACTCGATCAAATACGCCACCTCGATCCTCGACTACGTGTTCCGCGAGCTGGCGGTGTCGTATCTGGAGCGTTTCGATCTCGCCCATGTCGACCCGAGCGAGACCGCGGCTTCGACGCGCTCGGCAAGGGCGAGGCGGAAGGCAAGCCGGCGACCAACTTCGTCTCGCGCGGCCTCACCCGTTCGCGCACCGATCGCTTGTCGGTGGTGAGCGGCACGCCTGCCCCGTCGTCCGGGGAAGGCATCGCGCGCACCGCGGCGGGCGGCGGCAACATCACCGCCTTCTCCGGCGCGGCCACCGCGCTGAAAGCCGAGCCGGAGGCGAAGCTCTCGCCGGCGCAGGCGCTGGAGCAGATCAACGTCGCCGACGTGCGGCTGCACGCCAAGCAGGCGGCCTCCGAGAAGCGCGCCGAGGCGCGCGCCAAGGGCTACGAAGGCGAGGCCTGCGGCGAATGCGGCAACTTCACGCTGGTGCGCAACGGCACCTGCATGAAGTGCGATACGTGTGGGTCAACGACGGGGTGTTCGTGAAAGTGGCCAACACTTGGGGCGCAGCAACGAGGCAATTAATCAAACAAATGGGGGAAAACACAATGAGCGAAATGATGTAGCTGAAAAGACAGGAAAACGTCATCATGACGACAGCACCTAATCGTATTACCGTAACACCAATTACATCTGCAGTTGGCGAATGGCTGAAATTTCCGAAAAATGTTTTGGGACCTTCGCCGGATGATCGATTGAAGCCTTGTAAGTTCGCTATTGCGCCAAACGACGTTTGCAAGCTGGCGCGTGCGGGAAGACGGCAACCAGCATTCGAGCTTTGGAGCGTGATTCTCGGATTACCACCGCCGGTGCCGGGCGTCGAAAGGAGAAATCAGCCTCAAACTGGAGAATTAGAGCACATTTCGGCTGATTTGAATGGGGGGATTCCCAAGGTTTTTGAGATGAGCAAGTCTAACGGCATCGATTCGATTTATGGAGCACGATGATGCCGAAACCCTCTTCCGCTGGACTTGCGCATGCGTTTGCTTGAGGCCGTGATTGCGGGAGCATCGCGGCGGGAAGCGGCCGAAAGCTTTGAGGTCAGTGCCAGTTCTGGGGTGAAGTGGCTGCAGCGCTGGGAGGAAACTGGAAGTATCGCGGCCAAGCCGACCGGAGGAAGCATTTCGCCTTTGGAACAGCACGCGAACTGGCTGTTGGCCCTGATTACCGAGCAGCCGGATTTAACGCTGGATGAAGTCGTTGCTGCGATGCGCAAGCGACGGATCGCCGGCAGCCGCAGCGCGGTATGGCGGTTGTTCGCCCGCCACGGGATCAGCTTCAAAAAAAAAGAGCCTCCGCGCAGCCGAGCAAGAGCGAGCCGACGTGGCCTGCGCGCGCCGACGCTGGATGCGAGAGCAAGGCATGTTTGACCCGGCCAGGCTGGTATTCATCGATGAGACATCAACCTCAACCAATATGGTGCGGCTGCGTGGCCGATGTCGGCGCGGCGAGCGACTGATCAGCCGCGTGCCGCAGGGGCATTGGAAGACGATCACCTTCGTGGCTGGGCTTCGCCATAACAAGATGGTTGCGCCCTTCGTGGTAGATGGCCCAATGACCAGAGCGACCTTCCTCACTTATCTTGAACACTGCCTGAAACCAACGCTCAAGCGCGGCGACATCGTCATCATCGACAACCTACCGGCCCACAAAGGCGATGCTGTGCAGAAGGTCATCAAAACTGCGCGAGCGCGGCTGCTTTACTTGCCAAAATATTCACCCGATTTAAATCCGATCGAGCAGATTGAGCCGGACCCGGTCTGCACAGGGACGAACTCGACGAGGAGTTTCTGCCTGACGGCGGGCACGTTGCGGCCTGCGAAAGGAGAGACCATGTCGAGACGACCGCGCCGGAACCACACACCGGCCTTCAAGGCGAAAGTGGCGCTTGCCGCCATTAAGGGCGATCGAACGCTAACCCAGCTTGCTGAGCAGTTCGATGTCCACCCCAATCAAATCACATCGTGGAAGGCGCAGCTTGAGGGCGGAGCTGCCGACGTATTCGGCCCCGGCGGCAACGGAGCGACGCAGCCTGCTATCGACATAAAGTCACTGCACGCCAAGATCGGAGAGCTGACGCTGGAGAACGATTTTTTGGAAGGAGCGCTCGGCAAAGCCGGTTTACTGAGCGCAAAGCGATGATCGACCGCGAGCACGATCTGGCAATCGCCAAGCAGGCCGAGACGCTGAACATCAGCCGTGGCAGCGTCTACTACCTGCCGCGCCCGGTGTCCGCCGCGGACCTTGCGCTGATGCGGCGGATTGACGAGTTGCATCTGGAGTTCCCCTTCGCCGGCTCGCGGATGCTGCGCGGCCTGCTGGCCGCCGAGGGAAGCAAGATCGGACGCCGGCATGTCAAAACGCTGATGAAGAGGATGGGGATAGAGGCGCTCTATCGCCGTCCGCGCACGACGAAGCCGGAGCCCGGCCACAAGATCTACCCGTATCTGCTGCGCGGGATGGCGATCACGCGGCCAAACCAAGTGTGGGCGATGGACATCACCTACATTCCGATGGCGCGCGGCTTCGTCTATCTGGCGGTGGTGCTCGACTGGGCGAGCCGCCGCGTGCTGTCGTGGCGGTTGTCGATCACGATGGAAGCGGCATTCTGCGTCGAGACGCTGGAGGACGCTTTGGCGCGTCACGGCAAGCCGGAGATCTTCAACACGGACCAGGGCTCGCAGTTCACCGGCTCGACCTTCACCGGCGTGCTGGCCCACAACGGCATTGCTATCAGCATGGACGGCAAAGGGGCTTGGCGGGACAACGTGTTCGTCGAACGACTGTGGCGCAGCGTCAAATACGAGGAGGTCTATCTCAAGCGCGCTCACGACAACGTCACCGAGGCACCAAGCGCCCACTGGTCGGCCGCTGATGATGGCGAAAACTTCATAGCCTATGTGCTGCCGTCCACACTTCTTTTCGAGCCTATGATTCGACATATGGTTAGTGTCGCATCAAGCCTACTCCAGTTCCCCGCTGACACAGATCCGAACCTATGGCAGCCTCGACGCTCCGCAAAATGGCAGTTCTCTTGAGACCAGACGCGCCGAAACTCATTGGGGATTCGTGGCAAGCCGAGCCCGTCGCGTTGCAGCTGCCGATCAACTTTGGATCTCGCTATCGCATCCGATTGTGGTAGGAAGCTGACATGGAAAACCGCCGCACGATGAGTCTCGATCTACATTCGCAATACGTACCGACTGCGCTTTATCTTGCCGACGCAGATACGGTAGAATACGTGCGCCGGGACGTTCCGTGTGTTTACAGACGCATCGATGGAATTCTAACGCTTGCTTTAGATTTGAAGACTCGGGAGCTCGTAGGCTTCCGTCTAAAAGGGTTCAATAATTTTTTCTTGAAACATTTGAAGCCAAAATACCAATTTCTCGACAATGACTTTATCGCGCTCGTTTCTGTTATCGAACAGGCAATTCAGATTTTCGGCGATCGCTACTGCGCCGACCAGGAACGAATTGACGCATATAGAAGCGCAAGAAAAATGGCGCACGATGACCGGGTCGCGTTAGAGCCACTCGCAGCGTAAAAACGAGACGTGTTCGCTTTCTTTCCTCACTCACTATATTGATCTAATCCTTCACGCCGCCTTCGCCTTCGCGGTCGGAATCTTCGCCACCACCTTCTTGAGCGCGCGCTCGGCGTGCCAGAGATCGTAGGCCTGCTGCAGGCGCAGCCACAGGCCCGGCCCGTTGCCGCAGAACTTGCCAAGCCGCACCGCCATCTCCGGCGTCACCGGCGCGGTCTCGGCCAAAATCTTGTGCAAGTGCTGGCGCGTGATGCCGAGCTTCTTGGCCACCGTCATCACCGGCTCGCCGATCGCCGGCAGCACGTCCAGGCGCAGGATCGCGCCCGGATGTGTCGGCGGGCGATCAGGGTCGGGTCGCCGCGCGGGAAGCTCGCGTTTTTTCATTTTGTATTCCTCGAATAGCGGCCGGACCATTCCAGCCGAACGCTCTGCATTCTAGTGGTATTGCTCGAAGTCAACTCGATAGGCCTCACCGCGTTCAAACTCGAACGTAATGCACCAGGGCCCGTTCACATGCACGGAATAGCGCCGCGGCTTGCCGTGCAAAGCATGAAAATTAAACCCTTGCGCGTTCATGTCTTCGGGTCGGTCTGCACGGTCCAGCGCATCAAGCCGGACGATGCAGCGTTCGTGCATTGATTTCTAAATCCGCGCTGTCGTGCCCTTTTCAAACAGGTCTTTCAGACCCTTATGAAAGAAGCTGCGGATCATGCGGCGAGTGTAATCTAATGCGCGACAGTGTCAAGTGACAGATTACAGCGTCGGCCCACCCGCACGCATGGCGCGCCGCGCGGCCGTTGCGGCCAGCGCACACCAGCTCTTACTGCGGCAGCACTGGATTGGTCATGAGGGCGACGAGGATCAAGACCGCGAGGATGGCCGCCAGCGCGTAACCGGCGATGCGGTCAAAACCGCGCGCGGCGGGTTGTGTCAGATTTTGATGGGCATGGCTGATCATGGAACCCCCCTCTTCAAGCGGGAAACCGACAGCATGCGTTTCATCAATACCAATTCGAGTGCCGCCGCAATGACTTGGATCAAATGCGGGCGATAAAGCCCGGCGGCGCGGATAAGCCCACCGCCCTCATACCCAGCGCTTGATCGGCCCCACCTGCCTGGTCGGGTGGTCGAGCGCAACGAATTCCTCGTCCACATAGCACCAGCCCCAGCCTTCCGGCGGATCGTAGCCCTCGATGATCGGGTGGCCGGTTAAGTGGAAATGCTTGGTAGCATGGCGGTTGGGGCTGTCGTCGCAGCAGCCGACATGGCCGCAGGTCCGGCACAGGCGCAGGTGCACCCACATGCTGCCGGTCTTCAGGCACTCCTCGCAGCCGCGCGCCGACGGCGTCACGTCCTTGACGGCGCTGGCATGCGTGCATTTCCCGACCATGGCGGCGTTTCCTTGCGCGGCCCGCAGTCTATAACACGCGCCGGCTTTTCGTCTCAGTTTCACCATGAAGCAGGGCCCCACTGCGCCCGCGCCGTGTTATGCGTTGTCCTTTGGAAAGACCTGCAATGCCGCGAATTGGTTTGGCGCATCATCGCCGATCGCAATGGCCCTGTCGCTGGCGCCGGCTGCGCTTGCCGCGCCGGTGCACAAGAAGCACCACGCCGCCAAGCACCACGTCACGCGCCACTGGCACGGCTACGGCTTCCTGCCGGGGTATCGGCCGCCCGAGGAGATCGCGGACGCGCGGGCGGAGCATTATTACCGGCTGTACGGCCCGCGCTATTACGGCCCGGCCTGGCCGGGCTTTTACCGCGGGCGCTGGAACGGCGGCGGCTTCGGCCCCTGCTGGACGCAAACGCCGATCGGCCCGATGTGGAATTGCGGGCGCTAGCGGGCGGCGCGGAATAGCTTCGCCCGGCCCGCTAGTAAGCGAGCCCCGCCGCCCAGGAGATCAACGCGCTGAGCTGGTCCGGAAAGAGCGTGAAATAAACAATCAGCACCACCGGCGCCAAAACCAAATTCCACTCTCGCATGGGAGCCCTCTTGCAAAAACGCAACCCTATTATGCATGACGTAAGTATAAGCCGCACTATGCCGGTCCCGACAATTTGCGGAAAATTTTAACGAACCGGCCGCGCCGGCACGCGGCCCGGCCTAGCAGCGCAACCCATTCAACGACATAGTGACCGCATATGAAAAACCCTTTGACCATCCTGATCGGTTCCGTGCTGGCGGGCTCCATCATCATTGCAATCGCCATCATGCTGGCTTTCCACTGGGAGTTCTCGGTGGCGGCCAACCCGGAGCATATCGTCGTGTTCCGCGCCGACCGCTGGACCGGCAGCGTGACCTTGTGCGCGCCGGTCACGCCGCTGAAATGGGAATGCTCGGGCGTTGCGCCGCCGAAACCGCCGGGCTGATGCTTTGCGAGCCGGCGGGGCTGTCCGCCTACTCTTCCTTCTCGGTCGTGAAATACAGCGGATAGCCTTTGGCCTTGCCCATCTCGGTCGCCTCCTTGGCCTTGGTGTCGGCGACATCCTTGGTATAGACCGCGATCACGCAGGCGCCGCGCTGGTGCGCCGTCATCATGACTTTATAGGCTTGGCTTTCGTTCATGCGGAACACCGCCTTGAGCACCTGCACGACGAATTCGCGCGGGGTGAAGTCGTCGTTGAGCAGAATGACCTTCCACAGCGGCGGGCGCTGGGTTTGCGGCTTCACTTTGGTGCGCGGTTTGACGACGGTCTGGCTCATGGTGGCCGTCCTGGCGCCCGGCTCGCGGGCGCGGGCGTCACCATGATTTAACGCCATGTTGGTCCAGGCAAGGGCGCCGGCCGCGCTACGCGCGCTGGCGGCCCATCAAGGCGTCCAGGCTCCAGGGCCCGGGTCCGGCGAACACGATGTAGAAGAACACGAAGCAAAACAGAATCGCGGAATTGCCGCGGTTGAGGATCGGGAAAAAATTGTGCGGCGCATGGCTGAGGAAATAGGCGGCGGCCATCTGTCCCGACATGATGAAGGCCGCGGGCCGCGTGAACAGGCCGAGCGCGACCAGCGCGCCGCCGACGAATTCGATGGCGCCGGCAAACCAGTACAGCGTGAAAAGCGGCGGCGTGGGCAGCGGCGACGGGAAGCCGAACAGCCGCGACAACCCGTGCTCGAAGAACAGCAACGCCGCCATGATGCGCAGGATCGACAAGGCATAAGGCGCGTAATGTGAGAGGCTGTGCATGGGTTGGCGTGTGGCGCTTTCCGGCGCGCCGGACCGTTCGACGTGCAGCACGGCAATCCCCGATATTGGCCGGCCCCGCGGGCCGTATAGCAAGAGCTTTTTATTAAATCACGTCTCAAAAGCCGGTCTGCTAGCGGCCCCGGCGCGGGCCAGCCATGCGCATCTGGCGGCCAAGCACGGTATCCGGCTGCCTGCGCCCGCGACGAGCCGGTGCCGCAACTTTGACTCAATCTATCTACCGTTCCGTCGCAAAAATTTCATCGGATTGAGGCTCTGTTACGTCAGCCTCGCTGCTTCAGTCCTGCGCGCATCGCGTTATAAATTAAAAAATAGACGATGGGGTTGGGACAGGCACGACATAAAAATCGGAGGATGCCCCATGGATCTGCACACGCGCGACGCCGCAAAGCCCCCGCATACCCGCTTGCAGCACGAATGCGCGCAATGCGGCAATAGCCTGTTCATGCCGGAATGGTCGGAATTGGTCGACGAGCGCCGCGTCCGCCATCTATGGCAATGCGACGCCTGCGGCTACGCTTTCGAGACCACCATCCGCTTCGCGGCCGCGGCCTAGCGCACAATTCCGGAGCGCCTATCCCCGGCTCGATCGGGGATGGGAGCCGGCTTTTAAGCCGCAAGCCCGATGAAATCGCGCAAGGCCGCCGCGATTTCGTCGATGGCCTTCTCCTCCACCGGCAATTCGATCACCTCGCCGGACTGCGTGCGCAGCGACAGCTTGCGCATTTCAGCCCCGGAAGCGGCATCCTTCAAGCTCGCCACCGAAAAATCCTTGATGTCGGTGAGCGGTATTTCGCGCGGGCGCCGCTTCCACATCAGCGTCTTGCGCTCGATGCGCGCCGTGCCGGCCTGCTTGTCGAGCGCAATATTAAAAGCGCCCAACACCCCGGCCGATTCAACGATAAGACGATTTGTGCTGCGTTCGACGATTGCCATGGGATCGCCCCCCTGTTCGTCGTGACAGCGCCGATGATAGCCGCTGTTTCGCGCGGGATTAGCGCCATGATGTCGCAACCGGTTGCGCCAAATCGCCGCCTGCGTTTGATGCGCGAGGCGCTATCGGGCGAGCGGCGGGCGCCGTTTCACGCAAATTTGCGCAACCGCGGGCCGGCGCGGCGGCTATACTGCGCTGCATGATCGATCGCCGCCATCTGCTGCTGGGGGCCGCCGCTGGCGGGCCTTACCCCTTACCGCGCGCAGGCCGCCTCCATGAGCCGCGTCACGGCCTATGCCTTCACCTTCAAAGGCCTGGACGGGGGCGAACTCCTGCTCTCGTCCTATGCCGGCCACCCGATCCTGGTGGTCAACACCGCCTCGCTGTGCGGCTACACGCCGCAATACACCGGCCTGCAGGCGCTGTGGACGCGTTACCGCGACAAGGGCCTGGTCGTGCTGGGGGTGCCGTCCAACGACTTCGGCGGCCAGGAGCCGGGCGGCGCCGCCGAGATCGTGAAGACGGCTCATGATGAATACCATGTCACCTTCCCGCTCACCGCGAAGGCCCCGGTCAAAGGCAAGGACGCCCACCCGTTCTACCGATGGGCGGCGCAGGAGCGCCCGCTGGAAGCCCCGCGCTGGAACTTTCACAAATACTTGATCGGCCGCGACGGCCGCCTGCGGGCAACCTTTACCTCCGCTGTCGACCCCAACGATCCGCGCCTAATCGCGGCAATCGAGCAGGAATTGGCCGGCGAATAGCACGCGGTCTCGAAAAAACCTGCCTTCAGAGCCGATCCAGGGTGGCAGCCGCATATCGAGGCAAGTCATGCGCAATCCGATCGTGACTTCGCCACTGTTGTACGCCTGTCACGCAGGAGCGGCGGCGTCATAAAACCGATAAATTCCGATTGACGAATCGGGGCACCCATGACGGATTATTAGTTGCGTTTCATTGATGTGGGCCGACGATGGCCAACTCGTGATGAGGTTCCTCCCGCGTGGCGTTCAGACTGGGCGGTCGCAAGGCCGCCCTTTTCATTTCCCGATAATCTGAGTTTGGCGTGCCGGCGCGCGGGCCTGGCCTGCCCGCAATTGTCCATGGCCCACGGCCATCGCATCCATGCGTCCACAAGCCCGGATGACGAAGAGTTAACGATGGAGGGCATGGATCAAGCCGCGCCGGTTCAGCTACGATACGATCCTTGGGCAATATGGCGGCCGGCCCGCCCATGATGAGCCGGCCGACGGACAAAATAATCCAACCAGATGATAGGCAGGGAGCAAAAATGAAACTCTATATGCATCCGGTGTCGACCGCGTGCCGTCCGATTATGTTGTTTGCCGCCGAAAACAATATCGCCTTGGACGAGGAATTCATTGACCTGATGTCCGGCGCGCATTTGCAGCCGCCCTACTCGACCATCAATCCGAATTGCCTGGTGCCGATGCTCGAGGATGGCGATCTCAAGCTCACCGAAAGTTCGGCGATCCTGAAATATCTCGCCGACAAGATCGGCTCGCCGGCCTATCCGAAGGACTTGAAGCAGCGCGCCAAGGTCAACGAGGTGATGGACTGGATCAACAGCCAGTTCTACCGCGAGTCCGGTTACAATCTCTGCTACCCGCAACTGTTCCCGCATCTCAAGCGCCGCAGCGAAGAAGGCCAAGCGGCCACGCTCGAATTTGGCAAGGAGAACACCAAGCGCTGGCTGAAAGTGCTCAACGACTATTGGCTGGGCGGCAACAAGACCTATCTCTGCGGCGATCAGATCACCATCGCGGATTACTTCGCGGTCTGCATCGTCACGTTGGGCGAGATCATCGGCATCGATTTTTCGCCTTATCCCAACGTGCAGCGCTGGCTCGCCGCCATGAAGAAGCTGCCAAGCTGGGGCAAAGTGAACGAAGCGTTCGAAGGACTGCACGAGGCGGTGAAAGGGCAGAAATTCGTCACCCTCGCCTGACGCGCAAACATGAAACGGAGCGGCGCATGAGTTTCTTTCCCGGCAAGGACCCTGCTGCCGGCGACACCTACGCCTGCGAGGCGATCGCCCATGTGGTGGTGCCGCGCACGGTGGATCTCGGCGACGGCTTCTCGGTGCGGCGCGCCCTGCCGTCGGCGCGCTCGCGCATGGTCGGGCCGTTCATCTTCTTCGATCACTTCGGGCCGGCGGAATTCCGCGCCGGCAACGGGCTCGACGTGCGCCCGCATCCGCATATCGGGCTTGCCACGGTCACCTATCTGTTCGACGGCGAGATCATGCACCGCGACTAGCCTCGGCACCGCAGCGCCGATCAAGCCGGGCGAGATCAATCTGATGACGGCCGGCCGCGGCATCGTGCATTCCGAGCGCACCGGCGCCGAGTTGCGCGCCGCCGGCAGCCCGATCCACGGGCTGCAGATGTGGGTCGCCCTTCCGGCCGCCAAGGAAGAAATGGAACCGGCATTTGCGCACCACGAGGTCGATGAATTTCCCATGGTCCGCGACAACGGCAATGTTCGGACGCGTGGTGATCGGATCGCTCTACGGCGAAAAATCGCCGGTGGCGACCACGCATGAGACGATGTTTGCAAACATCGCCATGCGGCCGGGCGCCAGCCTGCCGATCGATGCCGATCACGAGGAACGCGCGCTCTATATCGTCGACGGCACGATCGATATTGCCGGCGACAAATTCGAGCCCGGCCGGCTGCTGGTCTTCAGGCCCGGCGACAAGATCACGGTGAAAGCCGTAACCGATGCGCACTTCGTGATCTGCGGCGGCGCGCCGATGGACGGCCCGCGCCACATCTGGTGGAACTTCGTGTCGTCGCGCAAGGAGCGCATCGAGCAGGCCAAGGCGGAATGGGCGGCCGGCCATTTCGGCAAGGTGCCGGGCGACGAGATCGAGTTTATTCCGCTGCCGGAGACACCGGGCGTCAACTCGGTCGCTAAACCCACGCCATTATAAGACGAGCCGGCATATTATTTCTTCGGCAAATCCACGCGGATATGCAGCTCGCGCAGTTGCTTCGCCGTCGCTTCCGACGGCGCGCCCATCATCAAGTCCTCGGCGCGCTGGTTCATCGGGAACAAGCACGACTTCGCGCAGGTTTTCCTCGCCGGCCAGCAGCATGACGATGCGGTCGATGCCGGGCGCGATGCCGCCGTGCGGCGGCGCGCCGAGCGAGAGCGCGTGCAGCATGCCGCCGAATTTCTGCTCCAGCACGTCCTCCGGATAACCGGCAATGGCGAAGGCCTTCTTCATCACCTCGGGACGATGATTACGAATGGCGCCGGACGACAGCTCGATGCCGTTGCAGACGATGTCGTATTGGATCGCCTTGACCGACAACAGTTTCTCCGTGTCGGCCGGATCGAGCGCGAGGAATTCCTCGACCGATAAATTCGGCATCGAGAACGGGTTGTGGGAGAAGTCGATCTTCTTCTCCTCCTCGTTCCACTCGTACATGGGAAAGTCGACGATCCAGCAGAACTCGAAGCGGTCCTTGGCGATCAAGCCAAGTTCCTCGCCGACTTTGGTGCGCGCCGGACCGGCGAATTTGACGAAATCCTTCGGCTTGCCGGCGACGAAAAAACAGGCGTCGCCGACGCCCAGGCCCAATTGCTCGGCAATCCGCTTGGTGCGTTCGGGGCCGATGTTCTTGGCGAGCGGGCCGGCGCCGCCCTCCTCGCCCTCGCGCCAGAAAATGTAGCCGAGGCCGGGCTGCCCCTCGCCTTGCGCCCAGGAATTCATGCGGTCGCAGAAGGCACGGTTGCCGCCACCTTTGGCGGGGATTGCCCACACCGCACCTTTCGGATCGTTGGCGAGAATGTTGGCGAAGATCTTGAAGCCGGAGCCGCGAAACGCCTCGCTCACGTCCTGCATGACGATCGGATTGCGCAGATCGGGCTTGTCGGTGCCGTATTTCGACAGCGCTTCGGCGTAAGGGATGAGCGGAAATTTCGCCGTCACCGCCCTGCCCTTGGCAAACTCCTCGAACACGCCGCGCATCACCGGCTCGACTGCGTCGAACACGTCCTGCTGGGTGACGAAGCTCATCTCGAGATCGAGTTGATAGAATTCTCCGGGCGAGCGGTCGGCGCGCGCATCCTCGTCGCGGAAGCAAGGCGCGATCTGGAAATAGCGGTCGAAGCCCGCCACCATGATGAGCTGCTTGAACTGCTGCGGCGCCTGCGGCAGCGCGTAGAATTTTCCGGGATGGATGCGCGAAGGCACCAGATAATCGCGCGCGCCTTCCGGCGAGGACGCCGTCAGGATCGGCGTCTGGAATTCGAAGAAGCCCGACTGTCTTCATGCGGCGGCGGATCGAATTGATCACCGCGCCGCGCAACATGATGTTGGCGTGCAGATGCTCGCGGCGCAGATCGAGGAAGCGGTATTTGAGCCGGATCTCCTCCGGATAGTCCTGCTCGCCGAACACCGGCATCGGCAATTCGGCGGCCGGTCCCAGCACTTCGATCTCGTCGATATAGATCTCGACCTGTCCGGTCGGCAGATCGGGGTTCACGGTGCCCTCGGGGCGCACGCGCACCTTGCCGTCGATGCGCACCACCCATTCCGAGCGCAAGGTTTCGGCCAGCTTGAAGGCCGGACTGTCCGGATCGGCCACCACTTGGGTCAGCCCATAGTGGTCGCGCAGATCGATGAACAGCACCCCGCCGTGGTCTCTGATGCGATGACACCAGCCGGATAGCCGCACGGCCTTGCCGATGTCGCCCTCGCGCAGTGCGCCGCAGGTATGGGTGCGATAGCGATGCATAGGCGTTTTCTGGCGGTTCCGGGGCGATTTAAAGAGGGGTGAGGCGCGCGAAAAGCGCATGGGGGGTCGGCTTTGTCAAGGCAAGCGGCTCAGCGGCCTCAGCGACAATTGCGCAGTCGGTCGCGGTCGCGTATCCGGTAGCGCCATGCCCCGCAGAACCCGCTCCAAAAAGAAGGCCGAGCCGGCCCTGGTCGAGATGTCCACCGGCGAAGCCACGGTCGCCACCCTGCTCGCGCATGGGCTCGAGACGGTCTACGCGCTGCCGGGCGTCCACAACGATCACCTGTTCGACGCCTTCCAGCGCGCCGGCGAATACCTGCGCGTCATCCACAGCCGCCACGAGCAGGGCGCGGCCTATATGGCGCTGGGCGCGGCGCTGGCGACCGGCCGCCCGCAGGCCTATGCGGTGGTGCCCGGGCCCGGCCTGCTCAATTCCGGCGCCGCCCTGCTCACCGCCTATGGCATGAATGCACCGGTGTTGGCCCTGATTGGGCAGATCCCGGCGGCGGCGATCGGCCGCGGCCTCGGCCATCTGCACGAAATCCGCGACCAGGCCGGCATCATCGCCCGATTGGTCGATCATTCCGCCCGCATCGACGGACCGGCGGAAGCGCCAGCTAAGGTTGCCAAGGCAATTGCGTCCATGCGGCAAGGCCGCCCCGGACCGGCCGCGCTCGAATGCGCCATCGACGTCTGGGGTCAGCGCGGGCGCGTGGCGCTCGCGACCGCCAAGCCGCCGCGTGCGGCCCGCATCGACGAGGACGCCGTGCGCGCCGCGGCCAAGCTCTTGGGCAAAGCCAAGCGCGTGCTGATCGTCGCCGGCGGCGGCGCGCAAGACGCCTCACCCGAAGTCACGCTGCTGTCGAACCTGTTGCAGGCGCCCGTGCTCGCCTACCGGCGCGGGCGCGGCGTGCTCGACGGCCGCGATCCGTTCAGCGTCACGCTGCCGCTCGGGCGCGAATTGTGGGCCGAGGCCGACGCCGTGCTCGCGGTCGGCACTCGCCTGCTCGAGCCGGTCACGATGTGGGGCGTCGATCGCAACCTCAAGATCGTGCGCGTGGACGCCGACCCGCAAGAACCGGCGCGCCTGCACAAACCGAAAGTGGCGCTAATCGGCGATGCCGCGCCGATCCTGCGCCGGCTGATCGACGATCTCGCCCGTTTCAATCAGCGCCGCGCGCCGCGCGATGACGAGATGCGGGTGCGCCAGAAAAAGGTGCGCGGGCGGCTCAGCAAACTTGCGCCCCAGCTTGCGTTCCTTGACGCGATCCGCGCGGAACTGCCCGAGGACGGCATCTATGTCGACGAGGTCACCCAGATCGGCTTCGCCGCCCGCCTCGCCTTTCCGGTTTACAAGCCGCGCACGTTCCTGTCGCCCGGCTATCAGGACAATCTCGGCTGGGGCTACGCCACCGCGCTCGGCGCGCAACACGCGCGGGCCGACGTTCCGGTGCTCTCGATCAACGGCGACGGCGGCTTTCTCTACACCGGCAACGAGCTTGCCACCGCCATGCGCCACCGCATTCCGTTGGTGGCCGTGGTGTTCGTGGACGGCGCCTTCGGCAATGTGCGGCGCATCCAGCAGGAGCATTTCGGTAATCGGCTGATCGCCTGCGACCTCGCCAACCCCGACTTCGTCAAATACGCCGAAAGCTTCGGCGCCGCGGGCCGGCGCGCGCGCACGCCCGCCGAACTCGGCGCGGCGCTCAAGGCCGCCATCGCCGCCCGCGAGCCGACCCTTATCGAAGTGCCCGTGGGGCCGATGCCCTCGCCCTTGGGAATTCATCCACATGCCGCGCGTGCGCGGATTTTAGATTGGCCGCATGAGCAAAGCTTTCGATCATGCGGAAGCCGGTTGCCATGACGCCCGGATCGGGTTAGGTTGCCCGCGAACATGGATTTGATCACCACCACTGCGGAACTGGCCGAGGTCTGCGCGCGCATGGCGCGGCATCCCTTCGTTACCGTCGACACCGAATTCCTGCGCGAGACCACCTATTACCCCCTGCTCTGCGTGGCGCAGTTGGCCTCACCCGACGAGGCGGTGGTGGTCGACGCGCTGGCGCCCGGCATCGATCTGGCGCCCCTGTTCGCGCTGATGACCGACGAAAAGGTGGTCAAGGTGTTCCACGCGGCACGCCAGGACATCGAAATCGTCTGGAACATGGCGCAGAAGATCCCGCATCCGATCTTCGACAGCCAAGTCGCCGCCATGGTGCTCGGCTACGGCGATTCGATCTCCTACGACCAGTTGGTGCAGCGCATCACCGGCGACCAGCTCGACAAGTCGCACCGCTTCACCGACTGGACGCGGCGGCCGCTCTCCGATGCGCAAGTTTCCTACGCGCTCTCCGACGTCACGCATTTGCGCTCCGTCTACCTCAAGCTGGCCGCCGATCTGGCCAAACGCGATCGCAGCCATTGGGTCGAGGCGGAAATGGCCGTGCTCACCTCGCCGGAGACCTATCGCGCCGAGCCGGAGCGCGCCTGGGAGCGGCTCAAGAGCCGGGTGCGCAAGCCGAAGGAACTCGCCGTGCTGATCGAGGTTGCCGCCTGGCGCGAGCGCGAGGCGCAGACCCGCGACGTGCCGCGCTCGCGCGTGCTCAAGGACGACGCGATCGGCGACATCGCGGTGCAGGCGCCGACCACGGTCGAGCGGCTCGCGGCTTTGCGCTCATTGCCCAAGGGGTTTGAGCGCTCGCGCTGGGGCGAGGCGATCGTCGAGGCGGTCAAGCGCGGCATCGAGCGCGATCCCAAGTCGCTGCCGCGCATCGAGCGCTTCCGCCCGGCGCCGAACGGCGCCGCCACCGTCGAGTTGCTGAAAGTTCTGCTGCGCATGACCGCCGAGCGCCATGGCGTCGCCGCCAAGGTGATCGCCACCGTCGACGAACTCGACCGCATCGCCGCCGACGATCAGGCCGACGTGCCGGCGCTGAAAGGCTGGCGGCGCGAATTGTTCGGCGAAAAGGCGCTCGCCCTCAAGCACGGGCAACTGGCGCTGGCGGTCGACAAGGGCCGCGTGGTGACGGTGGAGAAGAGCTAGGCGGCACGGAAAACGGCCAATTCGGCCCCTCGGCCGTCATTCGGTCCCTCGACTGCGGGCCTGAGCCGCATCCGGGGTTCCAACAAGTTCGGAAAACATCTACCATCCGTCGGCTCGGCGGCTATCAGCGGATTTGCCTCAAGCCGGCCGGCGAGCGTCGAAAATCGGTAATGCGTATGGGAATCACGGGGGAAACGATGCGACCAAAGTTTGTATTTCTCGCGCTCGCCGCCGCGCTCTTGTTTGCGCGTATGGAACCGTCAAGTGCCGCAACCATCGGCTACGCGGAAGCGCTCGGCCATCTCGCGGCGAGCTGCGGAAAAGATATCGGCCGATTTTGCAGCAAGGAAAATCTGGGCGGCGGGCAGGTTGCCGACTGCCTGGAACGGCATCGAAGCCGGGTTTCGGGCTCCTGCAAGGCAGCCGCAAACCAGGTAGCCACACTGTTGAGAGAAAGAGCCGCCGCGCGCGCCTCAGTCGCCAAGATTTGCGAATTAGACCGGCTGAAATTTTGCGGCAGCATTCAGCCGGGCGACGCCCGGATCCTGGGTTGCATGTACAAGGTAAGGCCCCACTTGAGCTCGGCCTGCCAGCAGGCGCTGATCGATGCCGGCTACGAGGCGAAACTCGACCCGGGTCCGCTCGGCGCCGAGGTTCACTTGCGTTCGAAAGATATCCTCAGCAGTCTCAGCGGGGTGGAAAATACGCCGGTCGGCCTTGACGTCGCGCGGATGCGCGAGATTGCCGCTCAGGCTGTTCATGACCCGTCGCGGAACGATCCGTACCATCGGCCGCCGCTGTTCGAACAGCTCAACAACCTCGCGCAGATCACCCTCGCCGTTGAGTTCGACTTCGGCTCGGCGCGCATCCGTCCGCGTTCATACCGCTCGATCGGGCTGATGGCGGACGCGTTGTATCACCCTGCGCTGTACGGCTATTGCTTCCTGATCGTGGGAAATACCGACGCCGTTGGCGGCCGCGAATACAATCTCAAGCTGAGCGAACGGCGCGCCGAAGCCATTCGGCAGGCGCTTATCAATCCGTTCGGGATCGGCAAGCTGCGGGTCGACACGCTGGGCCTGGGCGAAGAGCAACTGCTCAACACCCGCAACCCAAAAGCGGCGGAGAACCGGCGCGTCCAATTGATCGATGTCGGCCAGTTGCCCGGCAACCGGCAATGTCCGGTGGTTGGGGAGCAAGACATCAAATAGGACGTCTCGCCTGTTCGAAATGGGTCATGCGCCCGGCCGGCTTTGCGGCCACGCGCCTTAGTGTTCAATCGCCGGCTCGCGCCCGACCAGGCGCGCGAGCTGGCGCAAGCGGTTGAACAGCCGGTCGCTGCCGAGCGGCGCATACTTGCCGGGCAAGCTCAGCACCAATTTTCCGCGTTTCACCTTCATCGGCGTCTTCGGCAGCACGCCGCCCTGCCCCGCGGTGATGATGTAGGCAACCCGCATGGAGGCGCCGAGCACGCGCGCGCGATCGAGCATGCGCGTGGTGGCAAGTTCGCGCAGCCGCGGCGACAGGTCCTCCTCGCTCAAGCCCGCGTGGCGGAAATAAACCGACAGTGCCAAATAGGCGCGGCTCGGATGATCGATGGCGACGAAGGCGCCATGCGCGATGATGTTCATCGACTGCTCGCCGCGGTAGTCCGGATGCGCGCGCCAGCCGATATCGGCTAGCAGGCAGGCGGCATGGCGCAGCCGGCGCTCGTCGGCGGTTTCGTCCAGGCCGGACGACGCCATGAAGCGGTCGGTCCACGCGATCAGTTCCTCGCCGTGATGCGGCGAGCGCGAGCGCAGCACGTTGAGATCGGCGGCCGCCGAGATCAGCGGATCGCGCACCCGTTCTTCCGGCTTGAGCAGCGAATAAAGCAGCCCCTCGCGCACGCCAAGCACGGAGATGATTACCTGCCTGGGCTTGATCGTGCGTACCAGGTTTTCCATCACCAGCGCGGCATAGGCGAGCAGCGGGCGGCGGGCGGCGTTGACGACTTCGATCTTGGACAGTGTCTCGGTGTCGACCCGGTGCACCAGCCGGGAGAACTCCAGCGCCTCGCGCGCCGAAATACGGTAATTGTGCATGACGTGGAACGGATAGCCGGTCTGCCACATGTGCAGCCGCGCCAGCGCGCGCCAGGTGCCGCCGACCGCGTAGAGGGTGCGGCCCTCGCCGCCGTGCAGCATGTCGAGGTCTTCGAACGCCTCCTCGACGATTTTTTTCGCCTTCTTGAGCGAGCGGCCGGCGATATCCTGCAGCGCCAGGCCGCCGAGCGGCAACGTCACGCCGCCGTGCACGCGCGCGCCGTGCACGTCGACCAGTTCGAGCGAACCGCCGCCCAAATCGCCGACGATGCCGTCCGGCTTGTGGATGCCGGAAACGATGCCGAGCGCGGTGAGATGGGCCTCGCGTTTGCCCGACAGCATCGCGATCGGCGTGCGGCAGATGCGCGTCGCTTCCTCGATGAAGGCGCGGCCGTTGCGCGCGTCGCGGCAGGCGGCGGTGGCAATCGCCAAAATCTTGCGCACATGCAAAGTGTCGCACAGCGCGCGGAAGCGCTTGAGCGCGTCGAACGCCGTATCGATGGCATCTGGCGCCAGCAGGCCGGTCGACTGCACCTGGCGGCCGAGGCCGGCCAGCACCTTTTCATTGAAGATCGGCGTCGGCGACCGCGTCAGCCCTTCATAGATGACGAGGCGGATCGAGTTCGAGCCGATATCGATGACGGCGATCGGCGGCCCGTGATCGAGCCGGCCCTGGGCCGAATTCGTGATCGCATACCGACGCTTGATGACGCGGGAACGCTTACGCCCCTTCGACGAGGCGGCGTATAAGGCTGCGCGGCGACGATTCCTTGAGCGATTTCCCACGACCCGACAGGCTCGGATTAGTCATGAAATACTTGTGGGCGTTGAACGGTTCCTCGCCCGGCGCGGCCTTTATGCGCGTGGAACTGCCGTCCGGCAAGAGCGTCCAACTTTGCTCGTTATCCTTGAAGTTTGCGACCATGATCTGGCCGAGGACCTGCTCGTGCACGGTCGGATTGAGAATCGGGCACAGCACCTCGACCCGGCGGTCGAGATTGCGCGGCATCATGTCGGCCGAAGAAATATAGACCGACGCCTTGGCGTGCGGCAGGTGGTAACCCGAGCCGAAGCAATAGATGCGGCCGTGTTCCAGGAAGCGGCCGACGATGGATTTCACCCGGATATTGTCGGACAGCCCCGGCACGCCCGGCCGCAGGCAGCAGATGCCGCGCACCACCAGATCGACGTCGACGCCGGCGCTCGAGGCATCGTAAAGCGCGTCGATGATTCCCGGATCGACCAGCGCATTCATCTTCATCCAGATCGCGGCCGGCTTGCCGGCCTTGGCGTTGGCGATCTCCTGCGCGATGTGGTCGAGGATGCGCTTGCGCAGATTGATCGGCGAAATCGCCATTTCTTCGAGCTCGGCCGGTTCGGCATAGCCGGTGATGTAATTGAAGATGCGCGCGACGTCGCGCCCGATCACCGCGTCGGCAGTGAAGAACGACAGGTCGGTATAGATGCGCGCGGTCACCGGGTGATAATTGCCGGTGCCAGCATGAATATAGGTCGCGAGCGCGCCGCCTTCGCGCCGCACCACCAATGACAGCTTGGCGTGCGTCTTCAATTCGATGAAGCCGTACACCACCTGTGCGCCGGCGCGTTCGAGGTCACGCGCCCAGCGGATATTGGCTTCCTCGTCGAAGCGCGCCTTGAGCTCGACCAGCGCGGTGACCGACTTGCCGGCTTCCGCCGCCTCGACCAGCGTCTTCACGATCGGGGATTCGGCGCTCGTGCGGTAGAGCGTCTGCTTGATGGCGATCACATCGGGATCGCGCGCGGCCTGCTGCAGGAATTGCACAACCACGTCGAAGGATTCGTACGGGTGATGGACGATCAGGTCCTTCTGCCGGATGGCCGCGAAACAATCGCCGCCGTGATCGCGGATGCGTTCGGGATAACGCGGATTGTAGGGCACGAATTCGAGGTCGGGACGGTCGAGCCTGGTGAGCTGGACGAGATCGTTGAGCGCGAGCACACCGTCGACCAGGAACACCTCGTCGTCGGCCACGGCAAGTGCACGCTGCACGAAACTGCGCAACTCCACCGGCATCGTGGCGTTGAGTTCCAGCCGGATCACCGAGCCGCGCCGCCGCTGCTTGAGGGCGGTCTCATAAAGCCGCACCAGGTCTTCGGCCTCTTCCTCGATTTCAACTTCCGAGTTGCGGATGGCACGGAAGGCGCCGTTGCCCTTGACCGTGTAGCCGGGAAACAGCCGGCCGATGAACAGCGCGGTCGCCTCTTCGAGCGCGATCAGCCGGATGCCGTGGTCGGCCCCGCTCGGCAGCTTGATGAAGCGCTCGATTTTCTGCGGCATGCGGATCAGCGCGTTCATCGGCTTGCCGTCGCGCGCGCGAGAAAGTTGCAGCGCGATCGAGAAGGCGAGATTGGGAATGAACGGGAACGGATGCGCCGGATCGATCGCGAGCGGCGTGAGCAACGGGAAAACGTGGGTGAGGAAGCGTTCCTCCAGCCAGGCGCGCTCGGCTTTCTTGAGATCGGGTCCCTCGACCAGCGTCACGTCGGCGGCCGCCAGCGCCGGCCGCAATTCCAGCCAGCGCTTCTGCTGGTCGCTGGCGAGTTGCGAGACCGCCTCGCCGATGCGGGTGAGCTGCTCGTTCGGGGTGAGCCCGTCCGGACTCCGGGTCGTGATGCCCTGGCGCACCTGGCCTTTCAGGCCGGCCACCCGCACCATGAAAAACTCGTCGAGATTGTTGGCCGAGATGGACAGGAAGCGCACCCGCTCGAGCAGCGGATGGCTCTCGTTGGCGGCCTCTTCCAGGACCCGGCGGTTGAAGTGCAGCCAGGACAGTTCCCGGTTAATGAAACGCTGCGGCTGCGATCTCAATCCCGCTTCGGGCGCGGAAACAAGGGCCGAAGGGCGTTCGTCGCGGTCGGCAACCGGAGCGATTTCTTCAATTGATGCAATAGCTTGTGCGCGATCTGCCATCGTAGTGGAGGCCCGAAAGACCTAATCCCTAACCGATAAAAGTGGCCGGCGGATGACAGTTCGCGCCCGAACTGCCCGTTTGGTCAAGAGATCGTCACCGGCGTCGTTAGGCCGGCTGGTCGCGGAAGAGTTCCGCCGCCAGTGCCCGCGTCACTGGGCGGTGCTGGCGCATCGCCTCCTCGTCGAGACGCGCGACGGCGGCGCGGGCGCCGACAAAGGACCGCTCGATGCGGTTGGCGAGATAATTCACCAGCGCCTCGTCGAGCGTAAGCTGGCGGTCCGCGGCGAGCTTTACGATCAGCGCGCGCAACAGCGCGTCGTCGGGGGCGGAAAGCGCGACACTCGGCAGCGCGCGCAGGCGCGAGGCGAGATCGCGAATAGCCACCGGAAAGGTCGCCAGCGGCGAGCGCGAGGTGATGAGTACATAAGCGCCTTCCTCGCGCGCGAGATTGATCAGATGAAAAAGCGCGCGTTCGTCCAGCCCGGCGAAGGCCAGATCCTCGACCACCAGCGCGCCGGTAGCCAAGGCCGCCGGCAGATCGCCATGCTCGAGCAGTTTCGCCGCCAGCACGCGCGCTCCCGCCGCTTCCGCCCAGATCGCGGCGAGATGGCTCTTGCCCGATCCTTCCGGCCCGATCAGCGCCACGATGCGATCCGGCCAATCCGGCCAGCGCTCGATCAATGTCAGCGCGGCGGCATTCGACGGGCCACGCAGGAAATCCTCGCGCGCGAAGCTTTCGGCATGATCGAGCGCAAGCACGAGCTGTCGCGGACTGAGCGGACTACCCATGTCGCTCAACTGGGTTTCTCACCGGTATAGAGCGAGCTTTCACGATAGCGCGCAAGCGCGAAGCGGGTGAGCACACCGATGGTGGCAGCCAGCGGCACCGCCACCAGCAGGCCGACAAAACCGAACAAATAGCCGAAAGCGAGCAACGCAAAGATGATCCAAACCGGATGCAGGCCGACGCTCTGGCCGACCAGCTTGGGCGCCAGCAGATTGCCTTCGACAAACTGGCCGACCAGGAAGATGCCGAGCACCATCAGGATTGAACTCCATTGCGGCCAGAACTGCGCTACCGCCACGCCGACCGCGAGGATCAGGCCGGTCATCGAGCCGACATAGGGGATAAACGTGATCACGCCCGATATTAGCCCGATCAGCAGGCCGAAATTGAGCCCGCTAAGCGTGAGCGCCACCGCGTAGAACGAGCCGAGGATCAGGCAGACCGCGGTCTGACCGCGCACGAAGCCGGCAATGGCGGCGTCGATCTCGCGCGCAAGCTGGCGCACGGTTTCGCGCTGGTGCAACGGGACCCAGCTGTCGGTGGTGCGAATCATGCGGTGCCAGTCGTAAATCAGATAGAACGCAACCACCGGCGTCACCACTACCAGCGAGAACAGCGAAACCAGCGCGCGGCCGCCCGACCACAACGAGTGCAGGAAGCTTGTGAGCCAACCGACCCCTTGCGTCACCAAATCGCCGATCGGTTTGTCGCCGCTGAAGCTTGCACCTAAGAGTTTCTGGATCCACGGCCGGCTCGGATCGCTGAGCAGCGATTGCAGCCGCGTCACATAGCCGGGAATATTGTCGATGAAGGACGATAACTGGCCGCCCAAAACCGGCGCCACCAGCAGGATGAGCAGGACGATCGCCATCACCACCAGAGTGATGATCAATAACGCGGCGGCCAGCCGGTTGACGCCAATGCTTTCGATGCGGTCGGTGACCGGCGTGAGCAGATAGGCGATGGCCGCGCCGGCAATGAACGGCAGCAGGATTTCGCTCAACTGCCACAGCAGCAGCACAATGGCGGCGAGCGTCGCCAGCCAGAACACCAATTGCCGTTCGAACGGCATGCCATCGCCCTTCGGCAAGTCGCTACGCGGACGGGGCTGGGCGCGCGGGCTCACGGTCCGCTCACCGTCGTACTCATGTGCCGCACCCATTCGGCGAGATAGGCGGCCACCGACAGCAAGGTCAAGACCGCGACCAGGCCCATGAGGACAAGTGTGAGGATATCGGCCGGGATGGAAAAACCGAGCGAGCCGAGCACCACGCAAGCAAATACGATCTGCGCCACCGTGTTGAGCTTGGAAACCAGCAGCGGCTTGATCTTGAGCGGATTACCGACCAGCCACGACAGGATAATCCCGCCGACAATCAGGATGTCGCGCGAAACCACCAGAATCACCAGCCAGCGCGGGATCAGATCGTTAATGCCGAGGGTGAGATAGATCGAGACAATCAGCGCCTTGTCGGCGAGCGGATCCAGATAAGCGCCGAGTTCGGTGGTCATCTCGAAACGCTTGGCGAGATAGCCGTCGACGGCATCGCTCACGCCGGCGGCCACGAACAGCACGAACGCAATCCACATAGCACCGGGCGTGGCGATCGCCCAGACCACGATCGGCACCAGCAGAATGCGCCCCAGCGTTATGAGGTTCGGAATACTCAAGACAATCCCGGCTCGTGGACACGCCCCGGCTTGCACAGCCGGAAACGTAGCAATCTCGGCAGAGTATAACGGCGCCCGGACCATTGCGCGACTTGCGTTTTCCACGTAGGACCCCGGCGCTAGAGCGTGACCCGCTGAAAAGGGCCATCATGGCAGAAAAGGAGCGCGGCCTCACTTACGCGCAAGCCGGGGTTGATATCGACGCCGGCAACCGGATGGTGGAGCTGATCAAGCCGCTGGTGCGCGCCACCGCGCGCGCCGGGGCCGATGCGGAAATCGGCGGCTTCGGCGGCCTGTTCGACCTCAAACGAGCCGGCTACAGCGATCCCATCCTGGTGGCCGCGAATGATGGTGTCGGCACCAAGGTCAAGATCGCCATCGAGACCGGCCGCCACGACACCATCGGTATCGATCTGGTCGCCATGAGCGTGAACGACCTGGTGGTACAAGGCGCCGAGCCTTTGTTCTTCCTCGACTATTATGCGTGTGGAAAACTCGCGCCGGAAATCGGCGCCGCTGTGGTTGCCGGCATTTCGATCGGCTGTCGGGAAGCCGGCTGCGCGCTAATCGGCGGCGAAACCGCCGAAATGCCCGGGCTCTATCAGGGCGACGATTACGATCTTGCGGGCTTCGCGGTCGGCGCCGCCGAGCGCGGCGCGCTGCTGCCGCGCAGCGATATCGCGGAAGGCGACGTCATCATCGGGCTCGCCTCCTCCGGTGCGCACTCCAACGGCTTTTCGCTGGTGCGCAAGGTCGTCGCCAAGTCCGGGCTGCTCTGGACCGCGCCGGCCCCGTTCGACGCCGCGCGTTCGCTCGGCGAGGCCATCCTGACGCCGACCCGCATCTATGTGAAATCGTGTTTGGCCGCCATCCGCGCGACCAAGGCGGTGAAAGGCCTCGCGCACATCACCGGCGGCGGTTTTCCCGACAATATCCCGCGCGTGCTGCCGAAGGATTTAGGCGCGCGCATCGATCTCGGGAAGGTGCCGGCTAAGCCGGTGTTCAAGTGGCTCGCCAGCGAAGGCAACATCGCGCAAAACGAAATGCTGCGCACCTTCAATTGCGGCATCGGCATGATTGTCATTGTCGCGGCCCAAAGACGCTGCGGCGGTCGCGCAGGCTTTCGCCGATGCCGGCGAGCAAGCGGTCAACATCGGTGAAGTGGTGCGCGCAGCCGGCAAAGACCGCGTCGTCTATGACGGCAAGCTCGATTTGGCGTGGTGATGCGATGGTCCGCAAGCGCGTCGCCGTCCTGATCTCCGGCCGCGGCTCCAACATGGCGGCGCTGATCGAGGCGGCGAAGGATAAAAATTATCCGGCCGAGATCGCGCTGGTGGTATCGAACCGGCCGGACGCCGCGGGGCTCGACATCGCGCGCGCGGCCGGCATCGCCACCGCGGTGGTCGATCATGCCGCTTACGGCAAAAACCGCGCCGCCTTCGACGCTGCGCTGCAAGACGTTCTGACCCAGCACCGCATCGAGATCGTCTGTCTTGCCGGCTTCATGCGGCTGCTGACGCCCGGTTTTGTCGGGCAATGGCGGAATCGCATGCTCAATATCCATCCGGCTCTGCTGCCTGCCTTCAAGGGTCTCGACACGCACAAACGCGCGCTCGAGGCGGGCGCGAAAATCCACGGCGCCACGGTGCATTTCGTGGTGGCGGAAATGGATTCCGGCCCGATCGTGGCGCAAGGCGCTGTTGCAGTGCACGATGGCGACACGGAAGAGACTCTCTCGTCGCGTGTGCTCAATATCGAGCACAAAATCTATCCGTTGGCCCTCAAACTATTGGCCGAGGGCCGGATTCGGGTCGAAAACGGCCGCTGCCTGATCGACGGCGCGCCGCTTCCTGATACCGCCTCGCTCATTCCATTGGCTTAGAATTGTCCAAAATAAGAATGTGAATGCTCACCGCGCTGCGGTGTTAGTACTGTTGCACGCCGCCCAATCGAGCGGCCCTACCGGGGGTGACGTCATGAACGAGCAAACAGGCAGCGAGCCGAAGCTGCTTTTTCCGGGATTAGCCGGGTTTTACGCAGCGGTTTCCGATCTCTGGTACCCGATGATCCGCCTTACTGTGGGCGGGGTGCTTCTGGTCGTCGGTTGGGGAAAATTGCAAGCCGGCGTGCCTCCCCTCGCCGCCTCGATGGCGAAAAGCGGCTTCGCGCCCGGCATCGCCTTCGCCTACGCAACCATCTTTCTGGAGACGGTCGGCGCGGCTTGCGTTGCCCTGGGTCTATTCACCCGATTTTTCGCCGCAGCTCTCGCCATCGAAATGGCTTTGATTACCTTCATCGTGCAAATGCCGCGCGGCTTTGGCCGAATGGAATTGTCGCTGATTTGGGGAATCGTCTTCTTCGCCATCGCATTGCGCGGCGGCGGCCCCTACTCGCTCGATCGCAAGATCGGCAAGGAACTCTAGGCTCGCTGCCAACGCGTCAGCGATTGCCCACTGGGGAGAAACCGGGTGGAGGCGATTGCGCACGGCCGCGCGAGGCACCATCATACTTCGCGCTGGGGGAAAAACCCGTTCCGGTCCTTTTGGGGAGACTTCGTCATGTCGAACTATTCGCAAGCCATCGGCCGCGTTTTGATTTCGGCCGTCTTCATCGTATTCGGTTATGTTCAATTCACCCATATCGGCGGTTATATTGCCAACCCGGCGATCATCAAATTCTCCGCGCTGACCGGTGGGATTCTTTCGCCGACGATCATCGCCTATCTGGTCGCGGCCATCGATTTGATCGGCGGACTCTTGATCCTGGTGGGCTATCAAACGCGCTGGGCCGCGATCGTTCTCATCGTGTTCGTCGTGCTGACGCTCGTGTTCGTCCACCACTTCTGGACCATGGAAGGCGCGGCGTTCGCGGGCAACCGGGCGCATTTCTATAAGAACCTCGCCATCATCGGCGGGCTGCTATTCTTGATCAATGGCGGCGCCGGAAGCTGCTCGCTGGATCACCGCTCCGCCAGGAGCTGACGCGGCAAGGCAAGGCGCGCGTCAGTCCGCGCGCGCCTTGCGCACCCACACCTTGTTGTCGTGGAACGCCGCGCCACCATAGGGCGCGACCGGGTCCGCGCCGGTCAACGTGTTGATGCCGCAGCCGTCGGGATAGGCCGAATTCGGCCAGATCGATTCCGCGATCAGCACGCCGCGGCGCACGCCGTCGAAAATCTTCGCATGCAGGCGCACCTGCGCCGCGCGTATTGCCGAGCACCACATCGTCGCCGTCGGCGATCCCGTACGCCTTGGCGTCGTCGGGATGGATCATCACGGTCGGCCGCTTCTCCTGCGCCAGCGAGGTCGGCGTCTCGTTAAACGTTGAGTTCAGGAAGCCGCGCGCCGGCGAGGTGGCAAGGCGAAACGGATGGTCGGCGTCCGCCTGTTCGATCGATGTCCAAAAATCGGGCAGCTTCGGCATTTGATCGACCGGGCCGCCCTTATAGGGACTGCGGAACGGCACATTCTCCCAATCCGGCTTGAAGCGGAATTTGCCGTCCGGCCACGGGAAGCCGTCGAGAAAATGCGATTGCCGAAACGGCGGCTGGCAGTCGAGCCAGCGGTTCGCCTCGAGCTCGGCAAGCGTGCCGCGCTTCGACACTTGCAGCATCTGATCGATCAGTTGGCGCGGGCTCATCGTGAAACCGCGATGCTCGGCGCCGAGGCGCCGGGCCAGGCCTGAGATCACCTCGTGATTGCTGCGGCATTCGCCCGGCGGCTCCACCAGCTTGGGCCCGAGGATGAGGTATTGGTGGCCGCCACCGCGATAGATGTCGTCATGCTCGAGGAACGTCGTCGCCGGCAGCACCACATCGGCCATTTGAGCCGTTTCGGTCATGAACTGCTCGTGCACGCAGACGAACAGGTCCTCGCGCGCAAAGCCCTGCTTGACCTTGGTCTGGTCGGGCGCAGACCGAGAGCGGATTGGTGTTCTGCACGATCATCGCGGTCACCGGCGGTCCGTGCGCCAGCGCTTCGGCGTTGCCGGTGAGGATCGCCCCGATGCGCGACTGGTCAAGCATGCGCACAGAACGGTCCCAGACGTCGAGCCCTTCGATCAGCGTTTTGTCGAGATTGAAAATATCGGCATTGATGTGGAAGGCGCCGCCGCCTTCCAATGTCCAGGCCCCCGTCACCGCCGCGATGCAGCTCGCCGCATGCATGTTGGCGGCGCCATTGCGTGAGCGCGAGAAGCCGTAGCCGAGCCGGAAAAACGCGCGCTTGCGCTCGCCGATCAGCTTGGCGAATTCCTCGATCGTTTCGACCGGCGCGCCGGTAATCGCCGACGCCCATTGCGGATCGCGGGAGCGCAGATGCGCTTCCAGCTCGCGCGGCGCGTCGGTGTACTTGTCGAGATAGTCCCAGTCGGCGTGGCGATCGCGGAACAGGCAATGCATCACCGCGCAGGCGAGCGCGCCATCGGTGCCGGGTTTCACCAGCACCGGCAGATCGGCCTGTTCCATGGTGCCGTTCATGTAGATGTCGACCGCCGCGATCTTGGCGCCGCGTTCCTTGCGCGCCCGCACCGCATGGGTCATCACGTTGACCTGGGTGTTCACCGCATTGGTGCCCCAGATCACCACCAGATCGGATTTCGCCATTTCGCGCGGATCGGGCCCGGCGATGGTGCCGACGCCGGCGGCAAAACCGGCATAGGCCGGATTGACGCAGATCGACGAATGGAAGCCGGAATATTTCTTGGCGTGACGCAGCCGGTTGATGCCGTCGCGCATGACCAGGCCCATGGTGCCGGCGTAGTAATACGGCCAGACGGATTGCGCGCCGTGGCGCTGTTCGGCTTGCAGAAACTTCTCGGCGACCAGATCGAGCGCGTCGTCCCAGGAGATCGCAGCGAATTCGCCCGAACCTTTGGCCCCCGTGCGCCGCAGCGGGTGCAGCAGCCGGTCTTTGTGATGCTCGCGCTCGGCATAGCGCGCGACCTTGGCGCAGATCACGCCGGCGGTGTAGTCGTTGTCCTTGGCGCCGTGCACGCGGCCGATGGTGCGTTCGTCGATCAACTCGACGTCGAGCGCGCAGGTCGACGGGCAATCGTGCGGACAAGCGGTGAACCCGATCCGCTTTGTCTCCGAGAGCCTGGCCACCTGATTCATCGCGCCTCCAGTGCGGCCCGTTTTGTCAGACTTCGCTGCGGGCCGGTATCTTCAAACGCCGCCAGACCGCGCCAGCCACCAGCACCAGCACCGCACCGGCGGCCGCCGCAGCATATTCGACGCTATGGGCGACCGAAACGCCATAGCTGTTGTTGAGATAGCCGGCCGCCACCGGATCGGTGGCGATCACTTCACCCGCAATCCAGCCGAGCAGCGCGGCGCCGGCCCATATCAGAATCGGGAAACGGTCGAGCAGTGCCATGATCACCGCGGCACCGGCCACAATGAGCGGAATGCTGATGGCGAGCCCCAGCACCAGCAGCGCGACATTGCCGCCGGCCGCCGCCGCGATGGCGATGACATTGTCGAGGCTCATGATGATGTCGGCGATGGCGACGATGCGCACCGCACGCCAGAGGTGTTCGACCGCCTCGCTGCCATCCTCTTGCGGATCGTCGGGCACCAAGAGCTTGGCGGCGATGTAGAACAACGCCAGCCCGCCGACGATCTTGAGATACGGCAGCAGCATCAACGAGGCGACCACGCCGGTGAAAACGACGCGCAGCACCACCGCGACGCCGGCGCCGAGGATCATGCCCCAGACCCGCTGCCGCGGCGGCAGGCCGCGGCAGGCCATGGCGATGACCACGGCATTGTCGCCGGAGAGCAGGATGTTGATCCAGATGATCTTGCCGACCGCGACCCAGAACTCGGCCTGATCCATGCGGTCCCAGCCACTCGAGAGCATGGCAGACCACGCAGCCGGATCCATCATCTGCGCGAGTGAATACACCCGATCTCCCGATGCGCGCTACCCGACGATTTCGTTTTCGGAAAAGAACTGCGCGATCTCCCGCCTGCGCCGTTTCCGGGGCGTCGGAACCGTGCACGGAATTCTCGCCGATCGATTTAGCGTGGACCTTGCGGATGGTTCCCGGCGCGGCCTTGGCCGGGTCGGTGGCGCCCATGAGTTCGCGGTACTTCGCGATGGCATTTTCGCCCTCGAGCACCTGCACCACCACCGGACCCGATACCATGAAATCCACCAACTCGCCGAAGAACGGCCGCTCGCGATGGACCTCATAGAATTTCCGCGCCTGCGGCAGCGAGATACGCACGCGCTTCTGCGCGACGATGCGCAGGCCGGCCTGCTCGATCATGGCGTTGATGGCGCCGGTCAGGTTGCGCGCGGTCGCGTCTGGTTTCAGAATCGAAAATGTGCGCTCGATCGCCATCGGGTCATCCTTCACTGGGATTGATCGGAGAGTTTACCGGCATTGATTGGAAAGTCTAAGTCGCGCGGCTTATACCGGGGGGCGTTTCGCGCGGCAAGATCGCCCACGTTTGTATTCCGGATTTGCCATGATTTTGCGTCCCGCAGGAGCCATTCATGAAAACCCGTTACCGAATGTTCGCCGGCTATAACGCCTGGTGCAATGCGCGGCTCTATGCGGCCGCCGCCACGCTTTCCGACGTCGACTATCGCGCCGACCGCGGCGCCTTCTTCAAGTCGCTGCACGGCACGCTCAATCACCTGCTCGTCGGCGATCGCATCTGGATGCAGCGCTTCACCGGCACGGGTGAGCTGCCGGCGAGCCTCGATGCCATCCTGTTCGAGGATTTCGCGCAGCTGCGCGCGGCGCGCATCGCCGAGGACGCCCGCATTGCCGACTATATCGATGGCCTGAGCGAGGCCGACCTTGTCGGCAGTATCCGCTACCGCACAATCGCTCCGACCGCAGGAGATCGAGCAGCTGCTCGCCCCCGCGCTCGACCATTTCTTCAATCACCAGACCCACCATCGCGGCCAGGCGCATAGCCCTGCTGAGCGCCGTCATCGGCAACGAGGCGACGCCGAGCTTCGACCTGATCATCTACCAGCGCGAGACCGGGCAAGGCGGCCTGCGCAAGCTGAGTTGAGGGGTTGCGCGAAGCGCCCCGCTCCGCCACAACGCCCCGCCATGCTCGTCATCGACGACCTCACCGTCCGCATTGCCGGCCGCACGCTACTGGAAAACGCCTCGGCCAGCATTCCGACCGGCGCCCGCGTCGGCCTGGTCGGCCGCAACGGCACCGGCAAGACCACGCTGTTCGGCGTGATCGCCGGCGACATCTCGCCCGAGCACGGCGAGGTGAAGATGTCGCCGCGCTGGCGCATCGGACGGCTGGCGCAGGAAGCGCCCGACGGCCCGGACAGCCTGCTCGACGTGGTGCTCAAGGCGCATGGCGAGCGCAGCGCTCTGATGGCCGAGGCCGAGACCGCGCATGATCCCCATCGCATCGCCGAGATCCAGACCCGGCTCGCCGATATCGGCGCGCATTCGGCGCCTGCGCGTGCCGCGTCGATCCTGGCGGGTTTGGGATTTTCCGCCGCCGATCAGGCGCGGCCGTGTTCCGAATTCTCCGGCGGCTGGCGCATGCGCGTCGCGCTCGCCGCCACTTTGTTCGCGGAACCCGACCTGCTGCTGCTCGACGAGCCGACCAATTATCTCGACCTGGAAGGCACGCTGTGGCTGCAGGATCATTTGGCGCGCTATCCGCACACGCTGATCGTCATCAGCCATGACCGCGACCTGCTCGATACCGCGGTCGGCCACATCCTGTCGCTGGAAGGCCGCAAGCTCACCCTTTACCGCGGCGGCTACTCGGCGTTCGAGCGCCAGCGGCGCGAACGGCAGTTGCTCGACAGCAAGCTCGCCAAAAAGCAGGAGGCGCAGCGCAAGCATCTGCAGGCCTTCGTCGACCGCTTCCGCGCCAAGGCGACCAAGGCGCGGCAGGCGCAATCGCGCCTGAAGATGCTGGCGCGGCTCGAGCCGGTCGCCTCGCTGGTCACCGAAGAAGTGCGCCCGATTCACATTCCGGCGCCGCACAAGCTGCTGTCGCCGCCGATCATCGCCACCGACGAGGTCGCGGTCGGCTATGATGAACACGTGGTGCTGTCCGGCCTGTCGCTGCGCATCGACAATGACGACCGCATCGCCCTGCTCGGCGCCAACGGCAACGGCAAATCGACGCTGGTCAAGCTCTTGGCGGGACGGCTCGCGCCCATGCAGGGCACGGTCACGCGCGCGGCCAACCTCAAGGTCGGCTATTTCGCGCAGCACCAGCTCGATGAGCTCGAAGGCGACGCCAGCCCCTACGACCACCTGCGCCGCCTGATGCCGGACGCGCCCGAAGCCAAGGTGCGCGCGCGTGTCGGATCGATCGGCTTTTCCGGGCTCGCCGCCAATCATGCGGTCAAGACGCTGTCCGGCGGCGAGAAGTCGCGACTGCTGCTGGGCCTGGCAACCTTCGCGGCGCCGCAGCTGGTCATCCTCGACGAGCCCACCAATCATCTCGACATCGACAGCCGCGGCGCGCTGATCGAGGCGATCAACGATTATCCCGGCGCGGTGATCCTGGTCTCCCATGACCGCTATTTGCTGGAGGCCTGCGCCGACCGACTATGGCTGGTCGCAGGCGGCAAGGTGAAGCCGTTCGACGGCGATCTCGACGATTACCGGCGCATGGTGCTGGCCGAAGGCGGCCAAGGAGATTCCGTTGCCAGTAAACCGGCGCCGCGGCCCGACCCGGGTGCGGCGCGCCGTGCCGCCGCCGGCAAACGCGCGGAAACGGCGCCCTTGCGCAAGCGGATCTCGCAAGCGGAGACCGAGATTGCGCATTTGACGCGGCAACTCCACAAGCTCGACACCACGCTCGCCGACGGCGCCTTGTTCGCGCGCGATCCGGCACGCGCCGCCGAGCTTTCAAAAACCCGCGCGCAGGTCGTGGCTGCCATTGCAAAGGCGGAAGAGGAATGGCTCGCCGCCAGCACGGCGCTCGAAACCGCATAACGCTCGGCTGGCGCGGGCTACCGCACGTAAAAACGCTCAATCTCGCGGGTGGCGGTTTTCGGTTTCGCCGGCTTTTTCTTGGCCTTTTTGGTTTTCGGCGATTCTTGCACCGGCGCCGGCTGCTCGGGGGCGCGGTCGACGACCTTCAGCCGGCCGGAGTCGAAGGTGTAGATGCCGGGCCAGGGGCCGCTGAGGTACGTGAGCACGACCTTGCGACTGCCGCGGTCCCCAGCGCCGATATTGACGTTGCCGGGCGGTCCGGCCCGCCGCACGACTTCGCATTCGCTCATGCCGAGCGCGACGCCGCCCAGGACCGGGGGCGCGCCCGGCCCCTGATTGGCGAAAGTTGGCGCGGCCGCGGGCATCGGCGCGCGGGCGAGATCGCCGGCCAAAGAACCGACCGGCCGGTCAGGCGGCGGGGCTGGTGCGGCGGCGGCGGCGGCCGCCGGCCGCGGCGCGGCGGGTGTCGTGCAGCGCCCGTCGGCACCGACCAGTTCATCGGGGGCGACCGGCTTGCTGGGAGTGAGCGGCGCGCTCTGGTCGCCACTGGTGGCGACGGCCCAGTCGGGTTTGTGGAAAATGTCGACCGGCTTGGCGAACCAGCCTTCATCGCCGTTGTCCGGCAATATTTGCAGCGAATTCTTGCAGCCGGCGACGGCCACCGCCAGCACGGCGGCACACAGAACTAGCGCGAGCCTGGAAACGGCGCGACGGCGCAAAACGAACTCCCCCGGACGGTCTATCCGCTTGTCCCTTAATACGTATTTTGCGTCATCACGAAGGCGGCGACAACCCGAAGGTGGCCAAGGGGTTAACCCGGCCATTGGCCGAGCGGATGGCAACTGATCGGCCATTGACCTAGCCGGCCCGCTTCGTCCAGCGCCCCTGTTCGTCCGGCTGCCAATAGGTCGCCTCGAAGCCTTTCGCCTTGGCCTCACTCCAGCGCGCGCGCGCGGCAGCGACCGCGTCCTCATCCTCGCCGTCGAACAGCAGCACGATGCGCTGGTAGGCCTCGGCGTCGGCCGGCACCGGCGCGCCGTCGATCAGAAAGCGCACGCTGGCGCCATTCGGATTGCTGTCGGTGAGGCTCAGCAGCACCGGCTGCGCGGCAGCGTCCGCTTCGCGCCAGGTGCCGTGCGGCAGGAAGCCGTCGTCGCGATAGGTCCACAGATGGGCGTCGAGCGCCTCGATGCGCTCTTCGGAAGCGCCCTGCACGATCACCTTCCAGCCGCGCTCGAGCGATTTCTCCAGCAGCGCCGGCAGCACGCCTTCGATGCGTTGGCCTTGCAGGTGGTAGAACAGCATTTCGGTCATGGCATCGCAGCCTTGCAGAGCCCGGTGTCACCGCTCGTAATAATCCGCCACCAGCCGGTCGAGCAGCCGCACGCCCCAGCCCGAGCCCCAGCTCTTGTTGATGTCGTTCTGGCGCGAGTCGAAGCCGGTGCCGGCGATGTCGAGATGCGCCCACGGCGTCTTGTCGGCGACAAAGCGCTGGATGAATTGCGCGCCGGTGATGGCACCGCCATGACGGCTGCCGCCGGTATTTTTCACGTCGGCGAATTTGGAATCGATCTGCTTGTCGTATTCCGGTCCGAGCGGCATGCGCCAGACCCGTTCGCCGGTTTCCTGCCCGGCTTTGGTGAGCCGCTCGGCCAGCTTGTCGTCATTGGAAAACAGGCCGGCATATTCGTGCCCGAGCGCAACGACGATCGCGCCCGTGAGCGTCGCCAGATCCACCATGAATTTCGGCTTGAAACGCTTGGCCGCGTACCAGATCACGTCGGCCAGCACGAGGCGGCCTTCGGCGTCGGTGTTGATGATCTCGATGGTCTGACCGGACATCGAGGTCACGATGTCGCCCGGCCGCTGCGCCTTGCCATCCGGCATGTTCTCGACCAGGCCGATGACGCCGACGGCATTCACCCGCGCTTTACGCGCCGCCAGCGCGCGCATGAGGCCGACCACACAGGCCGCACCCGCCATATCGCCCTTCATGTCCTCCATGCCGCCGGCCGGCTTGATCGAGATGCCGCCGCTGTCGAAGCACACGCCCTTGCCGATGAAGGCGACCGGCGCATCATTCTTTTTGCCGCCATTCCAGCGCATCACCACCACGCGGGTTTCGTGCGCGGAACCCAGGCCGACGCCGAGCAGCGCATTCATGCCGAGCTTTTTCATCGCCCTGAGGTCGAGCACCTCGACCGCGACCCCGAATTTTTTCAAAGCCGTCGTGCGGCGGGCGAATTCCTCCGGATAGAGCACGTTGGCCGGCTCGTTGACGAGGTCGCGCGCCATCACCACGCCATCGCCGATCGCCGCGCGCCGCGCATAAGCCGCGCGCGCGGCAGCGACATCGCCGACCGCAACCGTCATGCTGCGCTTGGCGGGCGGCGTCTCGTCTTCCTTGCGTTTGGTTATGTAACGGTCGAAGGCATAAGCGCGCAGCACCACGCCGAGCGCCAGATCGGCGGCCTGCTCGGCTTTCAGCGCGACGCCCGGCAAATCCGCAAACACGGTGCCTTCGCTGGCGGCGAGCGGCAGCTTACCCATGGCAAGTCCGCCGAGTTTGAGCAGATCCTTCTGCGCGATGCCGGCGGTCTTGCCGGCGCCGATCACCACCAGACGCGCGACTTTGAGCCCTTCCGGCATGATCAGTTCGAGCGCGGTGCCGTTCTTGCCGGTGAAGCGTTCGGCCTTGGCTGCGCGCGCCACCAGGCCGGCGGCAGACCCCAGCACCTTGGCCGTTGCGGTCCCGAATTTGAGCCCATCGTCGCAGAACACGATGAGAACGCCCTTAGCCGGAACGGCGAAGGGTGCAAACCCGAGCTTGAGCGCATCGGACATCGGCTAGATCCTTGGTCTTGGGGTCATCGGCGGATGGAACTTTGGAGCTTGCGCATGACCATTTCCGATACCTGCCAACCAGTTTTCGGAGGCATGCGCCGATCCGCCATATGGCCTGCCGCACCCCCCTCTGCAAAGCCCCAAATTGCTCAATTTCCGGGCTTTTCACCGAAAGCGGCCAACCGTCTTGCGCCAAGTTGGGATTTGCCGGCCGATTCACTTGCCAGAATCGGGCCTGCCGCGCATGGGCTGGGCTGGCGGATTTTACTTTTTGTTGTGTATGTTCAACAGCTTTGCCTTTGGGCGGCCACTTTGTCGGTGGATCAAGGTTAACCTGACGGGGCCTGGGGCTAGGCTGGCTGCGCTTTGCGTTCGGCAGGGGTGCCGGACGGCGGTGGTGTATGCCGGAACTGGGGGACGACGCTACGGATGGGGTCCATCAGCCGATATATTTTCCGCACGACGTTGAGCACTTTCTTGGTCGTGTTGGTCAGCCTGACCGCCGTGATCTGGGTCACCCAGGCGCTGCGCGACATCGACATCATGACCAGCCAGGGCCAGACCATCCTGGTCTTCGTCGGCATCACCGGCCTGATCATTCCCCTGCTCATCCTGGTGATCGCGCCGATCGCGCTGCTGATCGCAGTCGCGCACGTGCTCAATAAGCTGTCCACCGATTCCGAAATCATCGTGATGAACGCCGCAGGCATTTCGCCGTGGTTCCTATTCCGCGCCTTCATGGCGGTGGCGATCGTGGTGTCGCTGTTCGTGATGACGATCAGCGCCTATTTCGCGCCCAAGGGGCTGCGCATGCTGCGCGACTGGCTTACCGAAGTGCGCGCCAATGTGGTCAGCACCATCGTGCAGCCGGGCCGTTTCACCTCGATCGAAAACGGCGTCACCATCCATATTCGAGAACGCAACCGCAGCGGCCAATTGCTCGGCATATTCCTCGACGACCGCCGCAATCCGGCCGAGCGCATTACGGTGATGGCGGAGGTCGGCGAACTGATCGATAACGACAACGGCACGTTCTTGATTTTGCAGAAAGGCATCGTGCAACGCCGCGCCGCCAAGGAACGCGATCCGGCCATGGTGGTGTTCGACCGCTATGCCTTCGATCTCTCGCAGTTCGCCGGCGGGGCGCAGGCGATCAAATATTCCATCCGCGAGCGTTATCTCTGGCAGTTGATCTCGCCCGACGCAGGCGACCAGTTCTATATCGAGCAGCCGGGCCAGTTCCGCGCCGAGCTGCACGACCGGCTGATCTCGCCGCTTTATCCGATGGCCTTCGTAATCATCGCCTTCGCTTATCTCGGTGCGCCGCGCACCAACCGGCAAAGCCGCACCGTGTCGATGATCGGAGCCATTGGCGGCGTGTCGCTGCTGCGTCTGACTGGATTCGTCTCCACGGTATTCGGCGCCAACATGCCGTGGCTGCTGTCACTGCAATACGTGGCGATGATCGTGGCCTGCGGCGGGGGCCTCTACGTTATCCGGCGCGGCCTGATTCTGGAGCCGCCCGCCTTTATCACCAATTGGCTCACCGCGTTCACCGCGCGGCTCGCCCAGCGCTTCGCCACGTCATGAGTTAATCATGCAGACGTTCACAGGAACACTCGCGCGATACTTCGGTCTGCGTTTTCTGGTCGCGGTGCTGCTGGTCTTCGTCGGCATTTTCGCGCTGGTCGCGCTGCTCGACTATATCGAGCTGATGCGCCGATCGAGCGACATCCCGCACGTCTCGGCGCTGCTGGTGGCGAAGACCTCGTTCTACCGGGTGCCGCAGGTGACCGAGCGCATCATGCCGTTCTGCGTGCTGATCGCCGCCATGTCCTGCTACCTCAACTTTTCGCGGCGATTGGAACTGGTAGTCGCCCGTTCCGCCGGCGTTTCGGCCTGGCAATTCATTGCGCCAGCCTTGATCGTGGCTTTTCTGTTCGGGATTTTTGCCACCACCGTCTACAATCCGGTTTCCGCCATCCTGCAGGAGCGCTCGAAGCGCTACGAAGCCGAGCTGTTCGGGAGAAATCAGAGCGCGCTGAGCGGCAGCAATTTCTGGACCAGCCAGCGCAGCAGCGAAGGCCAAGCCATCATCAACGCCAAGACCAGCCGCGACCAGGGCGTCAATCTCAACGGCGTGACGGTGTTCACCTTCGACAAGGCCGGCCATTTCAAGCAGCGCATCGAGGCCCGCGCGGCGGTGCTGGAACGCGGCGCTTGGCAACTCCTGGATGCCCGCGTCAACGAGCTGGGAGTATTGCCAGTCGACTACCCGGTGTTCCAGCTCAAGACCAGCCTGACACCGGAACAGGTTCGCGAAAGCTTTGCCACTCCCGAAACCGTGCCGTTTTGGGAGCTTCCACTGTATATCAAGATCGCCGAACACGCAGGACTTGTTGCCGCAGGCTATAGACTACAATTCCAAAAGCTTCTGGCACGGCCATTTTTGATGGTTGCCATGGTTTTTCTCGCCGCTGCCGTCAGTTTACGGTTCTTCCGCTTCGGCGGGGTACAAAAGATGGTTTTAAGTGGCGTGGCAGCGGGCTTTCTGCTTTACGTTTTATCGAAAGTGACTGAGGATTTGAGCAAGGCCGACCTGATGCATCCCGTGGCAGCGGCGTGGCTGCCCGTGCTCGCAGGCGGTCTGACGGGGTTTATTGCGTTGCTGTACCAGGAGGACGGGTGATGGCGGGGCTAGCTAGCTCTCGTCCACCAGCGCCCCGGCCCGATCGCCGTGGCGTCGCAGCCTTTATCGCCGTCCTCAGCCTTCTGGTCTGCGGCGGCTTGCTCATGTCCGCGCCGGTGTTAGCGCAGCAACTCACGTTTCCGCAGCGCCCGCCGCCGCCGCCGAAATCCAAGATCGCCATCGAGCGCGACAAATCCGGGCAGAAGCAGATGCTCGTGCAGGCGCGCGAGATCAACTACGACTATGTCAACCATCGTGTCGCTGCGGTCGGCAACGTGCAGATCTACTATGGCGGTTCGACGCTCGAAGCCGACCGGGTGATCTACGACCAGACCACCAAGCGCCTGCACGCCGAAGGCAATGTGCGGCTGACCGAAGAGGGCGGCAACGTCACGTATGGCAACATCATGGACCTGTCGGACGATTATCGCGACGGGTTCGTCGATTCGCTGCGGCTGGAGTTCCCCGATCAAACGCGCATGGCGGCCGCCCGCGCGGAGCGCACGAGCGGCAACTTCACGGTGTTGCATAACGGTGTCTACACCGCCTGCGCGCCCTGCAAGGACGATCCGAAGAAGCCGCCGCTGTGGCAAGTGAAAGCCGCGCGCATCATTCACGATCAGGGCGAGAAGATGATCTATTTCGAGGACGCCCACCTCGAATTTTTCGGCCAGCCGCTGGCCTGGCTGCCCTATTTCTCGGCGCCCGATCCGACCGTCAAGCGCAAGACCGGCCTGCTGATGCCGATCGTCAATTCGAGCTCGAAATACGGCGTCGCGGTCGAGGTGCCCTACTACTGGGCATTGGCGCCGGACTACGACGTCACGCTGGCGCCGATGATCACCTCCAAGCAAGGCCTGCTGATGCAGGGCGAATTCCGCCAGCGTCTAATCAACGGCGCCTATTCGATCCGCGCCGCCGGTATCCGCCAGCTCGATACCGAATACTTCCTGCACAGCAACAACGGCTTGCCGACGCCGGGCTATCGCGATTGGCGTGGAAGCCTGGAAAGCTCCGGCCAGTTCGCAATCACCGACAAATGGGTATGGGGCTGGGACGCGGTCATGTTGTCCGACCGGGCGTTCCTGCAGGACTACAACCCGCTGCTGTCGCGCTACCGGACCACCGATCCGTTCCAGAATCCGACCAGCGAGGGCGTCTCCCAGCTTTATCTCACCGGCAAGGGCAACCGCAGTTATTTCGACGCCCGTTCCATCTACTACCTCGGCTTCTCCGAAGCCAACTCGCAAACCCAGATTCCGGTCATCCATCCGGTGATCGACTACACCTACACCTTCGACCATCCGGTGCTTGGCGGCGAGCTCGGGTACAATTTCAATTTCACCAGCCTGTCGCGCAATCAGGCCAATTTTGACGCCATCACGCAGACCGCCCTCAACGCCGGCACTTGCGCGCAGACCGCCGACCCCGCGATCAGGAACTCGAGCAACTGTTTGCTGCGTGGCATACCCGGCATCTACAGCCGTTTCTCGGCGGAGACCCACTGGCGGCGCAGCTTCACCGACTCGTTCGGCCAAGTGTTTACGCCCTTCATGTCGCTGCGCGCCGACGCAGGCTCGATGAAGATCAACTCCGATCCGGGCGTGTCCAACTTCATCAACACCGGCGACAGCAACCTGGTGCGCGTGATGCCGACCGTCGGCATCGAGTACCGGTTCCCGTTCATCAGCGTGGAATCCTGGGGCACGCAGACCATCGAGCCGATGGCCCAGGTGATCGCGCGTCCGAACGAGCAGCAGATCGGCAAATGGCCGAACGAAGACGCGCAAGCTCTGATCTTCGATGACAGCAACCTGTTCCGTATCGACAAGTTCTCGGGCTGGGATCGGGTCGAGGGCGGTGGACGCGCCAATTACGGCGTGCAGTACACCGCGCAGTTCAACCGGGGCGGCTCGGTCAACGCGCTGTTCGGCCAGTCCTATAGTCTGTTCGGGCAGAATTCCTTTGCGGCCGGCGGCATTGCCAATACCGGCCTCGCCAGCGGCCTGGATACCACCCGCTCCGACTATGTGGCCCGGGTCTCTTACCAGCCGAACAGGACCTACACGTTCACCTCCCGCTTCCGCTTCGACAACGACACCTTTGCGGTGCAGCGGATGGAACTCGAGACCATGGCCAAGTTCGATCGCTGGAACGTCGGGCTGCTCTATGGCGACTATGCCGCCCAGCCCCAGCTCGGCTTCCTGAACCGCCGCCAGGGCCTGCTCGGCTCCGGATCCGTCAAGCTCGATGCCAATTGGGTGCTGTTGGGTGCGGCCCGCTACGACCTCAATGCCAACAAATTCGATCAGACCCGCGTCGGGATCGGCTACGTCGACGATTGCCTCATCTTAGCCCTGAATTACATTACTAATTACGCCTACAGTGGAAACCCGTCCGCCGACCATCAAATCATGCTGCAACTGACCTTGCGCACGCTAGGCGGCGCCGCCGTGAGCCAAGGGGTCAGCGGGATTGGCGGACTTTGATTCGTGCCCGCGGTGACGCAGCCGGCGGTAGGCCACGCCCGATGCAATGGATATCGCGATGCCGAAAATTAACGTGAGACTTCGTTCATTCCGCCGGTGGATTGCGGCTGCCGCGTTCGCCGCGGCCCTTGCCATGCCGGCCGCCGCCTTTGCGCAGGTAGTGGTCGTGGCCAACGGCTCGCCGATCACCGTCTACGACATCGATCAGCGCACAAAATTGATTGCGCTGTCGACCCACAAGACTCCCACGCGCGAGGAGGTCATTAAAGAACTGATCGACGACCGCATCAAGATTGCGAAGGCAAAAACCTATGGTTTCGAGCTGCCACAGAAGGAGATCGACAGCGCGTTCAACAATATGGCCAAGCGCCAGCATATTTCGCCGCAACAGTTTGCCCAGTTCCTCAACCGCGGCGGCATTTCCCCGGATACGGTCAAGGCGCGCATCCGCGCCGAACTGACCTGGGGCCAATTGGTCCGCGGCAAATTCAGCGCCTCTTTGGAGGTCGGCGAATCCGATGTCGCCAAAGCGCTGCGGTCCCGCAATGAAACGCAAGCCGATGTCGCGGGCTATGTCTACACGCTCTACCCTGTCATGGTCGTGGTCCCGCAAGGATCGAACGCGACCTTCATGGAGGCCAAACGTCGCGAGGCGGAAAACCTGCGCAGCCGCTTTCTCTCGTGCAAAGAGGGCCTGGCTTTTTCGCGCGCGCTGCGCGACGTCGCGGTACGCGAACCGATCTCCCGAAATTCGGCCGAACTCGCACCGCAACTGCGCGAACTGCTCAACAACACGCCGATCGGCCACCTGACCACGCCGGACGTGACGCCGCAGGGCCTGCAGATGTTCGCGTTGTGCGACAAAAAGGAGAGCAAGACCGATTCTCCGATGAAGCGCGAGGTCCGCCAGCAGCTGTTTTCCCAACGGTTTGACGCCGAGGCCAAGAAGTTTCTCGACGAAATCCGCAGATCAGCAATGATCGAATACAAATGAACGCAACCGCCGGTCTTCCTCTGGCGTTGACGATCGGCGAGCCGGCGGGCATCGGCCCCGATTTGACACTCGCGGTTTGGCGACGCCGGGTCGAGCTCGATGTGCCGGCCTTCTATCTCGTCGGCGATGTGGACTTCATCCGCGGCCGCGCCGGCGTTCTCGGTCTCGATCTGCCGCTGGCCGTGGTATCGCCCGGCGAGGCAACCGCCGCCTTCGCGCGCGCCTTGCCGGTCGTACCGCTCGGCTTGTCCATCACCGCCGCGCCCGGCAAGCCCGATGCCAGCAGCGCGCCCGCGGCCATCGCCTCGATCCGCCGCGCGGTTGCCGATGTCATGGCCGGCCGCGCCGCCGCCGTGGTCACCAATCCGGTCGCCAAGAACGTGCTTTATCGCTCCGGCTTTGCCGAGCCCGGCCATACCGAATTCCTGGCCAAGCTGGTGCAGGAGGCAACGGGCAAACAGCTCAGGCCGGTGATGATGCTGTGGTCGGCCGAGCTGGCGGTGGTGCCGGTGACCATCCATCTGCCGCTGCGCGAGGTGGTGTCGCACCTGACCAGCGACCTCGTGCTGGAAACCGGGCGCATCGTCGCGCGCGATCTGACGGCGCGTTTCGGCATCGCCCGCCCGCGCATCGCGGTGGCCGGGCTTAATCCACATGCCGGCGAGGATGGCGCGCTCGGCGAGGAAGACCGCACCATCGTGGCGCCGGCGGTCAAACGGCTGCAGGCGGAGGGCATTGACGCCATCGGGCCGCTGCCGGCCGACACCATGTTCCACGAGCGGGCGCGCGCGGCCTACGACGTGGCGCTGTGCATGTATCACGACCAGGCGCTGATCCCGATCAAGACGCTCGCCTTCGACCACGCGGTGAATGTGACGCTCGGCCTGCCGTTCGTGCGCACCTCGCCCGATCACGGCACGGCCTTCGACATCGCCGGCACCGGCAGCGCCGATCCGTCGAGTCTGGTGGCGGCGCTGGCGCTGGCCGCGCGGCTCGCCGCCCATACGCCGGCGCTCGTGCCCGCAACATAGTATGGCGCAGATCGACGACCTGCCGCCGCTGCGCGACGTGATCCGCCGCCATGGGTTGTCCGCCAAAAAATCCCTCGGCCAGAATTTTCTGCTCGATCTCAATCTGACGGCACGCATCGCGCGCGCGGGCGGGCCGCTTGCAGGCGTTACCGTGGTCGAGGTCGGCCCCGGACCGGGCGGGCTGACGCGCGCGCTGCTTGCGGAGGGCGCCCGGCGGGTGATCGCCATCGAGCGCGACGCGCGCGCAATTGCCGCGCTAGAGGAGATTGCGGCGCGCTATCCGGGCCGGCTCGACATCGTGAGCGGCGATGCGTTGGGCTTCGACGCGCATACCCAACTCGGCCAAGAGCGCGCGCGTGTAGTCGCCAACCTGCCCTACAATATCGCCACCGCCCTGCTGGTGGGGTGGCTGACGGCCGAGCCGTGGCCGCCCTGGTACGACGCGCTGGTGCTGATGTTCCAGCGCGAGGTGGCGATGCGCATCGTCGCCACGCCGGGCAGCAAAGCCTATGGCCGGCTGTCAGTGCTGGCGAACTGGCGCTGCGAGACGAAAATCATGTTCGAGGTGGCACCGACCGCTTTCGTGCCGCAGCCCAAGGTGACCTCCTCGCTGGTGCGCCTGATCCCGCGCGCCAAGCCGCTGGCTTGCGACGCGCAGGCGCTGCAACGGCTGACCGAAGCGGCGTTCGGGCAGCGCCGCAAGATGCTGCGCCAGAGCCTCAAGTCGCTGGGTGTGGATACGGCTGCGCTGCTCGCCAAAGCCGGTATTGAGCCGACCGCGCGGGCCGAGGAAATCCCTGTGCAAGGCTTCGTCGCGCTGGCGCGAATTTTCGCTGGGCAGACGAAAGGCCACGTGTAAAGTTCGCCCTTCATGCAGATGCACCGCCAATCCCTGACCGCCTATGGCGCCCCGTTGTGCGAAACGGTGGTCGATGCCCCGCGCCCGCAAGGCAACGAGGTCCTGGTGCGCATCGCGCGCTGCGGCGTTTGCCATTCCGACCTGCACATGCAGGACGGCTATTTCCTGCTCGGCGACGGCAAGCAGCTCGACGTGCGCGGCCGGCCGCACGCTGCCGTTCACGCTCGGCCACGAAATTGCCGGCGTTGTCGAGAGCGCCGGACCGGACGCCAAGGTAACGCCTGGGCAGCCGGTCGCGATCTATCCCTGGATCGGCTGCGGTCAATGCGCGGCCTGCAAAGTGGGCGATGAGAACATCTGCGCGGCGCCGCGCCATCTCGGCATCACGGTGGATGGTGGATTCGCCACCCATGTCCTGATCCCGCATCCGCGTTACCTGATCGACTACGCGCCGCTGTCGCCCTCCTATGCCGGCGCGCTGATGTGCTCGGGGCTGACCGCTTACGCCGCGCTCAAGCGGCTGGCGGATCGCGCCGCGCGCGCGCCGCTGCTGCTGGTGGGGATGGGCGGCGTCGGCTTGATGGGCCTCGCACTGACACGCGCCATGTACGGCGTGGCGCCTTATGTCGCCGACATCGATCCGAAAAAACGCGAAGCCGCGCTCGCCGCCGGCGCCGAGGAAGCTTTCGATCCTGCCGATGCGGGCGCACGCAAGGCGCTGCTGAAAGCCAGCGGCGGCATCTACGCGGCGTGCGATTTCGTCGGCTCCGACAAGTCGCTCAATTTCGCCACCGGCGTCTTGGCCAAGGGCGGCAAGGTAGTGGTGACCGGCCTGCTCGGCGGCAGCTACACGACTGCGGTTACCATGTTCGCGCTCAAGGCCATGAGCATCGAGGGCACGCAGACCGGCACGCTTGGCGGAAGCGCGCGAGTTGATCGACCTGGTGCGCGCGAAAAACATCGCCGCTCCGCCAATCGCCGAGCGGCCGCTGGCCAGGCGTCGGCAGACGCTTGACGATCTGCGCGGCGGTAAAATTGTCGGCCGCGTGGTGCTGATGGCGTAACGCTTTGCGATCGCCAGCACCTTCGTTTGTGCGGTGACGGTTGCCGACGCGACAAACGGTATGATGCCACTGTCGGCACGGTCTTGCCATTTTTCATCGAATGCAACGGATGGCGGAAGGCCTGTGGCAATCGTACCGGCATGTTGCGGCAATCGAACCAGCGTAAAACAACCGCATTATCCGATTTTTCATTCGATGTTCGTTAGAACTGCAAATATCATTTGTCAGCGTCGGCACTACGTGATTTTACGGATAGCAGCCAATGCAGATCGGCCTCGACACGCTTCTGACCATGACCGTCAATATTGAAGCTATGCTTGGGCTTCTTTTGTTCGTTTGCGCTGGGTGCAGAACACGAGCATTCAAGCGGTCGCCTGGTGGGGATTTGCGTATCTGCTGCGCGCCTGCTCGGTCCTCCTTTTTGGCATGTATGGGACGGTCTCCGATCTGATCACGATCGACCTTGCCAACGCGATATTGTTTATCTCGTTCGCCTTTACGTGGATGGGCGCGCGTGTGTTTGGCGGGCGCCCGTGCAACCGTTTGCGCTCGTCGCCGGCGCAGCCGTTTGGCTGCTTGCCAGCCAAACGGCGTTGCTGATCGACTCCCAGAACGTCCGCGTCCTGCTCGGCTCCGGTATCATCACGGCCTATACGTGGCTTGCCGCATACGAGTTCTGGCGCGATCGCGACGATCTGCTGATTTCGCGGTGGCCGACGATCCTCGTATTGGGTGCCTATGGCGCGCAAGTCCTGCTGCACACCCCACTCAGCGCCATATTGCCCTGGACCACGGACGATCACTTAATTTCCAGTGCGTGGCTGCACGACGATCAGCTTCGGCGCGCTGCTATTCACAATCGCGGTCGCGTTTCTTTTCTGGCCATTGCCAAGGAGCGTAACGAATTCGGCAAAAGACAATTACTGCGCGTTTATGGCGTTGGCCGACATATCTTTCAGGCGCCAAGTGAGTTGACCTGGCAATCTCGCGTCTACGATTCGACGGTCTAAAGCTTCGCCTGCAGCCCGCGCACGAAATCGGACAGGCCCGGCTGGCGTTCGCGCTTGAGCCGCTCGGCGGCAAGGATCGCCTTTACATCGGCGAAGGCCTGATCGACTTCGCGATTGATCACGACATAGTCGTATTCGGCCCAGTGGCTCATCTCGTCGGCGGCTTTCGCCATGCGGCGGTGAATGGTCTCGTAATCGTCCTGCGCGCGCGTCTTCAGGCGGCGCTCCAGTTCGGGGATCGAGGGCGGCAGCACGAACACGCTGACCAGATCGTTGCGCGCCTTCTCGCGCAATTGCTGGGTGCCCTGCCAGTCGATATCGAACAAGACGTCGCGGCCTTGCGCCAACGCATCCATCACGGGCTTGGCCGGCGTGCCGTAGTAGTTATCGAACACCTCGGCCCATTCCAGCAGCGCGTCCTTGGCGATGAGCGCGTCAAAGCGCCGGCGGTCGATGAACTGGTAGTCGCGCCCTTCCATTTCGCCGGGCCGCATCTTGCGCGTGGTCACCGACACCGACAGCGTCACGCCGCGGTCTTCAGCGAGCAGCATGCGCGACAGCGTGGTCTTGCCGGCGCCCGACGGCGACGACAACACCAACATGAGCCCGCGCCGCGCGATCGTTGCTGCCTCCGGCCGCTGCTCTGCCATTGTCACTCCAGGTTCTGCACCTGCTCGCGGAACTGCTCGACCACGCTTTTCAATTCCAGGCCGATATTGGTGAGATCGACGTCATTGGCTTTGGCGGTGAGCGTATTCGATTCGCGGTTGAGCTCCTGCGCCAGAAAATCGAGCCGGCGGCCGACCGCCCCGCCGCCAGCGATCAGCTTGCGCGCCTGCTCGACATGGGAGGCGAGGCGGTCGAGTTCCTCGCGGATATCGGCCTTGCTGGCGAGCATGATCGCTTCCTGGTGCAGGCGGTCGCTGTCGAACCGTGCGGAGGCCGCCAGCAGGGTCGCCACCTGCTCGGCGAGCCGCGCCTTGATCGCTTCCGGCTTGCGGCCGGGCGCGGCTTCCGCGCGCGCGGCGAGCGCGGCGATTTCATCAAGCCGCGCCGACAGCAGGCGGCCGAGCGTGGCCCCTTCCTCGCGCCGCATGGCGACCAGGTCGGCGAGCGCCTTGTCGAAGCCGGCCAGGATCGCGGCCTCGGCGGCGCGGCGATCTTCTTCGCGTTCGTCCTCCTCGGTGACCTCGATCACGCCTTTCAGCGAGAGGATGCCATCGAGCGTCGGCGGCGAGGCGTCGACCACGCCGCGCAGGCCTTTCAGCGTCGCCAGCACGGCCGCCAACACCGGCTCGTTGACCTTGACGGCGGGCGCCACGCCTTTTCGCTCGACGGTGAGATTGGCGTATGCCGTACCGCGTGAAAGCTTCTCGGTTGCCCGCGTGCGTGCGGGCACCTCGATCGCATCCCAGCCCGGCGGCAGGCGCAGGCGCAGATCGAGGCCTTTGGCGTTGACCGATTTGAGCTCCCAGCTCCAGGCATAGGAACCGGTGACACCGTGACCGCGAGCGAAGCCGGTCATGCTCGACAAAGTCATCGGGGTTCGATCTCGTGTTGTTTAAACTTTCGAAAGCGCCGGCGAACTTAGCTGCGCGTCCTCTTCGTCACAAGGCCGGCTAGTGCCTGGCGGGGCGCCGAGTGCCCGGCGCGCCATTCTTCTCGATCGCGCGCAGGCGCGCCACGTTCTTCTGGTGCTGTTCGTAGGTTTCCGAGAACACGTGGCCGCCGCTGCCGTCGGCGACGAAATAAAGGTCCTTGGTGCGCGCCGGATTGGCGGCGGCTTCGAGCGAGGCGCGGCCCGGATTGGCGATCGGGCCCGGCGGCAGTCCGTCGATCACGTAGGTATTGTAGGGCGTGGGCTGTTCGATCTCGCTTTTCAGGATCGGGCGCCCGAGCGAACCCTTGCCGCCGACCAGCCCGTAGATGATGGTCGGATCCGACTGCAAGCGCATCTTGTTCTTCAGGCGGTTGACGAACACGGCGGCGACGCGCGAGCGCTCCTCCGGCTTGCCCGTTTCCTTCTCCACGATCGAGGCGAGCGTGACCAATTGCTCCGGCGTCTTGATCGGGAGATCCGGCATGCGGTGATCCCAGATCTCCTGCAACAGACGGCGGTGCGCTTGGCTCATGCGCTGGATGATCTGCTCGCGCGCCGTGCCGCGGGTGAATTTGTAGGTTTCCGGCAGCAGCGTACCCTCGCGCGGGATTTCCTTGATCTGGCCGGAGAGCGCGTCGTTCTCCAGCAGGCGGGCGACGATCTGCCCGGAGGTCAGCCCTTCGGGAATCGTCAGCGTGTGCTGCACCACCTTGTTTTCGACGATGGTGTTGACCACATCGGCGAGGCTGGCGCCCTTGGCGAACTGGTATTCGCCATGCTTGAGGTCGCCGCGCGCCTTGAGCACCAGCACCCCGCCGATGAACACCCAAGGCTGATCGATCACCCCTTCGCGCACCAGCAGATCGGAAATATCGCGGATGCCGAGCCCGCGCGGAATATTGACTACCTTGTCTTCGGTAAGCGGTCCGGGTGCTTCAAAACGCTGTTTGCCGACGTAGAGCCCGCCGCCGATGGCGATCGAAACCACGATCAGCACCGTGAAGATCGCATTGCCGACGATCACCAGCGGATGGCGCACCCGTTTGGATCGGCGCTTGGGGACCGGCACGCGTTCCGGCTCGAGCGCGGTGCGCGGGCTGCGCGGAGGCTTGACGCTGGGCTGAGGCGGCGGGAACCGCGCGGGAGCCGGTTTGCTCGTGGCTCCGCGCTCGGCCGATGCCAGCGGCGACTTGGCGTTGGCGCGGCGCGTGCGAACCGGCCGCTGCGTCGATGCGTATTGCGCCGCCGGCTTTGCCGGATCGTTGCGATGCGGATCGCGTCCCTCGCCGCCATGCGGTGGCTTGGAATTCACGCGCCCGCTCCCGCTGTCGGCAATGGCAAGCTCACCTTCGACACACTCCAGTTCAGCCATCGGTTGCGCGGCAACCCCGCAACGCGCGACGAGCCCGGACGTCCCGCCGCGACCAAAGCGAACATCACTAGCGGCTTTCGCACCTTAGGAAGAATTATGGCGAAAGCTTGCGGCGGCACGGACAGTTAATCGGAATAGCGGCTGAAGATCAGCGAGGCATTGGTTCCGCCAAAGCCGAACGAATTCGACAGGGCGGTGTGGATGTCGCGCTTGCGCGCCACATGCGGCACCAGATCGATCGGCGTTTCGACCGACGGATTATCGAGATTGATGGTGGGCGGGGCGATCTGGTCGCGGATCGCCAGGATCGAGAAGATCGCCTCAACCGCGCCGGCGGCGCCGAGCAGATGGCCGATGCAGGATTTGGTCGACGACATCGAGACGCGGCCGACGGCATTATCGACCAGCCGCTGCACCGCGCCGAGTTCGATCTCGTCGCCGAGCGGCGTCGAGGTGCCGTGCGCGTTAATGTAGTCGATGTCACCCGCGGAAATTCCGGCGCGCTTGATCGCCATGGACATGCAGCGGAAGGCACCGTCGCCGTCCGGCGCGGGTGCCGTAATGTGATAGGCGTCGCCCGAAAGCCCGTAGCCGGTGAGCTCGGCATAGATTTTGGCGCCGCGCGCCTTGGCATGGTCGAGCGCTTCCAGCACCACCGCGCCGGCGCCCTCGCCCATCACGAAACCGTCGCGATCCTTGTCGTAAGGACGCGAAGCCCGCGTCGGATCATCGTTGAAATTGGTCGACAGCGCACGCAGCGCCGCGAATCCGGCGAGCGCGATGCGGTTGACCGGCGATTCGGCGCCGCCCGCCACCATGACGTCGGCATCGCCGAGCGCCACCATGCGCGCCGCGTCACCAATGGCATGCGCGCCGGTCGAGCAGGCGGTGACGACCGCATGATTGGGGCCTTTCAGGCCGAATTCGATGGAGACGAAGCCGGATGCGAGATTAATGATGCGGCCGGGAATGAAGAACGGCGACACCCGGCGCGGGCCCTTTTCGTGCAGGACCACGGCCGTCTCGGCGATGCCTTCGATGCCGCCGATACCGGAACCGATCAGCACGCCGGTGCGGGTCTGATCCTCGTAGCTCTGCGGCCGCCAGCCAGCGTCGTCGAGCGCCTGCTTCGCCGCGCACATGGCATAGACGATGAAACCGTCGACCTTGCGCTGCTCCTTCGGCTCCATCCATTGATCGGGATTGAAGGTGCCGTTGCTGCCGTCGCCGCGCGGAATCACGCAGGCGATCTTGCAGGACACATCGGCGACGTTGAACGTGTCGATCTTCTTGGCCCCGCTCTCGCCTTTGAGCAGGCGCTGCCAGGTCGGCTCCACGCCGCAGCCGAGCGGCGTGAGCATCCCCATCCCGGTGACGACGACGCGTCTCATGGCCGGCTCCGAGCCAAACTAAATCCCCTACGCTCCGCACGACCGGGCATAGCCCACAAATCCGCGACTAATGAAGCTATCGAGCGGCCGCAGCGGCTTTCGCTCAGCTTTTAGCGTTTTTTTCGAGGAATTTGACCGCGTCGCCGACTGTAAGGATCGTCTCGGCGGCATCGTCCGGAATTTCGCAGCCGAATTCCTCTTCAAAAGCCATCACGAGCTCGACGGTGTCGAGACTGTCGGCGCCAAGATCGTCGATAAAACTAGCTTGTTCGGTCACCTTGTCGGGCTCTACCCCGAGGTGCTCCACGACGATCTTTTTCACCCGCTCGCCAATATCACTCATCGTTCCATCCTCGTGCTTTTGCATTGGGCTGCGATCGGGACCGGATCGCAACCATCGCGGTATGGCCTCGTCGTGGCTGACGGTGATGAAACGACTGTCGATCGCGGAGTTTCGATTGCATCCGCCATCGGCCGCCCCAGCCGGGCCGAAATTCGGTTACCATACTTCAAATGCGTTGACTAGCGCGCGGCAGCGTAGCCGCACAAGCCCTGAAAAGCCACGCATTTCCCCCTCTAACCGCATCGCTTCGACTGATTCTGCGCCGTTGTTAACATTTTGCCTGCGCATGATCTTTCCCCACATCCGGTCCCCGTTCCCGATCAGGTCGCGGACGAGCTTTTTCGGGATCATGCGCTAAATCATGGCCATCCCGCCGTTCACGTGAATGGTCTGCCCGGTGACGTAGGCGGCCTCGTCGGAGGCCAGATAGACCGCCGCCGCCGCCACGTCGGCCGGCGTTCCGAGCCGGCCCGCGGGCACGCGCGCCAGAATGCTCTCGCGCTGCTTGTCGTTGAGCTTGTCGATCATCGCGCTGGCGATGATGCCCGGGGCGATGCAGTTGGCGGTGACGTTGCGCTTGGCGTATTCCGCCGCCACCGACTTCATCATGCCCACCATGCCCGCTTTCGAAGCGGTGTAATTGCCCTGCCCCGGATTGCCGGTGGTGCCGACCACCGAGGAAATGCCGATCACGCGGCCCCAGCGCCGGCGCATCATGCGCATCACCGCCGCGCGCGTAAGCCGGAAGGTCGCGGTCAGATTGACTGCGATGACCTTATCCCAATCCTCGTCGCGCAATTGCACAAACAGGTTGTCGCGGTTGACGCCGGCATTGGCGACCAGGATATCGAGCTTGCCCATTTTCTCTTCGGCGCTCGGCACCAGCGCCTCGACCGCATCCTTGTCGGCGAGATCGCAGGGCAGCACGTGCACGCGATCTTTTAGTTCGCCGGCGAGCGCATCGAGCGCCTCGCGCCGCGTGCCGGAGAGCGCGACGGTGGCGCCCTGGCCGTGCAGCGCGCGGGCGATTCCTGAACCGATGGCGCCGGTGGCGCCGGTCACCAAAGCCGTCTTGGCGGTGAGATCGAACATCATGCGTTCCTCCCCGCTTTGTATGCGGCGATGTCCTCGGGGCTGCCGATCGCGCTCGCGCTCGCGCCCTCGGCGATGCGCTTGATGAGACCGCTCAGCACCTTGCCTGCGCCGACTTCATAGAACGTCTTGACGCCGGCGGCCGCCATGACGGCGACCGACTCGCGCCAGCGCACGGTACCAGTGACCTGCGCGACCAGGGCACGCACGATTTCGGCCGGCTCGCTGATCGGCTTGGCCAGCACGTTCGCCACTACCGGCACCACCGGCGGCTTCACGCTTACATTCGCCAGCGCCTGCGCCATCACATCGGCGGCCGGCTGCATCAAGGCGCAATGGAAGGGTGCGGACACCGGCAGCAGCATGGCACGCTTGGCGCCCTTGGTCTTGGCGATTTCCACGGCGCGTTCGACCGCCGCCTTGTCGCCCGACACCACCACCTGGCCGGCGCCATTGTCGTTGGCGGCCTGGCAGACCTGCCCTTGCGCGGCCTCCGCGGCGACCGCGGCTGCCGCATCGAATTCGAGCCCGAGCAGCGCCGCCATGGCGCCGACGCCGACCGGCACCGCCTTCTGCATGGCCTGCCCGCGCGTGCGCAGCAGCCGCGCGGTATCGGCAATGCTCAAGGCGCCTGCCGCGGCGAGCGCCGAATATTCGCCGAGCGAATGGCCGGCGACGAATTTCGCGTCGCGCGCAAGATCGAGTCCGGCCTCCTGCTCCAGCACGCGCATGGCGGCCAGCGAGACAGCCATCAGCGCCGGCTGGGCGTTCTCGGTGAGTGTCAGCGTCTCGGCCGGGCCTTCGAACACGATGGCGCTCAGCTTGCTGCCAAGCGCTTCATCCACCTCGTCGAACACTTGGCGGGCCGGCGCAAAGTTTGCGGCCAGCGCCTTGCCCATGCCGACCGTCTGGCTGCCCTGGCCCGGAAACACGAAAACGACCGCCATACCCCCTCACAACCTCGTCATTTTGCCGGAATTGGGCCGAAAGACAACGCAACAAGGGTCCTGTCAAGTTAGTCCGCTCCGCTGACAGAGCGGCAAGACCGCCTATCATCTGGACCTTCAGACGGTCTGCCCCCTCGGATCGGCGATGGCGGCCGGTCGCTTGCCTTTTTCAGCCTAAACCGCCTATAACCCGCGCGCTCCGTCGATCCTGGTTGGGAGCTGAACGGACGGCCGTTTTCCTAACGGAGAGCGGTAGGGCCAGTTGGCCCGGCGTCCGGTGTTTCCGCCTTCAGAGCATTCGAGCCTTTCCCGAAGGGCTCGAGGGGCTAGGCGCCAGGGTCGAGGACATTGGGTAACTCAAGGGAAAGGCATTTCATGCCGCTGTACGAACACGTCTATCTCGCGCGCCAGGACCTGAGCGCGCAGCAGGTCGAGGAATTGACCGCGAAGCTTTCCGGCGTCATCGCCGAGGCGGGCGGCAAGATCACCAAGACCGAATACTGGGGGATGAAGTCCCTCAACTACCGCATTCGCAAAAACCGCAAGGCGCACATGACGCTGCTCAATGTCGACGCGCCGCCGGCCGCGCTCAACGAGGTCGAGCGCCAGGAGCGCCTCAACGAAGACGTCTTGCGCTACCTCACCATCCGCGTCGAGGCGCACGAGGAAGGTCCCTCCGCGATGATGCGCAAGTCCGACCGCGATGATCGCGGCGAGCGCGGTGATCGTGGCGACCGCGGCGATCGCGGACGCGGCGAACGCCGGCCGCGGCGCGACGGCTCCGACGACGACGTCGAGTCCGCGGCGATCGCAGCGGTGGAGGAATAGACCATGGCATTCGGATCATCCCAAGGTGGCGGCGCCCGCCGTCCGTTCTTCCGCCGGCGCAAGACCTGTCCGTTTTCCGGCGCGAACGCGCCGAAGATCGACTACAAGGACGTCAAGCTGTTGCAGCGCTACGTGTCGGAGCGCGGCAAGATCGTGCCGAGCCGCATCACCGCGGTGTCGGCCAAGAAGCAGCGCGAACTGGCGCAGGCGATCAAACGCTCGCGCTTCCTCGGCTTGCTGCCTTACGTGATACGATAAAGATCAACGAGGCTTGCGGGGACACCCGCAAGCCGATGGTTGGGGCGGATTGTCCGTCTCTAACCGCTCAGAACGGAGCGGGACAGCTCGTGATGATGCAACTCGGATTGATCGGTATTGGTGCCGGCGCCGCGGCGGCTTTGCTGTTCGCTTCGGTGACCTCCGGCGCGTGGCTGTCGATCCCGCTGTTTTATCTGGCGCCGCTGCCGATCATGATCGCCGGGCTCGGCTGGAGCCATTGGGCGGCGCTGATCGCCGCACTTACCGGCGCGCTCCTGCTCGGATCCTTTTTGGGGGCCGCCTTCTTATTCGCCTTTCTGGCCGGCACCGGACTTCCAGCCTGGTGGCTCGCTTATCTGACGATGCTGGCGCGCCCCGTCGGCAACGGCACGGCAACACTCGAATGGTATCCGCCGGGCCGGCTGGTAGCCTGGGCCGCCGTGCTTGCCGGGATGGTCGTGTTGGTCGCCATTCCCAATTTCGGCCTCGATGGCGAGAGCTTTCGCGCCGGCCTGCGTAACGCGCTGACGCAAATCCTGCGCGTCGAAACGGCGGCGCCGGCGGGTGCTCCGCTCAGCGTTCCCGGCGTATCCGATGCCAGCCGCCTCATCGACTTCCTGGTGGCCGCCATCCCGCCAGCGGCCGCGGTGCTCGCCACCATCACCAACCTGCTCAATCTGTGGCTCGCCGCACACATCGTGAAATTCTCCGGTTTGCTGAAGCGGCCCTGGCCGCCGCTCGCCGCCATGACGTTTCCGCGCGTGCTCGCGGCGGCGCTGGCGATTGCCGTCGTCCTGAGCTTTGTCGGCGGCCTTGTCGGCATCGTCGCCGGCGTGCTGTCGGCAAGCCTGCTGATGGCCTATGGCGTGCTCGGCTTTGCGGTGCTGCATGCCATCACGCAAGGCATGGACGCCCGCGGCTTTCTGCTCGGCGGCGTCTACGCCGCGGTGCTCGTGTTCGGCTGGCCGGTGCTGGCGCTTTGCCTGCTCGGTCTGATCGAGGTGGCCATCGACCTGCGCGCGCGCGTCGCGCGCAAGCGCGGGCCGCCCGCCCGTACCTGACGAAGAGACGAACCAACCGAATTCAGATCAACGCCAACAAATCGAGGAGTAATGACAATGGACGTAATCCTGCTCGAGCGCATCGGCAAGCTCGGCCAAATGGGCGACGTGGTGCGCGTGAAGGACGGGTTCGCCCGCAATTTCCTACTGCCGCGCGGCAAGGCCCTGCGCGCGACCGCCGAGAACAAGTCGCGCTTCGAGTCCATGAAGAGCGACCTGCAGGCGCGCAATCTCGAACTCAAAGGCCAGGCCGACACGGTGGCCGCCAAGCTCAACGGCAAGGTCGTTATTGTGCTGCGTCAGGCGAGCGAAGCCGGCCAGTTGTTCGGCTCGGTCACGACCCGCGATATTGCCGCCATGTTCAAAGACGACGGCGCCGAAGTGACCCGTTCGCAGGTCGTGCTCAACGCGCCGATCAAGACCATCGGCCAGTACAAGGTGCCGCTGGCGCTGCATCCGGAAGTCGAGACCCTCATCACCGTCATCGTCGCACGCAGCGCGGGCGAGGCCGAGCGGGTCGCGCGTGGCGAGGATGTCACGGCCCGGCGCGAGCAAGCCGAGGAAGATGCGGCCGCCGCCCTGGAAACCGCGGAAGCCTTTTTCGAGCCGGAAGCGGCCAAGGCCTTGCACAAACCGGAAGAGCCGGCCGCCGAGCCTGAGGCTGCGGCCGAGGACAAGAAGAAAAAGCCCGCCAAAGCCGCGAAGGAAAACAAAAACGACGACGAGAAAACTGAAGCCTAGTCGGACTTCGCCGGCTTATCCGGTTTGGCTTCCGCTTTCGGCTGGCCCGGTATGGCCTCGGGCGGTCGCGGCACGGAAGACTTGGGCTCCGAGGTCTTGCGCTCGGAAGTTTTTGACTCCGAAGCCTTGGGCCCTGAAGTCTTGGGTTCCGAAGTCTTAGGCTCCGAAGCCTTGGGCCCCGAAGTCTTGGGCTCGGAAGCCTTGACTTCCGCCGGCTTGCCGGATTTGGCCTCGTCGGACTTGGCCGCACCCGGCTTTTTTTCGCCGGTCTTGGCCTTTTCGTCGCCTTTGACCCTGCGCTTGGCCGAGGCCGGGCGCCTGCCCTGTGGCTGCGCCCGGGCGACCGATTCTAGATAGGCGGCGATGGCGTCAGCCGATTGACTACTGGCCGTGTAGTGCTCGCGCAGAAAGCTGGACAGCCCGAATATGCCGCCGGCCTTGGCCAGGCTCCCGGGGTTCTTGTGACAAAGGGCGCAATCCGAGGCGAACAGTTGCGCGCCGGTTTTGCCCGAATCCAAGTTTTCCATTGCCCCAGCCGGTCCCGCCAGACAGAGCGCCAACACCGCCATTGCCAGCCCGACGCCGCGATTCATACCCATCATAGCCCTCGACCTTCCAATTGCTTGCCTTGCACGCCCGCCCGCCGCAGTGTTGATAGCCCATTATCGCGGGATTGTGACCATCGGCAAAATTGTCGGCGGGCCGTGATTTGAAGCATTGCTGGACCGGCGGAACTTTGATTAAATACCTAAATTGAACGTTTGTTCGTCCGGCGCGTTTGTTTGACGAGGCAAGCGAAGCTTCGTCGCACGAATGCTTAAGTGACGGAGGCGGCCGATGGACCGGTTGCTTCAGTTTCTGCTGAAGACCTTTATCCGGCGGGGGACATTTCGCGTAACCACCTCGCGCGGCACGGTATTGAGCTTCGGCGATGGGACCGGCCAGCCGGTATCGGTGCGCTTTACTTCCCGCTCCGCCGAATGGGCCATCCTGCTCGATCCCGAGCTCAAATTCGGCGAAGCGTATATGGACGGCACCTTCGTGGTCGAGCAAGGCTCGATCGCCGATGTGCTGGCCATCTGTCTCGGCCAAAAAACGGAAGTGCCGCACTGGGCCCGCCCGCAGAGTTGGCTGCGTTTTCTGCGCCGCCGGCTGGATCAGTTCAACCCGCGCCGGCGCGCGCGCCACAACGTGGCGCATCACTACGATCTCGACGGCCGGCTCTATTCGCTGTTCCTCGACGCCGACCGGCAATACAGCTGCGGCTATTTCGATAGCCCCGAGACGTCGCTCGACGACGCCCAGATCGCCAAGAAGCGCCATCTCGCCGCCAAGCTGCTGCTCGGCCGCAGCCGCCGCGATCGGGACTTGCGCGTGCTCGACATCGGCTGCGGCTGGGGCGGGCTGGGCTTGTATCTCGCCGAGGTCGCCGGCGCCGACGTGACCGGCATCACGCTGTCGCAGGAGCAGCACGCCATCGCCAGCGAACGCGCCACGGAAAAGGGCTTGGCCGAACGGGCCCGGTTCAACTTACAGGACTATCGCGACGTCGCGGGGCCGTTCGACCGCATCGTCTCGGTCGGCATGTTCGAACATGTCGGCGTCAATCATTACGACACGTTCTTCCGCAAGAGCGCGCAACTGCTGGCCGACGACGGCGTGATGGTCCTGCATTCGATTGGCCGTTCGGAAGGGCCGAACGTGACCAATGCGTGGATCGCAAAATATATTTTCCCCGGCGGCTATATCCCGTCGCTGTCCGAGGTGCTGCCGCACGTCGAGAAATCCGGGCTGCTGGTCACCGACATGGAAATCCTGCGCCTGCATTACGCCGAGACGCTGAAAGCTTGGCGCGAGCGATTCCTCGCCCACCGCGAGGAGGTCGAGCGCATCTACGACCAGCGTTTCGTGCGCATGTGGGAGTTCTATCTCGCTGCGTCCGAAATGTCGTTCCGCGAGCAGGCCATGATGGTGTTTCAGATCCAGCTCACCAAGCGGCAGGACGTGGTGCCGCGGACGCGGGACTATATCGCCCGCGAGGAACGCCGCTTGCGCGGCGCCGAAGGCGAACGCCACCCGCCGTTGCGGCTTGCCGGCGAGTAGCGCGCGGAAACCGCCGCGCAGGCGCTCCATCGGTCAAGAAAAAACCAATCTTGTTCACCGCTGTTTGGCCCTTGTGAATTGCGGGGCAACTGCGGGCGGTTTGCCCTGCCCCTTAAATCGCTCGTGCTATGCCACATTTCCCGGGTAAGCACAGACATCATGGCGCTCATCGATTCGGCTCTCCGCAAGCAGGTCGAAGAACCTGCCCAGAATTTTCGTTCCGCTCCGCACAATATCGAGGCGGAACAGGCGCTATTGGGCGCACTCCTGGTCAACAACGAGGCCTTCTACCGGGTCTCCGATTTCCTCAACCCGGAACATTTCTTCGAGCCGATTCACCAGAAAATCTATCAGCTTACGCGCGACCTGATCCGCGCCGGCAAGGTGGCAACGCCGGTCACGCTGAAAACCTTTATCGGCGCCGATACCGATATCGGCGGCATGACGGTGAGCCAGTACCTGGCGCGGCTCGCCGCCGAGGCGACCACCATCATCAATGCCGAGGATTACGGCCACACGATCTATGACCTGTCGATCCGCCGCGCGCTGATCATCGTCGGCGAGGACATGGTCAACGTCGCCTACGACGCGCCGGTCGACTTCTCGCCGCGCAACCAGATCGAGGACGCCGAGCGGCGGCTGTACGAACTGGCCGAGACCGGCCGCTACGACGGCGGCTTCCAGCGCTTCGCCCAGTCGCTCACCACCGCGATCGACATGGCGGCGCACGCCTTCCAGCGCGATGGGAAACTTTCCGGCATCGCCACCGGGCTCGACGATCTCGACCGCATGATGGGCGGGTTGCAGCCGTCCGACTTGATCATCCTCGCCGGCCGTCCCGGCATGGGCAAAAGCGCGCTCGCCACCAATATCGGCTACAACGTCGCGCGCGCCTGGCGCGGCGAAGTGCGGCCCGACGGGCACACGGTCACCGGCAATGGCGGCATTGTCGGCTTCTTCTCGCTGGAAATGTCGGCCGAACAGCTCGCCACCCGCATCATCGCCGAGCAGACTGGCATTCCGTCCAACCAGATCAGGCGCGGCGGCATCAGCGAAGCCGAATTCGAGCGCATCAAGGATCACTCGATCGAATTGCAGAATTTGCAGTTCTTCGTCGACGAGACCGGCGGCCTGTCGGTGGCGCAGCTTGCCGCCCGCGCGCGCCGGCTCAAGCGCCAGCGCGGCCTCGACCTGCTGATCATCGACTACTTGCAACTGCTGCAGGGTTCGACCCGCCGCAGCCAAGAAAATCGCGTGCAGGAAATCACCGAGATCACCACCAAGCTCAAGGCGCTGGCGAAAGAACTTAACGTGCCGATCCTCGCGCTCTCGCAGCTCTCGCGCCAGGTGGAAAGCCGCGACGACAAGCGCCCGCAGCTCTCCGACTTGCGCGAATCCGGTTCGATCGAACAGGATGCCGACGTGGTGCTGTTCGTGTTCCGCGAGGAGTATTATCACCAGATGCGCAAGCCATTGGAGACCAACCGCGAGAAGTTCGCGGAATGGCTGGCGGAAGGCGAAAAAGTCCACGGCAGGGCCGAGGTGATCATCGGCAAGCAGCGCCACGGCCCGACCGGCACGGTCGAACTGCAATTCGAAGGCGCCATCACGAAGTTCTCCACCTTGGCGAAGCTCGACCACCTGCCGGAGCGGATCGGTTGAGACGGCCCGCCGCCGGCGCGCGCCGCATGGACGCCCCTCCCACAGGCGGCTAAACCCAGGCCCATGGCCGAAGCCGAACCCGCCCCTCCCCAGGACCTGAGCCCGCCGGACGATCGCCCGGCCGACAGGATCGTGACCGCCGGTCCGCCGGCGGCGCAGGCGGGCGGCATTCTCACCGTCGATCTCGCGGCCATCGAGGCCAATTGGCGCGCGCTCGGCCGCCGCGCCACGCCGGCGGAATGCGCGGCGGTGATCAAGGCCGACGGCTATGGCTGCGGTATCGAGCAGGTCGCGGCCGCACTCGCCAAGGCCGGCTGCAAGACCTTCTTCGTCGCCGATCTCGGCGAGGCGCGGCGGGTGCGCGGCGTTGTATCGGAGCCGGCAATCTATGTGCTCAACGGGCTGCTGCCGGGCACCGCGGAATCTTACGCCGACATCCGCGCGCGGCCGGTGATCGGCAGCATGGTCGAACTGGCGGAATGGGATGCCTTCTGCACCACCCATGAGTGGCGTGGCGGCGCCGCGCTGCATGTCGACACCGGCATGAACCGGCTCGGTGTCTCGGTCAACGAGGCCTCCGCGCTGGCGCCCCGCATCCGCGCCGAAAACCACGGCATTACCCTGTTGATGAGCCATCTCGTCTGCGCCGAGCAGCCAGAGCATCCGCTCAACGCCCGTCAGATCAATGCATTCCGCGAAGTGCGCGTCCTCTATCGCGGTATTCCCTCTTCGCTCGCCAATTCGTCCGGCATTTTCCTGGGGGCTGCCGCCCATTGTGACCTGGTGCGCCCGGGGGTCGCGCTCTATGGCGTCAACCCGATCCCGGGGCAGAGCAATCCGATGCGCCCGGCGATCGAATTACAGGCGCATATCGTGCAGGTGCGCACCGTTCCGCGCGGCGAGACCATCGGTTACGACGCCGCCTGGACCGCCAAGCGCACGACGCGGGTCGCGGTGGTCGCGGTCGGCTATGCCGACGGCTACCTGCGCGCGGCCAGCGCCTCCGACGAGGCGCCGGGCGCCGACGCCATCGTCGCCGGCCAGCGCTGTCCGCTGGCGGGCCGCGTCTCCATGGATCTGCTGGCGATCGACGTGACCGAGTTGCCCGACAACGCCGCCCGGCGCGGCGACCTTGCGACCCTGATCGGCGGCGAGATCACCGTCGACGCGCTCGCCACCGCCGCCGGCACCATCGGCTACGAGGTGCTTACGAGCCTGGGGCGGCGGTATCACAGGGTTTATCAGGGCTGAGAGAGCCTGCTGGCGACGCTTCACCCTCCGCTCATTCCCGCGCAAGCGGGAATCCAGGCCCCACCTCAGGCTTCAAACGTTGCTCCTGGGTCCCCGCTTTCGCGGGGACGAACGGATAGAGGTTCGGAAGCCTTATCCCGTGGGATAGGAATTTCTTAAACAATGTTCTTGTAATGTTCTCATGGGCGGTTTAACGTCCAGATCATTGATTTGGCGGCAATTCCCCTCATGTCCCGGCGCAGTCTCAGCTTCATCTGCCAGAACTGCGGCGCGGCGGCGAGCCGCTGGCAGGGCAAATGCGAAGCCTGCGGCGAATGGAATACGCTGGTCCAGGAAGGCGCCGAACGCCCGGCCGGACCCGGGCGAAAACCAAGCAAGGGCCGCGTGTTCGCGCTCGAGCCGCTCACCGGCGAGGCCCATGAGGCGCCGCGCCTGCCCTGCGGCGTTGCCGAATTCGACCGGGTCACCGGCGGCGGCTTCGTGCGCGGCTCTGTGCTGCTGATGGCGGGCGATCCCGGCATCGGCAAATCGACGCTGCTGCTTCAGGCCGCCGCCGCGCTGGCGCGCGCCGGCCACCGCGCGGTCTACATCTCCGGCGAAGAGGCGGTCGCCCAGGTGCGCCTGCGCGCCGAGCGGTTGTCGTTAGGCGCCGCCGCTGTCGAGCTGGCGGCGGAAACCGCGGTCGAGGACATCATCGCCACCCTATCGGAAGGCAAGACGCCGCGGCTGATCGTCATCGACTCGATCCAGACCATGTGGACCGACCTGGTGGAATCCGCGCCCGGCACGGTGACACAGGTGCGCGGCAGCGCGCAGGCGCTGATCCGCTTTGCCAAGCGGTCGGGCGCGGCCGTCATCCTGGTCGGCCATGTCACCAAGGACGGCCAGATCGCCGGCCCGCGCGTGGTCGAGCACATGGTCGACGCCGTGCTGTCGTTCGAGGGCGAGGGCTCGCACCAGTTCCGAATCCTGCGCGCGGTGAAAAACCGCTTCGGCCCGACCGACGAGATCGGCGTGTTCGAGATGACCGGATCGGGCCTGCGCGAGGTCGCCAATCCGTCCGAACTGTTCCTGTCCGAGCGCGATCTGGGCTCGCCCGGCACCGCGGTGTTCGCCGGCATCGAGGGCACCAGGCCCTTGCTGGTCGAGATCCAGGCGCTGGTGGCGCCGACCTCGCTCGGCACGCCGCGCCGCGCGGTGGTCGGCTGGGACCCCAGCCGGCTGTCGATGGTGCTGGCGGTGCTGGAAGCTCATTGCGGCGTGCGGCTCGGCGGCCATGACGTTTACCTTAATGTCGCCGGCGGCTTGCGCATTCAGGAGCCGGCGGCCGATCTCGCCGCTGCCGCCGCGCTGGTTTCTTCGCTCGCCAACGCTCCCCTGCCGGCCGATGCGGTCTATTTCGGCGAAGTCTCGCTGTCGGGCGCCATCCGGCCGGTGGCGCAAGCGCCGGCCCGGCTCAAAGAAGCCGCAAAGCTAGGCTTTACGCGCGCCGTGGTTCCGGAAGCCGCGCGCGCGGAAGCCGGAGAGCCGGGCCTCAGGATCACCGATGTGGCCAGCCTCGCCAATCTGGTGGCCGACATCGCCGCCCGCGGCAGCAGGGGCACGGCCGCCAATTCCCGTCGACAAGACGGGTGACGGGATCGTGACGCCCCGCTATACACGGGGCCTCGAAACCGCCGCGCGCGGCCGCATCCAGCAGGCGAAAGCGCGAGCAGAAATGGGCGTAAAATTAAACACTTAAGACCCACAGCGTCGCCCTGTTCCGGAGCCGCCGCGGCGGGTCCGGATTCGCCGCGCCGGCCTGGCCGAAGCGCGGCGGCGGCTGCGCGCAGCCGCCGAGCCGATGAGGCGCCGATGCCGATTACGCTGCTCGACATCGTCCTCTTGGTGGTCATGCTGGTTTCGGGGCTGCTGGCCATGATTCGCGGCTTCATGCGCGAGATACTGTCGATCGGCGCCTGGGGCATTGCCGCGCTGGTCACGCTCTATTCCTATTCGCGCGTCCTGCCGATCGCAAAACAGTACGTCTCAAGCGACATGGTGGCGACCGGCGCCAGCGTCGGTGCGGTATTTCTGCTCACGCTGCTCGTCGTCTCGATCATCACCGTGCGCATTTCCGACATGGTGCTCGACAGCCGGGTCGGCGCGCTCGACCGCACCCTCGGCTTTCTGTTCGGGCTCGGCCGCGGGCTGCTCATCGTGGTGGTCGCTTTCCTGTTCTTCGCCTGGCTGGTGCCCGACCGCAGCCAGCCGGAATGGGTACGCGGCGCCAAGTCAAAGGTTGTGTTGCAAAGTACGGGACAATGGTTGATGTCCATGTTGCCGGATGACCCCGAAAGCACCATCTTGAAGAGGTTGCGGCGGCAGAAACCGGAAGAGCAGGAGCCGCCGGATACCAGTCCCGACCAGAAGTCGGAGCTTATACCCCGCACCGGAACGCTCTAGCGATGCAGCAGCAGACGCAAGACCTCGTACCGACCGCCGGCGCCGAATTCGATCCGGATGCCGACCGGCTGCGCGAGGAATGCGGCGTGTTCGGCATTTTCGGCCATCCCGACGCCGCCGCCATCACCGCGCTCGGCCTGCACGCGCTCCAGCATCGCGGCCAGGAGGCCGCCGGCATCGTCTCGTTCGACGGCAAGCGCTTCCACTCCGAACGCCGCCTCGGCCTAGTCGGCGATACTTTCTCTCGCCGCGAGGTGATCGACCGCCTGCCCGGAACCACGGCGATCGGCCATGTGCGCTACTCGACCACCGGCGAGACCGTTCTGCGCAACGTGCAGCCGCTGTTCGCGGAGCTTGAAGGCGGCGGCTTCGCCATCGGCCACAACGGCAACCTCACCAACGGCATCACGTTGCGCCGCAGCCTGGTGCACGAAGGCGCCATGATGCAATCAACCACCGACACCGAGGTGATCCTGCATCTGGTGGCACGCGCGCGCCGAAACCGTTTCGTGGACCGTTTCATCGATGGCTTGCGCCAGCTCGAAGGCGCCTATGCCTTCGTCGGCTTGACCAACAAGAAGCTGGTCGGCGCGCGCGATCCGCTCGGCATCCGCCCGCTGGTGATCGGCAAGCTCGACGGCTGTCCGATCCTGGCGTCGGAGACCTGCGCCCTCGATATGATCGGCGCGCAATATGTGCGCGACGTGGAAAACGGCGAGGTGGTGGTGTTCGACGAGGACGGCGCGCAATCGCACAAGCCGTTCCCGCCGATGGCGCCGCGCCCCTGCATCTTCGAATACATCTATTTCGCGCGGCCGGATTCCACCGTCGGCGGCCGCCATGTTTATAATGTGCGCAAGACCATGGGCGCCGAACTGGCCCGCGAAGCGCCGGCCGCCGTCGATGTGATCGTGCCGGTACCCGATTCCGGCGTCCCGGCGGCCATCGGCTTTGCCCGCGAGTCCGGCATCCCCTACGAGCTCGGCATCATCCGCAATCATTATGTCGGCCGCACCTTCATCCAGCCGACGCAGACGATCCGCGATCAGGGTGTGCGCATGAAGCACGCGGCCAACCGCGCGGTGGTCACGGGCAAGCGCATCGTGCTGGTGGACGATTCCATCGTGCGCGGCACCACCTCGCGAAAGATCGTCCAGATGATGCGCGATGCCGGCGCCAAGGAGGTGCATTTCCGCATCGCCTCGCCGCCGATCACCCATCCCGACTATTACGGCATCGACACGCCCGAACGCGACAAGCTGCTCGCCGCCACCCACGATCTGGAGGGCATGCGGCAATTCATCGGCGCGGATTCGCTGGCGTTCCTGTCGGTCGACGGCATTTACCGCGCCATGGGTTTCGAGAAGCGCGATGCGGCGCGGCCGCAATTCACCGACCACTGCTTCACCGGCGACTACCCGACCGCCCTCACCGACCAGGCTGCGCACGAGGCCAGCCCGCGGCAATTGTCGCTGCTGGCGGAAGCCATCTAGGTAATCTTGTTTTTCGTCATGGCCGGGCTTGTCCCGGCCATCCACGCCTTTAAAAGGTTGCCAGCAAATCAAGACGTGGATGCCCGGCCCAAGGCCGGGCATGACAGGTGAATGGCCGCCAAACCCCTTTCCGACCGTATCGCGCTGGTGACCGGCGCCTCGCGCGGCATTGGCGCGGCGCTGGCATTGCAGCTTGCGCAAGCCGGCGCCCATGTGGTGGCGGTGGCGCGCACGGTGGGCGGACTGGAGGAACTCGACGACAACATCAAGGCGGCCGGCGGCTCCGCGACGCTGGTGCCGCTGGATGTGAAGGATAGCGACGGCATCGCCCGCCTCGCGCTCGCGCTCAATGAGCGCTATGGCCGCCTCGACGTGCTGGTCGGCAATGCCGGCGTGCTCGGGCCGCTGTCGCCGCTCGATCATTACCAACCGAAGGATTGGGACAATCTGTTCGCGGTCAATGTCACCGCCAACTGGCAATTGATCCGGACGATGGACGCGCTGCTCAAGCGTTCGCAGGCCGGGCGTGCGGTGTTTCTCACCTCCGCGGTCGCTTACAAGGGCCGCGCCTATTGGGGCCCCTACGCGGCCAGCAAGGCCGCGCTCGATGCGCTGGTGCGCAGCTATGCGGCGGAGAGCGCAACGACCAAGGTGCGCGTCAATCTGTTCGCGCCGGGCCCGACCCGCACCCGCATGTATCTGGGTGCTTTTCCCGGCATCGATCGCGAGACGCTGCCGACGCCGGAAGAAGTCGCGCAAGCCATTGTGCCGCTGTGCACTGTGGAATGCGCCGAAAGCGGCAAGATTTACGATTTCCGGGCGAAGAAGTTTCTGGAACTGCGCCAGCCCGCGTAAGGGCTCGTATTTGCGCCTGCGCATACTCGCCCGCTCGCGCGGCTGCGGCGCCTTGTTGCTGCGCGATAATTCACATCAGAGCGCCGGCATAACGATGCAGGTTTTATTGCCGCGCGATCCGCGTTAGCCTGTCGCAAAAGCACAGCAACAATTGCGCTAAGCAAGCTTGCCGCGTTCAGCAAACAAGCCGCTTAATTTGTGAAGGGGAGGATTGACATGCGAATACTGACGACATCGGCGCTCATTGCCACGGCGTTTCTCCTGGCCGGCTGTTTCGAGGGCCCGCAAGGACCGGCGGGCCCGCCGGGATCGAAAGGTGAAGTTGGCGCCGCCGGTCATGCCGGAGCGGCCGGTCCGCGCGGGCCGGCGGGCCCGGCGGGACAAGCAGGATCGGCGGGGCCAAAGGGTGATGTCGGGATGCAGGGGCCGAAAGGCGATCGCGGACCGCCGGGCGAGCAAGGCCCACCGGGACCGGCCACCGGACTGCGCGTCATCACGCTCGGAGCTTCAGCTTGCGGCACGAGCGGCTGCAGCGTGTCCTGCAATCCGGGCGAGGTGATCGCGTCCGCAGTCTGCGCCGCCGACCCTGCCGTGCAGCCGGTGGTGCAGGCTTCCGCGGCCCGTTGTGGCCCGGCCAAGGGCATGACCGCGATCTGCGCCCGTCGCTAGGCTAGCGGCCTTATCGCGCTTCGGCTGCCCGGGAGGCCGCCTGCCCGCGGCCTCCCGATGTAACAGTGGTCCAGCCTTACCGGTATCGACAACCGGTCAGTGCTTTCTTCGGGCGCGTCCTTTGAACGGATTTTTCTTCTCGCGCAGCGTCAGCCGGATCGGCGTGCCGGGCAGCTCGAAACTCTCGCGCAAGGAATTGACCAGATAGCGCTTATAGGCGTCGGGCACGGCATCGGCGCGGGTGCAGAACAACACGAAGCTCGGCGGCCGGCTCTTGGCCTGGGTGATGTAATTAAGGCGGAGCCTGCGCCCCGACACCGCCGGCGGCGGATGCGCCTCGACGGCGTGTTCGAACCAGCGATTGAGCGCACTGGTCGGAATACGCTTATTCCACACCGCGTAGGCATCGACGATCGCCTGCATCAGGCGGTCGAGACCTTCCCCAGTCAGAGCCGACACCGCCACCAGCGGCACTCCCTTCATCTGCGTGAGCTTCTCGTCGGCCTGCACACGCAGCTTGCCGATGGCACCCGCCGTCTTCTCCTTCAAATCCCATTTGTTGACCGCAATGACGATGGCGCGGCCTTCCTGCTCGACCAGATCGGCGATGCGCTGGTCCTGCTCCTCGAACGCGTTTTCGACATCGAGCAGGACCACCACAACCTCAGCAAAGCGCACCGCATTGAGCGCGTCGGCGACCGACAGCTTTTCCAGTTTCTCCTCGACGCGCGAACGCCGGCGCAGCCCGGCGGTGTCGTGGATACGGAATTTCTCGCCGCGCCAGTCGAGATCGACCGCGATGGAATCGCGGGTGGTGCCGGCTTCCGGAGCGGTAAGTAACCGCTCCTCACCGATCAGCCGGTTGACCAGCGTGGACTTGCCGGCATTCGGACGCCCGACAATGGCGACGCGGATCGGATGCGGCCCGGAAGGTTCGGCCGCCGCCGCGATCTGCTGCGCGGTGCGCTCCGGCAATGCCGCGCGCAAAGCATCGTAAAGATCGGCCAAGCCTTCGTTGTGCTCGGCGGAAATCGCGACCGGCTCTCCGAGGCCGAGCGCATACGCATCCAAACGCCCCGCTTCGCCGGCCGTTCCCTCCATCTTGTTGGCGATGAGCACGGCCGGCTTGCCCGACTTGCGAACGAGTTCGGCGAAGACCCGGTCGACTCCGGTCGGACCGCTCCGCGCATCGATCATGAAGAAGATCGCATCCGCCTGCGCCATCGCGGTTTCGGTTTGCGCCCGCATGCGGCCGGTGAGGCTCTCGGGTGCGAACTCTTCCAATCCGGCGGTATCGATCACGGTGAATTCAAGGTCGCCGAGCCGGCCCTCGCCTTCGCGCCGGTCGCGCGTCACGCCCGGCCGGTCGTCGACCAGCGCGGTACGGCGTCCGACCAGCCGGTTGAACAGCGTTGACTTGCCGACATTGGGCCGGCCGACGATGGCGATCGTGAAGCTCATATACCCTCATTGCCGGGTTTGGCGCGGCAATCCATCAACCGAAACTGTAGGATGTGTTTGTTAGATGGATGCGCGGGTCAAGGCCTGCGCAAGACCCTAATCCATCAGCGCGAGAAGGTACCGGGCGGCGGTGCCGACGGCCAGGGCGATGTGCCCGAGTTCTGCCCCTGCGCCGGCTGCGGCGATTGCGCCTGTTGTTGATCCGGCCAGGGCGGCGGCTGTTGCTGGCCGCCTGTTTGTTTCTGGGCCGCGGGTTGCGCGGTGGCCGGCGCAACCGGATGCTTCGCCGTGTGCGGCTTCCGCTTGCGCTTTGGTTTTGCTTTGGGTTTCGGCTCTTTCACCGGCTCGACCGCAGCCGTCTTGCTCGGCTGCGCGGGCACAGCCGCTTTATCGGTTGGCGCGCCGGCGGCCGCAGTTGCCGGTAATGCGGGCGGCGGCAATTGCGCCGTATTCGGCTGCGGCTGGCTGTCCTTCAAGTATTCGGGTGGCAGCCCTTGCGTTACTCCCGGAACACCTTCCGGAAACAGTTCCTTGCGTTCACCCTTCAGCTTTTTCTTCTCGTTGAGTTTGAATATGTCGAACTTATCGTTATCGGAGCCTGCACAGCCGACGAGCACCGGAGCGAGCGCGACCAGGGCGACCAGCAATACGATGCTATGGATGCGGCGCACGGGCTAAACCTTAACTTTTCCCGCCGGCAGCGATCAGCGCAGAGAGCACTTCGGCGCGCGCGCGGCTGCCTGGCGGGCTCTCGGCATCGGTCGCGATCATGTCAACATAACGGCGCGCGGCGGTGAAGTCGTGATTGCGCCAAGCCGACAACGCCAAAAGCTCGCGCGCGATGTGGCGGAAAGTGCGGCCGGGCTGGCTGAGCGGATCGAGACGGCGCTGCATATCGGCAAGCGACGCGCTATCCACCACCAACATGCCCGCGCGCACGGCGGCGAGATCTCGCAATGTGGGCCCGAGCGAATTATCGACGGCAAGTTCGTCATAAGCCTTCACGGCATCGGCCGGCTTCACCTGCGCGAGCTCGGCGGCGGCCCGCAAACGCGCCAGGATGCGATAGCCGGCCGGCGCCTCAGCGGCGACCTTGGCGAGGACCGCTTCCGCCTCGGCGTGCTTGCCCTCTTCGCTCAAACTCAGCGCCGACTCGAATGCGGCGCCGGCGGTAGCGGCCTTTTTCGCCTGCCACCACTCATAGCCGCGCCAAGCGGCGACACCCGCGACGAACAGGACGGCCAGCGCGATGAGGTAAATACCGTAGCGATCCCACAGCTTCTGAAGCCGTTCGCGCCGGACTTCCTCGTCCACTTCATGAAAAATATCGGCCACGATTTGCTCCAAGTCCCCGTAGCGCCCGTCCCCCGGCGCGAATTGCGGCGTAACCTAGCGATATGGCGATGCCAAGGCAAAACTTGGCGCCGGCAATCGTTAAGAATCAAGGGGTTCTACGGCTTTTTGCCCTTCATCGCATAAACATGCGCAGGACCCGGAAACGCGCGCGCGCGCACTTCCGCCGCATAGTCGGCGACCGCCTTCTCGATGCCGGGGCCAAGCTCGCCATAGCGCTTGACGAATTTCGGCACCCGCGGCGACAGGCCGAGCATGTCCTCCAGCACCAGGATTTGACCGTCGCAGGCGACGCTCGCCCCAATTCCGATGGTCGGAATGCGCACGGCGGCGGTGAGCTTGCGCGCCAGCGGCTCCGCCACCGCCTCGATCACCACCGCGAAGGCGCCGGCCTCGGCCACGGCGATGGTATCCTGCTCGATGCGCGCCCAGTCGGCCTCCTCGCGCCCTTGCGCGCGGAACGAGCCGAGCACGTTGATCGCCTGCGGCGTCAAGCCCACATGCGCCATCACCGGCACGCCGCGCTCGACCAGGAAGGCAATGGTTTCGGCCATGCGCGTGCCGCCTTCCAATTTGATGGCGCCGCAGCCGGTTTCCTTCAACACGCGCGCGGCGTTCATGAAAGCCTGCTCCTTCGAGGCCTCGTAGGAAGCGAACGGCATGTCGACGACCACCAGCGCGCGCTTGGAGCCGCGCATCACCGCGTGGCCTTGCAGGATCATCATCTCGAGCGTGACCGGAACGGTCGTCTCCAGCCCGTGCATCACCATGCCGAGCGAGTCCCCGACCAGGATCACGTCGCAGTATTTGTCGACGAGCCGCGCGGTGTGCGCGTGATACGACGTCAGGCACACGATCGGTTCGCCGCCCTTGCGGGCGAAAATATCCGGCGCGGTGATCCGCCTGATCTCGTCCTGTACTGACAAGATTTACCTCCCGAAAACGGGCACGCCGATGACCATCGGGTGGAAGGCGTAGCCGAGCGCGAGAAAGATGACGATACCGAGCACGACCACGATGATGTCGTTGATCCAGCCGGCCGGCGCGGTGGTCGCGCCGAGGTCGCCGCGCTTCTTGGCGGCGATGCGGGCATAGACGCCCCAGGCCAGGAACGCGCCGAACAGCAGGATCGAGCCGAGGTCACCGTTCGACAGCAGATGTGCCAGCGCCCAGGTTTTCACGCTTGCCAGCATCGGGTGTTTGAGCTTGGCCTTGATGTGGCTGGGAATGAACGCGGCGACGAAAAAAATAACCGCGAACAGCATCAAGCCAATGGTGATGTGCCGCATAAAAGCGGGCGGCGACCAGACCTGGATCCATTCATGCGCGCGGTATTGCCCGTAGCCCCACACGATGATCGCCAGACCCGCGATCGACGACGATGGAGAACAGCGCGCGGTAGCCGTTCACGCCCAGTTTCGCGATCGCATCCGAGCGCGCGCCGCGAAACGTGACGAACAACGTGGGCGCCAAGAAAAACCACCAGCCCAACGATGAGGATAAGGCCCATATTATCAGCTCCCGGCAGCTAAGCCCGCTAGCGGCGCAGTAGAGGCGATGGCGCGGGCGATTGCAAGCGCGCCCGATGATGCGTATGCCGCTGCGGCACCTTGTTCTTCACGTCCTTGATGTCGGTGAAACACGATGCCGGGGCGCGCGCTCGCGCGGTGTAATCGAGGATGAACTGGTTGCGCGCCATGAACACGCCGTCGCCGTCGAGGTCTTCGGCAACGCTCGAATAATTGGCCTGCACGAAGTCGTCGAGCTTCTTGTCGTCGGCGCAGGAAATCCAGCGCGCCAGCTGGAATTCCGGCGTCTCGAAGCCGATCTCGAGGCCGTATTCGTCGGCGAGCCGCACCTTCAACACGTCGAGCTGCAACGGCCCGACCACGCCGACCAGCGCCGGCGCGCCGTCGAGCGGGCGGAACACCTGCACCACGCCCTCTTCCGCCATCTGCTGCAGCGCCTCTTTCAGCTTCTTGGCCTTCATCGGATCGCCGAGCTTGACGCGGCGCAGAATTTCCGGCGCGAAGTTCGGCACGCCGAGGAAGGTGATATCCTCGCCCTCGGTCAGCGTATCGCCGATGCGCAGGGTGCCGTGGTTGGGGATGCCGACCACGTCGCCGGCATAGGCCTCGTCCGCGATCGCGCGGTCCTGCGCGAAAAAGAATTGCGGCGCCGACAGCGTCATCGGCTTGCCGGTGCGCACGAGCTTCGCCTTCATGCCGCGCCGCAGCTTGCCCGAGCACAGCCGCGCGAAGGCGATGCGGTCGCGGTGGTTGGGATCCATGTTGGCCTGGATCTTGAACACGAAGGCGGTCATGGCGCTCTCATGCGGCGTCGACCGTGCGCTTATTCGCCACCTGCGCGCGCGGCGACGGCGCGAAGGCGGCCAGCGCGTCGAGCAGATCCTTGACGCCGAAATTCTTCAAGGCCGAGCCGAAGAACACCGGCGTCAGATGCCCCTCGCGGAAAGCGTCGAAATCGAAGGGCCGGCAGGCCTCCTTCACCAGCGCCAGTTCCTCGGCGATCGCCTCGGCATCGAGCATCGGATTTTTCGCAGCCAGCGCCGCGAGATCGAGCGGCTGCGGCTTGGCGCGTGCTTGGCCGTCCTCGCTCAACAGCCGCATCTCGCCGGTGGCAAGATCCTAGGTGCCGGCGAAATCGCGGCCGCGCCCGATCGGCCAGGTCATCGGCGCGGTGTCGAGCGCCAGCGTCTTCTCGATCTCGTCCAGCAGTTCGAACGGGTCGCGGCTCTCGCGATCCATCTTGTTGATGAAGGTGACGATCGGGATGTCGCGCAGCCGGCAGACCTCGAACAGCTTGCGGGTGCGCGCCTCGATGCCCTTGGCGGCGTCGATCACCATCACCGCGCAGTCGACCGCGGTCAGCGTGCGGTAGGTGTCTTCGGAGAAGTCCTCGTGGCCGGGCGTGTCGAGCAGGTTGAACACGCGGCCGTCGTACTCGAAGGTCATCACCGAGGTGACGACCGAAATGCCGCGCTCGCGCTCGATCGCCATCCAGTCGGAACGGGTCGAGCGGCGGTCGCGCTTGGCCTTGACCTGGCCGGCGAGATTGATGGCGCCGCCGAACAGCAGCAGCTTTTCGGTCAGCGTGGTCTTGCCGGCGTCCGGATGCGAGATGATGGCAAAGGTGCGCCGGCGCTCGACTTCCGCGGCCAGCGGCGTGAGTGGGATCGAATCGGCGGGGCGAACCGGCTTGTTCATGGCCGGCATGTGGCCGCAATCGTGAGCAAAATCAAGCCGCTACGGCACGATCTTGCAATGGACCTTGTTCTCGCGCACCCGCCAAGGTCCCGGAATGGGGCCCGTTCGCGACGGCTTTGCGGGGATGAGCGCTCTTGCGGCAAGAGCGGGCCGTCAGGCTCCGGTTAACTAAGCGAGATTAAGACACAATCGGATAACCCTCCATTATTAAAACCACCCATTTCGTTGTTTTACAAATAAGGTAAGAAAGGGCAGTCGACCCCAGTATTTCCTTTATTTTTAGGCTTAGACCGGCTAATGTATGGCCGAGATTAAAACTCCAAACGGCATCCCAAATAAGGGGATTTCCCTTATTTGGGGACCGGCTAACTGCCCTGGAGGGATACCATGCCGCAAATAAGGTTGACCGAAAAATCTATCGCCAAGTTGAAGGCCCCCGATCCTTCCGGGCGGCAGACCTTGCACTGGGACAGCGAGCTTAAAGGCTTCGCCGTCCTGTGCAGCGGCGTATCGAACGTCAAGACTTCATTGTCCAGCGCGACCTGCCCAACGGTCAAAACGCGCCGCGTCGACGGTCGGGGCGGTGAATGAGATGACGCTCGACGTGGCCCGCGGCCGCGCCGCCGATATGCTCGACGATCTTGCGCCGTGGCATTGATCCCAAGAAAAAGCAGGATAGTCGACGCGACGCTGCGCACGACGCTCGACGCCTATCTGGCTGCCCGCAAGGACCTTCGCCCCGCCAGCATCAAGGCTATCGCACGGCATCGAGCGCTACCTAACGCATCTGGCTCGACATGCCGCTGCGCGAAATCACGAGCGAAATGGTCGAAGGACCGCCATCGCGCCATCGCTGCCGAGATCGGCAAAGGGTGAACGCTACAAGGGGACCACGACGGCAAACTGCGCCATGCGTGCCCTTCGCGTTGTTGTGGAATTTCGCTGCCGACCGCATCGCCCGCACTTGCCGCCGAATCCGGTTCGTCGTCTGCGTCGCCAATGGTACGCCGGAGCCGCGCGCGAGGGGATAGTGAAGGCGGAGGAACTACCGGCCTTCTACGCGGCGGTCTGCGCGTTGCCGAACGCCGTTGCCCGCGACCACATCTTGCTGATGCTCTTTACCGGGCTGCGGCCTGCGAAGCGGCTTCACTGAAATGGGATCGAAATGGACCTCAATCAGCGCGTCATCCGCCTGCCCGCCACCCGCACCAAGGCGAAGCGCAAACTCGAGCTCCCCATGTCTGATTTCGTGCGCGATCTGCTCGTCGCCCGACGCGCCCTCGGCAACGCCGCATTCGTGTTCCCCGGCGGCGAGTGGGCATATCGCTGACGGAAGTCACCCACTCGATACAGTGGCCGAGGCGACGGGCTATCCGGGTCAGTGCGCACGATCTTCGCCGTACTTATTCACCGTCGCCGAGTCCGCCGACATAAGCCCGCTGGCGCTCAAGGCGCTGGTAAACCACAGCCTCGGCAGCGACATCACCGAGATACGTCGTGATGACGGCCGAGCGGCTACGCGAACCGGCGCAGCGGGTCGCCGACAAGCTGAAAAGCTATGCGGTATCGTGCCCACGGCGGGCGGGAACGTGTCGAAGATATTGGATTAATTAATGAAATAAAGACTTTTAAAAACCTCGCCTTTTGTTTCCCTATAAAAGGGGCTGCTGACGCTCAGAAGGCGTTGGCCTCTAGTGAGTAGCAATACGCCCGGTTCGGCCGGGATGGCCGAACATTGCGCCAGGGATTGGCGCGCGGATGAGCGAAACCGAACTTGGCCGGGTGGCCGGGGAGTCCAAGGAAACTGGCTCGCCGGCTTTTTGCTTTTTGGAGCAGAGCGTCGAGCCTTGGTAGAGGACTCAGGCGAACATGACTATCCGCCAGAAGCCATTTGACCAGTACTGCGCCTAAAATCGCATCACATCGACCGACGCGCCGATCAGATTATCGCCGTCTGGTGCCGGTGCCGCCGATGATCTTTTAGACACCCGCGAAGTTGCCGACTGGCTTGGCGTTTCAATCCAATGGGTCGAAATCGGCCGCAGCAAAAACTACGGCCCCCCGTTCAAGCGCTTGACTGCGCGAACCGTTATCCGCTACTTGCGCGCCGATGTTTTGAAATGGTTCGAAGAGCGCGCACGCACGCATCGACCGCAGAATATGCCAGCCCCGCGTCGGCCGCGTGAACGCACATGGAAAAAACAGAAGACCCCGGCGCTCCCCTGTCAAGCAGCGCGCGAGCAGACTGCAATTCTCAGCGGGGATTGCAGTCACCCTATAACCTTGAACCAGAGAAAAGAAATAAAGACAAGTCTCGCCGCCTGGGGATCGCGCCGCGTCGCATCGGGCACCGGCCCTCCCGAGCGGTTTGCTGCCGCCCTATTGAAAGCGCTTGCGCGGCTTGGCGGTGCATCATGAGCATCACCACAAACGCCGCCACCAATATCAACTCGACCACGCCGCTGTTTCATATCACCATCTTTCACGATGCGTATGCAAAAAAGCTTTTCACTAAGACGACCAATCTGGGACCTGCGCGATCCGACCCTTAAGACGACGCAACCAGGAAACGCTACCTTGGCTCAAGGTAGCCAAGTTTGGTGAAATAAAATCGGAGCCGGATGAAAATGGCAAAGGCGGCGGCTGCCTGCGCAATAATGAAAACGTGATCGAGATCGGCGGTTCGAACTAGACTACGACCGCGAGGTCGTGTCGTTCGATGAAGCGGTGACCCAACTCCGCAAGGCCGGTTTGCTGTTCCTCATCTACACGTCACCGTCGCATACATTGGCAAAGCCGCGCTGGCGCGTGCTGGCGTTCTCATCACAACCGCAACCGCCAACGGAACGGGCGAGGTTGCTGGCGCGCGTTAACAGCCTGCTCGGTGGCCTGGCCTCCGACAAGTCGTGGACATTATCGCAGGCGTATTATTTTGGCAGCGTCAACAAGAACCCGGCGCACCGCTGCGAGTACTACATCGGAAAGTTCATTGACGAATGCGCCGATCTTGATGAAGGCGCAATCGGCAAGGCTGGAAAGCCGAAAGCCAATGGCAACGGTGCAAGCATAGGCGGGTGGGACGGCGAAGCGTTCGATGTGGACGCCGCTGTTGCCAAAATCGAAGTCGGTAACGACCGCCGTGGGGCGCTCCGCGACCTTGCCGCACATTGCATTGATACGGCGCGGACCCTGACGGGCTCATCCTAGAGATGCGGGCTATGATGGAGCGGTCGCCGCACGACGCGCACTGGCCGGGGCTAGTCAGGGAAATACCGCGTCATGTGGCGACGGCGGTAAGGAAAGTTCAGGCACAGTCACCGTCGCGCCGTTGCAGTATGCGCCCGCGCCAGCGGCGGAACCGACCGAGCAACCGCAGGCCGAGGCAGCGGCCAATTCAGACCAAATCAAAACCGAAGCGCCCGCGATCAAGCCGGGGGAAGCGCCGCACCTGATCCAGCCGAGCGGGGGGTTCGTCAGCGGGTTCGTGCCGCCCGACTATCTCATCGACGGATGGCTGCAACGCCGCTTCGTTTACTCGATCACCGAGATGACCGGGCACGGCAAGACGACCGTGATGCTGTACATCGCCGTTTGAGTCGCGCTCGGGATCAAGATCGACAACAGGGAAGTTGAGAAGTGCCGCGTGCTGCTTTTCGCCGGGGAGAACCCGGATGACATTCGGATGCGATGGATAAAACTTTGTGAGGAAATGGGCCACGACCCGGCAGACATTGACGTTTTCTTTTTGCCCCGGCACGCCGCCAATCGCGAGCGATGAAATACGCAAACGGATACATGCCGAGACGACGAAGCACGGCCCGTTCGGTTTGCTGATTATTGATACCAGTGCCGCGTATTTTCAAGGCGACGACGAGAACAGCAACACGCAACTCGGCAACCACGCGCGGATGCTACGCTCGTTCGTGAACCTGCCCGGTGGCCCGACAGTGGTCGTGACGTGTCACCCGACAAAGAATCCAAGCATGGATAATTTGCTGCCGCGCGGTGGTGGCGCGTTCCTGGCGGAGGTCGATGGCAATCTTGTCTGCATCAAGGGCGACGGCACAGTCTCTATTCATTGGCACAGGAAATTACGCGGGCCGGATTTTGCGCCGATCCTGTTTAAACTAAATCCAGGGACCACCGAGAAATTGAAGGACAAGAAGGGCCGACTGATCTGGACCATAACCGCCACACCGATCACCGAGGCGGAGAAGGCCAACATCGAGGACGTGGGCCGCGCCCGGCAGAACGAATTGCTGATGCCGCTAGAAAAGGAGCCGCGACTTTCACTTTCCGAAATGGCCGGGAAGCTCAACTGGCAATACAAAACCGGAATGCCAACACGTCGCTCGCGCACCGAATGATTGGCGCGCTGGTGCAAGAAAAGTTGGTCGTAAAGAAGCGCGGCAAGATCACGCTCACGAAAACCGGGGTGGAGGAAGCGGCGGCAGCAAAGAAAGTGAGAGATGACGTTCCTTTTTGATGCGGTTGATCGTCAAAAAATTGGCAAAATGAAAATGATCGGTTTTTGCCAGAGAAGTTTTTCGACTTACCGGCCGTTTTGCCAAAACGGTAGTGCAAAACGATTTGCAAGAAGCCCTTGCGCCAGTAGGGGAAGTCGCACGTTTTACGCAAAACGCTTTGCCGGGACGGTAATTATTTTAATTACCGTACCTGGTGCGTTTTTTTGCAAAAAAAGACTAGGGGGCCGCGCAAAACGATTTGCCCGCGCGAGGCTGCCAAAGGCCCGCCTTCACGCCCGCGCCCTGCCCGACTTTTTTCTCGCCGCCCTTCCTGCTCCCGGTCAAAATCCGGCTTTTCCTTATTTGTAAAACCGTAATCAAGAATATCCTTACTTACGTAGCACTTTACCTTCTACACAGGATAACCTATTATTAGCTTCAACGCAGATTGCCGAGGAAAAATGGACCTAGATACCGAGCACATTGAGGCCCAAGCGCCCCGCTACAGCGCCTAAGCGGCCCAGCAAGGCGAGGCTATTGACCTTGGCCGACTTGGACCGCCGCACCACGGCCTCCCGGCGTGCCCACGAGCTTATAGACGCGATCCACGCCGACCTTGGCGGTGTTGATCTGCTGGCCACAGGCGAGCGGCAAGTCGTCCAGCACGCTGCACTTTTGGGTGTCATGGCCGAAGACATCGAAAGCCGATGGCTAACGGGTGAGGCCGTTGATCCGATCACCTTGACCACTATTGCAAACGCCCAGCGGCGTTTGTTCGAAGCGGTCGGCATGAAGCGCCAGCCGCGCGATGCAACACCCGACCTGCGGGACTATCTCGCCAGTAAGGCAGCGGACGCATGAAGCCACGCCGCACGCTAACAATCCTCGACGCTATTGCCGACGAGAAACTATTCGCGCGCTGGTTCCGTGACAAATCCACATGGCAAGCGTGGCGCGCGTTCCTGGCCGCGTTGTTCGCGCTGCCAATGGCGCCCGAACAACTCGACCGTATTCCAGCAATGCACCGGCCGCACCGAGCCGCCGACGATACCGGCAAGCGAGGCTTGGCTGATTTGTGGACGCCGCGCCGGTAAGAGCTTCATGCTCGCCCTGGCCGCCGTGTTCCTGGCCTGCTTCCACGACTACCGGCAATACCTCGCACCCGGTGAACGCGGTACGGTGATCGTGATTGCCACCGACCGAAAGCAAGCGCGTGTGATCCTGCGCTACATCCGCGCTATTGTTGACCGGCGTGCCAATGCTCGCGCGGATGATCGAGCGCGAGGCAGCGGAGCGTTCAATCTCGATAACGCCATCACCATCGAGGTCGGCACGGCGAGCTATCGCACCGTGCGCGGTTACACCTCGTCGCGGCACTGCTCGATGAACTCGCATTCTGGCCTACGGATGACGCGGCCAACCCTGACGCCGAAGTCATATCTGCGATCCGGCCAGCGATGGCGACGATCCCGAATGCGAAGCTGCTGGCGGCTTCCTCGCCCTACGCAAAAAAGGGTGCGCTTTACGACGCGCACAAACGCCATTTCGCTAAGGACGACGATCCGATCCTGATCTGGCAGGCACCGACGCGCGTTATGAACCCGACCGTACCGCAGGCGACGATTGATGCTGCGATGGAGCAAGACCCGGCGAACGCGGCAGCGGAATACGGTGCGACTTTCAGAGATGATATTGCCGATTTCATCAGCCGCAAATCAGTTTTGGCGTGCGTCGAGGTTGGTGTGCGCGAACGCCCGCCGCAGCCCGGCAAGAATTATGTTTCATTCGTCGATCCGAGCGGCGGCAGTTCGGACTCGATGACCTGCGCCATCGGCCATCGCGAAGGCGACTTAATTATCATTGATGCAATCCGTGAAATTATCGCGCCGTTCGATCCCGAATCTGCAACGGATGAATTTGTGAGCCTGTACAAGTCGTATGGCATCCGAAGAACAAACGGCGACCGCTATGCCGCCGCGTGGTGTTCGCAGGCATTCGAAAAAAGAAAAATTGAATACCGGCATTCGGAGTTGCCGAAGTCGGCTTGTATCTGAATTTGTTGCCGCACCTCAATGGCAAGACGATCCGCCTGCTCGATATTCCCCGTGCCGTAAATCAGATCGCTTCGCTTGAACGGCACACGTCGAGAGGCGGTCGCAATTAATCGACCATCCGCCGCAAGGTCATGATGACATTGCAAACGCAATTGCGGGCTTGGCCTTCGTTGCGATCAATCGGCGCGAGCCTGCGACCGCGAGTTGGGGCACATACGTCAACGGCTATATTCAAATGATCGATCCCGTGACCGGCGAGATCGAGCACAAACCGACGGCGTTGGAAAAAGAAGCCGCAACGTGGTCCGCGCCATGCACGATTGATTTTTCTAAACCGCAAGCGAAAGGAAATTCGATGGCTGATAATTTTACGATGCCGAAGGGCAGAATGACGATCCGCAAGAGCGGCGGACGGCGCACCCGCTTATGGGAGCTGGGCGGCTCCAGCAACCCGACTGTTCAGACGGCTCGAAGCTGTGTACTTAGTGGGTCTCGAACGTTTGGGATCGAGCGGAAGCCGACACGCCACCATCAAGGCCGACCCACGGTTTACGCCCGACGGCGTCCGCGACGATCTGCTCAAGTTTGTTTTGAGCGACGCGGTGCCTGCCCTGCATCGCGGCCGGATGGCCATCAAGAAAGCGCGTGCCGAGGTGGCCGAGCGAAGGGCGAAGCTCAAGGTCGAAGGCCCGGACGAGACCGACGTTGCGGGCGCATTCCGTCGGATGGAAATCCGGACACGGCTGCGCGAAATGAAGCCTGACGAACTGACCCACTACTTCGCCAAATATGGCGACAATCTGCCAACCGAAATCGCGCAGGCGGTGACCGAGTTGCCGGCGGAATATTGCGGCGTCCCGCAGTCACGACACGATCTGCTGACCGAACGCGCGCTCGACGCTCAGTTCGGCAACGCGATCGCAGAAATCAAAGAGATCGAGCAGGCGATTGAGGCTGCCGAAAGCTCTGTGGAAGCCGCCCGCGACGAGGTTCGCATCGAAGTCGGAATTCACGATCCGGCGAAGTTCAACGAACTCGCCGCGCCGATCGAGGCGAAGCATAGCGCGCCGTGGCTCCGGCGAAGACAGGGCGCAAACGGTGCGGAGGAAGTCCGCGTGGTCGATTTGGAGCGCGGCGTCGAACGACAGGCGACGCCGGAGGAAATCGCCGAGGGCATCGTTGCCGCGACGTTGGATGAGTACAACCAGAGGAAAGTAGCATGACCACCTATGACCCAGTCAAAGAACCCCCGATCAACGCCCGTCGAACGAACCGAAGGATCAACTCGCCGAGAGCCGTCGCGTGCTTAAGGAAATGAACGACAAGGCCGACCGCGCGGCGGATGAGCAGGTCGCCCGTTCGACGCCGATGACGCCGAGGAAGTAGCGGCTACGGCCCTTCTGTAACGTATGGTGCGTCGCAAAACTTGTCGCCTATTGGGGCAACAACGGACAAAGCGGCGACCGGAGGCCGAATAGCTCCGCAGCGAATGACCCAGAGCGGACATTTCGTCGCGCCCTGACGTAAATTGGTTGAGACGCTTGTGGCCAAAATAACAACTACCTATCCCTACTTTGATACCACTATTTCGATTTGTCATAAGGGAGGAACAAATGGTGACACAATCGAAGTGGCAGTTGTCCGGTGATTATTTCGAGAACTGCAATTGCAACGTGGTGTGCCCATGCCTCGTCTCGCCCGCCGCGCCACTAACGGCTCGGCCAAGCCAAGGCGTGTGCGATGTTGCGCTCGTCTTCCACATCGACAAGGGCAAATATGGCCAAGTAGCGCTAGACGGACTTAACGTTGCGGTCATCGCGCATACACCAGGGGCGATGGGAGAAGGTAACTGGACGGCTGCCCCCTATATCGACCAACGCGCTAACGACCGGCCGACTGCTGCACTCGGTGCGATTTTCGGTGGCGCCGAGGGGGGCCCGATGGCGGCTTTCGCACCACTGATTGGCACTCATCTTCCCGCGAAAAAAGTGCCAATCACATATTCCATC
>CAWBLD010000005.1:0-395830 GCA_963789455.1 uncultured Alphaproteobacteria bacterium | reverse complement strand
TATTTCTCGCCCTGGGTGATGAGGCCGTCGTTGTATTGCTGCTCGAACTCCTTGGCGAGCTCGCGCGTTTCTTCGACGGTTTTCCACTTCGATCCCGGGACCACCATGTCGTCCTTGCCGAACGAGATGCCGGCCTTGAAGGCGTGAAAAAAGCCGAGCGCCATGATGCGGTCGCAGAAGATGACCGTCTCCTTCTGCCCGCAATGGCGATAGACCGTGTCGATCATCCCCGAGATTTCGCGCTTCGTCATCAGCTTGTTGACGATGTCGAACGGGGCTTTCACGTTACGCGGCAGCACATTGCCGAGCACGACGCGGCCGGGCGTGGTCTCGTACCACTTCAGGTGCGATTTGCCATTTTCGTCCAAGCCTTCCCAGCGATAACGAATTTTGCTGTGCAGGCCGATGACTTTTTCCTGCAGCGCATGGTCGATTTCGGCCATATCGCCGAAGGCCTTGTTCTCGCCCGGCTCGCCCTCACGCATCAGCGTCAGGTAGTAGAGGCCGAGCACGATGTCCTGCGACGGCACGATGATCGGCTGGCCGTTCGCCGGATGCAGGATGTTGTTGGTCGACATCATCAGCACGCGCGCTTCCAGCTGCGCTTCCAGCGACAGCGGAACGTGCACGGCCATCTGGTCGCCGTCGAAGTCGGCGTTGAACGCGGCGCAGACCAGCGGATGCAGCTGGATCGCCTTGCCCTCGATCAGCACCGGCTCGAACGCCTGAATGCCCAGGCGATGCAGCGTCGGCGCGCGGTTGAGCAGCACCGGATGCTCGCGGATCACTTCGTCGAGGATGTCCCAAACCTCGGGTTTTTCCTTCTCGACCAGCTTCTTGGCCTGCTTCACCGTGGTGGACAGGCCCTTGGCGTCGAGCCGCGAATAGATGAACGGCTTGAACAGTTCGAGCGCCATCTTCTTCGGCAGGCCGCACTGGTGCAGCTTGAGCTCGGGGCCGACCACGATCACCGAGCGGCCGGAATAGTCGACGCGCTTGCCGAGCAGGTTCTGCCGGAAGCGGCCCTGCTTGCCCTTGAGCATGTCGGCGAGCGACTTCAACGGACGCTTGTTGGCGCCGGTGATGACGCGGCCGCGGCGGCCGTTGTCGAACAGCGCATCGACCGCTTCCTGCAGCATGCGCTTTTCGTTGCGGATGATGATGTCGGGCGCGCGCAGCTCGATCAGCCGCTTCAAGCGGTTGTTGCGGTTGATGACGCGGCGATAGAGATCGTTGAGTCGGATGTGGCGAAGCGTCCGCCGTCGAGCGGCACCAGCGGGCGCAGATCGGGCGGGATCACCGGCACCACCGTGAGGATCATCCATTCCGGCTTGTTGCCGGACGCGATGAAGGCCTCGATCAGCTTCAAGCGCTTGGCGATCTTCTTTTTCTTGATTTCGCTGTCGGTCTCCAGGATGCCGGCGCGCAGTTCGGCCTGCATCTTGTCGAGGTCGAGCGCCTTGAGCATCTCGCGGATCGCTTCCGCGCCGATAGTGGCGGTGAAGCTGTCGGCGCCGAATTCCTCCTGCGCCTTGAGATACTCGTCCTCGGACAGCAGTTGCCGGTCCTTGAGCGGGGTCAGGCCCGGCTCCAGCACGACATAATATTCGAAATAGAGGATGCGCTCGAGATCCTTCAGCGTCATGTCGAGCAGCAAGCCGATGCGGCTCGGCAGCGACTTCAGGAACCAGATATGGGCGACCGGCGCGGCCAGTTCGATATGGCCCATGCGCTCGCGCCGCACGCGCGACAGCGTGACCTCGACCGAGCACTTCTCGCAGATGATGCCCTTGTACTTCATGCGCTTGTACTTGCCGCACAAGCATTCGTAGTCCTTGATCGGCCCGAAGATGCGCGCGCAGAACAAGCCGTCGCGCTCGGGCTTGAAGGTGCGGTAGTTGATCGTTTCCGGCTTCTTGATCTCGCCGTAGGACCACGAGAGAATCTTTTCCGGGCTCGCGATTGAAATCCGGATCTGGTCGAACACCTGAGCCGGAGCCTGCGGGCTGAAAAAATTCATCATCTCTTGATTTCATTGCCATCTCCGCTTTGCCGGCCGTCGCCGGCTGCATTCGCTAAAATTCATGACGCCGCGTAGACGGCCGGGCCAAAATACCCGGCCGCGCCGCTTGTTATTCGGCAGCTTCCGCCGTCTCGCCGCCCGAACCTTGCCGCTGCTGCTTGGAATTGTGCAGATCGACATTGAGGCCGAGCGAGCGCATTTCCTTGACCAGCACGTTGAAGCTTTCTGGAATGCCCGCCTCGAAGGTGTCGTCGCCGCGCACGATCGCCTCGTACACCTTGGTACGGCCGGCGACGTCGTCCGACTTCACGGTGAGCATTTCCTGCAAGGTATAAGCCGCGCCGTAAGCTTCGAGCGCCCACACTTCCATTTCGCCGAAACGCTGGCCGCCGAACTGCGCCTTGCCGCCGAGCGGCTGCTGGGTGACCAGCGAGTACGGGCCGATCGAACGGGCGTGGATCTTGTCGTCCACCAAGTGGTGCAGCTTGAGCATGTAGATGTAGCCGACCGTGACCTTGCGGTCGAACACCTCGCCGGTGCGGCCATCGAACGCGCTGACCTGGCCGGAATGATCGAGACCGGCGAGATCGAGCATCTTTTCGATGTCGGCTTCCTTGGCGCCGTCGAACACCGGCGTTGCAATCGGCACGCCATGGCGCAAGTTGCCGCCGAGCTCGATCAGGTCGTCTTCGCCCAGCGACTTGATGGTTTCGTCGTCGCCATAGACCTTCTTGAGAATGTCCTTGAGCGGCCGGGTGTCGTGCTTGCTGTTGTAGAGATCGACCGCCTGCCCGATCTTGAGCCCCAAGCCGGCGCAAGCCCAGCCGAGATGGGTTTCCAGAATCTGGCCGACGTTCATGCGGCTCGGCACGCCGAGCGGATTGAGCACGATGTCCACCGGCTGGCCGTCGGCGAGGAACGGCATGTCCTCCGCCGGCACGATCTTCGACACCACACCCTTGTTGCCGTGGCGGCCGGCCATCTTGTCGCCGGGCTGGATCTTGCGCTTCACCGCGACGAAGACCTTGACCATCTTCATCACGCCGGGCGGCAATTCGTCGCCACGCTGCAGCTTCTCGACCTTGTCGAGGAAGCGCTGCTCGAGCAGCTTCTTCGACTTGTCATATTGCTTGCGGATCGCCTCGATCTCGGTCATCAGCTTGTCGTTGGGCGAGGCGAACTGCCACCACTGCGAGCGCGGATATTCATCCAGCACCGCCTTGGTGATCTTGCTGTCCTTTTTGAAACCCTTCGGACCGGCGATGCCCTGGCGGCCTTCCAGCAACTCGGCGAGACGGCCGTAGACGTTGCGGTCGAGGATCGCCTGCTCGTCGTCGCGGTCCTTGGCGAGCCGCTCGATTTCTTCGCGCTCGATGGCGAGCGCGCGCTCGTCCTTCTCGACGCCGTGCCGGTTGAATACGCGCACTTCGACGACGGTGCCCTGTACGCCCGGCGGCACCCGCAACGAGGTGTCGCGCACGTCGGAGGCTTTTTCGCCGAAGATGGCGCGCAGCAGCTTTTCTTCCGGCGTCATCGGGCTTTCGCCCTTGGGCGTGATTTTGCCGCACAGAATGTCGCCGGCATGCACCTCGGCGCCGATATAGACGATGCCCGCTTCGTCGAGATTCTTGAGCGCCTCTTCCGAGACGTTCGGGATGTCGCGGGTGATTTCCTCGGGGCCGAGCTTGGTGTCGCGCGCCATCACCTCGAATTCCTCGATGTGGATGGACGTGAACACGTCGTCTTTCACGATCCGCTCGGAGAGCAGGATCGAGTCCTCGAAGTTGTAGCCGTTCCACGGCATGAACGCGACCAGCACGTTGCGGCCGAGCGCAAGCTCGCCGAGATCGGTCGAGGGGCCGTCGGCAATGATGTCGCCCTTGTCGACGTGATCGCCGACCTTCACCAGCGGGCGCTGGTTGATGCAGGTGTTCTGGTTCGAGCGCTGATATTTCATCAGCCGGTAGATATCGACGCCCGGCTTGGTCGGATCCATTTCGCCGGTGGCGCGCACCACGATACGGGTGGCGTCAACCTGATCGACGATGCCGGTGCGGCGAGCCGAAATTGAAGCGCCCGAATCGCGCGCCACCACGCCTTCCATGCCGGTGCCGACGAACGGCGCTTCCGAGCGAACCAGCGGCACCGCCTGGCGCTGCATGTTCGATCCCATCAGCGCGCGGTTGGCGTCGTCGTTCTCCAGGAACGGAATGAGCGCCGCGGCGACCGAAACGAGCTGCTTCGGCGACACATCCATGAAGTCGACCTTGTCGCGCGGAACCAGATGCACGTCGCCGGCGTGGCGGCAAATGATCAGGTCCTCGGTGAAGCGGCCGCGGCCGTCCATCGCCGCATTGGCTTGCGCCACCGTGTAACGGCCCTCCTCCATGGCGGAGAGGTAGATCACCTCGTCGGTGACCCGGCCGTCCTTGACCTTGCGGTAGGGCGTCTCGACGAAGCCGTATTTGTTCACCCGCGCATAGGTCGCGAGCGAATTGATCAGGCCGATATTCGGCCCTTCCGGCGTTTCGATCGGACAGATGCGGCCGTAATGGGTCGGGTGCACGTCGCGCACCTCGAAGCCGGCGCGTTCGCGCGTCAGACCGCCCGGGCCCAGCGCCGAGAGGCGCCGCTTGTGGGTAATCTCGGACAGCGGATTGGTCTGGTCCATGAACTGCGAGAGCTGCGAAGAGCCGAAAAACTCGCGCACCGCGGCGGCCGCGGGCTTGGCGTTGATCAGGTCCTGCGGCATCACGGTGTCGATGTCGACCGAGGACATGCGTTCCTTGATCGCGCGCTCCATGCGCAGCAGGCCGATGCGGTACTGGTTTTCCATCAGCTCGCCGACCGAGCGCACCCGGCGGTTGCCGAGGTGATCGATGTCGTCGATCTCGCCCTTGCCGTCGCGCAGATCGACCAGCGTCTTGATGACCGAGATAATGTCTTCCTTGCGCAGCACCCGCATGGTGTCGGGCGCGTCGAGGTCGAGACGCATGTTCATTTTCACGCGGCCGACGGCGGACAGATCGTAGCGCTCCGAATCGAAGAACAGCGAACGGAACATCGCTTCCGCGGTGTCCACGGTCGGCGGCTCGCCCGGGCGCATGACGCGATAAATGTCGAACAGCGCGTCTTCGCGCGTCATGTTCTTGTCGACCGTGAGCGTGTTGCGGATATAGGCGCCGACGTTGACATGATCGATGTCGAGCAGCGGCAGTTCCTTGTAGCCGGCCTCGATCAGGACCTTGAGGTTCTTCTCATCGATCTCCGAGCCGGCCTCCAGGTAGATCTCGCCGGTCTTGCCGTTGGCCAGATCCTCGGCGACGTAGTGGCCGATCAACTCGTCGTCGGTCATGCGCAGGGCCTTGAGGCCCTTTTCCGAAAGCTGACGCGCCTGACGCACGGTGATCTTCTTGCCAGCCTCGACCACCACGCGGCCGGTGTCGGCGTCGACCAGATCGTTGACCGCCTTGTAGCCTTTGAGCCGGTTGGCATCGAACGGCACGCGCCAGCCTTCCTTGGCGCGCTTGTAGGTGACGTGCTTGTAGAAGGTGCGCAGGATTTCCTCGCCGTCGAGGCCGAGCGCATAGAGCAGCGACGTCACCGGAATCTTGCGGCGGCGGTCGATGCGCGCATAGACGATGTCCTTGGCGTCGAACTCGATGTCGAGCCAGGAGCCGCGGTAGGGAATGATGCGGGCGGCGAACAACAGCTTGCCCGAGGAGTGCGTCTTGCCCTTGTCGTGATCGAAGAACACGCCGGGCGAGCGGTGCATCTGCGAAACGATGACGCGCTCGGTGCCGTTGACGATGAAGGTGCCGTTGTTGGTCATGAGCGGAATGTCGCCCATGTAGACATCCTGCTCCTTGATGTCCTTGACCGAACGCGCGCCGGTTTCCTCGTCGATATCGAACACGATCAGCCGCAGCGTCACTTTAAGCGGCGCGGCATAGGTCATGCCGCGCTGGCGGCACTCGTCGACGTCGTATTTCGGCGGTTCGAATTCGTATTTGACGAATTCGAGCTGCGAGGAATTGGAAAAGTCGGAAATCGGGAACACCGATTTGAAGACCGCCTGCAAGCCCTCGTCGGGACGCCCGCCTAACGGTTCCTTGACCAGCAGGAACTGGTCGTAAGATGCCTTTTGAACCTCGATCAGGTTCGGCATCTCCGCCACTTCTTTGATTGTCCCGAAAAACTTCCTTACGCGCTTGCGACCGGTAAACGTCTGCGCCATCGTTTCTCTCTCGATTCGATTTTGGCGGGCCAACGCGGGCGCCTCTCCGAACGGTCGCAATCCATCGCGACCCTCAGGACAGGCGTCGGGGCTACCCGTTTCTATGTGATTCGGGCCTCGCCCGAACCGCCGCATGCTTCACAATTCCCGTGAACGGGCCGCGCCCGTTCACGCCGCCTCACAAGTGACCGTTACCCGGTCGCTCGCATCTTTCTCGGTTCGACACCCCGGGGCCTGGGCCCCGGGGATATCAGCATCTCTCGCGATCCCCGGGTCTCGCTGACGCTCGCCCGGGGATTTCGCTTCTCCTGCCGTCATGGCCGGGCTTGACCCGGCCATCCACGGCTTATTCGCTTGATCCCCGGATCGCGCTCGGCATTGCCTCGCTTGTCCGGGGATGGAATTGAAATAATCATTGATTACTTCAATTCCACCTTCGCGCCGACCTTTTCGAGGGTGGCCTTGATCTTGTCGGCCTCTTCCTTGTTGACGCCTTCCTTGACCGGCTTGGGCGCGCCCTCGACCAGGTCCTTGGCCTCCTTGAGGCCGAGGCCGGTGAGCGCCCGCACTTCCTTGATCACCTCGATCTTCTTGTCGCCGACGGCGGCAAGGATCACGTTGAACTCGGTCTTCTCCTCGACCGCGGCAGCAGCAGCCGGGCCGGCCGCCACCGCAACCGCGGCAGCAGCCGAGACGCCCCACTTCTCTTCCAGCATCTTCGCCAGATCCGCCGCTTCCAGGACGGTCAGTTTCGACAAGTCATCGACGATTTTCTGTAGATCAGCCATTGTTTAGTTCCTATCGGTTCGAACCAGAGGAATGCTTGTGAGCCGTCACGCAGCCGCGCTCTTGGAGGCATAGGCCTGGACCACGCGCGCGACCTTGGCCGCGGGGGCGTTGACGAGTTGGGCGATCTTGGTCGCCGGCGCCACCAGGAGGCCGACGATCTTGCCGCGCAACTCATCCAATGACGGCAGCGAGGCGAGCGCCTTGACGCCGTTGAGGTCCAGAGCAGTCTTGCCCATCGAGCCGCCGAGAATGACGAACGCTTCGTTCGCCTTGGCGAAATCGACGGCCACCTTCGGCGCCGCCACGGGATCGCCTGAGTAGGCGAGCACCGTCGGCCCCTTGAGCAGGGGCGAGATGGCGGCAGCGTCGGTGTCCTTGAGCGCAATCTTGGCGAGACGGTTTTTCGCGACCTTCACTTGCGCGCCCGCCAGCTTCATCTGCTTACGCAGAGTTTGCATCTGGGCGACGCTGAGGCCGGAATAGTGAGCCACCACCACGACGTTCGAGGTCTTGAAGACCCCGCTCAGCTCGGTGATGGACTCCTGCTTTGCCGCTCGATCCACTGCAAGCTCTTTCCGGTTATGACGGCTTGCCCACGTGCCGCGGGAGCCGCCGGGTTGCTACCAGCCGTCCCGCTTGTAAGTTCACGCGCAGCGAACCGGGCAGGACGACGCTTCGAGAAGCCTGCCCCCCGAAACAGCCGAAGCCGGCTATCGGGTCTCCGAGGTTCGAACCAAACCGGCGCAACCGCTAGGTTGCGCAAACTCGGGTCTCATCCCCGTCTGTGCTGGCCCTTTGCAGGATTAAGCTTTGGCCCGAAAGCCTCAGCGCCGGCAGTCTTGGACAGGTCGGTTAGGCCCGTTGCCGGACCAACCGCGCGCGCCTCGCAATGGGATAAGTCCTTTCTCCCTTTCAGATGTCCCGCCGGGATGCCCAAAAGGAATAAGTTCCGATCACCATTTGCTAGAGAAGCGATTTCAGAGACGCGCAAAGGCGTGCCGACAAACTGGGCCGGCACGCCCGATGGACATTATTTAGAGCGTTCAGGGCCTTTTGCCAAGCCCCTTTTCGCGAAAATCCCCGCGAAAATTGCGGCAAAAATCGGTCTAGTGGCCGCCGCCCACAGCAAACAGCGAGGACGGCTCGACCTTCACGCCCGGGCCCATGCTGGAGGAGATCGCCACCCGGTTGATGTAGTGGCCCTTGGCCCCCGGGGGCTTGGCCTTCTGCACCGCGTCCGCAAACGCCATGATGTTCTCGACCAGTTTGTCCTCGGAGAACGAGGCCTTGCCGACCCCGGCCTGAACAATGCCGGCCTTTTCGACGCGGAACTCGACCGAGCCGCCCTTGGATGCCTTCACCGCATTGGTGATGTCCATGGTGACGGTGCCGACTTTGGGGTTCGGCATCATGCCGCGCGGTCCGAGCACCTTACCCAGGCGCCCCACCAGCGGCATCATGTCGGGGGTGGCGATGCAGCGGTCGAAATCGATATTGCCGCTGTTGACCTTCTCGACCAGGTCCTCGGCGCCGACCACGTCGGCGCCGGCGGCCTTGGCCTCGTCGGCCTTGGCGCCACGCGCGAACACGCCGACCCGCACGGTGCGGCCGGAGCCGTTCGGCAGGTTGACCACGCCGCGCACCATCTGGTCCGCATGCTTGGGATCGACGCCGAGATTCATCGCGATCTCGATGGTCTCGTCGAATTTCGCCTTGGCGCGTTCCTTCACCAGCTTGACCGCTTCCGCGATCGAATAGGTTTTGTCGCGATTGATGCCTTCGCGGGCGGCTACCGTGCGTTTTCCAAGTGCCATGACCGTTACTCCGCCACCGTGAGGCCCATCGAGCGGGCCGACCCTTCGATCATTTTCATCGCCGCTTCGATCGTGTCGCAGTTCAAATCCTTCATTTTCTGTTCCGCGATCTCGCGCACCTGGCTTTTGGTCACCTCGCCGACCATTTCGCGGCCGGGGGTTTTCGAGCCGCCGCCCAGCTTCGCCGCCTTCTTGAGGAAGAAAGATACCGGCGGCGTCTTCAGCTCGAAGGTGAATGAGCGATCCTGATAGGTGGTGATGATCACCGGGATCGGGGTGTTCTTCTCGATCTTCTGGGTCTGCGCGTTGAACGCCTTGCAGAACTCCATGATGTTGAGGCCGCGCTGACCGAGCGCCGGCCCGATCGGCGGCGACGGATTGGCGGCGCCGGCCGGCACCTGCAATTTGAGGAATCCAGTGACTTTCTTGGCCATTTCTCACTCCTGTTAGTGGTGCGGATCTTGACGGTTGGCAGCCGCCTCACCTCCCACGCCTTTTCACTTGTCATGGCCGGGCTCGTCCCGGCCATCTCGCTTAGGATGGCACCGCAGTGCCAGTCAATCGGGATTGCCGGGACAAGCCCGGCAATGACGATCAGAGCTTCTCGACTTGCCCGAACTCCAGCTCCACCGGGGTGGCGCGGCCGAAGATCGACACCGCTACCTTCACGCGCGAACGGGCTTCGTCGACTTCTTCCACCACGCCGTTGAACGAGGCGAATGGCCCGTCCGATACCCGCACCTGCTCGCCGATCTCGAACGACACCGACGGTTTCGGCCGCTCGATGCCTTCCTGCACCTGATGCAGGATGCGTTCGGCTTCCGCATCGGAAATCGGCATCGGCTTGTTGTCGCTGCCGAGGAAGCCGGTGACCTTCGGCGTGTTCTTGATGAGATGATAGACCTCATCGGTCAGATTCATCTTGACCAGCACGTAGCCGGGGAAAAACTTGCGCTCGGCATTCACCTTGCGGCCACGGCGCATCTCGACCACCGTTTCGGTGGGCACCATGACTTCCTCGAAATGATCTTCCAGGCCGCGCTGCTTGGCCTGCTCGCGGATCGATTCCGCGACCTTCTTCTCGAAGTTCGAATAGGCGTGGACGATGTACCAGCGCTTGGGTCTCGTCGTGGTGGTGGTGGCGATGTCGCTCATCGATCTTTAGCTTTCAGGTGCCAATGCCGAGCACGAAGGTAACGGCGATCCGAATAAGTTGATCCGAGACCAGGAAGAAAACCGAAGCGATCGCCACCATGACGAACACCATGGCGGTGGTGACCATGGTTTCCTTGCGCGACGGCCACGTGATCTTGCGGGCCTCCTCGCGCACCTCCTGGAGAAACTTGAACGGAGATATCGCCATTCAATGACGTCCTAATCCCAAAGCCTGTTTACCGTCGGCCCGACCCAGCAATTCTCTATCTAGTCACCGCCGGCGGCTTTTGCTCGTGTCGCCGCCTGGCAGGAGTGGCAGGACTCGAACCTGCAACCCCCGGTTTTGGAGACCGGTGCTCTAGCCATTGAGCTACACTCCTCCGGAAGCGGAAGCGGCGAACCTAAAGGTCCGCCGCGCCGATGTCATGCATTATACAGGGCGCCAATGCAAGGGCGATGACGGCCGGTTTTGGCTGGTTTTCCGCCCGATACCGCTGGTCTTCACCACAAAATGGCCTGCCGGGCCGTAGCTCGCGGGAACAGTCCGCCTTCGCCCATTCGGGCTTCGGCGCGACAGCCTTCGGGCAAACTGGCTTGCCGAGCCGTAGCGCCGAAGGCGCGAAGGCTGGAGCGGGTGAAGGGAATCGAACCCTCGTCATCAGCTTGGAAGGCTGTTGCTCTACCATTGAGCTACACCCGCGGAACGCGACGACTGCTTACCAGAAACTCCGCCCGCTTTCGCCAAAGCTTCGGCGGGCAGCCTTCGCGATCAAGGTTGGCTCGCCAACCGAAGGCCGTAGGCGCGAAGGTTGGTGGGAGAGGTAGGACTCGAACCTACGAAGGCATAGCCAGCGGATTTACAGTCCGCCCCCTTTGCCGCTCGGGACACTCTCCCCCAAAGCCGTCGCACCGTCTTGATCCGCTAAGATAAACGGCCTCGCTTGCCGGCCTGCCGGGATTCGCGGGTTTTATGGGCAGCCACCCCCTTGAAGTCAATGGAGGCTGTTCGGCCTGCGGCGGATCGGTTAAGGCACCGCGATGACCTCTCGACCACCTCCCGCCCGGCCCGGTCGCGGCGCCAAGCCGGGCGCCACCCGCGAACAGATCGAGCGGCGCGAGCGCTTTGAGCGCGCCCGCCGCGATGCCTTGCGGCCGGCCGCCGACGGCCCGGTCGTGATGTATGGCTGGCATACGGTGACGGCCGCGCTGAAAAATCCGGCGCGGCGCCTGCGCCGCCTGCTTGTCACCGAAAATGCCGCACGGCGACTGGCCGACGAGAGCATTGCATCCCCGCTCAAGCCGGAAATCGTGCGGCCTTCGGCGATCGCCGAACGGCTACTGCCCGACGCGGTGCATCAGGGCCTCTATCTCGAAACCGACCCGCTGCCCTCGCCCGCCGTCGAGGACTTGGCGGCGCAAGGCGTGGTGCTGGTGCTCGATCAGATCACCGATCCGCACAATGTCGGCGCGATTTTTCGCTCGGCCGCGGCGTTCGCGGCCACGGCCATCGTGACCACGCAGCGGCACAGCCCGGAGGCGACCGGCGCCCTGGCCAAGGCCGCGTCCGGCGCCCTCGAACATGTGCCGTTGGTCAGCGTGCAGAACCTGGCGCGCGGGCTCGCCGCGCTCAAGCAGAAGGGCTTTCTCGTCGTCGGCCTCGACTCGAGCGGCGATAGCGATCTTGCCGCCTTGCCGCTGCGCGCGCCGCTCGCGCTCGTGCTCGGCGCCGAGGGCAAGGGCCTGCGCCAGCTCACCAAGGAAACCTGCGATCACGTCGCGCGCATCGAGCTGCCGGGACAGATCAGGAGCCTGAACGTTTCGAACGCGGCGGCACTGGGGCTCTATGTCGCCAACAGGTCGCTCAGCGCGGCCTGAATCGCCATACGGCGGGCCATTATACGGAGGTTTTGCGCGGCCGCCGGCATTCGCGCGGTCAAATTAATTGCGGTTGCGCCTTGAACATGCCGGAATTGCTGGCACATCTCGCAGCCGAACGTCGGCCGCCGACAGGACAGCGCGGCTATCAGAGTAAACCGCCAGTGCCACACCGCCGATCCCCCGCCGCATCCGCCGAACCCAGCAAGCCGCTGCGCGCTGATTTCCGCAAACGCTATGACCAGCTGGAGACCCATCGCACAGCGCTGGTCGCGCGGCTGACGGCGCTTGGCGAGGCCGGGCAGCGGCATCCCGCCTATAAGCGCGTGCTCAAGCTGCTCAACGACACGTTCCGCCGCTCGAAGCTGGCGCAGCGGCTGGCGATTTTGCAGGCCGCCGCCTGGCTGATCGACATACTGGAAAAAACCACCCCATTCACCTGATCGGCTATGTGAAACCGGGCCTGGGCCGCCCCTTCTCCTGCCAGGAGTCAAATGGCCAGGCGGCACAACCAGCCGCCCTTGCCCCCGGGAGCCTCGCATTGCTGCCCCCGCGGGCGATCGTTGGTAGCCCGATGATCCGCGGCGAGCGCGCCGGTGCGACTTGTAGCGGGCCGGCGACGCTGATAGCTGTGAATTTGCGCCGGGTTAGCTCAGCGGTAGAGCAGCGGTTTTGTAAACCGTTGGTCGGGGGTTCAATTCCCTCACCCGGCACCGGAAAAGAGCGCTTTTCGCCTTGGCGCCAATTACTCGAAAGTCACCCTCGGCGGGGCTTGCAGGACCTTGTTCGGAGGTTGCCGACTGTGCCAAACTATGCGCGTTACTCGTAATACCTCGGAGATCAAGCATGCCTCAGGGCACCGTGAAGTGGTTCAATCCGACGAAGGGCTATGGCTTCATCCAGCCGCAAGAAGGCGGGAAGGATGTGTTCGTGCACATCTCGGCGGTTGAGCGCGCCGGACTTAGCACGCTGAACGAAGGTCAGACCGTTCAGTACGAGCTCGTCGAAAACCGCGGGAAGACATCCGCGGAGAACCTCAAGGTTAAGTGACCTCGTCGCCCGAGGCTACTTTCGGCCTTTTTGTCTGAACCTGGCGCCGCCGAGCTGGTAAAGCCCGGAGGCAGGCGCGCGTCATTTTGGTGCGCCTGGACTCACGCGCTAACGCTTGAGCGTCTCCAGTTCGGGAAACGGCGCGAAGACCGCATCCTTGCAAAGCGGCCGCGCTTCGTTCGGCCCGTCGAAAAAGCGGTCGAGCTTGCCCGACACGTAAACCGCGACGCCGTCCTTGGAGCCGGCATATTGGCCGCCGCTCTTGCGCGCGTTGTAACGCACACACGCGATATACCGCTCGCCCGGCCCGACGTTCTTGCGCTGCGGTTGCGACACCGCCGCATCGCGAATATGGGTCGGATCGTTGAGATAAGTGTGCAGGAACGCCATCAGGTCGGCCTTGTAGTTCTGCGGGTAGATGTTCTGCTGCTCCCACTGCGCCTTCAGTTCCGCTTCGCTTGGCCCGACTTCGGTCGCGCAGCCGCCGACCAAGAGCACCGCCAGGAGCGCCAACCACCGCATTCGCCGTCTCCGCAATCTTTAGGTTTTGCGCCCGTGGCTGCAATCATAGCGGCTTGCGCCGGAACGGCTAGGCGGGCGCGCGGACATAGACGCCGCAGCCGCCGGCCGCGCCGTTGTTAAAACGTAGCGCCGGCCTTCACCATGAAAGTCCGTCCCGGCAGCGGATAGGCGTTGTAGCGGCCGAAGGTCGCGGAACTTGCGACGGCATAGTCGAAATACTCGACATTAAACAGGTTCTGCACCGCCACCGACCAGAACAGGTTTTTCATTTCGCCGCCGAGGCGGAGATCGACGGTGGTGTGTGCCGGAATCGTGGGCTGGAAATTCGCCTGATCGTTGTCCATGCGGCGCTCGCCGACGTAGCGCACGACCGCATCGAACACGGCCAGTTTCCGATAGATGTCCCAGGTCAGGCCGATATTGCCGGTCCAGCGCGACACCAGCGGAACGTCATTGCCGGCATAGATCCCCTCGCGAAAGGTCGCGCGCGTATAGGCCAGGCCGCCCTTCAGGCGCAGCGCATCCGACAGCCGCAGCGTCGCGCTGTTCTCGACGCCGATGCGCCGCGTCGGGCCGAGATTGATGTTGGCGCCGATGGGCGGAAACGGGATGAACATGATCTCGTTATTGATCGCCATCGCATACACGCTTGACTGCCATTCGAGCGCGCCGAGACGCCCGCGCACCCCGCCCTCGATGTCACGCGAAGTCTGGGTCTTCAGATTGAAATCGACCGGGAACGCATTCACGCCGATGCGCTCGTCCACGTTCGGCGTGCGGAAGCTGCGGGCGAGGCGCCCGAACACGACGAACATCGGCGAGAAGCGATGCTCGAAACCGAGATGCAGCGCGTGCTGGGTATCGACCGAATCGAGCGGCGTCGCCTGCACGTCGTACGCGCCGCCGGGCGCAGCCGCATTGAAGTCGTCGCGCGCCGACAGCCGGGTCTGCTGCAAACGCGCGCCGAAGGAAATATCCGTAGTCGGCAGAACGCTGACCGTCTGCTGCCAGTAGACCGCCGCCGCCCGCTGATTGAGATCGTAGGTGTGGTAGGGCGGATCGCTGAGCGCGACGCTGCGCGTAGCGTTGAGACTGGAATTATAATAGTCGATGCCGGTGGTGATCTTGGTGGGTGCGCCGAACAATTTGGTGTCGATGTTCGCCCGCGGCGTCACCGAACCGCTGGTGAGGCCGCGCACGTCCGAGGTGTCGAAGTTGAACAGCGAGGAAAAGACCGTCTGATCCTTGCGGCGCAGATTGCCGTCCACGATCAATTCGACGCCTGCGCCGAGCATGCGCGACGCGCCGAACGTCAGGCTGGTACCGGTCTTGCTCGAAAACGCATTTGGCGTGGTGGCGCCGCGCCGGTCGGTGGCGAGTTCGTTGATGCCGGCGTTCAGGTCAACCAGGCGCGCGCCCGGAAGCCCGAGATGCTGGTCGTCGCCGGAGATATTGAACCACGCGCTGCCCTTATCGCCGGTATAGCGCAGGTCGCCCACCGCGTTGCGCTGGCGCACGTAGTCGTTGACCCGGTAGCCGTCCGAATTGACGGCATTGCCGAAGGCCGACACGGAAAACTGACCGTGCGACGCCAGCGCGGAGGCGTTGAGTTCGCGCTGGTTGAACGAGCCGAAGCCGGCTTCGACGCGCGCGGATGGCGGCTGCGCCACGCCGGTCTTGGTGACGATGTTGATGACGCCGCCGACCGCGCCGTCGCCATAGAGCACGGCGCCGCTGTTGCCGCGGGTGATTTCGATGCGCTGGATGCTGTCGCGCGGGATCGTGCTGAAATCGATGCCGGAAAGATCGATGTCGGTCAGCCGCCGCCCGTTGAGCAGGACCAGCGTATTGGAGACCGCCGTGGCGCCGAAGCCGCGCAGGTCGACCGTCGTGCCGGCGCCGTTCTTGCCGCCGGAGGTGCTGATGGTCTGGATGCCCGCTTCTTGCGACAGCACCTCCTGCAGCGTGGCGCCGGGCGAGCGCGCGATATCCTCGGCGGTGATGACGCTGGTGGAGGCGCCGGAAATTCCGGCGCCGGTACGGCTCGCCCAGACATCGATCGCCGGCAGCACCTGAGTTTCTTGCGCGTGCGCGATTGCCGTTAAGCCGGCCAGCGCGACCAGCGCGCCCCAGATCTTTCGTTTCGTTCCCATGACGCCACGTTCCTTCGTTTGCGCGCCCGCAGAGGCGGCGCATCGGGTGAGACCAAGCCCGGCGCGAAGGACACGTTCAGCAAAACGCATACGGACGACGCGCGATGCTCACGTGTGCAATGTCGTGGGAGGATTTCTCTCACGGCTTCGCACCGGCATTGTCGTCACCGCTGCGAAAGACCGCTCCGTATGGACGCCCCGTCCACCGGTTGGGTGACTGCGCTGGCAGGTCTCCTGGCTCGCGGGTCGTCGCTCAGTTGCGCCCGGCCTTCCCGGTTTCCCAGTGGCCATGCGGACGCGGGCTCGCCGCTTACAGTTGCGGGGGCAGCCACGGATTCCTGCGAATTCGCAACGGACGAACGCGCAGTGTCCGTGTTCCCTCTTTCGTCCCCGGAGTGACCCGGGGAACCAGCACGTTGAAATGTTCTCTCCGGGGCACGCCCGAGTCAAGCGCTCGCGGAACGGGGGTGAAAGCCTTGCGAGGCAATTTTTTCACAAAGCCGACGCTTGTGCCTGAGGCGCCGTCGGCGCCGGACGATCATAAGAAACGCCGTGCTTTGAAAACCTGCATCGGCGCACTGGCGTCGCTAGCGCCGCAGCATGCCGCCGAGCGTGCCGCGCACGATGGCGCGACCGATCGTGCCGCCCGTCTTGCCACCGAAGGATTTGCCGAGATCGGCGGCGATCTGGCCGGCGACACGATTGGTCACCGAGCGCGTAACTTCGCGCGCAATCAATTGTCCGGTCGAAAGGCGCGTGCCGCGCGGGCGGCTGGTGCCGAAGAGTCCACCCAGAATGCCGCCGATACTGCCGAGCAGCCCGCCGCCAGCCGAGCTCTCCTGCTGTTGCGGTTGGCCCGGGGCCTGCCCCGGCGCCGGCGCCGTGACGCTCGTGGAGCCGTCTTGCAGGCGCTGCTTGAGCACCTCGTAGGCCGACTCCGAGTTCGACCTGCTGATCGTATTTTCCCTTCACCGGGCTCATGCGAATGATCGCCTGGCGTTCCTCCAGCGTGATGGTGCCGAGCCGCGCCGACGGCGGGCGGATCATCGCGCGCTCAACCAGCGACGGAATGCCGTTGCCCTCGAGAAACGAGACCAGCGCCTCGCCCTTGCCGAGCTCCATGATGACCTTGGCGGTGTCGAGTTTGGGATTTGGCCGGAAGGTTTCGGCCGCCGCCTTGACCGCCTTTTGATCGCGCGGCGTAAAGGCGCGCAGCGCGTGCTGCACGCGGTTGCCCAACTGCCCCAGCACCGTATCCGGAACGTCGAGCGGATTCTGCGTGACAAAATAGACCCCGACGCCTTTCGAGCGGATCAGGCGCACCACCTGCTCGATCTTGTCGAGCAGCGGCTTGGGCGCGTCATTGAACAGTAAGTGGGCTTCGTCGAAGAAGAACACCAGCTTCGGCTTTTCCGGGTCGCCGACTTCCGGCATCTGCTCGAACAGTTCCGAAAGCAGCCACAACAGGAAGGTGGCGTAAAGCCGCGGGTTTTCCATCAGCTTGTCGGCCGCGAGAATATTGACGATGCCGCGCCCGTCGCGATCCGTGCGCATGAAGTCGGACAGCGCCAATGCCGGCTCGCTGAAAAAATTGCCGCCGCCCTGGTTTTCCAGCACGAGAATTTGCCGCTGGATGGTGCCGACGGTGGTCTTCGAAACATTGCCGTACTGGGTGGTGAGCTCGGCGGCATGTTCGGCCACCAGCGCAAGCACCGCACGCAGGTCCTTCAGGTCGAGCAGCAGCAGGCCCTGTTCGTCGGCAATGCGGAAAGCGATATTGAGCACGCCCTCCTGCACGTCGTTCAGGTCCATCAGGCGCGCCAGCAGCAACGGCCCCATTTCCGATATCGTGGCGCGGATCGGATGGCCCTGCTCGCCGAACAGATCCCAGAACACGACCGGGAATTGATCGGGCTCATAGTCGAGCCCCATGTCCTTGGCGCGTTTGACGAAGGCGTCCTTGGCTTCACCGGCCGCGGCAATCCCGGACAGGTCGCCTTTGATGTCGGCGGCAAACACCGGCACGCCGGCGCGCGAACAGCCTTCGGCAAGAATTTGCAAGGTGACGGTCTTGCCGGTGCCGGTCGCGCCGGCGATCAATCCGTGCCGGTTGGCGAGCCGCAAGGTGAGATATTCCGGCTTTTTGCTTTTGCCGACAAAAATCTTGCCGTCCTCATCGATCTTGGCCATCTCTCAAAACTCCGCCGTACACGCGTGCCGTCGCTGGACAGGGATTATTCGCGGTCGCGGGAAAAGCAAGCAAGAAGCATCGGCAAACAACCGGCCGTGACAAATTGCCCGCCGCAATGGCGCCCGGCGCGGCAGGATCGGCGCGTTAGCCGCCGCGCGCCGATTTTGTGCCCGGCCGCGGCACCTCGACAATCGAGGGCCAAGTCGTATAGACGAGCACCGCGCGTTCCATCGAAGTCCTCCGAGTTGGCCCAAAAAACCGCCCATAGAGTGCGTCAATGAGCCGTCCGGCCCAGCGTTTTCAGCATATTGCCTTCGTCGCCGGTTCGACGCCGGAGGCGCGCGAGGCCTATGAACAACTGCAAGCCCGCTATGGCAATGTCGAACCGAAGGCCGCCGACGTGATCGTGACGCTCGGCGGCGACGGCTTGATGTTGCAGACCCTGCATAAGTTCATGAATTCCGGCAAGCCGATTTACGGCATGCACCGCGGCACCGTCGGCTTCCTGATGAACGAGTTCTCCATGGACGGACTCGTGGAGCGGATTGCCGCCGCACTCATCACCGTCATCCACCCGCTGGTGATGCGCGCGCGCGATTCCGCCGGGCGCCTGCACGAGCATCGCGCCATCAACGAGGTGTCGCTGTTTCGCCAGAGCGCGCAAGCCGCACACCTGCGCATCCTGATCGACGGCCAGGAGCGGTTGGCCGAACTGGTCGCCGACGGCCTGCTGGTGTCGACGCCCGCCGGCTCCACCGCCTATAATCTGTCGGTGCAAGGCCCGATCATTCCGATCAACGCGCCGCTGCTCGCACTCACGCCGATCAGCCCGTTCCGGCCGCGGCGCTGGCGCGGCGCGCTTCTGCCCGACAAGGCCAAGGTCACCATCGAGGTGCAGGACGCCGACAAGCGGCCGGTGGCCGCGGTCGCCGATTCCGACGAGGTGCGTTCGGTGCACAGCGTCGATGTCAGCATGGACCATGGTGTCTCGCTCAATTTGCTGTTCGATCCCGGCCACAGTCTCGACGAACGCATTTTGCGCGAGCAGTTTGGATTTTGATCTCGCATGGCGAAAAAATTCGATTTTACCGTCAACGGCAAGCCGGTCAGCGTTGCGCTCGACAACGAGGAAACGCCGCTGCTGACCGTGCTGCGCAACGAGCTTGGCCTGATCGGCGCCCGCTTCGGGTGCGGTTTTGAGCAGTGCGGCTGCTGCATGGTGCTGATCGACGGCGTCGCGCAGAAAAGCTGCGGCAAGCCGCTGTGGAGCGTTGCCGGCAAGAGCATCACCACCATCGAGGGACTGGGCACGCCGGAGCGCCCGCACCCGCTGCAGCAGGCCTTCATCGACGAGCAGGCCGGCCAATGCGGCTACTGTCTCGCCGGCATCCTGATCACGGCCAAGGCGCTGCTCGACAAGAATCCGTCGCCGACGCGCGCCGAGATCGCCGCGGCGCTCGACGACAATATCTGCCGCTGCGGAACGCATAACCGCATCATCCGCGCGGTGGCCAAGGCGGCCGCGCAGATGCGTGCGGAATCCCGCCCATGAACGCCCCTCTTCCCGGCCCGCTCAACGACAATCCGAGCCTCGATCGCTGGGTCTCGTTTCCCGCGCCCGGCAAGGTCATCGTCAACACCGGCCGGGTCGAGATCGGCCAGGGCGTGCTTACCGCGATGGCGCAGATCGCCGCCGACGAACTCGACGTGGCGATGGCGCGCATCGCCGTCCGCTCGGGCGACACCGCGCTCACGCCGAACGAGGGCTACACCGCCGGCAGCCAGTCGATTCAATTCGGCGGGGTCGCGCTGCGGCAGGCCTGTGCCGACGTGCGCGCGCTGTTTCTCGAGCAGGCCGCCAAAATCATCGGCTGCGAGCCACGCGAGCTTGCCATTCAAGACGGCCGCATCCTGCGCCATGGCGCATCGACCGGCCAGGATTACTGGACGCTCGCGCCTGCGGTGAACCTTGCCGTCAAGGCGAGCGGCGCCGGCAAGCGCAAGCCGGTCGCGGACTTGCGGCACATCGGCCAAAGCAGCGCGCGCCTCGATCTGCCGGACAAGATTTTCGGGCACGCGATCTTCATCCACGACATGCAGCTTCCCGGCATGCTGCATGCGCGGGTGGTGCGCCAGCCCAACCGCGGCGCCAGCATCGGCGAGATCAACGAAGCGGCAATCAAACGCGCCGCCAAGGGCAAGATCGACTTCGTCCGTCACGGCAATTTCCTCGCCATCGTCGGCCCTGACGAGACCGCCGTCGATCTCGCCAACACCGCCGCGCTCAACGCCGTCACCTGGCAAAACGTCGAGGCGCCGACCGCGCTGCAGGCGGAAGCGTCCTGGCTGCTGCAACGGCCGGCGATCGACCGCATCATCGGCGCGCCGGAACCGGACGGCAGCGCAAGGCCGTGAGCGCTTCGAGGCGACCTACAGCCGCGGCTATCTCGCCCATGCTTCGATCTCGCCGTCGTGCGGCCTGGCGGAATATCGCGACGGCCATCTGACGGTGTGGACCCATTGCCAGGGCGTGTTCCCGCTGCGCGCGGCGCTGGCGAAGACGCTCGGGCTCGACGCTTCCGCCATCACCGTGCATCACGTGCAGGGCTCCGGCTGCTACGGCCACAACGGCGCCGACGATGCCGCCGCCGATGCCGCCATCATCGCCATGCAGATGCCGGGCAAGCCGATCCGGGTGCGCTGGCGGCGCGAGGAAGAATTCGTCTACGAGCCGAAAGGCTCGGCCATGGTGGTGAAGGTGCACGCGCTGCTTGACGCCGCCGGCAAGCCCGCCGACTGGACGCAGGAAATCTGGAGCGGAACCCATCAGGGCCGCCCCGGCGGCGGCAGTCCCCTGCTCGGCGGCCAGGCCCTGCCCGATCCGCTGCCGTGGCCGCCGCCGAGCGACGTGCCGGAAGCCAATGGCGGCGGCGCCACCCGCAATGGCGAGCCGCTGTACGACATTCCGGCCAAACGCATCGTCCACCATCTGGTGCCCGAAACTCCCGTGCGCGTGTCCTCGCTGCGCGGGCTCGGCGCCATGCCGAACATATTCGCGATGGAATGCGCCATCGACGAATTGGCCGAGCGCGCGGGGCAGGATCCGGTCGCCTATCGGTTGTCGATCACCGCCGACCAACGCGCGCGCGCGGTGATCGAGAAAGTTGCCGCCATGGCCGGCTGGAAGGCGGGCCTCCCCGGCGGCGCCGGCCATGGCCGCGGCATCGCCTTTGCGCGCTACAAGAACCGCGCCGCCTATGCCGCCGTGGTGGTCGAACTCGACGTCGACGAGGAAATCCGCTTAAGCCATGTATGGTGCGCAGCCGATGCCGGCCTGGTGATCAATCCGGACGGCGCGATCAATCAGCTCGAAGGCGGCATCATCCAGTCGGCGAGCTGGGTGCTCAAGGAGCAGGTGCGCTTCGACAACGGGGTGAGCTCGTTCGACTGGGAAACCTACCCGGTGCTGAAATTCAGCGAGGTGCCGGAGATCGACATCGAACTGATCAACACCAAGGACGAAGTGCCGCTCGGCGTCGGCGAAGCGACCGCCGGCCCCACCGCCGCCGCGATCGGTAACGCGGTGTCGCATGCGCTCGGCGCGCACATCCGCGATCTGCCGCTGATGCGCGACCGCATCATGGCGAGCCTGCTCAAGGCCTAGCCGATCGCGCAGCAGTGAGAAAGATAGCTTTTTTACCGAGGCTGCTATTTCTCCGCTCATGCCCGCGAAAGCGGGCATCCAGGAGCAACCTTGCTGCCTAATCGCTGGGTCCCCGCTTCCGCGGGGACGAGCGGGTATGGTTGTCGTACCGTCGAAAAATTAGCAGGAATTGCTGGTGGCGCTACGCCACCAAGCGCGTGTCGACGACATAGAGGCCGCCATCGTATCGCGTGATCGTTCGCAACCAGATCGTCGCAGAACATGCGCGCTTCGTCACGCGCGGCCTCGACCGCGAAACGCCGCAGCAAGGCCAGCAGCGAGGCCAAGTCCCGGTCGCGCTCGTCCGCGCAGGCGGCGAGCACGCGCTCGACCATGCGCCGCTTGAGCCGCGCCACCCCACCCTGCTCGCCCACCAGCACGCCTTCGCGCATCGCCTTGATGGCTTCGCGGAAAGCGGGATAGGCCAGATCCGGCAACCCCGCCTTGCTGTAGATCGCGCTGAAGCCGGAAATATTGCGGTCGTGGATATAGCTGGTGACGCGGTCGAGCGGCACGCCGGATAATTCCGCCAGCGCTTCCTCGAACAGCACCACGTTGCCGGAGAGCAGCGCGCGCAGGATCATGCCGGCGGTGAGCTGTCCGCTTTGGCGCAAGTGCCGCACCAGCGCGCCGACCTCCTCGTAGGGCGTCTCGGCGGCGAGCGCGACGGTCGCCTTCTCGCAGGCATCGCGCGCCGCATATTCCGCATGTTCGGAGCCCATCCATTGCCGCCCGGCGACAAAACCGGCCAGCGTCCGCGACAGTTTCGCGAGCAGCGCCTGGCGGCTCGCCATCGGCAGATCGTCGCGCGTCAGCAAGGGCTCGCGGATCGCCGCCAGATGACCGAACCGCTCGATCACGCGGTCGATCGAGAACGGCGCGATATCGGCGTCGCGATTTTCCAGGAGCGCCAGACAGGCCTGCGCGGAGCCGACTTCGGCGACGGCGGCGGCGAGCGAGCGCGGCAGCATGGCGCGGCTGGCGATGGCGGCCTGCGCCGACGGCTGCGCAGTCGCCACCAGGTCGATCAGATCGTCTTCCTGCAACAGCGGGGACAGCGCGAGGATCGACATCGCGATCTCCGGCTGATCGTTGGCGAGCGCGTGCACCACCACCGGCGGCGCTTTCTGCGACGTGGCGAACACGTCCGCGAGCGCCCGCCGCACCAGCGGCGAGGGATCGTCCAGCAACATGATCATCGCGCCTTCGGCGGCGGCAATATCGTCGGGCGACAGGTCGGAATAAAGATAAGCGCGCGCGAGCGCGGATGTGGCCTCGGCCCTATCGCTGGGCGGAGCGTAGCGAATCCACTGCAAAAACTGACGGACGATCATGGGCGCGACCAGACGCGACTGACAGCCATCGTCAACAGCGACGGCAGGCGTGAGCCTAGCCGAGGAGACTTAACAAAGCGTTCACCATAGAAATTGAGGGCCTGTTAACGATGCGGTAAGTCGCGCGAACGCTCAAAGCCAGCCGCCGGGTAGTTTGCGATCCGCGCGGTGGCCGGCCAGTGCGCGCATTGACATTCGCGAGGCGCTTTCGGTCCCTGGCAATTATGGTAAATGGATGATTAAGGGGGCGGCAACGGCCCGCCCGATTCAGGAAACGGAGGACAGCGATGGAGGACACCATCCAGCGGCACAAGCGCGGCGGGCTCTATTTCGAGGATTTCGAGGTCGGCAAGACCTACGAACACCGTTACACGCGCACCGTCACGCAGATGGACAACATGTTGTTCTCCAACATGACGCTCAACCCGCAGCCGCTGCACATCGACCGGCATTTCTGCGAGCAGGAAACCGAATGGGGCCAGCCGCTGATGAACTCGCTGTTCACGCTCGGCCTGATGATCGGCATCCAGGTCTCCGACATGACGGTCGGCACCACCATCGCCAATCTCGGCATGACCGACGTGAAATTCCCCAATCCGCTGTTCGAGGGCGACACCGTCCATTGCACCACGCAGGTGGTGTCAAAGCGTGAATTGAAATCGCGGCCAGGCGCCGGCATCGTCGAATTCCATCACAAGGCGTTCAAGCAGGACGGCACGCTGGTGGCCGAATGCCACCGCAACGCGTTCATCAACATGCGGCCGAAGTGACGTGCCACATCGTCCGCTCATTCCCGCGAAAGCGGGAATCCAGAGTTAAGCGATTTTGAATTAATCAAAGCCTGGGTTCCCGCGTCCGCGGGAACGAACGGTTTAGGACCTAAAGCGATGCGCTCCCTGCTTTTCGTTCCCGCCGACGGCGGCGCCAAGCTCGACAAGGCGATGGCCAGCGGCGCCGACGCCGTCATCCTCGATCTCGAGGATTCGATCACGCCCGAGCGCAAGCAACAGGCGCGCGCCGCCGCGTTGGATTTTCTCAAGACCGCCGGCGCACGGAAATCGCGCCCGCGCCTGCTGGTGCGCATCAACGGCCTCGACACCGGCATGACCGATGCCGATCTCGACGCCGTGGTGGCGGGCCGGCCGGACGCCATCCTGTTTCCCAAAGCCGAAGGCGGCGCGACCGTCACCCATCTCGACGCCAAACTGACCGCGCGCGAGGCCATCGCCGGTATCCCCGCGGGCTTCATCAAGATTCTGGCGCAGACGGTGGAGTCGGCCGCCGGCCTGTTCAGCGCCGGCACCTATCGCGATTGCAGTCCGCGTCTGATCGGCATGACCTGGGGGCCCGAGGATTTGTCGGCCGAGCTTGGCGCCGAAGCCAACCGCGAGGCCGACGGCACGCTCACCGAGCCCTATCGCATCGCGCGCGCCATGTGCCTGTTCGGCGCGGCCGCCGCCAAGGTGCCGGCGATCGAGACGATCCACGTCGATTTCCGCAATCCCGAGGTTGTCCGCCGCGACACCGAACTCGCGCGCCGCGACGGCTTTTCACGGGCGCCTGGCCATTCATCCGGCGCAGGTGGCGCCGATCAACGAGGTGTTCACGCCCAGCCCCGAGCAGATCGCCAAGGCCAAGGCGGTGGTCGCGGCATTCGCCGCGCAGCCCGGCGCCGGCGCGGTCGGCATCGACGGCAAGATGTATGACCGCCCGCACCTGTTGCGCGCGCAGAGGCTGTTGCAGAGTGTGAAAACCTAGCCACTGTCATGGCCGGGCCGGTTCCGGCGATGACAATTACTTATAGACTTTGCCCGGATCGAACGTCCTCTCGCCATCGCGGAATTCCAGCTTCACGCTGCCCTTCTGACCGAGCGGAACCGCGCGGTAAAAGCACGAGCGCCGTCCGGTGTGGCAGGCGCCGGGCCCTTCCTGCGCGACCTTGAGCCAGAGCGCATCCTGATCGCAATCGACGCGCAATTCGACCACGCGCTGGACATGGCCGGAACTCTCGCCCTTCTTCCACAGGCGTTTACGCGAGCGGCTGTAATACCAGGCCTCGCCGCTTTCGATGGTTTTGCGCAAGGCTTCGGCGTTCATGTGCGCGACCATCAGCACGTCGCCCGACTTGGCGTCGGTGACGACTGCGGTGATCAGGCCGGCGGCGTCGAATTTGGGCGCAAAGGCTAGGCCCTCCTCGACTTCGGCAGTCGAGCCACGCGGCGCAAATGAAGATTTGTCGGTCAAGTGAGGCCTCGCGTGTTGCCGCGGGGCTTAGCGTTGCGCCCCACGCAGCATGGTCATGAAACGAACTTGCTCGTTGGCATCCTCGCGGAATGCGCCGGTGAAATGCGTCGTCACCGTCAGCGCGCCGGGCTTTTCCACCCCGCGCAGCGACATGCACATATGTTCGGCCTCGATCATCACCGCAACGCCGCGCGGCTTGAGGATCTCGTCGATGGCAGTCGCCACCTGCGAGGTGAGATGCTCCTGCGTCTGCAGGCGGCGCGCATAGACATCGATCAGGCGCGCCAGCTTCGACAGGCCCACCACCCGCTCCACCGGCATGTAGGCGACATGCGCCTTGCCGAAGAACGGCATCATGTGGTGCTCGCAATGGGAATTGAACGCGATGTCCTGCACCAGCACGAAGTCGTCATAGCCGCCGGTCTCGCTGAAGGTACGGTCGAGCACTTCCACCGGGCATTCGCGGTAGCCCTGGTAGAGTTCCTCATAGGCGCCGATTACGCGCTTCGGCGTTTCCAGCAGCCCTTCGCGGTCGGGATTATCGCCGGCATAGGCGATCAGCGTGCGCACGGCGGCTTCCGCCTGCTCGCGCGTCGGGCGCGGCGTGACCGGCTCGGGCGCCGCCCGCACATGCTCGGACAGACCCTGCTTGGGCCATGGCTTGATGATCGAATTTTTGGCGTCCGAGATCTTGGCGTCCATGACGGTCTCTCCGTTCGACCGGCGCTTCGCTCGACGAGCAGCACCGGGAGTGTCACCGGGGTGGCCGCGTCAGTAACCCACCAGACCGCTTAGGTCCAATGCGGGGCGCCTGGACGCCGCATTCCCATTCAGCATGGCTCCATAGCCATGTCCCGGCGCCAAGAACCCCTTCTCGCGCCATCGGGTCAGTCCCTATATATTCGATTGCGTGGCCGAGGCAATCGGCCGAAGCGGTCACAGCGGTAAAACTTCAATGCTGAACGAGGTTTACAACGCCAAAATTCTCGACCTGGCGGGCAATATCCCCCGCCTGGGACGACTCGCAGCGCCCGACGCCAGCGCCACCGCCCATTCCAAGCTGTGTGGTTCCACGGTCACCGTCGACCTCAAGATGAACGGGCCGGTGGTCTCCGATTTCGCCCATGACGTGAAAGCCTGCGCGCTCGGCCAAGCCTCGTCCTCGATCATGGCCCGCCATGTGGTCGGTTCGAATCCGGCGGAACTGCGCGAGCTGCGCGAGACCGTGCGCAAGATGCTGAAGGAAAACGGCCCGCCGCCGTCCGGCAAATGGGCTGAGATCGCGGTGCTCGAACCGGTGCGCGACTACAAGGCGCGCCATGCCTCCACCATGCTCACCTTCGATGCGGTGGTGTCGGCGCTCGATCAGATCGAGGCCAAGCGCACACAGAAACAGGCGGCGGAGTAGTTTGCCGGCCGCATCCGCGTTATCAGTCATAGCCATGGATAGCACGGCCTTGTATGCCGCCGTCCGCCGCGTCCCCCGCCTGCTCGGGCGCGGCCTGGTGACGCTCTATCGCTATACGCTGTCGCCGCTGATCGGCCCGCGCTGCCGGCATCTGCCGTCCTGTTCCGAATATGCCGACGAGGCGATCGCCCGCTTCGGGCTGTGGGCAGGCGGCTGGATGACGCTCGCGCGCATCCTGCGCTGCCATCCCTGGGGCACGCACGGGCTCGATTTCGTGCCGGCCGAATTGCCGGCCCGCGCCCGCTGGTGGACGCCCTGGCGCTACGGGCGCTGGCGCGGGACCAATGAAGTGGCGCCGCGATGAGCCGGCGCGGCGGCCACCTTCTCTTGCTGGTAATCGCACTGAGCGCACTCGCCGCGATATTCTTCGGCTTACGCAGCTACAACTCATTCCTGCTCTTGCGCTCGGCCTATGAGGTCGGCAAGCCGCAGCTCAGCAGCCTGCGCGCGTGGATGACGCTGGATTACGTGGCGGCGACTTATCGTGTGCCGGAGGACGCGTTGATCGCGCGCCTCAAGCTGCCGCCGGACACGAAGCGCGACGAAAGCCTTAAAACAATCGCCGACCGGCGCGGCGTGCCGCGTTTCGATTTCGTGCGCGAGGTGCAGCGCGCGATCGCCGGGACCATCACCGTGGCACCACCGGCAGGAGCTACCAATACTCAAAGCACGGGCGGAATAACCGATCGCATCCTGTCGGCGCTGCTGATCTATGGTTATCCGGCGCTGGCACTGACGCTGCTGCTGGGCGCGATCGGTCTGCCACTGCCAATCGGCGTCGCGGCCGTGCTGGCCGGCTCGCTCGCGGCGCTGGGAAATATGCGTTGGGAATGGGCCGGGATTATCGCCGTCACGGCCTCATTCACCGGCGACGTGGTCGCCTACGGCATCGGACGCGCCGTGAGCGTGAACTTCCTTAGCCGCCACGGCCGTTGGATCGGCTACAGCCCGCAGCGCCGGGACAGCATCGAAGTGCTGCTGCAACGATGGGGCGGTATCACGGTGATCGTCTCGCGTACGCTGACATCTTCATTAAGTTCGGTCGTCAGCATCTTCGCTGGCGTGAGCCGTTATCGCTTTTCGCATTTCATGGGTTTCGCCCTGTTTGGACGCCTGATCTGGACCTCAGCCTATCTGGGCTTGGGCTTTGGGATCGGCGGGAATATCGAAGCCGCCAGCCAGTTCCTCGCCAATCTGAGCGGGCTGCTGATTGCCGTAGGCGTGCTGGTCGTGTCGAGCGCCTATCGGGCGGGGACCAAGCCATCCACGGCAGGCTAAAAGCAGTTGCAAGGCCGTTATCGGCTGTTATATCCCTCCCCCAAATCACGCTTACCTGCATTCGTAGGCAGCGAGTGAGCAAGGAGACGAGACCATGGTCGCGCTGACCTTTCCCGACGGCGCACGCCGGGACTACCCCCAAGGCACCACCGGACTGGATATCGCCAAGGGCATTTCGCCCTCGCTGGCCAAACGCACCGTGGCCATGGCGCTCGACGGCCAACTCGCCGACCTCGCCGACACAATCGAGCGCGACGCCAAGATCGAATTTATTTCGCGCGAGGACCCGCGCGCGCTCGAACTGATCCGGCACGACGCCGCCCACATCATGGCGGAAGCCGTGCAGTCGCTGTGGCCGGGCACGCAAGTCACCATCGGCCCGGTGATCGAGAACGGATTTTATTACGACTTTGCGCGCAACCAGCCGTTCGCGCTGGAAGATCTGCCCGTGATCGAAAAGAAGATGCGCGAGATCATCGCGCGCGACAAACCGTTCACCAAGGAAATCTGGTCGCGCGAGCAGACCAAGAAAACCTTCCACGACATGGGCGAGAACTTCAAGGTCGAACTGGTCGACGCCATTCCGGCCGACCAGCAGATCAAAATCTACAAGCAAGGCGACTGGTTCGACCTCTGCCGCGGCCCGCACATGACCTCGACCGGCAAAGTCGGCAACGCCTTCAAGCTGATGAAGGTGGCGGGCGCCTATTGGCGCGGCGACTCGAAAAACCCGATGCTGACCCGCATCTACGGCACGGCCTTTGCCAAGCAGGACGAACTCGACGCCTATCTGAAGCAGATCGAGGAAGCCGAGAAGCGCGACCACCGCCGGCTCGGCCGCGAGATGGACCTGTTCCATTTCCAGGAGGAAGCGCCCGGCTCGGTGTTCTGGCATGCCAAAGGCTGGACGCTGTTCCAGGCGCTGGAGAATTACATCCGCCGCCGCCAGCAGGATACCGGCTTCATCGAGGTGAATTCGCCGCAGCTCATGGACCGCGAATTGTGGGTCACCACCGGCCACATCCCGACCTATTCCGACATGATATTCCTCACCGCCCAGCGCGAGGAGGACGACCGCGTCTACGCCATCAAGCCGATGAACTGCCCCGGCCACGTGCAGATCTTCAAGAACGGCCTGAAGTCGTATCGCGACCTGCCGATGAAGATCGCCGAGTTCGGCAAGGTGCACCGCTTCGAGCCGTCGGGCGCGCTGCACGGGCTGATGCGGGTGCGCGCCTTCACGCAGGACGACGCCCACATCTTCATCATGGAAAGCCAGATCGCCGAGGAGACGCTCAAGGTCAACAACCAGATCCTGTCGATTTATCAGGATTTCGGTTTCGACGACGTGCGCATCAAATTCTCCGACCGACCCGACAAGCGCATCGGCGACGACGCGGTCTGGGACAAGGCGGAGGCCGCGCTGATGGCGGCGCTCAAGGCGTCCGGCCGGCCGTGGACGCTCAACAAGGGCGAAGGCGCCTTCTACGGGCCGAAGCTCGAATACGTGCTGCGCGACGCCATCGGCCGCGAATGGCAATGCGGCACCGTGCAGGTCGATCTCAATCTGCCCGGGCGCCTGGGCGCCTTCTATATCGACGAGCACTCCAACAAGGTGACGCCGGTGATGCTGCACCGCGCCATGTTCGGCTCCATGGAACGCTTCACCGGCATTCTGATCGAGCACTATGCCGGCCATCTGCCGCTGTGGCTGTCGCCGGTGCAGGCGATCGTCGCCACCATCACCTCGGACGCCGACGATTACGCACGCGAGGCGATCGCCGCCGCGCGAGCGCGCGGCCTGCGCGTCGAGGGCGACCTGCGCAACGAGAAGATCAATTACAAGGTGCGCGAGCACTCGCTCGCCAAGGTCCCGGCCCTGCTGGTGATCGGCAAGAAGGAAGCCGCCGAGCGCACCGTCTCGATCCGCCGCCTCGGCAGCGAGGGCCAGCAGGTGATGCCGCTCGATGCGGCGCTCTCTGCGCTCGCCGTCGGAAGCGGTGCCGCCGGACGTGAAGCGGGCGCGAACGGCATAAAGTTCATTGCCGGCCAAGCTCTGGCCGGATCGCCAGCCGCCGGCTCATGTCGGACTGGAAGCGACCGTGCGGATCGACCCGGCGAAGCACGGCACGCAAATGTTCCAGCTCCGGGAACATGCGGGCAAAGCCGCCAGCGCTCATCAGCGCATCCTTGGCGGCATAGAGCCGGCCGCCATGGTCGAGCGTGATGCGCTCGATCCGGGCGTGCAATTCCTCCACGCCGGAGCGCCGCGGCAGATCGACAGCGAAGGCGTAGCCCTTGAATGGGAATGAGATAAAGCCTTCGCCCGGGCCGCCCATCGGCTTGAGCACGGCGGCGACCGAGCCGGCGCGCGCGCGTACGATCTCGGCGAGCAGCTTGCGCAAGCCTTCGCGGTCACCATGCGGGATGCCGCAATGCACCGAATAGAAGCCGCGGCGACCGTAAATGCGATTGAAGCCGCCGATATGATCGAGCGGGAAATAGAACGCCTCGATTGGTTTGCGCAGGCGCACGCCGTCGGCCGGCAGCCGGTGAAAGCGGCGCGCGTTGTAGCGGCGAATAATCTGCGGGTGCAGGCATAAGCTCGGCAGGTCGAACGGAATCTTGCTTCGCTTTGGCGGCGGCGCCATGCCGGCGGCGTCGGGCGCAAAGCGACCGGTCTCCAGGATGCCGCGTCCCATCGCCTTGCCGTCGGCCAGCGCGTCAATCCAGCCGAACCAGAACGGATCGGCCGGCGGCCATGGCTCCAGCGCATCGAGAAAGGCGTCGAGGTTGTCGATCCGGCGGTAGCGCACGTCGGCGGCCGGCGCCGGCAGCCGCTGCAAGGCGAGCTTGAGCCGCAACACGATGCCGGTCAGCCCCAACCCGCCGACGGTTGCACGCCATAAATCGGGATCGGAGCTGCGGTCGACCCGCACGATGCTGCCGTCCGCCAGCATCAGGTCGAACCAATCGACATGGCGGGCGAGGCTGCCCATGGCGACGTGGTTCTTGCCGTGAATGTCATTGGCCAGCGCGCCGCCGAGCGTCACGGCGCCGGTCGCGGCGGCCACCGGATAAGTCAATCCCCGCGGATGCAAGGCTGCCGACAACTCGCGGAAGCACGCCCCCGCCTCGGCGATAAGCGCCGGGGGATTGGTCTCGATCGCGAGAATGCGGTTGCGCCCGCGCGCCAGCAGCGTGCGTGCGCCATCGTTGAGCGCGGCATCGCCGTAGCAGCGCCCGGCACCAAAGACGATGACCGGCGTTGCCGACGCCGTCAGCGCGGCGGCAAGCGCCGCATCGGACGCCGGCACCGCCAGCGTTGATGTGCGCGCATGGCGCGCGCGCCCCCAGGTGGTCAGGGTTTCCGAGCGCCAGCCGTCGGCTTGCGCTGGAACGCTCACCGTCAGGCCGCGATCTTGATCTCGTGGCTGACGTTGTCGACGATGACCGGCGAGTTCGAACCAGGCGATTTCGGGCTCGACGCCGAACATGTTGCGGATGTTATCGCGCCAGGGTCCGCGGTAGCAGGTCTCGGCCGCCTCGCGTGTTTCCCACAGATAGACACCGCCGCCTACGCCGCGGTCGCTGTAAAGGAACTGCTTGCGGATCAGGCCTGGGATGGTTTGGAAACGCGCGGCAATCTTCTTGGTATTCTCGAGCCACTGCTCGCGGGTCAGTCCTGCAGGGAGCTTGATAGTGACAACGGCGGTGATCATGGGTGCCTCCGGATCGAAAATGCTGCGCAATGAGAGCACACGCGCAAGGGTATCACAACTGACATCCCCCGGAAGACCAGCGTTACGGATATGGCTGCATCCATGCTGCAGCCAAGGCCAACAGGTGCTGCCGCGCGATGCGGCACCCTGAAGCCGCGACGGCGCGCTACCGTTAGCGAGGTCCTTGCGTCGCCTGCTTGAGCGCGCGCATCACATCGCCGCGCGAGATCATGCCGAGCAATTGGCGATCGGGGCCGAGCACCGGAAAGCTGCGAATTTTGAGGCTCACCATCAGCTGCAGGACGCGGGTCAATGGCGCTGCCGGTTCGACATGCACGACGCCCTCGGTCATCATGTCTCCGACCGTGCGTTTCATCAGCGCGTCATAGCTCGGCACCAATTGGCCGGTGGTGAAGGCGAAGGTGCGCAGGAAATCGAATTTGGTGACGATGCCCAGCAGTTTGCCGTCCTCCACCACCGGAAACGCATCGAAATCATGCTGCGCGAATAACGACTCCAGCTCGCCCATGCTGCATTGGCGCGTCACGCTTTTGACGGCCGGGGTCATATATTGCGCGGCCGTCGATTTAAGAAAGCGAAACATGTCTGTCGACCCCATTGTCGCTTGGGTGGCCCGACCGGTAGCGGCGGCGGCCTATCGGCCCTGCGCCGCGATGTAGGCGGCGAGGTCGGCGGCTTCGCTGCGCGACAAGTTCATGTCCGGCATTTTCGGATGCGGATACAGCAGGAATAGCGCGAGCTTGGCGCTATCGAAGCCCGGCACCTCGGCAACGGCGGAGAATGGCGCCGCCTGGGTATTGCCGCTTTTCTGGTCAGTCGACACCACATGGCAGGCCGCGCACCAGCGCTTGGCCAGCTTTTCGCCATTGGCGGTGTCGGCCGCGGCGGCCGCGTGCGGCAGCGCCGTAACGGCGATGAGAAAAAGCAGCGCGGGAATAATTCGACTCATGAGCGGCAGCCTTCCTGATTGAGCGCACATCATAGCGGCGCACGTTACCCGCCCCGTGAACGAGATCAATAGCGAAACCTCAACAAGAGCGAAACCTCAATAAGCGGCCGCGGCGCGGATTTGCGCCCGCGCCCCACCGGCGTTATGCGGCCGCTCGAGCGCCGCCAGGAAGCGTTCCGCCCAATGGGAGAGATCGTTCGCCGCCAGGACCTTGAAATTGGCAGATTGGCGCTGGCGCCGTTCATCCAGCGGCATCGACAACGCGCGGTTGATGGCAATGGCGACGCCTTCCGGATCGTAAGGGTTGACCAGCAGCGCGGCCGTGCATTCGCGCGCGGCCCCGGCAAAGCGCGACAGGATCAGCACGCCGGGATCGTCCGCGTTCTGCGCGGCAACGAATTCCTTGGCCACCAGGTTCATGCCGTCGCGCAAGGGCGTCACCAGCGCCGCGCGCGCGCCCCGGTACAGCCCGGCCAGCGCGGTGCGGCTGTGCGCCTTGTTGATGTAGCGCAGCGGCGTCCATGACGCCTCGCCGAAGGTGCCGTTGATGCGGCCGACCGCCTCGCCGACCGAGCGGGCGATATCGGCATATTCCTGGATGTCGGTGCGGCTGCGCGGGGTAATTTGCAGATAAGTGACCTTGCCGCGCCAGTCCGGGAAATTGTTGAGGAAGCGCTCAAACGCGTTCATCCGCTCGGGGATGCCTTTCGAATAGTCGAGCCGATCGACGCCGATGATCATGGCGCGCCCGGACAGGCTTTCGAGTACCTCGCGCACGAAACCCGATTCGATCGCGCGCCGCGCCAGCCGCGCGAAGGCTTCGGTTTCGACCCCGACCGGAAACACGCCGATACGCACCAACCGATCGCCGAAGGCGAAGGTGTCGTCGCCGACGCGCGTCAAATGGCTTTCGCTTTCCAGATAGCGCGAGAAATTGGCGGCGTCGATTTCGGTCTGAAAGCCGACCAGGTCGTAGTGGCCGAGCGCCGGGATGAGCTGCTCGTGGTTGGGCAGCGCCGTGAGGATTTCCGGCGGCGGGCAAGGCACGTGAAGAAAGAAGCCGATCTTGTTCTTGTGGCCGCGTTCGTGCAGCGCCCTGGCCAGCGGCAGCAGATGATAATCGTGCACCCACAGCACATCGTCGGGCCTGAGGAGCTTCTCCAGACGCTTGGCGAAAAATTCGTTGACGCGGAAATAGCCGCCGAGATCGCGGCGCGTGAATTCGGCAAGATCGAGACGGTAATGCAGAATCGGCCAAAGCACGCGGTTGGCGAAGCCGTTGTAGAATTCCTGGTGGTCGTCCTCGCGCAAATCGACGGTGGCATAGGCGACATTGTCGTGCTCGACGATCTTGGCGTCGCCCGGTTCGCGGTCCGTGACCCGCCCGCTCCAGCCGAACCAGAGGCCGCCGCGCCGCCGAAGGGTGGGCCGTAACGCAACTTCGAGCCCACCGGCGCGTGCGCTGCGATCGGGAACGCCCACTCTGTTCGACACTACGACGAGCCGCGCCAAAATCGATCTCCCCAGCTCCTCGACAACTTGATTGCGGTCAAAATCAATCCCGACATCGAATAGGTCTGTGGAAAATTCCCCCACAGTTTTCCGGTCAGGGGGTGTACGTCCTCCGACAATAGCCCGTAACAATTTCGCAATCGAAGGGCATCGACGAACATATCGCGGGCTTCTGAATGCCGCCGAATGTCCCACAATGCATCGATCAGCCAGAATCGGCAAATCAAAAAAGCCGTCTGCGGCGTGCCGAAGTCGTCTGCGGCGACGTAGCGCATGACATGCATGCCGCGCCGAAGCTCCCGATTAATCGTCTCGACCGTCGATACAAAGCGCGGATCGTCGGGCGCGAGCAATCCCAGCTCGGAAAACAGCAGCGCGCTGGCGTCGAGATCGTCGCTGTCGAAAGCCGCGGAAAACGCCTTGCGCTTGGGATTCCAAGCCCGATTGAGGACCTCGTCGCCGATCTGCTTGGCGGTTTTGCCCCAATAGCGCGCGCGCTCATCGAGATTGAGGTGGGCAGCGATCGCCTCCAGCCGCTGGCAGCCGGCCCAGCACATCGCCGCCGAATAGGTGTGCACGCGTTTGCGGCCGCGATATTCCCAAATGCCGGCGTCCGGCTCGAACGCAAGCTTGGCCGCCCGCTCGCCGAGCGGCTCGATCACATGGAAGAGCGCGGCATCGCCCGGTTTCGGCAGCCGGCGGTCGTAGAACATCGGCGTGGCCGCCATGATGATGCTGCCATAGACGTCGTGCTGGGTCTGATGGACTGCGGCATTGCCGATGCGCACCGGGCCGTCGCCATTGAAGCCGGCAAGCGCTTCCGCGGTGCGCTCCTCGAGCGTATCGGTGTGCACCACGCCGTAGAGCGGCCTGAGCTGGTCGGAGCGGCCGGCGGCGACGCTCAGGATATAGGAGATGAACTCTTCCATCGTGCGGGTGGCGCCGATGCGGTTGAGCGCACGCACGACGAAGAAGGCGTCGCGCAGCCAGCAATAGCGGTAGTCCCAGGTGCGGCCCGAACCCGGCCCCTCCGGTATCGACGTGGTGAGCGCCGCCACGATCGCGCCGGTCTCCTCGAAGTTGCAGAGCTTGAGGGTGATGCCGGCACGGATGATCTCGTCCTGCCAGTCGATCGAGAAGGTGAGGCGCCGCACCCATTCGATCCAATATTCACGGGTGCGCTCGCAAAATTCCCGGCAGGTGCTCTCGAGCGCGCCTTCGAACGGCTCGTCCATGCCCATCACCATGTGCACCGGGCGCGTCAGCACGAACGAGGCCTCGTTCTCGACATAGGAGAGCGGCGCGTCGGTCGTCAGCCGCACCGGCACTTCGTCACGCCAGTAGCGGATATGGTTGCTGCCGGACGAGCGCGCGGTCACCGGCACGCCGTAGCGGTGCGCGCTGCGGAAGCGGATCGTGACGCGCGGCATGCCGGAGATCGGCTCGATGATGCGCACGAGCTGCGGCGGGCGGAAGGTGCGGCCATAATTCCGGAAGCGTGGCGCGAAATCGGTAATGCGCACCGCACCGCCATTGCCGTCGGCGAGCTCGGTCACCACGATGGCGGTGTTGCGCATATAGTCCGAGCGGCTCTCGACCTGGCCGTCGAGCACCACGTCGGTGAAGCCCTTTTCTTCGTCGCCGGCCAACAGCCGGCAGAATACCGGATCGCCGTCATAGCGCGGCAGGCACCACCACACGATGCGCCCGGACGGCTCGACCAGCGCCGCGGTGCGGCCGTTGCCGATGACCGCGAGATCGAGATTGGCCGCGGTCATGACCGGCTGGCCTGTCCGCCGGCCGCCAGCCGCTGCAGGGCCCGCCGCACGTCCATTGGCGAATCGAAAATCCCCGCCAGCCCGGCGAAATGCCGGTCGACGGAAAAGCCCTTGCCGCCCAATTCCGGCAATGCCGCAAACACCGATTCATCGGTGACATCGTCGCCGATGAAGACCGGCATGCGGCCGGCGAACGGCGCATGACGCATCAGTTCGCGCACGCCGTCGCCCTTGCTGACGTTTGGCCGTTTCACCTCGAACATCGCCTTGCCCGGCAGCACTTCCGTGGCCTCGCCAGGATAGGCCGCGCGGCCGGCCGCGATATGCGCCCGCAGGCGATCCTCGTGCTGCGGTGCCTTGCGATAATGCAGCGCGAGCGAATAACCCTTGTCCTCGACCACGATGCCGGAGCCGGGCGTCGCCGCATCGGCCAGGTGCTGGCGCAAGTCGTGCGGCAGCGGCGATGCCGTATTGATGGCCCCCGCCCCTTGCACGCGCATCTCGGCGCCGTGCCCGCCGATCGCCGGCAGCTTGAGCGGAGCGAACATCCGGTCGAGATCGGCGATCGGCCGCCCGCTCACCAAGGCCAGCGCGCCGCCGGTCAGCCGCAAGAGACGCGCAAGCGAATCCTTGAGGTCGTCGGAGACGTGCACTTCGTGCGGCGTCGGTCCGAAATCGATCAGCGTGCCGTCGACATCGAGCAGGAGCGCGATCGATTTGGCATCGAGCCGCGCGAAGCTGTCCACGGCCGTCTCGTTCGCAACGGGTTGCGTCACCGTATCCATAGTCATTCCAAATGTCAGTTTCTGCGAATTGCGCCTGCCGTCACTTTGCCAGCACCTCGACGTCGCCGTCCACGCCGGTGACGACCTTGAATTCGCGCTCGTATACCTTGCCCTCGTTGCGCGCGATGGCGCGATATTCACCCTCGGCCAGAATCACGCGCGGAAAGGCGCCGATGGATTCCTTGATCACGTCGCCGCCGGGGGTGAGCACCGACCAGGCGGTGCTGGCGAGCGCCTCGCCGCCCTTCTCGCTCACCAGTTTGAGCGTTATCGCGGCGGCGCGGTGAGTGACGGTAATATCGGTGAGCTTGCCGGCCTGCACGCGGATGTCCGAGCGGACCACCGAATTGGCGTCGCCGTAATTCGACACGATGTAATAGGTGCCTTCCGGAACCACCACCACGCTGCCGGTCATCACGTGTTCGGCGATCGGCCGGCGGTCGCCCGGCTCGAACTGGCTGCCCTTGTAAACGTCGAACGAAACCTGCGCGGCCGGAATGCGCACGTCGCCGACGCGCGCTTCCATGCGCAAGGCGCCGGCCGGAAGATCGAATTCCTCGTGCACGGTCGGCCCGTTCAAGGTCACCGGCTTGACCGCGGTGGCGAGCCCGAAGCCGACATGGACGATATAAGCGCCGGCCGGCAGCACCAAAGTGGGCGCCGGCGACTTGTCTTCCTTGACCAGGTGGAACTTGCCGCCGGCGTCGGGTTTGGCGGCAAAGACGCGCCAGGTGAGGCCGCCGCCGATCGCAGGCGCGCCCTTACCGAAGCGCGCGCTGAGCGCGAGCGCCACTTTTCCGGCCGGCACCATCGCAATCACCGGCGCCGTCACCCGCGACGCGTTCAAGGGCCATTCCGGCTGTGGCGACAGCACGCCGGGCGAGACCGTCTGCGGTGCGACCAGCCCGACCGTGGGCGCCGTCGAAAACAGTGAGCTTTGCCCGCGCGTCTGCGCCGAAGCCATGGGCGGAGCCAGCAAAGGCAGCAGAATTGCGAGCGCTGGCCACAACCGGAAACGGGCGGCGATTTCGGGTGCACGGCTCATGGCGCGGCCGTTTTCGGCTCAAATCGCGGCGATTTCAAGCCAATTTGGCCGGTTTGTCACCACGGAAGCCCTATGCTAGGCGCAATCGGCTTTTTGCTCGCGCATGCTCCCGCCCGAAAACCGGTTGCCGCCGACGACTTACGTCCGCGGCCAAGCTTTTGCCGGCGCCTGCGCCAAGGGGACGAAATGCCAGACGCCTTGCAGTTGTTGCAGACCCGCCGTTCGGTCAAGCCCATGGAATTGACCGGCCCCGGCCCGACCAAACCCGAAATCGACAGCCTGCTCGCCATCGCCTCGCGGGTTCCCGATCACGGCAAGCTCGCGCCCTGGCGCTTCATCGTGTTTGAAGGCGACGCGCGGATCGCCGCCGGCGCGGCGATCGCCGAAGCGTTCACCGCCGATCGCGCCGACGCCACGCCCGACCAGATCGAGTTCGAACGCAAGCGGCTGGCGCGCGCGCCGCTGGTGATCGCGGTGGTCAGCCGCGCCGGCCCGCATGTCAAGATTCCGGAATGGGAGCAGCAACTGTCGGCCGGCGCCTCCGCCATGACCCTGGTGCTGGCCGCCCATGCCATGGGCTATGCCGCAAGCTGGATCACCGAATGGTACGCCTACGACCGGCGCGTGCTGGATAAGCTCGGCGTCGCGCCGCAGGAGCGCATCGCCGGCTTTGTCCATATCGGCCGCGCGGCCAAGCCGCCCGAGGATCGCGAGCGCCCGCCGCTCGCGGCCATCGTCACGCACTATTCGGGCCCGAGGAAGTGATGTTCTACGAGCCTGACAAGCGCGACAAGCGCGTCCTGCCGCAGGACCCGTTCAAAGCCATCGTCGCACCGCGTCCCATCGGTTGGATCACCTCCATGAGCTTGAAAGGTGAGGTGAATTGCGCGCCCTATTCGTTTTTCAACGGCATCAACAGCTGGCCCAATCTGGTGATGTTCGCCAGCGAAGGGCGCAAGGATTTGGTGAGCTTCATCGAAGAAACCGGCGAATTCGTCTGCAACCTCGCCACCTGGGATTTGCGCGAGGCGATGAATTTAACCTCGGCGCCAATGCCGCGCGGCGTCAACGAGATGCAACGCGCCGGACTGGAGCCGGCGCCGTCGCGGCTGGTCAAGCCGCCGCGGGTGAAGGCTTCCCCGTGCGCGCTCGAATGCAAGCTCATCAAGATCGAGCCGATGGAGACTTTCGACGGCAAGCCGGTCGACTGCCATGTGGTATTCGGCCAGGTCATCGGCGTGTACATCGACGACCGCTTCATCGTCGGCGGTTTGCTCGATACCGCGGCGATGAAGCCGATCGCCCGTTGCGGTTACGACCAATATGCCGTGGTCGAGAGCCTGTTTTCCATGCAACGGCCGGCGCGCTAGGCCGTCCGGCGGCTACCGATCGGCCCATGGCGCCGAAATACCGCGCGGCCGCCGTGCAGCAAATCTCCGGACCCGATCCGGGGGCAATCGGTTTTCGGACAGGATCATGGCCAGCGAAATGGCCGCCGACACATTTAACCATTATGTAATCACGTGAGCGCACGCTCGCTGTCACGTTTCGGTCACAAGACTCCGCCAGCAGTCTTTACCGTATCGGCCTGAATTGCTTGTCCGAGCGCTGGCCCGAACTGAAAATCGGGGGGACCGGGAGAAAAAGTTGGTGTTTGAGGGTCTATTCGCGCGCGCGCGCAACGGCGACCGTTCGGCCGAAGCCATCGACACGCCTTTGCGGCCGACCGCCACGCGGCCGAGCATCGGGCTCGCGCTCGGCGGCGGCGCCGCGCGCGGCTTCGCCCATATCGGCGTGATGCGCACGCTGGCCGCGCACGGAATCGTGCCGGACGTCATCGTCGGCACCTCGATCGGCGCCGTGGTTGGCGGCTGCTACGCCGCCCGCCAGCTTGACGGGCTGGAGGAATGGGCGCGCGGTCTCAATATCCGCAACGTGTTCAGCTATCTCGATGTCAGCCTGTCCGGCTCCGGCCTTATTCGCGGCGGCCATCTCGCCGCCAGGCTGGAAACCGCGCTGACCGACAGCCGGATCGACGATCTGCCGATCCGCTTCGCCGCCATCGCCACTGAATTCAATACCGGCCACGAGATCTGGCTCACCCGCGGGCGGCTGGCCGAGGCCCTGCGCGCCTCTTATGCGCTACCGGGGATTTTCCCGCCGGTGCTGATCGGCGGACGCTGGCTGGTCGACGGCGCACTGGTCAATCCGGTGCCGGTGTCGGCAGCGCGTGCGCTCGGTGCCCGGATGGTGATCGCGGTCAATCTCAATTCCGATCTGTTCGGGCGCGGCACCATCATTTCCAGCCACGGCTCCGACGAAAGCGATGAGGCGGCCAAGGAGCAACCCAAGTCGAACGGACTGCGTGGCCTATTCAACGGCGAACGCTCGCTGCGCCGGCAATTTCTGGGGCGGCGCGGCCGCCCCGGCATTCCGACGGTGATGATCGAGGCGTTCAACGTCATGCAGGATCGAATTACGCGTGCGCGGCTGGCCGGCGATCCACCCGACGTGCTGATCAGCCCGCGGCTGGGCGCGGTCGGCTGGTTCGATTTCCATCGTGCCGCCGAAGCGATCGCCATCGGCACCGAGGCGGCCGAAAAGACGATCGACGCGGTGACCGAGGCGGTCACCGCGCTGTCGCAACCCTACGGCCCCAATGGGGCGGCCAAGTAATATCGGTTAACTGCGCATGATCCGCTACGCGGTGCGGATATAATCCCGCATCGCCTCGGACTCCTGCTCGATCTCCAAGACGCGCTGCTTGACCACGTCGCCGATCGATATCACGCCGATCAGCTCGCCCTTGGCCAACACCGGCATGTGACGGAATTTTCCCGCTGTCATCCGCTCCATGATGCTGGCGATGCTGTCGTCCTCGCCGCAGGTGGCGACGTTGCGAGTCATCACCTGGCTGATCGGAAACATGAGCGCAGCGGCGCCATGTTCCGAGATCGCGCGCACGATGTCGCGCTCCGATAATATCCCGGCGAGGCGCCCGCCTGCGCCGCGGATCACCACCGCGCCGATGCGGTTTGCGCCCAGCAGGCGCGCCGCCGCCGCAAGATCGGCCGTTGGCTCGATGCAAATCGTGTCGCCGCCCTTGGCGGCCAGGATTGTCTTAACGTTCATGGCAGCCTCCCTGAAGCCCGGGCTGCGGCTTTAAGAACCGCTATGAGTCCCGGTTCAGTAAACGATCCTGCCGTTATCGTGGTGCCGTCAAGAACAATGTGGACGCGGCGGAAACCTCACGATCACTTTGCTTAACGCCGCGTTGCAAACGATTTATTGCGGCATTGCATCAATATCGCCGGTGCGCGGCATATGCGGCACCGGATCGAACCAGGAAAACAAAAACAGGCCGGCGAGAAAGCCGCCAATATGCGCCTGCCAGGCAACCACCTGGCCGCTGCCGGTGATCGGCAAGGTACCCAGCCCGAACAGAATATTGATCCCGAACCACACCGCCAGGAAAGCAAGCACGCGTGGATCGCTCAACACGCCGGTCAGCGGTATCGCCGGCACGCGATAGGCAGCGTCATCGGTTTCGCGCCAGAAGCCAAGCGGCCCGCCGCGCTGAAACGCAAACCGCATGGCCGCCGCCATGGTGCCGGAGATCGCCGCCGAGGCTCCGATCATCGGGTTTTGCTCGCCGGCATGGGTGACAAGATGCATCGCCGCGCCGGCCGCCGCCGTCACCGCGAAAAACGCAAGGAAACGCGGCGCGCCGAACCGCCGCGCCACCGCGCTGCCAAACGGCAGCAGCCACACCGCATTGACGCCGTAATGTGTCCAGTCGGCGTGGATCAGCGAGTAGGTCACGAAGGTCCACAACTGCGCGCCGAAGCCGCCCGGCAGCACGCCGCCAAGCGCCGACGTGTCATAGCGCGCCGGAATAAAGGCGAAGGTGAGCAGGAATTCGATGTCCTGCTCGTCGCTGAGTAAAACCGTGCGCACGACATGAATGAACGCCAGCGCGGCGAGCACCGCGACGACGACCGGCGGAATATTGAAGAATGGTTCGCGTTTCACAAGCACCCAAGGCTCTGCTGGCGGCCCCTGTTACGCTGCCTAACCGTCTGACCGCCCGACCGCAAGCAAAGATATTTCTGCGCGCGCATGGTCTTTTCCAAGAAACTGCGCATCCCCGATCAAGCCGAGGCCAAGCCTTGCGCCATCATGTGCAAGAAAAAGGAGGGCTTTCGCCCTCCCGTAAGCCGCACTTTGCGGAGATCTTCGCGCCTTGCCGGCGCTTGTCACGTCCCCTCGCCTCCCGTGGCTCCTGAAGTCGCCGCGCCGAACACTGGAGCTTGTCGAAGCCGACGCGCTGTGTGGATCGACGGCGACCATAAGTCGACCGTTGCGCGCTGCCAATTCGATTTCGGTTTTAACATTAACCCGCATTCGTCCGCCGGCCGGCGCCTCCCCGGCACGGCGCCTGCTCCATCTGCGCTGTCGCGGCAAAAAACCGGCGCGGATGTCCCAGCGGGGGACAGAAACCGCTGCCGCCGTCTCGCGACGGAACAGGTGGCGTCCATGAAACACGCATCCACGCGGGCCGTATTCGAATATTGGAACACGAAACGGGGAATCCGCCCGGCGCCCGAGCGGGCGGACATCGATCCGGCCGAGATCCGCCATGCCCTGAGCGATACCTTTATGCTGGCGGCGGATTTCGTCGATCAGCTCCGGTTCCGGCTCGCCGGTACGCGGGTCTGCGCGCTGTTCGGGCGCGAGATCAAGGGCGAGGCCTTCGCCGACATGTGGAACGAGACCAGCCACACGGCGATCGCCGAATTGCTGACCATTGTCGTCGATGAAACGGCGGGGGTGGTCGCCGGTTTGACCGGGCGCACCGAAGACGGCGCCGAAACCGATCTGGAACTCCTGCTGCTGCCGCTCGCCCCGATCGGGCATAGCCGCGTCCGGGCGCTTGGCGTGCTGGCGCCGACGGTTCCGCCCTATTGGATCGGCGCCAAACCGGTGGTCGAGCTTGCGCTCGGCACCCAGCGCCATATCGGAGCCGATGTGGACAGCCACTACGCACCGCGTTTTGTGCCGGCGGCGGCAGGCGGGCGGCTGCGGCATGGCTTTGTGGTCTACAGCGGCGGCCGCGAAACCCCATCCGGCGAGCGGACCGGCTAACTCCTCGTTAACGATAAACCCATAGGGTCGTGGCCTGCGGGCAAATGGGCCCAAAAAAAACCAGCCGTATTATGGCCGTTCCACTGCCCAAGCCAAGAATGACATCGCTGGCCGAGGACCGCCGGCGCCATCAGCGCGTCAAGGTCAACCTGCTCGGGCGCTATATGCTGGCCGACCGGCGCGAATTTCCGTGCCAGGTGGTCAACATGTCGCCGGGCGGCATCGCGATGGTCGCGCCGGTTTGCGGCGAGCCGGGGGAGCGGGTGATTGCCTATATCGATCACCTTGGCCGGCTTGAAGGCAAGATCGCGCGCATGCTCGACTACGGCTTCGCCATGACGATCTCGGCAACCTTGCGCAAACGCGACAAGCTGGCCGCCCAGCTCACCTGGCTCGCCAACCGGCATATCCTTAATCTGCCGGAAGACCGCCGCCACGGCCGCTTCATCCCACGCAAGACGTTGGCGCGGCTGGTCCTGCCGAGCGGCGGCGACGTGGCCTGCCGCATTATCGACCTGTCGGAGTCAGGCGCCGCGATCGCCGTCTCGCCGGAACTGCGGCCGTCCGTCGGCACCATGGTTACCGTCGGAAAGACACCGGGCCGGGTGGTCCGTCATATCGACGACGGTTTTGCCGTCGAATTCACCCGCCTGCAGCACCCCGACTTCATCGAAGAAAACACCACCGCCGAATAAGACGGGCGGACGATCTCTGCCGAACACCGGTCCCACCCTGGATCAGGACGGGCAGGCTATCCGCGATCGCGTGCCAGCGTCAGCCGGCGGTAAACGGGCTGCATAAAATTGCGCGCATCGCCGGCGGCGAAATCGCGCCGATCACCCAAGGCCGCCGGTAACCCGGGACGCAATCCCAAAAACGCTTAAAGTAAATGTCCGGCGCGCGGGAACGCGCGCGGCGCGTCGTTGTTGCTTTTAATCGATTAATGCATAAAATTTTAGATAAAACGTATTCAATAAGATTTTAGTCAAATTCTATTTCAAGTTTTACTGTATTCGCCTCTTTGTTTATTTTCGTTGTCTTCAAAACTACTTGCTTGATTTAGCGGCGATGCAAAAGCTTTGTGAGAAATGTGGTCCCAATACGACGGGAAGGGGCCACAATAATGGGCTTGAGGTTCAAACAATTGCCGACTGGCGGCCTGCTGGCCATCGCTTGCCTGGCAGCGCTGGCTGCCATGGCGGGCGGCGCCGCGGCGGGCGAGCATATCGCCTATGGCGGGCCGGCCATGTCGTCGGGACGGGCCGCCTATGCCCCGGTCGGCAGCGTCACGCGCCCGCCGATCGGCTGGGTCGAGTTCTGCATCCGCTACAAGCCCGAATGCCAGACCAAGCCGTCGGCGCCGCGCGACATCGTGCTCACGCCCAAGGCTTGGTCCGACATGGTCAAGGTCAACGACTGGGCCAATGAAAACATCAAGCCGATCACCGACCTCGAGCATTGGGGCGTGGTCGAGGAATGGGATTATCCCGACGACGGCTACGGCGATTGCGAGGACTATGTGCTGCTCAAGCGGCGCATGCTGACGCAGGCGGGCTGGCCGCGCGAGGCGCTGCTGATCACCGTGGTGCGCGACAAGAAGGGCGACGGCCATTCGGTGCTCACGGTCAAGACCAATCGCGGCGAGTTCATTCTCGACAACCAGGAATCGCAAATCCTGGCCTGGAACAAAACCGGCTACCGCTTCGTGAAGCGGCAGTCGCAATCCGATCCGAATGTCTGGGTCGCGCTCGGTGAGCCACACGGCGCGCCGGCCACCGCCTCGGCACACTGATCGAAATCTTCTGGAGGAATTCGCGCTCCCGGTCACGTCCCCACCCCTCCCCGTCCCCAGACCGGGTTCGCGAGCGGCCGGCTCCTCCCCCAAGGGCCGGCCGCACCCTTTCTAAGAGGACGCGGGAAATTCAACCGATCCGCTTCAGGCCCTTGGCGTATTGCTGCCAGCGCCGCACATAGATGTCGGCGCCGTCGCGGATCATCGCCGCGGCTTTCTCGTCGAGCGTGCGGATGGCGCGCGCCGGCGCGCCGACGATCAGCGAATGGTCGGGAAAGCTCTTGCCTTCGGTCACCACGCGCCGGCGCCGACCAGCGAATTGCTTCCCGATCTTGACGCCGTTGAGCATGATCGCGCCCATCCCGATCAGGCTGTCGTCGCCGATCGTGCAGCCGTGCAGAATGACGTTGTGGCCGATCACGCAATTGCTGCCGATCGTGAGCGGAAAGCCGGGATCGGTATGCAGCGTGGCGTTGTCCTGGATCTGCGAGCGTTCGCCCAGTTCGATCCATTCATTGTCGCCGCGCAGCACCGCGCCGAACCAGACGCTGGCCTCGCGCTTGAGCCGCACGCGGCCGATCAGCGTTGCGGTCTCCGCGACCCAATATTCGCCTTCGCCGGGAAACTCCGGCGCCTGTCCGTCGATTTCATAAATCGGCATTCCCGCTCCTCCTGACGAGAATGACCTTTGCAACGAATCTGGAAAATTGGAAGTGGCTTACGCCATCAGCAGGCCGCAGGCCTGCAACGTCATCACCAGCACCAGGCCCGACATCAGGCTCCAGAAGCCGGCGATCAAGGTCGCCAGGAATACGAATTCGAGGCGGCGGCCCTCTTGCCGGCGGCCAAGCAGCGTATTGCGCATGATCAGGAACGGCGCCGAAAGCATCAGCACGGGCACCGCCACCAAGGTCGATGGGCTGGGGCCGGCGCTGAGCAGGCCGAAACTCGGCAACCGGCTGGTGACGAGCTGGTAGGCCGAGCTGCACAAGCCCGCGACAGCGAAGCCGAGCGCCAGCGCCAGCATATTTTGCACGGATTCCGGCGTCATTGCGGCCTCAACGCGACACGGGAGGCCATGTCTCGCAAAGCCGGCGCAGGCGCGCCAGCCAATCCTTAACAAATGGTAAACGTGGAAGATCCGGGGCCGGTCCGCCCGCCGTGGCATAATCGATTTGATTCGAGGACACGGCATGGCCACTCTCACGCAAGCGCCCGCCCGATCGGCAAAGCCCCGCCGCCGGCGCCACGCCGGGCGCAGCCCGCTTGTCGGCCCGCTTCTGCTGTTTGCCGCCGCGGCCCTGCTTGCGGCCGCCTATGTGGCCTATGTGCTGTGGCCGCGCTGGCCGGACACACCGGTCACGCTCAATGCGCCGTCGCTGCCGATCATCGTGGCGGGCGTTTATTTCAACATCGAGCCGGCGGCAATCCGCATGCCCGTCCAGCGCCGCCCAGGCGCGCAGGAGCGCGTCGACCTCGCCTATCTCTGGCCGGCGCTGTCGCCGCCCGATCCCGCGCGCAAGCCGACGGTGGGCGCACCGATCAATCCCAATGAACGATTGTTCGTGACCATCGCGTCGGGCGACAGCACGCTGCCGCTCGTCGAGCGCGTAAGAACGATCTATCCGCGCTATCTGGCGCCGCAGCCGGCGGCGGGCCCGGCCGGACTCACGCTGCGCAACTTCCGCGACGGCACGCCCTACCAGGGCGAAGAGCTGATCTTCGAGTCAGCGGCGCCCGAACATTTCCTGGCGCGCTGCTCGCGCCGCGGCATTACGAATACTGGCACCTGCCTGCTGGAGCGCCGCATCGGCCATGCCGACATCACGCTGCGCTTTCCGCGCGACTGGCTCAGCGATTGGAAGAGCGTCGCCAGCGGCATCGACCGCCTGATGGCGCGGCTGCATCCGGGCTGAGCATTCATCCGCTCGTCCCCGCGCAAGGGGGACCCAGGCTGGATTTCCGCTTGCGAGCGGAGGAGAAATTAAATACCCGCGTCCGCCAGATCGACGTCCAAAATCGGCAATTCAAAGATATACGACTTGCGGCCCTTTTCGTTCTCGAGGAACAGCACGCCAAGGAATTCCTCGCCGATATAGACTTCCAGCGAATCCGTTTTCTTCGGCCGTGTCACCACGCGAATATTCTCGTTATCGAATTTGTGCCGCAGATAGGCATTGAGCGTCGGCACCGGCTGGACGCTGGGATCGTTGCTCACCTGAATGACCATGCGGAAATTGAACGAGCGGTCGCCATCCTCGTCGTCGAGGATCAGTTCGCCGAGATCGTCCTCGCCGACAAAGACCTCGGCGGTATCGCCGCTCTTCGGCACCACGCGAATATGCGCGTTGCCGAACAGCTTCTTGAGATAGGCGTCGAGCTTTCTGACTTCCGATACGTCCACCGGGCCGCTCCTTGCTGAATGCGAAGTCTAGTTGCCCGATCGCACGCGCCGGCGCAAGCGCAGGATTCCGAAAAAGCTTGTCCGCGACTCGATCGGCGATGGGGACCGGTTTTCCGACAAGCATGCCCTCGGGCTCGACCCGATCATTTGCAACAAAGCAATCAGCCGTCGAGCATGATGCCGTAAAGCATCTGATCCATGGCGCGCGACGGCTCGGGGCAGCCGGCTTCGCCGACCACCTTGGCGGGCACGCCGGCGACGGTGACGTTTTTCGGTACCGGCTTGATGACGACCGAGCCGGCCGCGATGCGCGCGCATTGGCCGATCTCGATGTTGCCGAGGATCTTGGCGCCGGCACCGATCATCACGCCGTGGCGGATTTTTGGATGGCGGTCCTCGTGCTCCTTGCCGGTGCCGCCGAGCGTGACGTCATGCAGGATCGAGACGTCGTCCTCGATCACCGCGGTCTCGCCGACCACCAGGCCGGTGGCGTGATCGAGGAAGATGCCGCGGCCGATGCGAGCAGCCGGATTGATGTCGCACTGGAACACCGCCGACGAGCGGCTTTGCAGGTAGAACGCAAAATCCTTGCGGCCCTTGCGCAGCAGCCAATGCGCCAGCCGGTGGGTCTGGATGGCGTGAAAGCCTTTGTAATAGAGCACCGGCTCGATGTAGCGGGTGGTCGCGGGATCGCGGTCGGCGATGGCGACGATGTCGGCGCGGAAAATTTCGCCGAGCGAAGGCTCATCGTCGAGCGCATCGCCATAGGCCTGGCGGATCAGATCGCCGGAGATGTCGGCATTGCCGAGCCGTTCGCTGACGCGGTGAATGACGGCGGCTTCCAGCGCGTCATGATGCAGGATGTTCTCGTAGATGAAGGTGGCGAGTTCCGGCTCGCGCCGCGCGACGTCCTCCGCCTCGGTGCGCACGCGCGCCCAAACGGGATCGACCTTGTCGAGGACTTTCGAGGCCTTCGTCTGAAACTGAGCCATGGATCGGTTCTCCAGCGCCACGGAAACCCCTAGATAGGTCTTTTATCACAATTTGGCAGGGGCCAAGAGGGCCGAAAAATATGCCCTGGTATGACCCCCGATAAATGCATCTTCAGGCGTTTTGGTTAAGGAATTCGATCACGCCGGCTTTGAATACCTTGTCGCCGACCGCTAGCATATGATCGCGCTTTGGAATATCGAGCACGCGCGCCCCTGGAATGAGCGCGGCCAGTTTTTGAGCAGACCCTGCCACTTTATCCTCGCTGCCAACCGCGACCAGCACCGGCACCTTGATCGCGGCGACCTGCTCTCGGCTCAAAGTCTGGCGCGAGCCGCGGATGCAGGCGGCGAGCGCCTGCAAGTCCGATTTGGTCTGTTCGGCGAAACTGCGGAATATCCGGCCAGTGCGGTCGTGCACGTCGGCGAGCGACGGCGCCTCCAAGGCGACGGCGATGTTCTCCGACAAACCGACTCCCTCCACCAGACGGAATCCCAGTCCGCCGAAGACGGCGGAGCGCACGCGCGCGGGATGGTTCAACGAAAGGAATGCCGCGATGCGCGCGCCCATGGAGTAACCCATCACGTCGGCGCGTTCGATCTTGAGATGATCGAGCAGCGCCCGCACGTCCTCGGACATGGTGGCGCTGTGATAGGCGGCGGGAACGGCAGGCTTGCTCGACGCCCCATGGCCGCGATTGTCGAGCGCGATCACGCGCCGGCCAACGCCGGTGAGCGTGCGCACCCAGCCGGGATTGACCCAGTTCACCTCCTTGTTGGAGGCAAAGCCGTGCACCAGCACGATCGGCGCGCCCGCCCCCTCGTCGAGATAGGCGATCTCGACCTCGCCGTGATGGAATCTTGGCATGTCCCGGCCCATAAAACGCCCGAAGGTGCCGCGTCTTTAACTATCGAATGTACCAGGGTGCAAGCCAGTGGCGGGCGCGGATCATCAGCGAGCGCACGCCGACCGCAAAAATCGCCAGGCAGAGCACGTAGACCAGCGAGGCGTTCTCGTTGAGCTCGTTCGATTTGGTGAACACCGACATGCCCATGCCGGGCACGCTGGCGAGCACCTCGACCGCAATCGCATTGGTGATGCCGCGCGCGAAGCCGAGCTCGATGCCGGCCACAATGAAGGGCGTGGCGGACGGCAGCGCGATGCCGAACCAGACATTATGCGTGCGCGCGCCGAACATCTTGCCGACGTCGAGGTAATCCTTCGAGATCGCCCGCGTCCCGTCGGCCGTGGTGACCGCGACCGGCAGGAACACCGAAATCACCACGATCACCAGACGCGCGGCCGGCTGATAGCCCACCCAGATGATGACAAGCGGCACCAGTGCGAGCAGCGGCAGCGCATAAAGCGCCCGGATATAGGTGGAGAGAAACCAGTCGATCTCGCGCACCCGGCCCATGGCGACGCCGATGAGAATTCCGGCGATCGAGCCGATCGCCACACCTTCGACAATCGAGCCGATACTCGCCGCGACGTCCTTCCAGAATTCCACGCTGCCCATGGTCGAGGGGATCGCCATGACGATGCCGCTTGGCGTCGCCACAAAGTCGGGCAGCGAGGAGCGCACCCCTATTTCCCAGATAGCAAGGATCACCGCCGCGGTGACGAACGGCGCCATCCGCTCGCGCGTCAGCCAGCGCGGCCACCGGCCCGCGGCTCCGCCCGGCATTGCGTCTAGCCGACTGCCGATTGCCGCCATCGCACCAGATACCGTTCGATCAGTTCGCCGATGCCGACCAGCACCACCGCGATCGCGGAGATGAATATCGTGACGGCGAGCACCCAGCCCGAGTCGACAATGGTGGTCCCTTGCAACAGAACCGCGGCCACGCCATCGGGATTGAGGAAGAACTCCGCGACCAGCGTGCCGACCATCGACAGCGCGATCGACTGCTTGATGCCCGACATCGCATAGGGCGTGACATAGGGCACGATCACGTCGCGCCAAAGCTGTCCCTCGGTCGAGCCGAAAATTGCCGCCACGTCGAGATGCTGGCGCGGAATGCTGCGCGCGCCTTCCGTCACCCCGATCAGGATCGGGAAAATCGAGATCAACACCGATACCAGCACCCGCGAGCCGAATTCGAAGCCGAATATCACCGACACGAACGGCACCAGTGAAATCGTCGGCGTCGCGTACAAGATGTAAACATACGGTTCAAAGGCGGCCGCGATCAGCTTAATTCGCGCCAGCAACAGGCCGACCGTCACCCCGACCACGATATTGATGGCGAGCGTGACGCCGTACAGCTTTCCCGATACCAGCAGCCCCGGCAGCAGCGGGCCGCTTTGCAGCATTTCCCACAGCCGGCGCATCGTGGTCGTGAACGGAACGAAAAGAACGCCAAAGCTGTTGCCGAGGGCCTGCCACGCGCCGAGCAAGAGCAGAATGCTCAGCGCGTAGCAGGCCAGTCGGATCCACCATGCGTTGACGTTGCGGAAGCGCGCGAGCCGTCCTTCGAAGGATTCCGCCCTTGCGGCCGTTGTCATTCTAAGTCCCCGTGCGCTTCGGGCCGTTACTCACAAGCCTATTTCTTCATGCCGCCCATTTTCTCGACGCGTTTCATCGCCTCGGCATAAAGCGACTTGTCCACCACTTTGCTGTAGGCCGGCTTGGTTGCGGCCTTCATCGAGCCGATTTTGATCAGCTGATTAATCTGGCCCATCATTTGCTTCTCGTTGACGCCGTCATCGTTCACCCAGAAATCGAAGCTCTGGTAGGTATGGATGGCATTCTTGGCCACTTCGACGTCGATCTTGCTGGCATCGGCCGCAATCTTCGCAACGGTGTCGACGTCAGCCGGCGCCTTGCTGCTCATGATTTTTTGCGTGAGAATCCAGCCCTCGAGAAAGCGGACAATGCCTTCCCGGTTGTCGGCGATGGCCTTCTTGCTGGCGAGCAACGCGGCGTAGTGCAGACCCTTGGCGATCGCCGCCGGGGCAGGAATCAGGTGCCACTTCTGCTTGGTCTTGAACTCAACTTGCGCCAGTTCGTCGACGTGGAACACGCCGGTATGGATCTGGCCGGCGATGCTCGCCTTCACCAGCGGAGCATTGGCGAGATCGATCGGCGTCATATCGCTGATCTTGAGGCCGCAGGTTTCGACAAGGGATTGCACATAGAGGTAGCGGGCATTGTTGATGCCGTCGGCGGCAACGGTCTGGCCCTTGAGGTCCTTGCAGCTTGTCACTTTCGGATCGTTCGATGCGACCAGCCAGTCCAGGTTGGGCATGCCGGCAACTATGACCACGGGCGCACCCGAGGCGATCAAATTGACGGCTGCCGGCGTCGCGGTGAAACCGATCTGCACATCGCCAGTGACGACCGCTTTGGCGGTATCCGTACCGCGCTGGAACCAGCGGAAGCTCATGTCGAGGCCGACCTTCTTCCAATAGCCCAGATGTTCACCGACATCGACGAAGGTGTTGGAGAAGATCGGCGGCCGTCCGATCGCCGAGGCCGCGAGTTTGATGTCCGCGGCGCTTGCACTGGTGGGAACGCAGAACGCCATCGCCGAAAGCGCAAGCATGGCGCTTAACAGCGTCTTCTTCGGCACGAAGCCTGATCCAGTCACTTTAATCATCGTTGGTATCCTCCCTGTGGGTTTAACATTGACGTCTTTTTGAACGTTTCTTGTCGAACTCTTACTGTATACGCGCTCCATTTCCTGCCGGCTGGTCGAACAGATCGTGCCAGACCTGTTCGCGAAGATTGATGAATGTCGAACTCGACACGACGCTGCGCTCGCGCGGCCGCGGCAAGTCCACTTTGCGTATCGCCCGCACATGCGCCGGACGGCCCGCCAGCACGACGACCCGGTCGCCCATCAGCACCGCCTCGTCGATGGCGTGGGTGACGAACATCATCGCGGTCGGCCGGCTGTCCCAAATTCGCAGCAGCTCGAACTGAAGCTGCTCGCGCGTTTGCGCGTCGATTGCGCTGAACGGCTCATCCATCAGCAACAGCTTGGGTTCCATCACCAGCGCGCGCGCAAGACCGGCGCGCTGCTGCATGCCGCCGGAGAGCTGATGCGGATAGGATTTCTCGAACCCCTTCAGACCCACCAGATCGATCGCTGCCGCGACCCGCTGCTCGATCTCTTGCTTGGGCGTGTGGCGAAGTTTCAGGCCGTAGGCGATATTGCTCCAGAGATTTTTCCAGGGAAACAATCCGAAATGCTGGAACACCATCGACACGATCGGCAGCGGTTTTTCGACCCGCTGCCCGTCGATGCGGATCTCTCCGCCGTTGAGCTGATTCAAGCCGCCGACGCAGCGCAATAGCGTGGTTTTGCCGCAGCCGGACGGACCGACGATGCTGACGACCTCCGAACTGCCAACGGTCAGGCTGAGATCGTCGAGTACGTCGAGTTGGCCATAGCGCAGACACGCCTTCTCGACCACCAGACGAGCGTCTCCCGGACCTTTCATGGCTGGGCAATCCGTCGCGCGCGGCTCAACTGTTCCTCCCAGTCCGACCGGCGCCCGACGAGAGCCGGATCGTGATGCTCCACGTCGTCAGCGTCGATTTTATTTTTTGCAGGCTTCCGTTTCGCTACGCCATGCAATCCAGATGCACGATGGATTGGCGTCTGATCCTGCTCACATTGTGGTACGCAGCCTATCGGCTGACCCAGCCGAGAGCAATCGGGAACGAAGTAACGTCGAGGCCGCAGCTGCGCCCGCGTGCCAGCCGGCGCCGGACATTGCCTATAACTTTCACATTGCCGAAACCGACGCCACCGCTGTGCGGGAACCCCATCCGCGCGTGCCTTGCGCCGCATCACGTTGCCGGCGGCGCTGCTTGCGATTGCGCAGGACACGTAAAGTGATGCGTTCGGTCGCGCTCTTGAGCGAAGCTACCAAGGCGACGGCGGTGAACAGCGCACCGAGAATCCACGCCCCGAGGTCGAATGTGGCGGCCGCAAGCGCGATGGCGCCGCGGCCGACCGTTTTAAGGATGGCGCGGGTGCGGCCGCCCTCCTTTTCGGCGAGTTTGGCGATACGTCCCATCTCGCGCGGGCTTTCGGCGATCGTCAAACCGTCGAGCGCGGCTCGCGTGCCGGCCTTGGCCTGCACACGGCCCACATCGTGGGCAAGATGCATGAGCCCGCCGGCGCGCTCGATCTTGACGGCTTCGCGCGCGGCGTGGATCGCCAGCGCCGGCTCGGAAATCGATGCGCCGACGATCGCCTTCTTCAGCCGGCCCCAATCCACCACGCCACGCAGCATGCGACCGAAATTTGCGGCGAGATCGGCGCCGAGCCGGCCCGACCTGCGTGCGGCCTTGGCCACCGACAAGCCGACGCGTGCAGGCGCGATGGCGCCGAGCGTCGCATAGGTGCCGGCGGTGATCGCCAATCCGACGCAAGCCAGGCCGAGGATCAATTCGTCGGCCGGCTCCCCCATCACCAGGCGGCCGCTCTCGCGCGCCGCGTCGCGCAGGTCGCCGAACACGAACAAATCGCCGAGCGTGGTGCCGGCAAGCCCGGCCATATCCTTGGGCTCACCGGTGACGAAACCGAGCGCGAAACTTTCGGCCGCGTGCTGGGCGGTGGCCGCTTCGGCGACCGCGGCGCTGACTTTTTCCGTGAGACCGGGATCGAGCGCCACATGACGCGCGGCCGCCAGTTCGACAAAACTATTCGCCAGATCCGCATCCTGGTCGGCGAGCGCCTGCTCGATCTCGCGGGTCGCCAGCGCGGCATTGAATTTTTCGTCGAGCGCGCGGTCGGCGATGCGGACCGGATCGTCCTCGATCGCCAGCAGCGCACGCGCTTCGATCCCGCGCGGGATCACATAGACCGCGACAGCCGCCAATAGGGCTAGCACCAGCAGCACCGGTCCGATGCTCGGCTGGCGCATGCTCAACTGACCCCTCCGGCGCGATTCCTTGTGCATGTTAATTGCTCATCTGAAATGACGGCGGAATCGCGGCCTGGGGATATCCTTAGTCGTGTACCGCGTTTGCCTGCAGGAAGGCACTCCCGATTCCACAGCAGTCCTGATCTGCCCGCCGCCACGGTGGCCGAGTAGTGATGACCCTAGGCATACGCCGGCCGTCTCGCTATGGTGCGGGCGCAAATTGCCGCGGTCCAAGCGGCGCGAAGAGGACCTGTCATGGCGGAACATGTCGTCCCCCATTTCCACAACGATCCGGGCGTGCCGGTGATCGAGATCGGCGCCAAAGAATTCATGTGCGTGGGCGCCACGCCCCCGTACGATCATCCGCATGTATTCCTCGACATGGGCGATGATAACGAGATCATCTGCCCCTATTGCTCGACGCTGTACCGGTTCGATCCCAAGCTCGATTCCCATGCGGCGCGGCCGCCAGAGTGTGCACTGCCGCTCACCGCCGCCGCCTGATTCCCAAGATCGGAGCCCTAAGCCTTGGCGTCCGCGCGTCATGTCATCGTCGCCGGCGCCGGCATCGCAGGGCTGACGGCGGCACTGGCGTTGGCGCGCGCCGGTCTGCGGGTGACGGTGCTCGAACAAGCCGCGAAACTCGAGGAAACCGGCGCCGGCATCCAGCTCGGGCCTAATGCCACCCGCGTGCTGATCGCGCTCGGCTTGCGCGACCGGCTGCTGCCGACCGTCATGGCGCCGCAAGCGATCCGCGTGATGGCGGGCGGCGCGGGGCGCGAGATCGTGCGCATTCCGCTTGGAAGCAAGATTGAACGCCGCCACGGCGCTCCCTATTGGACGATTCATCGCGGCGACCTGCAAGCCGCGCTCGCCGCCGCCGCGCGCAGCACGCAGGATATCGACATCAAGCTCGGCACCCGGGTCGACGACTTCGCCACCCACGTCAATGGCGTCACCGTGCAGGGCCGCAGCAACCAGCGCGTGGTGGACGAACGCGCTATCGCGCTGATCGGCGCCGACGGCCTGTGGTCGACGGTGCGCGCGCAACTGCAAGGGCAGCATCCGCCGCGCTTCCGCCACCGCACCGCCTGGCGCACGCTGGTGCCGGCCGAGGCGGTAGCGCCGGAATTTCGCAGCCCCCTGGTCCATCTCTGGCTCGGGCACGGCGCCCATCTGGTGCACTACCCGGTGCGGGCGGGCCGCCTCATCAATATCGTCGGCATCGTGCATGATGAATGGAACAAGACCGGCTGGTCCGCCGCCGGAGACCGCGCGGAAATTCTGCGCCATTTCGCACGCGGGTCCTGGGCCGAGCAGGCGCGCACGCTGATCGGGATTCCGGAGCAATGGCTGAAGTGGGCGCTGTACGACCGCAACACCCCGTTTCGCGGTGGCAAGGGCCCGGTGACGCTGATCGGGGACGCCGCCCACCCGATGCTGCCGTTTCTCGCGCAAGGCGCCGGCATGGCCATCGAAGATGCCGTCGTGCTCGCCGACAAGCTCGCTAAATCGCTCGACGACCCAGCCGATGCGCTGCGCGCCTTTGAAGGCGCCCGCTGGCACCGCACCGCGCGCGCCCAACATCTGTCCCGCCGTCAAGGCCGCATCTATGGGCTGACCGGCCCGGAAGCGCTCGTCCGTAATTTCGCCATGCGGGCGATGGGCGGAGAAAGGCTGCGCGCGCGCTACAATTGGCTCTATGATTGGCATCCGCCCGAGCGGTTTCGGAATGCGTGATCCCGAAAAGCTTGTCCTCGACTTGATCGGGGATGGGAACCGGTTTTCGGATAAGATTCATGTACAAACAAAAACTTTGAGCATGCCGACATGATGTTTCCTGCAACCGTCGCCGGCAGCCTGCCGAAGCCATCATGGCTCGCCGAGCCGAACAAACTGTGGCCGCAGTGGCGGCTTGCCGGCGACGAACTGGCGGCTGGCAAACTCGACGCCACGCTGCTGGCGATCAAGTTGCAGGAGGACGCCGGTATCGACATCGTCTGCGACGGCGAGATGTCGCGCCAGCATTTCGTGCACGGCTTCCTGGAATTCGTCGACGGCATCGATTTCGCGCATAAGGTCGAGATGGGCATCCGCGCCGACCGCTACAAAGCCATGGTGCCGGTAGTGCGCGGCGAGCTGACACTCAAGGGCCGCGTGCATCAGGCAGAAGCGCGCCACGCCCGCGCCCATACCAAGCGCCAATTGAAGATCACATTGCCCGGCCCGATGACGATTTCCGACACCATCGCCGACGCCCACTATGGCGACAAAGTGAAGATGGCCATGGCCTTCGCGGGGCTTCTGAACCAGGAAGCGCGCGCGCTTGCCGCCGACGGCGTCGACGTCATCCAGTTCGACGAGCCGGCCTTCAACGTGTTCATGGACGAAGTTCCCGGCTGGGGCATCGAGGCGCTGCATCGCGCCATCGATGGACTGAACCTGCACCACCGCCGTGCACATCTGCTACGGCTACGGCATCAAGGCCAATATCGACTGGAAGAATGCGCTGGGGCAGGAGTGGCGGCAGTACGAAAAGATTTTTCCGGCGCTGGCCAAGAGCCGCATCGGCCAGGTGTCGGTCGAATGCATCAATTCGCACGTGCCGTTGAAACTCTTGTCGCTGCTCGACGGCAAGGATGTGTTGGTGGGCGTCATCGACGTGGCGACCGATGAAATCGAGACGCCGGAACGCGTGGCGCAGGTGATCGGCGACGTGATGAAGTTTGTCCCCAAAGAGCGCATCGTCGCCTGCACCAATTGCGGCATGGCGCCAATGCGGCGCGCCATCGCGGAGGCCAAGCTGGTGGCGCTCGGCGCCGGTGCGGCGCTGGCGCGGGCGAAGTTCGCCTAACCCGATTGATCTTTATCAACGCCGCCATTTCAGGCGCGGCTAGACTACTTTGCGAACCTCTGTCGCAAAGGAGTTGTCCATGTCCGCCAATGTCGGAGCCTTCGACCGCATTGCACGCGTCGTCATCGGCCTGGCGCTGATCGCGTTCGCCTTGGGCTATCTCGCGCCCGGCACCGGCTGGAACTGGGTGGGCTGGATCGGCGTGATTCCGATCCTCACCGCGCTGTTCGGCACTTGCCCGGCCTACAGCCTGTTCGGGTTCACGACGCGCTAAGAGACTAGCGCCCGGCGCGTCCCATCACGTCCATGAGTTCGGCGACCTTGCGCCGCTGGTCGGCCTTGTCGCCGCTCGAAATCGCGTGCGCGACGCAGTGAGCGACGTGGTCGCGCAGAATCTCCTCCTCGACCCGGCGCAGCGCGGCGCGCACCGCGCCGATCTGCGTCACGATATCGATGCAGTAGCGCTCGTCCTCGACCATGCGGGCTAAGCCCCGCACCTGGCCCTCGATGCGGCCGAGCCGCTTCAGCGTTGCCGTCTTGCTGTTCTTCGCCATGCGGTCTATATACCCCCTAGGGGTATCGAAGACAAGCGCCCCAGATACCGCCGAACCGGAAACCGAGCCGAAGGTTGAGCGCCATGAGCATGAATGCCGAACACCACCATCACCACGACGCGCCGGCCAAAGGCGGCTTCATCGATCCGGTCTGCGGCATGACGGTCGATCCCAAGGCCGGCAAGCCGCACGCCGATTACCAGGGGCAGACCTATCATTTCTGCTGCAACGGCTGCCGCACCAAGTTCCTCGCCGATCCGGAGAAATATCTAGCCAAACGCAAACCGGAACCGGCAGCGGCGGGCGCGATTGATCCGGTCTGCGGCATGACGGTCGACCCCAAGGCCGGCAAGCCGCACGCCGATTACCAGGGACAGACCTATCATTTCTGCTGCAACGGCTGCCGCACCAAGTTCCTCGCCGATCCGGAAAAATATCTGGCCAAGCGCGCGCCGGAACCGGCGGCGGCTGGCGCGATCGACCCGGTTTGCGGCATGACGGTCGACCCGCATAGCGCCAAACACCGCGCCGATTATCACGGCCAAACCTATTATTTCTGCGCCGACGGCTGCCGCGCCAAGTTCGTCGCCGACCCGCAGAAATATCTGAACAAGCGCGAACCCGAGCCGGTGGTCGAGGGCGCGATTTACACCTGCCCGATGCATCCGGAAATCCGGCAGGTCGGCCCCGGCCCCTGCCCGATCTGCGGCATGGCGCTGGAGCCGGAAATCACCACCGCCGACAGCGGCCCCAATCCCGAGCTCGCCGACATGACGCGCCGGTTCTGGATCGGCCTCGTGCTTAGCGCTGCCGGTATTGTGCTGGAGATGGGCGGCCATTTCGCCGGCGCGCATTGGGTCACGCCCACGCTGTCGAATTATATCCAGTTCGCCTTCGCTACCCCCGTGGTGCTGTGGGCGGGCTGGCCGTTCTTCGTGCGCGGCGCGCAATCGCTGATCACGCGCAACCTCAACATGTTCACGCTGATCGGCATGGGCATCGGCGTGGCTTACGTCTACAGTGTGCTCGCCACTTTCGCGCCCGGCATTTTCCCGCACGCCTTCCGCGAGCACGGCGGTGCGCCGGCGGTCTATTTCGAAGCCGCCAGCATGATCACCGTGCTGGTGCTGATTGGCCAGGTGCTGGAACTGCGCGCGCGCGAAGCGACCTCGGGCGCGATCAAGGCGCTGCTCGATCTAGCGCCGAAGACCGCGCGCCGCATCAAGGACGACGGCAGCGACGAGGAAGTCTCGCTCGACGCGGTCGCGGTCGGCGACAATTTGCGCGTGCGCCCCGGCGACAAGGTGCCGGTCGACGGCGTGGTGCTGGAAGGACATTCGACGCTCGATGAATCCATGGTGACCGGCGAATCCATGCCTGTCGGCAAGGATAAGGATGCGCGCGTGATCGGCGGCACGATCAATCGTAGCGGCAGCTTCGTGATGCGCGCCGACAAGGTCGGCCGCGACACACTCCTTTCGCAAATTGTGCAGATGGTGGCGAATGCGCAAAGGAGCCGCGCGCCGATCCAGCGGCTGGCCGACCGAGTTGCCGGCTGGTTCGTGCCGACGGTGATCGCGGTAGCGCTCATCGCCTTTGCCGCCTGGGCCATGTTCGGGCCGGAGCCGCGCTTCGCGTTCGGGATGGTGGCCGCCGTAAGCGTGCTGATCATCGCCTGCCCGTGCGCGCTGGGTTTAGCCACGCCGATGTCGATCATGGTCGGCGTCGGCCGCGGTGCGCAGGAAGGCGTGCTGATCAAGAACGCCGAGGCGCTCGAACGCATGGAGAGCGTGGACACGCTGGTGGTCGACAAGACCGGTACACTGACCGAAGGCAAGCCAAAACTGGTGGCGGTGGTCGCGCTTTCCGGCTTCGACGAGGCGCAGGTGCTGCGCTTTGCTGCCAGCGTCGAGCGCGGCAGCGAGCATCCGCTCGCTGCGGCGATCGTGCAAGCCGCCGCCGAGCAAAAGATCGAACTGGCGCCCGTGCGCGGTTTCGACGCGCCGGCCGGCAAGGGCGTGATCGGCATGGTCGAGGGCAAGCGGCTGGCGCTCGGCACGGCCAAATTCCTCGCCGAACTGAACATCGATACCGCCGCGCTTGCCGGCGAAGCCGAGCGCCTGCGCGGCGACGGCGCCACCGCGATATTCCTGGCCGTCAACGGCAAGCCCGCCGGCCTCATCGCCATCGCCGACCCGGTCAAGGCCACGACGCCGGAGGCCCTCAAGGCGCTCGCCGCTGACGGCATCCGCGTGGTCATGCTTACCGGCGACAACCGCACCACCGCGCTTGCGGTCGCCAAGCGGCTCGGCATTACCGAGGTCGAGGCGGAGGTGCTGCCCGATCAAAAGAGCAAAGTGATCGAGAAGCTCACCCGCGAAGGCCGCGTGGTCGCCATGGCCGGCGACGGCGTCAACGACGCCCCGGCACTCGCGGCGGCGCAAGTCGGCATCGCCATGGGCACCGGCACCGATGTGGCGATCGAAAGCGCTGGCATCACGCTGCTCAAGGGCGACCTCAACGGCATCGTGAAGGCGCGCGCGCTGTCGAAGGCGGTCATGCACAATATCCGGCAGAACCTGTTCTTCGCCTTCATCTACAATTCGTGCGGCGTGCCGATCGCGGCCGGCGTGCTCTATCCAGTGTTCGGGCTGCTGCTGTCCCCGATCATCGCCGCCGCCGCCATGGCGCTGTCGTCGGTCAGCGTGGTCGGCAACGCCTTGCGGCTGCGGCGTACAGCATTATAAACCCCGCTGATGCATCGCGCTGTTCTTGTAATGAGCGTCGTGGCTTTGGCCGACCGCCAGCCACGCGGCCGAATGGCGCGTGAACTACGTCAACGCGCCGGCCCGCGTGAGCGCGATCGAGATCGCCGCGGGACAGACCCAAGTTAATGCCGGCGGCCTTTGGTACAAAATCGCAGCCGTGGGCGAACGCATCACGCTCGCCTTCATCGACACACCGGAAGAGCCGAAACATCCCGACGGCGCCCTGCCCGACGGCCATATCGCCACCGGCACGCGCGACATCGTCCGCGCCTGGCTGGCCGAACCGACCACCCGCTACGACCACGGCATCCTCGGCGACAAGATCGAGGCCGGCGCGCTGGTGATCGAGGCGCGCGACGGCAAGCGCCACATCGTGCGGCTCAGAGACGACGCCGTGTTCGAGGATCTCGAACCGCGGCTCGCCGATCTCGACCGCGACGGCCACGACGAGATCATTGTGGTGAAGTCCTATCTCAAGCGCGGCTCCAGCCTGGCGGTGATCGCCCTGCGCCGCGGCCGATATGAGATCGTTGCCGAGACGCCGCCGCTCGGCGGCCCGCATCGTTGGCTTGATCCCGCCGGCATCGCCGATTTCAACGGCGACGGCAAAACCGATATCGCGCTGGTGCGCCAGCCGCATGTGATCGGGTCGCTCGAATTATGGAGTTGGCGCGGCGGCGCCTTGCATAAAACCGCGGCGCTTCCCGACATCGCCAATCACATCGCCGGCACGCGCGCCATCGATATGGCGGCGGTCGCCGATTTCGACGGCGACGGCGTCGCCGATATCGCCGCCCCCTCGCTCGACCGCAGCCGCTTGCGCATCTGTCAGCTTTGCGCCGCAACCGCGCGAGATCGCCAGCGTCCAGCTGCCGGCCAAAGCGGTGACCAATTTCGGCCTGGTCGCGGACGGCGCAGCACCGCCGGCCATCGCACTCGGCCTCGCCGACGGCTCGCTGGTCGTGGTCCGGCGCGCGCACTAAATCGCTTCAGCGGATGACGCTGTCGCTTACCCGCACGGCGGGGCTGGCGGCACCCGGCACGAAATCGCAATGCTTGGCGACGGCGGCGGCGCGCAATTCGTTCATCTCGCCGCGCGCGGTGAGGTAGTCCGTCCGATAGGCGACCGTGCTGACCAGACGGCCGCTGGCATCGACGTCGGCTTTCGCGATCAGTTGTTGCAACTCCTGTTCGCGCGCCGCCGTGGTCTTGCGCCTCGCGCGCGATCTCGTCGCAGTTGTAGAGCACGTATTTATCGGGCGCGACCAGGAAACGCGCCAGCCTGGTCGTCCGACACGGCGCAGCCGGCAAAGCGCGCAGGCGCGAGCGCTGCACACTTATGGCAACTGATCGGTCAATCCTGCCACGCGAACGTTTCACCTTCGACATTTAATAGCGCGCCACCCGGTTGCAATTGGTGCGGACGCCGGGACTCGAACCCGGACGGGATTACTCCCAAGGGATTTTAAGTCCCTTGCGTCTACCATTCCGCCACGTCCGCGTGGCATCGTCTACCGCCCGCGCCGCGCGCGGCATAAGCACCACGCGGCGGCGTTCAGTCTATTTCGCTAATAAGTGCGCCCCAGGCCGGTCCCAGTCGCTGCCGGCGGAGTCGGTCACCCGGCCGTCCTTCTCGTAGAACTTGTTGGGGATCTGGAACATGGCGATGAAGGTGCCGCCCTTCGGGCTCCAGGCGGTGTGCCGGCTGCCGGCCGGCCGCCAGACGAATTCGCCGGGGCCGACTTCGATGCCGGCGTCGGGGCCTTCCTTGTCGACCAGCGAGCCCTCCAGCACATAAGTCTGCTCGATCAGCACGTGCTCGTGGTCGGGCAGCACCGCGCCCGGCTCCATGCGCATCAGCATGGTGGCCAGCCCGCTCTTGGGATCGAACAGCAGCGTCTTCATCTCGCAGCCGGGAAAGCGCATCTTCTGCCACGGCATGTCCTGCGGGCGCAGATGATGCGAGCGCAGGTCGTCGGCTTGAGCCTTCTGGGCGGTCGCAGCGGTCATGGCGATCCTCCTATTTTTTTCAGATTTCGATCTTAGCCGATCCTGCGGCCGATGCGCCTGCGATTTCTTTTCGGGATCCTTCGTTAATCGCCGCCCTCGCGGATCGGCGGCATGAAAGGCCAGCCCGGTATCCCAGGGAAAATAGATCCAGGTGTCCTGCGACACTTCGGTGATGAAGGTGTCGACCAGCGGCCGCCCCATGGGCTTGGCATAGACGGTGGCGAAATGCGCGGCCGGCAGAATGTCGCGCACCACGCGCGCGGTCTTGCCGGTGTCGACCAGGTCGTCGACGATCAGCACGCCCTTGCCCTGCGCGCGCATCGCGGTCACCTCGGGCGCCGACACCTTTAAGCACCTTGAGCTCGCCCTGGTTCTTGTAGTCCTGGTAGCTCGCGACGCAGACGGTCTCGATCATGCGCACGTTCAGTTCGCGCGCCACGATCGCCGCCGGCACCAGCCCGCCGCGCGTGATGGCAGACGATGGCCTCGAACGGCCCCGCCGCGTGCAGCCGCCAGGCCAGCGCGCGCGAGTCGCGGTGGAACTGATCCCAGGACACGGGGAAGATTTTTTCCGGGCGCGGCGGCTGTCAGGTTGTGGTGTCGGCATGGATCTTCTCTCGCCAGCGCTGCCGCTGCCGCCAGTTGCGACTTGTACTTTTTTCAGCATGTCCTCGACCGCGCCTTTCGCAGCTTGCAATTTTTCCGGATCGCGCGCGCGCACCACGATATTGGTATTGGGCCCGAGCTTTTCGTCGAAGAACGGATAGCTGCCGATGATGGTGTCCGGATTGGCCTTGGCGATGGCGCCCAATTCGGTGCCGACGTCGCCTTCCTTGGCGTCGGCGCGGATGGTTTCCGACAACAGCTTGGTGCCGGTTTTCAGTTTCGGCGCCACCTCGTCGAGCATGGCCTGCATGATCGGTCGGCACGCCCGCCATGATGATCACATTGCCGATCCAGAAGCCGGGCGCGCCCGACACCTTGTTCGCCACCAGCTCGGCGCCCTGCGGAATGCGCGCCATGCGCAGGCGCGCCTCGTTGAGCTCGCCGCCGATCTTGGCCATGCGCTCCTTCAGGATCGCCAGCGCCTGCGGGTGGACATCGATCGACACCCCGAACGCTTTCGCCACGCAGTCGGCGGTGATGTCGTCATGGGTCGGCCCGATGCCGCCGGTGGTGAAGACATAGGTGTAGCGCGTGCGCAGCGCGTTGAGCGCCTCGACGATCGCCGCCTCGTCGTCGGAAACCACCCGCACTTCCTTGAGATCGATGCCGATGGCGGTGAGATAGTCGGCGATGTAGCCGATATTCTTGTCCTTGGTGCGGCCCGACAGGATTTCGTCGCCGATGACAAGAACCGCTGCGCTGACGATCTCGGGATTGGCGCTCATGGCGGTCATCGCTCCCTTGTCCATGCCCGGGCGGATGAACACCTAGCGTGGCCCCGCCATCCACTCAAGTTGCGGCGGAAGCACGCAGCCGGGCTGGCCCCCTCCCGGTGGAGCCCTTCGCCCATTATTTAGGCAGCAGCGGGCGTCCCTTGTTTGCACAAGTACGCGGTTTTCCTGGGTTTTTTATTGGCCTGAAGATTGCAACTTAATAGCCAGGGACGCTGGCAGTCTCTTCCGATGAGGGAAAGGGCAGATCGTTCCTGCGGGCGGAGCACTGCGCCAGCGCTCGCGAGCTGGGGGTCGGAAATGGTTGCCGCCTTCGATGAAATGAAAGGTGCCGACGACGGCGTGCGCCCGGCCTATGCCGAACTCGCGCGCTGGCTCGATGAGGTGCCGGCCGACGTGCTCGACTGGCGCCGGCGCGAGGCCGAGTTCTTGTTCCGCCGCATCGGCATCACCTTTGCGGTCTACGGCGAAGCCGACGCGCAGGAGCGGCTGATCCCGTTCGACGTCATTCCGCGCATCATGTCCGGCGCCGAGTGGCGGCTTCTGGAAAAGGGCCTCACCCAGCGCGTCAAGGCGCTCAATCTGTTCATCAAGGACATCTATGGCGCGCGCGAGATCCTGCGCGCCGGCGTGGTGCCCGACGACCTGATGTTCCGCAATCCGGCGTTCCGTCCCGAGATGAGCGGGCAGCGCGTGCCCTACGACATCTACATCCACATTGCCGGCATCGATATCGTGCGGGTGGATGCCGACACCTTCTATGTGCTGGAGGACAACGCGCGCACGCCGTCCGGCGTCTCCTACATGCTGGAGAACCGCGAGATCATGATGCGGCTGTTCCCAGAGCTGTTCGCGCGTCACCGCATCGCGCCGGTGGAGAACTATCCGGATGAATTGCTCGCCACGCTCAAATCGGTGGCGCCGGTGTCGACCGGGCGCGAGCCGACGGTGGTGCTGCTCACGCCGGGCGTCTTCAACTCGGCCTATTACGAGCACTCGTTCCTGGCCGACAAGCTCGGCGTCGAACTGGTCGAAGGCCGTGATCTGTTCGTCAAGGACGAGATCGTCTACATGCGCACCACCCAAGGCCCGCGCCAGGTCGACGTGATTTACCGGCGCATCGATGACGATTTCATCGATCCGCTGACCTTCCGTCCCGATAGCGCGCTTGGCGTGGCCGGGCTGATGTCGGCTTATCAAGCCGGCAACGTGACGTTGGCCAATGCGGTCGGCACCGGCATCGCCGACGACAAGGCGGTCTACAGTTACATGCCGGCGATCGTGAAGTTTTATCTCGACGAGGAACCGCTGTTGAAGAATGTGCCGACCTGGCGCTGCCGCGAGGAGCAGCATCTTGCCTATGTGCTCGACCATCTACACGAGCTGGTGGTCAAGGAAGTGCACGGCTCCGGCGGCTACGGCATGCTGATCGGGCCGACCGCCAGCAAGATCGCGATCGAGCAATTCCGCGCCAAACTCAAGACCGCGCCGAAGAATTTCATCGCGCAGCCGACGCTGGCGCTGTCCACCTGCCCCACCTGCGTGGAGCAAGGGGTGGCACCGCGGCATGTGGACCTGCGGCCTTTCGTGCTCACCGGACGCGACCACACCCGCATCGTGCCCGGCGGCCTCACGCGCGTCGCGCTCAAGCAAGGTTCGCTGGTGGTCAATTCCAGCCAGGGCGGCGGCACCAAAGACACCTGGGTGTTGGACGGATGACAAGAAACGCTTGCAATTTGATCCGCGAGAATTCGTAAATGCTTTCGCGCACCGCCGACAACCTGTATTGGCTCTCGCGCTACGTCGAGCGGGCGGAATATCTCGCGCGCATTCTTGACGCCACGCAGCGGCTCACCGCGCTGCCGCTCGCCTATGTCGGCAGCACCAACGAATGGGAATCGGCGGTCTTGACCGCCGGCTGCGCCAACGCCTTCTTCAAGACCTACGACGAGGCCAACGAAGAAAACGTCACCGACTTTCTCGCCTTCTCCTCCACCAATGCGTCCTCCATCCGCAATTGCTTCGAGCTCGCGCGCAGCAATGCGCGCGCCGTGCGCACCGCATTGACTGTGGAAATGTGGGACGCCATCAACGGCACCTGGCTCGAGCTCAAGCGCTACGGCAACGGGCCGATTTCGCGCGAGGAAGTTTCCCGCTTCCTGCGCTGGGTGCAGGAATCCTCGCTGCGCTACGACGGCTCCGCCTACCGCACGATGTTGCGCAACGACGCCTATTGGTTCTCGCGGCTCGGCGTTTACATGGAGCGCGCCGACAACACGGCCCGCATCCTCGACGTGAAATACCACCTGCTGCTGCCCGACAATGAACGGGTCGGCGGCCCACTCGACTATTTCCAGTGGGCGGCGATCCTGCGCTCGGTGTCGGCGCTCACCTCCTACCATTGGGTCTATCGCGAAAGCCTGCATCCCTGGCTGGTGGCCGATCTCCTGATCCTCAAGGAGGAGATGCCGCGCTCGCTCGCCTCCTGCTACGAGGCGATCGTGCGCAATCTCGACCAGATTGCCGGCGCCTACGGCCGCCAGGGTCCGGCCCAGCGCCAGGCCCGTGGGATTCGCGCCCAGTTACAGAACAGCCGCATGGACAGCATCTTCCAGCGCGGGTTGCACGAATTCATCGGCGAATTCATCACCGAAAATAACCGCCTCGGCGCTGCCATCACCGCGCAATTCCTGCTATGAGCGCGGTGCCGCCACAGGACGCCCGTCCGTGCTAGAACGTCACCGGTAATGGTAGCCCGTCGAGCGCATGCGAATTCGCATCTCCCACGCGACCACCTATCGCTACGACACGCCGCCCACCGGCGTGACGCAGATGCTCCGCCTCACCCCGCGCAATCACGAAGGGCAATATGTGGTGTATTGGCGCGTCGATCTGTCGGAGGATTGCCTGTTGCACCAGCATGAGGACGCCTTCGGCAACATCATGCACTCCTTCACCGCCGAGGGGCCGTTCACCGAATTATCGGTCGCGGTCGAAGGCGAGGTCGATACCCACGATACCCACGGCGTGATTCGCGGCGCGGTCGAACGATTTCCGCCGAGCCTGTTCCTGCGCGAGACCGCACTCACGCAACCCGACGCCGCCATCGTCGACTTCGCGGACAGCGCGCGTGCCAGCGCGGGAACTGACGCGCTGGCGCTGCTGCACGGGCTGATGACGGCGCTCAACCAGGAAATAACTTTCGACACCGACCCGACTCATTCCGCGACCACCGCGGCGGAAGCCTTCGCGCTGCGCCGCGGCGTCTGCCAGGATCTCACCCACATCTTCATCGCGGCGGCGCGCCAGCTCGGCATCCCGGCGCGCTATGTCGGCGGCCATTTCTACCGCGTCGACGGCGTAACCGCGCAGGATGCCGGCCACGCCTGGGTCGAAGCCTATGTCGAGGACCTCGGATGGGTCGGCTTTGATCCGACCAACGGCATCGCCACCACCGAAGCCCATGTACGGGTCGCTATCGGCCTGGATTACCTCGGTGCGGCGCCGGTGCGCGGCACGCGCTTTGGCGGCACCGGTGAAACCCTCAAAGTCGCGGTGCATGTCGATCAGGCGCGCCAGCAGGCGCAAAGCTAGGGGGAAGTATGATCTGGTTCCGCAAACAGATGGCGCCCCTGGGCCAAGTCCGCCGTCATGCTTTGCCGGATCATGCGTTGTGACATTGCCGGACATGGGCCCGCATCGCTATAACCTTGCGGCCGGGTCGCATAAGAACAAGTCGGACCACATGACATATTGCTGCGGAATTCTGGTGCGTGAAGGTCTGGTGATGATCGCGGACACCCGCACCAATGCCGGCCTCGACAATGTCTCCACCTTCCGCAAGTTGCACGTCTATACCGAGCCGGGCGAACGCATCATGGCGCTCGCCTCCTCCGGCAATCTGTCGCTCAGCCAGTCGGTGCGCTCGACCCTCACCGAGGGTGTGGAAAATCCGGAAACCGGCGAGTTCGAGACCTTGATGAATTCGCCCACTATGTTCCAGGCGGCGCAGCGCATCGGCCGCACCATCCGCAATATCCAGAATGCCGAAGGCAAGGCGCTGGAGGCGGCCGAAATCGACCACGACGTCGCCTTCCTGTTCGGCGGCCAGATCAAGGGCGGCCGCCTGCGGCTTTTCATGATCTATTCGGCCGGCAATTTCATCGAATGCACCACCGACACGCCCTATTTGCAGATCGGCGAACATAAATACGGCAAGCCGGTGCTCGACCGCGCCATCAGCTTCGATACCGACCTTTATGACGGACTCAAAATCGGGCTGATCTCCATGGATTCCACCATGCGCTCGAATCTTGGGGTCGGGCTGCCGATCGATATTTTGGTAGCACGGAGAGACACTTACACTTCGGAAGTGAATTATCGTATCGAGCCGGGGGAACCCTATTTCCTGGATCTGCGCGAGCGCTGGTCGGCCGCGCTGCGCGCCGCCCATATCGCCATCCCGCGCCCGCCCTACCGCAGCCCGGGCTGACGATTTCGGCAGCGGCTTTTTACCTTTGGTTAACAGCGCCGCGCGATTTGCGCCGGCCCGACCCCGACCGCCCATCGGTTGTGTAAAACGAAAGCGAATAGCAAGCTTTCTGACCTAGGTTCCGCCCCGAAAAGTCTAATGGTTAGGACACCTTAAAGGGCAAAACCTTGCAGGCTGTGGCTCGCCCGGGCGCCTCCGAAGAACGGCAGCACACGAGTTGGGATCGCGCGCGCTTGAGCGTCGTGGTCCCGGTCGGGATGATCGTTGCCGTGGCCATCGTTTGCATCATCGTCGCCGTGCTCTCCTCCGCCCAACGCGCCGACAAAATCGCCGTGCAGGACGAGAAGCAGTCGTTCACGCGTGCCCTGAACAATTTTGGCGAGCGCGTTCTGCGCGAGGTCAATAGCATCGCTGCCTCGAAGTCGGCGATCCAAAATATCCGCGTTAAATTCGATCCGAACTGGGCAAAGCAGCGCCTTGGCACTTCGCTGGAGGCATACTTCGATCACGACTACATTTTCATCTTCGACGGCAATGACAAGCCGATCTTTTCGCAGCGCAACCACCGGACGGTCGACTCTTCGTGGTTCGAGTCGGCCGAACCCGATCTGGCGCCGCTGCTCGGCTACATGCGCGGCCACAACCCGGCCTTGCACGACGCGCTACGCCTCACCGAACCGAGCGTGAACGAAGACGGCCCGCATTCGCAAGCCGCGGTGGTCAGCAGCCTCATGGGCGAGCCCGCCGTCATTGCCGCAGTCGCGGTCGGGCCGGCCGACGACATGGCCGCGGCGCTCGACAATGCAGCACCGATCGTGATGTCCGTGAAACTCATCGACGGCGACGTGCTCGCCGACATTGCTGCGCAACTGCGGCTGACGAATCTGCGTGAGATCGACGACGCGCCGGCCCCGCCCGCCGACTTGACCTATGCGATGACTGAGCCGCAAGGCCAGCCTTTCGCACTTTTTGCCTGGACGCCAAAGCAACCTGGCGCCGAGATCGTTCACAGCGTCGCGCCGTTCATCGCCGTCGCGCTCGCCGGCTTTGCGCTGCTGGCCGCCTTCGTGCTGCGTTACATGCGCCGCACCGCAATCGCGATCGCCGCCGGTGAAAAACGGCTGCGTCATCTCGCCATGCACGATCCGCTCTGCGGCTTGCCGAACCGCATCTTTTTCGGCGAGCGGCTGGAGGCGGTGATCGACGAGGTGCGCGCCGGCTCATCGCCGGCCGCGGTGTTGTATATCGATCTCGACCACTTCAAGGACGTCAACGACACGCTCGGCCATCCCATGGGCGACGAGTTGATCCGCAATGTCACGCTCCGGCTGTCGCACACGCTGCGCGGCGGCGATTTGGTGGCACGGCTCGGCGGCGACGAGTTCGCAGTGATTTCCTCGATCGGCGACGACCCGATAAAGATGATGGCGGTTGCGCAGCGCATCATCGCCACGATCTGCGCGCCTTATGCGATTAATGGGCAGAATATCATCATCGGCGCCTCGATCGGCATCGCGGTGATCGACCGCAAATGCATCGGCGCCGCCGACATCATGCGTTATGCCGACATGGCGCTCTATCGGGCCAAGAACGAGGGACGCAACCGCGCCTGCATTTACGACGCGGCAATGGATGCCGATCTGTCCAGCCGCAAGCTGCTGGAAGGCGACCTGCGCGCGGCGATCAAGAATGATCACTTGCAGGTACATTATCAGCCAGTCGTCAACAAGAGCGGCGAGACCATGGTCGGCGTCGAAGCGCTGTGCCGCTGGACGCACGCCACCCGCGGTGAAATTCCGCCCAGCGAATTCATCGCCATCGCCGAGCACAGCGGCTTGATCATCGAGCTCGGCGCCTGGGTGCTGCAGCGCGCCTGTCTCGACGGCAAGGCCTGGCCGGGCCTCACCGTCTCGGTCAACGTGTCGCCGCTGCAATTCCGCCGCACCGACTTCTTCGACACCGTGCAACGCACCTTGAGCGAAACCGCGTTCGATCCGACCCGGCTCGAAATCGAGCTCACCGAAAGCGTGCTGCTCGGCAACGTGGATACCGCGGAAGCCGGAATGATGCGGCTCAAAGCCATCGGCGTGCAGCTTGCACTCGACGATTTCGGCACCGGCTATTCAAGCCTGCTCTACCTGCGCCGCCTGCCGTTCGACAAGCTCAAGATCGACCGCAGTTTCGTGCTGAGCATCGAGAAAGCAGCCGACGCCGCCGCGATCGTGCATGCGGTGGTGAGCCTCGGCCGCGGCCTCGGCATGAAGGTGACGGCGGAAGGCGTGGAAACCGCCGACCAGCACCTGTTCCTGCGCGCGGCCGGCGTGCATTACATGCAGGGCTACCGTTTCGGCAAGGCTGTGACCGCCGCCGAAATCAGCGCACGGCTGCAATCGCCCGGACCGTTCGAGGCGAGTGAAGTGCGTAAAGCGCTGGCGAGCTGATCGCAGTTTTCCAACAGCGGCACATGGGATACGGGGCCCGAGATGGCGCGTGCGCGCTTTTGTGATATGGCGTTCGGGCAAACAAGCGACTTGAGGAAGGAAGCCCGATGAGTGCGTCCGCGAAAATTGCGCTGGTGACCGGAGCGGGAACCGGGGTGGGCCGGGCGGTGGCCATCGCTTTGGCCAAAGCCGGCTACAGCCTGGCGCTGGCCGGCCGCCGCAAGGAGATGCTCGACAAAGTTTCGGCCGAGATCAACGCGGTCGGCGCGCAGGCGCTGGTGGTGCCGACCGACGTGTCGAAGCGTGAGCAGATCCTGGCGCTATTCGCCGCGGTCAAATCGGGGTTCGGCCGGCTCGACGTTCTGTTCAACAATGCCGGCATCGGCGCGCCGGCCATGCCGCTCGAAGATCTGCCCTATGAGACCTGGGCCAATGTGGTGGCCACCAACCTGACCGGCATGTTCCTGTGCACGCAGGAAGCGATCAAGATCATGAAGGCGCAGAGCCCGCGCGGCGGCCGCATCATCAACAACGGCTCGATCTCCGCGCACGCGCCGCGCCCGTATTCGGTCGCCTATACCGCGACCAAGCACGCGGTCACCGGCCTGACCAAATCCACCTCGCTCGATTGCCGGCAATACGACATCTGCGCCGGGCAGATCGACATCGGCAACGCCGCGACGCCCTTGACTGAGCGCATGGTGCAGGGCGAGGGCGTGCTGCAGCCGAGCGGCGCCAAGATGATCGAGCCGCGCATGGAAGCCGAGTATGTCGGCAATGCGGTGGTCTATATGGCGAGCCTGCCGCTCGACACCAACGTGCTGTTCATGACGGTGATGGCGAACAAGATGCCGTTCGTCGGGCGGGGGTAATTATCGGTCTTCTTTTTCTTCCTTCGCGTACATCGCGTTCCAGTTATCCTTGTACGCTTGAGTCACCGGCTTCTGGCCCTCGCCCCGGCTGTAACCTTTTGGCGCGGCGGCAGTATCGCCGGCATCAGCCTTGGCAAGGCTGCGCCGGCAGTGCTTGGCTTGTCCTTGGCGCGACTTCGTGCTTTTTTCGCCGCGGCGCTCTCGGCTTCGGCGACGGACGATTTTGGTTTTCTTATCGGCGCTGGCCATCGTCTTTCCTAACGCTGATCGGGCTGATCGCTTCGACCTATCAGAAGTGAGGCTACGGACCACGTCACCTCGACTTCGTCCCCGTCTTCACCTTGCCCAGCACCTTCACGCTGCCGAGCGCCTTGGCGAACACGTTGCAGGGGCTGGCGAGCCGCGTCTCGTTGCCCTTGGAGATCGGCGTGCGGCCAAAGCCGATGGCAATCGCCGGCCCTTGCGGCCAGTAGGCGATTTCGCCCGGCACGATCACCGCGCGCGCATCTTTCTCGCGCGCGATCTCCACCGGCACGTCGAAATAGACCTCCTCACCCCAGGTCAGCACCGACGAGGAGATCGGCAGCGCCGCCGCGATCGCCCTGGCGGTGGGTGTGTCGAGCAGTTCGGCGTCGAGCGTGAGTGCACCGAAATCGAAGCGGATGCGGGCCATGGGCGTTCTCCGGTTGTTGCCTTGGCCCCGGCAATTCATGCATTTTCATGAACGGGCCGCCGTTGGCAAGGCAAGGGCCGCGACTTAACCACCGCCGTGTTGGGGAATTAAGACATGCAGCATCTGCAATCGGCGCTCGGCATTGTCGCCCTGCTGGCTTTCGCCTGGGCGATCAGCGAGAACCGGCGCGCGGTCGATTGGCGCAGCGCCGGCGCCGCGCTGCTGGTGACGCTCGCCGCCGCCCTGCTGCTGCTCGAAGTGCCGCAGATCAAGACCGGCTTTGCGCTGGTCAATCGCGCGGTCAATGCCATCGCCGAGGCGACGCAGGCCGGCACCGCGTTCGTGTTCGGCTATCTGGGCGGCGGACCGCTGCCCTTCGCGCTGACCACGCCGGGCGCCGAATTCGTGCTGGCGTTCCAGGCGCTGCCGATCGTGCTGGTGATGAGCGTGCTGACCACGCTGCTGTTCTATTGGCGCATCTTGCCGCCGGTGGTGCGCGGCTTCTCCTGGGCGCTCGAGCGCAGCATGGGGGTCGGCGGTGCGGTCGGGCTGTCCACCGCCGCCAATATTTTCCTCGGCATGGTGGAATCGCCGCTGTTCATCCGGCCTTATCTCGCGCGGCTGACGCGCGGCGAATTGTTCATGGTGATGACCGGCGGCATGGCCGGCATCGCCGGCACCGTCTTCGTGCTCTATGCCACGATTCTGCGCAGTGCCATCCCCGACGTCGCCGGCCATATTCTGGTGGCCTCGATCCTGGGCGCGCCGGCGGCGCTGTTGATCAGCATGCTGATGGTGCCGGACCCGCCCGACGCGCGCACCGACATCGGCAAGGTCGAGATCGGCCGCGTCGCCGACGGCACCATGGATGCAATCGTGCGCGGCACCGCGGCCGGCCTGGAATTGCTGTTGAACATCGTCGCCATGCTGATCGTGCTGGTGGCGCTGGTGCATCTCGCCAACGCGATCCTGAGCTTGCTGCCGAACGTGGCCGGCTCCGCCATCACGCTGCAACGCATGCTCGGCCTCGTCATGGCGCCGGTGTGCTGGCTGATGGGCGTGCCCTGGCACCAGGCGATCACCGCCGGTTCGCTAATGGGCATCAAGACCGTGCTGAACGAGCTGATCGCCTATCTCGAACTCGCCAAGCTGCCGGCCGACGCGCTCGATCAGCGCTCGCGCCTGATCATGCTCTATGCCATGTGTGGCTTCGCCAATTTCGGCTCGCTCGGCATCATGATCGCGGGGCTCACGGTGATGGCGCCCGAGCGGCGCGCCGACATCATCTCGCTCGGCGGCAAGTCGATCGTTTCCGGCACGCTCACCACCTGCCTTTTGGGTGCGATCGTGGGAGTGTTGAATTAGATGTTCAGAATGATCGCGGCGCTCGCATTGTTGCTCGCGGCCAACTCCGCCGCCTCCGCGCGCCCCATCCACATCGTCGCCTTCGGCGACAGTGCGACCGCCGGCTGGCTGGTGCCGCACAAAGATGCCTATCCGGCGCAACTGCAGGCGCTATTGCGCAAACGCGGCTTTGACGTGGTCGTGGACAATGCCGGCATCAATGGCGGTACGCTTCTCGACGCGCTGCTGCATTTCGACGAGGCGATCGCGCCGGACACCGACATCGCCATCGTCGAATTCGGCACCAACGATCTGCGCGGCCGCGCATCCATGAAAACGGTTCGCGCGCGTTTGACCGAGCTGATCCGCTCCCTGCGCGCGCGCCGCATCGAAGTGCTGGTGATCGGTCTTGGCAAGCTCGATTTGTCCGACGTCGCCCGCAGCAACGGCGTGCTTTATGCACAATGGACATTTGCCGCCCGGAAAATACCGCGCCCGCGACCATGCGCACTACAACGCGGCGGGCTACGCCATCGTCGTCAGGCAGATGCTGCCGCTGCTCGAAACCCTGATCTCGCGTGTTTCACCTCGGTAATTGACCGCTGCTGTGCGCGACGCCGGCGATGGCGCATGGCTGCCCCCTAGTTTCTTCCCCAAGTCTATTGATTGCATCAGGGCGATTGCTACCGCATGATCCGCCGGCACCGGCACCATGCCCTCAATGGCCGCCAAGACATTCACCTCGCAATTTCAGGTATTCCGAATTTGATCGATCATGCGAAGCGCCTGCTGCCGGGCATTCTTGTCTGTGTCCTGGTCACGATTGCCGCAACGCTGCTGCAAGACGTCGAGGTTCATTTCGCCGGGCAACCCTATCTCGAAGCGCTCGTCCTCGCGATTCTGCTCGGCGTTGCCGTCCGCGCGCTGTGGACGCCGGGACCCCGCTGGCAACCGGGCATCAATTTCAGCGGCAAGTTTGTGCTTGAATTGGCAATTGTCATGCTTGGCGCGGCGGTGAGCGTAAACACTATCGTGGCGTTGGGCCCGCTCCTCATCATCGGTATTGCGTGCATCGTCGCGGTCGCGATCGGCGCGAGCTACGTGATTTGCCGCGCTCTCGGTCTGCCACAGCGTATGGCCATTCTGATCGGCTGCGGCAATTCAATTTGCGGAAATTCCGCGATTGCCGCCGTCGCGCCGGTCATCGGAGCGGATAGCGAAGACATTGCGTCTTCAATCTCGTTCACGGCCGTTTTAGGCGTCGTAGTCGTGCTCGGCCTGCCCCTGCTCGTTCCGATCCTGCATTTGTCACTCACGCAATACGGCGTTCTTGCAGGTTTGACCGTCTACGCCGTGCCGCAGGTTCTGGCCGCGACTTTGCCAATCGGCGCGCTAAGCAACCAGGTCGGCACCGTGATCAAGCTCGTCCGCGTACTGATGCTCGGACCGGTAGTTCTCGGCTTTTCGCTCTTTTCCAGGCAATTGCGCCCCGACCACAGCCGGCCAAAAACACGGCCGCATCTGCACGAACTTGTGCCCTGGTTTATCGTCGGCTTTCTGGTGGTGCTGGTTGCTCGCTCGCTGGGTCTCATCCCGCTGGCCCTGCTGCCAGGGATCACACGCACCGCGGCGCTCTTGACGACACTTGCCATGGCGGCGTTGGGGCTGGGTGTTGACGTACGCGTGGTCGCCCGCACCGGCCTGCGTGTGACTTTGGCGGTGACGGGCTCGCTCATTTTTCTCGGCATAGCGAGCTACGCGCTTATTCGCGCGAGCGGGATGCACTGACCGCTGGCTAGCCGTCTAATGCAGCCGGAATTCGCCGTTGACCGCTTTCAGCTCCGCCGGCTTGATCAGCTTGCAGTGCGCGACCTGCACCGAATGCAGCGGGCCCTCCAGCTTCTCCTGCCAGAACGCCAGAAACTTCTGCAATTCGGGAAATTTCGGGAACAGGTCATAGGCCTGCCATACATAGGACTGCAGCAGCCATTGATGATCCGGACGGCGATATAGGATGTGTGCCGTCGTCAGGCCAAAGCCGGTGACCTGTTTTTGAAAGTCTTCCGAAACCATCGCGCCCTCCGTTCGAGTCGGACGTAAAGTTTCCAATTTCGGCCCCCGGCATTGCAAGCCGAAAAGGTAAACATACTGTGTAAAATCAAGGCATTAGCAGCAAGCACGCGACCCTGCTAACAGCCCAGGCCACGGGCCGCATGCCCGCAGCGTCAGCTAACGCGAAAGATGCAAACGCCGTTCCAAGTGCCGGGCCGTTAGCCATTGCTGACGCTGGGATTTCGGGCCTATTGGCACTCGACCGCATTGAGTGCTAAAAAATTTTCGGATGCCCCTTGCGGGCTAAAATTCCCGCACCCAATTGCCATGCAGGTGCTGGCAAGGGACCAGCCGGCTACCAAAACACAAAACCGTTCAATAATTTAGGAGGACTGCCATGAAGTTCCGCCCGCTTCACGACCGCGTCGTCGTCAAGCGCATCGATGCCGAGGAAAAGACTGCCGGCGGCATCATTATTCCCGACACCGCCAAAGAGAAGCCCTCGCAGGGCGAAATCGTCGCCGTCGGCCCCGGTGGCCGCGACGAGAGCGGCAAGCTGATCCCGATCGATCTCAAGGTCGGCGACACCGTGCTGTTCGGCAAATGGTCGGGCACCGAAGTGAAAATCGACGGTCAGGATCTCCTGATCATGAAGGAATCCGACATCATGGGCGTGATCGAGGGCGGCGCTACCGCCAAGCAAAAAGCCGCCTAAGGCGATCCTCGTCCTGAGGAGCGCCCATAGGGCGCGTCTCGAAGGACGAGGGCAATGAATCACCATGGCCTCATCCTTTGAGACGCGGCTAACGCCGCTCCTCAGGATGAGGATTAGGAAACAGAGGAAATAAAACTATGGCTGCAAAAGACGTTAAATTTGCCGTCGATGCCCGCGACCGCATGCTGCGCGGCGTCGACATCCTGGCCAATGCGGTGAAGGTCACCCTTGGCCCGAAAGGCCGTAACGTGGTGCTCGACAAGTCGTTCGGCGCCCCGCGCATCACCAAGGACGGCGTCACCGTCGCCAAGGAAATCGAACTTGAGGACAAGTTCGAGAACATGGGCGCGCAGATGGTGCGTGAGGTCGCTTCCCGCACTTCCGATACCGCCGGCGACGGCACCACCACCGCGACCGTGCTGGCCGCGGCGATCGTGCGCGAAGGCTGCAAGGCGGTGGCCGCCGGCATGAACCCGATGGATCTCAAGCGCGGCGTCGATCTCGCGGTCGATGCCATCGTCGAGGACCTGAAGAAGAACTCCAAGAAGGTCACCTCCAACGAAGAGATCGCCCAGGTCGGCACCATTTCGGCCAATGGCGATCGCGAAATCGGCGACTTCCTGGCCAAGGCCATGCAGAAAGTCGGCAACGAGGGCGTGATCACAGTCGAAGAAGCCAAGAGCCTCGAGACCGAGCTCGACGTGGTCGAGGGCATGCAGTTCGACCGCGGCTACATTTCGCCCTACTTCATTACCAATGCCGACAAGATGCGGGTCGAGATGGAAGACCCTTACATCCTGATCTACGAGAAGAAGCTGTCCGGCCTGCAGGAGCTGCTACCGCTGCTTGAAACCGTGGTGCAGACCGGCAAGCCGCTCCTGATCGTAGCCGAGGACGTGGAAGGCGAAGCGCTCGCCACCCTCGTCGTCAACAAGCTGCGCGGCGGCCTGAAAGTGGCGGCCGTGAAAGCGCCGGGCTTCGGCGATCGCCGCAAGGCCATGCTGCAGGACATCGCCATCCTGACCGGTGGCCAGGCCATCTCGGAAGATCTCGGCATCAAGCTCGAGAACGTCACCATCAACATGCTTGGCCGTACCAAGAAGGTGATGATCGACAAGGAAAACACCACCATCGTGCACGGCGCCGGCAAGAAGGCCGACATCGAGGCCCGCGTGGCTCAGATCAAGGCGCAGATCGAAGAGACGACGTCCGATTACGACAAGGAGAAGCTGCAGGAACGGCTGGCCAAGCTGGCCGGCGGCGTTGCGGTGATCCGCGTCGGCGGCGCCACCGAGATCGAGGTGAAGGAACGCAAGGATCGCGTCGACGACGCGCTGCATGCGACCCGCGCCGCGGTCGAGGAAGGCATCCTGCCGGGCGGCGGCGTCGCCCTGCTCCGTTCGGTCGACGCACTCAAGCGCGTGCGTACCGATAATGAGGACCAGAAGCACGGCGTCGAGATCGTGCGCAAGGCGATCCAGGCGCCGGCCCGTCAGATCGCATCCAATGCGGGTGCGGACGGCTCGGTCGTGGTCGGCAAGATCATGGAGAAGGAACAATACAACTACGGCTTCGACGCGCAGGCCGGCGAATACGGCAACCTCGTCAGCAAGGGCGTGATCGACCCGACCAAGGTCGTGCGCTCGGCGATCCAGGGCGCGGCGTCGGTCGCCGGTCTCTTGATCACCACGGAAGCGATGGTGGCCGAGATTCCGCAGAAGAAGTCGGCTGCCGGCGGCATGCCGGGCGGCGGCGGAATGGGCGGCATGGGCGGCGGGATGGACTTCTAAATCCAGCGTCTCAAACGCCACGAAATGCAAAGGCCCGGGAGCGTTTCCCGGGCCTTTTTTATCCGCCTCATTCTGAGGAGGTCGATAAAGATCGTCGATGTCTGAAAATGAAAACGACCACAAATGAGAGGCGCGGTTACATCCGCCGTCGCCTAGTTCTCATCGTGGCCGTCACGGCGTTCCGTGGTCAACACTTCCGGATCGCCAACTTGGGTTCTTATATACTCGGACCTTGTGTCATTCCTGTGACGGCGTCATGCACACTTTGTTTACGATTGGCTACCAGCAAGCCTTGCCCGGCGCGGTATTGAGCGAGCTCAACCTCGCCAAGATCGATCTTTTGGTCGATACCCGCGCGGTCGCGGCCTCGCGCCGGCCGGGATTTTCCAAGCGCCAGCTCGCCGCCGCGCTCGATGAAGCCGGCATCGCCTATATCCATCTGCAAAAACTCGGCACGCCCGCGGTAGGCCGACAAGCCGCGCGCAGCGGAGACATTGACACGCTCTGGCGCATCTACGATCAGCACATCAAGACGCCGGAGGCGCAAGCCACGCTCGGCGAATTGCTGGCGCTGATCAAGTCGGGAAAGCGCGTCTGTCTGTTGTGCTACGAGCGCGATCCGGACCAGTGTCATCGCAGCCGCATCGCCGCGCTCGTTAAAAAGCGCCTGCGCATCAAGGTCGATGACCTGATCCCGCCGCTATTTTGAAATGCCAATGGACCACGGCGGGGGTTGATTGCGCTCGGCCAATGCCTACATCGCGGCGGTCAATTTGAGTTTCGGGCGATCGCCGCGGTGACGCGGTAGGCTCTTCCCTCTCCATCAAGGCGGCGATGCAAGGGACGCCGACGAGCCGAAAGAGCGGGTGTAACGCCCCGCATCGCCCGAGCCTTCTATTCCGCCGGCTGCGCCATGCGGCGCGCGCGTTCCACGCCCGAGACCAGGAACACGATGCCCAGCACGCCGATAAGGAACACCGCGGCAATGCCGGCAACCGCCATCAGCAGCAGGTCGAAGCCGCCGCGGCTGTAAAGCCAGGCGATGATCGACACCGCCGCGCCCGCCGACACGAAGGTGAGAAAATAGCGCACCGCATAGACGCGGCCGCGCCAGGCATCCGCGGTGTAGCGCGCGATCACCAGGTCACCGACCGTCACCTGCCCGTAGATCGCCGCCATCGTGAGGGCGAGCGCCGCGATCAGCGTCATGCCGCTCGCATTGGCCGCCCACAGGATGCCGAGGAATTGCAGCGTCACGATGACGGCAAACAATTGATAGGGCCTGAACCGTTCGACCAGCCGGCCGACCACGATCTGCGCCACCGCGCCGCACATGAATACCGCGGTGGCGACCGAACCGACCCAAAGCAACGGCACGTCGGCACCCAACCGCTCGTCGACGATTTTGGGCAGCGCGATCGAAATGGTGTTGAAGGTCAAGCCGCCGGCAAGCGAGATCACCACATAGAGCCCGAACATGATTAGCGCCGCGCGCTGCGAGAGCACGACGTCTGCGGTCTTCTTGCGGCTCGCCGTGCGGTGACGGTCGTCGGGAACCAGCATGACGTAAGCGATACCGGTTGCGATACACACCAGCGCCGGCACCAGGAATGCCGCGCGCCAACCGAGCCAGGACGCGATCGCGGCGGCGATGCCGGCGGCGAGCGCCGCGCCCAGATTGCCGCACACGCCGTTGAACGCGACCGTGCGGCCCTGCGCCTTGGAGGCTTCCAGCAGCATCGGCATGCCGACCGGATGATAGATCGCGGCGAACACCCCGAGCGAGAACAGGGCGATGGCAAGCCCGATCAGATTGGGCGCGGCCGCCACGCCAATCAGCGAGCCGCCGCAGCCGATATAGAACGCCGCCATCATGTTGCGCCGGCTCCAGCGGTCGGCGAGCCAGCCGGCCGGCAGCGAGAACACGCCGAAGGCGACAAACGCCGCGGTCGACAGCGCGATCAACTCGGCATAGGGCCGCTTGTAGATGACCTCCAGCCCGATCACGATGGTCGGATAGATCAGCAGCACGAAATGATCGAGCGCGTGCGCCCAGTTGAGGAAAGCGATCGACCGCCGGCGGGCGTTGTCGTCGGCTTGCGATACGTTACCGGCGGTTGCAGCAGTCATTGGGTCCTCGTCCGGCGTGTGCCGGGTCGTGTGAAAGCATATACCGCTTGGCTCAACCCTTGTCCCACCCGGATTTTACAGATCGGCCTCGACTCCCATCGGCCGGCACGCTTTAGTTGAAAACGTAACCCGGTGCGTATCTGCCGGACGGGTCAGGGGCTCGGGGGCCTCGATGAGTCGCGGGAGGCGCGTACGCGCGGCGATCCTCGTCGCCGCGGCCTTTATTGTTTGTTGCGTTGGCGTGTCCACCGGACCTGCCTGGGCCGGCGATGACGGCGCGCAGTTCCTGTTGTTTTCAGGCGCCGACCTGTGGCGCGACGGCCGCTTCGCCCATGGCGGCCTGCTGTGGTCGCCCGGCGGGCTCGACCGCGAGGGCTTCACGGGGAAGCTGATCGCTTCGGGCGGGGTGTACCGTTATCGCTCCGGCGCGCTCGACAATGCCTGGGTGATCGGCACCGAAGAGGAGGTCCAAGTGCTGCCGGGCTGGCGGTTCAAGCGCGACCGGCTGGAAGTCAAGATTTTCGCCGGGCTCGACATCAAGGATGATGCCACCAGCCCCTACGATCCGTCCAACCGCCTGCACGGCCTCACGGTCGGCGCCCGCGCCGCCGCCGATCTGTGGTTCGAGCCGGCGCCCGCGACCATGATCGCGGCCGATGCGTCGCTGTCGTCGATCACCAACAGCTATTCGGCGCGCGCCGCCTTCGGCTGGCGGTTGCATGATTGGTTCTACCTCGGGCCGGAAGCGCAAGCTTTCGCCTGCATCGGTTTCACGCAGGTGCGGTTCGGCCTCCACCTAACCGGGCTGAAAACTGGCCAATTCGAATGGTCGGCGGCGGCCGGCTGGGCTCGCGACAGCGACCATCGTTCCAGCCCCTATCTGCGGATTGGCGTATTGACGCGGCGTTAGACTTATCAGATTCAAATTCATCGCAGGTCGGCTCTGAGGTGATAGGTAGGCCAAGCGACCGGATATCTAGGAATTCCCAATAAATCTTGCATCGACGGGTCGCTAACACGGAACCGCCCATGACAACGCAGCCCGGCGATCGAACTATCGTCATCACCACAATCAATCCGCCTTCAACGACCGTCCATTCGATTGCAGCTAATCTGCCAAACTGGAAGTGCCTCGTGGTCGGCGATCGCAAGACGCCTTCCGGCTGGTCCCATCCTGGGGTGACCTATCTCGGTCTCGATGCGCAGCGCGAATTGTTTCCAGCATTCGCACCCCTGCTTCCATTTAATCACTATGCGAGAAAAAACATCGGATATCTCCATGCGATGACAACCGGCGCGGACGTTATCGCTGAAACCGACGACGACAATATCCCGTACGATAATTTTCTGGCAGACATGCATGTCGACATGACAGCACGTCCAGCTCTTCAAGGCGGCTGGGTGAACGTTTACCGTTTTTTCTCGGATCGGCGGATCTGGCCGCGCGGATTTCCGCTTGAGAAAATCAACCGCAGTCTGAGCGGCGCGCCAACACTTGGCGACCCCGGGCCGCATCACTGCCCGGTTCAACAGTACCTGGCGGACGAGGACCCCGATGTCGACGCGATTTTTCGCTTGACCGATAGTGCCCCGACCAAATTCAAATCTGAACCGCACCGGAAACTTATTGTTCTGCCGCCCGGCTCGTACTGTCCCTTCAATTCTCAAAACACGGTCTGGTGGCGGGAAGGTTTCATATTTCTATATTTGCCAAGCCATGTAAGTTTTCGAATGACGGATATTTGGCGCTCGTTCATTGCGCAGGTCTGCCTGCACGCGATAGGTTCATCGATCGCCTTCGGCCCAGCCACTATGAAACAAATCCGCAATCGACATGATTTATTGGATGATTTCCGCCAGGAAGTCGTGGGCTATCTCAACAATTCCAGGATCGTTGAGGCACTCATCGAACTCCCACTATCTACGGCCAAGGACGACAACGCGCTCAATCTTCTGCTGTGCTATCGTAAGGTCGTCGACATCGCGATAATTCCGCCTGAAGAACTCCCCATCGTCGAGGCCTGGATCGAAGCAGTCGCGCATCTAACGAAGGGCGGCAGCGCTGCGGGACAGCATTATATGTGCGGAGACGACCGATGACGGCATCACCCCGAGGCTGTCTCGTCATCATCTTCAACCATCCCTATCCTGGCAATATCGTAAAGCTCAAGCAGATCTATTCTAGCCGGTTTGCTCGGGTGGTCTTTCTCATGCCATTCGAACAGGCGAACGATGCGGACATATTCACCGTCTATCGCGGCCCGTACACGTTTCACGGTTTCATTGCGGACGCCGCGAAATTCCTGTCGAAGATCGATGCCGATTTTTTCGTGTTTGCCGCCGACGACCTGTTGATCAATCCCGATTTCGGTGAACGTGAACTGCATGCGCGTCTGCATCTCGATAGGTTCGATGGCTACATTTCTCAGTTTCGCTCATTGTCGGCACCGTCGGTTCAGGCCGGAAATAAGGACGATTTCGGGGATGACTGGCACGAGAATGGCCGCGGTCCTTGGTTATGGACGGATCGGGTGTTGTCGCGGGTTTACGCACCAAGGCACCCTTTATTCGGCTCGGGCTGCGAAGCGGCATCGTCGTATCTGCCTCGCCGCGAAGAAGCCTTGAGCCGTTTCGCCGCGTTCGGCATGTCCTCCTTAGCCAGCCCGACACAGGGTTCAGCCACGGCCCCTTGGCACCACCGGGATCTTCCCTATCCCCTGGCGGCGGGGATGTCCGATTTTTTCGTTGTTCGGAATGATGCGTTGATAAAATTTTATCAATATTGCGGCGTCCTTGCCGCACTCGATATTTTTGTCGAGGTTGCGGTCCCGACCGCGCTAGTGCTGGCGTGCGAGAAACTCGGCACCAGTGCGGATACGTCCCTGCAATGTAAGTGTACATTTACCGGATCGGGCGCACTTTTCGGCCTTCTTGACGCCATCGACTACGCCACCGTCTGCCAGAAGTTCCACGAGAATTTTTTGTTCATCCACCCCGTCAAATTCTCTAAAATAAGAATGTGAACGGGCGCTGCATGCAAAGATGTTACGTTTAGCTCGGAACAAGGTCGCGGCAGCATTTTGCGGTAAGTTGACATCGACCCATCGCTATTCACCGAGCTGAACGAATGAGGATGTATCCTAGTCCAACGTGCGCCGGAATCGCGTGACCGCGATCGTCATCGCGATCAACATCAGAATGAACAGGGCCACGGCGTCGTAACGCAAATCGAAGACTGAAGAGCCCTTCAGCATGATCGAACGGGTGATGCGCAGGTAGTGGGTGAGCGGCAGCGACTCGCCGAGATATTGGGCCCATTTCGGCATGCCGGCGAAGGGGAACAGGAAACCCGACAGCAGAATATTCGGCAGAAACCACATGATGGTCATCTGCATCGCCTGCAACTGGTTTTGCGCCACGGTCGAAAACGTGTAGCCAATCGACAGATTGGCGGCGATGAACAGTGTGCTCAACGCCGCAAGCACGCCGAGACTGCCGACGATCGGCACGCCGAACAACAGGACACCGATGCCGATAATCAGCGCGGCCTGCACGAAACCGACCATGACATAGGGCACGATCTTGCCCAGCATGATCTCAACCGGCGTGATCGGCATGGAGAGCAGGTTCTCCATGGTGCCGCGCTCTTTCTCGCGCGTCACCGACAGCGCGGTGAAGATCAGCATGGTCATGGTCAGGATGGTGCCCACCAGCCCCGGCACGATATTGAGCTGGGTTACGCCCGCCGGGTTGTAGCGTGCATGGGTACGGATCTCGAACGGCAGCGGCGCGCTGTCGGGAATACCGCGATCGTGCGCCAGCGCAGTCCGCAGCAGCTGACCGAGCGAACTGAGCGCCGAGCCGGCGGCGACCGGATCGGTCGCGTCGGCCGCCACCAGCAAGGCCGGCGTGTCGCCGCGTCTGACTGCTCGTTCAAAATTTGCCGGAATCTCGATTGCGAACAGCACCTTTCCCGAGGCCAGCAGTTTGTCGAGCTCGGCCTCATTGCGCGGCAGTTCGGTGACCTTGAAATATTTGGTGTTCTGCAGCGCGGCCAGGATCGAGCGCGCCAGGTCGCTGCTCTCCTGCATGAGCACTGCGGTCGGCAGATTGCGCGGCGTGGTGTTGATGGCGTAACCGAACAGCGTCAACTGCACCAGCGGGATCACGACGATCATGGCGAAGGACACGCGATCGCGTTTAAGCTGGATGAATTCCTTGATCAGCATCGCCCAGGTCTTGCGCCGGAAGCCGTCGCCGGGCAGACGCCGCGCCGCTTGGCTCGGAAAAAGATGAGTCATTGGAAATTGTCCCGTGCCTTGCCCATCAGATCGATGAACACGTCTTCGAGCGAGGGTTCCGAGCGCTGCCAGGTGAGGCCTTTGCGCTGCGCGATAGGGCGTGATCGCGGTTTCCAGCGCGCTCGCCTCGCGCCCCGACACGTGCAGGCTGGTGCCGAATGGCGCCACCATGTCGATACCCGACTTGCCGGTGAGTTCGACGGATAACTGGTTAAGTCCCTCGCCGTCTTCGGCGCTGACGACATAGGTCGTGAGATGCGAGGCCGCGATCACCTGGTCGACGGTGCCGTGCACCAGCAGACTGCCATAGGCGATGTAAGCAATCGCGTGACAGCGCTCGGCCTCATCCATGTAATGGGTCGAGACCAGGACGGTCAGCCCATTGGCGGCAAGCCCGTGAATCTCGTTCCAGAATTCGCGCCGCGCCTTCGGATCGACGCCGGCAGTCGGCTCGTCGAGCAGCAGCAATTGCGGGCTCGGCAGCATGCAGGCGCCGAGCGCCAGCCGCTGCTTCCAGCCGCCCGACAATTCGCCGGCGATTTGCCGCTCGCGGCCGGCAAGGCCGAGCCGCTCGATCGCCGCGCGCGCGGCGGCGACCGGCTTGTCGATACCGTAGATGCGGGCGATGAATTCCAGGTTTTCGCGCACCGAAAGGTCCTCGTACAGGCTGAAGCGCTGCGTCATGTAGCCGACCTGGCGCTTGATCATGTCGGACTCGGTGCGGATGTCGTAGCCGAGGCAGGTGCCATCGCCTTCGTCGGGCGTAAGCAGCCCGCACAACATGCGGATGGTGGTGGTCTTGCCGGAGCCGTTCGGCCCCAGGAAACCGTAAATGGTGCCGCGCTTGACCTGCATGGAGAGGTCGCGCACCACCGCCTTGCCGTCGAACCTCTTGGTCAGGTGATGGACGTCGATGACGACGTCTTGTGCGCCATTTTGCGCCCCGTTTTGCGCGCTCATTTCGGCGCCTCGTTCGGCAAAGTCACGGTCACCGGCTGACCGACGCGGAATTTCTCCGGTTCAAGGGGCCGCGCTTCGATCAGGTAAACAAGCTTGGCGCGCTCATCGAGGCTGTAGATCACCGGCGGGGTGTATTCGGCGCTGCGGGCGATGAAGCTCACTTTCGCGCTCAGTCCCTTCTCGCAGCCGTCGCAGGAGACCGCGACGGTCTCGCCGTATTTGATCTCCGCCAGCAACCCCTCGGGCGCGAAGAAGCGGAGCTTGAGATTCTGCGGCGGCAGCAGCGCCACCACCGGGCGGCCGGCCGGCACGGTTTCGCCCGGCCGGTAATAGACCTGCTGCACGGTGCCTTCGGCCGGACTGTAGGCATTGCGGCGCGCGAGCCGGGTTTCCGACCAGGCCACATTGGCCTTGGCCTGGCGCAGCGCGGCTTCGGCGTCGTCATAGTTTTTTTGCGTACCGGCCGCGGTCTTCAGCAGTTCCTTGGCGCGATCAAAATTCTGCTGCGCATTGACCACGGCGGTTTTCTTCACCAACATATCGGCCTTCTGCAGGTCATCGTCGACGGTAAACAGGAGATCGCCTTTTTTGACGCGGTCGCCCTCGCGTACTTTCAAGGTTTCGACGCGGCCCTGCTCGTCGGGGGATACGAAGATCAACTCGGCCTCGACCCAGCCCTGCAGCTGGCGGTCATTGGTCTTGTCACAGCCGGCAAGCACGAGGCCTGCGAGCACCATCGCCAACCAGGCGGCAAGCTTCGTTCTCATGGCGCTCTCCTCGGTGCGAACAGCAGCTCGATATGGGTCTTCATCATCTTGCGAACGTCGAGCGGCTCAAATCGCTCAAACAATCCACTCCAGATGATGGCGACCAGGCCGGGCGCGGCGATGATTTGCGGGAAATCGACCAAGCCCTCGGGCACCTCCCCGCGCGCGGCGGCACGGCGCAGCAGCGTGCGCACCGCGGCGATGATGCGCGAAAGCACCTCGCGGTAATAGAATTCGGCAAGCTTGGGAAACCGCCGCCCTTCCGAGATCATCAACCGAATGACGTCCTTGCGGCGGGTCTCGTAGACCTCGCGCACGAACAATTCGACGATCTGTTCGGTGAGTACGCTCATCGGCATGTCGGCGGCGCCCAGCGCCTCGATGGTGCCGATCAGCGGCGTGAGCATGGCGCGGATGAGTTCCTGGAAAAGGCTCTCCTTGTCGCGGAAGTAGAGATAGATCGTGCCCTTGGCGACGCCGGCGCGCTTGGCCACGTCGTCGAGCCGCGCCGCCTCGAAGCCGCGTGACGAGAATTCATCGAGCGCCGCAGCCAGGATCGCCTCGCGGCGGGCGGCGCTGCGTTGCTTGCGCGCATTGCCGCGCGGCGGCGGCCCGGCGCGATGTTGCAGGGATGCCGCGCGCCGGCGGCGCGGCGTTTTACGGGACGATCGTGGATGCGCTGTGGTCATGGCGGCCGCTAAACATATATGACTGACCGGTCAGTCATTTTCTAACGCTAAAGAAGCCGCCATGCAAGCGCAAATAATATCAACCAAATCATGATGTTAGTCGCCAGCCGCGAATACCGGGCTACCGCTCCGGTGTCAGACTGGACCGTCCGGCTGCTTAGCCTTTGGCGTCGCAGAAGAAGGTGCGGATCACGCATTCCTTGCCGCCGTTCTTGTAGCAGGAGCGCAAGGCTTCGTTCTGGCTACGCCCGAGCCGCGGCCCCTTGCCCCAGCCGTGAGCGCCGCAGGCATCGGTGAAATCGACCGCGAAGGCGGCGCAGCCGTGCCTGGTGACGGCCACCACCCGGCAGGTGCTGCTTTGGCATTTCACCAGCGCGCTCCGGCGCGCCTCCGCGACGGTGCGGAAATCGTACGCCTCGCCATACGCCCCGCAGGCGCCGATCGCGAGCGCCCCGGCCGCGCGCGCGGCGCTGACGGCAACCAGCATCAACGTCGCGGTCGCAAGCAACAACGTCGCGACCACGAGCACGCGCAATGTCGGCGTGAAGCTATCCGTCATCGCCCTTCCCTTACCCACACACGCGTTTAGATAAAGGGTGAGTCGCGGGCGCGATCAACGATTCGAGTCTCAGGCGCGTTCGATTTCGGCCTTGACGGCGGAAAACAACTCGGGCGTGTCCACATCGGTGAGCGCCGCCTCGCCGGCGACCGGTACTTCGACGACCGCCTCGGCATAGCTGCCAATGAGGTGGCGGGCGCCGATGTCGCCGGCAATCGACATCAGGTCGGGGAAGAAGCGGCGCGCCCACACCACCGGATTGCCGCGCCGACCGTCGAAGGTCGGCACCACCACCAGCGCGCCGCGTTCCGGATCGAAGGCCGCGAGCAATTTATCGATCAGCTGGCTATCGACCTGCGGCATGTCGCCGAGGCAGACGATTGCCCCGTCGGCATCCGCCGGCACGGCGGCGATGCCGGCCTTGAGCGAGGTGCCGAGTCCTTCGGCATAATCGGGATTGTTCACAAAGCGAACAGGAAGCCCGGCCAGCGCCGCTTCCACCCGCTCGCGCTCATGGCCGGTGACCACAATGACGGGCTTGGCGCGCGAGGCCAGTGCCTGCTCGGCGGCGATGCACACCAGCGGCTTGCCGCCGATTTCAGCAATCAGCTTGTTGATCGCGCCCATGCGGGTGGAGCGCCCGGCGGCCAGCACCAGCGCGGCGATGCGTTGATCTTTCTTTGGGCTCTTGTCCGGCGGCGGCTCGGTGCGCGGCTGCGGCCGCGTCACGATCTCCATCAGCAGGCCGCCGACGCCCATGCCGGTGATGTCCGCGCGGCTTACGGCCAAGCCAGCGAGGAGCCGCATCAGCACCCAGTCGAAACCATTCTCCTTGGGGCTGCGCGCGCAGCCCGGCGCGCCGATCACCGCGAGCCCACGCAGACGGCCGATCAGCATCAGATTGCCGGGATCGACCGGCATGCCGAAATGCTCGATCTACGCCGCCGGTCGCCTCGATCGCCGCCGGGATGACGTCGCGGCGGTCGGCAATCGCGGAAGCGCCGAACACAATGACCAATTCGGCGCCGACTTTGAGCACCTCGTCGATGGCGCGCGCGAGCGCCTGCTGCTCATGCGGTACGCGCCGCTCGGCGACGATGCTGGCGCCGGCCGGCGCAATGCGCGTCGCTGTGATCTTGAGGGTCTTCTCGACGACCTTGGGCGAAAGTCCCGGCAGCAAGGTCGAAACGATGCCGATCTTGCGTATCTTGTAGGGCGCCACGCGGATGACCGGCATTGCTTTCGCGGCTTCCGCCACCGCCCGATCGCGCGCCTTGCCCGCAATCGCGAACGGAATGATCTTCACGGTGGCGATCATCTCGCCTTCCACCACCGGCTTGAAGGCCGGCAGCGTGGCAATCGTGACCGCCTCATCGATGCGGTTGAGCCGGTCGACCGCGTCCTTGTCGAGCACGAGCACACCGGAACTCTCGGCAAACAGATTGCAGCGCCCGGTAAAGGCGCGGTCGGCGCGCACGCCCTCGCCCTTAACCGCCGCCGCGATGTCGGCGGCCGCCTGATCCTCCGACACGTCGCCCGGCTCAAGCCGCGCGACCACGATTTGCTTCACGCCCGCCGCTTTCAACGCGGCCACTTCCGCCGGCCCGATCAGCGTGCCTTTTTTGAGCACTAGATCGCCTTGGCGGATCGAATGCACCGCGGTGGAGCCGAGCGCATCGGCTGGAGCGACCGGGCCGAATTTCATGGCCAGGCGCTCCCTGTACCTCCCCCTGCAAGGGGGAGGTCGGCGAGCGAAGCTCGCCGGGTGGGGGGCGGTGCAATGCCGAAAGATGACCCCACCCGGTCCGCGCTTTGCACGGACCACCCTCCCCTTTCAGGCGGAGGCCGGGATAAGAAAGAGACACGGGGCCGAATTTCATGCCGCCTCCGCCTTGTCCGCCTTCATGCGCAGCCGCGCAGTGATCTCGGCCATAATCGAAACGGCAATCTCGGCCGGCGACACCGCGCCGATGGCCAGCCCGATCGGCGCATGGATGCGGGCAATGTCGGCGTCGCTTAAGCCCGCCGCCTTCAGCCGCTCGACGCGCTTGGCGTGGGTCTTCTTGGAGCCGAGCGCGCCGATATAGAAACAGTCGCGCGCCAGCGCGTGCCTGAGCGCGGGATCGTCGATCTTGGGGTCGTGGGTGAGTGCCACGAACGCCGTATAGCGATCGACATTGAGCGGCGGCAGCGCCACCTCCGGCCACTCGGCGATCACCTTCACGTCGGGAAAACGCTCGATCGAGGCGAACGCGGTGCGTGGATCGACGATGGTGACGTCATAGCCGAGCAATTGCCCGATCGGCGCCAGCGTCTGACTGATATGCACCGCGCCGGTGATGACGAGCTGCGGCGATGGCACGTGCACGGTGAGGAACACGCGGCCCTGTGGCGTCTCCTCCATGCCGCTCTTGGCCATGCGCAGGCGTTTTTCCAGCGTCTCTTTCAACGGATCGCGCGCCACATCGGCGGCTTTCACCAGCCGCTGTTCGCCGTTGGCCACATCGGTGACGACGACCACGGCGCGCCGCGCGTCGCGTTCAGCATTGAGCGCGTGCAGGATGTCGAGCTTCACCTTAGCTCACCTTTTCCACATAGACCCGAATGGTCCCGCCGCAGGACAGGCCCACGTTCCAGGCGGTCTCGTCGGCGACGCCGAATTCCAGCATCTTCGGCTTGCCGCTACCGATCACGTCCATGGCTTCGGTGACCACCGCGCCCTCGACGCAGCCGCCGGACACGGAGCCGAGGAAATTGCCCTCGTTGTCGATCACCAGGTTGGAGCCGACCGGCCGCGGCGCCGAGCCCCAGGTCTCCACCACGGTCGCCAGCGCCACCCCGCGCCCGGCTTTGCGCCAGTCCTCGGCCGCTTTCAAAATATCTTCATCGCGCGAGAGCATGTCGGTCCTCCATCAGGCAACCTGCCGCAGCCACAGTTTCGGATCGTAGTCCTTCGCCGGCGCGCGCGACAGGGCGCGCACCAGTTCGGCCATGGATTCCAAATTGTGGATCGGCCGCAATTCGTCAACATGGGGCAGCATGGTGCGCACGCCCTTGGCGCTCGCCTCGAAGCCCTCGAAGCGCAAGAGTGGATTGAGCCAGATCAGCCGGCGGCACGACCGGTGCAGGCGGTCCATCTCGAACGACAGCGTGTCATCGGCGTCGCGCTCGAGCCCGTCGCTAATCAGCAGCACCACCGCGCCTTGCGTCAGCACGCGGCGCGACCATTGCTTGTTGAAGGCGCGCAGCGAGGCCGCGATACGCGTACCGCCGGCCCAGTCGACAGCATGGGCCGAGCAGGCGGCGAGCGCTTCGTCGGGATCGCGCTGGCGGATGGCGCGGGTGACGTTGGTCAGCCGCGTGCCGAACAGGAAAGTCGTTACGCGCTTTTCGCGCTCGGTGATCGAATGCAGGAAATGCAGGAACAACCTGGTGTATTGGCTCATCGACCCGGAAATATCCAAGAGAGCCACGATCGGCGGCTCCTTCTGGCGCGGCCCCAGGTATTTGAGATCGATCACCGCCCCGCCCGCCTTCATGCTGGCGCGCAAAGTGCGGCGGACGTCGATCATGGCGCCGCGCCGCGCCGCCGCAAGGCGCCGCGTGCGGATGAGATCGAGCGGCAGCGCCAGCCGCGCGATGGCCTGCTTAGCGGCGGCGATCTCGGCCGCCGTCATCTGCGCGAAATCTTTCTTCTGTAACACTTCGCGGTCCGACACCGTCAGCCGCGCGTCGATCTCCACCTCGGACGTGTCTTCGCGCTCGTTGAGGCCGCCGAACAGCGCTTCCAGAATGCGCTGCGCGCCCGGCGGCGGCGGCTTGGGCGCGGTTGCCGGCGTTCCCGGCAGCATGGAGGCGATCAGCTTTTCGATATAGCCGCGCTTGCGGAAGAAGATGCGGAACGCCTGGTCGAATAAAATCGTGTGCTCGTGCCGCTTCACGAATACCGCATGCAGCGTCCAGTAGAAATCCTCGCGGTCGCCGACGCGGGCGACGTTCACCGCTTCCAGCGCGTCGAGCACCGCGCCGGGACCAACCGGGATGCCGGCAGCGCGCAACGCGCGCGCGAAATAGAGGATGTTTTCGGCTAATCTGCCTTCGATCTGCGTCATTGCCTTTCCTACCCGTTCGTCCCCGCGAACGCGGGGACCCAGATCTGGATTCCCGCTTGCGCGGGAATGAACGAAATTTATATCTACTCCGCCGCGCGCAGCTCCGACTTCACCGCATCGAGCAGCGCCTTCACCTTGCTGCCGTCGAGCCGGGCGATGTCGTCCTGATACTTGAGCAGCGCGCCGAGCGTGTCCGACACCGTCGCCGGATCGAGCGCGACCACGTCGAGCTCGGTGAGCGCGCCGGCCCAGTCCAGCGTCTCGGCGACCCCGGGCGACTTGAACAGGTCCTCCTTGCGCAAGGTTTGCACGAAAGCGACCACCTGCTCGGACAATTTCTTGGATATACCCGGGACCTTGGCGCGCAGGATTTTCAATTCGCGCTCGGCGTTGGGATAGCCGACCCAGTGATAGAGGCAGCGCCGCTTGAGCGCGTCATGCACCTCGCGCGTGCGGTTCGAGGTCACCAGCACGATCGGTGGATGCGCGGCCTTGACGGTGCCGAGTTCCGGCACGGTGATCTGGAAATCGGCCAGCACTTCCAGCAGGAACGCTTCGAAGGCCTCGTCGGTGCGGTCGATCTCGTCGATCAGCAGCACCGGCGGCCCGTTCGGATCGGGCTCGAGCGCCTGCAGCAACGGCCGCTTGATCAGGAAGCGCTCGGAGAACACGTCGTGCTCGATGCGTTCGCGGTCGCCCTCGCCTTCCGCTTCGGCGAGGCGAATGGCGATCATCTGCGCGCCGTAATTCCACTCATAAACGGCGGACGAAATATCGAGACCCTCGTAGCATTGCAGCCGGATCAGCCGGCGGCCCAGCGCCTGGCTGAGCACCTTGGCGATCTCGGTCTTGCCGACCCCGGCCTCGCCTTCCAGGAACAGCGGCCGGCCCATGCGCAGCGCCAGGTACAGCACGGTCGCGAGCGAGCGGTCGGCGATGTAGTCGGCCTTGGCCAGCAGATCGAGGGTGGCCTCGATGCTGTCAGGCAATGGTGTCAAAGACATTACTTGGTCACCTCGATGACACTTTAACCGATCCGGCGAGTGTCTTACATGTGGGTATCAAAGCCGCATCCGGCCAGCCAGGATCAAGTCTCATGTCCAGCCCCATGGAAATGACCAAAGAAGCCCTCCGCCTGCCCACCATCGATCCGGGGGTGCGCATCGGCCATGTGCATCTGAAAGTCGCCGATTTACAGCGAGCGCTGGATTTCTATTGCGGGGTGCTGGGTTTTACGCTCACCACCAGCCGGCCAGGCGCCGCCTTCATCTCGGCCGGCGGCTACCACCACCATCTGGGCTTGAATACCTGGGAGAGCCTGGGCGGCTCGCCGCCCGCTCCGGGCACCACCGGCCTTTACCATACCGCCATTCTCTACCCGACCCGGCGGCTGCTGGCCGATGCCCTGCGCCGGCTGATCGTCGCCAAGATCCCGCTCGAAGGCGCCAGCGACCACGGCGTGTCCGAGGCGCTTTACCTGCGCGACCCGGACGATAACGGCGTCGAGCTCTATTGGGACCGGCCGAAGGAGATGTGGCCGAAGAAGCCGGACGGCTCCTTGCGCATGTTCACCAATCCGCTCGACCTGCACGACCTGTTGGCGGAGTTGGATAAGACGGAGGCGTAGCCCCACGCGCTCGTCCCCGCACAAGCGGGGAACCAGTGCGATACATTTTCCGCGTAGGGAACTTCCCCTAGATTCCCGCTCGCGCGGGAATGAGCGGTTCGACCTACGCTTTCGCCACCGCCCGCCTTGCCAGCACGCCGACCAGATGCGCGCGGTATTCCGCGCTCGCATGAATGTCGCTGTTCATGCCCGTCGCGGGAACGCTCATGCCGTCGAGCGATTTGGCGGCGAAGCGCTTCTTCAGCGCCTCCTCGAACGACTTCACGCGGAACACGCCATTGCTGCCGGCGCCGGTCACCGCCACGCGGATATCCGAGCCGCGCTTGGACACGAACACGCCGACCAGCGCAAAGCCCGAAGCCGGATGCTTGAATTTCTCGTACGCCGCTTTCTTGGCGATCGGGAAACTGATCTTGGTGATGATCTCGCCGTCTTCCAGCGCGGTCGAGAACATGCCGGTGAAAAAATCGTCGGCCGCGATGCGCCGCTTGTTGGTGATGATGGTCGCGCCGAGACCCAGTACCGCCGCCGGATAATCGGCATTGGGATCGTTGTTGGCGACCGAGCCGCCGATGGTGCCGCGGTTGCGCACCTGCGGATCGCCGACCGAGGCCGGCACCGCGGCGAGCCCCGGCAGCGCCTGCTGCAACACCGGCGAATTGGCCGCATCGGCGTGGCGCGTCATGGCGCCGATCACGATGGAGCGGCCTTTCTGCTCGACGCCGCTCAGGCCTTCGACCAGCGATAGATCGATGAGCGCCGACGGCTGTGCCAGCCGCTGCTTCATCACCGGGATCAGCGAATGGCCGCCGGCCAAGAGCTTGGCCTCCGGATTGCGCGCCAAGAGGCCTGCCGCCTGGCGGACCGTGGTCGGACGATGGAAGGTGAAGTTGTACATCGGTCTCTCCTGTTAGGCGGCAATGTTAGGCAGCATGGCGCGGGGTTGCGCGCTGCAACGCCGACCACACCGTATTGGCGGTGGCCGGCATGGCCAAGTCTTCGGTTCCGATGGCGTCGGTGATGGCGTTGATCACCGCGGCGGGCGATGCAATGGCGCCGGCCTCGCCGCAGCCCTTGATGCCGAGCGGATTGGACGGCGATTTGGTTTCGGTGAGGCCGACGTGGAACGACGGCAGGTCGTGGGCGCGCGGCATGGTGTAATCCATCATCGAGCCGGTCACCAGCTGGCCGTCCTTGTTGTAGACCGCGCCTTCCAGCAGCGCCTGCCCCACTCCTTGCGCGATGCCGCCGTGCACCTGACCCTCGACGATCATCGGGTTGATCACGGTGCCGAAGTCGTCGATCGCGGTCCAGTTCACGATCTCAGTCTTGCCCGTCTCGCTATCGACTTCGACCTCGCAGATGTGACAACCGGCCGGGAAGGTGAAATTGGTCGGGTCGTAAAACGAGGTTTCCTTCAAGCCCGGCTCCAGTTCGGCGCCGGTGAATTTGTGCGCGATGTAGGCGTTGAGCGCGACGTCGCCGAACGCGGCCGACTTGTCGGTGCCGGCAACGGTGAATTTGCCGTCCTTGAACTCGATATCGCCTTCCGCCGCTTCCAGCATGAAGGCGGCGACTTTCTTGGCCTTGGCTTCGATCTTGTCGAGCGCCTTGACGATCGCCGACATGCCGACCGCGCCCGAGCGCGAGCCATAGGTGCCCATGCCGAACTGCACCTTGTCGGTGTCGCCATGCACGATGCTTACATTCTCGAACGGAATGCCGAGGCGTTCCGACACCAGCTGCGCGAAGGTGGTCTCGTGTCCCTGCCCGTGGGCGTGGCAGCCGGTGAGCACTTCCACGCTGCCGGTCGGGTTGACGCGCACCTCGGCGGATTCCCACAAGCCGACGCCGGCGCCGAGCGAGCCGACCGCCTGCGACGGCGCGATGCCGCAAGCCTCGATATAGGTCGAGTAGCCCAGGCCGCGCAGCTTGCCGTGCCGCGCCGCTTCGCGCTTGCGCTTGCCGAAGCCCTTCACGTCGGCGAGCTCCAACGCCTTCTTGAGCGAGGCGTGATAGTCGCCGGCATCGTAGGCCATGATCACCGGGGTCTGGTGCGGGAAGGTCTTGATGAAATTGCGCCGGCGCAAATCGGCGGGGTCGATGCCCATTTGGCGCGCCGCCACCTCGACCAGCCGTTCGACCACGAAGGTGGCCTCGGGGCGTCCGGCGCCGCGATAGGCATCGACCGGCGCGGTGTTGGTGTAGACCGCATCCACTTCGCAATAGATCGACGGAATGTCGTACTGGCCCGACAGCAGCGTGCCGTAGAGATAAGTCGGCACCGACGACGAGAAGGTCGACATATAGGCGCCCAGATTGGCAATGGTGTGCGCGCGCAGCGCGAGGATCTTGCCGTTGTCATCGAGCGCCAATTCCGCATGGGTGACATGATCGCGGCCATGCGCGTCGGTCATGAAGGATTCCGAACGCTCCGCCGTCCATTTCACCGGCCGGCGCACCTTGCGCGCCGCCCACAGGCAGACGACTTCTTCCGGGTAGATGAAAATCTTGGAGCCAAAGCCGCCGCCGACGTCGGGCGCGATCACCCGCAACTTGTGCTCCGGCGCCATGCCGACAAAGGCGGCAATGACCAGGCGCGCCACGTGCGGGTTTTGCGAGGTATTCCATAAGGTGAGGTTGTCGGTGCCGGCATCGTATTCGGCGAGCGCCGCGCGCGGCTCGATCGCATTCGGCACCAGACGATTGTTGATGATGTCGAGCTTGGTGACGTGCTTGGCGGCCGCGAATGCCGCCTGGGTCGCCTTGGCGTCGCCGAGATGCCATTCATAGATGGTGTTTTTCGGCGCCACCTCGTGAATTTGCGGACCCGATTTCGCCTTGGCGGGATCGACCACCGCCGGCAGCACCTCATAGTCGACTTTGACCTTCTCGGCGGCGTCGCGCGCCTGCGCCAAGCTTTCTCCGATCACCACCGCCACCGCATCGCCGACATGGTTGACCGTGCCGGCAGCGAGCGCCGGATGCGGCGCCATTTTCATCGGCGAGCCGTCTTTGGAATGAATCATCCAGCCGCAAATCAGATTGCCGATCTTGTCATTGGCGAGGTCGGCGCCGGTGAGGACCGCCACCACGCCCGGCATTTTCCTGGCGGCACCAACATCGATGCTTTTGATCTTGGCGCGGGCGTGCGGCGAGCGCACGAACACCGCACGGGTCTCGCCCGGACGCACCACGTCATCGGTGTACTGTCCGCTGCCGGTGATAAATCGGAAGTCTTCCTTGCGGCGCACCGCCGCGCCGATGCCAGTCGCGCTCATGGCGGTCTCCTCCCGTTGATTATTTTTTAAGCTACTCGGCGGCCATCCTATTCTGCAGCCTGACGCGCGCCGCCCTTGGCCATCGCTTTCGCTCCCGCGGCGATCGCCTTGACGATGTTATGGTAGCCGGTGCAGCGGCAAATATTGCCGTCGAGCTGTTCGCGAATGGTGTGCTCGTCGAGGTCGTTGCCCTTGCGGCGCACGATATCGAGCGCCGCCATGATCATGCCCGGCGTGCAGTAGCCGCATTGCAGACCGTGATTTTCACGGAACGCTTCCTGCATCGGGTGCAGCGCGCCGCCCGGCTCGGCCAGGCCCTCGATGGTGGTGACCTTGGCGCCCTCGCATTGCAGGGCGAGCAAGGTGCAGGACTTCGCCGCGATGCCGTCCACATGCACGACGCAGGCGCCGCACTGCGAGGTGTCGCAACCGACATGCGTGCCGGTAAGCCGGAGGTTTTCGCGCAGGAATTGCACCAGCAAAGTGCGCGCTTCGACATCGCCGGTGACGGCTTTGCCGTTCACCGTCATGGACACCGCAGGCATAACCGTCCTCCCAAATTCGGGGCCAAAAGCCCTCTTTTCGCTTCGCCCGCCCGGGGCGGCGGCGGCTCGAGTTCGAAATGTCGCCGATTTCGGCCCGAATGCGCCTTACAACCGGAATAACTTTGAACCTCCACCGCCCGCCCGGTCAAGGGATTCCAAGGTCGGAGATCGCTCAAACCGGGGTGATCGGGACGCTAACCTGCGACCGTAGCGGCAAAATTGCGGAAAAAGTCATCGGCGATCTTCTTGGCCGCGCCATTGACCAAGCGCTGGCCAAGCTGGGCCAGCTTGCCGCCAATCTGCGCCTCGACGCTGTAGGTGAGCAGCGTGCCGCCGTCCTTCTCGGTCAGCGTTACCGTGGCGCCGCCCTTGGCGAAGCCGGCAACGCCACCGTCGCCCTCGCCGGAAATCCGGTAGCCATTGGGCGGGTCAAGGTCGGTGAGGTGCACCTTGCCTTTGAAGCGCGCCTTCACCGGCCCGATCTTGGTGACGGCGATCGCCTGGAATTCGGTATCGGAGGTCTTGTTGAGTTCCTCGCAGCCGGGAATGCAGGCCTTGAGCACCTCGGCATCGTTGAGTTTCGCCCACACCACCTCGCGGCTGGCGGGGAGTTGTACCTCCGCCGTCATTGTCATCGCCATCGGCACATCCTCCTCGCACGGGCGGCTTATTGAAGCCTTGCACCACGGCTTAAGCCCTCGCGGGCTCGCTGAAAAGAGCTTTGCAGCCGGCGCGGAGCCCTTTAAGGGTGTCGCTTCATGCCCGGCTGAAACGACCAAGATCGGAGCTCAGGGAGGAAATCCATGCCGATGATCGACGCCGACGGCTGCCCGCTCAATGTCGAGGTCGACGGCAGCATTGGCGCGCCCGTGCTGATGCTGTCGAATTCGCTCGGCACCGATCTGCACATGTGGGACGATCAGGCCGGCGAATGGGCCAAGCACTTCCGCCTGGTGCGCTACGACCGGCGCGGCCACGGCAAGTCCGGCTTGACGCCGGGCCCCTATTCGATGGAGCGGCTGGGGCGCGATGTGCTGGCCATTCTCGACGCGCTCAAGATCGCAAAGACCAGTTGGTGCGGATTATCGATGGGCGGCATGGTCGGGCAATGGCTGGGAGCGAACGCGCCCGGCCGGATCGAGAAGCTCATCCTGTCGAACTGCACCGACTATTACCCCGACAAAGGGCCGTGGAACGACCGCCTCAAGCTCATCAGCGAAAAAGGCTTGGCGCATATCGTGTCCGGCAATATGGAGCGCTGGTTCACCAAAGGCTTCCGCGACACTCATCCGGAAGTGATCGCGCGCTTTACCGAGATGTTCCTTGCGACAAATCTCGACGGCTACATCGCCTGCGGGCAAGCCGTGCGCGACATGGACCACCGCGCTTTGCTGCCCAGGATCAAGGCGCCGACGCTGATCATCGCCGGCCGCCAAGATCCCGCCACCACGCTGGCCATGGGTGAGAGCATGCGCGACCGCATCCCCGGCGCCAAGCTCGCGGTGATAGACGCCGCGCACATTTCCAACGCCGAGCAGCCGCGGGCCTATACCGAGACCGTGCTGAATTTCCTAGGCGGCTAGAGGGCAGTTCAATGGACGAAAAAGAACGCCACGAACGCGGCATGGCCCGGCGCCGCAAAGTGCTGGGCCACGCATGGGTCGATCGCGCCAATGCCAAGAAGACCGCGTTCAACGAGGAATTCCAGGACCTCATCACCCGCTATGCCTGGGGCGAAGTCTGGACGCGGCCGCATTACGACGAGCGCACCCGCCGCGTACTGGTGATCGGCACCATGATCGCGCTCGCGCAATGGGACGAATTCCGCCTGCATGTGCGGGCGGCGCTGGCCGAGGGCGGCTTTTCCGAGGCCGACATCAAGGAAGTCATCCTGCAGCAGGCGATCTATTGCGGCGTGCCGGCCGCCAACCATGCCTTCAAGGAAGCGGCCGAGGTCATGGCGGAGCTGGCGCAGAAATAGACCTTTCACGTGCAGGTGACGCGCTCGTCATTTCGAGTTGAAACGGCCTAATGTTAGCCATGGCCCATCGTCTGGGAGAAACCATGGCCAAAATCACCGTGCGCAAGGGCATGCCGAGCGTCCAGCTCGACAAGCAGGAATTCAAAAAACGATTTCTGGCGCGCTTCTACGATCCCGATTATGAGCCGCTCAAACGCGAGCTCGACAAGATCGTCGACGCCGCCTGGGTCGCCTATGACGACTATCACAAGACGCCGCGCACGCGGAAAGCCGGCCGCGGTTACGCCGATCCGAATTTCGAGCTGGCGATCGAATGGCTGGCGACGCGCGCCCATATCGAGGCGGCCGAGCGCAGGCAGAAAAATAAGAAATCGCCCTCGCGCATCCTGATCGTCAACGGCTCCTCACGCAGCGAGCATACCTGTCCCGGCGAAATGTCGAAGACCTACCGCATGGTCATGTTGGCCAAGCAGGCGATCGAGAAAACGCGCGGCTTCGAAACCGAGGTGCTCGATCTGTCGCGGCTCACCTCCGAATACGGCCGCGTGATCTTCCCGTGCAAAGGATGCGTGTCCACCGCGCAGCCGCTCTGCCATTGGCCGTGCAGTTGCTATCCCAATCACGCGCTCGGCCAGGCCGGCGACTGGATGGCGGAAATCTATCCGAAATGGGTGGCGGCGCACGGCGTGATGATCATCTGCCCGGTCAACTGGTACCAGGCGCCCTCCTCGCTCAAACTGATGATCGATCGGCTGGTCTGCGCCGATGGCGGCAATCCGGATCCGACCTCGACCGGCGGCAAGGACCCCGCCAAGGCCAAGGCGCTCGAATTGAAAGGCTGGCCCTATCCGCGCCATCTCGAGGGGCGCGTCTTTTCGGTGGTTGTGCACGGCGACGCCGCCGGCACGGAAAACCTGCGCCGCATCCTGTCGGACTGGCTGCAGGATATCGGGTTCATTCCGTCAGGCCACCAGGGCCAAATCGACCGTTACATCGGGTATCTGATGCCCTACGCCACCGCCCATGACGATCTCGACCGCGATACCGACTTCCAGCAGGACGTGCGCAACGCGGCGCTCGCGCTGGTGCAGGCGGTCAAGGATCGGCGCAGCGGAAAATTGCAGCCGCCGGATCGCGGCCTGCACGAAGCGCGGCCGAAATAGCGCGCGCGATCCAGAAAAGTGGGAACCAGGTTTCGGACAAGGTCGCGCGCAAACAAAAATATCAGCGGAACGGCGCGTACCAGGGCGCTCCGCGCGGCGTGGCGGCCAGCTCGGTCACCACGGCAGGTTTGGCGTTCTCCGCCGAGTCGCCATAGCTGCGCTCGACCAGACAAAGCGCGATGCCGACGGCAGCGAGCATCAACTGGACGGTGTCTTCGCGCACCAATTCGACGCTCTGCGACAGCACCGCCGGGCCGACCGACGCGATGCTGATCAGCACGATCAGGATGAGGGCGCCTTCGAACACATCGGGATCCGCTTTGCCGCCGATCAGGGCGCGCACGCGATCGAGAATATGCACGGCGCAGAGGCCGGCAACCGCGAGCTTGAGCGTCCCGAAGAAGGCGGCGAGCTTGATCAGGCCGATCGGGCTGAGGCTGAACAGTCGGCCGACGGCGAAAATGAATTGCGAGCGCCAGACGTCGTCCAGTCCATAGGTCGGCGAGGTGAGAATGCGTAGCCCGTCGTATCCCCAGAACAGCGTGAAATAGAACGCTACGCCGATGATAATGGCCACGGCCGCGCCGGAGAGCTTACGCATGCCTTCCTCCTGCACCAGGAGATCAAGGCCTAAGCGTCTCAAATGCTAATTTCAAAAGAAACCATTTCTTTACCTTACCGGTTAAGCGCGTTCACGCGGTGCCGGCTAACGGTTAACCGCCGCGGCCCTCGCGGAAGGCCTGCGGCGTCATGCCGGTCTGCTTGCGGAAAAACCGGGTGAAATGGGACGGGTCGGAAAACGCCAGGTCGTATGAAATTTCGTGGATCGGCTGATTGGTGAACACGAGCTGGCGCTTGGCTTCGGTCAATACGCGCTGGCGGATCAGGTGGCCGGCCGTCACGCCGGTGGCGCGCTTGACGTGATCGTTGAGCCGGTCGGCGGTCATCGCCAGCTTCTCGGCATAAAAGCTGATCAGCCGCTCTTTTCGGAAATGCTCGTCCAGCAGCCGGCGCAGTTCCTCCACCCGCGCATCGGCGCGCGTGAGCGTGACCGTGCCGCTGCGCGCGCGGCTGACCGCGAGCCGCACCGTCTCGATGGCAATCAGCGCCAGCAGCCCGCGCATGGCGAGGCGATAGCCTTCGCGCGCCAGCGAAGCTTCCTCGTTGAGGTCCGCGCACAATGTCGAAAGACGCTTTGCCTCAGTGGCGCTCGCCAGCGGCACCAGCGGATCGGCCGCCACCGCCTTGAGCCGCGCCAGCGCCTTACCCGATTGGTCGCCGAGCGCGTCGGCGACGTCCTCGGTGAAACTCACCACCCATCCGTCGGTGACGTGCGGTGTGAAGCGGAAGCCGTGCGCGATGGTGGCCGGCACCAGGATCGCAACCGGCGCCGAAAACGCCACGGTCGCGGTCTCGAAGCTCATCTCGCCGCCGCCTTTTTCGATGAGCAATATTTGCGACAGGTTGCGGTGGCGGTGCGCGCGAATCGTCCAATCGTGCACCGACGACCGCGAGGCGATAGTTTCGATATGGATGAAGTCGAACGCCGAATCATCCGGCGGATCGCCGTAAAGATGAAACAGCGGGAGCGCGGTGGCAGCCATAGGCTTAAGCATATGCGACGGCGCGCGTGAGGCCAACGCAGTTGCGCGGCTGCTCACGCGGAAAATTCCGCCACGCGGCCGGGCTTGCGTCCAGCGTTTTGCAGCGCGTCAGCGGTTCTGAACTGGCCCCGCTGGCCGCTGCCCTGGCCGGCTGGCCCGTCATAGTGAACTGGCGCCAGCCGCGTGGCGCCGCGAGGCGTCCCACTCCCACAGCGCCATTGTCGTGAAAACCGCGGCCGAGCCACCCGGCCCGGACGGCGAATTCGCGGCTAGGAGACATGCGCCCGTCCTTCGAGCGATTCCTGCGGCAATTCGACTTAATAATACACCGCGCGGCCAACATTGCCGCTCCCGCCATGCCCTGTTAAGCGTTATAGAATCGCAATATTGGCCGGCAGCCGGGCGGCCACCGAAAGGCTTGAGCGCCACGCATGGAAGTCTTCCTCCAGCAGCTCATCAACGGCATCACCCTCGGCTCGATCTACGGCCTGATTGCCATCGGCTACACCATGGTGTTCGGCATCATCGGCATGGTGAACTTCGCCCATGGCGACGTGTTCATGGTCTCCGCCTTCATCGCGCTGATCGCCTTCCTGATCCTGACCACCTGGCTCGGCATCACCTCGATCGCGCTGGCGCTGTTCATCGTGCTGATCGTGGCGATGCTGTTCACTTCGCTGGTCAATTGGGTGATCGAGCGCGTCGCCTACCGGCCATTGCGCGGCTCGTTCCGGCTGGCGCCGCTGATCTCGGCGATCGGCATGTCGATTTTCCTGTCCAACTTCGTGCAGGTCAGCCAGGGCCCGCGCAACAAGCCGATCCCGCCCATGGTGCAGGGCGAGTTCGTGCTCATGACCAGGAACGACTTCCCGGTCACGCTGTCATACAAGCAGCTCATCATTTGGGGCGTCACCGCGGTGCTGCTGGTCGCATTCTGGTATCTGGTGGCCAAGACCCGGCTCGGCCGCGCGCAGCGCGCCTGCGAGCAGGACCAGAAGATGGCGGCGCTGGTCGGCGTCAATGTCGACCAGACCATCTCGATGACCTTCGTGATCGCGGCCGCGCTCGCCGCCGTCGCCGGCACCATGTACCTGATGTATTACGGCGTGGTGACGTTCTCCGACGGCTTCGTGCCGGGCGTGAAAGCGTTCACCGCCGCGGTCTTGGGCGGCATCGGCTCGCTGCCGGGCGCGGTGATCGGCGGCATTCTCATCGGCCTGATCGAGACCATGTGGTCGGCGTATTTCTCCATCGACTACAAGGATGTCGCCGCCTTTTCGGTGCTCGCCATCACGCTGATCTTCCTGCCGCAGGGCCTGTTCGGCCGGCCGGATGTCGAGAAGGTATGACATGCAGGACGGCGCGCCAGTCCAGCGCGTCGACGTGGGCCGCGCGCTGCGCGATGCCGGCGTCACCGCCCTGCTCGCCTTCGGGCTGTTCCTGCCGCTGATCGGCTTCCAGACCGTCACCAACATCCGCAATGAACTGATCCTCGCCACGCGCTGGCCGCTGCTGTTCACCATCGTCGCCGTGGTCGGCGCCGGCCGGCTCACCTTTTCGCTCGTGCTCGACCCCTGGCTCAAACAGCGCGCACTGCGGCCGGTCGCGACGGCGCCCGCTGGCTGGCGCGCCATGATCGGCAAATGGTTCGTGCCCTTCGCCATCGGCTTCGTCATTGCCTATCCGGTGATCGTCGTCGCCTTGAAGGGCTTCGGCGGCGCCGTGAAATGGATCGACAATTTCGGCATCCAGATTTTGATCTATGTGATGCTGGGCTGGGGGCTCAACATCGTGGTCGGCTTGGCCGGCCTGCTCGATCTGGGCTACGTCGCATTCTATGCGGTCGGCGCCTATTCCTACGCGCTGCTCGCCAAGACCTTCGGGCTGGCGTTCTGGGTCCTGCTGCCGCTTGCCGGCATTCTCGCCTCGTTCTGGGGCGTCCTGCTCGGATTCCCGGTGCTGCGGCTGCGCGGCGACTATCTCGCCATCGTCACGCTGGCCTTCGGCGAAATTATCCGCATCGTCATTATCAACTGGGTCGACCTCACCAACGGCTATGCCGGCATCACCAGCATTCCGCGACCGACCCTGTTCGGGATTCCGTTCAATGCCGACGATAACGGCTTTGCCGCCGTGTTCGGGCTGGAGTTCCACCCGCTCTACCGTGTGATTTTCCTCTACTACATCATCCTTGCGCTCGCATTGCTGACCGCCTTCGTCACCGTGCGGCTGCGCCGCCTGCCGGTCGGGCGCGCCTGGGAAGCGTTGCGCGAGGACGAGATCGCCTGCCGCTCGCTCGGCATCAACACCACCAACACCAAACTCACCGCCTTCGCGATGGGCGCGATGTTCGCCGGTTTTGCCGGCTCGTTCTTCGCCACGCGCCAGGGCTTCATCTCGCCGGAATCCTTCACCTTCCTGGAATCGGCCACCATCCTGTCGATCGTGGTGCTCGGCGGCATGGGCAGCCAGGTCGGCGTGGCGATCGCGGCCGTCGCGATGATCGGCGGCACCGAAATCATGCGCGATCTCGATTTCCTCAAGCGTATTTTCGGTTCCACCTTCGATCCGACCCAGTACCGCATGCTGCTGTTCGGCTTCGCCATGGTGCTGATCATGATCTGGCGGCCGCGTGGCCTGATCGCGACGCGCGAACCCTCCGTGTTCCTGAACGAACGCAAGAGCATCGCCGCCGATCTGGTGAAGGAAGGCCACGGCTGATGGCCGGCAGCGGCGACACTTTGCTCCGCGTCGAGCACCTGACCATGCGCTTTGGCGGACTGGTGGCGGTGGACGACCTGTCGTTCGAGGCGCGGCAGGGCGATATTACCGCGCTGATCGGACCGAACGGCGCCGGCAAGACCACCGTGTTCAATTGCATCACCGGATTCTACAAGCCGAGCGAGGGCCGCCTGGGCTTGCGCCACGGCGATGCCTCGGTGTGGAGCGAACTGGAGGCCCTCACCGCGAGCGGCAAGCGCCGCCGCGTGCGCGCGAACGGCACGCTTTACCAGCTCGAGCGCATGCCGGAGTATCTGGTCACCCAGCAGGCGCGCGTCGCCCGCACCTTCCAGAATATCCGCCTGTTTCCCGGCATGACGGTGCTGGAAAACCTGCTGGTCGCGCAGCACAACCGGCTGATGATCGCGTCCGGCTATACGCTGTTGGGGATTCTCGGCTTCCCCTCTTATGCCGCCGCCGAACGCGCGGCGATCGCGAAAGCGCGCGACTGGCTCGCGCGCGTCGGGCTGTTGGCGCGCGCCGACGATCCGGCCGGCGACCTGCCCTATGGCGCGCAGCGGCGCCTCGAGATCGCGCGCGCCATGTGCACCGATCCGCTGCTGCTCTGCCTCGACGAGCCGGCGGCCGGCCTTAATCCGCACGAAAGCGCCGAGCTCAACGAGTTGCTGCTCGCGATCCGCGATGACCATGGCCTGTCGATTTTGCTGATCGAGCACGACATGTCGGTGGTGATGGAAATTTCCGACCGCGTGGTCGTGCTCGACTATGGCGTCAAGATCGCCGACGGCGAGTCCGAGGCGGTGCGCAACGATCCCAGGGTGATCGCTGCCTATCTGGGCGTCGCCGACCAAGAGGTCCACCAGGCGGAAGCGGAGGTCGGGCTATGACCTCACCCCTGCTTAGCGTACGTGGCGTCACGACCTTTTATGGCCGCGTGCAGGCGCTCAAGGGCGTCGATCTCGACGTCAACAGCGGCGAGATCGTCACCCTGATCGGCGCCAATGGCGCCGGCAAGTCGACGCTGATGATGACCATCTGCGGCAATCCACGCGCGCGCGAAGGCACGATCACTTTCGCCGGCCGCGACATCACCCAAATGCCGACCCACGAAATCGCGCGCCTCAATCTGGCGCAAGCGCCGGAGGGCCGCCGCATCTTCTCGCGCATGACGGTCCTGGAAAATCTACAGATGGGCGCGACCACCGCGGAGCCGTCCGCCTTCGAGGGCGATCTCGAGCGCGTGCTGACGCTGTTCCCGCGCCTGAAACAGCGCCTCACCCAGCGCGGCGGCACGTTGTCGGGTGGCGAACAGCAAATGCTGGCGATCGCGCGCGCGCTGATGGCGCGGCCGCGGCTGTTGTTGCTCGACGAGCCATCGCTCGGCCTCGCTCCGCTGATCGTGCGGCAGATCTTCGACGCCATCAGAACGCTCAACGCGCAGGACGGCCTCACCGTGTTCCTGGTCGAGCAAAATGCCTTCCACGCGCTCAAGCTCGCCCACCGCGGCTATGTCATGGTCAACGGGCTGATCACGCTGACCGGCAGCGGGCGCGAACTGCTGCAGCGGCCGGAAATCAAAGCGGCCTATCTCGAGGGCGGCCGGCAACAGGCGGGGGTGTGATGCAAGGCTTCCTGCACGAGGAAGGCTCGTTCGGAATTTTCGTCCTGGTCACCATCATCCTGGGCGGCGGGGCGGCGGCGCTGTCCGGCCGCGCCATCGCCGCCACCTGGCGGCCGTGGGGACAGGTGGTCGCCTATAGCCTTATTCTCGGCGGCGCGGTGCGCTTCATTCATTTCGCCTTATTTGGCGGTACATTATTGTCGGTCCACTATTATTTGGTCGACAGCGCGGTCTGCCTGGCGTTCGCTCTGCTCGGCTTCCGCGCCACCCGCGCCGCGCAGATGGTCACGCAATATCGTTGGCTGAACGTGCCGGACGGCCCTCTCCGCTGGCGCCGGAAGCCGCCCTGACGTAACATTGGCGCAGGATCGGATTGCCGGTTTTCATTTAAGGGGAACATCGATGAAGAGCATCACCACATTCGGCCTTGCGCTCGGCTTTGCGATTGCACTGGCGGGAACCGCCACCGCACAAGTCAAATTCGGCGTCGGCGGTCCGATCACCGGACCGAGCGCCGCCACCGGCGCCCAGATGAAGAACGGCGTCGATCAGGCCGCCGCCGACATCAATGCCACGGGTGGCATTCTCGGCCAGAAAATCACGGTCGAATATGGCGACGACGTTTCCGATCCCAAGCAGGGCGTCTCGGTCGCCAATAAATTCGCCGCCGACGGCGTCAAGTTCGTAATCGGCCACTACAATTCCGGCGTCACCATCCCGTCGTCGGAGGTCTATCAGGAAAACGGCATCTTGCAGATCACGCCGGCCTCCACCAATCCAACCGTCACCGAGCGCAAGATGTGGAACATCTTCCGCGTCTGCGGGCGCGACGATCAGCAGGGCAAGGTGGCCGGCCAGTACATCCTCAAGCACTTCAAGGGCAAGAGGATCGCCTTCGTGCATGACAAGACGACCTACGGCAAAGGGCTCGCCGACGAAACCAAGAAGACGATCAACAAGGGCGGCATGAAGGAGGTGCTGTACGAGGGCGTCAACACCGGCGAGAAGGATTATTCGGCGCTGGTCTCCAAGATCAAGCAGTCGCGTGCCGATCTGGTCTATTTCGGCGGTCTGTATACCGAGGGCGGCCTGATCGTGCGGCAGATGCGCGACCAGGGCGTCAAGGCGCCGATGATGGGCGGCGACGGCATCACCTCGGACGAGTTCGCCTCGGTCGGCGGGCCCGGCGTGGAAGGCACGCTGATGACCTATGGTCCCGACCCGCGCAACAAGCCGCAAGCCAAGAAGGTGGTGGAGGAGTTCCGCCACCGCGCTCAGCCCTTTGAACCTGAAGCCTACACGCTCTACAGCTACGCCGGCGTGCAGATCATCAAGCAGGCGGCGGAAGCCGCCAAGTCGCTCGACCCCAAGAAGGTCGCGGCCAAGATGCATTCCGGCATGAAGTTCTCGACCGTGCTCGGCCCGATTTCCTACGACAAGAAGGGCGACATCACCAAGCTCGACTACGTGATGTACATCTGGAAGAAGGACGCCAGCGGCAAGATCACCTATGTCGAGTGCCCGGGCTCCGACTGCAGCAAGATGAAGTAGAGCTCCGCGCTTTCATCCGAACGGAAAGCCCGCCTTGATGGCGGGCTTTCTTTTTGTCATCGCTTGCCGACTCGAAATCCGGCTGCATGCTAGCCGATCTTGCCCAGCACCGGAAACGTCTCCAGGAGCCACACGCTCATCTGGTTGATGCTGCCGGTGAGGAAGGCAATGCCGGTGAGTACCAGCAGCGCGCCCATGGCTTGCTCGACGCGGTGCAGATAATTCTTGAAGCGCGCAAGAAACGCCGCGAACGGCTCGATGGCGAAGGCGGCGATCAGGAACGGAATGCCGAGGCCGAGCGAATAGACGGCCAGCAGGCCGGCGCCCTTGGCGACGGTCTGCTCGGATGCCGCCACCGCCAGGATGGCGGCCAGGATCGGCCCGATGCACGGCGTCCAGCCGAACGCGAAGGCGAGCCCCATCACATAGGCCCCCCACAGCCCGACGGGCTTGGCCACCTCCACCCGCTTCTGCCGGTGCAGCAGGGCGATTTGCGTGATGCCGAGGAAGTGCAGGCCCATGATGATGATCGCAATACCAGCGATGATCGATAACGAATTCGAGTAGGCCCGCATGAGCGAGCCGATCACGCTGGCGCTGGCGCCGAGCGCCACGAACACGGTCGAGAAGCCGAGCACGAACAGCGCGGCTGCCACCACCGTCTCGCGCCTGACGCGAGGCTCCGGCTCGGCGTCCGCCAGGCGTTCCAGCGAGGTGCCAGCCAGGAACACCAGATAAGGTGGTACCAGGGGGAGGACGCAGGGGGAGAGGAAACTGATAATCCCGGCGATCAGGGCGGTGAGGATGGGGACGTTGCCATTCATGGTGCCCTAGATGCCCCGGCAATAGTGGCGATGGCAAGTCGGCCGGCGCGAGTCTGACCTATGTGTGATCGGCCGTGATAGACTTGGGGCCAGGAACCATCATGGCATTACGCAACGTCATCACCGATATACCCGGCCTGCGGGTGGGCCATGCCGAAGACGCCAAGCTCGGCTCCGGCGTCACCGCGATCGTGTTCGACGCCGCCGTTACGGCGAGCGTTGACGTGCGCGGCGGCGGCCCGGGCACGCGCGAGACCGCCCTGCTCGATCCGGCGCAGACCGTGGAAGGCATCGACGCCATCGTTCTTTCCGGCGGCTCGGCTTTCGGGCTCGACGCCGCCTCCGGCGTGCAGGCCTGGTTGCGCGAGCAGGGCCGCGGCTTCCGCATCCGCGACGCCGTGGTGCCGATCGTGCCGGCGGCGATCATGTTCGATCTGCTCAACGGCGGCGACAAGAACTGGGGCCGCTATCCGCCCTATCGTGAGCTCGGCTATGAGGCTGCGAAAAGGGCCGGCGCCGAATTCGCGCTCGGCAGCGCCGGCGCGGGGCTGGGCGCCACCACCGCGACCCTCAAAGGCGGCGTTGGCTCCGCCTCGGCGATGACGCGCGACGGCGCATCGGTGGGGGCGCTGGCGGTGGTCAATGCGGTCGGCTCGACCGTCATCGGCGACGGCCCGCATTTTTGGGCGGCGCCGTTCGAGCAGAACAAGGAATTCGGCGGGCGCGGCTCGCCGGCACAGGTAACGCCGGCCGACCTCGCCATCCGCGCCAAAGGCGGCCCGGGCGAGAATACGACGATCGCCGTCATTGCGACCGACGCCAAATTGAGCAAAGCGCAGTGCAATCGGCTGGCGGTGATGGCGCAGGACGGGTTCGCGCGCGCGATTTATCCGGTGCACAGCCCGCTCGACGGCGACGTCGTATTCGCAGCCGCCACCGGCGCCAAGACGCTCGCCGATCCGCACTATGGTCTGGCCGAACTCGGCATGGTGGCGGCCAACGTGATGGCGCGCGCCATCGCGCGCGGCGTCTACGAGGCGAGCGCCCTGCCCTTTCCCGGCGCGCTGCCAAGCTGGCGCGATAAATTCGGTCCCTAATACTTCCGCTCATTCCCGCGCAAGCGGGAATCCAGGGCACTCGGTCCGCGCTTTCGCGGGGACGGGCGGCTGGGTGCGGGAGCTATAAAAATCTTTCCGCCCGATAGGGCGCCGGATCGCAGAACGGCGGCGCGCCGGCCATCATCTCCGCGATCAGGCGCCCGGTCGCCGGCCCGAGCGTCAATCCCCAATGGGCGTGGCCGATCGCAAGCCACAGACCGGGCTGGCCGGGCGCGCGTCCAATCACCGGCCGTGAATCCGGAAAACACGGCCGGCGCCGAGCCAAGTCTTGTCGTCCGACGCGTTCGCCGAGCGGAAACAGTTCGCGCGCTTGTGGCATGATCTGGTCGAACTGCACCGGCGTCGGCGCCGCGTCGCGCGCGGCAATTTCGACGCCGGTGGTCATGCGGATGCCCTGCTCCATCGGCGTGATGACATAGCCGACGCCGGCATCGAGCACCGGCCGCGTCAGCACGGCATTGCCGACGCTGTGAAAGTGCCGGTGATAGCCGCGCTTGACCATCAGCGGCAGCTTCAGGCCGAGCGGCTCAAGCAGATCGCTCGCCCACGGCCCGAGCGCGACCACGACCTCGGGCGCATCGATGCCGCCCTCGTTGGTCTCCACCCGCCAGCGACTGCCGGTCCGGTGCAGCGAGCGCGCGTCGCCATTGAGCGTCACGCCGCCGAGTGCGCGCAAGCGCGCGGCATAGGCGCGCGTCAGCGCAAGCGGATTGCTCACGCTCGCGGCCTGCGGCCAATACGCCGCATGCGCGAACACCGGCTTGAGCGAAGGCTCCAGCGCCTGGGCGCCCGCGCCGTCCAGCGCCTGCAGGGGAAGGCCGAATTGCGCAGCCAGATCGAATTCGCGCCTGCAACGCGGCAAAGCTGCTGCTCGCTGCGATAGACTTTCAGCCAGCCGGTCTTGCGCAGGTAGTGCGCGCTGCCTGACTCCGCCATCAGCGCCTCGTGCTCGGCCACCGCGCTCGCGAACAGCGGGCGGATCAGCCGCGCATTCTCGATCAGCCGCTGCGGCCGCGATGCGGCGCGGAACTTGAGCAGCCAGGGCAGCGCCTGCGGCAGGAACGAGAGATGATAGTTGGCCTCGCTCGCGCGCTTGAGGGCGATGCGCGTGAGCGCGCTCAGGTCGGAGGGAAACGCCGGCGGGAATATCGTGTTGCCCTCGATGATCCCGGCATTGCCGTAGGAGGTCTGCTCGCCCAGGCCGGCGCGATCGAGCAGCGCGACGCTCAAGCCCCGCTTGGCAAGATGCAGCGCAATCGAGGTGCCGACGATGCCGGCGCCGAGCACAATGGAGTCCGTGCGTGCCATTTTGTCCCTGACCTTCCGCGACCACCTGTGGTGACGCCTTTTATATGGAATGGATCAGATGCTGGCGCTATGACCATCCGGCAACACCCGTGCCGGAGAACCGCCGTCCATGCCGATCCTGAAGGCGCTGCAAGCCGCGCTGGCGTGGCTCGGCCGGCAAGGCACGCGGGCGCTGGCGGCTTCGATCTTTCTCGGCCTCGCCGTTCCGCCGCTGGCGGCCTACGTCAAGCCATATCTCGGCGAAACGGTATTTGTGCTGCTGCTGTTTTCCTATCTGCGCACCGACCCGACCGCCTTTCGCCGCTACCTCAGGGAGCCCGGCCTGACCATCGTCGCCGCGCTCTGGGTCATGCTGGCGGTGCCGCTGATTTTCGGCACGGCCTATGCGCTTGTCGGGCATCCGCGAGGCCATGCCGGGCCTCTATACGATCATGATCCTGCAATGCGCGATCACGCCGATCACGTCTTCGGCGGCGTTCGCGGCGCTGATGGGTCTCGACGTGGCGTTTTCACTGGCTGCGTTGATCGTCAGCAATGCCTTGTCGCCGATCACCACCGTCGCGTTCAGCTATCTATTTCTTGGCACGTCGCTGTTCTCGCCGATCGAGCTGGGCGTCAAGCTGTTCTACTTTTTCGCCGGCGCGGGCGCCGTCGCCTACGCCATCCGCCGCGTGGCCGGCCAGGAATGGATCGAGCGCCAGAAGGAGCCGATCGACGGGCTCAACGTGATCGCGGTCTTCGTCTTTGCGATCGCCGCCATGGAAAGCGTGCCGCGGCACGTGCTGGCGGACCCGCTGTTCGCGCTCGAGCTGTTTGTGCTGATCATCGTGCTGACACTCGCGCTGATCGGCCTCAGCGTTCTGGTATTCTTGCGCGCCGGGCTCGACCGCGGCCTGGTCATCGGGCTGCTCGCCGCCTTCCGCAATATCGGCGTGGTGATGGCGGCGCTCGGGGCGACACTGCCCGACCTCGCCTGGTTTTATTTCGCCATGGTGCAGTTTCCGATCTTCCTGCTGCCGGCGATTTTGCACCCACTGGCGCGGCGCCTTGCCGAAAAGCGTTAACAGACGGGCCGAATTGCGCGCGCAACATTGCCCGCCGCCGCGCCGCATGATACCCGAATGGCCTTACGGAGGCCGCCATGCGCCCGCTACTCATCGCGCCGTCGATTCTCGCGGCCGACTTCGCCCGCTTGGGCGAGGAAGTCCGCGCGGTCGAGGCCGCCGGCGCCGACTGGATCCATGTCGACGTGATGGACGGCCACTTCGTCCCCAATATCTCCATCGGCCCCGAGGTGGTGAAGGCGATCCGCCCGGTCACCAAAAAGACCCTCGACGTGCATCTGATGATCAGCCCTTGCGACCCTTACCTGGAAGCCTTCGCCAAGGCCGGCTCCGACATCATCACCGTGCATGTGGAGGCCGGCCCGCACGTGCACCGCTCGCTGCAGGCGATCCGCGCGCTCGGCAAGAAGGCCGGCGTCACCATGAACCCCGGCACGCCGGCTTCACAGCCGTCGAGCATGTTATCGATCTGGTCGATCTCATCCTGGTGATGTCGGTCAATCCCGGCTTCGGCGGCCAGGCTTCATTCCGGCCGCGCTCGACAAGATCGCGAACTTACGCGCGCATGGTGGGCGCGCGGCCGATCGACATCGAGGTGGACGGCGGCATTACCGCCGACAGACGCGCGCCAAGGTGGTGCGCCGCCGGCGCCAATGTGCTGGTCGCCGGCTCCGCCGTGTTCAAAGGCGGCAACTATAAGGCGAATATCGCCGCGATCCGCAACGCGGCGGCGCTTGGCGCGCGGAGAAGCGGCGTGATCCCGCGCTATTCCCGCCCCGACATGGTGGCGATCTGGTCGCCGGAAACCAAATTCCGCATCTGGTTCGAGATCGAGGCCTATGCGGCGGAGGCCATGGCCGAGCTCGGCATCATCCCGAAGGCCGCCGCCGAGAAAATCTGGGCCAAGGGCAAGACCGCCAAGTTCGACGTCGCCCGCATCGATGCAATCGAAGCGGAGGTGAAGCACGACGTCATCGCCTTCCTGACGCACCTTTCCGAAATCGTCGGGCCGGAAGCGCGCTTCGTGCATGCCGGCATGACTTCCTCGGACGTGCTCGACACCTGCTTCAACGTGCAGCTCACGCGCGCCGCCGACATTCTCATTGCCGATGTCGATGTCCTGCTCGCCGCGCTCAAGCGGCGCGCGCTTCGAGCACAAGACTGACGCCGACGGTCGGGCGCTCGCACGGCATCCATGCCGAGCCGACCACTTTCGGGCTCAAGCTCGCCTATGCCTATGCCGAATTCGCGCGCGCGCGGCGCCGCCTGCATGCGGCGCGCGAGGAGGTCGCCACCTGTGCCATCTCCGGCGCGGTCGGCACCTTCGCGCAGGTCGACCCGCGCGTGGAAAGCCATGTCGCCAAAGCCATGGGGCTGCGCGTCGAGCCGATCTCCACCCAGATCATTCCGCGCGACCGCCACGCCATGTATTTCGCTACGCTCGGTGTGGTTGCCTCGTCGATCGAGCGGCTGGCCACCGAAATCCGCCACCTGCAGCGCACCGAGGTGCTGGAGGCCGAAGAGTTCTTCTCCGAGAAGCAGAAAGGCTCCTCGGCGATGCCGCACAAGCGCAATCCGGTGCTGTCGGAAAACCTCACCGGGCTTGGCGCGCATGGTGCGCGCCTATGCCCTGCCGGCCATGGAAAACGTCGCGCTCTGGCACGAACGCGATATCTCGCATTCATCGGTCGAGCGCATGATCGGGCCGGACGCGACGGTAACGCTCGACTTCGCGCTGGCGCGATTGGCCGGCATCATCGACAAACTGGTGGTCTATCCGGCCGCCATGCAGAAGAATCTCGACAAGCTCGGCGGCCTGATCCATTCGCAGCGGGTGCTGCTCGCGCTCACGCAAAAGGGCGTGCCGCGCGAGGACGCCTACGCCCTCGTGCAACGCAACGCCATGAAAGTGTGGGGCGGCGACAAGGATTTCCTGGCGCTGCTCAAGGCCGATAAGGACGTCCGCGCCAAGCTGAGCGAGCAGGAGATCGAGGCCAATTTCGACCTCGACTACCACTTCAAGCACGTCGACACCATCTTCAAGCGGGTGTTCGGGAACGCATGATCCCGAAAAGTGGGCACCGGTTTTCGGACAAGATCATGCGCACTTTAAGAGCCTGACGTGCCCGGGACTCCGGTAAAGATCCTCATCTTCGATTCCGGCGTCGGTGGCCTCACCGTCCACCGCGAGGTGGCCGCCGCGCGGCCGGACGCGGCTTACGTCTATGTGGCGGATGACGCCGGCTTCCCCTACGGCAACCAGCCGGAAGCCCTCTTGATCGCGCGCATCGTCGAGGTGATCGGACAGGCGATCGCCGAGCACGCGCCCGATCTGGTGGTGGTGGCCTGCAACACCGCCTCCACACTCGCGCTTGCCGAATTGCGCGCGCGTTATTCCGTGCCGTTCGTCGGCACCGTGCCGGCAATCAAGCCGGCCTGCGCGCAGTCGAAAAGCAAACGCATCGCGGTGCTGGGCACGCAAGCGACCGTGTCGCGCGAATATACCCGCGCGCTGATCCGCGAATTCGCTTCCGGCTGCGATGTCGTGCTGGTCGGCTCGCCGCGGCTCGCTTCCTACGCCGAAGACGAACTCGCCGGCGCGCCGGTAGCCGATGGCGCGATCAAGGCCGAGATCGCCGGCTGCTTCGTCGACGCCGGCGGATGGCGCACCGATACGGTGGTGCTGGCCTGCACCCATTACCCGCTGCTGATCGAGCGCTTTAAGGCGAATGCGCCTTGGCCGGTGGACTGGCTCGATCCGGCGCCGGCCATCGCCCGCCGCGTCGCCGACCTGCTACGCGACCGGCCGCCCGCTTTGCCGCCGCCGCCACGGATTGTATTCACGTCCGGCCGCGCGCCCTCGCCCGTATTGGCGTCGGCCTTGGCGGAGTACGGCTTTCGCTGACGCCGCGCCGCGGTCGCCTTACCGAGGCGGCGGTGGCGCCGCGAGATGCTCGTGCAAAAAAGCCTTCACCCGCACAATGGCATCGGCCCAGGCTTGCGGGTTTCCACCTGTCGTCGCGCCGTGACCGCCCACGGCGTTGAAATTGCGCCGATTGATTCTGAAACGGGCAGGAAAGGAACTGTCGAAGGAGTGACGCGCGCCGGCATAGATCTTGATCTCCACCGGATAGCCTGCCGCCTGCGCGGCCTCGGCGAGCCGGCGGCAGGGCTCCGGCGGCGTCCAGTCGTCCAGCTCGCCGATCAGAATAAGCAGCGGCGCGAGCGGCTTGAAAACTCCCGAATAACCGGTGATCGGGCTTCCGGGTTCCTTGCCGCGCTTCACCGACCAATTGCCGTTAGCGCCGGCCGCAGCCAGGATAGAGCGCGATTGCCGCCGCAAAGCCGGGCTTTGCCGCCGCGTTCTTCGGGATATCGACAATGGCGGCCAGCGTCGAACTGCCGCCATGCGAGCCGCCCATAACGGCAATCCGTCGCGGATCGACGAATGGCAGCGACTGCAAATATTTCAGCGCGGCATAGGCGTCGGCGGCGCGCGTCGTAAACCTGACAATCGGCGGCGAGCCATCGATGCAGACGCCCCGCGGGTGCCCCCGTTGGCTAAAGCTGTCGGGCTGGATCGTGACATAACCCTCCTGCATGAGCTGGCGCGCCCAGCGGGCCGGCGCACCGCTCGAGCGCGGCCCCAAGCCCGAGCAATCGTGCAGGATGACGACGGCGGGAAACGGTCCATCTCCCGCCGGCTTGCTCAGAATAAACGGCGTCGGCGGCAATTCGCCCGCCGATGCGGGCCCCATCAGGGCCAAGGCAAAACAAAGAAATAACAGAATTCCGGTGAGGGCCGTGCTTGCGGGTCGTGGCGACATGACCATGGCCTTCCTAACGTCCCAACCCATGAGGCCACACTTCATGGGCGCCGCGCCAGATCATGTCCAACGCGACGTAGAGGATGATCGCAAGCCCGACATAGGCGATCCAGCGATGCCGGTTGAGCAGGCGGGCGATGAGGCTTGCGGCCAGGCCCATCAGCAGGATCGACAGGCCGAGCCCGAACACCAGCGCCGCCGGGTGCTCGCGGGCCGCGCCGGCGACCGCCAGCACGTTATCGAGCGACATGGAGACGTCCGCGACCACGATCTGCCAGGCGGCCTGGGCGAAGGTCTTGCGCGGTAGATGCACCTCTCCCGCCGTCAGCGCTGCCTCGGTTTCCTTCTGGTTCGGACCGCGCAATTCGCGTCCCATCTTCCAGGCGACCCACAGCAGCAGGATGCCGCCCGCCAGCAGCAAACCCACGATCTGCAAAAGCTCAACGGCGACGCCTGCAAAGACGATGCGCAGCACGGTCGCGGCCACGATGCCGACCAGGATCGCGCGCGTGCGTTGCGCCGGCGGCAAACCCGCGGCCGCCAGCCCGATGACGACCGCATTGTCGCCTGCCAGCACCAGGTCGATCACGATCACCTGGCCCAGCGCCGCGATCGCGTCATAGGACAGCGCGAACAGGTCATTCATGCGGACTGCTCCTGGGAGGCGCGGTCATGAACCGCTCGGGCCCCGTCCGGCAAGGCCGGCCGCTTGCGGCCAACTGCCTCGGCCGCCATGGCCGCTTGCCCGTCTGGCACCGGTTTGACAGCCGCCTGGATCACCCCTAAAACCCGCGCGCCCATCGGGTTTTTGTGACCCAGCAGGGCGTTTCGCGACCCGTGGCAAGACCTTGCGCTTTCGAGGTCCTGCCTGTCGGTTCCGGAGGGATCCGGGACAGAGGAGGGCGCGGTTCCTCCAACCCTAAATGCAACAATCGAGGACGCGATGACCAAGCGCATGGAATCCAAGTACAAGCTCGACCGCCGGATGGGCCAGAACATCTGGGGCCGCCCGAAAAGCCCGGTCAACCGGCGCGAATACGGCCCCGGCCAGCACGGCCAGCGCCGCAAGAGCAAGCTCTCCGACTACGGCGTGCAGCTCAAGGCCAAGCAGAAGCTGCGCGGCTATTACGGCAATATTTCTGAGCGGCAATTCCGCGGCATCTATGACGAGGCCATCCGCATGAAGGGCGACAGCGGCGCCCACATGATCGGCCTGTTGGAGCGCCGGCTCGACGCCATCGTCTACCGCGCCAAATTCGTGCCGACCGTGTTCGCCGCCCGCCAGTTCGTCAACCACGGCCACGTCAAGGTGAACGGCAAGCGCGTGAATATCGCGAGCTACCGGGTCAAGGTCGGCGACGTGGTGGAGATCAAGGAAAAGTCGAAGCAGATGAATCTGGTGCTGGAAGCGCAGGCTTTGGCCGAACGCGACGTGCCCGATTACATCGAGGTCGATACCGGCAAGATGACCGCCAAGCTCTCGCGCATCCCGGTGATCACCGACGTGCCCTATCCGGTGCAGATGGAGCCGCATCTGGTGGTGGAATATTACTCGCGCTGACCGGCGGCGACCGAAATCAAACCGACATGCAAGACCCCGGTCCGCAAGGCCGGGGTTTTTGCTTGATAGCGGGTTTTCAATAAGGCGCCGGAATGGCGAGCGCCAGCAGCGCGCCCGCCGGCGGCAAAAAGGCGATCAACATGCCCGCGCCGGTGTTTCCGCGTCCATTGAATACAAACCCGGCAATGGGCGCGGCCAGGCAGGCGATCACCCCGGCCGTATAAGCGGCCATCAGCAATGCGCCGGCATGCATGCTTTCGGGGCCCGACCCGAACAGGAATCCGGAAACGCCGATCATCAACGCGGCCAGCGCGACATCGACGATCGCCGCGAAGATCAAGGCGGCACGAACCATCTTGCCCTGCCCCGGTTCTAAGGAAGCTGCAACCGGGACGGCGCGGGACCGCTCAGGCCGCGCTGCCGGCCTTCACCGCGACGCCCTTGTCCTTGAGCGCCTGCTGCAATTCGCCGGCCTGGAACATCTCGCGCACGATGTCGCAGCCGCCGACGAACTCGCCCTTCACGTAGAGCTGCGGAATGGTCGGCCAGTTCGAATAGGCCTTGATGCCGTCGCGCAGCTCAGCGGAATCGAGCACGTTGAGGCCCTTATAGGCCACGCCCAGATGGTCGAGGATCTGCACCACCTGGCCGGAAAACCCGCATTGCGGAAACTGCGGCGTGCCCTTCATGAACAGCACCACGTCGTTTGCCTTCACTTCATTGTCGATGAATTGCTCGATACCCATGGATTCTTTTTCCCGTCGGGCGGCGCCGGCTGCCCTTATTGCGATATATGTAGCGCAAGATTCCAGCGGCACCCCAAGAGGGATGACCCCAAATCACGCTGATTTCGGGGCGTAAAAGGTCCCTTCCACCTCGAAAATATCGTCCTGGTTGAGTTTGGCCACCTCCACGATGGTGCGCGGCGGATAAGGCCCGCCGGCCCATAATTCCGCCTGAACTTTGTTCACCAGCGGCCGTAAGCGGTTCATATCGGTGACAAAAACCGTCAGCCGCACGCAGGAGGCCAGGCTGGCGCCCGCCGATTCGGCGATCGTCTTCATGTTCGTAAAAGCGGTCCGAATGCGCTCTTCCTCGGTCCCGAGGATCGTATTGCTCGCCGGATCAATACCGCGCATGCCGGCGACGAAGACGAAATCGCCGGCCCGCGCGCCCAGGCTCCAGGTGCCGGTCGGCGCGATGGCGCCCTGGGGCGACAGAATGCGAACCCCGTCCGCGGCGGACATCAGGATTTTTGCCTGCGCATGATCTGGTCCGAAAACCCGTTCCCATCCCCGGTCAGGTCGATGACACACTTTTCGGGATGATGCGCTAGGGTGTCCCGGTCTGCAGCGCCAGCGCGTGCAGCACGCCACCCATCTGCCCTTTCAGCGCCTCATAGACCAACTGGTGCTGCTGCACCCGCGACTTGCCCGTGAACGAGGCGGAAATCACCGTGGCGGCGTAATGGTCGCCATCGCCGGCGAGGTCGCGGATCGTCACCTGGGCGTCCGGGATGCGCGCCTTGATCAACCGCTCGATTTCGCCGGCATCCATCGCCATGGTGGGACAACTCCTGAGCGCTAAGCCTGCGGCAGTTCGCCCGCCATATAGGCCGGCAGCCAGCCCTCGAAGCGCTCGCGCAAAATCGTGACCAGGATGGGGCGCTCGTCGCCAAGCGTCAATGCATCGCCGCCAGTTGTCCCAATTGCCCACACCGGCACGCTCGCCGCCTGGGCGCGGGCAAGCACCGCTGGCACCTGCGACGCCGGCGCCGTGACGAGGTAGCGCGCCTGATCCTCGCCGAACCAGTAGGCGTGCGCCGGGATATCGTCGGGCGCGGCATCGAGCTTCGCCCCGATGCCGGAGGCCATCGCCATTTCGGCCAGCGCGACCGCCAAGCCGCCGTCGGACAGATCGTGCGCCGCCGTTGCGGCGCCGTCGAGGATCAGCGCGCGCACGAAATCGCCGTTCTCGCGTTCCTCGAGCAGGTCGACCGGCGGCGGAGCGCCCTCCTCGCGGCCGCATAGCTCGCGCAAGTATATCGACTGGCCGAGCCAGCCGGTGGTTTCGCCGACCAGCAGGATCGCCTCGCCTGCGCGCTTGAAAGCGAGCGTCGCCGATTTGGTGAAATCATCGATGAGGCCGACGCCGCCGATCGAAGGCGTCGGCAGGATCGCGCGCCCGTTGGTCTCGTTATAGAGCGACACATTGCCCGACACGACCGGAAACGCGAGCGCCTTGCAGGCTTCCGCGATGCCGCGCACGCAGCCGACGAACTGGCCCATGATTTCCGGCCGCTCCGGATTGCCGAAATTCAGATTGTCGGTCACGGCAAGCGGCGCCGCGCCCACCGCCGTCAGATTGCGCCAGCATTCGGCTACCGCCTGCTTGCCGCCCTCGAACGGATCGGCCTCGCAATAGCGCGGCGTCACGTCGGTGGTGAGCGCCAGGCCCTTCGGGCCCTGCTCCACCCGCACCACCGCGGCATCGCCGCCCGGCCGCTGCACGGTGTTGCCGAGAATGATGTGATCGTACTGCTCCCACACCCAGCGCTTGGAACAGAGATCGGGCGTGGCGATAAGCTTTTCGAGCGCGTCGGCAATCGCCATCGGCGGCGCGACGTCTTCCGCGTCGATCGCCTTGGGTTTCGCCGCGCTGACGAAAGGCCGCTTGTATTCCGGCGCCTGATCGCCCAGCTCCTTGATCGGCAGGTCGGCCATCACGTCGCCGCCGTGGCGCACGATGAAGCGCTTTGACGGCGTGGTCTCCCCGACAATGGCGAAATCGAGTCCCCATTTGCGGAAGATCGCTTCGGCTTCCTGTTCCTTGTCCGGCTTGAGCACCATGAGCATGCGCTCCTGGCTCTCCGACAGCATCATCTCGTAGGCGCTCATGCCCTCTTCGCGGCACGGCACCTTGTCGAGATCGAGCGTCACGCCGAGATCGCCCTTGGCGCCCATTTCCACCGCCGAGCAGGTCAGGCCCGCCGCGCCCATGTCCTGGATGGCGATGACGCAGCCCTTGGCCATGATCTCCAGGCAGGCTTCGAGCAACAGCTTCTCCGAGAACGGGTCGCCCACCTGCACGGTCGGCCGCTTGGCTTCCGAGTCCTCGCCGAATTCCGCCGAGGCCATGCTGGCGCCGTGGATGCCGTCGCGCCCGGTCTTGGAGCCGAGATAGACGATCGGCATGCCGACGCCCGAGGCCGCCGCGTAGAAAATCTTGTCCTTCTCGGCGATGCCGACCGCCATGGCGTTGACCAGATTGTTGCCGTCGTAGCGCGCATGGAAGCGCACCGAGCCGCCCACCGTCGGCACGCCGAACGAATTGCCGTAGCCGCCGATGCCGGCCACCACGCCGGACACCAGATGCCGCGTCTTGGGGTGATTGGGATCGCCGAAGGAGAGCGCATTGAGGCAGGCGACCGGACGCGCGCCCATGGTGAACACATCGCGCAGGATGCCGCCGACGCCGGTGGCGGCGCCCTGATAGGGCTCGATGTAGCTCGGGTGGTTGTGGCTCTCCATCTTGAACACGCAGGCCAGCCCATCGCCGATGTCGATGACGCCGGCATTCTCGCCCGGGCCCTGGATGACCCAGGGCCCTTTCGTCGGCAGCGTGCGCAGATGGACCTTGGACGACTTGTACGAGCAGTGCTCGTTCCACATCGCGGAGAAGATGCCGAGTTCGGTGAGCGAGGGCTCGCGCCCGATCAGGTCGAGCACGCGCTGGTATTCGTCGGGTTTGAGCCCGTGCTCGGCGACCAGTTCGGGGGTGATGCGGGGTTCGTTGGGGATCACAATTTGCGTCTACTTCGTCCTTTGGCCATTTTTAATGTCATGGCCGGGCTTGTCCCGGCCATCCACGTCTTAATCCCCAGCCTTGGAGCTAAAGACGTGGATGCCCGGCACAAGGCCGGGCATGACGACGAAAGCTCATGCTGCTCGGTCCAGCGTTTCCACCAGCCCCGCGAACAGCCCGCGTCCATCGGTCACGCCGATGGCCGCCTCCACGTGGTTCTCCGGGTGCGGCATCATGCCCAGCACGTTGCCGCGCTCGTTGACGATGCCGGCGATGGCATTGATGGCGCCGTTGACGTTCCAGGCCGCGTCGAGTGCTCCGTCGGGCGAGCAATAGCGGAACAGCACGCGGCCCTCGTCCTCGATCCGTTTGATGGTGTCGGCGTCGGCGATGTAATTGCCCTCGCCATGCGCAACCGGCACGCGGATCACCTGGCCCGCGTTGTAGCCGCAGGTGAAGGGCGAATCCGAATGCTCGACCCTGAGATAAACGTCGCGGCAGATAAATCGGAGCTGCGCATTGCGCATCAGCACGCCGGGCAACAGGCCGGCCTCGCACAGGATCTGGAAACCGTTGCAGACGCCGAGCACCAGCCCGCCTTTGCCGGCGAAGCCGCGCACCGCATCCATGATGGGGCTGCGGGCGGCGATCGCCCCGCAGCGCAGATAGTCGCCATAGGAAAAGCCGCCGGGGATCACCACCAGATCGGTGCCGGCAGGCAGCGCCGTGTCGGCATGCCACACCACCGCCGGCGCGCGGCCGGAGATGAGTTCGAGCGTGCGCGTCATGTCGCGCTCGCGGTTGATGCCGGGAAAGACGAGGACGGCGGCGTTCATGCCAGCACCTCGACCCGGTAATTCTCGATCACGGTATTGGCCAGCAGCTTGTCGGCCGCCTGCTTGAGCAGGGTTTCGGCCTGGGCGCGGTCATTGCCCTCGATTTCGATGTCGAACACCTTGCCCTGGCGCACGCTGGCGACCCCGGACAGGCCGAGCGAGCGCAGCGCGCCTTCGATCGCCTTGCCTTGCGGGTCGAGAATGCCGGATTTCAGGGTGACGGTGACGCGCGCTTTCATATTTTTCCGCTTATGACATGAGTCGTCGGGCCTGACCGGTCAATTTTCGATCATCCACCCCTAAACTAAAGACGCCGAAGCCCGGCACAAGACCGGGCTTCGGGTAATTCACGACCAAAAAGACCGAATTCGGGCGGCTACCTAGCCTTTCACCAGCACCGGGCCGGCGCCGCGCGGCGGCTCGCCCTCGTTCATGATGCCAAGGCGCTTGGCGACTTCGGTATAGGCCTCCAAGAGCCCGCCGAGATCGCGGCGGAAGCGATCCTTGTCGAGCTTGTCGTTGGTTTTGATGTCCCACAACCGGCAGCTATCGGGCGAAATCTCGTCGGCCACGACGATGCGCATGACGTCGTTTTCCCACAGCCGGCCGGCTTCCATCTTGAAGTCGACCAGACGGATGCCGACGCCGAGGAACAGGCCGGACAGGAAGTCGTTGACGCGAATGGCCAGCGCCATGATGTCGTCGATTTCCTGCGGGCTAGCCCAGCCGAAGGCGGTGATGTGCTCTTCCGACACCATCGGGTCGTTGAGCGCGTCGTTTTTGTAATAAAATTCGATGATCGAGCGCGGCAATTGCGTGCCTTCGTCGATGCCGAGGCGGGTCGCCAGCGAGCCGGCTGCGACATTGCGCACCACCACCTCGAGCGGGATGATTTCCACCTCGCGGATCAACTGCTCGCGCATATTGAGCCGGCGGATGAAATGAGTCGGAACCCCGATATCGTTGAGGTGCTGGAATACGTATTCGGAGATGCGGTTGTTGAGGACGCCTTTGCCTTCGATCACCTCGTGCTTCTTGGCGTTGAAGGCGGTCGCGTCGTCCTTGAAGTGCTGGATCAACGTTCCCGGCTCAGGGCCCTCATAGAGGATCTTCGCCTTGCCTTCATAAATGCGGCGGCGGCGACTCATCGGAGTGTACCGTGGTTTTTGAAAGTCCATTGGATGCCGTGGCTCCTATTCGTGACGTCTCGAGATCCGCGGCGGCGGGACCGGACATTTGCTAATGCGCTAAAACGCTCCGGGCACAAGGTCAACCTAGCCGATCGGTCGGGCCAGCACAATCGAGGGCGCAACACGTTTTCCACTTGGTAATTCCGCATTGGCAACACGCCCGCGTGTTGCCTTGACGCTGCCACAGCGATATGCAAGGCGGCAACGGGTATTTGTGTGCACCAATGAGGGCGGCATGACCACATTCGACAAGCGCGAAGAGGGCTTCGAAAAGAAGTTCGCGCATGACGAGGAACTCCAGTTCAAGGCAATGGCCCGCCGCAACAAGCTGTTGGGGCTGTGGGCGGCGGGAATTCTCGGCAAAACCGGGCCTGAGGCGGACGCCTATGCCAAGGACGTCGTGATGGCGGACTTCGAAGAAGTCGGCGATGCGGACGTTTTGCGTAAAGTTGCAAAAGATTTGCAGGGCAAGGGCGTCACCGAGCAGCAGATTCGCGCGCAGATGAACGAACTGCTCGAGCAGGCCATCGAGCAGATCAAGAAGAGCGGCTGAAGTGACCGCCTTCGCACTCGCCCGCCGCCTGCGCGCGGGTGAAACCGTCTACGCCGCCTGGTGCACGCTGGCGTCGCCTATTGTGGCCGAGACCATCGCGCGCGAAGGCTTTGCCGCGGTCGTGCTCGATATTCAGCACGGCCTGTGGGACACCGCTTCGATTATCGCCGGCGTCGGCGCGCTGCATCACGCCGGCAGCGCGCCGGTGGTGCGGGTGCCGCTCAACGACTTCGCCTTCGTCTCGCGCGCGCTCGACTTCGGCGCCGAAGCGATCATCGCGCCGATGATCAACAGCGCGGACGATGCCCGCCGTTTCGCCAGCGTCGCCAAGTTTCCGCCGCTCGGCGAGCGCAGCTGGGGCCCGCAACGCGCCATGACGCTGCAAGGCAAGACGGCGACGGTCGATTACCTGCGCGAGGCCAATGACGGCACGCTCACGCTGGCGATGATCGAGACGCCGGCCGCGCTTGCCAGCGTTGACGCCATCGCCGCCACCCCCGGCATCGACGCGCTGTTCATCGGGCCCTACGATCTGTCGACCGCGCTCTCCGGCGGCAAGGCGCAAGATGTGCAGGCGCCGGAAGTCGAACGCGCGATCGATCAGATCGGCGCGGCGGCGAAAAAGGCCGGCAAGATTCCGGGCATTTATTGCAACAATGCCGCGCGCGCGCGCGACATGGCCAAGCGCGGTTTCAAATTCATCACCATCGGCAGCGATCTCGGCATTTTGCGCGAGGGCGCCGCGGCGCAGGTGAAGGCGCTGAAAAATTAGCCAGTCGTCCCCGCGAAAGCGGGGACCCATACTCCGCAGTCTATCGATGGTCCGGTGGCTATGGGTCCCGGGTCTCGCTGCGCTCGCCCGGGACGACAGCAGAGAGATCGTCCAGCACCTTCGCCACATCCCGCTCCACCTCCGCCGCCGACACCTCGTTCACCCGGTAGTCATGCGCCTCCAGCCATGCGCGCTTTTCGGCGCGCAGCGCTGCGGCGGCCTCGTTCTCCTGGGCCGGCTTGAGATCGATGACGCATTTGAGCGGGAACGAGACGAAATCGGCGATGTGCGGGCCGATCGGCACCTGCCGCTTGAAGCCGCGGCCGGCAAAGCGGCGGTCGTTCACCAGCGCCTGCCAGAGCGCACGCTCGGCGTCAGTCGGGTTTCGCCGCAGCAGCCGCGGCAACCCGCGCAACGGCGTGCGTTCGGACGGCGCGCGCGCCTGCTCGTGCTCGGCCAAGAGATCGCGAAGCCGCTCGGCGCCGGCGCCATCGAGCACGCCGCCGCGCGCGGGACCTTTCCGCCCTTGCGCGATCGCCGTGATCACGCCGTGCAAGGTGCGGATGTCCTGCTGGGACGGCGCCATGCGCTGGAAAATATTGCGCAAATTCACACCCATGGTGCCGCGCTTTTCTTCCGGGCGGAAAAATTCGACCTTGTCGAGCTCGCGCTCGAGATCGGCGAAGAACGCATCGAGCTGCTGCTTGGCCGCCGGCGGCGATTTTTGCGGGGCTACGAACGGCAATTCGCCGGCCGCCCGCTTGAACCATTCGTAGCCGACGATCACCACTGCCTGCGCCAGATTGAGCGAGGCAAAGGCCGGATTGACCGGCAGCGTGAGGATGCGGTCGGCGCGCGCCACCTCGTGGTTCTCCAGGCCGTTGCGCTCGCGCCCGAATACGAAGGCGACATTTTCTCCCGCCGCTACCCGCGGCGCCATTTCGGCCGCCGCCTCCGCCGCCCCGATCACCGGTTTGGCCTGATCGTGGTTGCGCGCGGTTGCCGCTAATACAAAAGTACAATCGCCGATGGCGTCGGCCAGGCTGTCGTAAAGCGCGGCGCCATCGAGCACGCGGTCGGCGCCGGCCGCCATCACGCGCGCCTTCTCGTTCGGCCAGCCCTGCACCGGCTTGACCAGCCTCAAGCGTGAAAGTCCGAAATTGGCCATGGCGCGCGCGGCCGCGCCGATGTTCTCGCCCATCTGCGGCTCGACCAGCACCACCACTGGTCCCGGCCGCTCGATCCAGCGCTTGGTCTTGTCGGTGCCGGCGCCCGGCATGGGTTGAGCCTCGCTGCAAAGGCGGTATTGCCCGCCCTTAGACCATTATCGGTTTAATCTGGATCAATGCAGCCGCAAACTTTTTGCTGCTCATGCCCATTTACCAGTACCGATTTCCGCAGTTCCGGGCCGCGCGCGGACGGCACGGAGCGGCGGAAATCGCGGCTTTCGCCGCCCGGTTGGGGATGCTATAGGCACGCCCGCCGGCCACCTTTCCAGTTGTCCGCGCGACTTGCAAAAAGGTTTTATCCGAAATGGCGAAGATCAAGGTGAAGGACCCTGTCAGTCGGATTTCCGGTTGGCGGTGTCCGCGCCGAGAACAATACATTTGAGGGCCCGAGGGAAAAGCCATACCACCGCGCCCATCAATGATCAGTTTCCGCCCGGCCTAAACAAGCACGGCGACCAGAGGTGTAAGCATGCCAAATCTCGAAATCATGTGGACAAAGGTCGATGAAGCCCCGGCGCTCGCGACCTATTCCCTGCTGCCGATCGTCGAAGCCTTCGTGGGCGCGGCGGGTGTGTCCGTGAAGCTGAAGGACATCTCGCTGGCCGGTCGCATCCTCGCCACTTTCCCCGAGAAGCTCACCCCGGCGCAACGCATCAACGACGAACTCGCCGAACTCGGCGCGCTGGCGATGCGGCCCGAGGCCAACATCATCAAGCTGCCCAACATCTCCGCCTCGATCCCGCAACTCAAGGCCGCGATCAAGGAGTTGCAGGACAAGGGCTACGCCGTTCCGGACTATCCGGACAACCCGACGACGGACGCCGAAAAGGACATCAAGTCGCGCTATGCCAAGGTTTTCGGCAGCGTCGTCAACCCGGTCTTGCGCGAGGGCAATTCCGACCGCCGCGCGGCCGCCGCCGTCAAGCAATACGCCCGCAACAATCCGCACAAGATGGCCGCCTGGAGTTCCAGCTCCAAATCGCATGTGGCCTACATGCCGGCCGGCGATTACTACGGCTCGGAAATCGCGACCACCCTCGCCTCGCCGACCAATGCCCGCATCGAACTGGTCGGCGCCGACGGCGCCGTCACGGTGCTGAAGGCAAAGACGGCGCTTGAGGCCGGCGAGATCATCGACGCGGCGGTGATGAGCCGCAAGGCGCTGCGCGCCTTCTTTGCCGAGCAGATCGAAGCCGCCAAGAAGGAAGGCGTGCTGTTCTCACTGCACGTGAAGGCGACCATGATGAAGATCGCCGATCCGATCGTGTTCGGCCATGTCGTTTCCGTATTTTTCAAAGATGTGATCGACAAGCACGCCGCCACGCTGAAGCGCCTCGGCGTCAATCTCAACAATGGCTTCGGCGATTTGTTGACGAAGATCGAGACCCTGCCGGAAGCCGAGAAAAAAGCGATCAAGGACGACATCGCGGCCGAGTACGCGAAACGGCCGGGCCTCGCCATGGTCAATTCCGACAAGGGCATCACCTGCCTGCACGTCCCCAGCGACATTATCGTCGACGCTTCGATGCCGGCGATGATCCGCGAAGGCGGCCACATGTGGGGCGCCGACGGCAAGCTGCACGACGTCAAGGCCGTGATCCCGGATCGCGCCTACGCGACGTTGTATCAGGCGACCATCGAGGACTGTAAGGCGCACGGCGCGTTCGACCCCAAGACCATGGGTTCGGTGTCGAACGTCGGGTTGATGGCGCAGAAGGCCGAGGAATACGGCTCGCACGACAAGACGTTCGAAATTCCCGTGGACGGAACGGTCCGCGTCGTCGCCGATGACGGCAAGGTGCTGCTGGAGCGACCCGTCGAGAGCGGCGACATCTTCCGCATGTGCGAGGCCAAGGACGCGCCGATCCGGGATTGGGTCAAGCTCGGGGTGCGCCGCGCGCGCCTCACCGGCACCCCGGCGGTGTTCTGGCTCGACGCCAAGCGCGCGCATGACGCGCAGGTCATCGCCAAGGTCGAGAAGTACCTGAAGGATGAAGACACCTCGGGGCTCGATATCCGCATTCTGCCGCCGGTCGAAGCGATCAAGTTTTCGCTCGAGCGCATCCGCAAGGGGCAGGACACGATCTCCGTCACCGGCAACGTGCTGCGCGATTATCTGACCGACCTGTTCCCGATCATGGAACTCGGCACCTCGTCCAAGATGCTGTCGATCGTTCCGCTATTGGCGGGCGGCGGTCTTTTCGAGACCGGCGCCGGCGGCTCGGCGCCCAAGCACGTGCAGCAGTTCGAGGAAGAGGGCTATCTGCGCTGGGATTCGCTCGGCGAGTTCCTCGCCCTCGGCGCGTCGCTCGAACATCTGGCGCAAACCTACAAAAACGCCAAGGCGCAGGTTCTCGCCGAGACGCTCGACACGGCGATCGGGAAGTTCCTCGAAAACAACCGTAATCCTGCGCGCAAGGTCGGCGGAATCGACAATCGTGGCAGCCATTTCTACCTCGCCCTGTACTGGGCTCAGGCACTGGCCGCGCAGACCAAGGACGCGGAGTTGCAAGCCCGCTTCAAACCGCTGGCCGAAACGCTCGCCAAAAACGAGGCCAAGATCAATGCCGAACTGATCGGCGCGCAAGGCAAGCCGGTCGACATCGGCGGTTACTACCTGCCCGATCCCGCCAAGGCATCGGCCGCGATGCGGCCGAGTGCTACGCTGAACGCCGCGATCGCCGCGCTCTGACGCGGAAGTCCACCGGCGGCGGACGTCTCCGAGGCCATGACCGTTTTTAGTTTTGCGAGGTGCGGGCTATTGCAGTTTAATGTTCGCGGCCTTGATGATCGGCCACCAACGCTCGATTTCGGCTTTTTGAAAGTCATGCAGAGCCTGTGGCGTCTGCGCGCCGGTATTCATCTGGATGCCAAGTTGCTTGAAGCGCGCCTGCACGGGCGCCGAGGCCAGCACTTTCACCATCACGCCGTTGAGTTTCGCAATTATTTCCTTCGGCGTGCCCTTCGGCACCCATAGCCCGTACCAGAGCGAAGCATAAAAGCCCGGCAAGCCGGCCTCGTCCACGGTCGGCACGTCAGGCAACGACGTCGTGCGCGCCTTCGCGGTGACGGCAAACGGCTTGACCGTGCCAGCCTTGACCTGGCCGATGAAATTGGACGCCGGTTCGAGCATGAAGTCGATCTGCCCGCCGACAAGGTCCTTCAACGCCGGGCCGTTGCCGCGGTAGGGAATGAATTCGTATTTCGTCCCGGTGTGCTTCTGGAACGAGAGCCCCGCGACGTGGCCGGTGGCGCCGACGCCGGCAATGCCGGCCGAGGCTTTGCCCGGATTGGCCTTCAAATATGCGATCAGCTCCTTCAGATTATTCGGCGGCAGCGCCTTCTTGGCGACGAACATCAGCGGCTCGCTGCCGATCAAGATGATCGGCTCCAGATCGGTCAAGAGATCGTACGGCAACGTAAAGAGCCCGCCGGTCAACATGTGGGTCGTCGAGGTGCCGATGCTGAGCGTGTAGCCGTCCGGTGCCGAGCGCACGGCTTTCGTCACCGCGATCCGTCCCGCCGCGCCGCCGACATTCTCGATGACCACCGGCTGCCCGAGAAGGTCGTGCATGTACTGCCCGAGAAACCGCGCAAGCGTGTCGGTCGCGCCGCCAGCCGGGAAAGGCACGATCATGGTGACCGGCCGCGACGGATAAGTTTCCGCGCTCGAACTGCCGCCGCTGACGAGCAAGAGACAGGCGGCAACGGCCGCGGCGATCAATTTCAGCATGATATCCCCCCTAGTTCGCATTGCCGGCTCACTCGACGGCGGCCGTTAAAAACAAAGCTAGCGGGTTGCGCCGCCAGATTCCATCCACCGCAGACGAATTTATCGCTAGGCGTGGACTCATAAACCGCCGTGCTGAATACTGTCTTGGATACGCCTTCCAATGTCTGCTCTTGGGGAACAGCGGACAAAGGTCGGTTTTGGCCCCTGATGGCTCGGTCGCTAATGACCCAAACCAGACATCTTCAGGCTTGCGACTTGCATGATACAGAGACGGAATTGGTCTTCAGGAATTCCAATATCGTTTTTCGGCCTGTTCGGCCAAGGCCTGAAATTCCGGCTTGACTGGACTTAGGTACGTCAGCAAAATTCTAGCGTTTTCGATTACGCTCAAGCTGCCGGCGATCATGCGCGTACTTCTGCAGATTACCATTTATCCGGCGGTCTACGGTCAGACCAGCGACATCGACCAATCAATTGTGAGGGATAGATGATTGACGACCCATCACGGTTGCGTCGGGTCAGAAGTATTCTTCTTGAACTATACAAACTTGACCTAAATTCAGAGAAGTTGCGGGCGCGGCTATTGGTGCTCAAGAAGCACGCCGCCGTCGCACTTCGCAATACGCGCGGTTATTTCACCACGCTTAAATATACCCGCCGGAGAGCGGCTACTAAGCACCGGGACATCGGGCAAGTGACCTCACATCGTGTCCTACCCATTATCACTCAACTGCGGGCCGAGGGTTTCAACACTTACACGGCGTTGGCAGATGAATTGACCAGACGCGGTATTCCGCCGCCGCGCTCGAAGCACTGGAATGCCACCAGTGTCCGCAACATCGAAATCCGTCACGTGGAAGAAATGGAGATGTCGTGACCGCGGGTTCTCGATGCGATCATGGCGGTCTTTCTTTTTGCGGTGCATTGGTCGCACTTCGCGTCATTCGCTGCGCTGCAAAAAGTTTGGCCGCTATTGGGCGTACAGCAGACTTTGTAGCCCAGCCTACGTACGTTTATGAGTTCACGCCCTAGGTCAATTCTTCGGTGACAATATCGCCCTTCGGCGACACCACCTCGCGCCCGACGCGTTTCTCCACCACGTCCTTGATGCGGGCGGCGATGCGCGGATCGCGCTGCATCAGCGCGTGCAGGTCCTGCGCCGAGAGCACCAGCAAATTCGTGCGCGTGAGCGCGGCGGCGGTAGCCGAGCGGCGGGCGCGCCGCAGCACCGCCACCTCGCCGAAGAACTGGCCGACGCCGAGCCGCAGGCGTTCCTTCTTGAGCGCCACCTCGACCTCGCCGGCGGCGATGAAATACATCGAATGGGCGGGATCGCCGGCCCGCACGATCGTCTCGCCCGCCTCCGCCACCTGCGCGCGCAACAGCTGCATGATGTCGGAGATTTCCCCGGCGTCGAGCTCGGCAAACAACGGCACGCGCGCGATCATGCCCCAGGTCACAATGAAATCGCGGCGGTGGATCTGCTCGGCGAAGGCGGTGGCGATGATGCCGATCGGCAGCGCAATCATGATCAGGCCGAGAAAGATGGTGCCGGTGGCAATCAGCTTGCCGAGCGCGGTGACCGGCACCACGTCGCCGTAGCCGATGGTGCCGATGGTAACGATCGCCCACCACAGCGCATCCGGGATGGTGCCGAGCTTGTCCGGCTGCACCTTGCCTTCGGCGAGATGCATCAGCGCGGCGGCGACCAGCGCCGAGCCCATGGTGATCACCAGGCAGCCGAACAGCGCGCGCCGCTCGCGGTAGAGCACGTCGAGCAGCGAGCGCATGGCCGGCGAATAGCGCGCGATCTTGAAGAAGCGCACGATGCGGAACACCAGCAGCAGCCGCAGATCGTCGGGCAGCACGAAGGCGAACCAGAACGGCAGCACGGCAATGAGGTCGATGATACCGGCCGGGCTCAAGGCATATTTGAGCCGCGCGCGCGTGGGGCTGAGATGCCGGTGCGGCCCATGCTCGACCGCGCACCACAGCCGCAGGCCGTATTCCGCGGTGAAGACAGCGAGCGAGAAATATTCGATCAGCTCAAAGCCCAGCGTAAAGCGGGCGCCGATCGTGGGCACCGACTCGAGCGCGACCGCGACCAGGTTGACCAGGATGAGCGCGACCAGCGCCCGATCGACGAGGACGCTGACGGCGTCGCCCACCGGCCCCTGCTCGAGCACCAGATAGAGCCGCCGGCGCAGTTCCTTGATCTTGTCGCGTGCCATGGCGTGCGCACTCCCGGCTGCGGGCGAATCTTCAATCAATAGGATAACATCGCCGCCGGCCTTGCGGCCGATCAATTGCGCTCGCCGCCGCGGGTGAGCCGCCCCATTTCGGCCGCGCGCATGTCCGCCACGCGCTGCGATACCGCCTCCTCGGGCATATCGAGGCCCTCGAGCAGGCGGGCGGCGAGCTGCAAACTCGCCTCGACCGTCTCCGGGATCACCCCGACCGCGCCGAGGTCCACCAACCGCGCGGCATGCGCGGCGTCGGCGGCGCGCGCGAACACCAGCGCGTCGGGCCGGATCGTGCGGGCGGCGGCGACCATGCGTTCGGCCGCGCCCGCATTGTTGACGGTGACCACGAAGGCGCGGGCGCGCCGGGCGCCGACCTTGTCGAGCAGTTCCGGCCGCCCGGCATCGCCGAAGAACACCGGCTGGTGTTCGAGCCGCATGCGGGCAACGCGCTCGCCATCGGCGTCGAGCGCCACATAGGGCACGTTTTCGCCTTCCAGCGCCTGCGCGATCAGACGGCCGACGCGGCCGAACCCGCCGATCACCACATGATTGTCGAGTTCGGCAAGCTCCGGCCCGGGCGCGTTGCGGCCATAGTCGGCGGCTTGCAGCCGGGCCGCGAGCGCGCGCGCCGCGAGCGCCGCCAAGGGCGTCACCAGCATGCTCAGCCCGACCACGGCGACGGCGCCAGCGGCCAGCCGCGGCGACAACAACGCGCCCGCCTGCGCCACCCCGATCACCACGAAACCGAATTCGCCGGCCTGCGCCAGCAGCAGCGCGACCTCGGCGGCGACCGCACGCGGCACGCCGAAGCCGCGCGCGGCGGCGAACAGGATCGCCGCCTTGACGCCCATCAGCAGAACCACCGCCAGCACGATCCATGCAGCGTCTGCTGCGATCACGAAGACATCGACATTGCTGCCGACGGTGATGAAGAAAATTCCGAGCAGCAGCCCTTTGAACGGCTCGAGATCGACCTCGATGTGATGGCGCGCTTCGCTGTCGCTGAGCAGCAGCCCGGCGAGGAAGGCGCCGAGCGCAACCGACAAGCCGGCAAGTCCGGTCGCCACCGAGAATACCACCACGATCAGCAAGGCGATGGCCATGATCAGATCGCGGCTGCCGGTGCGCACCGCCGAGCGCAGCAGCGGACGCACCACGAAGCGGCCGACCAGCAGGATCGCGACCACGGCGGCGAGCGCTTCGGCGAACGGCCGGATCAGCGCCACGATGCCGCCGCCGGCGCCGCCGGCCAGCACGCCGACCACGAACAGGATCGGCACCACCATGAGGTCCTGGAACAACAGCACCGACAACGCGATGCGGCCGGTCAGATTGGCGGCCCGATGCTGCTCGATCAGCAATTGCATCACGATCGCGGTCGACGACAGCGCCAGGCATAAGCCGAGCACGATGCCGGCCGGCGGCATGCCACCGGACAGACGCACGCTGGCGCCGATGGCAAGCGTGCTGAGCAGCACCTGCACCAGGCCGACGCCGAGCACATAGCGGCGCAGCTGCCAGAGGCGCTGCAATGACAGTTCGAGGCCGAGCAGAAACAGCAGGATGATGATGCCGGCCTCCGCGAGCGCGGCGCCGCGGCGGGGGTCGTCGAAGGTCACGTAGCCGAGCCAGGGATATTCGCCGGCCAGGCGGCCGAAGCCTTGCGGGCCGAGCACCACGCCGGCGATCAGGAAGCCGAGCACCGTGCCGATGCGGGCGCGGTGAAACAGCGGCACGATCACGCCGGCGACGACGAGAAAGATGATGAGGCCTTTAAGTCCTTCGGCGTGCAACACGGACTGCCCCCGCTTGGCGCGGCATTGACGGCGCGGCCGTGGACGGCCGAATCAGGCGGCGGACAGCGCCGCCTCGATCGCCTTGAGCGCGGCGTCCGCCTTGGAGCCGTCGGGCCCGCCGGCCTGCGCCATGTCGGGACGCCCGCCGCCGCCCTTGCCGCCGAGCACTTCGGCGCCCTTTTTCACCAGGTCGACCGCATTGAAGCGTTTGGTGAGATCCTCGGTGACGCCCACGACCAGCCCGGCCTTGCCATCGCCGGTGAGGCCGACAATGGCGACCACGCCGGAGCCGACTTGGCGCTTGCCCTCGTCGGCCATGCTGCGCAGGTCCTTCAACTCGATGCCGGAGACCGAGCGCGCGATCAGCTTGACGCCGTTGACCTGGCGCACGCCGTCGTCGCCGCCCTTGGCCGCGGCCCCGCCGCCCATGGCGAGTTTCTTGCGGGCATCAGTAAGTTCCCGCTCGAGCTTCTTGCGTTCGTCGAGCAGCGCGGTGAGCGCGCATGGGCATATCTTCCAGTGAAACCTTAAGTTCAGCGGCGGCGGATTTGGCCAGTTGAACCTGCTTGTTGGCGGTCTTGCGCGCCATTTTGCCGGTGAGCGCCTCGAGGCGGCGCACCCCGGCGGCCACGCCCGAATCGGTGAGGCCGCCGATCAAACCGATATCGCCGGTGCGCCTGACGTGGGTGCCGCCGCACAGTTCCACCGACCAGCCGAGGGTGTTGCCGCTGCCCTCGCCCATCGCCACCACCCGCACCTCGTCGCCGTATTTCTCGCCGAACAGCGCGCGCGCGCCGGAGGAGCGCGCGTCGTCGAGCGCCATCAGCCGCGTGGTGACCGGGGCATTTTGCAACACGATGTCGTTGGCGATGTCCTCGACGCGCTCGAGTTCGGCCGCCGTCACCGGCTTGGGATGCGAGAAGTCGAAACGCAGCCGGTCGGGCGCCACCAGCGAGCCCTTCTGCGCCACGTGATCGCCGAGCACCTGGCGCAGTGCCTCGTGCAGCAGATGGGTGGCGGAGTGGTTCTGCCGGATGGCGGCGCGGCGTTCGTGATCGACCTCCAACAGCAGCGGATCGCCGACCTTCACGGCGCCCTCCGCGACCTTGACCATATGCGCGAACAGATCGCCGGCCTTTTTCTGCGTATCGCTGACGGCAAGCCGCACGCCCTCGCGCCGCATCTCGCCGGTGTCGCCGACCTGGCCGCCGCTCTCGCCGTAGAACGGGGTCTGGTTCATCACCACCACGCCGCTCTCGCCCTTTTTCAGCTCGGACACTTCCTTGCCGTCGCGCACCAGCGCGGCGACCACCCCCTCGGCGCTCTCGGTCTCGTAGCCGAGAAATTCGGTTGCGCCCACTTTCTCGCGCAAGCCGAACCACACGGTTTCGGTGGCGGCCTCGCCCGAGCCCGACCAGGAGGCGCGCGCCTTGGCGCGCTGGCGCTCCATGGCGTCGTTGAAGGCGGCGAGATCGACGCCGATGCCGCGCGCGCGCAACGCGTCCTGGGTAAGATCGAGCGGGAAGCCATAGGTGTCGTAGAGCGTGAACGCCGTTTCGCCGTCGAACATGGCGCCTTTCTTGAGCGACTTGCTGGCCTCTTCCAGAATGGCGAGGCCGCGCTCGAGCGTATTGCGGAAACGGGTTTCTTCCAGCTTGAGCGTCTCGCTGATCAAGGCCTCGGCACGCAGCAGTTCGGGATAGGCCTGGCCCATCTCGCGGGTGAGCACGGGCACCAGCTTCCACATCAGCGGCTCTTTGGCGCCGAGCAGTTCGGCGTGGCGCATGGCGCGCCGCATGATGCGGCGAAGCACGTAGCCGCGGCCCTCGTTCGAGGGCAGCACGCCGTCGGCGATCAGGAAGGCGGACGCGCGCAGGTGATCGGCGATCACCCGGTGCGAGGCCTTGTGCGGCCCGTGCGCGCCGACCTTGGTCAGCTCCGCGATGTGCTCGATCAGGTTGGCGAACAGGTCGATGGCGTAATTGTCGTGGGTACCCTGCAGCACGGCGGCGATGCGCTCCAGCCCCATGCCGGTGTCGATCGAGGGCCGCGGCAGATCGAGGCGCTGGCCGGAGGCAAGCTGCTCGTACTGCATGAACACGAGATTCCAGATCTCGATGAAGCGGTCGCCGTCGGCCTCCGCCGAGCCCGGCGGGCCGCCGGGGATGTGGGCGCCGTGGTCGTAGAAGATTTCCGCGCATGGCCCGCACGGGCCGGTCTCGCCCATGGACCAGAAATTGTCGGACCCGGCGATGCGCAAAATCTTGCTGTCGGGCAGGCCGGCGATCTTTTTCCACAGTTTGAAGGCGTCGTCGTCGTCGATATAGACCGTGATCAGCAGCCGGTCCTTCGGCAGCCCGTATTCTTTGGTGATCAGCTCCCAGGCCAGATCGATGGCGCGCTCCTTGAAGTAGTCGCCGAAGGAGAAATTGCCCAGCATCTCGAAGAAGGTGTGGTGGCGCGCGGTGTAGCCGACATTGTCGAGGTCGTTGTGCTTGCCGCCGGCGCGCACGCATTTCTGCGCGGTCACCGCGCGCGAATAGGGGCGCTTTTCCAGGCCGGTGAAGACGTTCTTGAACTGCACCATGCCGGCATTGGTGAACATCAGCGTGGGGTCGTTGCGCGGCACCAGCGCCGAGGACGCCACGACCGTGTGGTCGTTGCGCGCGAAGAAATCCAGGAAGCTTTTGCGAATGTCGTTGACGCCGCTCATTTGAAATCGCTGCGCGAGCCCCTTTTTGCGGCGCATGATCTTTTCCGAAAACCGGTTCCCACTTTTCGGGATCATGCGTTCTTTACGGGCTAAATCCCCGTCCGGCTTGATGTTTCGGGGCCTATTTAGCGATGGGGGTGGGGTAAGTCCATGGCAGGGCGGCACCCATTCTTCCCTCTCCCCTGGGGGAGAGGGAAAGCGCGAATGCCGCCCCGTCTCGATTTACGTGATGCCCCCCAAACGCAGATCGCCCCCGTCTTCGGTGGCGGCCGCTTTACGCAGCCGGGTGCCGACGGGGGCGATACGCTCAGAACGCGTCACCAGATGTGGTGCGGCGGAATACCGGCGCCGCCGCAGCGCCTTACAAGCCTTCATTTATCGAGAAGCTGGACCCCTCACCCGGCCCGCGCTCCGCGCGCTGAGCCACCCTCTCCCTCAAGGGGAGAGGGCAAGCGTGGATGTCGCAGCCTTTACCCTTTAGGCCTCCGCCGCCTCGTCGTCGTCCTTGTCGGGTTCCTCGCCGGCCATGATCGCCTCGGCGACGATGCCTGAGTTCTGGCGCACCTGCGCCTCGATCTTGGCGGCGATGTCGGGGTTCTGCTTGAGGAAGAGCTTGGCGTTCTCGCGCCCCTGCCCGATGCGCTGGCTGTCGTAGGAATACCAGGCGCCGGATTTCTCCACCACGTTGGCCTTGACGCCGAGATCGATCAATTCGCCGACCTTGGAGACGCCCTCGCCATACATGATGTCGAACTCGACCTGCTTGAACGGCGGCGCCAGCTTGTTCTTGACCACCTTGACGCGGGTCTGGTTGCCGACCACCTCGTCGCGCTCCTTGATGGCGCCGATGCGGCGGATATCGAGGCGCACGGACGCGTAGAATTTCAGCGCATTGCCGCCCGAGGTGGTTTCCGGCGAGCCGTACATCACGCCGATCTTCATGCGGATCTGGTTGATGAAAACCACCATGGTGCGCGACTTCGAGATCGAGGCGGTGAGCTTGCGCAGCGCCTGGCTCATCAGCCGCGCCTGGCTACCCGGCTGCACGTCGCCCATCTCGCCTTCCAGCTCCGAGCGCGGCACCAAAGCGGCGACCGAATCGACCACCAGCACGTCGATGGCGCCGGAGCGCACCAGCGTGTCGGCGATTTCCAGCGCCTGCTCGCCGGCGTCCGGCTGCGAGATCAAGAGGTCGTCGACATTGACCCCAAGCTTGCGGGCATAAACCGGATCGAGCGCGTGCTCGGCGTCGACGAAGGCGCAGATGCCGCCAAGCTTCTGGGCTTCCGCGATGGTGTGCAGCGCCAGCGTGGTCTTGCCGGAGGATTCCGGCCCGTAGATCTCCACCACCCGGCCGCGCGGCAGGCCGCCGACCCCGAGCGCGATGTCGAGGCCCAAGGAGCCGGTGGAAATGGTCTCCACATCCATGGATTTGTCGTTCTTGCCGAGCCGCATGATCGAGCCCTTGCCGAACTGGCGCTCGATCTGGCTGAGCGCGGCGGAGAGGGCTTTCGACTTGTCCATGGACGATCCTTCGACGAGACGCAGGGCAGGCTAACTCATGGTCCTCGCTCCTTATGGCCTAAGAATCGATTCCCCGACAACGCGGCCTTGCCCGCTAGGGCCGGGATCGACTGAAGGAGGCGATGTACACCATTTGTTCTCAGTTCGCAATATGTTCTTTTGCGATACCGGGTACTGGCCTGTTTTGACCCCGAGTGGCCTGATTTAAAAGCAGGAGTGGCCGGGTTTGAAAATTCAGGGACCGGCCCCTTTCCATTACCCTTCATTATGCATGGTCCCTTTTAAAATCAGGAATGGCCCCTATTTGATTCAGAGCAACGCGTGCGGAAGCCGCGCCGTCTATGAGTTTTCTGCCATGGCAAATCCGGGCCGCAGAAACGAAACGTCCGAGCGCGAAAACAGCGCGGCCGCTTTCATTATGGCGGCCATTCTCTTCATCATTGTATTTGCAGCTATAAACGCACAATCGATCGTGCTCGGCATTCAAGTCGCGCTGCTTTGACCCGCGCGCGGCCCGATTCTGACGATGGCTGGCGCACTACGTAAATATCCGTATTTGCGGAGAGCGTTAGGTAGTATCCTGTAACTACCTTGTGAACCAGCCGCCGAAGCCTCCACCGCCAAAGTCTTGCCTTGTCTGCCTTGTCGCAATGCAAACGACCCTGACGGGCGACAAAATCGTCCATTCTTGTCAGCGGTGCGGTTTGACGATCATTATTGGGCCGCCGCCGAAGAAAGGCGCCTAGCCGTGCCGCCAGAAACGTTGTCGCCATTGCCGGGATTGTCCTGATGTTCGATGTGTTCGCTGCGGGGCCGGCGTGGCCCGATTCTCATGGGCGTCATCGCGGTGCATCGGGCGCGGTCTATTTTCATGAGCCCGATCCAAAGAACTAGCCTCTTGGCCCCCCATGCAACCTCGCCCACCTGCCAGCCGCCCGACCTGTGTCATTTGCGCCAAGGAAATGGAGTTCGTTAAGGCGAAGCCAAATCCGGCGCGCCCCTCTTTTGAGGCGCAAACCTTCGAGTGCTCCGATTGCGGGACCACGCAACAACGTTTAGTCGAACGCTGACCGAGGCCGCCTCAGTTGGCGGCCGCTGTCTTTTCCGGCGTCATCGTTTCGGCGCCGATGCGGCCGGGGCCATGCGGGGCCGCTCGAACATCCGGCGATCTGCGGCCCTTTTGCGGCGGCATTCGAAGTAGGCCGCCGATCCCGACTGCGCGCCGTAAGAACGGCACAGCGCATCGTCCATCGCATCGTGCGTCTTTTCTTCCTGCTGCCGCTGCACCATCTGCTCGTATTCGTTTGTCCCCGGCAGGCAACCGTTGTGCCCGGCGCCCATGCTGCAATTGACGGTTTGCCGGGCGCATCCCGCAATAAGGATGCTGGCGAGCAGCAATATTGGCAGCGCTAACCGCATTTCGGTCCCTTGCTTGGCTGCCCCTTTCATTACCGACCAATTGGGCAGCGCTGAGCCTTGCTGTCGCACACGAGAATCTCTGCGCTTACATGAAAGCCACGGTACCACGACGCTAGTCATGTCGCTCGGGTCGGCCGATCACGTTTGGTCGCTGAGCAATTCGATTGATGCGGCGCTCGTCTAAAGCCGCCTACCCCTGGTCGGCGGCATAAAAAGTCCTGATCTCGCCGCAATCGACGGAATGAAAATATGAGATTTTTACTCAAAACTGCATCTATAATCGTGCCATGGATGAATACCTCGAATTTTTGACGCGCGATTTTTCCCTGTTCGGGATAACGATCGAGTATTGGACAATCATTGCTCTCGCATTGTTCTTGGCCTGCATAGTCGCCTGGCTCTTTGCAAAGAAGCTGTGATTCCTGCTGTCCTGAATTCCGCTCATGGCGTGGCCCTGAGTCAGTCCGCGATCGGGGCGCCGGCCCGCGGCCGGTACCGCGATACAGATCCTTTGGCCTCTCAGGGCAGCGCTCGAATTGTGGCGTCGCCCGGTTTTGTATGTTCTTGCTTTAGGCTTCGCTAATCACCGCCGGTTATGATTCCGGCGTTCGGGAATATGTCTGAGCCCCGGGCAACAGGGAGGCCTCGGCACGGTTTGCCGGGGCTTCTTTCATTCGTATAACTTTCGATTAAGAATTGTACGCAATCCTAATCTTATGCGGAAACTACTCTGGGCCGTCGCACTGCTTGCTCTGGCAACGTCGCTGGATTCCGCGCTCTATGGCGGTTTCTACACGCGCTCCGTCAGCCAGCATGCTGTCCGACTTTTCCATGCATGTGCGATAGGCCGCCGTCATTGGCGGCCTCGTTCTATCCCTGGCCAGATTGTGCGCCGGCCTGCTTTGGTCCGGGAAAAGATCCCGGCCGGTTAACCTGTTTCGCATCCCATTGCTTGCGCTTGCAAATCGGGCATAGCTGGCCTGCATTTTCGCTAACGCGATGTGAGAAACCGTTAGCTATTGCCACCTAGGGTTCAGCTGCGAGGTCTGATTGGACCTTTCTACGCGTAGCGTTCTGGCGTGCCCCGGCCCAGTCATCCGTCTTTCCAGGTGGCGGGCCGGGACACAAATTTTAGGTCACCATGCTTTTCTGCACAGCCGAGCAATGCGCACTTTGTCTGCTGGTGGCGGGCTCCCCTAACTGCCTTCGCAAGCAGGCGCATAAATGTCTGTACCTTTCAAAAACGGTGGTCAGCCGCGCGGTTCACGAAGCGCTGGAAGAGCTAAGTCTGATGCTGATGGACGAGGCCGGCGCCGCCGAGAAAGAGCTGACACTTCCAGTGTCCGACGCCGCTTGATTCCGTGGGCAGCGACGGGGCCGGCCCGGTGGGCGGCCTTTTTCATGTCCGCATGCGCCTTATCCTTGCCCGGCGCATGAAAGCCGGCGCAGACCGCAAAAAAGCCGCCCCAAATTGCCGATCACGTAGGCCCGGTTGGCCAGCTAACCGGCGCTGCCCTAGGATGCGGTCAATATTGCAGTCCCCCGTCGGCATGCGATGGGGGTGACTATGCTGATTTGCTTTTTGACTGGCTTGCGTCTCGGCTTCCTGTTTGGTCGCGGCGTTATCGTTGTCATGGAGGTGGCAAATGAGGGTCCGTGTCGCGCTATTGGCGGTGTTGGCGGCGTTTATAGCGGCAAGTACCTATGCCCAGGCGGCGCCGCTGACGATGGGTCAACTGTTGGTTCGCTGCAAGCAACTCGATGTGACGAAAGAAAATGAGGTCAGACTGCGATCGGCGGCCGTCGGCGATGCGCTCGATGCCGGAAAGTGCTTTGGGCACCTGGAGGCCTATCTCGATCTCGCAACCATCGAGGTGCACGATCCCAATTATAAAAACGTCATCCACCCGCTGGGGGCCTGCCCTCCGGCCAGCGAGCAACTCAACTTCACGAAGATCATTGCGATGTTTCTGGATAACGCCCGCAATCATCCCGAACTGCAGCAGGAGCCTGCCGCAATATTCGTGGCAGACATGCTGGCCCGGCGATATCCCTGCCGCCGGCCAAGCCGTTAATGCTGCGGCCGCTCACCTGGTTGTTGCGCCCTGGATGCAACGCATCCAGGACCGCAGGGGGTTCAATTGATCCCTGACTAAAATTGAGGCACATTGTCCGCAGTGCCGGGTTTCGGCTCTTTTGGTTTGCCCCTTTAGAGCCGCTTCCGCACGGGGAACCCCAGCTGTGCTTCCGCCGGCTGGGGTTTCTTTATCGCGGCCGCCTTATATCGGAGCGACGGCAAACCCGGCGGCAAAAATAATTTCACCGGTGAGGATCGAAACCGGCCTCAAAAATCGTTTTCCCATCATTGTTCGCGACGATCATTTTCCAGCTCGACCAATCCATAATCTGGCGCTCGGACAGCGAGCCTTTGATTTCGCGGATGTGCCGTTTGCTATGCGCGCGCGCGGCGGCAGCACCTGCAAACTCGGCACCGGCCGAATCGGTGAACGTGTGCTTCCCATCGCTGAAATGGAAAAAATAGCGAGGCATGGACGCGCCCGTCAACGCAACGACACATCGCCACGCGTCATACCGCCAAACTGTGACAGGAATAATTCGGCCGCCGCCATTGACGGCCGCGTTGCTGGCTGCAGCCGTCTAAGGCCGCCTAACAGCTAATGGAATCCAAGCCGGTATAGCTATGGTGGTTGCAGCGAACGTGGACGCTGCGATGGCCTGAGCTGGTGGCGCTGGCATGGCTTCCCGAGCTTGAACTGGACGAACTCGCGCTCACCGAAGCGCCGATGCTGCCGCTCGCACTGGCGCTGGCGCTGCCGCCGCCGGAGACCGATGTATATGTGATCACGGTCGTCGACGAGCCGCCGCTCGCGGTGGCGCTGCTCGAGACGCTCGAACCGGCCAGCGCATCGCCGGCAGCGAGCACGAGACCGAGCAATAGGCAAGGTGACAAGAAACTCAATAAGACTTTCATTGCCACCTCCCTGCGCCATTAAACTCAAATGATAACAGAAATAGCGGCGCCCGAAAGGCGCCGGCGGGCCGTGCGGCGTTGCCGGCATTGGCGTCATCGCAAGCGACGTTCATTAAGACTGCGCTGGTTCGCCGCTCCGCTTGCGGCTAAGTTGCGAACCCGGTCCACCATATGAGGAGCTTGACCATGCGAAGCCTCATAGCCGCGGCCCTCATCGCGTCTTTGGCGGGGGCTGCCCATGCGCAGGGCGTGGGAGGTGGCAAACGGCACTCGCCGGCAAAAGCCGAACATTCGGCGGAAGATCTGGCCAAAAAGAAAGCCGACGAAAAGGCCTATAAAGACGCGCTCGATAAAATCCCGGAATCCAAGGAAAAAACCGACCCCTGGAAATCCATGCGCTAGCGCGGCCGCAATAATTGTGCTCGAAGGCCTCGGCCATGTGTCGCGGGGGTCCGTGGGTCTGATGCGCGGCCTACGACTATTGCGAAAATATTTTTTTCGCCGGCCGATACAGTTTGCCCTTTGAGATTCCGCATCAAATTTGCATAAACGGCGCTCGAAGCCAGCTTGCCGCCGGTGGGGGCCGGCGGCTGGCAGGAGACCGCGCCAGCGGCCGGCGTCCCCGTGGGGAAATTGATGCAGATCGGAATTGCTGCCTATCTTCGAAATCTCGCTGTGCGTTGCAATAAGATCGCGCGCAACTGCTCGGATGCGCGCGCGCACGATGCGCTCGCCGCCATCAGCGCCGAACTCGCCGATAAGGCGGAGGCGCTGGAATCGACGTTCAAGGTGCCGAAAGAACAAAACTGACCGGCACTCCGCCTCGCTCCGAAGCAATCGCTACCGGCACCCCGGCGTCGATGCCGCAGTGCGGTCACTGCACTGCCGCAAACCGGCCCAGCTTTAACCCTACCGGTTCACCCGTTTGCGGGTCGCGATGGCCGTCGCGATTCCGCGCAACTAGGTTGCACTGCGGAACAAGAACCGGAGGCGGATGTAATGGACCAGTGGGTGCGGCTCGGCATGGCGATCACGATCATCGCGCTGATCTCGGTCGGTCTTCATCAATTCGCCGGCGGCGCCAGAGCCGTGGAGCCGGGCATCTCGAGCCTCGCTTATCCGCGATAATCCGGCCGGCATTGCCGGCGCCATGCTTGTCGGACTTGGGTCCCGAACGGCGACCGGTTTTCGAGAAAACAGCCAGCGTGAGAATGAGTTAGGCGGAACTCCGGTTCGACCTGAGCGGATCGGACAGGCTCTCCTCGGCGTGCCGCCATTCCCGCCAATGCGTCGGGCGCACGTCCAGCCGTTCCCTGGTTTCCACTTTCACCCAGCCGCCGGGGATACGCCGGCATGGGAATACGAGCGCATGCGGGCCGTCATTATCAATGACGGCCAATTCGAGATCGCGGTCGAACGGCGCGGTCGAAACATGCTCCCACATTTTATTATCTTGGAGGCACGACCAGCCGCTGCATTGACCTAAATCATTTCCCGCCTCGCCGGCAGCGCCGGACGGCGCGGCGGCGTGCCGCAGCGGTCGGCTCCCGGTATTGATCTGGATCAATTCCAGCGCGGCGGTATTTGGCGAGTCTCATCAAATCGTTTTTTTGCTTTCAGTGGATTGAAAATTGACAACACGCGCACGGCCCCCGATCCGCAACTGCCCGGTCTGCGGCATCGCCATGCAGGCGAGCAAATCGCGCGACGACTTGCTGCACTTCGACACGTTCCAATGCCTGAGCTGCGAGACGCTGATCCACGAATCGAAGCCGCGGCCGCCGGCCGGCGACCCGAACGCGCCCTAGGGGCCCGGCGCGCGCTCAGCAATAGCTCGAAGTATGTTGATTGGAAGCGGTCAGAACGGCCGCGTGATGATCACCACGGTAACGCCCGTCACGGCGCTCACCATGGCGGCCAGGGTGTAGATCTGACCGACGACCCAAGCCTTGAGGAACGGCGCCGATTCCCCGTCGGCCGGCCGCGCCACTACGATCATGGCAATGGCGACAGCAATCAGTATGAGTCCGCCCGTGAAATTCATGGCTGCCTCCGGCCTTGCGCAATGCTGGCCGCACGCTAACGGGCGCCGGTGCGACAGGCTTGTAAAATGTCCATTAAAAACAAACGCTAACGGCGGGTCGCGCGAGCCGCCGCCGGCGCGGCGCCGGCAACCCTTGATTTATGCTGCTACGCGGGAAGTCATTGGTGCGCATACAATTTTGATCTCGGTCAAGGCAGATGCGCGGGCATTCGTGCATACGGTTCTTAAAGCTTGAGGGTCAGGATTTTCCGTCCGCCGCGAAGAGGGCTTGGAGCGACCATGAATTCCGCCAACATCAAACGTTCAATCGTCCGCAATGGACAAAAGACAAGCGTGTCGCTTGAAAAGGAATTTTGGGAAGGCTTGCGCGAAATCGCCAGCTCGCAAAAGACAAAGCTGACGACGCTGGTGCAGCAAATCGACCAAAAGCGCGATGGCACCAATCTGTCGTCGGCCATCCGCGTGTTCGTATTCAATCACCTGCGCGCGCAAGTCGCCGGCGCACAAGATTGCCAGGCCGCGACGCGACGGCCGCCGGAATCCGCTTTCAGTCCCTGAGCGGCGTAGCACGCGGGTCTTGGCATAGCGGCGGGCCGCCGCTAGCGTTGCTTTCGTTAATTTAACGGGAGCGCCGCGTGGCCGATACGATTTCCGCAACGCCGCCCGCACGCGTCGTAGCTCCGCTGCGGCCCTGGTACATCGCCGCCGCGGCGGCCGCCGTGGCGGGCATGATCGCGGCGATCCTGGGGCCGAGCCTCTGGTTCCTCGATTTCGTGCATGTGATGACCGGCGCGCTGTGGACCGGCATCGATCTGTTCATGGGCTTCGTGATCGGTCCGGTGCTGCGCCGCGTCTCGTTCGACACCCGCCGCGCCATGATTGCCGGCATCATCCCGCGCACGCTCATCCTGATGCCGACGCTGTCGGCCATCACCTCCACGTCCGGCTGGTTCCTGGCGGTGCGGATGGGCTTTCTCGACGTCGCCTATCCGCAATTCTGGTGGGTGATCGGCGCGCTCGCCATCGTCACCGTGCTCACCGTGCAGGGGCTCGGCATTCTGCTGCCGATGAATCTCAGGCTCTATTTCGAAATCATGAAGCCCGCGCCCGACCACGACAAGCTCAAGCGCTGGATGCGCGTTTACGTGCGCGTGGTGGCGATGCAGGGCACCATGCAGATCGCCATCATTGTCGTGATGGCGCGCTTTGCCACCGGGTTTTGATTCGGCGCAAAAAAGCCGGCGCTATCGACCTAAATGCTAGGCCGGCATCTTGACCGTCACCGCAAGCCCCCGGCACATTGCGCGCCGGGCAAGTAAACCGCGGCCAGGACCGAGCATGACGCGCCAAGCCAATGCGGTCGACTTCTGGCGCGGGTTTGCGCTGATCACGATCTTCATCGATCACATCCCCGGCCTGTTCTACGCCCGCTACACCCTGGTCAATTTCTCGATCTCGGATGCCGCCGACCTGTTCGTGTTCCTGGCCGGCTGGTCGCTGCGCCTGATGGCGGATGGCGGCGGCCGCACCATGCCGACGCGCAACGTGGTGCTGCGCCTGTTCGGCCGCGCGCTCGAGCTCTATGCCGCGCAGGTGCTGATCACCATGCTGGCGATCGCGATGCTGGCCTTGACCTCGATCGAGTTCAGCAATCCGCTGCTGCTGCAATGGCACAACGCCGCCGCCGTGTTCAACGATCCGGTGCCCACTCATATCGGGCTGGCGCTGCTTACCCATCAATTGGGTTATTTCGACATCCTGCCGCTCTACGTGGCGCTGATGCTGATGGCGCCGTTCTTCGCGCTGATTGACCGGCTGGCGCCCAACCTGGTGCTGCCGGCCTCGGCCGCTCTCTACGTCGTCGTGCTGACGTTTCAACTGACGCTGCCGACCTGGCCGGTATCGGGGACCTGGTTCTTCAACCCGCTGGCCTGGCAGATGACCTTCGTGCTCGGCTTCGCGCTGGCCCGCCACGACGCCGGGCCCGGCGCCTGGGTGCGCCGCAATATATTCTGGGTGCGGATCGTGGCGCTGCCGATCCTGATCTATTTCACCCTGGCCGTGTTGTACGACTGGCTGTGGGACCCGACCAATGTGCCCGACCCGAAACTGTTCTTCCTGCTCGACAAAACCTATGCGACGCCGCCCCGGCTGATCCAGTTCCTGTCGCTGGTGGCGATATTCTCGCTCGCATTTCCCTACTATCCGCCGGTTCGGCGAACTGCCTTATGCGCGCTCCCTCATCATGCCGCTGATCGGCATGTTCGCGATGCTCGGGCGCAATTCGCTCTATGTATTCTGCATCGGCTCGCTGTTGAGCCTCGGCGGACAGATCCTGCGTTTCTACTACCACGGCACTGTCGGCACCGACAGCGCCGTGGTAGTTATCGGCGTCATCATCATGGCTCTCACCGCATGGCTTGCCGAATTGCGACAACGCACGCGACATGCATCGGCCGCTTGATCGGCGCGGCGCTCGTCAGTGCAATGATCGGTACGGCGTGGGCGCAAACCCCGCCGCCGCCGGCCGCGACGCTGTCGAAAGCCTGTCAGGCGGGCGCCAGCGCCAACGCCGATGACTGGCCGCTGCCGAACGTGGCGGTGGCGCTCAAGCGGCAGCGCAAGACCTTGCGCATTCTGGCCATGGGCGCGGCGCCCGGCCGCGTGAACGCGCATCGCGGCGCCTATACCGAACTGATCGAGGCGATGCTGGAAGGCGCGCTCAAGGGCATCGACGTGGTGATGATCAATCGCGGCGTTTCGGGCGAGCTCGCCGCCAGCGCCGCGGCCCGCATGAAAAACGAGGTCGCGCTCGATCAGCCCGATCTGGTGCTCTGGCAGGTCGGCACCAACGATGCGCTCGCCTATGTGCCGGCCGACGAATTCGCCTTGACCATCAAGGGACAGATCGACTGGCTTAAACGCCACAAGGTGGATGTCGTGCTGGTCGGCCTGCAATTCGCCAAGCAGATGCAGCGCGACGCGCACTACATCGAAATTCGCGAAGCTCTGCGCCGGGTGGCGGCGCAGGAAAACGTGATCGTCGTGCGCTTCTTCGAGGCGATGCAGATCATCGCCAGCACGCCGGTGGCGGAGGAGTTCGAGCTCAACGAGGCCGGCTACAACTGCCTGGCGCAATATGTGGCGCGCGCGATCACGCTCGGGGTGTTCGCCAAGAACATGCCGAAGCGGCCGGCGCCCTGAGGCAGAACCGGCGCTTACGCCGCCTTGGTGATTTCGCCGCCGGCCTGGTTATCGACGATCACCGGCGTGTCGAAGTAGACGACCTGCGGCGCGTTGCCGTACAGCTTGGCCACGCGCTCGCGCCACTCGCCGCTATAGACTTTTTCCGCCGCCGCTTTCGATTCCCACAGGTAAACGCCGCCGGCCGTGCGCCCGTCCTCCGAGCGCAGATAGTATTTGCGGATCAGCCCCGGCAGATTCTGATATTTCGGCGCACTCGACTCGAACATGCGCGTGGCTTCTTCAAGCGAAACCGGCGCCGGCATTTGGAATTGCACGATGGCGGTGATCATGGCGTCCTCCCTTGAACTTCCTTATCCCTCCCCTTGCAAAGGGGAGGGTGGCGAGCCGCGAGAAGCGGCGAGCCGGGTGGGGATCATAGCGCAAGGCGCAAGCGACCCCCACTCGCCTCGCTATCGCTCGGCACCCTCCCCCTTTCAGGGGGAGGGATTCAACCGAGATTCAATTCCTTGAAGAAATCGTTGCCCTTGTCGTCGATCACGATGAAGGCGGGGAAGTCCTCGACCTCGATGCGCCAGATCGCCTCCATGCCGAGCTCGGGATATTCCTGGCACCTCGACCTTCTTGATGCAGTGCGCGGCGAGATTGGCCGCAGCGCCGCCGATCGAGGCCAGATAAAATCCGCCGTGCTTATGGCAGGCGTCGCGCACTTGTGACGATCTGTTGCCCTTGGCGACCGAAATCATCGAGCCGCCGGCGGCCTGGAACTGATCGATATACGAATCCATGCGCCCCGCGGTGGTCGGCCCGAACGCGCCCGAGGCGTAGCCCTGCGGCGTCTTGGCCGGGCCGGCGTAATAGATCGGATGGTTCTTGACGTAGTCGGGCAGCCCCTGCCCGGCCTCCAGCCGCGCGCGCAGCTTGGCGTGCGCCAGATCGCGCGCGACGATCATCGGCCCGGAGAGCGAGAGCCGCGTCTTCACCGGATACTGGGACAGCTGCGCGAGAATCTCCTGCATCGGCTTGTGAGGTCGACCTTGACCACCGCGCCACCGAGCTTCTCCTGGTCGACGTCGGGCAGATACTGCGCCGGGTGATGCTCGAGCTCTTCCAGGAACACGCCGTCCTTGGTGATCTTGCCGAGCGCCTGCCGGTCGGCCGAGCACGACACGCCGAGCCCGATCGGCAAACTGGCGCCGTGGCGCGGCAGCCGGATCACGCGCACGTCGTGGCAGAAATATTTGCCGCCGAACTGCGCGCCGACGCCGGAGCTTTGCGTCATCTTCAGCACTTCCTGCTCCATGGCGAGATCGCGGAAGGCGTGGCCGTCCTCCGAGCCCTTGGTCGGCAGCGTGTCGTAATAATGCGTGGAGGCGAGCTTCACCGTCTTCATGGTGAGCTCGACCGAGGTGCCGCCGATCACGATCGCCAGGTGATAGGGCGGGCAGGCCGCGGTGCCGAGGGTGAGTACCTTCTCCTTCAGGAACGCGAGCATGCGGTCGTGCGTCAAAATCGAGGGCGTCGCCTGGAACAGGAACGCCTTGTTGGCCGAGCCGCCGCCCTTGGCGATGAACAGGAACTTGTAGGCGTCCTCGCCTTCGGCATAGATCTCGACCTGCGCCGGCATGTTGTTCTTGGTGTTCTTCTCCTCGAACATGGAAATCGGCGCCAGCTGCGAATAGCGCAGATTCTTTTTGAGATAAGCGTCGCGCGCGCCCTCGGCGAGCGCGCCCTCGTCGGAGCCGTCGGTGAACACCAGGCGGCCCTTCTTGCCCATGATGATCGCGGTGCCGGTGTCCTGGCACATGGGCAGCACGCCGCCGGCCGAGATGTTGGCGTTTTTCAGGAAATCATAGGCGACGAACTTGTCGTTAGCCGAGGCCTCCGGGTCGTCGAGGATGGCGCGCAGCTGCTTGAGGTGCGCGGGGCGCAAGCAGGTGATTGATGTCGGTGAAGGCGGCCTCCGCGAGCGCGCGCAGCGCCTCGTGGCTGACCACCAGCATGTCTTTGCCCATGACCTTTTCGACCGTGACGCCGCCGACCTCGAGCTTGCGATAGGGCGTCTGGTCGGGCCCGAGCGGGAACAAGGGCGAGTGGTGGTACGGGGGGACGGGCGGGCGGTGTGACGGGGGCGTTCATGGGGGCTCCAAGGGAAGGCACGGGTCTAACAGCTTAGAGTTTCGCTTTCTCGATCCGGTCTTTCTTTATCCATGTCAAGAACTTTGGACTTCTTTAGGCTAGAAGATATCAAAAATACCTTTCTTCGCGCGCGCGTAAGCGCAACTAAGAATCATAAATCTTCTGATCAGAGCACATTTGCTCCTCTCTAGAAAAAAACGGTCATCGAAGTCAGCAATAAATACATAATCCTCGGCAAGATTTTCCTTCTCTAGAAACGGTCATCGCCGTCATAATAATACATAATCGTTGCGTGACCTTTAGAGTTTTGAATGGTTTTATTTTGATTGAAATATTCCGCGTCGTCGGATCACTACCCTTAGGACGCGTAGCCGCAATTCTAGTTCGCATTGTCTCAAGAGCAATTGCCTGCACAACGATTTTCTTTTGAGATTTAGATTGCAGTACGGCATCGATTCTGGCAATGCGGCAGGACGGAATAGCGAAGCGTATTCCACCATTCGAGGCAAAGACGGCGCGTTACACTGCGCTGACGCGCGCCTCACGAAACCACCACCTCCATCTCCCCTTGCGCCTTCCGCGTCGGCTTCACCGTGATCCGCACGTCCTGCCCGAGCGCGGTCAAAAATTCCATCAGCCGCCCGACCGAAAAATTGGCGGCGCGGTTGCGCATCGGCGCCGAGACGTGCGCCCAACTCTCCCGGCCTCATGCTGAGGAGCGCTTCGAAGAAGCGCGTCTCGAAGCACGGGGCCGCCCCACCCTTCGAGACGCCCGCTGCGCGGGCTCCTCAGGATGAGGCGGATGTAGCTTCGCGGGTTTCTTCCCGCCGCGCGCGATGGCCAGCGCCTCGGTTAAGCCTTCGGCGATCTTGTCGAATGCCTTCTTGCTCATGGTTTACCGTCCTTCCGGGCGCGCCTCATCCCACTCACCCAAACCCCTTCCCCGCCTTTTTGTACTCCGCCCGCGGCGGGCTGAAGATGTCGAGCACGCGCGCGCCGTCGGGGCCGGCGTGCATGGTGTGCGGCACGTTGCCGGGCGTGCGCCAGAAATCGCCCTTGGCGTGACCGTGGATTTCCTCGCCGCCCTGAAACCGCACCGCGGAGCCTTCCAGCAGAACGCCCCATTGCTCCTCCGGGTGATGATGCATGACGCCTTCGGCGTTCGGCGCGATCGTCACCACCGACAACATCGCGTGCTCGCCGGCGAAGATGCGCGTCGTCACGCCTTCGGCGAGTTCGCGCAGCAAGCCGTCGTCCGGTTTCGCCGAGATTGTGGAATTCTTGCCTTTTGGCTCATCGACTCATCGGCCGTCCCTTTCCTTGCGCGCGATCTGCCCTTGAGCGCGATTGCCGTGTGCGCGATTGCCTTGCGCGATTGCCATGTGCGCGATTGCCATGCGCGCAATTGCCATGTGCGCCGGCGTTTTGCTTCGCCCTTTAGCCGACCATAAAGCGCCGTTCGTCCGCGCGAAAGCCGGAGCCCGGCACGCGCGGTGTCAGCGGCTCAATCCTATGCCGGAGTTACTGGATCACCGGCCGGAGTCTGTCCTCGCTCCGGCCTTGGCCGGACCCGTTGGCGGTTGATGACGACCAATGTGCTACACCACCCTCACCGTTCCCCGCTTCGCCCAACGCGCACTCCAGCGCCGCGCGGTCCCACTTTCCTAAATCCGCCGCCGCCGCGTAGGTGCTTTGCAGGAATTCCATCAGCGCGGCGTCGGGGTCGCGCGCGTTCGCGCACGGCATCATAAGGCAGAATGAATTCGCCGAGGTCCTTGCGAAAAAACGCCGCCGCGGGCTTCACCTTCGCCGCACGGCAAAGCCCTCCGGCGCCGGATAGGCGTAAGAATAAAACGCCGGATACTCGATCGGGCCGCCGCCGCCCGGCCAGAAGCCCGCGCTCGACACCTCGTGCGAATAGGCCTCGCGCGCCACCGCATCGGGCAGATGCGGAATGCCGCCGGGATGGCGCGGCGCCGGCCGGCCGGAAAACCGCGTCACCGCCAGATCGAACGAGCCCCAGAAGAAATGCACCGGCGAGACCTTGCCGAGAAAGCCGCTGCGGAAATGCGCCAGCACGCGATGCGCGCTCACCAGCACACGCCAGAACCGGTTGGCGTAGCCGGCATCGTAGGCGGCGTGCACCGTGTCGCGGTCGAACGCAATGCAGTTCGGGATTTCGCACGGCATGGTGCGGATCGCGGCGTCGATGCCGAGCTGTTCGAGCGCAGCCATCGTCTCCGCGTAAAACTCGGCCACCGCCATCGGCCGCAGCATGACTTGCCGGTAGTGCCCGTCGCTGGTTCGGATCCACAGCACGTGCTCGATGAAGTCGAAATCGATCTGGAACGAGCGCGCGCCGTCCGGGATCGGCGAGGTGGTCAGGCCGCGCGCCGTGACGTAGAGCGCGACATGCCAGGAATGATTGAGCCAGGGCGTGCGCGCCAGGCGGATCTTGCCGACAATTTGCGTCCACAGATGCAGCGTGTCGCGGGTGTCCCGCCACGCGGCGTAGGGAAGCTCGGGCCACGCTTGCGGATTTGATGGCATCACGGTTCTCCGGCAAAGGCCGGACGCCAGCATGGCCCGCCGGGCCTTTGGGCGCAAAGTTGCCCGAGCGGCGGTGCGATCAAGCCCGCCTCAATCCACCCGGCACTCGCGCGTCGACTGCGTGATGCCGCCGAGCATCTTGACCTTGAGCACGTAAGATTTCTTGGCCGCCGCGCCGCGCGATTTCGGCGCCAGCACCAGGGTGGCGTGGCCCTGCACCGGCCCCTTCGCGCTGATGACATAAACATAGACCTGGCACTTCAGGCGCTGCTCGCACTTGTTGGCGAGCTCGATGGTGTAGGCCGGGTGATCGTCGATGTTCTTGAACCCGCCGCTGTCGGACAGGCATTGCGACTGCGCCGTGGTGCCGGCGTCGGCCTTGGGTGGCGGCGCGTTTTGCGCGAGTGCTGCGCCCGCGAAACATCCGCCCAGGATCAGCGCAGCGCCGGCAAGACATTTGGCGGTAGAGGTCATGGCAGGTCCTTATGCTGGAATTCCGGTTCGTCTGGCCGCTTGGCCGCAGCCGGTTCAATCCGGCAGCACGTGTCGCTCGTGGCTAATTTAGCGTCTTTCGCCCGGCCATGACAGTGGCGTGCAACGCTGCGCGCGGGCGGCCGGCCCCGCTTGCCCGCGCGCCGGACTTGGCCAATGATCGCCGCGGCGGGGGCACAACCGCCATCAGGGGAGAACGAACATGCTGTTCATCTTGTCAATGAACTTCACCGATCAGGGCATCCGCGCCATCAAGGATGCCCCCAAGCGCGCGACGGCAGCGCGTGAACTTGCGAAGAAAGTGGGCGTCGAGATCAAGCAGGTCTATTTGACGGCCGGCGATTCCGATCTCGTCGCCATGGTCGAGACGCCGAACGGCGACAACATGGCCAAATTCTCGCTGGCGCTCGGTTCGCTGGGCAATGTGCGCACCCGCACCGCCCGCGCCTGGACGCAGGACGAATACCAGAAGCTGGTCGCCGAACTGCCGTAGCCGCGGGGCGCCACCCGCGGCCGCCGTCATGCGCCCTGTGGGCAACCATCGGGGCGCATTGACGCGCGCGCGGCCTTCTGGCATCCGCAACGCCCGCGTTCATTTTGGAATCCCGGCTCCGCAATGCCCAGAAGACCGTTCCGCGTCGGCCGCTCGCTCACCGGCCTCGGCCTGTTCGCCACCCGGCCCATCCGCAAGCGCAGCCGGATCGCCGAATACAAGGGCCGCCTGCTCAGCACCAAGCAGGCCGAAAAGCTCGAAAACAGCGGCAACCGCTACCTGTACGAGATCAACAAACGCTGGACCATCGACGGCGCGCCGCGCAGCAATATCGCGCGCTACGCCAACCACTCCTGCAACCCGAACGCGGAATCCTACGACGTCAAGCGCCGGGTGTTCATCCGCGCGCTGCGCAACATCAAGCCGGGCGAGGAGATCGTCTACGATTACGGCATCGATTATCTCAAGAACGTGATCGGGCGCGCGAACTGCAAATGCAGCCGCTGCCGGCGGCGGCGCGCCAAGCGGGCGCGTGAAGCGCGCGCGCGGCGCAAGCGGCGGGAGCTGCGCCTGACCCGCAAGCGGCGGCAGATGCGCAAGCGCGTAGCGAAATAATCGCCCGTCTCCGCTTCGGTGGGGGCGACGGTCGGGGGAATGTGGCAGGGCCGCCATTCCCTTTTGCCGCTGCCCGCCTTCCGCCCACCGTGCTAGTCAATCGGGTCCCTCCCCCCGCCAGAGGCCCCCGACCCGGTGACGTCCGACCGCCTCGACCAGCGCCTGCCCGCCGCGCGCGCCGACCGCGTCCCGCGCGGCATTCTTTACATGGTCGCGGCGACCGTGATGTTCGCGGTCTCCAGCTCGCTGTCGAAATGGCAGGTGGCGAGCTATTCGTTCGCCGAGGTGTTGTTCTTCCGCGCCGTCATTTCGCTCATCGCCTGCGCCGTGCTAATCCTGCCGCGCACCGGCCTGATGGTGTTCCGCACCAAGCGCCTGCGCGATCACATCGGGCGCAGCGGAACCCAGGCGGTCGCGCAGAGCCTGATCATCGTCGCCTTCTCGCTGATGCCGTTGGGCGGCGCCATCGCCATCAATTTCTCCGCGCCGCTGTTCGCCACGCTGTTCGCCGCGTTCTGGCTGAAGGAAACAATCGGGCTCGCGCGCGGCGGCGCGCTGATCGTCGGTTTCCTCGGCGTGCTGCTGGTGGCCGCGCCCGGCGCCGACAGCTTTCGCGTCGGCGCGCTGTTCGCGCTCGGCAATGCGGTGCTCTATGGCAGCGTGACCGCGGCGGTGCGCGGCATGACCACGACCGAGTCGGCGGAAACGCTGACCATGTATCAGATGCTGTTCCTTACCGTGTTCTTCGCCGTCGCCATGCCGATCTTCGGTTTTGCCTGGCCGGCCGGCCTCGACCTCACCGCCATGCTGGTGAATGGGCTGTTTAACGCGCTCGGGCAATATTGGTGGACGCGCGCGCTGTCGCTCGCGCCGCCCGCGGCGGTCGGGCCGTTCTATTATTTCTCGCTGGTGTGGGCGATGGGGCTCGGCTTCCTGTTCTGGGGCGAGATCCCGACGCTGGCTTTGCTCGCCGGCTCGGCCATCGTGGTCGGCTCCGGGTTGTTCTTGCTCTGGCACGAATCCGGCAAGAAGCCGCTGCCCGCCGATTAGGGCATTTGCCAGCGCGCCGGCGTTGCGTCCATGATTGCCGCGACAAATTTCCCGAGGGAGGATTGAGCCGATGAGTCTGAACATCCGCCGCGTCGTCACCGGTCACGACGATCAAGGCCGCGCCAAGGTGCTGATCGACGAGCAGGTCAAGAACGTATCGTCGCCACGGCCCGGCGCGGACTACAGCGTGATCTGGTCGACCGAGGGCTTCCCGGTCCGTAACGACGGCGACGACGATCCCTCGGGCAAGACAATCGCCACCACCATCGACAACGGCACCGTGTTCCGCATCGTCAGCTTCGGGCCGGGCGTCGCCCCGCGCAACCACCGCACCAACTCCATCGACTACGCGGTGGTGATCTCCGGCGAGATCGACATGGAGCTCGACGTCGGCAGCGTGCATCTGAAGGCCGGCGACGTGCTGGTGCAGCGCGGCACCATCCACAACTGGGTGAACAAGGGCACCGCGCCGTGCGTGATCGCGTTCACGCTGGTGGCCGCCAAGCCGGTGAGCGCGGGCGGCAAGGCGCTGCAAGCGCACGGCTAGCGCGCTGCGCGAGTGTAGATCGCGCACGGAAGTTATTCGGCCGGTCGGCAATAAAAATCTGCGAGAGATTTATGCTGGCGTTCGCTGCGTGGGAACCGCGGCGGAAAATTCGGCTATGATACCGCGCAATTGCTGTGCGCATTGTTTCCACGATGTCTTGCGATAGCCTGACCGTATGCGCGCTTCGGCGCGCGCGCGACGTTCGCTGTCAAACAAGTAAAGCTCGACCTTACGGTAACATTCTTCAGCATCCGTCGGATCAAAATACTCCAAAAGGGAGCCACCCACTTCCGGGATCGCCGTCGCATTTGAGGCGAGGCAAAGCTTTCCCGCCGCCAAGCTCTCGGCCACCGGAAGACCCCATCCTTCCGCCAAGCTCGGGAAAACGGTGAAGATGCATTCTTGATAAAGCCCCGCCAATTCATCGTCGCTCACATCATCAAGATGCACGATACGGTCTTTGCGCTTCCACCTGAGGGTGACGACGTCGATATTTGATTCGATACTCGATGGCTCGAAATATTTGCCGACCAGGATCAGATAAGGAGTTCTTTCTCCATATGTCTGCATCAGCCGCGCCCAGACTTTGAGCAAGAGAATTTGGTTTTTTCGCAAATCCAGCGCTCCGACTGCCAGCACGAATCCAGGATCAAGATAACAGCTAAGCCTTTTGTTTTGTGAAACAGGGCGGCTTGCGGGGCTGAAGAATTCATCCCCGAGCCGCAGCACCCGAGGTGCGTGGTGCGGCAACGCACGGCTACGACAATAGTCTTCCACGTCGCGCGCGCTGTATTCCGAATTCGTCAAGATCAATTGCGCGTGCTTGAACATCGCATCCCAAATTCCCGCGATATAGTTCACGTAAGCGGCCGAGAACCATCGCATATGGCGAACCGGAATGAGATCGTGACACATAACGGCGAGTTGAAGCCGGCCCAAAGCGCAGGTTTCTATGATGGTTCGCCAATACGAAGCGAGAGACCAAAACGCTCCCAAGACCAGGAACACGTCGTTCGGTAGAAACGCGGCAGCGGCTCCGATTGTGTCAAACAAGGAAGGGCCATTGCTGCGGCCGGCAAGAATGTGGCTGAGCGCATCCTTGAGGCGGCCGAAGTCAAGTTCATGATAGCGCGCGGCCGCGAATTCATATGTGCAAAACCTTATTTCAATCGCATCATCGAGGGGAGAATTTGGCGCGCTATCGAGCGCCATCACGATCATGCTCATGGCGCGCTGGATGCCGGTGACGGCGCTATTTTTGCGGAAGAATTCCACTAAATCGGTTAAATCAAGCCAGGCGACATGACGCGGCGCTGACTTCTGATCGGGCTCGACCGGCATTATCTTGAATTTGGGCGCAATATGCGTGGCTCGGGAATTGAGATTTTTGTCTCGCCCTGATGAGCTGTCAATAACATCGTCTTTAATCCAATAATGCCAGGTCGGCTCACTGACTGGTCGGCAAGCGATCGGCGGCAGCGGACATTGCGCACATGGCATACGTCGCGTTTTATGCGCTCACGTCCGAATCATTCGTCCAATTCAGGATAGCGCCGGAATATTCCCATCTCGTTGAACGCGATCCGGCGCGCTGACGCGAGATATTTCCTGATGCGCGGGCGCGCCGCGACGCGGTCATGCACGGCGACGATGCCGGGCAGATTGCGCTCGGTGCGCACCATCGCCTGCGGAAACGCGTAGCGCAGGCCCTCGACGAGTTGGAACACCGACAGATCCATATAGCTGAACTTGCGCCCCAGCACGTGAGGACCGCCGCTCTTCTTCAGCACGCTCTCGAAGTAGCCGAGATATTTCGGCACGCGATCCTGCAAGAAATAATGCGTGAATTTTTTCGCCTCTGCTTTCTGGTCCTCGAAATACAGACTGCCGGCGATCGGGTGATGGGTGTCGTGAATCTCCTTCACGAAATCGGTCACCGTGAGCTGCAATTGATGCAGCCAGAGCCGGCCGACCTCGTCGCGGGGGCTGAGCTTCAGACGCGGTCCGAGATAAAACAGGATATTGGCGGTCTGCGCGATGACGCGCTTGCCCGCCTTCAGGAACGGCGGCGCGAACGGCGGATGCTTGTCGCGCCCGCCCTCCATCATCGCCAGCATGCGGTCCATGCCGGCTTTCGCACGGGCGACATCCTCGTAAGCGGCGCCGGCATCCTCCAGCGCCAGCCGCACGAACTCGCCGCGGCCCTGGGTCTGCGGCCAATAGTAGAACAGGTAGCGCATAGCACGATCCTCGGCCGCCCAGGACGGCGGCCGAGGCGAAGGTTAGCGCGTCAATTTACTGCGAAGCAATACAGCAGCCCGTCGCCGCCGGTTGAGCGCAGGTCAGCCTGCGAGCAGCCGCCTTCCGCGCCGCGCGAGGGATGCGACGAGTTCCAGGAATGCGACGGCGGGTCATCCCTTAAACCTTCCCGGTCGTTATGGCCGAGCATCGCGGCACCTTGCGTGCTACTCGTCCAGTTCTTGCAGGTCATGTCCTTGTCGGGCGGAAACGCTTTGCCGTCCGCCGTCGAACCGGTCAGGATGTCGTGCCGGTTGGGCTTGTCGCCGCGGCCGTTGATGACCTCGCCCTTCTCCGAAAGATTATTTTGCTTGGTGAGCTTGTTGTTGGCGCTGTGCAAGTCGTCAACGCTGGTGGCGACGATCAAGCCCTTGGCGTTCATCCAGGGACCCTTGCCGATGCGGTCGCGCGCGTTCACCGCGCCAGCGCCTTGCGTCGACAGGTAGGCGTGCCAGGTCTTGCCGCCCGCCCCAACCGCTTGCGCGAGTTCCTGGCAATGCTTGTCGGCACCGGCCAGCCCGCCAAGGTCGGCGCCCTTGCCTACACCCACGCTGGTCACGAAGAAGCTCATATTGGCCTGTTGCGCTGCAACTGGAGCCACACCGAGCAGCGCCAGGCACACCGCCAGCGGCGCGCCTAATCTAACGGCAGTCATGTCTATTACCTCCCGACTTCGGCGCGGCCCGTCGCCCCGCCATCCGGAATCCAGAACACCGATATTGTGTCGCTATTCCGGCATTCACGCGCCGTTGATCGGGAGCCAGTGGCGAGGCGACCTAGCCCGCGGGCTTCGCCTGGTATTGCTCGTCGGTCACCGGCTCCAGCCAGGTGACGTGCTCGCCGCCCTGATGCTCCTGCATGGCGATGTGCTCCATGGCGTGCGCGGGCGTGGCGCCGTGCCAATGCTTCTCGCCCGGCGGTATCCAGACCGTGTCCCCGGCGCGCACCTGCCGGATCGGGCCGCCCCAGGTCTGCACGTGGCCGATGCCGGACGTGATGTGCAGGGTTTGCCCGAGCGGATGGGTGTGCCAGGCCGTGCGCGCGCCCGGCTCGAAGCGCACCCAGGCCGCGCGCAGCAATGCCGGATCGGGCGCCTGGATGATCGGATCCTGCCACACCGTTCCGGTGAAGCTCGGCGCGCCCATCCGGCGCGACGGCCGCGACCCGCATGCGATGATGTCCATGGTCATTTCCTCCCGCTCATGTCCGGTCGTTGTCGTTTTTCGATCGACGCCCTTAGCATAGCGCCCGCGCACGCAAAAAGCCCGGCGTCGCCGCCGGGCTTTCGATTTCAGCGAAGTCCTCGAACCGGACGTCAGGCCGGCTGCAGATTGCCAGCCGCCTGCTTGCCGCGCTCGGTGACGATTTCGTAGCTGATCTTCTGGCCTTCCATCAGCGAGCGCATGCCAGCGCGTTCCACCGCGGAGATGTGCACGAACACATCCTTCGATCCGTCGTCCGGCTGAATAAAGCCGAAGCCTTTCTGGGTATTGAAGAACTTCACAGTTCCAACGGGCATCAGAGTTCCTTTCACGCTTCTTGTTGAACGCCCGCGCGCTCATCGCGAAGGCGGCAACACTCCAAGTTTTGGGAGGTTCACTTGAGTTGCAGCCCAAAGCTGGCAGCGTGTCAGCAAGATGAGGCCGAAAACCAGGTTGCGGGCGGCGGCATAGACGGAATCCGGTGCAAGGTCAACGGCCCCACGCCGGGCGCGACGCCGCATCGGCCGGCATTAACTTGTGCTTTATGAATTGGTAATGGCCGGCCGCTAAAATCGTGCACTGCTTAAGACAGGCGTTAACGGGTTGTAAACAGCGGACCGCGCCTGCCCAAGCCGACGCCAGCGAGGCGACATGATCAAGGAAAAGCGCAATACCCAGAGACAGCCCGCCCGTTTCACCGCTTGGGTCGCGCTGACCGGCGGGCAACGGCACGGTTGCGTGGTGTCCGATGCGTCCGATACCGGCGCCCGCATCGACGTGCAGGATGCCAAAATCCTTCCCGACAGCTTTGTCCTGATGCTGACGATCAACGGCGCGGCACGGCGCTACTGCCGCGTCATTTGGCGCAAGCCCACGCGGGTCGGTGTGAAATTCGAAGGCAGCCTGGCCGAGGCCGCGAAGGCCTCGCTCGCCCCGAAATCCGATGCCGACGCGAAAGCCGCGCTGGCCGTGGCCGAACGGTCCAAGACCGCTTGAGCGGCGAACGCGCGGGCCCGACGATACCGGCAAGCGCGAAGCACATGGCGCCTTAAACTTCGGCCGCGCGCTCAGCCCGCCATGGTTTCTTTGACTTTCGAAACCAGTTGCTTGAGCGTGAATGGCTTGGCCAGGAATTCGTATCGCTCCTGGTCGGCCAAGTTTTTCTGGAACGCTTCCTCGGCATAGCCGGACACGAAAATGACCTTCACATTCGGATTGCGCCGGCGCAGTTCCTTCAGCAGCGTCGGGCCGTCCATTTCCGGCATCACCACGTCCGACACCACCAGATCGACCTCACCCTGCTTGTCCAGCACCTCGATCGCCTCGACGCCATTGCCGGCCTCGAGCACGGTGTAGCCGCGCGAGGCGAGCCCGCGCGCATTGAGCGCTCGCAAGCCTTCCTCGTCCTCGACCAGCAGGATGGTGCCCTGCCCGGTGAGATCGGCGCTTGCCGCCTGTGCCAGGGTTTCGGCCGCCGACAAGGCGCCGGCGATTGCCGGGGCGTCGGCGTCGGGAATTCGCGGCAGCACCTCCTTGGCACCCGCGATGTAGCGCGGCAGGAAGATGCGGAATGCCGTATCGCCCGGCTTTGAATCCACATAGATGAAGCCGCCGGTCTGCTTGACGATGCCGTAGACCGTGGACAAGCCCAGGCCGGTACCCTTGCCGACTTCCTTGGTCGAAAAGAACGGCTCGAAAATCTTGTCGACGATGTCGGGCGGAATGCCGGCGCCGGTGTCGTGGACTTCGACCAGCACGTAATCGGCGCTCGGCATGCCCTTATAGGCGTAATTGCCGCTCTCGTTGGCCGGCACATTGGCGGTGCGCACGGCGAGCTTGCCGCCGTCCGGCATGGCATCGCGGGCGTTGACCGCCAGATTGACGATCACCTGCTCGAACTGCGACAGATCCGCCTTCACCGGCCACAGATCGCGGCCGTGCACCACCTCCAGCGTCACCTTCTCGCCGATCAGGCGTTTGAGCAGCATGCCGAGATCGCTGAGCGTCTCGCCGAGATCGAGCACCTGCGGGCGCAGCGTCTGCTTGCGCGAGAACGCCAGCAATTGCCGCACCAGCGCAGCGGCGCGGTTGGCGTTCTGCTTGATCTGGATGATGTCCTTGAACGAGGGGTCGGTCGGCTTGTGGGCATTGAGCAGAAAATCGGTCGCCATCATGATCGCGGACAACACGTTGTTGAAGTCGTGCGCGATGCCGCCGGCGAGCTGGCCGACCGATTCCATCTTCTGCTGCTGGTAGACCCGGTTCTCCAGGGTGCGCTGCGCGGTGGTCTCGAGCGCATAGACGATGGCCGCCTCGCCGTCGCGATCTTCCTCCTCCACGGCGGAAACGAAGAAGGTCGCCCACCGCTCGGGACTGCCGGCGAGCGCGGCTTCCACCGGCGCGATATCGCCTTGGCCCTCGCCTGCCTTGCGGATGGCGGCTTCCAGCGCCGGCCGGTCGCGCTCCGCTGCCACCGAGAGGATCGAGCGCCCGTCGCCCTTGAGCATACCCTCGAAGGCGGAAGCAAAACGCGCATTGCTGCGCGCGATGCGGCCGGTCTTGTCGACGGTGGCGATCGCCATCGGGGTGTTCTGGAAGAAACGCATAAAGCGCACTTCCGCCGCGCGGGCGGAATCGCTGCCGTCGTCTTTGGCCCGGTTGAGCACCAGCGTGCGGGAGGTGCCGGGCGTGCCGTCGGCGCCGAACGCCACTTTGTGAAACAGGCGCACCGGCACCGGCTTGCCGCCGCGCGTCCTGAGATCGAGATCGACCACTTCGATCTTCACTTCACCGGGCGCGGCGTTGAGCGTGGTCAGCAGCGCGGCGCCTTCGCCGGCGACGATATCGGTAAGCTTGAGCGACCCGGCGCCGACCTGGGCGAGGTCGTGATCGAGCCAATTCGCCAGCGTGGCGTTGAGATAGACGATGTCGCCGGCCGCATCGACCGAGAAGAAGCCGGCCGGCGCATGATCGAGATAGTCGATGGCGTGCTGGAGTTCCTGGAACACATTTTCCTGGCGCTCGCGCTCGCGCGTCACGTCGGCGATCGACCATACCGTCATGCGCGCGTCGTGCTTGCTCACCCCCAGCGGGCGCACGCGCAGGCGCAGCCAGCGCGCGGCCTTGGCCGTGGCGCCGGGAATGCGCACCTCCTCCTGCAGGCGGCGCCCCTCGCGCGCGGCCTTGAGCAGGCGGTAGACCGCCTCCGAGACGTCGGGATCGCCGATGAACACCCGCTCGACCGGCCGCACGTCGTTGCTGTCGGTCGCCCCGGTGAGGTCGAGATAGGTGGCGTTGGCGTAGAACACGCGGCCCGACTGGTCGGTGACCACGATGCCGTCGAAGGCGTTGTCGACCACCGTCTTGAGCAGCGGATGGCTTTGGCCGCGGTTGGAAAGCTGCATGATGCCGGCGGCCATGGCGAACAGCGCGAACAGCCCGATGGTGCCAAGCAGCCCCAGCAGCGACAGGATGTAGGTCCCGGCATAGGGCGGTTCGATATAGATCAGGCCGGCAACGGCGCCGACCAGCGCCAAGACGACCAATAACACCAGGCCGACCGAGCCGCTGCGCGGGGCGCTTTGGCTTTTATCGAAAGCCTGCCGAGCCTGCCCGTCGCTGCGGTCCTGCCCCGGTGCCTGCGCTGCGGGTTTCTGGCCTGCCATGACTTCTGAGTGCCCCAAGCCGCCCTACTGGCGCAAGAGCCAGCCTGCGGCCATCCCGCGCTTTGCAATGCTCGCCGGGGGCGATCAGGCGCGAAGCTGTCGGCCGCGCGGAACCTCGTTGCCGCCGCTCCCGAGTGACGGCGAGCGATGCGGCGCCATGGCCGTCGCGGCAGCGGCGTTCTCGGCAGACCTTGCCGGAATTATGGTTAACGGCGGGTGAAAGGATGGGGATGGAACGGCGCGGCGCTTCCGCCGTTTACCATCCACGAATTCGTGGAACCGGGAATGGGATGGCAAAGGGCGTATTATTTGATAAGGGTCTGGTAGGAATCTGGCCGGCAATTTGTGCTCAGGGAATTAACCATTTAGGCGATTCCCGGCCGAAGTGCCGCGGCACCCAGTACGGAGCGCCTTGATGTTCGACCCGTTCGGCCCGGATATGCCGCTGGCTGCGAAATTCTTCATCGCATTCGCGGTGGTGCTCGCGCTGATTGGCGTGACCGCCTGGCTGGTGCGCCGCTACAGTTCCGACCGGCTCGGCGGCGCCGCGCGCGGACGCCAGCCGCGGCTGGCAGTGATCGATGCAGCCACCATCGATGGCCGCCGCCGCCTGGTGCTGATCCGCCGCGACAATGTCGAGCATCTCTTGATGATCGGCGGCCCGACCGACGTCGTGGTCGAGCCCAATATCGTGCGCGCCGGCGCCCGCGACGTGGCGCGCGAACCGGCGCGGCACCGTCACCGCCGAACCCGCTGCCGCCCGCCCAACCCCAGCGACCGAAAGCACCTGGCCGTTGCAGCCGTCGGGTGAACCGACGGCGACCCCGGCGCCGCGCCCTTCCCGTTCGTCCGCCACCGAAGAACCGTGGCTGCCGCCCGAGCCGAGCGCGCGCCCGCACCCGCCCGACAGTCTCAGCGGTCTGGCCGCCGAATTGTCGACACGCCTCACGCCGTCCGAGGTTGTCACGCCCGCCGCGCCCAGCGAGCCGGCGCCGCGCCCGAGTGTTGCGCCGATGGTGCCGCCTTCGCCACCGGAGCCCGCAGCCCCGTCGCAGGCCGATCAGAATCTGGCGGAGATGGCGCAGCAACTCGAAGCCGCGTTGCGCCGTGCGCCCTTGCCGGAAGGCCGCCCGCCGGTGACCGACCCGCTGGCGACGCCAGCGGCCAAAGCGACGGCCGTGCGCGAATTCAAGCCGCGCGTGGAGGCCAAATTCGAGCCCGTCATCGAAACCAAAATCGAGACCAAGGTGGCAGCCGCGGTCGAGCCAAAGCCCGAGCCCAAGCCGGCGGTGCCGGCCAAGGACGCTTTCGACAATCTCGAAGAAGAAATGGCCAGCTTGCTGGGCCGTCCGCCCCGCAAAGCCTGACAGGCGCTGAATAGCGGCGCCTGCCGCCGGCGCCCCTGATATTGCCATTCGAACTTCGTGGCCAGCGCCACTCTTAAAAGCAGCAACGCCCGGCGCAAGGGCCGGGCATCGCAATCGCACAGTGAAAAATGATCGCGGCGGCGGCCGTCAGTCGTCGCGGTATATTCTCTCACGCCGCTCGTGCCGTTCCTGCGCCTCCACCGACAGCGTCGCGATCGGGCGCGCTTCCAGCCGCCGCAGCGAAATAGGCTCGCCGGTCTCCTCGCAATAGCCGTAGGTGCCGTCGTCGATGCGGGCGAGCGCCTCATCGATCTTGGCGATCAGCTTGCGCTGGCGGTCGCGCGCGCGCAGCTCGATGGCGCGGTCGGTTTCCGACGAAGCCCGATCGGCGAGATCGGGATGGTTCTGATTTTCCTCCTGCAGATGCAGCAGCGTCTCCTTGGCCTCCTTCAGAATGTCTTCCCGCCAGGCCAGCAGCTTCATGCGGAAATAGTCCCGCTGCCGCTCGTTCATGAACGGCTCTTTATCGGTCGGCCGATAGGTCTTGGTTTTGGCCAGCATCCCACTGAACTCCCTGTCTTCTTTTATTCTTGGGTAGGAATTCCACCCTCCCGGTGCGGCAGGCTTATATACGCGCGCTGGCCCGCGGACAATATCCGAGTGCGGTCCGGCCTTTCACCAGATTTGTGCGACAGCTCAATGACTTGAATAAAGCGCCCGGCTTCGGGCCGATGCGCGGTACGAGCGCAGGCGGGCCTTGGCCGGTCCGTTTACAGGGCGCGTCACGCTCGCGGGCTTGCCGGCTACAGGCGCCCGCGCGGTGCGGAGCCGTCTCCCGCCTTACGATTGAGCGGCTGCTTGCGGCACGAATTTCAGTGCCGCGCCATTCATGCAGTAGCGCAAGCCGGTCGGCGGCGGACCGTCGTCGAACACATGGCCGAGATGGCCGAGGCAGCGGCTGCAATGCACCTCGGTGCGGGCCATGAAGAAGCTGCGGTCGGTCGTGGTGCCGATTGCGTTCGGCAGCGGCTGATAGAAGCTCGGCCAGCCGGTGCCGCTCTCGAACTTGGTGGCGGACGAGAACAGCGGCAGATCGCAGCCGGCGCAGGCGAAGGTGCCCTTGCGCTTCTCGTGATTGAGCGGGCTGGTGCCGGCGAGCTCGGTGCCGTGCTTGCGCAGCACATCGTAGGCTTGCGGGCTCAAGCGCTTGCGCCAGTCGGCATCGGTGAGCTTGCGCCAGTCGATCGCTTGCGTGGTCGTTGTCATTGTTTCCGCCTCGCCAAACTTGCTCGCGGCCATCAGCGCGCCCAGCGCTACGGAGGCCGTCAACAGGGCCCGTCGGTCGATCATGTCAGCTGTCTCCCTTCACTTTGCCCCACAGTTGCTCCAACCGCTGATCGCGGCCGCAATTCCAGCGGTAGAATTTATATTTCGTCGGGTTCTTCAGATAGAAATCCTGGTGATAGGTCTCGGCCGGGTAGAACGGGCCAGCGGCGGCGATCTGCGTATAGATCGGCTTCTTGAGTTCGGCCTCGACCTTCTTTTTGGAGGCCTCCGCCAGTCTGCGCTCCTCGTCGTTGTGCACGAAGATCGCGGTGCGGTACTGGTTGCCGTGATCGCAGAATTGCTGGTCCTTCACGGTCGGATCGACGTGGTGCCAGTAATAGGTGAGCAACTGCTGGTAGGAGACCTTGCCCGGGTCATAGATCACCTGCACCGACTCGGCGTGCCCGGTGCCGCCGGACGACACCTGCTCGTAAGTCGGATTGGCGACATGCCCGCCGGTGTAGCCCGAGGTGGTCGAGACCACCCCCGGCACGTGGTCGAAGTCGGATTCCGTGCACCAGAAGCAGCCGCCGGCGAAGGTCGCCACCGCCTGCCCCGGTCCGGGCTTCGGCAACGGCGCCATTTGCGCGTTGGCGAGCCCGGCGGCCGCAAGCATCAGGATAAAGCCAAGCAGCAGACGGCGCATCCGATCCTCCCAAATTCCATGTCTCGCGCCATCACATATACGCTCTGCGCATAATAGCCATTCAACTTGCCATCACTCGGCCATCACGCTTGTGCGAGGGGGCACGGCCCATTTCTGCCCGCCAATTAGCCTTGCTCAGGCCCCGCGCCCTGCCTAGTGTCGCGCTGAAAAAGCGAGGATTTGCATGCGTTTTGAAGGCACCAAGGCCTATGTGGCCACCGACGATCTGAAAGTCGCGGTCAATGCCGCGATCACGCTCGAGCGGCCTTTGCTGGTCAAGGGCGAGCCCGGCACCGGCAAGACCGTGCTGGCGCTGGAGATCGCCAAGTCGATCGGCGCCCCGTTGATCGAGTGGCACGTCAAGTCGACCACCAAGGCGCTGCAGGGCCTGTACGAATACGACGCGGTCTCGCGCCTGCGCGACAGCCAGCTCGGCGACGCGCGCGTGCAGGACATCCGCAATTACATCAAGCGCGGCAAACTGTGGGACGCCTTCGTCGCCGACGAACGCCCAGTGCTGCTGATCGACGAGATCGACAAGGCCGACATCGAGTTTCCCAACGATCTGTTGCAGGAACTCGATCGCATGGAGTTCTTCGTCTACGAGACCGGCGAGACCGTGAAGGCGCGCCGCCGGCCGGTCGTGGTCATCACCTCGAATAATGAAAAGGAATTGCCCGACGCCTTCCTGCGCCGCTGCTTCTTCCACTACATCCGCTTCCCCGATCCCGAGACCATGACCGCGATCATCGAGGTGCATTTCCCCGGCATCAAGCAGCGGCTGGTCAGCGAGGCATTGCGACTGTTCTACGAGATCCGCGACGTGCCGGGCATGAAGAAGAAACCCTCGACCTCGGAACTGTTGGACTGGCTGAAACTCTTGATGGTCGAGGATATCGGACCGGAGATTTTACGCGAGCGCGATCCGAAAAAGCTGATCCCGCCGCTGCACGGCGCGCTGCTCAAGAACGAGCAGGACGTGCATCTGTTCGAACGGCTGGCATTTATGGCGCGGCGCGACGGGCGCTGACGCTGCTCACGCCGCGGGCTTCGCCGGCTTCTTTGCGGGTTTTTGCGCAGGCTTCGGCTTCGGCAGTTTCACCGCGATCTCCGCATCGGCGCCTTCAGGCTTCGCCAGCCAGCCCTGCTCCTTGGCATAGGCCACGATCCTATCGCCGGCGGCGCGGCCGATCCGGCGCGCCTGCACTTCCACATCGGTGGATAGCTTTTCCGGGTCGGCTTTTTCGGTCGTCAGAACCGCGGCGATCGCCGCATTGCGCGCCGCCGCCGCCTTTCCGGTCGGGGGCTTGCCGGCGCCCTTGGCATCCGCGCTGAAGCTGAGCAGCCGCTGCTTTCCGCGGCTCGAGAAATACGACACCGTCATGTCGGCAACCACGCCGCCATGGCCGACGGCGAATCCGATCGGCTTGTTTTTGCCGACGCTGCCTGGCTCGCCCGGGCGCAGCCGCCCGCCCACCACCAGCGCCTCGTCATTGAGCGTGAGCGCGTCCTCGCTGCCGGGTTCTGCGTCGAGACCGGCCTCGCGCAAGGTGGCGACGATGCTGGCGACGATCTCGTCGTTCACCCGTTCGATGGTGCGCGGCTTGCGTTCGGACGTCAGCAGAGAGCTGCTCTTGCGCTCCAGCCGAGCGGTAAAGCCGCGATCGAGCACCACCACGTCGGAGGACAGCACAAAATCCGTCACCACGACGGTCTTCGGCCGCGGCGGCGGCCCGCCGAATCCGCCCGTGGCGGCGCAGCCGGCGAGCGCCAGCGCGGCAATGCCGATGGCAACGGCGATGAAACGTTGAGCCGAGGGGATCATCGGGCGGAAGCCTAGCACAATCCCCGCACGAGGTAAGCAAGGGGCGGATACGCAACAATTACGCCGGGCAAATGCTCATTCCGGCGCGCCGGGGCGGCGGCCTCCGGCGCCGGCGGCGGCGCCTGTCCGCTGCGGACGGCGCGCCGCGCCTGCTTGCGCAGCCGCGCCCGTTCGCGATAGCGCGCCAGCCCCTGCTCGATCCGCTCGACCGGCCGCGTCCCCCAATAGATGCCTTGCGCAAGCATGCGGCCGAGCAGGCCGCCGGCCCAGACCAGCTCGAAGGGCGCGAACAACCGCCAGGTCTGGTCGCCCTCGACGATGCCGCGCGCGATCAGTTCGCCGCCCATGGCCGTGGTGTTGAGCCCGTGCCCGCCGAAGCCGCTCGCCACCCACAGGCCGGGCTCGATCTCGCCGATCTGCGGCATGCGGTGGATCGCGCGGCCGAGCGTGCCCTGCCGGTTGCTAATCATCTTTTATCACAGATGCGCATGCCGCGGGATGGGATGCATCGATCCGCATTTAGATTTGTTAGATCGTTCGGGCGCCGGGGTGGCAGACGCTTCAGGCCGGGCCTGGCGATTTCCTACCGCCGGGGCTCGCTGGCGCCGCCGCCACCTGCGCCGCTTACCGCCGTCTTTTTTTGCGTTTACGGCAGGCCTCGCAAAAGCGCGCCGCGACCTGCGCGATGCCGTAGCGCGGCCGGCTGCACGAATAAACAGCCGCGGCCAGCGGCCGCGCAGGGCCGCTCCGCTGGCTCGTCATGTCACCGAAAAATTGAATACAATTATATAGTGTACTATAATAAATAACAATAAATAGTAGCAAGGACAACCAGAGGAAGGGGCGTGCGCTTATGAGCAATACTTTCGCCATACGAGGTGCACAACTGAAGCATCAGTTGTCGCTTCATTTATCGGCCACAAACAAAACCATAGCAGCGAGCGAAATTTTCCGGCGATTTATCGAGGTGGCGCGCGTGCCGCCCGATGTCGACCTGTCAAAGCCGATCGGCTCGATCCTGCACGGCAATGTCACGGCCTATGACCTGGCATTGGCGTGCATGGACTATGACGGATTTAAGACGGATCGCTTGAAGCTGATAAAGCAGACCGTCTTGAAGGCCAAGACGATCGGCGCGTTCGGCGACCTGATCTACCAGTACTATGTCGATGCGGGTTGGACCATTACGGGGTTGGACAATGCGTAAGCTGGCCATCTTGTTGGGCGTAGGCCTTCTCTTGCTCCCCATCGTGTCGCGTGCCGCAACAAATGGGGACGACCAGGACAAGAAAGAACTGGAGAAAATCGACAAGGAGATCGGCCTTTACCAGGCCAAATTGAAAACGCTGACCGATCGGCAGGCCCTGCTGAAGGCCAAGGTAACCAAAAGTGCCAAAGGCTTCGCCGAGCGCGGCCAAAAAGCCCTTCTGCGCGAATTACGCTTCCCCGTCCGCGAAGCCAAGAAACCGGATGAGCCCGATCCATGTCATCCGCAACGCCTCTTCGTCCGCGCGGATTCGCTCGACAACTATTTGTACGCCGCGGCGACGAGCAGCAAGGCGAAAGGCGCTTCGATCAGCTACACGAAGGACCAACTGACCGGCCAGCAGACTGCTACCATCAACGGCATGGCGAGCTTCCTGGCATTCTATAACTTATGCCCTTCACCGCCCGACGGAGACGGTGCCTTTATCTCGGGCTATGCCATCGCGCCGTATGTCCTGGCCAAAGGGAACTACACGCAGCCGCAACTGAAGTCGGAACACAGCGCGCTCAAGTTCGGCGTCGAATCCGAATTGGAAGTGTCGCGCCTGCTCTTTCTGCGGCAGACCTTCACCTGGGCACCCTATTACCAGACGGACTACCGCAACATCGCCCGGGTCAACGGCATGAACTTCTACTGGGACCCGGTCGATACGCGGGTCAATCTGGGTGGCTATTTCGGCACCGGAACCAATCTCGACTGGTTCTGGCAGATTCGCGGCGAAGCCGACGTCCGCGAGGTCGCAACTCCCGGCCTGACCAATCTGGCGAATTGCGACTATGCTTGGGGCGGCGTCACCGCGGCCATTCACTTCTTCCTGTTCCCCAATGCCGACGTCCCCGACTTCTTCCGCAATCGCTTCGTGCTGAACGGAACTGCGAAGTACTTCCACGATTTCCGGTCGAATATGGACGTGCACCTTTACGAAGCGGAGCTTCAATACAAGATCGCGCCGGACGGAAGCTCGGCGATTTCGTTCGACTACAAGAAAGGAACCGACAAGGACACGCTGGTCTACTTTAATCAATATATGATCAGCCTGACCTACGCTTACTGACCGACACAGTTAGCCGGCGGAGGCGCTGTCACGTGGTGTTACCGGCACGGGCAACCTGCTGCTTTTCCTTGCGCGCGCGCGAGGCCTCGCGAAAGCAGGCCGCCGCCTGCGCCATACGGTCGGCCGGCCGCGTCCCCCAATAGATACTTTGCGCAAGCATGCGGCCGAGCAGGCCGCCGGCCCAGACCAGCTCGAAGGGCGCGAACAACCGCCAGGTCTGGTCGCCCTCGACGATGCCGCGCGCGATCAGCTCGCCGCCCATGGCCGTGGTGTTGAGCCCGTGCCCGCCGAAGCCGCTCGCCACCCACAGGCCGGGCTCGATCTCGCCGATCTGCGGCATGCGGTGGATCGCGCGCCCGAGCGTGCCGTGCCAAAGATGCGCGACGTCGATGTTGCCAAGATCGGGAAAATTGCGCCGGATATCGGCGATCAGCCCGCGGCGCACCGAGCGCGGATCGGCCTGCCACACCCGCATGCGCCCCGACCATTGCAGCCTGTCGCCATCGACGATGCGGTAATGATTGTCGGCGCGGTTGGTGTCGCTGACCGCGCCGCGATAGCGCACCAGCTCCGCGAGCTGCGGCCCGATCGGCTCGGTCACCAACACAAACGTGGTGATCGGCAACAGCGTCGCGGCCAGCCGCGGCATCAGATCGCCGAGCAGCACATTGCAGGCCAGCACCACATGAGGTGCGCGCAGACGCGCGCCTTGCGTCTCAATGCGCTTGCGAACGCCGGCGGCATCGATCCCCAGCACCGGCGTGTCTTCGAAGATGCGCGCGCCGGATTTTTGCGCGTCGGCGGCCAGACCGAGCGCGTAATTGAGCGGATGAATGTGGATGGCGCCGGGGAAATGCAGCGCGTTGAAATAACGCGGGTTCGCCAGCACCTCGCGCACGCGTTGCGTCGGCCAGGCTTCGACATGGGCGCCGATCCAGCGCAGCCGCTCGACTTCGCTGCGAATGGTATCGCCGTTGTCGGTCTTCGAGACGTGCAGCCAGCCGGGGACCGGATCGACCCCGGGCATGCCGGTTTCCGCGATCGCTCGCCGCACATAGTCGAGGCCGCGTTCCGACAGCGCCCACAGTTGCTTGGTCTGATCGAGCCCGATGCGCTCGACGATGCGGTCGATCGTTTCGTGAAAACCCGGCAGCACGAATCCGGTATTGCGGCCGGACGCCGCCCCGGCCACCCGGTTGGCCTCCAGCACGGCCACCGACCAGCCGCGCCGCGCCACCTCGCGCGCCACGGTCAGGCCCGCCAGCCCGCCGCCGATCACGCAGACATCGACGTCGAGATCGAAATTCAGGCGCGGGCGCGCGGGACTTGCCACCCGGGTCGCCTCGTACCAGCTCGCCGCCGTATTCTCGCCTGCGTTCATCGGTCTCAATCGCTGCATGGGCGCGGCCCTGCAGCGGCCGCGGCGCGCATGCTAGACTGCCGTAGATTCGAAATCGACGCTTTCACGTTCACAACACCGCACCACCATCCGATACACCATGCGCCGCCTCATGCTGCTTCGCCACGCCAAGGCCGAACGGTCCGAACCGGGCACGAAAGACCAATCCCGCGTGCTGATCGATCGCGGGCGCAAGGATGCAGCCAAGATCGGCGCCTATATGGCGGGCCATGCGCTGGTTCCGGACCGGGTGGTGCTCTCGCCCGCCGCGCGCACCCAGGAGACCTGGAAATATGCCGCCACCGCGTTCCATCCCGCGCCCGCGGCGATGTCGGCGGAACGGCTCTACGACGCGACGCCGCATGTCATCCTGGCGGTCATCAAGGACACCCCGGCGTCCGCCCATACGCTTTTGGTCGTCGGCCACAATCCCGGCCTGCACGAGCTCGCGCTGATGCTGGTCGCCGCCGGCGACACCGATGCGCGCGCGCGTCTGCGCGAGAAGCTGCCGACCTCGGGGCTGATCATTGTCGATTTCGCCTTCGACAACTGGAGCAAGCTGCATCCGCAGTCCGGCCGGCTGGAGCGCTTCGTAAGCCCGAAGTCGCTGGAAGCAGCGGCGAGCTAGGCCGCGGGCGCGTTGCCGCGCCCATTGCTATCCGAACGGTCGCCGCGCGCGGCATCGCTGGCGGCGTGAAAGGCGTACACGTCCATGCGCAGAACGCTGTAGGTGGCGCTGGCATGCAGCCGCTCGGCGCGCGCGTTCTCTCCCGCCGCGCCCAAGGCCGCGTAGAGGGGCAGAAGGTGCTCTTCGGTCGGATGGTTCTTGCCCGCGAACGGCGCCAGGCGGCGATAGTCGAGCAATTCGTCGGTTTGGCCTTTCGTCAGGGCGGCGTCGAACCAGTCGGCAAAGCTGTTGACCCAGGCCGGGGCCGGATCGTTCGGGCCATGGCCGCGGAATTCCGACAGATCGTGCGTGAAGCTGCCGCTGCCGATGATCAGCACGCGCTCTTGCCGCAACGGCGCCAAAGCACGTCCAACGGCTAAGTGATGCGCAGGACCCAGATGCGGTTGGACCGAGAGTTGAAGTACCGGGATATCGGCTTGCGGGTACATCAGCCGCAATGGCACCCAGGCGCCGTGATCCAAGCCGCGGCGGCGGTCGATCTGACAGTCGAGGCCGGCCGCATGCAGCAGATCGGCAACACGCCCGGCGACAGCCGGCGAGCCAGGCGCAGGGTAACGCAGATCATAGAGCGCGCGCGGGAATCCGCCGAAATCGTGGATCGTCTCGTTGCTGTCCACTGCATTGATCCTCGGCACCGCTGTCTCCCAATGCGCCGAGATCACGAGAATGGCCTTGGGACGCTCAAGCGTGTATCCGAATTGCTGCAAGAACGCGCGTGCCGGCGTGTCTGTGAGCGGCAAAGTTGGCGCGCCGTGCGATAGGAACAGGCTGGGCATTGTCATGACACTGCCTCCGGCGGTGCCGGGCCGGCCTGCCGGCCCTGCACCGCCGCGTTGGGCGTTAAGCGTTGGCGAGTTTGCCGACCGGGCTACGATAGTGCGATAGGCGCAGGGCGAATGCGCCGTTGCCGAGCAACACCTGCGCAACAAGCGCAACAGTCCAGAACACCGGAAATTCCCAGCCACCATTCTGGTTGGTGAACAGCCAGCCGTTGCCAATATGCTGCAGGGTTGCACCGATCATGATCGGCAGCAGCAGAAGCGAAATAGGCCGTGTCCAAACGCCGAGAAGGAGCGCGAGCCCGCCGCCGATTTCGCCAGCGATAACCAGATAAGCGAAGAAGCCCGGATATCCGATGCTTTGGAAATACGAAACGGTGCCGGGAATCGTGAAGGTGAGCACTTTGAGCAAGAGGCCGTGGGCAAGGAACATGATGCCGAGGCTGACGCGAAGCAACAGCGCGGCATAGGGAGCGGTGCGGGTATCGATCATGGCTATCTCCTGTTGGACCGGTCGAATATGACCCATTCCCCTTGGTGTGATAATATGGAGATTGTGAATTACAGATCACACCAATAGTGTGAGATAGTCCTATGCTAGATCGCCTAACCGGGCTGGAGGTGTTCGCGAAAGTCGCCGCCGCCGGCAGCCTTTCTGCCGCCGGCCGAGCCATGGGCATATCGCAGACCATGGTTACCAAGCACATCGCGGCGCTCGAAGCCCGGCTGGGCGTAAAGCTCTTTCACCGTACGACGCGACGGCTTTCGATCACTGAGGCCGGGCGCAACTACCTGGAAGCGTCCGAGCGCATCCTTGCCGAAATTGACGCGGCCGATGCCGCCATCACGGCGGATCGAGTTGAGCCAAGGGGCCTGCTTCGGCTCAATGCTCCGGTCACATTCGGTGCACGGCAGATCGCCCCTTTGCTCTCGGAGTTTGCGCAACGCCATCCGCTCGTGACGGTCGAGCTTGGGCTCAACGACCGATTAGTCGACCTCGCCGACGAGGGCTGGGATCTTGCGATCCGGATTGGCAGCCTGCGCAGTTCAAGCCTAATCGCGCTGCGGATCGCATCCTGCCGCACCGTCGTGTGCGCGGCACCGTCTTATCTTGCAGCGCGCGGCAGACCGCGCATGGTTTCAAGTCTGGCGGAGCACAATTGTCTTGGCTACACGCTCTCCAGCGTGACCGGCGTCGATCGATGGGCGTTCGGGGCAAGGGGAGACACCACCGTTCCCATTGCGGGTAATCTGCGCGCCAACAATGGCGATGTCCTGCGTGCCGCCGCGATCGCGGGACAGGGCCTCGCCTACCTGCCGACCTTTATGGTTGCCGACGACTTGCGCGCAGGCACGTTGATTGCACTCGATCTGGATCAGCCGACGGTCGAATTTGGCGGTATCTATGCCGTCTACCTGCCGGATCGTCATCCGGCTGCAAAAGTGCGGGCGTTCATCGATTTTACCGCGACCCGTTTTGCACCCGTCCCGCCCTGGGATCGCGATCTCGCTACGCCCGGCGATGTCGCCACGGGTTAGCTACGGAAATTAGTCAAGATCGAGCGGGGCCATCCCAATGAGGCAATAGACCTCACTCAACTCGCCGTCGAAAACATGCCATGATCGCACCGCCACAAAGAGGGGGCGCTGGCATGTACAAGCAAATCCTGGTCCCGATCGACCTTGCCGACACCGATTTGGCCAAGCCCGCCATCGAGGCCGCGATCACGCTCGCCCGCGCGTCCGGCGGCGCGGTGCGCCTTGTCAATGTCATGCCGATGACGCCGGTGATGCTGGCGGAATACGTGCCGGCGGATTTCGACGTGCAGCAGCGCAATTCGGCGGAAGAAGCCATGAGCATCATCGCGCGCGAAAGCGGGCTCGACCCCGCGCATATCTCGGGCACGGTGCGGCAAGGCGGCATCTATCACGAGGTGCTGGAAGAGGCGAAGGCGATCGGCGCCGACCTGATCGTAATGAGCTCCCACCGGCCCGCCATGCGCACTTATTTCCTCGGCTCCAATGCCGGCCATGTGGTGCGCTATGCCCCCTGCTCGGTGCTGGTGGTGCGCAGCAATAAGACTGACGGCCCTCAAATGTCCGCCATTGTTCATCTGTGGCATCAGCGGCCGCGCGGCGGACTGCGACCAAAGCCGCTTAAGCTCCGTTCCATTGTACTGGTTTGAATTGGAGCGATACTTTACCGTGAGGCTGGCGGCGGCTGACGCTGCAGCCGCTGACCGTTCACGCGCGACAGCCGGGCCGTGAACCGTCGCACCGGCCTGATCGCACCGCGGACATTGCTTGCGCGCGCCAATGAGGGAATTGCATGAAGCGGAGAAATCTCATCGCGCTTATTAGGAGCGGAGCCTGCACGGCCGCGATCGGGTTGTTGCTCATCGCCTGTCCCGCTTCATCCGTGATTGCCAAATCAGCGAATGCCAATCAGCCCCCTCGCAAGGGCTGCGTCAGCGTATCCAAGGGCGAATATGACGGCGCCAAGAGGCAAAAGTTGCTGCGCAACAGTTATGGCTCGTATGTGCGAACAGGCCGGGTATGGCAGCGCCACTACTGGTACTGTCGCTGATAATGCTCATATCTGCTCGCCCGCACTGACGAGTTCGAGGGGGTCAGCGTTTCGGCAGCAGGTCGGCCGGCAGCGCTTCGGGGCTGTAGAAGCCCGGCCGATTGCGGCGAAAGAAATTGCCGCCCTGCCAGAGAAACAGCACGAGGAAAGCGGCGATGAATACCGCGCCGCCCTTCGTGTCGGCCTGCAAGGCGCGCACGATCAGTAAGGCGAGCCCGAGCGACACGCCGACGAATGCGATCAGGCCCGGCCAGTACTTCAGGGGATGGTTGCCCTGCTCGTAGCGCGCCGGCGGCGCCGCGCGCGCGATGCGCCGGTGCAGCTCGGCCACGAAGGCCGCATAGGGTTTGTCCAATCGCTCCTGCTCGACCAAGCTTTTCCACGAGCTCGACAGGATCTCCAGCTTGGGCGCGCCGACCGCCCAAAGCTCGGTCATGAAACGGTGCGACTGCATGCTTGCGGGCCGATACGACATGCGGACCTGGCGGATGTCGCGAAACGGAATGTGGCCCGATTTGCGCCCGGTGGCCCAATCGATGCCGTCGCCCACGAGCTTGAACTCCCAGGCCGCGCCGAGCAGCGAAGGCCGATAGGAATAGGAAACGGCGCCCTCGCCGGCCGTGTTCCCTGGATCGCTATTCATGCGTAATACCCTGGTGAAGCCGGTGGCGGCCCCACAGCCAAACGCCGCGCGGCCGCACCTATATCTTATTTCGATCGGACACGCGCGTATTGATTGAGCGGGCTGTCGTCGGCGCGTCTCACTTTCAGGCGAGGAGTACTGCGCGCGCCACATCCTGAGATTTTTCACCAAGCAAAGAGGAGGCACATCCAATCATGCGACGTGCTTTCGCCGCCGCCGCGCTGACCGCGGCGTTGGCACGCTTGCGGACGGACATCGCTGCTTGGCCAAACCGGAACTGCACCCTATATCCAATGCCATGGGCAAGTTGTTCGTCCTTATCCCGCTGTTCGCCTTGCTGCTGCTGGCGGCCTGGTTCGCGGGCAGCGCCTGGGTGCACCTCGGCGGCGGCGACCCGATCCCGTTCTATGGCTATGTCGCCATTGCCGGCGGCGTCCTGTTCTCGCTGCTGATCGGCGGCGGGCTAATGGCGCTGGTGTTCTACTCGAGCCGCCACGGTTACGACGACTTGAGCCGCGACGACGACGCATGATCCCGCACAGCTTGCCCTCGGGCTTTGTTCCGGGGGACCTGGTTTTCGCACAAGCTCACCTTTAATGGCGCTTTTGGAAAAGCTGTCTCGCGCAAACTCCCGGTATCGCCCTCCGGCGGAACCGGCTATGAATGCCGCCCGCCAGCAGTGATTTTTTTGAAGCGCCCAAGTCTGGAAACCCCATGAACAAAACCCTGGTCCAGGAACAATTCGGCAAGACCGCCGCCAGCTACCTCACCTCGACGCCGCATGCGCTCGGCAAGAGCCTGGAGCGGCTGGTCGCCCTCACTGCCCCGCAGAAGAGCTGGCGTGCGCTCGACGTCGCCACCGGCGGCGGCCACGTCGCCTACACCTTCGCGCCGCACGTCGCGCGCATGTGGGCGACCGACATCACCCAGGAAATGCTCGACATGGTGAAGGGCGAAGCGCAAAAGCGCGGCCTCGCCAATGTCCGCACCGCTTACGCCAAGGCCGAGGCGCTGCCGTTCGAGGATGAAAGCTTCGACCTGGTGACCTGCCGCATCGCGCCGCATCACTTCGACTCGATTCCGGATTTCCTCGCCGAAGTCCATCGCGTGCTCAAACCGGGCGGACTGTTCGCGGTGGTGGATAATGTGGTGCCGGAAGGCAGCGTCGGCGATTATGTGAACGCCTTCGAGCGGTTCCGCGATCCCAGCCACCTGCGCGCCTGGACCATGGAGGAATGGCGCGCCGCGCTGACGAAGGCCGGATTCACCATCGGTCACGAAGAGCAGCTTTATAAGCAGATGGAATTCAAGAGCTGGGCCGCCCGTCACGATGCGAACATGCAGGCCTTCCTGCGCGCGATGCTGGCGCAGCTCACGCCCGAGGTGAAAGCCGTGCTGGAACCGAAGGGCGCCGGGCCCGAACTTACCTTCCGCCTGTGCGAAGGCCTGTTCATCGCCAAGCGCGCGTGAGCTCTGCGTCATTCCGGGGCGCGCATCCGTGCCTGCATCTGGCTTCCGGACCGTGCGCTACAGCGTGCGCATCTGGAATCGCGCGGAAGGCATAAACAAAACCGCCGACGCCGACCTGCGGCCGGCACCGGCGATGTCTGTAGAAAATCAAACCGCGCGCAGCGCGCCTACATCTTCTTTTTCTTCTTGCCGTAATGTTTCTTCGTCACGGCCGGCATGGCGGCCGGCTCCCATTCCGGGTGGGCTTCGTAGGCCTCGTTGACCAGCCAGCCGCCGACAATCGGGACCACGCAGGAGCCGATCATGACATGCGCCTCGCGCATGGTGAGCGGCCGGTCGAGCACCACGGTCGCCACCATGGGGGAGACCGCCGCGCAGCCGATGGTGGTGATGCCCCAGGCGCCCCAGCGCGAAAGTCCGCTGCTATTGTGCCAGTTCCATTTCCAGTCGTTGATGGCGAAATAGGCGGCGGTCGAGGCGGCGCCGACGCCGATCGAAACCGCTTTGATGCGCTTGTCGATGTGATGCTTGCGCCCGTTGGCATCGGCGCTCTGGCAGGTGAAGGCGAACGCCGCAATCACAGCGGCAAAAATCGCAAGTCTTTTGTTCATCCCTGATCTCCCCGTTCCAGCCTCGTTCGGGCCGGATTGAATGTGTGGGCGGCTTTGACGGCCAAGTCGAGCCAGGCTGGCCGCCCGGCCAGCGGTTATTCACAAGGCAATGGCTGCGCCGTTTGACCCAGCCCGCGCGCCTCCCGGCGATCGCGGCGATGGGGCAAGCCAGCCGCATCGCCGGCCGCAAGCCCGCCGATTTCTTCTTAGCGCCATGCGCGGGGCCGATCCAGGCCGCGGGCAATTGATCTATCGCAAGGCGAGCCGGCACGAGGTCCGGCAAGGTTCATGTTGCATCATCCCGGCGGGGGCCGAGATTATTCGCTCATGCCTTATCGCATGAACAGCGATCTGCCGTTTTCCGTGCGCCACCATCTGCCCGAGCACGCGCAGGACATTTATCGCGCGGCGTTCAACCATGCCTATGCCGCCCATGCCGGCGAACCGGACCAGGAGCGGCGCGCGCACATGATCGCCTGGGCGGCGGTCAAGCGCAGCTACGTCAAGGCCGGCGCCGACTGGGTGCCGCGCGAGTCAATCGAATTGTGAGATGCCGGGCGCGCCCGGCGGCGTTCGGCTCACGCGCGGGGCGCCAGCCAATCGGTACGCGCTTCGCCCGGCTGATAACGCTGGCAGGCGTCAACGGCCTGCGCCAATTGCGATACCCCCGCCGGCCAGGCCGCCGGCACGGTCGCCAGCACGAGCCGTCGCGCCGCTACGGCCATATCGCCAGTGGCTTCAGGACGCGGCTCGGGCGCCGTTTGCATGCTGTTCAATCGGATCATGGCTGCTATTTGGACCAAATCCCCCGCCCCGGCATTGATCCAGCGCAAAGGAGCCAGCTACCGCAGCACGCCCGATCCAAGCCCTCGGCAACAGCGGGGTCTCGCCGCCGACGCCGTGACGGCCCGTGATCGGAGTGGTAGGACTATGCCCACAAAATCACGCGAGAACCCGCCATGCCGCGTTACTTTTTCCATCTCACCGATGGCAAAAACGTTCTGAACAATCACAAGGGCATCGACCTTCCCGGCAACGCCGCCGCGCGCGAGGACGCCCTCGATCTCGCCCGCGACCTCAGGCACGAGAAGATGCCCGGCTGGAACTGGGACGGCTGGTTCGTCGCCATCGTCGACCAGCACGGCCACAAGGTCGACGAGGTGCCGATCGCGGACACGCTTGAGCAAGGCTAGGCCGCGCAGTCCGATTTCGGTTTCATCGCAGCGCAGCGCCGACAACAAAGAAGGGCCGCCCTCGCGGACAGCCCTTCCATTGTCAGGCCGTGGCCCGGTTGCGCGAGGCGTTTGCCTGCCGCGCGCGTGAACCGGTGACGGATTTAAGTCACCTAAGCGTGGACCTCGGCAGAGGCGAGGATCCAGTTCACGAATGCCGGCGACCGCGGCGATAGACAATGAGACACTGGATCACCTCCTTTCGGTTGTTAATGGTGGCCCCACTATAGGGGGCTGCCGCCGATTCGGAAGCCCATTCCGGCGGCAGATGCTGCCTGTTAGCGCACCAACTCCCGCATCGCCCGATCCAAGCCCTCCAGCGTCAGCGGATACATCCGCCCGCCCATCAGCTGGCGCACCATCTGGATCGAATAGGTGAAATCCCATTCCGCCTCGGGCACCGGGTTGAGCCACACGCAGGCCGGATAGGTGCGCGTCACCCGCTCGAGCCAGAGCGCGCCCGGCTCGTCGTTGAAATGCTCGACCGAGCCGCCCGGCGCGGAAATCTCGTAGGGCGACATCGAGGCGTCGCCGACGAACACCACCTTGTAGTCGTGCGGATAAGTGTGCAGCACGTCCCAGGTCGGCGTGGTCTCCTGGAAGCGGCGGCGGTTTTCCTTCCACACTTTCTCGTACAGGCAATTGTGGAAGTAGAGATGCTCCATGTGCTTGAACTCGGAGCGCGCCGCCGAGAACAGTTCCTCGGTCGCCTTGATGTGCCAGTCCATCGAGCCGCCGATGTCGAAGAACAGCAGCACCTTCACCGCATTGTGCCGTTCCGGGCCGCATCAGGATGTCGAGATAGCCCTTGTGCGCGGTGCCCTTGATGGTGCCGTCGAGATCGAGCTCCTCGGGCTGAGCCGGTGCGCGCGAATTTGCGCAGACGGCGCAGCGCGATCTTGATGTTGCGGGTGCCGAGCTCGACCTCGTCGTCGAGATCCTTGAACTCGCGCTTGTCCCACACCTTCACGGCGCGGCGATGCGTACTCTCGCCGCCGATGCGAATGCCTTCCGGATTGTAGCCGGCGTTTCCGAACGGCGAGGTGCCGCCGGTGCCGATCCATTTTGAGCCGCCCTGGTGACGGCCTTTCTGCTCGGCCAGGCGCTTCTTGAGCTCCTCGAGCAATTTGTCGAGGCCGCCCAGCGCCTGGATTTGCTTCTTTTCTTCCTCGGTAAGATATTTCTCCGCCAGCTTCTTCAGCCACTCGGCCGGAATATTCGCTTCCGCCGCCTCGCTCAGGCTTTCCAGCCCCTTGAACACGTGGCCGAACACGCGGTCGAACTTGTCGAGATTGCGCTCGTCCTTCACCAGCGTGGCGCGCGACAGGTAATAGAAATCCTCCACCCGGCGCGAGGCGAGATCGGCCTGCATCGCCTGCATCAGGGTGAGGTACTCGCGCAGCGTCACCGGCACGCCGGCGGATTTGAGTTCCTGGAAGAAGGTGACGAACATCTATTTCCTTGTCATGGCCGGGCAAAAGGCGCGAAGCGCCGTCTGCAAGGCCGAAGTCCCGGCCATCTCGCTTAGCAAGGCAACTCGCGTCCCGGACCGGGATCTCCTGGGTAAACCCGGCGATGACGCCTCTGTACGCCGTGAGATTTCGCCCCTAGCCCCGGCCCCGTCAAGCCGCTAACAACGGCGCGCCGGGGGGTTCTGAATGGGTTACCGTCGCCGCGCCTTATGGGCGCTGGTCATCCTTGTTTGCTTGGCACTGCTGATCGCACCGGCGGTCTGGAACGGCTTTCCGCTCCTGCAATATGACACCGGCGGCTACCTGGCGCCGTGGTTCGATGGCCGGCTGCACACCAACCGCTCGGCGCCCTATGGCCTGCTGCTGGTCGCGGGCCGCTGGCCCGATTTCTGGCCGGTGCTGATCGTGCAATCGGCGCTCACGATCTGGATGCTGGCGCTCACCTTGCGCGCGCACCGGCTGGGCGGGCGGCCGCTGCTTCTGCTCGCCATCGTCGCCGCGCTGTGCGTGCTCACCACCCTGCCCTGGCTCACCGCCATCCTGCTCACCGACATCATCGCCGGCCTTGGCGTGCTCGCGCTTTATCTCCTGCTGCTGCGCGACGAGGCGCTGAGCGCGCGCGAGCGCATCGGCCTGATCCTGTTTGTGGCATTCTCGGCAGCGACCCACAGCGCGACCATGGCCGTGCTGGCGGGGCTCCTCATCGTCGCCGCGATTGTCTCGCTCATCGACAGCGCGCGCATTCCATATCGGCGGCTGTTGCGCGCCATTGCGGCCTTGCTGCTCGGCGTGCTGATAACGGTGGCGGCCAATGCGCTGGTGGTCGGCCGGCTGACCTGGGCGCCGGGCGGCTATGCGCTCTCCTTCGGCCGCATGCTGCAGGACGGCATCGTCAAGAAATATCTCGACGACCACTGCCCCGACGCGAGCTTGCGCCTGTGCCCGTACAAGGACGAATTACCGCTTACCGCCGACGCCTTCTTCTGGGAAGAAGAGCTGTTCACCAAGCTCGGTCGCTTCGACGGCCTGCGCAGCGAGATGCGCCGGATCGCGCTTGACAGCCTCGCCGATTATCCGGCCCTGCAGATCAAATCGGTGCTGACCGAAACCGCCATCCAGCTCACCATGGTCGACACCGGCGCCGGCGTGGTCAGATGGGTCATGGACAGTTACCACAGCATCAAGAGATATGTGCCCGCCGCACTGCCGGCGTTGCAGGCCTCGCGCCAGGAGCAAACCGGCATCGACTTTACCGACATCAACCGGCTGCAGGTCCCGCTCGCTTATCTCGCCATGGCGCTGCTGCCGCTGATCGCGGTCATCGCGCTGCGCCGCAAAGGCTTCACCGATATCGGCGAACTCGCCGCAGCCTGCGCACTCGCGCTCATCGCCAATGCCGCGGTGTTCGGCGCACTAGCGACCGCGCATAATCGCTACGGCGCGCGCATGGTCTGGCTCGCCGCCTTCGTCGTCATGCTCGCCCTGGCGCGGACAATCACCCGCAACGAGACCCCCGGCTTGCCGCGCTGAGCGCGGTACGTCAAACTATTCGCGAAAACGGACGGCGGTCGCCATCCTTTGTCATTATTTCAGGGGGAAATACCGATGGCCGACGCCGCCGTATTGCAGCAACTTGCGCCCACCGGAAAGCTGCGCATTGCCATCGCCATTGCGCCCGCACCTTCCGCGCAATTCGCCATCAAGGACGCAGCCACCGGCGCCTATCGCGGCGTCGCCGTCATTTTAGGCCAGGCGCTCGCCAAGAAACTTGGCGTTGCGAGCGAACTGATCGTGCATAACGGCTCCGGCGAAATCCAGAATTCGGCCGCCGACAACAAATGGGACGTGGCGTTCCTGCCGGTCGATGACGAGCGCAAGAAATTCGTCGATTTCGGCAATGCCTATCACCTGCTGCAAAGCACCTATCTGGTGGGACCCGCGGCCAAGTTCGCATCGGTCGCCGCCGCCAACGCGGCCGGCGTACGCATCGGCGGCGTCGCCAATACCGCGACCTTCCGCACCTCCAACAAGACCGCGCCCAACGCCACCCATGTCAGCTTCGACAAAACCGACGCCGCGGTGGCGGCGCTCAAGGACGGACAAGTCGACGCGCTGGCGTTCTCGCGCGAGTCGCTCACCGGCTTGGCGCCGAAAGTGCCCGGCTCGCGCATTCTCGACGGCGGTTTTTTGAATTCGACCACGTCGGTGGCGGTGCCCAAGGGTAAGCCGCAGGCGCTGGCCTATGCGACCGAATTCATCGAGGAGGCGAAAGCCTCCGGCCTGGTGCGCCAAGCGTTCGACGCGATGGGGCTGACCTCGTCGGTCGTCGCGCCGGCGGGGATGAAGTCTTAGGCGGCGCTGCCGGGCGGCAGACCGCGCGAGACTACAGCGAAGCTTTCAGGATATTTCGGTCGAGCAAACGGGTCAGCGGCCGCGGCGACAGCCATTCGGCCGCCGAGCGGGCCCAGACCGGAATCCGCTCTACCAATGCCGCGACATCGTGGAATTTGGCGGTGACGATATTTTCATCGCCTTGTGGCGCCGGCGTTACCGCCCTTGCCGGCGCAACAACGGACTGCCCGGCCGGCTGAATTGCCGGCGCGGCATTCGTCATAGAATCCAGTTGCAGCGGCTCCGCCGCCACGATCTTTTTCAGGCTGTGCGCCGGCGGTTTCAGCGCGACCTTCCGCTCAGGCTTGGCCGCGGCGTGCGCGGCAATGGCAAGCGTTCTCGACTCGGCGGCTCTTGCCTCGCTCGCGGCAAGCACAGCCGCCTGTTCCGCGGCCTTGCTCCGCAACATATCCTGCTCGGCAGCGCGATCGGATTGCTGGCGGGTCTCGTTTTCCTTCTTCAAATAATTGACGATGAGTTGATGCTCGTCGCGCACCAGTTGCATCATCTCGGCACTGGCCGGCGTTGCGACCACCGCCGGCGCCACCGCCGGGCGGGCATAATGGCTAATGAGCATGGCGCCGATCACGCTGGCGATCGCAGCCGGGAGCAACTCGTAGAGCAGCTTGGAAAAGAATCGGGAAAGAAAAGGAAGTTTCTGCAGCATGGTCGCGCTCCTGCGCACGGTGCATCAACGGCCCCGATACCCATCATCCGTTCGGGGCAGAAATTCGGCGCAAAGGGGAATTTGTCAGGGCTGTTCGGAGTTTACACGAACGTTATGCAGCGGCGCGATTGCCTGTTGTGCCGCGCGAGAATACGAACCGATCGGAACTGTTTGGACGCTAAGCCTGCTTCTCGGGCGTGCGCACCACCAGCCCGTCAAGCTCGTCGCTGACCTTGATCTGGCACGACAGCCGCGAATTTGCCCGCACGTCGTAGCCGAAATCGAGCATGTCCTCCTCCATCGGCGACGGCTCGCCAACCTTGGCGCGCCAGGCCTCGTCCACATAGACGTGGCAGGTGGCGCAGGCGCAGGCGCCGCCGCATTCCGCCTCGATGCCGGGAATGTTGTTGCGGATCGCCGTCTCCATCACGGTGGCGCCGACCTCGGCCGCGACCGTACGGGCGGTGCCGCTATAGTCGATATAGGTGATCTTCGGCATGGCGGACGGGTGTGGGAGGCTGCGCCGGAATGGCGCTGAGCGGCGCCCCGTATATAGTCATTCCGCCGGGGGCGCTATCCCTTCAGTGCGCCAGCAATTCGGCGATCGCCGCGCGCGCTTCATCGATTGCCGCGGCGAGCCGGCCGATGGCGCGATCGCGTGAAGGTGTGCCGGCGGCCTGCTCGACCGCCGCGGCGGCGCGCATGACGTCGGCCGCACCGATGCTGGAGGCCGAGCCTTTCAGCGTATGCGCGAGCGTGGCCACCGTCGCCGGCTCGCGGTCGCGCATGCGCGCGAGCAGCAAATCGGCCTGCCGGTCGAACAATTGCAGCACCTCGCGTTCCAGGTTGCGGTCGCCGAAGGTCATGCGTGCGAGATGGCCACGGTCGATAGCGGCCGCCGCCGGCGCGGCCGGTGCCTGGTCGGCGATCTTGCTCGCGAGTTGCACCATGCGGATCTCCTGGAACTCTGCGGTCCCTAATATCGCCGGCAAGTTTGACCGACGCGGGACAAAAACTCGGTAAATGCAGGGCCGCCGGAGGTGACATTTTGGCCATAGCCGCGTGGCGTAGTTAATCGGCACTTCACCGCACGCGCCGGGCGCGCGGAAACGCCATGGTTAATAGGAAGTTAACGATGATGGAAAAGTCCTTATCAGCGCGGTTTCTTTCGCAATGCCAAGCCGATAGGATAGCCCGCCGGCGCTATGGAGCAGATCGCGGCAGCCTCGGCTCCGCAGATACCTACGCTCGCAGCGCGGGCATCTCATTGGGACGTTCGGGGCCGCATTAGTCCGACGTAATGGCGAGGTCGACGACGGAAATGGCGAATATTCCGCAGAAATCATCCCCAAATCCGACCGAAGAAGCGCTCTCCGCCATTCGGGAAGCACTCGGTGCCGACGAACCCGCGCTGGGTACCGCAGCGCCCTCCGCACCGGCAACCGATAACGCTGCCGCGCAGGGCCAGCCGCCAGTGGCCGGCGACCTGTTCAACGAGGAAGCGCAGCCCGGCGGTTGGGATCCCGGCCAGGCGCCGCCGCACCGCGCCGCCAATGACGACCGCGCCAGCGTGGGCCAGATGTTGCAGGCCATGCGCGGCCGCCCGGCGCGCCTGCCCTATTATATTGCCAGCGTCGCCGCCTTCATCTGGATCGCTGCCGGCCTCGCCCTCGCCTACCTCTACGGCGGCGAGTTGCAGGCCACGTTCGCGAACCCGCGCGTCGGCTTTGCCGCCATGATCGGCCTCAACGGCGCTATCGTCCTGCCGGTGATCTTCTTCTATGTGCTCGCCCACCTGTTCCGCCGCGCGCAGGACCTGCGCCTGGTCGCCGAAACCGTGGCCGAGGTGGCGATGCGGCTGGCGCAGCCGGAAACCGCCGCGCGCGAGCAGGTCGTGACGGTGGGCCAGGCCATCCGGCGCGAGGTCGCCGCCATGGGCGACGGCGTCGAGCGCGCACTGGCGCGCGCCGGCGAGCTGGAAACGCTGGTGAGCAATGAGGTCTCCGCACTCGAGCGCGCTTACAACGACAATGAAGTGCGCATCCGCGACCTGCTGAACGAGCTCACCAAGCAGCGCGAGACCATGGTCAATCAAGCCGAACACATGCGCAACGCTGTCGCCGGCGTCCACCTCGATCTGTCTCACGACATCAGCTCGGTCGGCGATCTGGTTGCCGACAAGGTCGGCGAGGTGGCGCAGCGCGTCAGCCGCTCGCTCACCGAGAAGGGCGAGCACATCACGCTGGCGCTCGGCCACGTCGGCGATTCCATGATCGACGCGCTGACCGAGCGCGGTTCGACCCTGCTCGACCGGCTGGAGAACACCAGCGACCGCACCACCACCGCCATCACCTCCGCCAGCGAGCGGCTGTCCGCCAGCCTCAACGTCAAGACCGACCGCGTGCACGACGAATACGCCGAACTCGCCGCCCGTCTGCAGGAGATGATGAACACGCGGCTCGACCAGGTGGCGCAAGGATTCGCACAAAAGGCCGCCATGACCATCGAGACCATGGTGAGCCGCTCGCAGCAGTTCAACAACACCCTCGCCGAATCCAGCGGACAAATGGTCGAATCCATCGCCGCCCGCGCCGAGGAAGTGAACGCCACGCTGCGCGCGACCGGCGACTTGCTGGCGCGCGACTTGAGCCAGCGCGGCGGCGACGTGGTCTCCAATCTGGAGCAGACCGGCGCGCGCATCAACGAAACCCTCGTCAGCCGCAGCCAGGCGGTGGCCGGCAGCTTCCGCGAAAACGCCGAAGCGCTGGAGCAAGCGCTCAACAGCCGCGGTGACGCGGTCAAGGACATGCTGGCGGCCCGCCTGCAAGCGTTCGAAGACATGTTCAACCAGGGCGGGACCGCGCTCAGCGAGAAGGTCGCGCGCGACGCTTCGACGCTCGGCAGCCTGATCACCCATCACATCGCCGAGTTCGACCGCACCGTGAAGAGCTATGGCGGCGAACTGGTGGAGCGGCTGGGCCAGCGTACCCAGGACGTTTCCGAGGCCATGCGCAGCTATCTCGATTCCTTCGACAGCCGCGTGAACGGTCGCACCGGCGAGCTCGCCAGCACGCTCGATCAGCGGCTGGCGCAGTTCGAGGCCATGCTCGGATCGCGCGTCACCGGCCTCGCCCAGGCCCTGACCGGCGGCGGCAAGGAGGTCGTCGAGGCACTCGACAGCCGCATCAACGCGGTGACCGGCACCATCAATACGCGCGGCGCGGAGGTCGCGGATGCGATCAGCGCCAAGATCGCCGAGATCGACCAGACCCTGGGCGCGCGCGCGCTCGAAGTCGCCAATACCCTCGACAACCGCGTCGGGCGCTTCGAGGAACTGCTGGTCGGCCGCGCCGAAACCGTCACCAATCAGCTTGAGACCCGCACCAAGGCCGCCGGCGACATGCTGCATGCCCGCCTGGAAGAACTCGGCCAGTCGATCAAGACCAATTCGGCGGAAGCCGAGCGCTCGCTCGGCCAGATTGCGCTCTCCACCTCCGAGACGCTGCGCACCAGCGCCAGCGAAGTCGAGCGCACGCTCTTGGGCGTGAGCGCCGAGGTTGCCCGCAACTTCGTCGGCAAGGCCGACGAGATCGCCAACTCGGTCAGCCAGCGCACCAACGAGATGACGTCGCTGCTGTCCGACAAGAGCGGCGGCGTGCTCGCCGCCATCACCGCGAAGGGCCAGCAATTCGCCAGCGACGTGACCAAGGCCACCGATGAGGCGATGAAGTCGATCGAGGACAAGGGTTTCGCCTTCACGCGCGCGATGTTCGACAACAGCGCGGAAATCACGCGCATGATCAACAGCGCGGGCGAATCCGCCGCCAGTACGGTCAACCGCACCCTCAACGAACTGCAGGACACCGCTCAAAAGGCGATCGAAAGGTCGAAGGCGACCGCGACCAGCACCGTGAGCGAGATGCTGGAAACGCACAACATGCTGCGCACCGATACGACCGCTTTGTTCGAGCGGCTGCGCGAGGCCAACATCATGCTGCAGGAGGTGCTCTCCGGTTCGCACGCGAACATGAGCGCGATCGAGAACGCGCTGGTGCAACGGGTTTCGGAATTCGTCACCGCCATGAACGAGGTCACCGGCACCACCGGCGACGCCACCAACCGGGTGGAAGCCAACATTGCCGACTTCCGCGCGGTCACCGCGCGGGTCATCGGCGATCTCGGCCAGCTTGCCAGTCAGTTCGATGCCCACGGCCGCGAACTCGCCAGCGTTGCCGAGCAGATCGACCACAGCAACCGGCGCACCGAAGAAACCCTCAACGAGCGCCGCGTCACGCTCGACTCCCTCATCACCTCGCTCGATACCCGCAGCGAGGATCTCGATCAAAGGCTCAAGCGCTTCGCCGGCCTGCTCGACGAGTCGCTCGAGGCGGCCTCCGCCCGCGCGCGCGACATCGCCCGCGTGGTGTCGGAGTTGACCGTCGAGGGCAGCCGCACGATCAGCGAGCAGTACGAGCGCGTGCGTGAAAATGCCGAGGATGAGCGCCGTCGCACCGCCGAGTCGATGCAGGCGATCTACGACCAGACCGCCGGCGATACGCGGGCACTGTTCAGCGACGCCAACGAGCGCTTCGCCGAGACGGTGCAAAGCATGAAGCAGATGGCCGCCGAAATGCAGCGCGAGCTCGAAACCACGCGCGCGGAAATGCACCGCGAACTCGAAGCCACGCGCACCGAGCTGCGTCGCGGCGTGTTCGAGCTGCCGCAGGAGACCGCCGAAAGCACCGCGCAAATGCGCCGCGTCATCGTCGACCAGATCGAAGCGCTGGCCGAACTCAACCGCATCGTCGCCCGGCATGGCCGCAATCTCGACTCGGTCGAGCCGCGGCGTGCGGCGCGCGAAGAGTCCCCGTTCGCCGCGGTCGGCGGCCGCAGCGAGCCGGCGGCGCGCCCGGTCCAGCGCAGCGACGTCGGCGGCTTTGCGCCGGCCGCCCGCCGTACCGAAGCACCCGCGCTCGGCGCTATCCAAGGCAGCGCCACCCGCACCGGCTGGCTCACCGATCTGCTCAGCCGCGCCTCGCGCGAGGAAGACGAGCCCGAGCGCGACCGCTGCGAGACCGCGCGCGAGCCGTCGCGCGGGGGCGAGGAGCGCACACCGCGGCACAGCATCGAATCGCTCGATTCGCTCTCGGTCGACATCGCCCGCATGATCGACCACGACGCCGCGGCCGATCTGTGGGACCGCTACAAGCGCGGCGAACGCAATGTCTTCACCCGCCGGCTCTACACCTTGCAGGGCCAGCAGGCGTTCGACGAGATCCGCAAGAAGTACCGCGCGGACCGCGAATTCAAGCAGACGGTCGACCGCTATATCGGCGAGTTCGAGCGCCTGCTCGACGAGGTCGCACGCGACGATCGCGGCCAGGTGGTGGCGCGCACTTATCTCACCTCGGAGACCGGCAAGGTCTACACCATGCTGGCGCACGCGGCCGGACGCTTCGACTGACTCAGTAGCGCCGGACCGGCACGAAGCGCGCGCCAGCGACGATGCTGCACCGCATCGCAATGCGCCGCCCAATATTTATGCTTAGCGGCGATAACCCCGCGTGCCTGCGGCCTTTTGGTCGCTCGGTGACCGAAATTTCAGTTTGCCACGCGCCGCCAACTATCGGATATTGACGCTTGGCGCTGACGCATTTGGGGGCAAAGTCGGCGGCCAAAATGAGCAAGAAGAGAAGCTGGAAAAAAACAGCATAACGAAGAAAAAGAAAATGTTTGCTACCGCCAATGAAATACGGCGGCTCGGAGGTGAAACCGGCGTTCAATTCTGAGCGCCATTGGCGAAGACGGCAATCCTGGGAGGAAAAGCCATGCTAACGCGTGTTCATTCGGCACGTGCAGTCGTTGCACGAGGCCTCGCTGCCGTTACTTTTGCGGCATTTACATTGAGCCTGATCGGGCTGTCGAGTTCGACCGCTTGGTCGGCGCCGAAAGATATCAAATGGGGCACCGGCCCTGCTGGTTCCTCGGGCGGCAAAGCGCTCGTCGTGCTGGCCAACATTCTCAACAAAGCAATGCCCGAATATCGCATCACGGTACTGCCCACACCGGGCGCCGTCGGCACCGTGAAGGGCTTCGCCACCGGCGAATTCGACGGCTACTACGGCTCCGACGTGGCACTGCGTGAATTCGCGACCGACAGCGAGCGCTTCAAGGGCTTCAAGTCCAAGGTCAAGCACATGCCGGTGCAGTCGCTGTGGTGCTACACCCTCGACGTCGGCATCGCGATCAAGGCCAGCGACCGCGACAAGATCAAGTCGTGGGCCGACCTCACTGGCCTGCCAGTGTTCACCGGTCCGGCGCCCTTCGATACCCGCAAGCATCTCGAAAATGCGATGCATGCGATCGGCGTCAAGCATAACTACACCGAGGTCGCACTGGCGACTGCCGGTTCGCAGCTCAATAACGGCACCATCAAGGCCATGATCATCTACGCCGCCGGTGGCAAGACCGCACCGCCGTGGCTGTCGCAAGCTTCGCTGGCGGTCGACTGGGCCGCGCTCAACCCGACCCCGAAGGAACTCGCCAGAGCTGAAGGCAAAGGGTTTCGGTAGCGAGCAGGTGCCGCCGGCAAACTTCCATAAGAAGGAAGCCTACGTGAAGGACATCACGTTGCTGCCCTTCTATTGGGGCTTTGACGTTGGCCTCAACGTGCCGACCGACGATATGTACAAGATGCTGAAGATCATCGAAGCGCATGCCGACGAACTGGGCAAGCTCGATCCGAGCTTCCGCCAGATCGGCGGCGGCCATTTCGCCGAGTTCCAGCATCGCGCGCTCGAGTTGACCTGGAAGCTGGTTCCCATTCACCCCGGCCTGGCCAAGTATCTCAAGGAAAAGGGCCAGTGGGATGCCAAGTGGGATAGCAACATCGCCAAGGCTAATATGTAAGGCCTGATCTGTTGACAAACTGAATCCGAGGCGGGCGCGCAATTGCGCCCGCCTCGCTTGAATTCAAGCAGACGCATGGGCCTGCCATGACCGACACCACGCCGCGATATCGGCCGCCGCTCGCGCTTGACGTCGTCTATTACGCATCCGCGATCGCGTTCACCGTTTACATGTTCTACTATTACTGGACGAGCGCGGGCGGGCCCATGGTGCTGGCGGTGACCATGGTGCCGCTCATCTTCGTACTGTTCACGATGCAGGCGGTGCGCCAGGACGACTTCTATCCCAAGCTGCCTGTCACGGCGAATTACGCGATCGCCTTGGTCTATTGTCTGTTTGCGATCTACTGCGCCTACTACATGAAAACGAACTACCGGGCGCTCGGCGAGGAACGGGCCGGTTCGTTCGATCCGCAGGACATCGTCGTTGGCGGTCTGATGGCGCTGCTGATCCTGGAATATTCACGCAAGCGGCACATGCCGTTGTTCATCCTGAACGTGATCGTCATTCTCTACGCGGTCTACGGCTATCTGGTGCCGGGCATGTTCTATCACGCCGGCCTCACCTGGCATCGCGTGATCGCCGCCTCGAGCGTGGAAATGGCGACCGGCATCTTCTCGCGCCTGCCGCAGCTCGCGCTGACCCTGATCGGCTCGTTCCTGCTGATCCTGAGTCTGCTGCGCGGCTTCGGCTGCGTCGATTTGCTGCTGCGCGCGACCAAGCGCGTCGCTCTTCGCTCCCCGCACGCCATTCCGCAGTCGGCGGTGATCGGCTCCATGATGATCGGCACGGTCAGCGGCTCGGGCGCCGCCAATTCCATCACCGTCGGCTCCGCCACCATTCCGGCCATGATCCAAGCCGGCCTGCCGCCGGCGACCGCGGCCGCGATCGAGAACGCATCCTCGATGGGCGGGCAATTGATGCCGCCGGTCATGGGCATCGCCGCCTTTCTGATGGCCGAATTCCTCGGCGTCGATTATTTCGACGTGGTGGCGCGCGGCTGGGTTCCGGCGCTCATCTACTTCACGTCCGTTTCCGCCTCGGTCTATCTGTTGGCGACCTTCTATCACACCCGCATGGTCGTCGATAAAGCCGCGCCCAAACTGGCTTGGCGCGATATCATCAATATCGGCTTCTTTGTCGCCACCGTCGGCGGTCTGGTCGGCCTGATGGCGGTGCTGTACTTGGCGCCGCAATTCGCCGCGCTCGACATGTTCGTGGTCATCGGCATCGCAATGCTGTCCGTCCATATCGTGCTGCTGCTACAGCCCGGCCAATGGTCGTTGCAGAAATTCATCGAGCCGCTCAGCCGCTTCCTCGATTCCTATATCGACATGATCACCGACATTACGCTGCTATTGGCGACGCTGGCGATCATGGCCGGCACGCTGGTTATTACCGGCGTGCCGACCAAGCTCGGCTTCCTTCTGGTCGAGGCAGCCGGCATCAACATCGTCGCCATGGTCGCGATGGGCTTCCTGTTCGGCGTCATCCTCGGCACCGGCCTGCCGCCGGCGCCGGTCTATATCCTGGTCGCCATCGTGATTGGGCCGCCCTTCATGCAGGCCGGCATCAATCCCTGGGTGGTGCACTTCTTCGCCTTCTTCGTGGCGGTGTTCGGCGAGCTGACGCCGCCGACTTCGATCACTGCGGCGATCACGTCCAAGATCGCCGGCGCGTCGTTCTACGTGACGCTGTGGCGCTCGGTGCAGATCTGCGTCTCGCTGTTTACGCTGATGGTCGGCATCTTCATCCACCCCGAGCTCGTCATCCAGCCGGGTTGGGAACAGATGGGCGCCGCCTATCTGATCATGGTCGCGACCCTCGGCATCACTTTCAGCTTGCAGGCCACCTACGCCAAAAGACGCGCCTTCGATATCGGGACGCGGCTGGCGCTGGCGGCGATGTCGTTCTACATCCTAACGTCATTCAACGATATAGCCTCGGACATCGTCTCCGTCGGCGTGATCGCGATCATCGGCTACTGGTTCGTCTACCGCCGCAAGCTCGTATCGGATACCGCGCCGAAAGTGATCGAGATCAACTCGTCGATGACGCCCGCACCGGTCGGCAACCCGGCCTATGGCAAATGAGTTGAACGCCTGTCGGTCGATTGGCTCGGCATGTGATTTCCGCGTCGGCGCACTCGCACGCCGCGATGACAGAGCGGCTCTCACACCACTCGCGCCGCCCACAGCACCAGTTCTTTCTCGACCTTGCCGAACGCTTCGTTGAGCGCGTCGACCGCGGGCGTGCCCTGCGTCGCGGCGGCCGGCACGCTGGCGTGGAACACGCGCGCGGCGACGATGCGGCCGGTGCGTTCGCGCACGATCTTGGCAGCGATCTCCACCACCGCGCTGCTGTCAGCCGCCGAAATCTCGAAGGCGCGCACCTCGCTCACCAGCACAAAATCGGCGGCGATCTTGTCGGCCGGCCGGCCGACCGTACGCAGGCGGCTGGCGTTCTCGAACGATTGCACAATGCGCGCCTGCATCAGCTTCGGCAGCCGCTCTTCCCATTGCGCATCGCCAAGCTGAGCGGCCTCGCCGGGCACGGGCCGCACCACGATCTTGTCGCTATCATAGGGCGCCAGTGCGCCCGGTTCTGCGATGACGAGCTGGCCGCGGGCGGGCCGGCTGCGATGCGGGAAGTCCCTGGCGGCCGCGAGGTCATAGGTCGGCGGCGGCGCCTTGCTCACGATGCTGCCGACGCCGGCGCAGCCGCCGAGCGCAACCGCCAACAGCACCGTGCATGCGGTCAATCCCGCTCCGGAACCACGCCCCTCCGAACGCACTTGCTCAATCCCTTTGATCGGCCGACTCGACCACGACGGGGCCTCTTTCCCAGGTATTCTAAGCCCCGGCGGTCGCAAGCCACATGCAAATAACCAGTTTGCCGGGGGATTGGCGCAAATAGTTGCGGAAAACCCACAAATGCGGCCAAACCGCCCCGCAAGCGCCGTTTTCAAGCGAATAGGGCTGGCCACACTTGGCCCAAGGCCGGCGCGGCAAAGCGCCTCAGCGCCGGCCGTTATATTCCGGCAGCGAGGAGCCGCCACCGCCGAAGATCAGCCGGCTCGGATTGCGGTCGAGATTCTTCACCGCGCGCTCGATCTCGGCCAGCGTGCGGTTGGCGTTGGAAGCGAGCGAGTCCAATTGGCGGTTGCCATTGCCGGTGAGGCGGTTGACCCCGGCGGTGATATCGGCAGTGCGCTTGTCCAGATTGTCGGCGAGCGTGCGGATCGAGCGCGCGGCCTCGTTCATCTCGCCGCTCTTGCCGTCCGGCCCGCCGGTGAGATTCTGCAGTCCCTCGCTGATCTTGTCGATGCGGTCGGAATTGCGCGCCAGCGCCGCGGAGACTTTTTCGATGTTATCGAGGGCGTTGTGGAACGATTTCTGGTTATCGACGATGAATTCGTCGAGTCGGCGCAGCGTGTTGCGCGCCGCCTGGGTGACGTCCTGCGTCGCGCCGGGCAGCGCGGTGAGCACGGGCGGATTGTCCTTGGCCCCCACCAGCACCGGCGATGACGGGCTGCCGCCTTTGAGCGACAGCGAGGCGATGCCGGTCAGGCCCTGGAATTCCAGGCCGATTTCGGTGTCGGCGCGCACCGCTACCGATTTGTCGATGGAGATGATGGCGCTCACCTGCTTCGGGCGCTGCGGATCGAGCCTGAGTTCGGTGACCTCGCCGACGCGGATGCCGTTGAACAGCACCGTAGCGCCGGTGCGCAGGCCGGATACCGAATCCTCGAACTGCACGCGGTAAAAGGCGCGCTCGCCGGCGCCGCCGACATTCTGGAACCAATAGACGAATCCAAACACGCCGATAATCACGGCCAGCGTGAACAATCCGATCACCATGTAATTGGCTTTGGTTTCCATCGGCTGCCTCCCGGCTAGTCTCTCAATTTCGCTTCTTCCAGGTGGCCCGCCCGCGACCGCTTGCCGTGGAAATACGCCCGCAGCCAGGGGTGAGTGGACGCGAGCATGGTATCCATGGTTCCCGCGGCGATCACCTTGCCGTCGGCCAAAACCGCGATGCGGTCGCAGACCGTGTGCAGGCTGTCGAGGTCATGCGTTACCATGAAAACGGTCAGGCCCAAAGTGCGCTGCAGGGTCGTGATCAGCGTGTCGAAATCGCCGGCCCCGATCGGATCGAGGCCGGAGGTCGGCTCGTCGAGAAAAACGATCTCCGGATCGAGCGCGAGCGCGCGCGCCAGCGCCACGCGCTTGGTCATGCCGCCGGAGAGCTCGGAGGGAAATTTATCACAGACGCTGGCATCCAGCCCGACCATTTCGAGCTTGGCGATGACCAATTCGTCAAGCAGCCCCTGCGACAGCCGCAGATTCTCGCGCATCGGGAATTGCAGGTTTTCCCGCACCGTGAGCGAGGAAAACAGCGCGCCCTGCTGAAACAGCACGCCCCAGCGCCGCTCGACCGCCTGCCGCTCGGCGTCGGAGGCGGCGCCGAGGTCGACGCCGAACACCTTGATGACGCCCGCCCGCTTCGGCAGCAGGCCGATGATGGTGCGCATGAGCACCGATTTGCCGGCGCCGGAGCCGCCGACGAAGCCGAGGATCTCACCGCGATAGACGTCGAGATCGATATGGTCGAGCACGATGTGCTGGCCGAAGCCGACCACCAGGTCGCGCACCGCGATCACCACCTCTTTGCCGTTCCCGCTCGCCATCACTCACATCCCGATCGAGGCGAAAAACACCGCAAACAGCCCGTCGAGCACGATCACCAGGAAAATCGACTCCACCACCGAGGCGGTGGTCTGCAAGCCGAGCGATTCCGCGCTGCCCTTGACGGCAAGCCCTTCCACGCAGGCCACCACGCCGACCACCAGGGCCATGAACGGCGCCTTGATCATGCCGACCTTGAAGTGGTCGATGGTGATCGCCTCCTTCAGCCGCTGCAGGAAGATGTCGGGATCGATGCCGCCATAGAGCCAGCACACCAGGCCGCCGCCATAGAGCGCCGCGATCGAGCCGAGGAAGGTGAGGATCGGCACGCCGATCAGCAGCGCCACGATGCGCGGCAAGATCAAGACCTCGATCGGGTCGAAGCCCATGGTGCGCAGCGCATCGATTTCCTCGCGCATTTTCATGGAGCCGAGTTCGGCGGTGTAGGCGCTGCCGGAGCGGCCGGCCACCATGATGGCGACGATCAACACGCCGATCTCGCGCAGGACCAGGATGCCGACCATGTCGACCACATAGATGTCGGCGCCGAATTTGCGGAAATGGAAGATGCCCTGTTGCGCGATAATGCAGCCGATCAGAAAGGTAATGAGCAGGATGATCGGCACCGCGCGCCAGCCGACATTGTCGAGCTGGTGCACCATCGAGGTTAAGCGGAACGTGCGCGGGCGCACCAGCACGCGCAGCAGCGCGATCGCCAGCGCACCCAGCATGTTGACGATCGCGGCAAACGAGTGGCCAACCGCGACGATGTTTTCGCCGATCGAGGCTACCGCATAGGCCAGCTGATTAACCCGGCGCGCCGGCGCCCGTTCGGTCTTGATGCCGTGCACCTCATCGACCAGCGCGCGATAGTCCTCTCGGAGGCCGGTTACCTCGGTATCGCAGCCGCGCGCGGCAAAGCTGCGCGTCAGCCGTTCCAGCAGCCAAGCGCCGAAAGTATCGAGCCGGTCGACGCGCCCCATGTCGATATCGACGTGCTTGATGGTGCCGCGCCGCCTGGTCTCGGCGTCGATCCGTGTCTCCAGGCGGCGCGCATTCTCGGCGATCCAGGCGCCGGCGCCGGCAAGTTTAAGCCGCTCGCCTTCGGCCGTGGCTTCGAGCAAGGTGTCGCTCATGGCAGTAAGCCCCTGATTTTGCCGCTCTCGCCCGCGGCGGCGAGGGTAAACGAGACGGCCATACTTGACCCAAGGCTATGAACCTGTCGAGGGTTTGCCGGCAGCCGGCTCCAACGAATGCCCAATTCCTTGCGGTTAAACGTGAAATTGAACTTGCGGTTGGACGTGAACTTGAACTTGCCCTTGACCCTCACCGTCCGTTCCGAACGCTGGCCGATTGCCGGCTCCTTCGCCATCAGCCGCGGCGCGAAGACCGAAGCCGCCGTGGTGGTCGCCGAACTCGCCGACGGCAAGGCACGCGGGCGCGGCGAATGCCTGCCCTACGCGCGCTACGGCGAAAGCGTCGAAAGCGTCACGGAAGCCATCGAAGCAATGCGGACGTCCCTCGCCGCCGGTCTTGACCGCGCCGGCCTACAAAAGGCAATGCCGCCCGGCGCCGCCCGCAATGCGCTCGACTGCGCGTTCTGGGATCTCGAAGCCAAGCGGAGCGGGCGCCCGGTGCACGAACTCGCCGGGCTCGCCGTCCCGCAGCCGCTCACCACCGCCTATACGATTTCGCTCGGGCCCCCCGCCGTTATGGCCGAGGCGGCCGCCAAAGCGGCTTCCCGCGCGCTGCTCAAGGTCAAGCTCGGCGGCATGACGATCATGGTGGCGACCCGGAGCGCATCGCCGCGGTGCGCGCGGCCGCCCCGCATGCAATGCTGATCGTCGATGCCAATGAAGGCTGGGACGAGCGCAATCTTAGCCGCAATCTCGCCGCCTGCGCGCAGGCCGGTGTGGCATTGGTAGAGCAGCCGCTGCCGGACGGCGGCGACCAGGCGCTGTTGCGCATGCAGCGGCCGCTGCCGATCTGCGCCGATGAGAGCGCGCACGACCGCGCCTCGTTGCCGGCGCTGATCGGCAAATATGACGCCGTCAACATCAAGCTCGACAAGGCCGGCGGCCTGACCGAAGCGCTGGCGATGGCCGGGCAAGCCCAGCGGCTCGGCTTCGCCATCATGGCCGGCTGCATGGTGGCGACCTCGCTGGCCATGGCCCCGGCCCTGCTGCTGGCGCAAGCTGCACAATACGTCGATCTCGACGGACCGCTCTTGCTGGCGCGCGACCGCGCCGACGGCCTGACCTACCGCGACAGTCTGGTTTTTCCACCCGCGCCGGCGTTGTGGGGCTGAGCGCTCCGGTATTTCGGTACGGTTGATATTTCGCAATGCGGCCGGCGCGCAGTTGCCGGAAATTTAGCCGGCATGTCGCGGCCATCCGTCATCGCCCAGCCCCTGCTCGCCCACGCCCGTCTTTGCCGGGAGGTCGCCCGCGCGTCCTCGAACCACGAGATCGCGCAAAGTCTTTGAGCAGTCTGGCCGCGGACTGCATCCGCGCCGCGGGCGACGTCGAGCCCGATTTACCCGCGTCAAACGGTCTCGACCGCGTCCCCCGCACGCAGCCAACCGCCTGATTTTGTTAATGAATTACGCCAGCCTCGTTGGTTAACCAAGTCTTTTCCAACGGCCGTGCCTCTCGCCTAGACTTATCGTCAAATTAGACGAACGCGGCTGCCGTGACAGGCGGGATAACGGGGACGAGGTCATGCGTATTGGGGGCCTGTTGCTCTGCGCCGCCTTGCTGGCGTGCAGCGTCACATCGGCGTCGGCCATCATGCGCATCTCCGATGACCGTGGCGGCCAGATCGGCACATACCTGGAAGCCTTCGCCGCGGTGCGCGCGACCGGCGAGCCCGTGATCGTCGACGGCAATTGCCTGTCGGCCTGCACGCTGGTGCTCGGCTTGATCCCGCGCGGCCAAATCTGCGCGACTTCGCGCGCCCGCTTCGGGTTTCATGCCGCCTGGATGCCCGATCTCGTCGGGCGGCCGGTCACCAGTGCGCTGGGAACGCAGGCGCTGTGGAAAATCTATCCGGCTTCGGTGCGGCGCTGGATCAACCGGCACGGCGGTTTATCGCGCCGGATGATCTATCTGGAAGGCCGCGCGCTTCAACGGCGTCGTGGCGAGCTGCGAGCGCCCGACGCGGCGCGTGCAGCTGCACTCAAAGCGGCGCTATTCGGCGCGCTCGCTGCGCTACATACGCGCAAACGCCGCCAGCAACCGCCGTTAGCGCCATCGCCGCGTAAGCGTGGCTGCCGAAAGCGCCGTAAAGCCATCCCGACAGTCCGGTCGCGGCCGCCATCGCCACGCCCTGCGCGATCGACAGATAGCCTTGCGCGGTCGCGCCCTGCCCGGCCGGCGCATGGCGCGCGACAAAGCCGAGCGCGCCGAGATGGGTGGCGCCGAACGACAGCGCGTGCAGCAGTTGCAGGAACGGCAGCGCGGCATCCGGCGGCGTCGAGCGCCATCGCCGCCCAGCGCAGCGTGGCGCCGGCGGCGCCGATCAACAGCAGCGTGACGGGCTGAAAAAACGGCGGCAGCCGCCCCGAAAATGCGAACAGCACGATCTCCGCGATCACGCCAAGCGCCCACAGCGCCGCGATCGCCGTGCCGTCGAGGCCGGCGCCGCGCCATTCCAGCGCCGAGAAGCTGTAATAGACCGCATGGCTGGCCTGGATCAGGCTTGCGCCGGCCAGCACGGCGATAAAGGCCGGATCGAGCAGCAGATGCTTGCGCGGGCCCGGCGGCGCGCTGGCCGGCGGCGCAGCGGTGGACAGCGGCTCCAGCGCCAGCGAAACCAGCGCGCTGATGAGGCTCGCCGCGACGATCAGCCAGATCAGATGGCGCGCCGGAATCGTATCGCTGGCAAAGCCGGCCACGAAGGTGCCGAGGATGAAGGCGGCCGAGCCCCACAGCCGCACCGGCCCATAGGCGCGGCCGCGCGCACTGAGACCCTTGAGCGCATAGGTCTCGGCCAGCGGCAATACCGGCGTGAGCGCCAGCGAAGCGAGCACATATGTGATCAGGATCGCGCCCGCGCCCTCGGCCTGGCCCACCAGCACAAAACCGGCCACGGTCAGCCAACTCGCCGCGATGATGGTTGCGCGTATGGCATCGCGCCGGTCGGCCGCGCGCGCGGCCAATGAGATGGCGAAAATCCTCACGACAATCGGCGCCGCCAGCACCACGCCGATCATGCCCGGATCGAGGCCCTTGGCTTTCAGCCAGACCGGAAAGAACGGCATTTGAATGCCGCCCATGATGAATATGCCGACATAAAGCCCGGCCAGGCGCGGCGCGAAACCGACTTGCATCTGGGTAAAACTGCGCATCGTGCCGTCTTTGCTGGTCGAATCAGGCCGGCTGATTGATAGACTGCGCCGCGCAGGATTGCACATGCCGAACGAGCCACTAGCGCTGGCGATGCAGCCGCCACCGGCTGCGCCGAGCGAGGACGATTATCAGGCCTTCTGCGCCGCGCTCTCGGAGAGCGGGCGCGGCCGTGCGCTGCTGGCCGAATATGCCCGGCGCAACCGCAACGCCGATACCGAGACGCTGCTGACCGCGATCGGGCGCATCGAGGCGCGCTTGAGCGCCGACGCCTCCGCCGTGCAGCGGCTGCGCGACGACCTGCGCATGTTGCTGATTGCGATCCGGCTCGCCCGTCCCGAGATCGACTGCCGCCGGCCCGGCGGCAAAAGCGGTGAAACTGACGGCGCTGCTCGATCTGCTGGAGCGCCGCATCGATGCCATGGCCGAGGCAAAGCCCGCGGCGTTCGCGCCGCCCGCCGACGAGACGCCCGGCGTCCAGACCATGCCGGCCGAACCGCCGGAGGCCGCACGCACCCGCCTCACCGTGGTGCCGTCGCCCGATGAGCCGGAATTGCCGATTCCCTCGCACGCGCGCTTCGAGCCGCGGCCGGTCTCTTTGGTCAGTAGCGCGCTACCAACGCCGGCCTTTTTCGAAACGCCTGCGGCCGAACCGGCCAAACCACCGCCGTCCGATCCGCTCGCCGCCATCATGGCGCTGAGCGAGGACGAGCGGCTGGCGCTGTTTACATAGCCGTCGTCCCCGCGAAAGCGGGGACCCATACGCCGAGCATTATCGATAGACTGCGGAGTATGGGTCCCGGCTCTCGCGCTGGCGCGCTCGGCCGGGACGACAGCATCACCCCGCAATCAACTTCGCAAACAATTCCGCGTCGACATTGCCGCCGGAGAGAATGCCGACCACCACCTTGCCACGAATGTCGCAGAAGCCGTCGAGCTTGCCCGCCAGCAGCGCCGCCAGCCCGATGGCGCCGCCCGGCTCCACCACCAGCTTCAATTCGTTGAACGCGTAGCGCACCGCCGCGGCGACTTCCGCATCGCTCGCCGTGCTGCCGGCGCCGATCAGTTCGCGCGTGATCGGAAAGGTCAGCTCGCCCGGGGTGTTGCTCATCAGCGCGTCGCAGATGGTGCCGCTCATGCGCGCATTGGCCTCGCGCCGCCCGCTCTTGAAGGAGCGCAGCGTGTCGTCGAACCCTTCCGGCTCGACGATGTAGAATTTCGCCGCCGGCACGCGCGCCTTGACGCCGAGCGAAATACCGGCGGCCAGACCCGCCGCCGGAAGCGCCGACCACCACGATCTCGGGTTGCAGCAGCAGCTGCCCGAGATCCTCGACGATCTCGCGACCGATGGTGCCCTGTCCGGCGATGATCAGCGGATCGTCGTAAGGCGGCACCAAAGTGGCGCCGCGCTCGGCCACGATCTTCTTGGCGATCGCCGCGCGGTCTTCCGTGTCGCGATCGTACGAGCACGATCTCGGCGCCGAGCGCCGCAGTACGCTCGCGCTTTGGCCCGCGGCGCATCGGACGGCATCACGATGGTGGCGCGCATGCCCAGAAGACGCGCCGCCGCCGCCACGCCTTGCGCGTGATTGCCGGACGAATAGGCCACCACCCCGGCAGCGCGGCGTTCCAAGGGAATCGAGGAAATCTTGTTATAGGCGCCGCGGAATTTGAACGAGCCGGTGCGTTGCAGGGTCTCGACCTTCAGAAACACGCGCGCGCCAAGCAAATCATCGAGCACCGGCGCGTTGATCAACGGCGTGCGCACCGCCACGCCGTAAAGCCGCTTGGCCGCGGCCTCGATATCGGCGGCGGTCGGCAGCATGGTTTTATCGAATGCGCCCATGCGGGCGAGGCTAACGCCGCCGCCTTTTGCTGTCATCATCCGCGAAAGCGGATGATCCAGTAACCCCTGCCTCGCGAAAAAAAGCTGTCGCTGCGGCGTAATGGATGCCCCGCTTTCGCGGGGCATAACAGGCTCATTTCACGCCGCCACCCGGTCCTTCTTGTCGCGCCACGCGCGCGCACCCTCGCTCACATGTTGCAGGAACGTGCGCGCACTCGCTTCCCAGCTCATCTTGAGCGCGAAATCGCGGCAGTCGTCGCGCGAGCATTCGAGCGCGCCGAGGCAGGCGAGCTTCAGGTTCTCGTCGAGCACGCCCACCGGCGCCTCGCCGATCACGTCGCGCGGCGCGGCGGCCGGAAAGGCCGCCACCGGCACCCCGCTCGCCAGCGCCTCCAGCAGCACCAGGCCGAAAGTATCGGTGCGGCTCGGGAACACGAACACGTCGGCGGCGGCGTAGATTTCGGCCAGCGCCTCGCCGCGCCGGGAGCCGAGGAACACGGCATCGGGATACGCCTTCGCCAAAGCGTTGCGCGCCGGCCCGTCGCCGACCACCAGCTTGCTGCCGGGCAGATCGAGCTTGAGGAAGGCTTCGAGATTCTTCTCGACCGCCAGCCGCCCGACCGTGAGGAAGATCGGCCGCGGCAGGTCGAGCGGCGCGCCCCGCGCGCGGGTGGAACAGGTTGGCATCGACGCCGCGCGGCCACAGCTTCACATTCTTGAAGCCGCGCGCAGTCAGTTCGGCGCCCAGCGTCGGCGTCGCCGCCAGCACCGCCGCGCCGGCGCTATGGAAACCGCCGCAGCCAGGCCCAGGTCAGCTCGCAGGTCCAGCGCTGCGGCACCGGCAGGCGCTCCGCGAGATAATCGGGAAAACGGGTGTGCAAGCTGGTGGTGAACGGCAGTCCGCGCTGCATGCAGACGCGGCGCACGGCATGGCCGAGCGGGCCTTCGGTCGCGATATGGATGGCGTCCGGCCGCGTGCGGTCGAGCCGCCGCTCGACGTCGCCCGGCCGCGGCAGCGCCAGCCTGATCTCGGGATAGCTCGGCATCGGCAGGGTGCAGAATTCGCTCGGCGCCAGGAATTCCAATTCCGCGCCGAGCGTGCGCGCCTCGCGCGCGACGTGCCCCAAGGTGCGCACCACGCCGTTGACCTGCGGATGCCACGCGTCGGTGGCGACCAGGACCCTCATGCGATTTCCTTACGCATGATCTTTTCCGAAAACCGGTTTCCACTTTTCGGGATCATGCGCGCCTGCGCATGCGCGGTTTCGTCGGCCGGCGCCGGCTCGATGTCGCGGCCGGTCTGCGTCCAGGTGATGATCTCGAATTGGCCGTCGTGGCGCTCGGCTACCGCCGTGCAGCTTTCCACCCAATCACCGCAATTGATGTAGCGCAGGCCGAAGTCGTCGTGCATGGCGGCGGTGTGGATGTGGCCGCAGATCACGCCGTCGACACGATGATGCTTGGCCTCGGTGGCGAGCGCCTTCTCGAAAGCGCCGATGAAATTGACCGCGTTCTTCACCTTAAACTTGGCCCATTTCGACAGCGACCAATAGGGCGCGCCCAGCACGCGGCGGAATGCATTGAAGATGCGGTTGACGGTGAGCGCGAAGTCGTAGGCCTTGTCGCCGAGCAGCGCCAGCCAGCGCGCCTGCGTCACCACCAGATCGAAGATATCGCCGTGCACGACCAGGAAGCGGCGGCCGTCGGCGGCCTCATGGATGGTGTTTTCCACCACCTCGATGCCGCCGAAATGGGTGCCGTAATAGCCGCGCAGGAATTCGTCGTGATTGCCGGGGATGTAGATGACGCGCGAGCCCTTGCGGCCCTTGCGCAAGAGTTTCTGCACCACGTCGTTATGGGCCTGCGGCCAATACCAGGACGAGCGCAGCGCCCAGCCGTCGACGATGTCGCCGACCAGATAGATGGTGTCGGCTTCGTGGTGGCGGAGAAAGTCGAGCAGCTTGTCGGCCTGGCAGCCGCGCGTGCCGAGATGCACGTCGGAAATGAAAAGCGCGCGAAACCGTCGCGTGGCGTCTTGCGTCACGATACGACGATCTCCAATGGCATCTTCATGTGCGAAACCATTAGCAGCCCCTCATTGCAGTTTTATGACAGCATTGTTTACCTATTTTAACCAAACCCGCATCCGCTACGCCGCGGCGCTCTGCGGCTCGCAGCGGCGGAAGCGCACCAGCGTGTAGACGCCGAACGGCGGCACCTTGCGGCGCTCGATCAATTCGGTTCCGCCGTGGTTTTGCGCCCAGGCGGCCAGCCGCGCGAACGGAAATTCCGGGCGCAAGCCGACCGCGCGCGCTTTCTGCGCCAACAGCCGCTCGATGGCGGCGGCCAGCCCGCGCTCCGAGTAGAGATGATTGACCAGCACGATCTGCCCGCCCGGCTTGAGCACGCGCGCGCATTCCGACAGCACGCGCTCCGGATCCTCGACCAGCGTGATGACGAATTGTCCGACCACGCAGTCGAAGGTTGCATCCGGGAATGCGAGGTCATGCGCATCCATCACTTGCAACGCTTTGACATGCGGGTAGCGGCCGCTCTTCAGGCGTTCCCGCGCGCGCGCGATCATCGGCTCCGACAGATCGATGCCGGTGATCTCGGTCGTGGCGTCGTAATCGTCGAAGGACAGGCCGGTGCCGACGCCGATCTCGAGAATGCGTCCGCCGACCTCGCGCGCGGCACGCGCGGCGGCACGCCGGCCATTGACGAACACCGGCCCGCACAGCACGTCATAAACGGGCGCCCAGCGCGCGTAGGCTTTTTCCATCACCTGTTTATCGGGATCGCGCGGCATGTTTTCCCCTTCGCGAATCGAGCGGGCCATCGTCGGCAACCGATTAGCAATCGATTGCAACAGTCAGGCGACAGAAGGGTTGACGCCCGCCCTTTCGTGCACCAACACTCGCCGCGAAACCGCATATCGCGCTGAAGAGGAAAGCCCATGGATCTCGGAATTGCCGGCCGCAAGGCCATCGTTTGCGCGTCGAGCCGCGGGCTCGGCAAGGCCTGCGCGCGGGCGCTGGCCGATGCCGGCTGCGAGGTGGTGATGAATGGCCGCGATGCGAAGAAATTGGACGCGGCCGCCGCCGAGATCGCCAAGGCGACCGGCGCCAAGGTCACCGCGGTCGCCGCCGACGTGGCGACAGCGGACGGGCAGAAGGCGCTGCTCGCCGCCTGCCCCGCCCCCGATATCCTGGTCAACAACAATGCCGGGCCGCCGATGCGCGACTTCCGCGAACTGACCCGTCAACAGATGATCGACGGCGTGATCGCCAACATGATCGTCGCCATAGAATTGATCCAGAAGGTGATCGACCCGATGAGCCAGCGCAAGTTCGGCCGCATCGTCAACATCACCTCCGGCTCGGTGAAGATGCCGCTCGCCGGCCTCGATCTGTCGTCGGGCGCGCGCGCCGGCTTGACCGCGTTCCTCGCCGGCGTGGCGCGCACGGTGGCGGTCAACAACGTCACTATCAACAACATCCTGCCGGGCGCCTTCGATACCGACCGGCTGCGCGGCGTGCTGAGCAAGACCGCCGAGCAGAAGGGCATGAGCGTCGAGGAAGCCGCCAAGGCCCGCGCCGCCACCATTCCGGCCAAGCGTTTCGGCGATCCAGCCGAATTTGGCGCGGCCTGCGCGTTCCTGTGTTCGGCGCAGGCCGGCTACATCACGGGGCAGAACCTGCTGATCGACGGCGGCACTTTCAACGGGGCGTTCTAAAGCGCCAAATGAAAAAGGCCGGCGTTGCCGCCGGCCTTGTCCCACGTCGCGGTGAGCGGCGCGCTTATTTCGCCTTAAAGTAGCCCTTCTTTTCCGGCGGCGGCGGTGCCGGCTCGTCCCAGCGATATTTCATCGCCACCGAGATGATGTCGACATGCGAGCTGACGTCGCCAAGATAGGGAAACGGCGCCGCCGGATTGTACCAGGGATTGCCCGAGCTCGCGGAAATGTCGATCGGCGTGTCTTTCACGAACAGGTGCGAATAGGCGACGTCGAACGACAGCTTTTTGGTCGCTTGATAGGTCGCGCCCAACGACACCCAAGTGCGGTCGTTGTCCGGCAGGCGCGGCGTGCGCACCTGATCGCTGATCGGGCTGCGTTCGAAGCCCACGCCGCCGCGCACCGCGAGCCGGTCGTTCCATTGATATTCGGCGCCGATCGACAAGAACCAGCCGTCGCGATATTCAAATGGCAGGGCCGCGGTGGTGCCTGCGACGCGCGCCGGCGAGCCGTTCGATTGCGTCACCACCGAGGTGCCGATCCGGCTCCAGTTCGACCACTCGGCCGTCGCCATCAGCATCCATTGCGGCGTCAACCGTTGCCGCAAGCCGAGGCTGACGACATCGGGCAAATCGATCGTGGTCTCGACGTCGCCGGGCGTGGAATATGGGTAAGCAAATAAGCCGACGGGCGGGCGAAGCGTCAGCGTGCCCTTGATTTTCTGGTTGATGGCGGAACGATAACCAAGCCCGATGGTCGTGGTCGGCGTCGGCATCAATGTGACGCCGGCGGTGAAGCCGTAGCCCCAGCCGTGGCCCTCGATGCTGGCGATGTTTCCGAGCCCGGGTGGTACCGTGCCGGTATAATCCACGGGAATGCCGGTCGCCAGATCGGCTTTGGCGTATTGAATCTGCACGCCGGCGCCGATGCTGATCATATCGTTGATCTGATAGGCGAAGCTCGGCGTCGCATTGTAGGTCTGCAGTTTGGTATCGCCGGAATAATTGCGGCCGGCCCATTTGTCGGGAAAGCTCACCGAGAGACCGAACGGCGAATTGACCGACAGCCCGAGCCACAGTTGCGGCTGGACCTGCCAGGAATAATACCCGGCCGGCACCAGCGCATCGTTGCCGGTGTCGCCCGTGCCGCCAAGGTAAAACGGATAACCGGCGAGCACGGTGCCCGCTCCGGGTGTGTTGGCGGAATAGGGCACAATGCCGGACAGCACCGATTCACTCTGCAGGCCCGGCACCTGCGTCATGGTGGCCGGATTCCAGAACAGCGACGACAGCGATCCGCCCGCGGCAACGCCAGCAAAGGATGATCCCTGTCCGAAAGCGCTTTGCTCGCGAATTGCAAATCCGCCGGCATTGGCATCGGCCGTCGCCGCCAGCAACACGCCAACGCCGCCGCACGCCAGCAGAAGTGCCTTCACGCTACGATAAGACATCCCCCAACCCCCCATCGACGCTGCGCCGTTCGGCGCGCATACCGGAGCATGGTGCAGCCGGAGTCGGCCGCCGACAATGGCTCAACGTCAAATTGCCCGCTGAGATAGCTCAATTTGCACAAAAATTAGCTCAATGTGGCCATCGCGCCACACATCGTTCCGGGTTGCACGCCGGCCATCGCGCAAGCTTAAAACGAACGTGAATTCAGATAGTTGAGCGGGCAGCCGATGCGAGTCAGCGGCATCCAGCCGGCATCGGCGTGCGCTTCGGCGCCGCGCGGCACATTTTTAGCTGTGGCGCCGTCGTAATTCTGTCGCCCGCGGCGAGCCGCGCGCCTCAGCCGTTGAACGCCACGCCCAGGCGCGTGGCGGTACGCCAAATCACGTGGCACGGCATTTTGACGTGATCAGTCTCGACCACCAGCACGAAGTCGTCCGGAATACCGACTTGGCTTGCTACTTCCAGGCAGGCGCCGATCGGCGACAGATTGCGCACCCGGCAATCGACGCCGCTGTCTTGGTTGAACGTGATGCTGCCCGCTTTCAGGGTGCGACGGCGTGGGAGCTTGCGTCTCTCGTCCATAACTTCCTCCGTCGAGATCGGCATAGCGTGCTCCTGCACGGCTTTGCCGATTGAGGTCAGACGGTGTGACCGTGATGCGTATGCTAGCCGCGACGGTTTACCCAACCGTGAAACTGAATATCGAAAGACTGGGGTTTGCGTTAGGATCGGCTAACCATGCGGCCCGCAGAGCGGGCTTTTTCCGCGCAAAGCCGCGCATTTTACTTTCAATTTACAGAATTCGCCCCCGGCTCGGCCTACATTGCCGCATCGAAGCCGTCACGAGGGACGCGTTCCACGCCATGCTGAACTGGCTAACCGGCAATTGCGAATTGTTCGGCCTCACCGGCCAGAACTGGATGCTGGTCGTCGCTGGCGGCCTGCTGCTGTACATTGCCGCGCTGGCCATCGGCCACCGGCGGGAAGCGGGCGTGCGCTAGCTACTCATTTTCTGCGCCGGCCCTCGCGCGGATCTGCAACCCTACGCTCACCCGGCTTCCCCATTTGTGAGGGCGGCATCGCCGAACCACTGGCGCGGCGCTTAGCTTTGCGTCCATAATCGCGCCATGGCCAACCGTCCCTGCAATGCCGACACGGACCTGAAACAAATCTGGCAGCTGCTGCTGCCGGATACGCCGCTTCCGGCATGCGGGACGCCGAAAAATGCCGACGCGGATGCGAGCGAAGATGCGCCGCCGCGCGATGACGCCGAGGCGCGGCCAGCATTTCCGCGCACGTGCGAAAAATAGCGCGCGGCCCGCGGCCATTGTCATGCGATCGGCATAAGTTTGCGCACGCCGATTGAGCTGCCGCCGAAAGGCCGGCGCGGCTAATGGCGAATGGGCTTCGAACCGGGATCCTCGGCGGCGCGGGCGGGCTGCAGCTTGGCCGGCGCAGCCAGCCAACCAGCCTTGGCAACCTCATCCTGCAGCATCTGTGAAATGCGCTGGATTCCGGCCCGACGCAGAATGCCGACTGCCCCGCCGCCAGCGATTCCGCGGATCTCAACGCGGAAATTTTCGCCCTGATTGGCAATCGAAAGCTGTTCCACGAGTTCTGCGGCGGTCGCGCTCGCATTGAGCGTTTCGACCGGGGTTTTAGACATCCGCTCCGCGGTCTTCGCCATCGCGGCGTCGTGTTCGAAAGCGACAACTTCGCCACGGACTTCGGCCGGCGCTCGCTGGGCCAATGGTGATGTATTTGCGAGTATCTCGCCGAGACGATCGATCAGCGCCAGCACAATCCGCCTGGTAAGCCAGCAGGACCAAGCCTCGGGACGGCCGGGATTGATCGCGGCGAGGACCCGGTCCTCCCGCATCGCATAGACGAAGGTCACGGTCGTCAGCACCTGCACTGGTGGTCACTCCCTGCGCGGCCGCGCACGTTCACGACGATCCCGCCGGCGCAGCGGTCAGATGCCGTGGTCCGGGATGATGCGCCAAGTCACCAGCCGGTGCCAGATAAACAGAATAACCACGGCGCCGACCGCGGCACCGACAAATCCGGCGAATTGATGGGGACGATACCAGCCGGTGGCGTCACCGACAAAAGTTGCCAGGAATGCCCCGGCGATGCCGAGCACGGTGGTGAGAACAAAACCCTTGGGCGTATTGGGACCAGGCATGAGCAAGCGTGCGATGGTGCCGGCCACAAAACCGATGAGCGTGATCCAGAGCAAGCCAGCCATAGCGATCAACTCTTTATCCGATGAATCGCGACGAAGTCGCGGGTACGGTCCTCCAAAGCGGCGTTAGCGTCAACGTCCAGGCCGGCGCCAGCCTCAAATGGGGCATTATCGTCGCCATACCCGCCGCGGAGACGCCACTCCCTTGCCCCCTCCCCCTCCGCCATCGCATGATCCGCCTCGACCCGCCCGTTACCCCATCACCAAATACAAACGCCCGAGGGAGAAACCCCACATGAAGCTCGTCCGCTACGGCGCGTCCGGCCGCGAGAAGCCGGGCATTATCGACGCCGATGGCAAGATCCGCGACCTGTCGCGCATCGTGAAGGATATCGACGGCGCCATGCTGGCGGCCGGCGGTCTCGCCAAGATCAGGAAGGCCAACCTCAAGCGGCTGAAAGCGGTCGGCGGCAAGCCGCGGCTCGGCCCCTGCGTCGGCAATGTGCGCAATTACATCGCCATCGGCTTGAATTACGCCGACCACGCGGCGGAATCCGGCGTGCCGGTGCCGAGCGAGCCGGTGGTGTTCAACAAGGCGCCGTCCTGCATCTGCGGGCCGAACGACAACACCATGATCCCGAAGGGTTCGACCAAGCTCGATTACGAGTGCGAGCTCGCCATCGTGATCGGCAAGCGCGCACGCTATCTGACCAAGGAAAAAGCGATGGACGCGGTCGCCGGCTATTGCCTGGCCAACGACGTGTCGGAGCGCGCGTTCCAGATGGAGCACGGGCAGACCATCTGCAAGGGCAAGGGCGCCGAGACTTTCGGGCCGCTCGGGCCCTGGTTCGTCAGCAAGGATGAGATCAAAAACCCGCAGAACCTCGCCATGTGGACCAACGTCAACGGCGAGAAGCGCCAGCGCGGCAACACCAAGACCATGGTGTTCGATGTCGCGCACCTGGTCTGGTATTGCTCGCAGCTGTTCGTGCTCGAGCCGGGCGACGTGATCGCCACCGGCACGCCGCCGGGCGTCGCCTTCGGCATGAAGCCGCCGGTCTGGCTGAAAGCGGGCGACGTGGTCGAACTCGGCATCGATGGCCTGGGCACGCAGACGCAGAAGATCGTGCCGTTCAAACCATAACTGTCATTCCGACTTGCTCCACAAAAAAGCCCCGGGGTTTTGCCCCGGGGCTTTGTCGTTCGTGGTCGCCTCGTCCTTCGAGACGCGTCGCTAGTGCGCCGCTCCTCAGGATGTGGCCGAGCAGAGGTCCTACTCCGCCGCCTGCTGCATGCGTGCCGAGCGTCGCCCGCGCCACTTCGCGGAACTCGGCGTGGCTGAGCATCTTCTTGTTGGTCAGCGAATGCAGCTTGACCGCCTGCAGCACCTTCATGGCGTCCTCTTCCGACACCTGCATGCCGACGTCCTTGAGCCACATGTTGATCGAGTCGATGCCGGAGCCCTTGCCCATCACCACTTCCGCCGGCGGCTGGCCGACCGCCGACCAGCGGATCGGGAACAGCTCGGTGGCGTTCTTCTCGCCGCAGTTCTTGAACCACGAGGCGATGATGCCGGACTCGATCTGATAGAGGCCCGAGCCGACGATCGCCTTGTTGGTCGGCACCACCACGCCGGTGAGGCGCTGCACCAGATTGGCCAGCGGCGTCAGCTTGGTGGTGTCGATGCCGACGTCGACGCCGTACATGGTCTTGAGCGCCATGACGATCTCTTCCATCGGCGCGTTGCCGGAGCGTTCGCCGATGCCGAGCACGGTGGTGTGCATCACCTCGACGCCGAGCGACAGCGCCATGATGGTGTTGGCGACCCCCATGCCGAAGTCCTGGTGGAAGTGCGCTTCCAGCCGCTTCGGGATGCGGCTTCTGCACCTGGTCACGAAGTACTTCATGGCGTGGGGCGACAGCACGCCGAAGGTGTCGACCAGGGCGAGCGCGTCCATGTGGCCTTCTTTGCCGACCTTCTCGATCAGGTCGATGCGCCCATTTGAGCTCGGCGCGCGAGAAGTCGATCGGGAAGAACACCACTTCGAGGCCGTTCTTGTGCGCGAACGAGGTCGCCTCGACCGAGGTCTCGATCGCCTTTTCCAGCGGCCAGCGGTAGGCGAGCTCGAGCATGTGCTTGGACGACGGGATTTCCATGACCACGCCGTTGACGCCGGTGTCGACGGCGCGCTGCACGTCTTCCTTCATGCAGCGGGCGAAGGAGAAGATCTGCGGGCCGAGGTTGCGCTTGACGATTTCCTTGATCGCGGCGTTGTCGGAGGGCGACACGATCGGCATGCCGGCTTCGATGCGGTGCACGCCAGCTTCGGCCAGCGCCTCGGCGATGCGGATTTTTTCGTCCTTGGAGAGGATGACGCCGGTCTGCTGCTCGCCGTCGCGCAGCGTGACGTCGTGGATCTTGATGTTCTTGGCGAACTTGAAGTCCTTGGTGACTTCGGGCGCGTAGTTCCATTCGCTGACAAACCAGTCGTTGGTTTTCCAGGGGGTTGGGTTGGCCATCCGTTTACTCCTCTCGCATGGGCTTATGGGTTGATTGTGCGGCGTTTTTCAGGGCCGGCCAAGGCGGCATAAGGTCAGGCAATCGGGCTGAGCAGACCGCTTTTCCCGCTGCCGACATTGATATTTCGCAAGTCCGGCCAAAAAATCCTTGTTTTCGCTGTGCCCCTTATACTTATAAGCGATGCCGGCGCCTCAGACCACCGGATTAGTAAGCTCGCCGATCCCGGAGATCGACACGCGAACCACGTCGCCGGGTTGCAGATAGCGCGGCGGATCAAAGCCGATGCCGACGCCGGCCGGCGTGCCGGTCGCCAGCAGGTCGCCCGGCTCCAGCGGTGACATAGGCGGTGACCGTTTCGATGAAGGTGGGCACGTCGAAAATCATGTCGCGCAGCTTGGCGAACTGCCGGCGTTCGTCGTTGACGAAAGTGGCGAGTTCCTGCTCGGCCGGCACGCCGAACTCGTCGCGCGTCACCAGGTAAGGGCCGACCGGGCAGAAACCGTCCAGGCTCTTGCCGAGAAACCATTGCTTGTGGCGCTGCTGCACGGCGCGCGCGGTGACGTCATTGACGATGGTGTAGCCGAACACGACATCGAGCGCGTCGGCGCGGCTGACGTTCTTGCAGCGCTTGCCGATGACGACGCCGAACTCGCCTTCATAGTCCACCGTGTGGGTCGGGTCCAAGCCGGCGGAAATCTTCTGCCCGGGATCGGCGAGCGAGGAGGTCGATTTGGTGAAGATCACCGGATCGGCCGGCACGTCCTGCTTGTCGCCGGACTGATCGACGCCGCTCTGGGCAAATTCCCGGGCGTGGTCGTAATAGTTCTTGCCGACGCAGATCACGTTCTTCGAGAGCGGGCCGACCGGGGCGGCGAGCTTGGCGCGGCTTAACGCGACCGGCGTCCCGTAGTCGAGCGCCTTGCCCTCGCCCATCAGCCTGATGACGTGGCGCAGATCGCGCAGCGACGCGCCGCCGACCGAAAACGGCTTGAAGTTGTCGTCCTCGACGGCGCCGAAAATCTTGCCCTGCGGGCTGTTGATGGCTGCAATACGCATGGTGGGGCGATGACCTTTCCGCAATGGCCGATAAGAGGCGCGCTGGCGGACAAGGCGCTAGCAAAGACAGCGGGGTCGTTCAAGCCATCACGCGCGCCTCACGCCCCCCGCGCCCGCAACACCGCCTCGATCGACACCCGCGACCAGGGCGCGGTGCGGGTGCGGAAGGCGACGTAGGAGCCGTGCACCTTGCCGGAAATGGCATCGCGCGCGGCCACCTCGCCGAGCACATCGTCAGCCTGTTTGCGCGCGGCCGCCACCAGGTCGCCGGGAAAGGCGGCAAGCTTGACGTTGTGCTCTCCGGTGAGCGCCTTGAGCGCCTGGGCGTTGAGCCGCTCCATCTCGGCCAGCGCGTAATTCGCTTCCGCCGCGCAGGCATGGGCGACGATCGCCTTGAGTTCGTCCGACAGCGCGTTCCACGTTTTCAGCGCGACGATGCATTCGCCGGTGCCGTTCGGCTTGTTGAAGCCGGGATAATAGTAGAACGGCGCCACGCGATAGAGCCCGAGCGCGATGTCGGTGCCGGGCCCGACGAATTCGGCGCCGTCGATGACGCCCGATTGCAGGCTGGAGAGGATTTCCGCCGGCGGCGTGGTCTGCGGCGTGGCGCCGAGCCGGCGGTAGACCTCGCCGCCGAGGCCGAGCGAGCGCAGCTTCAGCCCGCGCAGATCGGCGAGGCTCTTGAGCTCGCGGCGGAACCAGCCGCCCATGCAGACGCCGGTATTGCCGCCCATGAACGGCTTCACCCCGAACGGCGCGTAGAGTTCGTCCCACAGCGCCTGCCCGCCGCCGGCCTCGATCCAGGCGACGTGCTCGGCCGGCGTCAGGCCGAACGGCACGGTAGTGAAGAAGGCTGCCGCCGGCATTTTGCCCTGCCAGTAGAAGGCCGCGGTGTGGCCGATGTCGGCGACGCCGTTGCCGACCGCGCCCAGCACCTCGAAGGCCGGCACCACTTCGCCCGCCGCAGAGACGGTGATGTCGATGCGCCCGCCCGACAGCGTGCGGATGCGGGTCGCGATGCGCTCGGCCGACATGCCGGGCCCCGGCAGCCGCTTCGGCCACGACGTCACCATGCGCCATTTCATGGTCTGCGCCCGCGCGACCGCCGGCGCCGCCAGCAGGCCGGCGGCGCTGGCGCCCGCACCAAGCGTGAATTGACGTCGCGTGGTCATGACTGTCTCCATCCATTGCGCGTAAAAATGATGCAGCGGTCCGTGGCCGTGCCCGACGTGCAAGCGGTCGGCGGCGGCGATGGCCGCGGTGACGTAAGCTTTGGCGTCTTGCGCCGCGGCGATGAGGTCGCGGCCCTTGGCGAGGCCGGCGGCGATCGCCGACGACAGCGTGCAGCCGGTGCCGTGGGTATTCTTGGTGGCGATGCGCTTGGCCGACAGGCGGACGACCTCGCCCTGCCCGATCAGCAGATCGACGCTTCTCTCGCCGTCGCCGTGACCGCCTTTGATCAGCACGTTGCGCGCGCCGAGCGCCAGGATTTCGCGCGCCTGCACTTCCATTTCCGCTTCGTTGCGCGCCAGGCTCGCGCCGGTCAGCGCGGCGGCCTCCGGCAGATTGGGCGTCACCACCAGCGCGCGCGGGATCAGCAGCCGGCGCAAAGCGCCGACGGCGTCGGGCGCGAGCAGCCGGTCGCCGGACGAGGCGACCATCACCGGATCGAGCACGATGTTTTGCGCCTTGTGGCGGACGAGACCGCGCGCCACCGCTTCGATGGCGGCGGCGCGCGACAGCATGCCGATCTTCACCGCGCCGACATCGAGATCGGAGAACACCGCGTCGATCTGCGCGGCGATGAAATCGGCCGGCACGTCGAGGATGGCGGCAACTTTCTCGGTGTTCTGCGCGGTCAGCGCGGTAATGACGGACGCGCCATAAACGCCGAGCGCGGCGAAGGTTTTGAGATCCGCCTGGATGCCGGCGCCGCCGCTCGAATCCGAGCCGGCGATGGTGACGGCAATCGCAGTCATGATGGCCCTCGCCGCTTGAGCGCGTCGTCCACCACCGCGCGCAGGTCTTGCGCGGCGAGCGCCGGATCGCTCGCGAGCGAGAGCGCCGAGATCACCGCCACCCCGTCGGCGCCGGCCGCGATCACCTCGGCGGCGTTGCCCGCATTGATGCCGGCGATGGCGCAAATCGGAAACCGGGCTTTGCGCGCGCGCACCGCCTGCACGATAGCGCGCAATCCAGCGATGCCGATGGGCGTCGCGGTATTGTCCTTCGAGGTCGTGCCATAGACGCCGCCGATCGCCACGTAATCGAGCAATTCGAGCGGCGCGGCCGCGGCCTGCTGCACCGTCTTGACGCTGAGCCCGATAATAGCGGTGCGGCCGAGCAGCAGCCGCGCGTCGGCCGCCGAGATATCGTCCTGGCCGATATGCACGCCGTCGGCCTCGGCGGCGAGCGCCACGTCGACGCGATCGTTGATCAGCAGCGGCACGCCGGCAGGCTCCAGCACGCCGCGCAAAGCGCGCGCTTCCTCGACCATGGCGCGGGTGGAAGAATGCTTGTCGCGCAATTGCACCAGCGTGGCGCTGCCGGCGATACGCCCGGCGAGATCGGTCAGCGTATGCCCGCCGGCAACGGCGGGATCGATGAGCGCGTAAAGCCGGAGATCGACGTCCATCAGTTCACCCGTGCGCGTGCGATGAGGGTCGCCCCATCGAGATTATGGAGAGCGTCGAGGATCGCGACCGCGAAGCTTCCCGGACCTTCGGCCTTAGCGCCGGCCAGTTCGCCGGCGACGCCGACGATCACCAGTGCGCCCGCGGTTGCGCGCCAGGCGTCCGGTTCGACGCCAAGACAAGCCGCCACCAGCGCCGAGGCGGCGCAGCCCATGGCGGTGACCTTGGCCATCAGCGCATGGCCGTTGGCGATCGATGCAAGCCGATCGCCGTCGCCGATCCAATCGGTCTCGCCCGACAGTGCAAGCACGGTTTTTTTGTCGTGCGCGTAAGTCGCCAACGCCTGGCGCGACGGCTCGCTGTCCGTGAGCGCGGAAAATTCGGCGCGGTTGAGCCGTATCGCCCCGGGGGCGCGCGTCACCAGTTCGCGTGCGAAGGCCGCGCGCGGGGTGCTGCGATCGATAAACGCCGGATCGAGCACCCAGGGCACGTTCCCCTGGCGCGCGGTTTCCACCGCGATCCCGGTTGCTTCGCGGCGCTCGCGATCGAAAGTGCCGAGATTGACCAGCAGCGCCTGCGCGCCGGCAACGAACGCAGCGATCTCCTCGGCGGACAGCGTCATGGACGGCACGCAGCCGGCGGCCAGCAGCACGTTGGCGGTAAAATTCTGCGCCACCGCGTTGGTGATGCAGTGCACGCGCGGACGCCGCGCGCGCAGGCGCTCGAGCAGCGCCGCCGCGACTTGCGGCAACTCTTGGCGCGATAAAGCCTCGCGCGTTGCGGCCTCGGAATGGCGCATCTCATCTCCCTCCGCCGGCATGACCCGGATCAGGTTCGTTGGGTTGGCCTCGGGCGGCCTCTCAGCCCGGCATCAGCCGGACACCCCAAGAGATTGCTGCTGAAATACCTAGTCCGCGCCAGCGTCCGACGCAAGGCCGCCTTGCCAGGGGCGCGGGTTTTTGCTGGATTGGACGCACATGATCCTGAAAAGCATGTCCTCAACTCGATCGGGGATGGGAACCGGCTATCGGACAAGATCATGCGCAAATAGTGGGCTGCCGGAGGATCGCGATGACCCCCTTTTTCGTCCAGATCAAATGCGAGCTCGGCAAATCCTATCAGGTGGCCAACGCGCTGGCCGAAGCCGAGATCGCCTCCGAAATCTATTCGACCGCCGGCGACTATGATCTGCTGGTGAAATTCTACGTCGATGCCGGGACCGATATCGGACACTTCGTCAACGAGAAGGTGCAGTGCATCTCCGGCATCAAGGACACCCACACCATCATTACCTTCAAGGCGTTCCAGACCTAGGCGCGGTACTCAAAAATCACGTATCGCCGTGGCCGGATGTAACGCTGGACTTCCAGCCAATTCAAAAAACGTCTATTATTTGCCTGGATTAGGGAGCATCTAGGAAATCCCGGTGGAACGGCGTGCGCGCAAGCGTTCGCAGATTCAGTGTACCATAGGGGGTATCGGCCATGAAGAAGTCCACGCACGTGATGCTTGTCGTCGCGTTGGCGTCAATTTTTGCGGGGCCGTCTTTTTCCGCGCTGGCGCAACAGCCAGCGGCTGGCGGCGCAGCCGCGCCGGCAAGCGGAACAACAGGTCCGGTCGTTGCCGGCGAGGCCGAACTCAAGGGAACCATTTTCACGTTCCAAGCCGATATTCAGGTCGCGCGGCACCAATATTATCGGTGGCGCGGCAACTGCTATTATCGCAAGCCCTCGGGTGATTTTGCACCGGTCGCGCCCGGTTACTGCTCTTGAACGTCGCGACGAGCGCCCGCTGTTGGTGAAGTAGCGCACAGCGGGCGATACGCTTGCCTTAAATTTCCGGCCGGCGCGGCCCCTCCTCCTCGGGCGCGCGCTTGAGGCCGAGCGCGCGCTCGCGCCAGATCACGAACAGCCCGGCGCCGGCGACGATGGCGCCGCCGACATAAACCAGCGCGCTCGGCAATTCGCCGAACAGCCAGTAGCCAAGGATGAGCGCCCACAGCATCGAAGTGTAGTCGAACGGCGCCACCACCGACGCAGTGGCGAACCGATAGCTCTCGGTCAGAAAGATATGGGCGATGCCGCCGAACACGCCGAGCGAGATCAGCGCGACCAGCTCCGATGCGGTCGGCGTATGCCAGGCGAACGGCAGCGTGAGCGCGCCCGCGATGGCGCACACAATCGAAAAATAGAACACGATCGACGGCGTGGTCTCGCTTTGCGTGAGGCGGCGGGTCTGAATCACCGTGCCGGCATTGCAGACCGCCGCCGTCATCGCAAACATTGAGCCGACGGCGGCCGTGGCGGCGGCGCCGGCGGCAGCGTAATGGCCGACGTCGAAATGCGGTATCAGCATGACAATCACGCCGGCAAAACCGACCAGCACCGCCGACCAGCGATAGATGCGCACGCGTTCTTTCAGAATGACGGCGGCGAGCGCCACGGTAATCAGCGGCGAAGCGAAGGAAATCGCGGTCGCGTCGGCCAGCGGCAGCCGCGTGAGCGCGGAGAAATTAGTAAACATGCCGAAAACGCTGAGCAGTCCGCGGCCGAGCTGACCGAGCGGCCGGCTGGTGCGCACCGCGCTCGATAATTCGCCGCGCCAGGCATAGATCACCACCACCGGCAGGATGGCGAAGGCGCTGCGGAAGAACACCATTTGCCCGACCGGCGCGACATGGGCCAACTGGCGCACCAGCGCCGACATCGCGGCAAACAACAACGCGGAGATGAGCTTGAAGCCGATGGCTTTGAGCAGATTCATCGGGATCGGCTTACAGCAGCCCGCGCAAATGTCGACCCATTATGCCGGCAATAACGCATGCGCGTTATTCCGGCTTCTTCGGCGGCGGATTGCGCCCTTCGACCGCCGGCAGCGACTTGATATAGGCCGCGATCGCCACGTCGCGTGACTATGGATTTGCAATTCTTAGCCAGCTAAGGCGCACCGGCTTTGCGGGCTGCTTCGATCGCGGCCCAGATGCGTTGCGGGGTCGCCGGCATGTCGATGTGGCGGATGCGGTAGGCGCGCCAGAGCGCATCGAGAATGGCGTTGATCAGCGCCGGACAGGAGCCGATGGCGCCGGCCTCGCCCGCGCCCTTGACCCCGAGCGGATTGGTCGTGCACGGCACATTGCGCGTCTCGACCACGAATGACGGTGCGTCGCCGGCGCGCGGCAGCGCGTAGTCCATCAGGCTGGCGCTGAGCAATTGCCCGGAGGCCGCATCGTAGACGGTGTCCTCCATCAGCGCCTGCCCGATGCCCTGCACCGCGCCGCCATGCACCTGGCCGGCGAGCAGCCGCGGATTGAGCGTGGCGCCGAAATCGTCCACCACGACATAATTCAGGATCGTCGTTGCGCCGGTGTCGGGATCGATCTCGACTTCCGCGATGTGGGTGCCGTTCGGGAATGTCGGCGGCTCGACACTAAACTCGTTCGACGCGCGCAAAATCTCCGGTGTCGCCTTCGGATGCGTGGCCAGATCGACGAAGGTAATCGCGCGGTCGGTGCCGGCGACGCGCACCGTGCCATCGGCGATTTCCATATCGGTCGGTGCCGCTTCGAGCGCGTCGGCGGCCAGCTGCTTGAGCTGTTCGGCCAGCGTCTTGCTTGCGCGGTCGACCGCCACGCCGCCGACCGGAATCGAACTCGAGCCGCCGGTGCCGGCGCCGGTCGCGATCAGATCGGTATCGCCCTGCACCACGCGCACGCGCTCGGGCGGCAGATCGAGCCGCTCGGCGACCAGTTGCGCATAGGAGGTGGCATGGCCCTGCCCGGTCGACTGCGAGCCGATCAGCACGGTGACGTCGCCGTCGCGCTCGAGCCGCACGTTCGCCGTTTCCGGACCGTTGTTGCCGCAGGCCTCGATATAGCTGGCGATGCCGATGCCGCGCAGCTTGCCGGCGCGCTTGGCGGCGGCCGCGCGTTTGCTGAAACCTTCCCAGTCGGCGAGCTCCTGCGCGCGCGCCATGCAGCCTGCGAAATCGCCGGAGTCGTAGACTTTCCCGGTCGGCGTCGTGTAGGGCAGCGCCTTCGGCTTGATCAGGTTCTTGCGGCGCAACGCATCCGGCGCGGTGCCGAGATCGCGCGCCGCGGTATCGACCAGCCGCTCGATCAGATAGGAGGCCTCCGGCCGCCCGGCGCCGCGATAGGCGTCGACCGGCACGGTGTTGGTATAGGCCGCACGCAACCGCACATGCGCGGCCGGAATGTCATAGGCGCCGGTCGCCATGCCGGCGCCGAGCCACGGAATGTAAGGCGCGTAGCAAGACAGATACGCGCCCATGTCGGCGACGATGTCGAGTGCAAGCGCGAGGAAGCGCCCCTTGTCGTCGAGCGCCAGCCGCGCGCTGGAGATGTTGTCGCGGCCGTGGCTGTCGCCGAGGAAATGTTCGGAGCGCTCGCAAATCCATTTCACCGGCCGGCGCAGCCGCTCGGCGGCGACCGCCGCCAGCGCATATTCGCGATAGGGAAACAGCTTGGTGCCGAAGCCGCCGCCGACATCGGGCGTGATCACCCGCATCTGATCGAGCGGCAGCTTGAGCACTTGGCCGCAGATGATGTCGCGGATGATGTGGCTGCCCTGGCTGCCGAGGGTGAGCGTGTAGCGGTTGCCGTCGTATTCGGCGATCACGCCGCGGGTATCCATGTAGTTCGTCACCAGCCGCTGATTGACGATGGTGAGCGAAACCGTCTTGGCGGCTTGCGCGAAGGCCTGTTTGGTCGCCCGTGCATCGCCAAGCTCGGTCTCGAAGGCGAGATTGCCGGGCCGGTCGGGCCACACCAGCGGCGCGCCGGCGGCAAGCGCGGCCACAGCGCCGATCATGTGCGGCAGCGGCTGCCAATCGACGGCAATCGCTTCGGCGGCGTCTTTTGCCGCCGCCAGGCTGTCGGCGACGACGAAGGCGATGGCATCGCCGACATGACGCACGATGTCCTTGGCCAGGATCGGATAGACCGGAATCGGGATTTCCACGCCCGGCAGCACGCCGGGCGTCGGCAGCGGGCCGAGGCCGGCGACATCGGCGGCCACCAGCACCAGGCGCACGCCCGGCATGGCGCGCACGCGCTCGAGTTCGTGGATGCTGAAACGGGCATGGGCGTGCGGCGAGCGCAGCATCACCGCGTGCAGCGTGGCGTCCGGCGCGACATCGGCGACGTAACGGCCGGCGCCGCGCAGCAGCGGATCGTCCTCCTTGCGCGTGAGCGCCTGGCCGAATCCGAACTTCATCGTCATTGTTTGGCCGGCGGCGATGGCTCGCGCCGCCGCCCGAAGCGCAATGCGAACCAGCGCGAAACCACGTAGAACACCGGCGTGAAGATCAGGCCGAAGGCGGTGACCCCGATCATGCCGGAGAACACCGCGGTGCCGAGCGTCTGGCGCAGTTCCGCGCCGGCGCCGACCGCCCAGACCAGCGGCGTCACGCCCAGGATGAAGGCGAGCGAGGTCATCAGGATCGGCCGCAGCCGCAGATGCGCCGCCTGCACCGCCGCGGCGAAGCGGTCGCGGCCGCCATCTTCCAGTTGCTTGGCGAACTCCACGATCAGAATGGCGTTCTTGGCGGCAAGACCGATCAGCACGATGAAGCCGACTTGCGTCAGAATATTGTTGTCCATGTCCGCGCAGCACGACGCCGACGATGGAGGCGATCAGGCACATCGGCACGATCATGATCACCGCCACCGGCAGGTCAGGCTTTCGAACTGCGCCGCCAGCACCAGGAACACGAACACCACCGCCAGCACGAAGGCGAAGACGGCGGTATTGCCGGCGCGCAATTGCTGGAAGGCGAGCGTGGTCCATTCGTAGGAGAAGCCTTCCGGCAGCGTTTCGGCCGCCAGCTTCTCCATGATCTTGATCGCCTGGCCCTGGCTGTAGCCGGGCGAGGCGGTGCCGTCGAGCTCAGCCGCGCGGATAAAGATCGTAACGCGGCACCCGGTACGGCCCGGTGATGGTCCGCACCGTGGTGAAGGCGCCGAGCGGCACGGTTTCGCCGCTCTTGTTGCGCACGCGGATTTTCAGGACGTCTTCGGTATCCTGGCGATAGTCGCTCTGCGCCTGCGCGATCACGCGGTAGGTGCGGCCGAACAGGTTGAAGTCGTTCACATAGGCCGAGCCGAGATAAATCTGCAGGGCGGCGAACACGTCCGGGATATTGATGCCGAGCAACTGCGCCTTGACGCGATCGATGTCGAGATAAAGCTGCGGCGTGCTGTTCTCGAACAGCGAAAAGACCTGCGTGAGCCCCGGCGTGCTGCGCCGCCCGCCCCATCATCGCGTAGACCGCGCCCTGCAAGGCCTGCGATCCGCGCCCGGCGCGATCCTCGACCATCATGCGGAAGCCGCCGGCATTGCCGATGCCGGAAACCGGCGGCGGCGCGGCAACGAAGATCAAGCCGTCCTTGATCGCCTGCAGGCGCATAAACAATTGGCCCTGGATCGCAGCGGCCGACTGCCGCGGGTCGCGCGGCGCGCTTCTCGAACGGATCGAGCGTGACGAAGATCGCGCCCGCATTCGGCGCGACGGTGAAGGTCGCGCCGGAAAAGCCCACGATGTTCACCGCATGCGCGATGCCCGGCGTGTTCAACGCGATCTCCACCGCGCGCCGGTTGACGTCGTCGGTGCGCGCGAGCGATGCCGCCGGCGGCAGTTGCGTGACGATGATGAGAAAGCCGCGGTCGAGCTGCGGGATGAAGCCGATCGGCGTCTTGCGGAATTCGTTGAGCCCGAAGGCGATGACGCCGCCATAGACCACCAGCATCAGCACGGCGAAGCGGACCGTGCGCGCCGACAGCCAGCCATAGCCGCGCGTCAGCGCGGCAAATCCACGATTGAAGAAGCGGAAAAAGCCGTGGATCGGCCTGCTCCACCAGCGGTCTTCCTCAGGCCGCCCTTCCGGCTTGAGCAGCAACGCGCACAGCGCCGGCGACAGCGTCAGCGACACCGTGAGCGAGATGATGGTCGCGCCGGCGATGGTGAGCGCGAACTGCCGGTAGAACTGGCCGGATATGCCGGTGATGAAGGCCGACGGCACGAACACCGAAATCAGCACCAGCGCGATGGCGACCAACGCCGCGCCGACCTCGTCCATGCTCTTGATCGCCGCGTCGCGCGGCGGCAAGCCCGCTTCGATGTTGCGCTTGACGTTCTCGACCACGACGATGGCGTCGTCGACGACGATGCCGATGGCCAGCACGAGGCCGAACAGCGACAGGTTGTTGAGCGTGAACCCGAAGATCGACATGAAGAAGAACGTGCCGATCAGCGACACCGGTATGGCGACGATCGGGATGATCGCGGCCCGCCAGGTCTGCAGGAACAGGATGACCACCAGCACGACCAGGATGATCGCCTCGGCGATGGTGGTTTCGACGGCGTCGACCGATTGCTGGATGAATTGGGTCGGGTTGTAGACGATGGTGTATTTGAGGCCGGGCGGGAACCGCTTCGCGAGCCCCTCCATGGTGTCCTCGATCGCCCGCGCGGTCGAGAGCGCGTTCGAGCCGGGGCGCTGGAAGATGCCGATGGCGATCGCCGGATTGCGATCGAGATAGGAATTGGTCCCGTAATCCTGCGCCGCCAGCTCGACCCGGGCGACATCCTTCACCCGCACGATCGCGTTGGCGGTCTGCTTGACCACGATGTTGCCGAACTCGGCCGGATTGGTAAGGCGGCCTTGCGTTTGCACCGAAATCTGAAACGCGCGCGGTTTGTCCACCGGCGGCTGGTTGAGCACGCCGGACGCGACCTGCACGTTCTGCCCTTGCAGCGCGGTCACCACGTCGCTCGCGGTCAGACCGACCGATTGCAGGCGGTCGGGATCGAGCCAGATCCGCATGGCGTAGTCGCGGCTGCCGAACACGATGAGCGAGCCGACGCCGTCGACGCGGGTCAACGAATCGGTGATTTCAAGCGTCGCATAATTCGAAATGAACAAAGTGTCGCGCGACTTGTCGGGCGAATAGAGATGCACGACCATCATCAGGTCGGGCGAACTTTTCTGGACGGTGACGCCGATATTGCGCACGTCGGCCGGCAAGCGCGGCTGCGCGATCGCGACGCGGTTTTGCACCTGCACCTGCGCGATGTCGAGATTGGTGCCGATGTCGAAGGTGACCGAGATCGTGAAGCGGCCATCCGAGGTCGAGTTCGACGACAGATAGATCATGTTCTCGACGCCGTTGATCTGCTGCTCGATCGGCGTCACCACCGTCGAGGCCACGACGTCCGCGCTGGCGCCGGGATACTGGCCGGACACGGTGATGGTCGGCGGCGCGATCTCCGGATATTGCGCGATCGGCAGCCGCAAGAATCCAACGCCGCCGAGGATCACGAAAATGATCGAGACCACGGAGGCGAAGATCGGCCGGTCGATGAAGAAGTGCGAAATGCGCATTGGTTACGGCCAGCCTTATTTTGGCTTCTGCGGCGGGCTCGCGCCCGGCGCCGGCGCCGCGCCCTTGCCCGCTTCCTGCGGCGTGACCTTCTGGCCCGGACGCGCCCGCATCAAGCCGTCCACGATCACGCGGTCGTCGGGGCCGACGCCGTTTTTGATCACCTGCATGCCGTCGGCGGCGGTCTGGCCGAGCGTCACGTATTTGGGAACGACGGTGTTGTCGGCATTGACCGTGAGCACGAATTTTCGCGCCTGCTCGGTGCCGACTGCCACGGCCGGCACCAGCAAGGCCTCGTAAGGCGGCGAACCGGGCACCCGCACGCGGGCGAACATGCCGGGCGTGAACAAATTTTTGGGATTGGCGAACACCGCCCGGCCGCGGATGGTGCCGGTGGAACGGTCGATCACGTTGTCGACGAAATCCATGCGGCCCTTGTGATCGAATTCGTGCTCATCGATGAGCTTGAGCGTCACCGGCACGCCGGCGCCCCGGCTGGCGACGTCGTTGCCGGTCTTCGACAATCGCTCGTAACGCAGGAACGATGCCTCGTCGAAAGTGAACTCGAAATAGATCGGATCGGTCGACACGATGGTGGCGAGCAGCGTGGTGTTGCCGGCGTTGCCGCCGGTCACCAGATTGCCGGGCGAGACGCGGCGGTCGCCGATGCGGCCGTTAACCGGGGCGCGCAATTCGGTGAATTCGATGTCGAGCTCGGCCTGGCGCACCGCGGCTTCGTTGTTGCTGACGGAGGCTTGCGCATTGCGGTAGGCCTGCGCGCGCTGCTCGAACGTCTGGTCGGTGATGGTCTTGTCGCTGCACCAGTTGCTGGCCGCGCGTGTAGTCGGATTCGGTAAAGGCGAGATTGGATTTGGCCTGCGCCAGATTGGCGCGCGCCTGATCGAGCGTGTTCTGGAACGGCCGCTTGTCGATGGTGAACAAGAGATCGCCCTGCTTGACGATCTGCCCGTCCTTGAAATGCACGCCATCGAGATAGCCGGAGACGCGCGCGCGCACTTCCACCGAATTGACGGCGGTGAAGCGGCCGACATATTCGTCGAAATCGGTCACCGTGCGCTTGACCGGCTTGGCAACGCTGACCGCCGGCGGCGGCGGCGCACCGCCGTGCTGCTGCTGCTGGCGTTCGCCGCAACTGACAACCAGAGTGGCCAGCAGCCCCAACAAAGCGAGGTCGCGGGCGCCACGTATCAATGGAAGTGATGAAATTGCCCGTATGCTGTTCATGAATACCTGCCGTAGCGGCCAACCGCGCATGATTCGGCCCGTCCCCATAGCGTCGGCGGGCAATTATGTCCACCGGACCCGGTCGGCAATAGCGCGGTAAAAGGGCGATGAAACTTTGCTCAGCCGCGCCGCCGGGCGCGAAATGCCGCCAGCCAGCCCCGGCCGAACAGAATAAGGACGATGCCACCATAGACGGCACCGCCGATCGCCACCAGCAGCGCAAGGATCACAACATCGTGCAGCCGCTGCCAGCCCGCGAACAGATGCGCAACGGGCGCCTCGCACAACCACAACGTGACAGCCAACGCGAGGCCGGCAGCCGCCAGCTTGACCGTCGATTGCCGTAAGCGCTCGTCGATACGCAGGTGACCGGCGCGCATCGCAAACCAGACCACCAGGCCGAGATTGGTCCAGGCTCCGATCGAGGTCGCCAGCGCGAGGCCGACCTGCGCCAGCGGTCCCATCAGCAGGAACTTGCAGGCGATATTGACGGCAGCGGCGATGAGCGCGGCCTTCACCGGCGTCGCGGTGTCGCCGCGGGCAAAAAATGTCGCGACCGTGCTGCGGATCAGCACGAACGGCAGCAGCCCGAACGCGTAAGCGGCAAGCGTGCGGCCGGCGGCGACGGCATCGGCCGCGTTGAAGGCGCCGCGCATGAACAGCGCGCGCATGATGAGTTCGGGGACGACGAAGAAGGCCGCCAGACAGGGAACCGACAGCAGCAGCGTGAATTCGATCGCGCGGTTCTGCGCGTTGGCGGCGCCGGCTTCGTCGCCGGCGGCAAGCCGCCGCGACATTTCCGGCAACACGACGGTGCCGGCGGCAATGCCGATGACGCCGATCGGGAGCTGATCGATGCGGTCGGCGTAATAAAGCGCCGACAGCGCGCCCGCCGGCAGGAAGCTCGCGATGATCGTATCGGCGAACAGCGCGAGCTGCACGCCGGCGGAGCCGAGCGTCGCCGGCCCGAGCGCGCGGAAAAATCGCCGAATGTCGGCGTCGAGCTGCGGCCAGCGCAGCGCGGCTAGCGCGCCCGCGCGCCAGGTGTCGCCGCCAACCAGCAACGCTTGCAGCACGCCGGAGATGAGCACGCCCCAGGCCGCGGCGTGGCCGGCGGTCGGAAAGAATGCGGCGAGCGAAAGCGCAACCACAAGCGAGAGATTGAGCAGGATCGGCGCGGCGGCGGCGGCCGCGAAGCGTTGCAAGGCATTGAGGATGCCGCCGTAAAGCGTGACCAGCGTGATCAACAGCAAATAGGGAAATGTGATGCGGGTGAGATCGACCGCGAGCGCAAAGCGCTCCGGATCGCGCGCGAAGCCCGGCGCCAGCACGTCGATCACCGCCGGCGTGAACAGCAAGGCCACCGCCAGCAGCACGACCTGGCTCGCCAGCAGCAGCGTGAAGACGCGGTCGGCGAACAGCCCGGCGCGCTCGGCCCCGCCCTGCTCGCGAATGCGGGCATAGGCCGGAACGAAGGCGGCATTGAAGGCGCCCTCGGCGAAGATGGCGCGGAAATGATTCGGCAGGCGCAAGGCGACAAAGAAGGCGTCGGCCGCAGGACCCGCGCCGAGAATGGCGGCAAGGACGATGTCGCGGGCAAAGCCGGTCACCCGCGACAGCAGCGTCAGCCCGCCTACCGTGAGCATGCGATCAATCATCGGTGAACTCGCCTGGAGCCGGGCCAAAATGGCGCGGCCGCAGTTGAAGGGAATTGGACGCTGCGCGACGATAGCGATGGTCAGGGACGCCGAACTGCCTTAAGACGATTCCCGCCCCGAACATAGAGCCGCAGCGGTCCGGCCAGCGCCCGGCCGCAAAAAGCGGTAACCGTTTTTTTGAAAAGTTCATGCACAAGCAAAATGTTAGGGACTGGATCGATATAATCTGAGTAAATCGGATTCTAACATCATGGCCTCGCCGATCATCCCCATCCTTCTCGCCGGCGGCGCCGGGACGCGGCTTTGGCCGGTGTCGCGCGACGCCCTGCCCAAGCAGTTCCTGCCTTTGGTCGGCGACCGCTCGACCTACCAGGAAACCTTGCTGCGGGTGCAGGACCCGATGTTCGCCGCCGCCCATCGTGATCACCGGGCCGAATTTCCATTTCTTCGCCCGCCGGCAGGCCGAGGAAGTCGGCGTCGAGGCGACGGTGGTGATCGAGCCGTTGCGCCGGGATTCCGGGCCGGCGATCGCGGCCGCCACCGCGGTGGCGCTCAAACGCGACCCGGACGCGGTGGTGCTGGCGCTTGCCGCCGACCATATCATTCTCGACGTGCCGCAGTTCCGCGCCACCTGCCTCGCCGGCCGCGAGGCCGCCGAGGCCGGGCGCATCGTCACCTTCGGCATCAAGCCGACGGAACCGAAGACCAGTTACGGCTACATCCTGCCGGGCGAAGCCATCGGCAAAACCGGCGTGCACGCCGTCAAGAGCTTCGTCGAGAAGCCGGACGCCGCCACCGCCGCCCGCTATGTCCGCGACGGGTACTTGTGGAATTCCGGCAATTTCCTGTTTCGCGCCGACGTGCTGCTGTCGGAACTCAAGCGGCTCGAGCCGGCGATGGCCGAGGCGATCGACGCCGCGGTCGCGCAGGCATCCACCGACCTCGGCTTCCTGCGCCTGCAGCCGGAGGCTTTTGCGCGCGCGCCGCAAAAATCGATCGATTACGCGGTGATGGAAAAAACCGACCGCGCCGCGGTGGTGGCCGGCGACTTCCGCTGGTCGGATATCGGCAGCTGGGACGCGCTGTTCGACATCACGCCGCACGACGCGGCCGGCAATGTCGTGCAAGGCCCGGCGGTGACCATGGATGCCAGCGGTTGCGTGGTGCATTCCGACGGCCAGCTTGTCACCATGGTTGGCGTCAAGGATCTCGTGGTGGTGAGCACGTCCGACGCGGTGATGGTGATCCCGCGCGCGCGCGCGCAGGAGGTCAAGGAGCTGGTCGCCAAGCTCAAGGCCGACAAGCGTCCCGAAGCCACCGACCACAAGCGCGTGCACCGGCCGTGGGGCTATTACGAGTTGATCGACATGGGCGAGCGCTTCCAGGTCAAGCGCATCGTCGTGATCCCCGGCGGCGTGCTGTCGCTGCAGAAGCACCGCCACCGCGCCGAGCATTGGGTGGTCGTGCACGGCACCGCCGAAGTCACCATTGGCGACTCGATCCGCGCCGTACACGAGAACGAGTTGGTCTATATCCCGATCGGCAGCGTTCACCGCATGGCCAACAAGGGGAAAATCCCGCTCGAATTGATCGAGGTGCAGACCGGCAGCTACCTCGGCGAAGACGACATCGAACGCATCGAGGATATTTATAAGCGCAGCTAGCGCCTGATGGCCGGCACGTCCGCTTTGTGCCAGAGCCACTTGTCAGCGAAGCACGATCGCGCAACGCTGTGGTTCAAGAATTATTCGTCCCGAGGATTTCAGCTCAAATATTGGAGGATACCGATGAAGTACATGATCAGCTGGTTCGAACGTCCGCAAGGTTCGCCCATGGAATACGAGAATGCCCAGAAGCGGATCCTGGAGGTTTTCACGCAGTGGAAGGCGCCTGCCAATTTCAAGATCGAATTGTTCGTCGTGCGCGTGGGCGACTGGGGTGGGCATATGTTGGTGGACTGCGACGATCCAACAACCGTTCACAAGTTATGCTCGACCTGGCCTGCTTTTGAATTCGAGGCGCGACCCGTGATTCCCGTCGATGGACGCTGTCCGGGTCGAACTGGAAACGATTGCCTGGCGCGATGGACTTAAAAGCAAGTGATCGTCGAAAGCATCACGTCACATTCATTTGCTGGAACCGGCGACGCTAGCGTTGCTCGACGCGGGCTCAAGGACAGCGGCACTCGCATTTGAGTGCCGCTTTTTTGATTTCATTTTTCTGGGTGCCTTCCCCGCAAGATCGCGGGCGCGGCCAGGACGAAGCCACCCTCAAGGCGCCGTGAGGCGGACTTCACGAATTGCAGCCAATGTCCGCTTCGGGTTGCCGCTACGGACATCGCAGCATGCACTATAAAATCTTCCGCGCCAGCAGCGCGTCGATCACTTCGCTCGCCAGCTGATCGGCTTCCTTGCCCCCGGCCAAAAGCCGAAGCTCGGGGTTCTCCGGCACTTCATAGGGTTGATCGACGCCGGTGAAATTCTTGATCTCGCCGGCCAGGGCGCGCCGGTAGAGACCCTTGGGGTCGCGCGCAATGCATTCGTCAAGCGGCGTATCGACGAAGACTTCGATGAATTCATTGCTGTCGAGCAGTTCACGCACCATGCGCCGCTCGGCCCGGAACGGCGAGATGAACGAGCACAGCACGATCAGGCCGGCGTCGGTCATCAGCTTGGCCACCTCGCCGATGCGCCGGATGTTCTCCACCCGGTCGGACTCGGTGAAGCCAAGGTCCCTGTTCAATCCGTGCCGCACATTATCGCCGTCCAATATGAGGGTGTGAGCGCCGCGCGCGTGCAGCGCGGATTCCACCAGGTTGGCGATGGTCGATTTTCCGGCGCTCGGCAGGCCGGTAAACCACAGCACCGCCGGACGGTGACGCATGAGCCGCGAGCGCTCGACCTTGCTGACCGTCAGATTCTGATGATGGATATTGGTGGCGCGGCGCAGCGCGAAATCGATCATTCCGGCGGCGACCGTTTCGTTGGAATAGCGATCGATCAGAATGAAGGCGCCGGTTTCGCGGTTGTCCGCATAAGCATCGAACGCGACCGGGCGGGCGACCGACAGATTACACACGCCCACTTCGTTCAAGCCCAGCGTCTTGGCGGCAAGCTTCGACAGCGTATTGACGTCGACCTGGTGCTTGAGCTCGGTCACGGTCGCCGCGATGGTGCTGCTGTTGATTTTCAGCATATAGGACCGCCCGGGGAACAGTTGCTCGCTCGACATCCAGACCAGATGGGCCACGAACTGGTCGGCGATCTGCGGGCGGTCGCGCAGCGCGGCCAGCATGTCGCCGCGCGCGATGTCGATTTCGTCGGCGAGCGTGACGGTGACCGAATCCCGCGCCTGCGCGGCGTCAAGATCGCCGCCGGCACCGGCAATCTTCTTGATCTTGGTGGTCTGCCCGGACGGCAGAACCACGATATCGTCGCCCACGCTTGCGCTGCCGCTCGCGATCGTGCCGGCAAAGCCGCGGAATTCGGAATCCGGACGATTGACCCATTGCACCGGCATCCGGAACGGCTTGCCGGCACGGTCGTCCTCGACATCGACCGTTTCCAGATATTCCAGCAGATGCGGCCCGGCATACCAGGGCGTGCGCTTGCTGGGCGACGAAACATTGTCGCCATCGCGCGCCGAAATCGGAATGGCCGTGATGGACTTGAAGCCGAGCCCGCCGGCAAAGTCGCGGAAGCGCGCGGAAATCTGCTCGAACACGGCGCGATCGAAGTCGACGAGATCGATCTTGTTCACCGCCAGAACAACGTAGCGGATGCCCAGCAGGTTCGCGATGATCGCGTGGCGGCGGGTCTGGCTCAACAGGCCCTTGCGCGCATCGACGAGCAGCACGGCGAGCTCGGCATTGGACGCGCCGGTCACCATATTGCGGGTGTATTGCTCGCGGCCCGGCGTGTCGGCGACGACGAAGGCACGCCGCTTGGAGGTGAAATACCGATAGGCCACGTCGATCGTTATGCCCTGCTCGCGCTCGGCTTCCAGGCCGTCGAGCAGCAGGGCCAAGTCAATGTCTTGCCCAGCGCTGCCGTGCTTTTTCGAATCGCGATCGAGCGCGGCCATATGGTCGTCGAAGATGAGGTTCTGCTCGTAGAGCAGGCGGCCGATCAATGTGGACTTGCCGTCGCCGGCCGAGCCGCACGTGAGGATGCGCAGCGCGGGGTGCGCCTCGGTGCTGTCGAGGCGGAGAGCGGCTGCGGCGGCAACTGGCGCTGGCGTGTTCATCAGAAATATCCCTCGCGCTTCTTCTTCTCCATCGAACCGGCCTCGTCGTGATCGATGACGCGGCCCTGCCGTTCCGAACGGGTCGAACCGCGCATCTCCGCGATGATTGCATCGAGCGTGTCGGCGTCTGACGGGATCGCGCCCGTCAACGGGTAGCAACCGAGTGTGCGAAAGCGAACGCGGACCATCCGCGGCGCCTCGCCGGACGACAGCAGAAGCCGGTCGTCATCGACCATGATCAGCGTGCCGTCGCGTTCCACGACCGGGCGCGGCTTGGCGAAATACAAAGGCACGACCGGAATATTCTCGGCCCTGATGTATTCCCACACGTCGAGCTCGGTCCAATTGGCCAACGGAAACACCCGCATCGATTCGCCGGTCTTGATGCGGGTATTGAACAGCCGCCAGAGTTCGGGCCGCTGATTGCGCGGGTCCCAGCCGTGGCTGGCGGTGCGGTGCGAGAAGATGCGCTCCTTGGCGCGGCTCTTTTCCTCGTCGCGCCGCGCCCCGCCGATGGCCGCGTCGAAGTGCCACTTGTCCAGCGCCTGGCGCAGGCCTTCCGTCTTCATGACCTGGGTGTGGACCGAGGATCCCGAGGATACCGGCGAAATACCCCGAGCAAGGCCGTCCTGGTTGACGTGTACGAGCATGTCCATGCCGAGGCGAGCGGCGGTTTCGTCGCGAAACGCGATCATTTCGCGGAATTTCCAGGTCGTATCCACGTGCAACAATGGAAACGGCGGTTTGGCCGGATGAAAGGCCTTTTGCGCGATGTGCAAGAGCACGCTCGAATCCTTGCCCATCGAGTACAGCATCACGGGATTGCGGAACTCGCTGACCACCTCGCGCATAATAAAGATGGCCTCGGCCTCAAGCCGACGCAGGCGAATGTGCTGATCACGCCAATCCATAGGATGAATCCAAGCCCTGTGCCCGGTAGTGCTACTTCATTTCAGGCGTTTTCGGGAGAAACTGATATTTCAATTTCACGCGCCGCAGGGAAAAATCCGCCTCCAAACCATCACGGCACGAGTGCGCGACGAACGGCATCGATGATGCGGTCCTGCGTCGAGGCGTCGAGATAAGCGTGCATGGGCAGGCTGATGACTTCCGCCGCGAGTTGATCGCTGACCGCCACCCCGCCCTCGCCCACCGGGATAATGCTTGTAGGCCTGCTGCCGATGCAGCGGGATCGGGTAATAGACTGCCGTGGGGATGCCCTCGGCCTTGAGCACGGCCGCCAGCTTGTCACGCCGGCCGGCGGCGACGCGTACGGTGTATTGTGCCCACACCGACGCTAGCCCGGGCCCCACCTTGGGAACGCCAGCGAGGCCAGCCAGCCCTTCAGCATAGCGCCGCGCGATGCGGTCGCGCGCAGCAATTTCGTCGGGAAATATCTTCAGCTTCTCGATCAGAACCGCGGCCTGGATGGTATCGAGGCGCGACGTCATGCCGATGCGCACATTGTCGTATTTGTCGCTGCCGTAGCCGTGCACGCGCAGGCTGCGCATCACCTCCGCCAGCTCTTCGTCATCGGTCAATACCGCACCGCCGTCGCCGTAGCAGCCGAGCGGCTTGGCCGGGAAAAAGCTGGTCGCCGTGGCGTGTCCGAACGTGCCGAGCTTGCGGCCCTTGTAGCTGGCGCCGAACGCCTGCGCGGCGTCGTCCAGCACGAACAGGTTCGCGTCCTTGGCGACGGCGGCGATGGCGTCGTGGTCGGCCGGCAGGCCGTACAGATCGACCGGGATCACCGCCTTCGGCGTCAGACCCAGGCGCTTGGCAGTCGCCAGCGCGGCGGCGAGCCCCTTGGGATCGATGTTGAAGCTTTCCGCCTCGACGTCGACGAAAATGGGTGTCGCTCCGACCAGCGCCACCACTTCCGCAGTAGCGCAGAAAGTAAATGTCGGACAAAAAACCGCATCGCCGCGGCCAATACCCCTGGCCATCAAGGCCAGTTGCAGGGCGTCGGTGCCGCTGGCGCAGCTCACGGCGTGACGCGCGCCGCAGAATTTCGCGAGTTCGGCCTCGAAGGCCCGCACTTCCGGGCCGAGAATGAACTGGCAGCGACCGAGCACGCGCGCAATCGCGATATCGATGGCATCGCCGAGCCGGCGGCGCTGCGCGGCCACGTCGATGAACGGAATCATTGGCGGGGTGGGTCGCTGATTCATACTAAGTCCAGGTAATGCCGCCGGTCAGCCGGCGACCACACGCGGCGCCTGCCGCGGTGCCGCCGCGGCCACCGGGCGGGCGGCCAGACAGCGGATGGCGATTTCGAGGCTGGCCACGCCTTCCTCTCCGGTCACCGCCGCCGGCGCTCCGGATCGCACGGCGCGCAGAAAAGCCAGCAGTTCGGAACGCAACGGCTCGGCATGCCCAACCGAGAGATGGCGCATGGAATAGCTGCCATCCGGCTGGAAGCCGAAGCACTCGGTCACCTGGCGCGTGAGGAGATCGGCCATGATGTACTTGCCGCGCGTGGCGACGATGACGGTGCGCGCCTTGAACGGCGTGAGCCAGTTCGTGTTGATGTGCGCGAGCACACCCGACGCGGTGCGGAATTGCAGCAGCGCGATGTCCTCGCGCTCGGCAACCGCGTTGGAAAGTTGCGGCTGCACTTCCACGATTTCGGAATCCGTGAACCAGCGGATCAGATCGATATCGTGCACGGCCAGATCGATAACCACGCCGACATTCGACATGCGCGGCGGAAACGGCCCGACCCGGGTGATTGCGATCGAGAGAATATTCTCGTTGCGGATGGCTTCCTTGATGGCCTCGACCGCCGGATTGAAGCGCTCGACGTGACCGACCATCAACGTGACGCCGGCCCGGCGCGCCGCAGCGATGATGTCCAGCCCCTCCTCGACCGACGAAGCGATCGGTTTTTCCACCATGATATGCACGCCGCGCGCGATACAAGCGAGCGCGATGTCGTGATGCAGATGGGTCGGCGCCGCGATGGTGACGGCATCGACATTGAGATCGAGCAGTTGTTCGACGTCGGCGACGGCGGCACAGCCAAGCGTGCGCGCGACGAATTCGGCTTGCTTGAGGTCGGGATCGGCGACGCCGACGAGCTGCGCGCCCGGCAGCCCGGTGAACACCCGGGCATGATTGCTGCCCATTACGCCAACGCCAATCACGCCGATACGCAACAAAGGTTCGGCATCCGGTTTTACCGATTGCATCATGTTCTGACGGATTTCCCCTGGCCGTGACCCTCAGCCAAGCCTTCCCCTAGCACGCTGCGTGCGGGCTGGCGACCATCCCGGAGAAACACAGTGAACACGTTTTGATTCAAAGCGTTACAGCAAATTCGCTGGGTTTAAATCCGGCCCGGGCGACGGCGGGCGCGTCTGGCCTACTCGGCCGCGCGCGAGGCGGGAACCGCAAGCTGCAAGCCGGCGGCGAGTGCGTCTTCGCGGAACGACTTCACCGCTCCGAGCGAGAGCTCGGCGGCCGTCTTGGTGCCGAGGCTGGGCAGCTTTTTCAGGACATCGGCCGGCGCGGTGATGATGTGGCAGCCCAGGCTGTCGGCTTCCACGACGTTAAACACCTCGCGGGTGGAAGCCCAGATGATCTCGATATTCCGGGTCTTGCGGGCGCGTGCGATCGCATCCTGCATGACCGGCCGATAGTCGATGCCAAAATCGGCCAGGCGGCCCGCGAACACCGACACGCAGGCCGGCGCGCCACCGTCGAGCGCTTCGACCGCGCGCGCCACCTGTTCGGACGTGAAGATCGCCGTGTTGTTGATCTTGACGCCGTCGCGCGACAACGAGCGCACCGCGTCGAACAGCGGTTCGCCGCGCGTGGTGGTCACCGGCAGCTTGACGTAGACATTCTTGCCCCAGGCGGCGATGACGCGGGCCTGCGCGACCATTTCGGGAATGTCATCGGATATCACCTCGAACGAGATGTGGCGGTCGGGCACGGCGGCGACCAGATCGCGCGCGTAGCGCTCGTAGTCGCTCACCCCCGCTTTCTTCAGCAGCGACGGATTGGTGGTAAATCCGGCGATCCAGGACTGCTTGGCCATCTCGACGATCTGCGCCTTGTCGGCGCCATCGGTGAACAGCTTGACTTTGAGATCGGATAGTTTCGGCATGTCAGTCACCCTTCGAGCCTTGGCCCAGGCTCTTATCCCATTCCCATCGCAGCACAATCAAGCTGTGCGCAGCGCAAATCACCGGATTGTCCACTTCGCCGTTGAGCCGGCGCCGGCGTCAACCGGTGCGGTGATACTCTTTGTACCACGCGACGAAGCGCGCGACGCCCTCGGCGATCGGCGTCGACGGCTTGAAGCCGACGTCGCGCATGAGGTCGCCGACATCGGCAAAAGTCGCCGGAACGTCGCCCGGCTGCATCGGCACCAGTTCGCGGATCGCACTCTTTCCAAGCACCTGCTCCAGCAAACTCACGACATCGAGGAGTTCGACCGGACTGTTGTTGCCGATATTGTAAACGCGCCATGGCGCCGAACTGCGCGCCGGATCGGGCGCGTCACCCGACCAATGGGGATCGCCCTCGGCGGGCCGATCGATCAGCCGCACCACCGCCTGCACGACGTCATCGATATAGGTAAAATCGCGCCGCATTTTGCCGTGGTTGAACAGCTTGATCGGCTTGCCGGCGCTGATCGCGGCAGCGAAGATCCACATCGCCATGTCCGGGCGCCCCCACGGGCCGTAGACGGTGAAAAAGCGCAAGCCCGTCGCCGGCAGATTGAACAAGTGGGAATAGGAATGCGCCATCAGCTCGTTTGCCTTTTTCGAGGCGCCGTACAAGCTGAGCGGATGATCGACATTATCGGAGGTGCGGAACGGCATCCGGGTATTGGCGCCATAGACCGACGACGACGAGGCATAAACGAGATGCCGGCAGCCGGTATGGCGGCAGCCTTCCAGGATATTGAGGAAGCCGACGAGATTGGCGTCCGCATAGGCATGCGGGTCGACCAGCGAATGGCGAACCCCCGCCTGCGCGGCAAGATGGATCACGAACGGAAATCGATGCTCGGCGAACAAAGCCGCGGTGGCGGCGCGATCCGCCAGATCCAGCCGCTTGAAATTGAAATTCCTGGCGCCCGCGAGCTGCCGCAGCCGCGCTTCCTTCAGCGCCGGATCGTAATAAGGCGAGAGATTATCGACGCCGATCACGTCGCGGCCCGCCTCCACCAGACGGCGCGCGACATGAAATCCGATGAAGCCGGCCGCGCCGGTGACGAGAATGGGGTTTACAGCCGCCACAGGTCGATGCCTTCTGGTTTTTGTCCGCGATCGAGCTTGGATTTCATGCCGAGAACCTGCTCCTTGCCGGCCTTAAACAATCGCTCATCACTAAAGGCACAGCTGAACGGCAGCATCTTTCATACAATAAAATAGAGCACCGGAGTTGAAGTAGCGGGGGCAAAACGGTTCAACACTCACGATTGCTACCGCAGTCCGGGTGAACCGGGCCCCCGGACAAGCCTCAAGTGCATTCGCGCCGCCGCGAGCCTAGGCTGCGGTCACGGCCTCGGCATCGAGCAGCACGCGAACCTTGCGCCCGAGCAGATCGAGCAAAACCGCAATGCGCTCGCGATCCGGCATGCCGTCGTAGAGGCCCAAGCAATCGTTGAATAAGCCAGCACGGACGCGGATCTTGTCGCCACGGCGAAACGACGGCTGGCGAGCGAGTTGAATGAACCCGTCCTCATCCTCGCGATCTTTCAGCGCCGCGACCACGTAGCCCGGAACCGGGGTCGGAACATCCCCCGCGCAGACAAGTTGCGAAACGCCGACGGTCGAGTGGATCGACCGCCAACGCTGCGTTGCCATGTCGATTTCAACGAAAAGATAGCGCGGGAACAGCGGCGCGCTGACGACATCGACGCGCCGGGCATGCCGTCTGCGTTTCAGATAGCGCGGCAAATAGGTGGCGAAGCCCTGGCGTTCGAGGTGAACGACCGCCTTGCGCTCGGCGTTCGGCTGCGTTTGCACGACATACCAACCCGGCGGCCTCGCCATCATGTTGCGGCTCCGCTGCGATGCCGCATCCGCAGGCGTAATAATTGAGGCACCAGAACACGCTCGGCACCAAAGCGGGCAACGGCAGCGTCGCAGGTCGCGCGCGCCGTGGTCAGGTCGGTGATCAGAACGGCATCGAAGGGTACCGACACCGATTCAAAATCCGCAAAAACCGGAAGCCCGATGAACTTCGGCTTCGGCGCCCCGTCCTGCACGACGCCGATAATCTCGGTGCCGTGCTCCAAGGCGCAGATCGCGGCGATTTCGGCGAGATCGGATTGCCCCGCGAGCAGCACTTTCCTGACGCCGCCGGCCTTTGCCGCACGGAACAGGCCCGAGCAATCGGTCTTGGCTTGGCGGAAGAAGCCAAACGAATGGGCCAGATACTCCACCGTCAGCCGGGATTTCTCGGCGAAGCCTTGCGGCGTGAGGTAATAGGCATAACGCCGCGCCGGCGCCCCGCGCACCTTGACCAGACCCTTCTTGATGCAGCGCTTCAGGTAGGCGTTGACCAAACCAAGCGCGATGCCGAGCTCGGAAGCGAGCAACCGCTGCGATTGCGCGCGCTCCTGCTCGACCGCGTCGAGCAGTCCCAGCATGATCCGGGAACTTTCCGCACTCTCCTGGCCCGCTCGCCGCATCCGGGCTCCATTCGTGGACGGCGCGGTGATACGTTGTTCATCGCGTGAACGTCAAGCCCTGACGTTCAATCAATGAACACAAATTTCCGCCATTGTTAATTCTAAATAGAGTTTTAAAAACAGCATCTTACGAACAAATGCCCGCAACGCCAAGACTGGCCATGGTCGCCATGCCGCCTTACCGAATGGCGGCCGCCAGGGCCTTATCGACCGCGGCGATGACTTGCCGCGGCGACAATTCGTCGAGGCATTGGCTGTAGCTGTCGAGCCGCCGCTCGCAGCCTTCGAGCTGGCAGGGCGTGCACGGCAACGCGTTCTGCACCAGCCAGACATTGCCGCGGTGCTGGATGGTTCCGGTTGCCGCCCAGATCGCGTCCAGACCGCCGACCGGCCACGGACCCCACAGCCGCGGATCGGTCGGTCCGTACAGCGCGACGGTCGGGCAGCCCGCCGCGGCGGCAAGGTGGGTGACCGAAGTGTCCGGCCCGATAAAGACGCGCGCTTTCGACAGTAATGCCGCGAGTTGCGGCCAATCGAGCTGGCCATCGCGCCGGGTGACGGGCGCGCCATTCCAGACATCGTCGAGGTAGCGCCGTTCGGCCTCGCCAGGCCCGCCAGTTGCGATCACTGACAGCCCGCGCGCGGCGAGCGCGGCCGCGAGTTCGCGCCAGCCGTTCTTGGTCCATTGCTTGTAACGAAACATCGGCGCGCGCATGGATCACCGCGTAAGGGCCGCCGGGCCATGCGCTCCCATTGCCGCTGCGCGGACAAACCACCTCCGCCACGCGCGCGATACCGAGCAGATCGGCAAGCCGCAGGTTTTCTTCCACACGATGCACGCCGGACGCGATGGCCAGGCTGCGGCGAAGCGCGAGGCGCTTCAAACGGCCATTGAAGCTGCGTTCGTGCGGGCCGACGCGCATACGGCCAGCCACAAAGGCGAAGAACGTCGGGCGATCGCCGGATTGCGTCGAGATGGCGAGGTCGTATTTCCGGAAAAGCCGCGTCGCCAGCGTCAGGCCCTGCAAAACCGTCGGCTGCGCCGGCATCGTGACGACAGTGTTGAGATCGGGATTGCCCTCCAGAATGCCCGCGGTATCGGCAAACACCAGGGCATCGATCGCGGCGTCCGGCCAGGCACGCCGCAGGCAGCGGATCAGCGGCGTGGTCAGCAGCACATCGCCCAGCCGGCGCAGCGCGACGACCAGAATGCGCGGCTTGGCGGGAAGCTCAATCCGATTCATGACCCTTGCGTCGCGGTGGTGGCGTCTGTGTTCTGCGAGCTCTGCGCGGCAGGCGAAATAGCCGCCCGCAGCGCCGACAGACCCCGTTGCGCGCGGATGTCATCGCTGGCGATGATATCGGACAGCTTGCGCTCATTCTCCGCCAAGCGCGCGCGGTCGGCTTCCGCGTGCCACAGATGCAATACGCCGGTCGCGAATACGCCGTCCTTGCGGCGCACGCCGGCGTGCAGCAGCCGCACGATGATATCGGAATCTTCCTTGCCCCAGCCGCTGTAGTCGGCGTCGAAGCCATCGACGCGGTCGAGGTCGGAGCGCCAGACGGCAAGATTGCAGGAGCGCGCGCCGCGCCAGGCCCGCTGCCGCAGCCGGCGCAAGGGACCGAGCGGCAGCCGCAATAGCGCCGACAGACGATTGACGCCGCCGCGCCAGCGTTCAACCAGCCAGCCGGCGAGGTTCCAGGTTTCCGGTGCGAGCTTTTCGCGCAATACTTTTTCCGTCAGCGAAGGCGACAGCAGAATGCGGTTGCCGGTCACGAACCAGCCCGGCGCGGCGAGGCGGCGATGGATGGCGACGAAATCCGGTCGCACGATGCAATCGCCGTCCAGGAATATGCAGTAGGCGCCGCGCGCGGCCAGGATCGCGCGGTTGCGAATTTCGGCGGCACGAAATCCCCGGTCTTCGTGCCAGACATGCGCGAGACGGCGGCCGACCTTGCCCTGCCAAGCCTCGACCAGTTGGCCGGTGGCTGCGGTCGAACCATCATCGGCCACCACGACCTCGAAATCCCGGTCGGTCTGCCGCGCCAGCGAGCGCAACACCGCTTCAAGCGCATCCGCGCGGTTATAGGTGGTGACGATGACGGAAATCAGCTCGGCCACAGGCATCCTCGGTAAATGCCGCGCATCGGCTTGAGGCTTTAGCCGAAGTCATACGCCGCGACAAATCCCCTAGGGCGGGCACGCCCCGCGATGTTACCTTGGGCGCCGCTTAAAGCCTCAACCGGCGGCCATCCGATCATGCAGAAGATTTCGGCCTATATCCTTACCTTTAACGAGGCGGAAAAAATCGCGGCCGCCGTCTCCAGCGTGCTGTGGGCCGACGAGGTGGTGGTGGTCGATTTGTTCAGCACCGACCGCACCGCGGAGATCGCCACCGCGTTGGGCGCCCGCGTGGTCGAGGTGCCGTTCGACGGCTTCGGCGCATTGCGCAATCGCGCCCTCGAGGCCTGCAAGCACGACTGGATCTTCAGCCTGGACGCCGACGAGCGCTGCACCGAAGCGGTGCGCGACGAGATCCTTGCGCTGCTTGCCGGCGCGCCGCCGCACGATGTCTACCGGGTGCCGCGGCGGAGCTACATGATGGGCCGCTGGATCCACGGTTCCGGCTGGTATCCGAATTTCCGCCAGCCGCAGCTGTTCCGCAAAGGCAGCCTGCGCTACACGCCGGAGCCGGTGCACGAGGGCTATGAAATCTTGAACGGCAAGCCGGCCGGCACGCTGACCAATGCCATCTGGCAATTCCCGTTCCGCAATCTCGAAGAAGTCATCAGAAAGATGAACCGCTACTCGACGCTCGGCGCGCCGAAGCTAGCGCACAAGCGGGTGTCGATGGCGAGCGCGCTCGGGCACGGCCTGTGGTCGTTCCTCAAGCACTACATCTTCAAGCTTGGGTTCATCGATGGCTGGGCCGGTTTCGTCATCGCTTTGGGCAATTTCGAGGGCACGTTCTATCGCTACGCCAAGCGCTACGAAGAGACGCAACACTGGCAGCCACCGCCGAGCCAGCCGATCAGAAGAAAAGATTGATCCCTCCGCTCGTCCCCGCGAAAGCGGGGACCCAGGAGCGCCGGTATTAGCGTTTGTGATTTTGGCTCTGGATTCCCGCTTGCGCGAGAATGAGCGGAAATAACTATTTTGGCCTACGTGTGCGTTCGACCATCGCGCTGGTCGAATGGCCTGGCACGATGTCGATCAGGATCACCTCGCCGCCGAGTGCCTCGACGATGTCGTGGCCAACCACCTGCTCGCGCGTATAATCGCCGCCCTTGACCAATACCGTCGGCTTGACGCGCGCGATCAGCTTTTCCGGCGTGTCCTCGTCGAACACGACGACCAGATCGACCGCCTCGAGCGCGGCCAGCACCTCGGCGCGCGCCGCAACCTGCTGCACCGGGCGGCCCGCGCCTTTCAACCGTGTGACCGAGGCATCGCCGTTCAAGCCCACCACCAGCCGGTCGCAGACCGCACGCGCGCCGGTCAGCAATCTGACGTGGCCGGGATGCAGGAGATCGAAGCAGCCGTTGGTGAAGCCGACGCGCAATCCTTGCCGGCGCCATTCGGCGAGATGCTCGTCGAGCAGCGCCCAGTCGAACACGATCTTCTCCTCGGACGCGAGCGTGGACGCCGGCAAGATGCGCGCGCGCAACTCGGCAAGCGACAGTGTCGCGGTGCCGCGCTTGCCGACCACGACCGCGGCGGCGGCATTGGCCGCGCGCATGGCGGATTCGAAATCGGCACTGCATGGCGAGCATGGCCGAGAGCACCGCCACCACCGTGTCGCCGGCGCCGGAAACGTCGCGCACGCGCACCGGATAGGCCGGCACATGAATGGCGGCGCCCTCGCCCACCAGTGTCATACCGGCCTCGCTGCGCGTCACCAGGACCGCTTGCGTGCCCAGCGCGCGGCTGAGTTCGGCGGCTGCGGCCGCGATCTGATCGTCGGTCTGCGCCGGACTGCGGGTCGCATCGGCAAGCTCTTGCCGGTTCGGCGTGAGCAAAGTGGCGCCGCGGTAAATGCCATAGTCGCGGCCTTTCGGATCGACCACGACCGGCTTGCCGGCTTTTTTGGCGGCATCGATGACGGCGCGAATGACGCGCGGGGTCAGCGCGCCCTTGGCGTAATCGGACAGCACCACCGCGCCGGCGCGCGGCATCGCCTTGATGACGTGGCCGATCAGCGCGTCCTCGCTTGCCGTATCGATCGGCTGCGCCATTTCCCAATCGGCACGCAACAGATGGGTCGAATGGTGCTCCGACACGAACCGGACCTTGCGGGTGGTCTGGCGCGCCGCATCGACCACAAGATGGAATTCGATCAGCGGATGGGTGCCGAGCGCCTCGGTCAAGGCGCCGCCGGCATCATCGTCGCCAACGACGCCGACGAAAATACAGCGCGTGCCGAGCGAGACGAGATTGCGCGCGACATTGCCGGCGCCGCCGATCATCAATTCGGTGCGCTTGACCGCGATCACCGGCGTGGGCGCCTCCGGCGAGATGCGCGACACCTCGCCATACACAAATTCATCAAGCATCAGATCGCCGACGCAGAGCACGGTCTGCTCGGCGAGTGTCAGAAAGATGCTTGTCGAAATCGAACATCGCTAACTCCGTTCATTCCCGCGCAAGCGGGAATCCAGAGCTACGATCGCAGACGCCATGACTTCTTGCCCCTGGGTCCCCGCTTGCGCGGGGACGAACGGAATATTTTTTTGCGACAAACGAGACATGATTACCGATACTTGTCTTGCCGGTCGAGATAGCCGGTGACGTAGTGGCCGACGGCCGTCTCGAGCGGGGTGAAGCCGGCGTTATAACCGGCGCGGCGCAGGTTCTCGACACTGCCCTGAGTGAAATATTGGTACTGGCCGCGGATCGCGTCCGGCATCTCGATATATTCGATATTGGCCGGCTGACGAAGCGCCTTGAACATGGCGCCGATCATGTCGCGAAAGCTTTCGGCTTTGCCGGTGGCCACATTAAAAATGCCGCTGACCGCGGTGGCATCGAGCAGCCAGCGCAGCACGGCGACGGCATCGTCCACATAGATGAAGTCGCGCCGCTGATCGCCGTCTTCGATGCCTTCGCGATGCGACTTGAACAGCCGCACCGGCTTGCCGGCCTTGGCCTCGTCGAACACCTTGGCCAGCACGCTCGCCATGTGGCCCTTGTGATACTCGTTCGGCCCGTAGACGTTGAAGAACTTCAAGCCCACCCAGTGCGGCGGCAGTTTTTCCTTCTTGGCGTGGCGATCGACGACGGCGAGATCGAACAGGTGCTTGCTCCAGCCGTAGAGATTCATCGGGCGCAGCTTGCGCAACGCGTCGAGCGACCAGTCGTCGTCGAAGCCCTGGCTGCCATCGCCATAGGTCGCGGCCGAGGAGGCATAAATGAATGGCGTGCGGGTGGCCGTGCACCAATCGAGCAGCCGCAGCGACAGCCGAAAATTATTTTCCATTACCTGGTCGCCGTCGGTGGCGGTGGTGTCGGAAATGGCGCCCATGTGGATGACGGCCTCGAGCTTGCGGCCATCGAGCCAGCTCATCAGTTCGGCCGGCGGCACCAGGTCGGCCACCTGGTGCTTGGCCAGGTTGCGCCACTTGGCGTCGTCATGCCCGAGCAGGTCGTTGACCACGATATCGCTCGCGCCCGCCTCGTTGAGGCTGGCCACCACGTTCGATCCGATGAAACCGGCCCCGCCGGTGACCAAAAACATGCCCTACCTCGCCGCCAGGCCATCCTTTGCCCCAGACCGTGGGCGGGTGCAATTGTCAGGCCTCATTCCCCCGCAAATGGCTCAGGAAACGGTAAAAATCGTCGCTGGACAGGCGGCGGGCCCGCGGGCTAACGCCTGACCGGGCCGACCAAATCCGACGCACGAGGGCTGCGGCGCCGAACGAATGAGCCAAGAATTATCCCGACCGCCAGGGCCTGTCCTGATCGTCCCCTATGTCTGGATCGGGGATTTCGTGCGCTGTCATTCGGTGGTGAAGCTGTTGCGCGCGCAGGCACCCGACCGGCCGGTCGACATCGTCAGCAGCACGCTGTGCGCACCGCTCGCCGATTACATGCCCGGCATCCGGCGGACGATCGTCATCGACCTGCCGCGGCGCCGCCTCGGCATCGCGCTGCAATGGCGGCTGGCCGAGCGATTGCGCGCGGGCGGCTACGCGCAGGCGCTGGTGATGTCGCGCAAGTGGAAAGCGGCGCTGGCGCCTTGGCTCGCGGGCATTCCAATGCGCACCGGCTTTGCCGGCGAGGCGCGCTTCGGGCTGCTCAACGATATGCGCTTCGGCGAACGCAAACTCCCGCGCATGATCGATCAGATGGGCGCGCTGGCGTTGCCGAAGGGCGCCAGCTTGCCGGGCGAATGGCCGCTGCCAGAATTGCAGGTGCCTTCGAACGAAGTGGCGAGCTGGCGCGAGCGGGGCGGGCTCGCCGCGGACGGCCGCCCCATCATCACGCTCTCGCCGGGCGCGGTTGGCGCCGGCAAGGCCTGGCCGGTCGGCCACTATGGCGAATTGGCGCGCGCGCTGGTCCAAGACGGCGCCTCGATCTGGGTCTTGGGCGGCCCGAACGAGACGCCGCTCGCAAAACAAATCGCCGACGCCGCCGGCGGCGGGGTGCGCGATCTCACCGGCAACGATCTGCGCAACGCCATTCTCGCGCTCGCCGCCGCCGACGCCGCGGTCAGCAACGATTCCGGGCTGATGCACGTATCCGCGGCGATCGGCACGCCCACGGTCGCGATTTTCGGTCCGACCAGCCCATGGCACTGGAAACCGCTTAACCCGATCGCCGCCATCCTCGAGCCACCCGGTGACGAGCCCGCCGCCAAGCGCGCGCGGAGCGAAGGCAACGCTGCGGTACGCTACCGGCGCACGGCCGATGTTACGGTCGAGACCGTGCTGGCGGCGGTGCGCGAGGTGCTGCGGAAAGGACGCTAGGGCGCGATTGACAAGCTATGCCGCACCGAAATTGGGCTTGAACACCGGAGCTATTTTAGATTCTCTGTCTGTAATCTCGCGCGGAATGCTTCTGAGCTGGCCCGCGATCACCGCGTTAAGCTGATCGATATCGCCGGTGTGGGTCGCCGGCAGTCGGTCCGGACCCTGCTCTCCCTTGAAGTACCAACCGAAGAGCGGAAACTGCAAGCCGCCTCCCGCGCTGACGATGGCTCCATCCCACTGAATGGGCCCTGTTACGCCGCCGCGGCTGGTCAAAACATAGGCCGTGCCGGGAGTCGTGAGGTTGAGCTGGCGCCCCGACCGCAGCGTGATGATCGCGCAGCATTCCACGGAAATAACGGTGAGCTTGTAGCCGGTCGCGGCGTTTCCCGTAATGAGAAGGTCGAGAATCGTGCCGCGAATACCGATGGCCGCGACCGGGGTGTTGATCGTGTAATCCCGCGGATTCAGCGAGCCGGTGATAAAGCGGAATGCGCCCTGCGTGGCATTGATCACCACACGACCGGCGCTCTGATCGGGATTGTAGACGAAGCTATCGAGCGCCAGATCCGCGCGCGGGCCGATGCTGACGCTTGTCTTGTCGAGAAACAGGAGCTGTGCGGTGCTGGCATCGCTGGTGACAATATGTTCGCGCGCGAAGACTTCGCTGCCGACGGCGAGCGAGCGGCTGGCGCCGCCAGATACGCCCTGCACATGGTTGACGATCGCCGACGCCACGCCGATTTTTTCGGCCCTGGCGCCGGTCGCCGCGGCGGCGGCGAATGCCACAATTGCGCTCAAGTACAAAAGCGGGCGTAAAACGTTCCACATGGCGTGACCGTCGAGTGACACTCGTTACAATTTAAACGATCCAATCTCCAGCCACCAACAATTTCAGTGAGCTTCGATTGGCTGCCGGTTTTAGTTCTGCTAAGATATACCACGTTTCATTCTGCGAGTAATCCCAGGTATTGGGATGTTTGCAATCCTGACCGGGCGGGAATTTGGTCCGATGCACGTTCCTCGTTGGCCGCAATTGCTTGCATCGCTCGCGGCAGCCGCATTTTTATTGACGGTATCGATGGTTCCGCCGGCGGCGGCATCCGCTCAACTTGACGCGCTTTATTCACAGGTTTTGCAGCATCCCGCAGACAGCCAACTCAATTTGAATTTTGCGCGTGCGGCCGAGGCCGCCGGCGTTCTCAGGTGGGCGCTTTCGGCCTACGAGCGCGTGGCGGTCAACGACCCCGGCAATGCCGAAGCGCAGGCAGGCCTGCAACGCATCCGCCGCAAGCTGCAGCCGGACTTCAGCCAGGTGACCGTTGAGCTTGGCTCCGCGGTTGAAACCAACCCGCGCTACTATCTAGGTCCGCGACGCACCGAGATCGAAGGCCTGGCATCGGTTTCGCTGCGCGACGAGCGCGCCATCAACGGCCAGCGTTGGCGCACGACCGGCGCCGTCGCCGGGCAAATCTACAGCCAAAGCAACGACCTGGGTTATGGCTATGCCGGCGGCAATATCGGACCGGTCATCGATCTATTTTCCGGCGTGTCGTTGGTGCCCGCGATCGGCGGGGCCGCCACATTCTACGACCAGCATTTTTATTACGGCGAAGCCGCGGTCAGCGCGACTTTCGAGGGCGCATCGGAAGGCGTCTATCAATCTCTGCAATTCAAACTCGCTCACCGCTCCTACGGCGATTTCTTTCCCTCCGGCGACGGCTATTACACGGAGGCGCGCGGGCGAATTGCCTTTCTCAATGCGATTGCGAACAGCGGCGTGCTCATTGTGTCGCCGTGGCTGCTTTATAGCGACAGTCCGGGAACGGCCGTTTCCCCCGTACTCACCGAACTGGCGCCCGGCGCCTATGTCGAGGGCGGCGTCAAGATCGAAGCCTATCGGGGAATTACCGATTGGCTGACCGTCGGCGCCAACGTGGCGTACAGCAGGCGCGCCTACCGCGACGATCTCACGCCGGGCGGCGGCAAACGGGCCGACGACTTGTTCGTCCCCGGCGCGACTTTATTGTTGCCGCACGTTTTCTCCTACCAGACGGATATCCGCTTCGATTACAAATACCTCTGGAATAAATCGAACGACCCGACAAAAAGTTTTACCGACCACCTCATCACCGCCGCTTTGATTTTCCGCTTCGACCCCAGACAGCCGTTCTGGGCGCAAACCCCGATGTTGCCGGCCGCGCGCTAGCATCCCCGGCGTTAACGTTTGGCCTTCGCCAAGCCTGACGGGCGGCTCATTCCGTGCTATCAAACCCGCGATTGAGCAAGGATCGCGACCTCCGCATGGCCAGACCCCAGCCAGCCGACATGAGCAGCGCCCGCACGCAGGCGGCAATCGATTCCGCCCTGCGCACGCTCGACGCGGAAGGCGGCGGCATCGACGCGCTCGCCGCCGCCCTGCGCGACGGCCTGGGCGCAACCTTCGCCGCGGCGGTCGACCTGATCCGCGCCGCGCAAGGCCGCGTGATTGTGACCGGCATGGGTAAATCCGGCCATGTCGGGCGCAAGATCGCCTCCACCTTCGCGTCGACCGGAACGCCGGCGCTGTTCGTGCATCCGGGCGAAGCGAGCCATGGCGACCTCGGCATGATTGCGTCCGGCGACGTGATCATCGCGTTATCCTGGTCGGGCGAAACGGCGGAGCTGAAAAACCTCACCGACTACTCGCGCCGGTTTCGCATTGGTCTGATCGCGATGACGGCCAATGCCGACTCGACGCTGGCGAAGACTGCTGACGTGGTGCTGCCCCTGCCGCAGGCGCGCGAGGCCTGCCCGCACAATCTGGCGCCGACCACCTCCTCGCTGATGCAGCTTGCGCTCGGCGACGCGCTCGCGATCGCACTCCTGGAAAGCCGCGGCTTCACGGCGGTCGATTTCGGCTTGCTGCACCCGGGCGGCAAGCTGGGCGCGCTGCTCAAGGCGGTGCGCGAGTTCATGCACACCGGTGAGGCCGTGCCGCTGACGCCGCTCGGCACCCGCATGTCGGACGCCATCCTGGTGATGTCGGCTAAGGGTTTCGGCTGCGTCGGCATTACCGACCCGCGCGGCCTGCTAGTCGGCATCATCACCGACGGCGACCTGCGCCGCCATATGCGCAACGATCTGCTCGACGCAAGCGTCGACGACGTGATGACGCGTGCACCGAAGACGGTGCGGCCCGATCAACTGATCAGCGAGACGCTCGAGCTGCTCAATTCGACCAAAGTGACCGCGCTGTTCGCGGTCGAGGCCGGCAAGCCGGTCGGCGTCATCCATATCCACGATCTGTTGCGCGCCGGCGCGGCGTGAACTGGAGCGCCGGCAACACTAAGGCGACAGTATCCTCTCGATTCGTCGGTCGGGCACCAGCCACACCAGCGCGACGAGAATATATATCGCCTGGGCGGCCCACTGATCGAAGAAGAAGCAAAGCGCGATCGCCGCGGCATAGGCGACGATCGATAGCTTTCCCTTGAAATCCTTGCCGACCGCTTTCGCCAAAAGCGAGTCAGCGCCTTCTTCTTTGCTGATCGTGACGACGAGAATCTGGTAGGCGATCGCCGCCATCAGCAGCACGCCGCCGTAAAGCGCCGTCGGCAGTCGCGCAAAATGATTCTCGCCCATCCAGCCGGTGACGAATGGAAACAACGACAGCCAGAACAACAAATGCAGATTGGCCCAGAGCACGCCGCCCGCAATACGCTTCACGGCGTGCAACATGTGGTGATGGTTGTTCCAGTAGATGCCGATGTAGACGAAGCTCAAAACGTAGCTGAAGAAAACCGGCAGCAACGGCCGCAGGACGCTCAATTCAGCGCCGTGGGGCACTTTCAGCTCAAGGACCATGATGGTGATGATGATGGCAAGCACGCCATCGCTGAATGCTTCAAGCCTTGTCTTCGGCATCATTCATGGCCCCACTCATGTGCCGCGCCAGAATAGCCAGCAGCAGCAGACTTCAGCGCAAAAGTCCTTCAACAGCTTCCAGCACCGCTTCCACCGAAGGCGGCTTGCCTTCCGCGCCCAGCACGGCGAGCGGGCCGCTACCGACCGGACCGGTGAGGCCGGGCTTGCTGCCGGCAAAGATCGCCACCAGCGGCACGCCGAGCGCGGCAGCCAGATGCAGCAGCCCGGTATCAACTCCGACCACGAATGCGGCGCCGGCAATGAGGCGGGCAACGGCATCGAGCGGCGCCCGCTCCGGAACGCGCGCGCGCGGCAGCGCGGCCGCGATGCGCTCACTGCGCGCGCGCTCGGCCTCGGTCCCCCAGGGCAGCACCAAACTGAGATCTCCAAGCGCCTTGCCGAGTGCGATCCAATGCGCCTCCGGCCACTCCTTGCTCGGCCGCGCCGTGGCGTGCAGCAGCACGGCATAGCGCTCGCCCGGCGTCGCGAAGCGCGCGCGCTCGAGCCCGAAATCGGGCGCGCCCTGCGGCCCATAGCCGAGCGCCAGGCCGCTGAGGATGCGGTTGCGCTCCACCGCATGCAGATCGCGGCTGACGCGGTGGCGCAGATCGTAGAACAGCGCGGCCAGCGGTTCGCGGATGCTCGCCGTGTCGTAGCCGTGACGCCGGCCATGCGCGAGGCGAGCGATGGCCGCGGACCGCAGCAGGCCCTGGCTGTCCACGATCTCGGCATAGCGATGGGCGCGGATGGCGCGCAGGCTGCCGCCGATCTCGGTCAGCGTTGCCGGCGCGTAGAGCGATTTCCGCCAGCGCCGCCAGGCCACCGGAATGACCGCAGCCACCGCCGGATGCAAAGCGACCAGCGGCGCAAAGGCTTCCTCCACCAGCCACGTGAAGGTCGCGTCGGGGCGCGCTCGGCGTGCCTCGGTCACCGCCGGCATGTGGTGAATCACATCGCCGAGGGACGACGTCTTGATGAATAGAATATCGGCCATGGTGCCTCTGCCGTGGCTCATATACCCAGCATTAAGCATGACCGCTATAACCATCGCCGCTGGCCGCCCCGGCCTAAGCGCTTTTTCACGATCGTCCGGTATGACGTCGCGATATTCGGAAGGGCATGGGTGATGACGATCCTGGTCACGGGCGGAGCCGGCTATATCGGCAGCCATATGGTGCACGAACTGGTCGACACCGGCGAGCCGGTGGTTGTGCTCGACAATTTGTCGACCGGATTTCGCTTTCTCGTTCCCGACCAGGTGCCGTTCGTCGCCGGCAACACCGGCGACCGCGAGCTCGTCGCCCAGACGCTGCGCCGCCATGGCGTAACCGCCATCATCCATTTCGCCGCGTCGATCGTGGTGCCGGATTCGGTGCGCGATCCGCTCGGCTATTACAGCAACAACACCATGAATACCTGCAACCTGCTCGATGTCGCCATCAAGGCGGGCGTGCAGCAGTTCATCTTTTCATCCACGGCCGCCGTCTATGGCAATGCCGAGCAGATGCCCGTGCGCGAGGATGCGCCGACGGCGCCGATTTCGCCCTACGGCAGCTCAAAGCTGATGTCGGAGATCATGCTGCACGACGCCGGCAAGGCCCATGGGCTGCGCTTCGTCGTGTTGCGCTACTTCAATGTCGCCGGCGCCGATCCGAAGTTGCGCACGGGGCAATCCACGCCGACTGCGACCCATCTGATCAAGGTCGCCTGCGAAACGGCACTCGGCAAGCGGCCCAAGATCGAGGTGTTCGGCACCGACTATCCGACACCGGATGGCACCTGCGTGCGCGACTACATCCATGTCAGCGATCTCGCGCGCGCGCATTCGGCCGCACTCGCCTATCTGCGCCGCGGCGGCACCAGCGCAACGTTCAACTGCGGCTACGGTCGCGGATCCTCGGTGTTTGAGGTGATCGACGCGGTACGGCGGGTAAGCTGGCGCAAATTTCCTGTTGAAATCAGCGCCCGGCGCGCGGGCGATCCGGCCACGCTGGTGGCCGATGTTGCGCGCATTCGTTCGACGCTCGATTGGCACCCGCAATTCGAGGACCTCGACACCATCGTCGGCCATGCACTCGCCTGGGAACAGCAGTTGCCGGGCAAGCGCGAAAGTGCCTCGGCCTGACGCTGGCGCGAACCGGCGCAATAATCGGCGTTTTTAAGCGGATTTTAGCTTGAAAATTTCCGCAGCCGCAGGCAAGGAAACCTCCGCCCCTCGCGACGTAACCTTGCGCACGATCTATTCCGATACCGGTTCCCATCCCCGAACGGGGTCGAGGACATGCTTTTCGGGATCATGCGCGACTGTGCCATAATTAGAGCCCGACAGAGGGCGGATGAACGACCAGACATTGCCATCGGCCGACGACGAGCGTTACGGCACTATTGCCCTGATCCGGCGATTGCTGACCGAACAAGGCTTCGTGCATTGGCGCCGATACGCGATCGGGTTCATTTTGATGGGGATCTCCGCGGCCTGCACCGCGCTCAGCGCCTATTTGATCGGCGATGTCATCAACCAGGCCTATGTCAATAAGAACCTCATCGGCATCTTTGTTCTGGGCGGGATCACCGCCGCGCTGTTCGCGATCAAGGGCCTGGCCACTTACGGGCACAGCGTATTGCTCTCGAAAATCGGCAACCGCATCGTCGCCGACAACCAGCGCAGCGTTTTCGCCAAGCTGCTCAACGAGGGCCTGGGCTTCTTCTCCGACCGGCACTCGACCGAGTTCATCGCGCGGTTGAGCGCGGGCGCCGCGGCCGCGACCCAGGTCATCAACCTGCTGATCACCTCGCTCGGCCGCGATCTGCTGTCGCTGATCGGGCTGGTTACGGTGATGGTGGTGCAGGACCCCTTGATGTCGTTCATCAGCTTCGTGGTAGCGCCGCCGGCGTTTCTTGGTGCTGCGCAAGCTGATCCGCCGCGTCTACGGCATCGCGCGCGCCCAGTTCCACGGCGGCACCCGCATTATCGAGACGCTGCAGGAAACGCTGCAAGGCATCCGTATCGTCAAGGCCTTCACGCTGGAAGACATCATGCGCGAACGCTTCGACCGCAACGTCGCGGCGGTCGAGTACGAAGCCAACAAGATGGCGCGCGTCTCCAACCGCGCCAGCCCGCTGATGGAAACGCTGGGCGGCTTCGCAGTCGCCATCGCCATCACCTATGGCGGCTATCGCGTGATCGCGACCGGCGCAACGCCGGGGCAGTTCTTTTCCTTCATCGCGGCCTTCCTGCTGGCCTATGAGCCGGCCAAGCGGCTGGCCCGCCTCAACATCGCGCTCAACAGCGGGCTGGTCGGCGTGCGCATCCTGTTCGAAGTGCTCGACTCGCCGCCGAGCGAGCCGGCCGACAACGACAAGCCGGCGCTCACGATCAAGACGCCGCGGCTGGAATTAGACGATGTCTATTTCGCCTATCGCAGCGACGAAGCGGTGCTGCGCGGTCTATCGTTCGTGGCGGAGCCCGGCAAGTTGACTGCGCTGGTCGGCCCCTCCGGCGGCGGCAAAACGACGATCATCAATCTGATCCTGCGCTTCTATGACGCCGAGCGCGGCAAGATCGTCATCGACGGGCAGGACATCCGCCAGGTCACGCGCCGCTCGCTGCGTCGTCACATCGCCTATGTCGGGCAAGACGTATTCCTGTTCCGCGGCACGATTCGCGAAAATATCGAATTCGGCAAGCCGGGCGCCAGCGAAGACGAGATCGTAGCGGCCGCCAAGGGCGCCTATGCGCACGATTTCATTCTCGGCTTCCCGCGCGGCTACGACACGCCGGTCGGCGAGCACGGCCTGCAGCTGTCGGGCGGCCAGCGCCAGCGGGTCGCCATCGCGCGGGCTTTGATCAAGAACGCGCCGATCATTCTGCTCGACGAAGCCACCGCCGCGCTCGATTCCGAATCCGAGTTGCAGGTGCGCGAGGCCATGGAGCATCTCTGCCAGGGCCGCACCACGCTGGCGATTGCGCACCGGCTGCACACGGTGTCGCACGCCGACCGCATTTATGTGATCGAGGACGGCCAAGCGGTCGAATCCGGCCGGCACGACGAACTGCTGCGCAAGGGCGGCCGCTATGCGTCATTCTACCGGCTCCAGCTCAAGGAGCAGGAAACCCGCACGCCGGTCGAAGCGGCCGCGCAATAGGCATATAGCGCGGCGGGTTTTTCCGCCTTGTTCAAGCCGGCATAATGCGATACCGGATGGGCCCGCCGGCCAATACATCCGTCACCACATTCCAAAAGGCTAATTCCTCATGAGCGCGGATTACGTCATTTCGCCGCCGCCGCAGCCGACCATCGCGGTCGCCGGCACAACCAAGGTCTTTCCGGTTCGCCGCATCTGGTGCGTCGGCCGCAATTATATCGAGCACATCCGCGAGATGGGGCAGGACGAGCGGGCGCCGCCGTTCTTCTTTGCCAAGCCTGCCGACGCCATCGTGCCGGACGGCGGCACGGTGCCCTATCCGTCGCTGACCAAGGACATGCATCACGAGGTCGAACTGGTGGTCGCGCTCAAGAGCGGCGGCCGCAACATCCCGGTCGCCAAGGCCAATGACTGCATCTACGGCTATGCGGTCGGCATCGACCTCACCCGCCGCGACCTGCAGTTTGCCTCGCGCGAGATCAAGCGGCCGTGGGAAGTCGGCAAGTCGTTCGACCATTCCGCGCCGTGCGGAGCGCTCAAGCCGGCGAGCGAGATTGGCCATCCGAGCAAGGGCAGGATTACGCTCAAGGTCAACGGCCAGGTGCGCCAGGACGGCGATCTCAATCAGATGATCTGGAACGTGCCGGAGACGATCTCCAAGCTCTCGGAAATGGTCGCGCTCGAGCCCGGCGATATCATCATGACCGGCACGCCCTCGGGCGTCGCCGCCACCGTCGCCGGCGACAAGATCGAGTGCGAGGTCGAAGGCGTCGGCAAGCTCAGCGTGACCATCGGCCCGCCGCTGAAGTGACCTACAGTCCCAAATAGGCCTGCCGCACGCGGTCGTCGGTGAGCAGCGCGGCGCCGGTGCCGGACAGCGTGATGCGGCCGTTCTCCAGCACATAGGCGCGGCTGGCGAGTTTGAGCGACACCGCCACGTTCTGCTCCACCAGCACGCATGTGAGGCCCTCGCGGTTGAGGTCGCGCACGGTCTTGAGCACGCTCTGCACCACGGTAGGCGCAAGCCCGAGCGACGGCTCGTCGAACATCATCAGCTCCGGCGCGCCCATCAGGCAGCGCCCGATCGCGAGCATCTGCTGCTCGCCGCCAGACAGCGTGCCGGCGATCTGTTGGCTGCGCTCCGACAAGGCCGGAAACAGCGCGTAGACGCGGTCGAGATTGCGCGCGCGCGTGGCGCGCGCGCGCGGCAGCATGGCGCCCATCTCCAGGTTCTCGGCGACCGACAGCGACGGGAAAATCTGGCGGCCTTCGGCAACCTGGCCGATGCCGAGATCGCAGACTTTGTGGCTCGGCCAGCCGGCGATATCGGTGCCGCGATAAAGAATGCGCCCGCGCGCGGGCTGCTGCATCCCGGCGATGGTGTGGATGAGCGAGGTCTTGCCGGCGCCATTGGCTCCGACAATGGCGACGATGGCGCCCTGCTCGATCTCGAGCGAGACATCGTCGAGCGCCTGGGCGTCGCCATAATACACGTCAAGGTTTTCAACCTTGAGCATCATGCTCATGTCCTCGCGCATGATCTTGCCGAAAACCGGTTCCCACTTTTCGGGATCATGCGACCGCCTCCGCGCCGAGATAGGAATCGATCACCGCGCGGTCGCGCACCACCTCCTGCGGCGACCCTTCCGCGATGGCCGCGCCGTGATGCAGCACCAGGATGCGCGAGGCGAGCGCCATCACCGCGCGCATCACATGTTCGATCAGCAAGATGGTGAGCCCGGTTTCGCGGTTGAGCTCTTGCAGGATGCCAACGATGCGGTCGGTCTCGGTCGGGCGCAATCCCGCCATCACCTCGTCGAGCAGCAGCAATTTCGGATCGCTGGCGAGCGCGCGCGCCACCTCCAGCCGCTTGCGGTCCGGCAGCGTGAGCGACGAGGCGAGTTGCGCGCGCTTGTCGTAGAGATCGAGCCGGCGCAACACGTCGTGCGCATGCATGCGTGCCGCATCCACGCGATGCCGGTGCAGCAGCGCGCCGACAATGACATTGTCCTCGACGCGTGAGCGCCGGGAACGGCCGCACGATCTGGAAGGTGCGGCCGATGCCGCGCCGGCAGATGCGGTCGGGCGGCAGCCCGTCGATGCGCTCGCCGGCGAATGCGATGCTGCCGGCGTCGGGCGGGAAGACCGCCGGCGATCATGTTGAACAGCGTGGTCTTGCCGGCGCCGTTCGGACCGATCACCGCGAAAATCGCCGCCCTGCGGCACCTCGAAGCTGACCCGGTCGACCGCGACCAGGCCGCGGAAGCGCTTGCTGACGTTATCGACGGCGAGCAGCGCGCTCATTTGCGGCCTCCGCTCGAGGCCGAGCCGCCGCGCCAGCCACGGCCAGATGCCGTCCGGCAGCGCCACGACCACCATCAGCAGGCAGATGCCATAGAACACCTGCTTGGCGCCGGGCAGGTCGACGCCGAGAGCCGCGAGCGCGCCGGTCAGCGTCTCGGCCAGCCCGGTCAGCACGAAGGCGCCCAGGATCGGCCCGAACAGCGTGCCGACGCCGCCGACGATCGGCCCGAGGATGATCTCGATCGAGCGCGAGATATGGAAGACCTGATCGGGAAACAGGTTGTTGTAGTAAAAGGCGAAGATCACGCCGGCGAAAGCGGTCATGGCGGCCGAGATCACCACCGCCACCATCTTGTAGTGGAAGGTATCGATGCCGACCGAGCGCGCCGCCTCCTCGTCCTCGCGGATCGCCAGCCAGAAATAGCCGACGCGGCTTTGCAGCAGCGCGCGGCAGCCGAGGAAGGCGAGCGCGGTGGCGGCGAGCAGGATGTAGTAGAACATCACCGGATGGCCGCGCAGATGCCAGAGATCGTTGTGGGCATATTGCGCGACCGGCAGGAACAGCCCGCCGGTGCCGCCGGTCCAGTTCAGATGGTCGAAGCCGACGCGGGCGAATTCGGCGACCGCGATGGTCAGGATGGCGAAATAGACGCCGCCGACGCGAAAACGGAAGGCGAGATAGCCGATGAAGGCGCCCGCCACCGCCGCCACCGGCACCGCCGCCAAAAGCCCGAGCCACGGCCCGATGCCGAAATGCACGTAGAGCGCGGCCGCGGTATAGGCGCCCAGCCCGACATAGAGCGCGTGGCCGAGCGACAATTGCCCGGCAAAGCCCATCATGATGTTCCAGGCCTGGCCGATATAGGCGAAGTAGAGGATCACGATCAGCACGGTGAGCAGGTAGTCGCTGGCGATGAGTGGCGCCAAGATCAGCACCGCCAGCAGCACGCCGAGCAGGATCAGCACCCGGCGCGGCACGCCGTCGATCAGTTGCGCGATCATGCCGCCCCCATCATGCCGCCCTCTTGCCCATGATGCCCTGCGGGCGGAACAGCAGCACCAGCACCAGGATGGCGAAGGCGAACATGCTTTTGGCCGAGGGCGTGAACAGCAGCCCGGCCATCGCCTCGGTCAAGCCGATCAGCACGCCGCCGACCAGCGCGCCCGGCATCGAGCCGAGACCGCCGGTGATGACGATGACGAAGGCGAGCAGCGTATAGGCCGGCCCGGCGCGCCGGCGTCACGTCGAAGATCAGGAGCAGGATGGTGCCGGCGGCGCCGACGCAGGCCGCGCCGAGGCCGAAGGTCAACGCGTAGTAGCGCTTGACGTCGAGCCCGACCACCAGCGCGCCGGTGTAATTGTCGGCGCAGGCGCGGATCGCGGTGCCGACTCGCGTGTAGCGAAAGAAGGCGAACAGCGCCGCCGCCACCACGATGGCGGCGATGCCGGCATAGAGCTTGGTGGCGTCGATGATGATCTTGCCGATCTGGAAGCTGTCGAAGGCGTAAGCGACCTGGACGTTCTGCGCGTCCGGCCCGAACAGGATCAGCAGCACGTTGACGATGATGATTGCCACCGCGACCAGCAGCAGGAACTGCATGTAGTCCGGCCGGGTGATGAAGGCGTTGATCAGGCCGGCCTGCAGCAGATAGCCGAAGGCGAACATGGCGATCGCGATCGGCACCAGCATGACCAGCGGATCGAGGTGGAAGGCGGAAAACAGCGTGATCGCGATATACATGGCGATGGTCATCATCTCGCCATGGGCGAAATTGACCACGCGCACCACGCCGAAAATGACCGACAGGCCGAGCGCCATCAGGCCATAGACCAGGCCGGTCAGGATCCCGCCGATGGCGACGTTGAAATAGATATCTGCCGGCACCCAGCAATCCTATGAAACAAAGCACCGGCCGCCGGAACAAGCGGCGGCCGGAGCCAGGACGAGAAATGCGCGCGTCAGCCGCGCTTGTCGTAGGGCTTGAGCGGCCATTCCACCTTGGCGTTGGCCGCCGCCTTGGGAGCCACCGTCACCAGCTTGCCGCCGCGGTTCTGAATGGCGCTGTCCTTGAGCTTGTCGTTCTGGCCCTTGGCATTGAACTGGATGCCGGGGCCGGGGCTGACATTGTCGGTGATGTTGGTCTTGCGGATGGCCTCGGCCAGCGCCTTCGGATCGCTCGAGCCCGCCCGCTTGTAGGCGTCGGAGGCCACCAGCAGCGCCTCGAAGGTGTAGACGTGGTTGGTGTTGAGGTTGACGCCGGGATGCGCCTTGGCAAGCGCGGCTTCGAGCTTCTTGGACAGCGGCTTGTTGGGATCGTACCAGGGCACGAAGCTGATCGGGCCGTCGGAGAGCTTGCCCAGCGTCTTGAGGTACTGGTCCTCGTACCAGCCCGGGCCCATGCTCAAGACCGCCATCGGCGACCAGCGCTGCTTGACCAATTCGCGCGTGAGCAGGATGGCGTCGTTGAGGCGGCTGACCACCAGCAGCGCCTCGGCGCCGGTCGCCTTGGCCTTGGAGATTTCGACCGAGAGGTCGCGCGCGTGCGGATCGTAGGAGATGGTCTCGAGCGACTTTGTAGGGCATGTTGTGCTTCGGCATGATCGCGCCGATGCCGCCCTGCATCGCTTTGCCGAAAGTGTCGTTCTCGACCAGGAACACCACCGTCTTGGGCGCGGCTCCGGCCTGAGCAAAAACTTCCTTCTGGTTGTCGAAGGCGTCATTGCAGGATCATTGGCCCGGTCGGGAAATTGCGGAACACGAACTTGTAGCCCTGCTCGGTGATCGGCGGGGCGGCGGCGATGTTGATGACGTAGGGGATGCCCTTCTGCTCGGCCACCTGCGCGATCGCCGAGCTCTGGCCGGAGTCGAAGGCGCCGACCAAGAGCTTGGCTCCCTCGCCGATCAGCTTCTCGGCGCGCGAGCGGGCGGTTTCGACGTTGGATCTCGGTGTCGGCATTGATGATCTGCAGCTGCGGCAGGCCGAGGTCCTTGAGGATGCCGTCGGTGATGTCGACGCCGCGCTGGCAGTCCTGGCCGATGCTGGCCTCATAGCCCGAGCGCGGCAGCAGCACGCCGACCTTGAGCGGCGCCGCTCGGCGCGCGCACGATGTTGAAGGGCGCGGTGCCGGCGACGATGCCGGCGGCGCCGAGCGCCGGCGTTGAAGGTGCGGCGGGTGACGCGCGCGGATTTCGATTGCGATTTGCGGGTCATTTGTAACTCCTCCCTTGAGCCTTTGCACGGCCTTGCGCCGATGATGCCGGATTTGTTCCGGTCCTAACAAGCGCGAAAACTCAGTAGTCTTAGCGGCCCCTTGCCGCCCTTCGGCGGCCGAGCCCGCTCCGGCGTCCCGTCAAGCCCGCATCATATTGTTGACCTGGACAACAAATTTCGTCAACAGCAATATGCGCCGTGCGAGCTTGCAGGACGGCCGCAGCCGGCCACGGGGGCCCCGCGATGCCTGCCACAAAGGCGTGCCGCCATGGCCGCCCCAAAGCGCGGCCGTCCCGCTGCGCAAGACGCCGCAATTGCGGCGGCGCAGCAAACCGGCGATCGACCTCGGCGTGCTCAACGAGCGGCTCGGCTATTTCGCGCGCCGCGTGCAGGTGTGGATTTTCCAGGATTTCATCCGGCGGCTCGCCACGATCGACATCAGCCCGGCGCAATTCTCCGTGCTGGTGGTGATCGGCGCCAATCCCGGGCTGTCGCAAGCGGAGCTCGCCGCTACGCTCGGCATCGAGCGCGCGCGGCTGGTGCGGCTCTTGCACCGGCTGGAACAACGCAGCCTCACGCAACGCCTGCCCTCCTCCGCCGACGGCCGCCGCCATGCCCTGCGGCTGACCCGCGAAGGCCAGCGTGTGCTGGCGCGGGCCAAGACGCTGTCCGACCAGCACGAGGCCAAACTGATGCAGCGATTGGGGCCAGAGCGCTACCGGCTGCTGATCGAGACGCTGCGGGAGTTCTGACACAGTCAACTCGCCAACACCTTCTCTACCGCCGCGGCGATGCGGAACAGGCGGTGGTCGTGGCCGTTGCGCACGACCAGCATCAATCCGGCCGGCAAGCCGCCCTCGCGCGGCAGCGGCAGCGAAATGGCGCAGCAATCGAAAAAATTCCAGATCGAGGTATTGCGCAACAGCAGCGCGTTCTGGCGGGCGAAGGTTTCCGGGCTGGCGAGATCGGCTTGCAGCGGCGCCACCATCGGCGTTGTCGGCATCGCCAGCACGTCGAGATCGGCCAGGCTTGCATCCATCGCGCGTACCAGCACGGCGCGCTCGTTCACCATCGTGATGTAATCGGCGGCGGAGATGCCGCGCGCACGCTCCAACCGCGCCCGCACATTCGGATCGATGTCGTCGCCGCGCCGGTCGAGCAGATCGCGGTTGACGGTGAAGGCTTCCGCCGGCTGCACGCCGCCGCGCGCGTTCACGTGCGTCATGGCGTCGAGCAGCGGCAGCGCCTGATCCGACAGCCGCGCGCCGGCCTTGGCCAGCCACTCAAGCGCCTGCGGAAAGCGCTTGCCAACCGTGTCGTCGAGCTTCTCCAGCGGCGCGCCCTGCGCGATGCCGATGCGCAGGCCCGCCAGCGGCGCCGGCTCGAGCGGCGCGCAGTCGTCGCCCGCCATCACCGCGTCGGCCTTGGCGCAATCTTCGACCGAACGCGCGATCGGCCCAATCGAGTCCATGGTTTGCGAAAGCGGATAGGCGCCGGCGGTGGAGATGCGCTGCCGGCTCGGCTTGAAGCCGGTGAGGCCGCAGAGCGCGGCGGGAATGCGGGTAGAGCCGCCGGTGTCGCTGCCGATCGAGATTTCGCACATGCCATCGGCCGCCGCGACGGCGCCGCCCGCAGTCGAGCCGCCGGGAATGCGCGCGCGGTCGGCCGGATTGCCGGGCGTGCCGTAATGCGGATTGGCGCCGACGCCGGAAAAGGCGAATTCGGTCATATTGGTCTTGGCGACGATCACCGCGCCGCCGGCGCGCAGGCGATGCACCACCGGCGCATCGCGCGTCGCCGGCTTGGCCTTCTTGCGCCAACACTTTGGAGCCGGCGCGCGTGACCTCGCCGGCAACGTCGAACAGGTCCTTGATGGACACGATCGCGCCGTCGAGGGCCCCGAGTGAAATTCCGGCGCGGGCGCGCGCGTCGGCCGCTTCGGCCGCGGCACGCGCGGTATCGCGATAGACTGTGAGGCAAGCGCGGGCGCCCTCGCCCTGCGGGTCAGCGATGCGGGCGAGCGCGGCTTCAAGACGATCGGTCGCAGACATTTTGCTCATGCCGTCAAGCCCCCCTTCTGCTCGATGAACGCTGCGATCTCGTCGGCGCCCTGGCCGGTGCGCAGATTGGTGAACACGAACGGCCGTGCCCCGCGCATTTTTTTGGTGTCGCGCTCCATCACTTCCAGCGAAGCGCCGACGTAAGGCGCGAGATCGATCTTGTTGATGACCAGCAGATCGGAGCGCGTGATGCCCGGGCCGCCCTTCGACGGGATCTTGTCGCCGGCGGCGACGTCGATGACGTAGATGGTGAGATCGGCGAGCTCGGGCGAAAACGTCGCGGCCAGATTGTCGCCGCCGGATTCGATCAGCACCAGATCGAGATCGGGAAATTTGGCGCGCATGTCGGCGACCGCGGCGAGATTGATCGAGGCGTCCTCGCGAATGGCAGTGTGCGGGCAGCCGCCGGTTTCCACCCCGGCGATGCGCTCGGCTTCGAGCGCGCCGGAACGCACCAGATATTCGGCGTCCCACTTGGTGTAGATGTCATTGGTGATGGCGGCGATCTGGTAACGCCCGCGCAGCTTCTTGCAGAGCGCGTCCATCAGCGCGGTCTTGCCGGAGCCGACCGGACCGCCGACGCCGACGCGCAAAGGGCCGTGAGGGTGGTTCATGCGCAGGTCCTTTTTCGCACCACCCTTCCGTCATTCCGGGACGGCGCGCAAGCGCCGGACCCGGAATCCATAGCCACGCGCAGTGCCGACCTCCCTGGATTCCGGGTTCGCTCGCTGACGCTCGCGCCCCGGAATGACGGATAAGTTGGCATCCGCGCAAGCACCATCGCCCTTATTGTTTGCGGCGCCGGGTACGCCGTCGTCTTTCTTCGCCCCCGAGAGGGAGCGGAGCGCCGAGAAACGCGGGGGCTTGGCGCAAGCCCCCGGGCGGCTGGCGAGGCCACCCGACACGCCTGGCGAGGCGCGTCGCCTCCGTGGCAACGGAGGCGCGCCTCTCGGCGCTCCACGGCGGCGATTTTAAGTCCCCGGGGCCGTAACTTCCGGGCGCGGACCCAGGCAGCTTTCGCCGCCCTTCATCCGCGCCGCGTCCAGCCATTCAAGGCAGTCCCTCGTAGTGGGGACGGACGGCGACCCGGGGCCTCCCGGGAGCGGGGTTACGAGCCCCGCCCGCAGGCGCCGCATCCGGTCCCGCTGTCATGACGCCTCATGAAGCGCCCTCGGCGGACCGAACTTGCTGAATATATTCCTAGATCGCGGCAAGAGTGCGACGGGCGCCGAAAATTTCGACAGCGCGGCGACAAACTTATCCGCGCTTGCGCGCCGGATTACGAGCGGAACAGCCGCGTGTACTGCGTCTCGTGCCGGGCGCTGGCAAGGTCGGCGCGGAACGCCGAGGAGCCGAGGTCGTCGAGCTTGCGAGCGGGCGCGCGCCGCGCGGTGGCGGCGACCACGGCTTCGAGCGCGGCGAGCACGCGCTGGCCGTCGGTCTGGCCGAGCGGAATGAGCCGCACGCCGGCGGAGACCCAATTGGCGGCGACGGCCTGCAGGAAGGCGGCGAGCGCCGGCTCCAGCGCGATGCCGTGGCCGGCGGCGGCGACCGCCACCGCCACGGGATAGGCCACTGGCCCAGTCCAGACCGCCTTGAGGCGGTCAATGGCCGAGCACGGCCAGGCGGCGCGCGCCGCCTCCACGAAGGCGTTGCCCTGCGCGGTCGTTTCCAGATGACGCTCCTTCGACGGCGCGAAGGCGGCGGCGAGTTCCGCCACCACGCGCAGCGATTTGTCGTCGCCGCCGGTCACGGCGCGATGCGCATGGGCGAACAGCACGGCATCGCAGAAGCCGCCGCCCTCGGCCAGCATCACCGCGAGCCAGTCCTGCAGCGTGCCAGCATCCTTGATGTCGCCGGCCTCCACCGCCCATTCGATGCCGCTGGAATAGGAGAAGGCGCCGACCGGAAACGCCGGCGACAGCCAGGCCATCAGGCGGTAGAGGGCGCTTGCCGCTAGCGCGGTCTGTTCCCCTCCCCCCGCGAGCGTAGCGAGTGGTGGGGAGGGGTCAGGGGTGGGGGAAAAACCTTGCGCCGAGAATCACAGAAGCTCCCCACCCCGACGCACGTCGCTTTCGCGACGCGCGTCGACCCTCCCCACCGCTTCGCGGGGGGAGGGATGAAGAGCGTTTCTTACGCGCCATGATCGTGCTCATGTTCATGCGGCGCGGCGGCTTCCGGATCGAACGGCGCATCGAGCGGCATAAGATGCGCGCCCAGGCCGCGCAGCATGTCTTCCAGCACGTGATCGCGGCGGATGCGCAAGCGTGTCGCCGACGACCTGCACCTCGGTGTGGCGATTGCCGAGATGCCAGGCCAGCCGCACGGTGTCGAGCGCGCTGTGCGCGGATATTTCGATCAACGCTTCCGGCGCGCCGGTGATCAACACAATGGAGCCGTCATCGAGCACCAACCCGTCGCCGTCGCGCAGCGTCACCGGCTTCTCGAAGTCGAGCAGAAACTCGGTGCCCTTCTCACCCTTCAGCACAATGCGCCGCCGGTTGCGGTCGCCGGCGTCGAGGGTGACGCGGTCCGCTGCGTCAGCGGTATTCCATTGTCCGGCGGAATTGATCGAGGTGACGCGGTGCATGGTTCTTCCTCATCCCTGCCCTTTAAGGGGAGGGTCGGCGAGCGTAGCGAGCCGGGGTGGGGTGCGCTACAGACGCGGCCCCCACCCGGCCGGCGTCGCCGGCCACCCTCCCCCGCAAGCGGGGGAGGGATAAGAAGTCAAAACAAAAAATACCGCTGCGCCATCGGCAGCGTCTCGGCGGGCGCGCAGGTCAATAGCTCGCCATCGGCGCGCACCTCGTAGGTCTCCGGATCGACCTCGATAGCCGGCGTGGCGTTGTTATGAATCATGTTCTTCTTGCCGATGTCGCGGGTGTGCTCGACCGCGACGAACTGCTTGTCGACGCCGAGCTTGCGGCGCAAGCCAGAGCGCGCCGCCGCCTTCGACACGAACACCAGCGACGATGCCGTGCGCGCCTTGCCGAAGGCGCCGAACATGTGCCGGTAGTGCACCGGCTGCGGCGTCGGGATCGAGGCATTGGGATCGCCCATCTGCGCGGCGACGATGCTGCCGCCTTTGATCACGATCTCCGGCTTGACGCCGAAGAAGGCCGGCGCCCACAGCACCAGATCGGCGAGCTTGCCTTTTTCAATGGAGCCGATGTGCTTCGACACGCCGTGGGCGATCGCCGGATTGATGGTGTATTTGGCGACGTAGCGCTTGACGCGCACATTATCGTTGTCGCCTTTCTCACCCGGCAATGAGCCGCGCTGCTTCTTCATCTTGTCGGCGGTCTGCCAGGTGCGGATGATCACTTCGCCCAGCCGGCCCATGGCCTGGCTGTCCGACGACATCATGGAGAGCGCGCCGAGGTCGTGCAGGATGTCCTCCGCCGCGATGGTCTCCTTGCGGATGCGGCTTTCGGCAAAGGCCAAATCCTCGGCAATCGCCGGATCGAGATGGTGGCACACCATCAGCATGTCGAGATGCTCGTCGATGGTGTTGCGGGTGAACGGCCGGGTCGGATTGGTCGAGGACGGCAGCACGTTCTTCAGGCCGGCGACCTTGATGATGTCGGGCGCGTGGCCGCCGCCGGCGCCTTCGGTGTGAAAGGCATGGATGGTGCGGCCCTTGAAGGCCTTGATGGTGTCCTCGACGAAGCCGCTCTCGTTGAGCGTGTCGGTATGGATCATCACCTGAACGTCGTATTTGTCCGCCACCGTGAGGCAGCAATCGATGGCGGCCGGCGTGGTGCCCCAATCCTCATGCAGCTTGAGTGCACAGGCGCCGGCCTTGACCATTTCCTCCAATGCGGCGGGCCGCGAGGCGTTGCCCTTGCCGGCGAAACCGAGATTGACCGGAAAGGCATCGGCCGCCTGGATCATGCGGCCGAGATGCCAGGGCCCCGGCGTGCATGTGGTCGCGTTCGTTCCCGCCGCCGGGCCGGTGCCGCCGCCCAGCATGGAAGTGACGCCCGACATCAGCGCCTCGTCCACCTGCTGCGGGCAGATGAAATGGATGTGGCTGTCGAAGCCGCCGGCGGTGAGGATCTTGCCCTCGCCGGCGATGATCTCGGTGCCGGGCCCGATGACGATGGTGACGCCGGGCTGGATGTCGGGATTGCCGGCCTTGCCGATCGACGCGATGCGGCCGTCCTTGAGGCCGACGTCGGCCTTGACGATGCCCCAGTGGTCGAGGATCAGCGCATTGGTGATGACGGTGTCGACCGCGCCCTGCTTATTGGTGAGTTGCGACTGCCCCATGCCGTCGCGGATCACCTTGCCGCCGCCGAATTTCACCTCCTCGCCGTAGACGGTGAAATCCTTCTCGACCTCGATGACGAGATCGGTGTCGGCCAGCCGCACGCGGTCGCCGACCGTCGGCCCGAACATGTCGGCATAAGCCGCGCGTTTCATTGTGACTGCCATATTTCATCCCCAGTGTTATCAACCGCGGTTTTTACGCTCTTGCCATGCGCCCGAATGCGGATACGCTTCACGACAGGTCATCCATCTTCGGCTCTGCCGGACACGGTTGGCCGCCATGACCGGAGCGGGCATGGGACGTGGGTGCTGCTTGCAGTATTCGTGGTCCATGTTTGCCGGTCCGGGCTCTCAGTAACTGGGTACGGCGCTTAAGGGCTCACGCCTGGATACGCCGGAAATGGATCCGAGAGCTTGTGACGGGTGGACGACGGTCCGCCCGTTATGGCTTTTAGGGGTGCGCATTTTTTGTTTGCGCATGATCTTGTCCGAAAACCGGTGCCCACTTTTCGGGATCATGCGCTAGAGCTTCCCCATCACATCACCGCGGAACCCGTAGACCGTGCGTCTGCCCGCGAGCGCGACCAGCGTGACTTCGCGCGTCTGGCCAGGCTCGAACCGCACCGCGGTGCCGGCCGCGATATCGAGCCGCATGCCGCGCGCTTTTTTGCGGTCGAATTTCAGCGCCGGGTTGGTCTCGAAGAAATGGTAGTGCGAGCCGACCTGGATCGGCCTGTCGCCGGAATTGGCGACGGTAAGCGTGACCGTCTTGCGGCCGGCATTGAGCGTGATGTCGCCGTCCTTGATGAACAGTTCGCCGGGGATCATCAGATTGCTCCGAAGCAAAGCGCGGCGCCGATGGCCACGCAGCCCAAGCCCGCCACACGAATAGCGTTACGCCACTGGGCGCGCTGCATACCGAGCGCAAAGCCGATGCCGGCGGCATGCAACGTCGCCGTGGTAAGCGCGAAGCCTGCCATGTATTCGGCGCCGCGCATGGTTTCGGCGACTTCGCTGCCATGGGCATGACCGTGCAGCAGCGCGAAGGCGGCGATAATCGCCGCGCCGGCCGCGACCGGCATATCGACCGCCAACGCCACCAAGAGCCCGAGCGCCACGACCGAGGCGAGAATGCCGGATTCCACGAACGGGACCGGTACGTGCGCCATGCCGAGCGCGCCGCCCACCAGCATCACGCCGACAAAGGCCGCCGGCCACACCCACAGTGCGCGCCCGCCCTTGAGCGCCGCCCACAGGCCGACCGTGATCATCACCGCCATATGATCGAGTCCGCTCAGCGGATGCGCGATGCCGGCGGCGAACGATGAAGTCGCACCGTGGCCGACATGAGCGAGCGCCGGGCTCGCGCCGAGCACGAGCGTGACGAGGACGAGAAGGATACGTTTCATCGCGAGGTCCTTTTATCGGATCGGATTGTGCACGGTGACCAGCTTGGTGCCGTCGGGGAATGTCGCCTCGACCTGGATGTCGTGGATCATCTCGGCGATGCCATCCATCACCTGTGCGCGCGTGAGCACATGGGCGCCCTCGCGCATGAGCTCGGCGACGCTTCGGCCGTCGCGCGCGCCTTCCAGGATGAAATCGGAAATCAGCGCCACCGCCTCCGGATGGTTGAGCTTGACGCCGCGCTCGAGCCGGCGGCGCGCAACAATCGCGGCCATGGCGATCAGCAGTTTGTCTTTTTCGCGCGGGGTCAGATTCATGACTTAATCCTATTGCGCATGATCTTATCCGAAAACCGGTTCCCACTTTTCGGGATCATGCGCCCTCATTGGAGCCAGAGCCGCGGCACCGGCTGCCCGAGCGCCGCCAGCACGGCGATCAGATCGTGGCGCAGCGCCGCGCCGTCCGCGGCGCACAGCCGCACCACCGCGATGCCGCCCCACGCCGAGATGCCGACCTCGCCGGCAAATTGCGCTTGCAGCGCGCGCACCGACGCCAGCGCGGCCTCCCCGGCGGGCGTCAGCAGAACGGTGGCGATCGCGATGCCGCCCGCGGCCACCGCCGGTGAAGCGAGCTTTTGCGCAATGGCGCCATCGAGCCGCGCGCCGTCGGCGAACACCAGTCTGCCGGCGCGGCGCACGCGCCAGCGGTCGGCAAAAAAGCCGTCGCGCAACGCCTCGCCCATGGCGGAACGGCCGAACACCACCGCCTCCGCCAGCAGCAGCGACGCATCGCCGGCGAGATCGGCCTCGATGCGCCGCGACAGCCGGGCGCGGTCGAACAGGATGGTCTCCTGCGGCAGCCAGGCCAGCTGCGCACCCTCGCCCAGATCGAACCTGACGTCCATCGCGGCGTCGGGACCGGTGGAGCGGTAGATTTTTTCCGCCGCCGCCGTGCCGGCGATCACGCGCGCGCCGTCCCAAGCGCGATCTCCACGGCGAAACGGTCGCCGCCGGTCATGCCGCCGCCGGTGTTGACGATGACCGCTTCCAGCGCCTCGCCCGCGGCATTGGGAAAGCGCACGCGCAGCGAGCCGTCCTCGTGCACGCGCGTGCGCCGCGTACGGCCCGCGCTCGCCGCCACGCGCAACGCGATGTGGCCGGTCGCGCGATTGGCGGCGAAGATAACGCCAGCGCTGTCTTGCACGGCAGTTGGTGACACGCCCCCGCCTCCTGCTCCGTCATGCCCGGCTTTGTGCCGGGCATGACAGAAATTAGATCAAATCGCCATCGCCCGCTTGAGCGCGCCCTCGTCCATGCTCGCCCGGTCGCAGGAATAAACGATCGAGCCGCGGTCCATGACCACCAGCTGGTCGCCCAGCTCCTGCGCGAAATCGAGATATTGCTCGACCAGCACGATCGCCATTTCCTTCAAGCCGCGCAGATAGCTGATGGCGCGGCCGATATCCTTGATGATCGAGGGCTGAATCCCTTCGGTCGGCTCGTCGAGCAGCAGCAGCCGCGGCCGCATCACCAGCGCGCGGCCGATCGCCAGTTGCTGCTGCTGGCCGCCGGACAGATCGCCGCCGCGCCGGCCGAGCATGCTCTGCAAGACCGGGAACAACGAAAACACATCGTCCGGCACCTCGCGCTGGTTGCGCGGCAGCGGCGCAAAGCCGGTCTCGAGGTTTTCCTGAACCGTCAGCAGCGGGAAGATCTCGCGGCCCTGCGGCACATAGGCGATGCCGCGGCGCGCACGCTCGACCGTGGAGAGCCTGGTGACGTCGTGGCCGTCGAACGTGATCGAGCCGGCGCTCACCGGATGCTGGCCGACCAAGGCGCGCAGCAGGCTGCTCTTGCCGACGCCGTTGCGGCCGAGCACGCAGGTCACCTGGCCGAGCTCGGCGCGCAGCGAAATTCCGCGCAGCGCCTGTGCCGCGCCGTAGAACAGATCGATGTTGCTCGCTTCGAGCATTTTTCAGCGCCCCAGATACACTTCGACCACGCGCTCGTTCTGCGAGACCTGGTCGATCGAGCCTTCCGCCAGCACCGAGCCTTCATGCAGGCACGTCACCTTGACGCCGAGGTCGCGCACGAACGTCATGTCGTGCTCGACCACGACCACCGTCTTGTCGCGGTTGATTTCCCTGAGCAGCTCGGCGGTCTGCCGCGTTTCCACGTCGGTCATGCCGGCGACCGGCTCGTCCACCAGCAGCAATTTGGGTTCCTGCGCCAGCAGCATGCCGATCTCCAGCCATTGTTTTTGCCCGTGCGACAGGCTGCCCGCCACGCGCGCGCGCAGGCTCTTGAGCCGCACGATGTCGAGCACCTGGTCGATGCGCTCCTCCTGCGAGGGCGAGGACTGCCACAGCAGGGCGGCCCGCACGCTGCGATCGTTCTTCAAGGCCAGCAGCAGATTGTCCTCGACCGTGTGCATCTCGAATACGGTCGGCTTCTGGAATTTGCGGCCAATGCCGAGCATGGCGATTTCGGTTTCGTCGAGCTTGGACAGGTCGTGCGTGCCTTGCTCGAAAAAAACGTCGCCATCGTCAGGCCGGGTCTTGCCGGTGATCACGTCCATCATGGTGGTCTTGCCGGCCCCGTTCGGTCCGATGATCGCGCGCATCTCGCCCGGCTCGATGACGAACGACAATTCATTGAGCGCCTTGAAGCCGTCGAACGACACGCTGATGCCGTCGAGATAGAGCAAGGCGGTGGTGGTGTGCTTTTCCATCGCGTTCCCTTTATTCCGCCGCGCGTGGCGCGGCGTCGGACGGCGCGATGTCCGGCTCGGTATCGGCGCCCTCTTCGGCCGCCAGCGAGCGCGCTGCCCGGCGCCGGTCGAGGCCCCATTTCAGCGTGCCGATGATGCCGCGCGGCATCAACAAGGTGACGGCGATGAACAGGCCGCCCAGCATGAACAGCCAGTAGGGCGCCAGCACACCGGAGGTGAAATAAGTCTTGGCGTAGTTGACCAGCACGGCGCCGAGCACGGCGCCGGTGAGCGTGCCGCGGCCGCCGACGGCGACCCAGATCACGGCCTCGATCGAGTTGCCGGGGGCGAATTCGCTCGGGTTGATGATGCCGACCTGCGGCACATAGAGCGCGCCGGCAACGCCCGCCATGCAGGCCGACAGCGTGAACACGAACAGCTTGTAGGCCTCCACCCGATAGCCGAGGAAGCGCGTGCGCGCTTCCGCATCGCGGATCGCCACCAGCACCTTGCCGAATTTCGAGGTGACCAGCGCCCGGCAGATCAGGAACGCCAGCGCCAGCGCGAGACAAGTCACCACCAGGAGCGCGTTGCGCGTCGTCTCGGCCTGCACGTTGAAGCCGAGGATGTCCTTGAAGTCGGTCAGCCCGTTATTGCCGCCGAAGCCGAAATTGTTGCGGAAGAAGCCGAGCAGCAGCGCGTAGGTCATCGCCTGGGTGATGATCGACAGATAGACGCCGGTGACGCGGCTGCGGAAGGCGAACCAGCCGAACACGAAGGCGAGCAGCCCCGGCACCAGCAAGATCATCAGCGCCGCGTACACGAAATGCTGGAAGCCGTACCAGTAGACCGGCAGTACCTTCCAATTCAGGAACACCATGAAGTCGGGCAGGATCGGGTCGGCATAAACGCCGCGGGTGCCGATCTGGCGCATCAGATACATGCCCATGGCGTAGCCGCCGAGCGCGAAGAAGGCGCCGTGGCCGAGCGACAGGATACCGGCATAGCCCCAGATCAGATCGATGGAGAGCGCGAGCAGCGCGTAGCAGAGATACTTTCCGAACAGCGCGACCAGATAGGTCGAAACATGCAGCGCCGATCCGGACGGCACCAGCAGATTGAGCACCGGAATGGCGATCGCGAAGGCGCCGAGCAGCACCAGAAACAGCACGGCGCCCCGGTCGAGGATGCGAATGAGCGAAAACGCCTTCATGCTTCGATGGCCCGGCCTTTGAGCGCGAACATGCCGCGCGGGCGCTTCTGGATGAACAAGATGATCAGCACCAGAATGGCGATCTTGCCGAGCACGGCGCCGGCGAACGGTTCGAGGAACTTGTTGGCGATGCCGAGCGTGAAGGCGCCGACCAGCGTGCCCCACAGATTGCCGACGCCGCCGAACACCACCACCAGGAAGCTGTCGATGATGTAGCCCTGGCCCAGGTTCGGGCTCACATTGTCGATCTGCGAGAGCGCGACGCCGGCCATGCCGGCGATACCGGAGCCGAGCCCGAAGGTGAGCGCGTCGATGCGGGCGGTGCGGATGCCCATGGCCGCCGCCATGGCGCGGTTCTGCGTCACCGCGCGCATCTCCAGGCCGAGCCGGGTGAAGCGCAGCATGGCGAGCAGCGCCACGAATACGATCATGGTGAAGCAGATGATCCACAGCCGGTTATAGGTGATGGTGATGCCGCCGAGGTCGAAGGCGCCGCTCATCCAGGACGGGTTGCCGACATCCTTGTTGGTCGGGCCGAAGATGGTGCGCACCACCTGCTGCAGGATCAGCGACAGGCCCCAGGTGGCGAGCAGCGTTTCCAGCGGCCGGCCGTACAGGAAGCGGATGATGGTGCGCTCGACGATGACGCCGGCGCCGCCGGCGACCAGGAATGCGAGCGGAATGGCGATTATCAAAGAATAGTCGAACAGCGCCGGATTATGCGTGCGGATGAGGTCCTGCACCACGAAGGTGGTATAGGCGCCGAGCATCACCATTTCGCCGTGCGCCATGTTGATGACGCCCATCACGCCGAAGGTGATGGCAAGCCCGATCGCCGCCAGCAGCAGCACCGAGCCGAGCGAGAGCCCGTACCAGGTGTTCTGCACGGCGCTCCAGATCACCAGGGTGCTCTGAATTTTGGCGCTGGCCGCGCGCACGGCATTGTGCACGTTGGCCGGCAGATTGGCCGGCAAGCCGTCCAGCAGGCCGAGTGCATCCTGGTCGCCGCGGCCGCCGATGACGGCGATGGCCGCGATCTTGTCGGCCGCGCTCGAACTCAGCCGAATAGAGGATGACGGCCGCGCGCGCTTCCATCAGCGCCCGCTTCACGCGCGGCACGGTTTCCTTGGCGAGCGCGGCATCAAGCGCCGGCAAGGCGCTCTGCGCGCGCGACTTGAACACGGATTGCGCGGCGTCGTAGCGGCGATCCGGATCGGCCGCCATCAGGGTCAGGCCGCCAATGGCGGCGGCGATGACGTTGCGTAGCCGGTTGTTCACGATAACGGTGTCGATGTCGTCGGGCGGTGCGCCTTCGGCCGGCTTGCCGGTCGCAGCGTCCAGCAGTTTGTCGTCCGTGGTCTTGATGTAGACTTTCTTCTGCGCGGCGCTGAACATCAGCCGCGCGTCCTGCAAGGCCGCGAGCACCTGGGCGGCCAGTGGATTGCCGCTGGCAACGACCTTGTTGATGGCGTCGCCGGTGTCGCTCAGGGAGCCTTCGGTAAATCCGGCAAGCGCGTCCTCGTAGGGACCGGCTTGGGCCATTGTCGCGGCGGCGAAGACAAAACCGAGGGCGCATACGAGCGCCACCATGCGACTGTGGAAGCTACGCATTGCAATCATTCCCGGCGTCTGTGTGTTCGCTGGGAGGCGGCGGCTTGGTCCGCCGCCTCCGTGGAAACCATGATCGGTTCCGTTAGTCTTGCGATTGCTACGAAATCACGAAGAACCGCTGCACTTCTTGGTGACCTTGTTGTAGTGACCGCACTTGAGCGTGACCCAGTCGGACATGTAGTCCTTGGAGCCCGGCAGAAAGTCGGACCAGGCATCGCCGGGGACCAGACCCTTGGTCTTCCACACCACGTCGAACTGACCGTCGCCGCGGATTTCGCCGATATAGACGGGCTTGGTGATGTGGTGGTTGGGCAGCATGGTGGACATGCCGCCGGTCAGGTTCGGCGCCTTGATGCCGGGCAGCGCGGCGATCACCTTGTCGGGATCGGTCGACTTCACCTTTTCCACCGCTTTCACCCACATGTTGAAGCCGATGTAGTGGGCTTCCATCGGATCGTTGGTGGTGCGCTTGGGCTTCTTGGTGAACTCGTGCCATTCCTTGATGAAGGCGGCGTTCGCCGGCGTCTTGATCGACTCGAAGTAGTTCCACGCGGCGAGATGGCCGACCAGCGGCTTGGTGTCGAGACCGGCGAGTTCTTCTTCGCCGACCGAGAACGCCACCACCGGGATGTCGGTGGCCTTGATGCCTTGGTTGCCGAGCTCCTTGTAGAACGGCACGTTGGCGTCACCGTTGACGGTGGAGACGACCGCGGTCTTCTTGCCCGCCGAGCCGAACTTCTTGATCTTCGAGACCTCGGTCTGCCAGTCGGAGAATCCGAACGGCGTGTAGTTGATCAGGATGTCCTCATCCTTGACGCCTTTCGCCTTCAGATAGGCCTCGAGAATCTTGTTGGTGGTGCGCGGATAGACGTAGTCGGTACCTTCCAGCACCCAGCGCTTCACGTTGCCGCCGTCCTTGCTCATCAGATAGTCGACGGCCGGTATCGCCTGCTGGTTGGGCGCGGCGCCGGTGTAGAACACGTTACGCTCGCTCTCCTCGCCCTCGTATTGCACCGGATAGAACAGGATCGAGTTCGAGCTCCTTGAACACCGGCAGCACCGATTTGCGCGACACCGAGGTCCAGCAGCCGAACACGACGGCGACCTTGTCCTTGGAAATCAATTCACGCGCCTTTTCGGCGAACAGCGGCCAGTTGGAGGCCGGATCGACCACCACCGCTTCGAGCTTCTTGCCGAGCAGACCGCCTTTCTTGTTCTGCTCGTCGATCAGCATCAGCATCACGTCCTTCAACGTGGTCTCGCTGATCGCCATGGTGCCGGAGAGCGAGTGGAGGATGCCGATTTTGATGGTGTCCTCGGCTTTGGCGGTCTGCACGGCCGCCGTGGCCGCGAAGGCCACCCCGGCGGCGGCGGAAAGCCACCGACGGGCATTCGATCGCGTCGCGACCGTCTTAATCAGATTGAGCATGAGCGAAATCCCCTGCGTTTGACGCGCGCGATTGCCCGGCGACATTTCCGCGCGCAGAGGAGTTCGCAAGGCCTGTGCCAAGGCCATAATTTTGCGAATAACCCATTGGAAATTATATGTTTTTTATATGCAGCCTGTGGATTGCCCAATTTGCGGGCTAAAGCCATTGATTAAAATATAGGCAGCTTGCTGCAGAATCTCTCAACCGTACACAATTCGGGGCGCAGGCCCTCGCCTACCAAAGCTCATCGACCGTAAGCCGGCGCGGAATCAGGCCCTGTTGGAGCGCATAGGAAATCAGCAGTTCGAGGCAAGGCCGGTTGGCCTGCTTGCCGAACGGCGCCGTATCGATTGCGCCCGCAGCCGGCAGGCCGGCGGCCGCCTTGCTTTCCTCCAGCAGCCGATAGAGCTCGGCGACCGCCTTCGGGTTCGACCGCGCCAAATCCTCCGTCACCACCACCATATGGTTGACCGGCACCAAGCCGTGCTGGCCGTACCAGGCGCGCGCGGCGGCCTCCGGATCCGGGATCACGCTTTGCAGGCGCGGATCGTTCGGCAGCGCCGCGCCATAGATCGCGGCATCGAGTTCGCCGTCGATCAGCATTTTCGTCATGTCCTGACCGGCGCTGGCGCGGATCACGCCGGGCGGCTCCTTGGCCTCGGCCACGTGCCCGTCCTCGAAGGTCACCCAGTGCACGCGGCTGAGATCGATTTGATAGTCGTTTTCGAGAATGCCGCGAATCCAGGCGCCGGTCGTCTGGCTGTAGGCGCGCACGCCGATCCGGCTGCCCGGCAGGTCGGAAACACTGAGCTTGCCGCGCTCGGCGTTGTACAGCACCGTCCCATGTTGAAAGCGCGCGAGCATGGCCGCCGGCAGTAGCTGCAAGCCCTTGTTGTAGGCTTTCGCCTGCAGATAGGTGACCAGCGCCATTTCGCTGGCGTCGTAGGCATGTTCCCGCACCATTGGCTTGAACGCCTTGTGCATCGGCTTGACCTCGACGAAATCCAGCTTCAGCCACGGCGAAGCGACCTGCCCGCGCTTGAGCGGCAAAGTATGCGGATAGTCGGCGATGGCGATGCGAAGGGTGGTCGCGTCGTTCATGGTCGAAAGCCCCCGGCCTCTCGTCAGCGTCATGGCCGGGCTTGTCCCGGCCATCTACGTCTTATAACTCTGACCGGTAATAAAGTCGTACATGCCCGGCACAAGGCCGGGCATGACGTTGTGGCTAGGGAGTTCGCATGCCGGAAAAAAAGACCGGACTTGTCATCACCGCCCATCCCGGCGATTTCGTCTGGCGCGCGGGCGGCGCCATCGCGCTGCATGCCAAAAAGGGATACCGCGTCAAAATCGTGTGCCTGTCGTTCGGCGAGCGCGGCGAAAGCCAGTTCGCCTGGAAGGAGGCGGGCGCAACGCTGGAAAAGGTCAAGGCCGGCCGCAAGGACGAGGCGATGCGCGCGGCCGCCCTGCTCGGCGCCGAGATCGAGTTCTTCGATTGCGGCGACTACCCGCTGAAGCTCAACGAGCAGCATTTCGACCGCATGGTCGACATCTACCGCGAGACCAATCCGGCCTTCGTGCTCACCCACGCGCTCGAGGACCCCTACAACTTCGACCATCCGAACGCCGCGCATTTCGCGCAGGAGACCCGCGTGGTGGCGCAGGCCATGGGCCACAAGCCGGGCGCCCAATATAAATATTCGGCGCCGCCGGTCTATCTGTTCGAGCCGCATCAGCCCGAGATGTGCAACTTCAAGCCCGATCTCATTTTGAAGATCGACGAGGTGTGGGAGACCAAATACAAAGCCTTCCAGATCCTCGCCGCGCAGAAGCATCTGTGGGGCTATTACGAGCGGGTGGCGATCAACCGCGGCATCCAGGGCGCGCGCAATACCGGCGTGCCGATGACCTATGGCGAGGCCTATCAGACGCTGTTCCCGCGCGTCGCAGAAACGCTCGGCTGAGTTCGGAGGAAACAAAATGAAACCCGTCGTCGTCCGCAACATCAAGCGCGCCGATCCCAATGCCATCGGCACGCTCGCCGCCGCCGGCGTCTCCACGTCGCACGAGGCGCTCGGGCGCTCCGGCCTGATGAAGCCATACATGCGGCCGATCTGGGCCGGCGCTTCGATCGGCGGGCCGGCGGTCACCGTGCTGGCGCAGCCGGGCGACAACTGGATGATCCATGTGGCGGTCGAGCAGTGCCAGAAAGGCGATGTGCTGGTGGTCGGCTGCACCGCCGACAACACCGACGGCATGTTCGGCGAATTGCTGGCGACCGCGCTGGCCGCGCGCGGCGTGATCGGCCTCATCATCGACGCCGGCTGCCGCGACGTGAAGCCGCTCACCGAGATGGGCTTCCCGGTATGGTCGAAGGCCATCTCCGCCAAGGGCACGGTCAAATCCACGCTTGGCGCGGTCAATATCCCGGTCGTGTGCGCGGGGGTGAATGTCGAGCCTGGCGACGTGGTGGTCGCCGACGACGACGGTGTCGTGGTAGTGCCGAAAAAATTGGCGGTGGATACCGCCGCCAAGGCGCAGAAGCGCAAGGACGACGAAGACGGCAAGCGTCAGCGCCTGGCCTCAGGCGAGCTCAGCCTCGACATGTATAATATGCGCGAGGGACTGCAGAAGGCGGGCCTGATCTACGTCGACAAACCGGAAGATCTATAGGCGGCGGGCCGCGATGCCGCTGCGCATCCGCAACGCGGCGCCATCAATTGCGCTTAACTGACATTGCCGGAGCGCGGGTAGTATTCGGCTCCTGCGATCATGCGCCAATTTGATTGAGATCATTGCGGCAAACTGAACGACATTTATTATTGTTTTTTGCCGGGCGAGTTGGGGGCGCGTCGTCATGACAGCATCATCGTCGGCTGGGCGTAAACTGAGTTATCTCGATAATATGATGGAACACCTCGGCGTCGAACCGGCCGGCGGCGTTCTTCCGCGCTGGAGCTTGAGCTATGCGACCGCGCTGCATCGCTGCCAAGCCTGCCCGTCCAAGGAGGCCTGCCAGGAATGGCTCGACAGCATGCCGATGTCGGTGAGCTTCGCCCCGCAGTTCTGCCCGAACGCCGATATTTTATTTGAATTGCAGGTCGAGCAGCCGGGGGACGCCGTGCACGCGACGCCATGCTTTCGCGCTAAGGCGCCGGAGCGGGGCGGAATCTGATTGCCGCGATTAGTCCAAGCACGACTAAAATCACCAGCGCCGCGCCTTGAGCGATGGGAAACTCACTATGAACATACGATGACGCTCAGCGGTTGGCGTGACTCCAGGGCGCAATTCGGTGACCGAGCCATTTCAGCAAGGACGTGAGCGATACACCGAGAAACATCAGCACGATCACCGGCACGAAAGTCTTGTCCATCTCGAAATTGTTGGCGTAGCGCGTGATCATGAAACCGAGGCCGGAGATGGTGGTGTAGAATTCGGCGATGATCATGCCGATCAGCCCGCGGCCGATGGCGAGCCGAACGCCGGCGATAATATATGGTAAGGAAAACGGCAGCAGAACATCCTGCCAGACTCGCCATTCATTCGAGCGAAACGAACGCGCAACTTCTAGCATGTTCTTGTCGCATTCGCGGACACCCTGATAGGTGTTGATCAGGACCGGGAATACCGCGAATAGGAACACGACGATGATCTTCGCCTTCAGATAAATGCCGAACCACAGCACCAGTAGCGGCACGACCGCGACCAGCGGGGTGGCGTAGAGCGCGTTGATCGGCAGATCGAGCGCCCAGTCGAGCCAGCGGATGCGCGCCATCAGGATGGCGAGCGGAATACCGACCAGAATGGCGATGCTCAGCCCGTAGATCATAACCTCCAGGCTTTGCGCCAGGTAATACGGCAGGTCGCCGTTGGCGGTCAGCGTGTAGAACGCGACCGCAATTTTTGTCGGATAGGTGAAGAAGATCGGGCTGATCGAAGGCCCGACGATCTGCCAGACGATTAGCAGCAGCGCGACGAAGCCATAGCGGAAAATCGCCGGGCGTTCCCACCAGGGCGTCTTCTTTTCGGCGGGTATACCGGCCGACGCCGCTTCTCGCGCGGCCGCGATTGGGCCGGAGCGAACCTCGTTGGCGACGCTCATCAATCGTTCTCCCGGGCGCCCTGCGCCAAAGTTGTCGTCACTAGCCGCCGGCGGACGCCGCCGTCAAACGGCAGCGCCCGCCCGCAACCGATTATCGGCCTGCCTGCCCTAGAACACCGCGGTTGGGCAAACCGGTCCCTTCCATTCGCCGAGATCCTTGATGGCCTTTTCGGCGAAGGTCTTGTCGACCATCTGGTCGTAGCTCGGCGTCTTGCCCTTCTCGATATTGCCGACCTTGGTCATCAGGTTGGCGGTGAAGGCGAACCGCTCCGGCGAGAGCCCGGTGTTGGCGTCCCAGATGCAGCTCTTCACCAGGGTATCGTAGGTCTCCGATATGATCTTTTCCGGATAGCCGGTGTGCTTCACGAGGATCGGCAGCACCTTGGCTTTGTTGGTGTACATGATGCGGGTAGCCTCGATGACGGCCTTGGTGAAGGCTTGCAGCGCGGCCGGTTTTTCCTTGATGGTCGATTCCTTCACGCCATAGACCGTGTAGACCTGCTTGGGCTGGATTTCCCACATACGCGCGATCGCGTGCAGCGAGGGGACCTTTTCCCTCGCCTCCATTTCCTGCTCGACATGCAGGATCGCGGTGTCGACCTGATCGGCCACCAGCGCCGGCACGTCTTCGGTCGCGATGCTGACAAAGTTGACTTCCTTCGGATTGACCTTGGCGGCACGCAACACGTTCTTGCTCAGGATATCGGCGAAACCGCCGGGCTGCTGGATGCCGATGCGCTTGCCCTTGAGGTCGGCCATGGTCTTGATGTTGTCGCGCACCACCATCGAAGCTTCGAACTTGTACAGGGTCGCCAGGATGACCTTGACCTGTGCACCCTTAGAGATGGCGACGGAGGTCGTGGCGGCGGGCGCCTGGGCGATGTCGAGGTTGCCCGCCAGCATGGCGCGGAACACTTTGACGCCGCCATCGAGCGCGACGGTCTTGACGTCGACGCCGTATTTCTTGAACAGGCCGAGATCCTGGGCCACGATCACCGGCATATGCACGACATTCGGCGGCGTGGTCGGCATGCCGACGGTCAGGCTATTGGCTTGCGCGTTGGCGGCGCCCGGCAGCGCCAGCGCGGCGGCGGCGAACACGGCCAATGTCAGATAGAGTTTACGCATTTCATCCTCCCAAATTTTCTTTGTCGCCAAATCGTGGCGCCCCATCATCGTCGGATGGGCCAGCGGGCTTGCCCACTGAAGGCGCGATATTGCCCGATTGGCCCACCAAAAACAACGAACCGGGCCTGCGTAATCCCGCCGCTGCTGCGGCCCCGTTAAGGAAGCTTTGACCGCGACCTTGGGTCGTGGCTAATGGTGCCAAGCCGGCAAAACCGATGCGTTTACCCCTTTACAACAATGGCTAAGTTCGTCGTCGATTTCGGGCGCAGCGGCCAGCCGGCAGAACCCGATGGCCGGCTGCATGGACCGGCATTCCAGCGCAACCATGCCGCTATCTGGTCGATTCTCGCGCCTTTTCTGCTCCAACAGAAAGGCGACGTGTTGGAGATCGGCAGCGGAACCGGGCAGCACATTGCCGAATTCGCGCGTCTGACGCCGGACCTCACATGGTGGCCGAGCGACATCCTTCCCTCGCATCTCGCCAGCATCGAGGCTTGGCGCCGCCACGCGGGGCTTGCAAACCTGCGCGCGCCGCAGCGCATCGACCTCACCGATCCTGCCTGGTCCTGGACGGCGGATGGGCAAGCCGGCGGCGCGCTCGTAGGCATGCTCTGCATCAACGTGCTGCACATCGCGCCCTGGCGCGTGGCGCAGAACCTCATCGCCGGCGCCGGCCGCCTGTTGCGCGCCGACGGCCGGCTGTTCGTCTATGGTCCGTTCATGCGCGACGGGCAGCATACCGCACCGAGCAATGCCGCCTTCGACGCCAGCCTGCGGGCGGATAATCCCGAATGGGGCGTGCGCGACCTGGCCGAGCTGAATGCCCTCGCGCAGGAAGCCGGCTTGTCTCCGGCCGAGACCGTGCCCATGCCGTCCAACAATCTGGTCCTGGCGTTCGCGCGCGCCGTCCGGCAGAATTGAAACGGCAACAAGAAACCGGGTGCCCATGACCGACGAACCGATCTACGACATCGCCCATCTCGGCCATCTCGAGATGCTCACGCCGAAATTCGAGGAGAGCCGCAAATTCTTCATCGACGTGATGGGCATGACCCAGAGCAGCGAAAAAGGCGACAGCGTCTATCTGCGCGGCTGGGACGACTACGAGCGCTATTCGCTCAAGCTCACCGCTTCCAAGACTTCCGGCATGGCGCATGTCGCCTTCCGCACCCGCACGCCGCAGGCGCTGGAACGGCGGGCGGCCGCGCTGAAAGGCTCCGGCTTCGATGTCGGCTGGAGTGACGGCGACCTCGGCCACGGCAAGACCTTCGTCTGCAAGGATCCCGACGGCCACGTGATCGAACTCTATTACGACACCGAATGGTACGATCCGCCGGCCGACAAAAAACCGGCCCTGAAGAACCAGGCGCAGCGCTATCCGGCGCGCGGCTGCAACGTGCGGCGCATCGACCATTTCAACGGGCTCGCTGCCGACATCAAGGCCAACCGCGAATTCTTCGAGCGCTATCTCGGCTTTCGCCTCACCGAGCAGATCGTCATGGACGACGGCAGCGAAGCCGGCATGTGGATGACGGCGACCAACAAGTCGTACGACTTCGCCTATACGCGCGATCACACCGGCACCAAGGGCCGCTTCCACCACGTCACCTACGCGCTCGATGCGCGCGAGGAGATCCTGCGCGCCGCCGACATCTTCCTGGAGGCCGGCGTGTTCATCGAGACCGGCCCGCACAAGCACGCGGTGCAGCAGACCTTCTTCCTCTATGTCTACGAGCCGGGCGGCAACCGGGTCGAGGTCGCCTGCGCCGGCGCGCGGCTGGTGCTGGCGCCGGACTGGAAGCCGATCCGCTGGTCGGAAGCCGAGCGCAAGAAAGGCCAGGCCTGGGGCCTGCAGACCATCAAGTCGTTCCACACCCATGGCACGCCGCCGGTGCCGGGCATACCGGAGTCTTGAAGCCATGAGCGATCCCGTAATGGATGCCGACCGCGCGCTGGTTGCCGCTCTCGCGCGCGGCGATGCCAATGCTGTCGCAAGCCTGCTTGACGACCAGTTCAACTGGATCGACGGCTCCGGGCACGTGTTGAGCAAGGACCAGAGCGGCGGCATGAAGCCGCTGCTCGGCGACGAAAGCGGCCTCACGCCCATCGTGCATCGCTATGGCGACGTGGTCTCGGTGGTGATCGAGGGCGCGAAAAAATATTTGCTGCGCGTCTGGGTGAAGCGCGCCGCCGGCTGGCGCTTGCTGGTCTATCACGAGGTATCGCAGGACGTGCCGGTGTTCGGGCACGGACCGGGCAAGAAGGAATGGGACAATCCCTGCTTCACGTTGCCGTATGAGCCGAAAAACCAGGATGAGCGCGATTGCCTCGCCTCCTGGCAGGCGCTGGAAGTCGCGGTCATGCGCCATCTGCCCGACGAATGGGTGAAATACGTGGCCAACGAGTTCTCGCTCTATGCAGCCACGCGCCAGCACACCAAAGCCGGCCGGGTCGCGGTGATCAAGGAGCAACAGCGCACCGACGCCAACTCGGCGCCCTCCCCGCTGGTGTGGAACGAGATGATCGATTTCCCCAATGCCATCGTCATGCGTTGCGAGCACCAGCCATTCCACGGCAAGGCGACGCGCGTCTCCCGCGTCTTCGTCAAGCGCGACGGACAATGGCTGATGGCGGTGAGCTTCCAGACCTCGCGCCAGGACGCGCCGGTAAAGACGATCTAATTTTGAAAACGGAACGACCATGACCCGACGCAACACACCGCGCGTTTCTTTCATCGGCTTCGGCGAGGCCGGCCAGGCGATCGCCGCCGGCCTGCGCGAGACCGGCATCGAGCGCATCGCCGCCTGGGACATTCTGTTTCCGGTCGCGGAAGGCGCGCGGCTGAAGGCGGCGGGCGACAGCATTGGCGTGCGGCTGGCCAATTCGGCCGCCGAGGCGGTCGCCGAAACCGACATGATCATTTCCGCGGTCACCGCCGCCTCCAGCCTGGAGGCCGCCCACTCGGTCGAGCCGCATCTGACCGGCTCGCCTTATTATCTCGACATCAATTCGGTCTCGCCCGGCCGCAAGCAGGCGACCGCCAAGCTGCTCGGCGACAAAGCGCGCTATGTGGATGTGGCGGTCATTGCGCCGATCCACCCGGCGCGCCACCGCACGCCCCTGCTGATCGCCGGCCCGCACGCCGAGGCGATTGCGCCTTTGCTCGGCGAACTGGAAATGAAGCTATCGATCGTCCCGGGCGACACCGGCCAGGCGGCGGCGATCAAGATGATCCGCAGCGTGATGATCAAGGGGATGGAGGCGCTGACACTGGAATGCTTCCTCGCCGCGGCGCGCGCGGGCCTGCTTGAGGAAGTGACCGCCTCGCTCAAGAACAACTATCCGACGCTCGATTTCACCAAGATCGCCGACTACAACCTGGAACGCATGGCGAGCCATGGCGAGCGCCGCGCCGCCGAGATGGAAAAGTCCTCGGTGACGCTGCGCGAACTCGGGCTTGACCCGCTGATGGTGGATGCGACCGTCAAGCGCCAGCGCGAGATGGGCGCGATCGGCAAGCATGACAAAGTGCGCGCCTCGCTCAAATCCGGCCGCACCGCCATGCTCGATGCCATCAGCGCTGCCGCCAAGGACCGGCACTGAGAACTCTGCGACTAGATGAACGCGCGTTCAGATTCGAGACGCGGCGCGCGGGCCGCATATTTCTTGTCATCGCGGCAATTTCACGCCTACGATGGCGCGCCAATAAGTCGGGAGGATCAGATGAAATTCAAGAATATCGGATACGCGGCGTTTATCGCGGCCGCCACGTTAGCGTTTGCGATTGGCTCGGCCGGGCCGAGCCAAGCCAAGGGCAAAAAGAAAATGGCGGCGGCGCCGCCGCAGCCGGTGATCTGCTTCAACATGGGAACACCGGTGTGCGCCACTAAAGCCGGCAATAAATACACGTTCGCCAATGCCTGCTGGGCGGCCAGCGAGGGCGCCAAGGTGGTGGCCAACAAGGCCTGCCCTGCCCCCGAAAGCCATGAAGGCGCACAAGAAGGGCGGCGCGAAGAAAATGGCCAAGCCGGCGAAGAAAAAAGCGATGAAAAAGAAAATGTAACAATCAGTCGCCGCATGCGATGACACGCTGAAAATAAAACGGGCCGCTGTCAGACAGCGGCCCGTTCGCGTTGCTCCGGTACGGGACCGAGAGTTATTTCTTTTCCGGCGGAATTTGGATGCAGTTCCGCAAGCTGCGCCTTGGTGAGCGGCGCTTGCAGGAACTTCAGCTTCACCGCGTCTCTGACGGCGCCATCGAGGTCGGCGAAGTGGTCGGTCTGCAACGCCGACTTCGGATGATACTTCGCCATCGACGCCTTCAACAGTTCGACCGGCTTGTGAATCTTCTTGGAATACATCTCGACCGCCTTGGGGTCGGCATACATCCAGTCGACCGCCTCGCGATAGGCATCCATGAAGCGCATGATCGCGTCGTGCTTGGTCTTAAGCGCGTTGGCGTTCACGATCAGCGTCCGCACGGTCTGCCCGCGCAGTGAAGGCACGTCGCTGCCGTGGGCGATGATGCGCACCTTGCCGTCCTTTTCCTCCTGCAAACCGAACGGCGGCGCCGCCCAGCCGATGTCAACCTGCCCCGACATCACAGCGGTGAGAGTGCCGGCAGGACTGCCGGTGGCGGTCGGCTTGGCCTTGCAGCCGAGTTCCTGCACGAAGGCGATGACGATGTTGTTCGACGATGAGCCGTTGGTCGAATAGGCGATGGTGTTCGACGGCGTGGCGTCTTTCAGGCTTTTGATCTTGGAGTCGGACCGGACATACCAATAGAGATCGCCGGTGCCGGTGAACATCGGCGCCAGGATGCGCACCGGCGCGCCCTTCGAAAAGGCGCGCATGACGCCGGCAGCGCCGACGCCGGCGCCGATGTCGGCCGAGCCGGAGATCACCGCCTGAATGGTTTCGCCGGCGCCGCGCGTGCCGACGGCCTCCAGCACCAAGCCGTGCTTCTTGAAGATGCCGGCGTCCTGGCCGAGGGTCGGCGCCTGATTTTCCCAGTTATTGATCTGGCCGATGGCGATCTTGAGCTGATCCTCGGCGGATGCCGGGTGGCTGGCGAGCGCCAGCGGCACAGCGAGCCCGAGGGCGGCGATAACGCTCTTAAAGGTCTTCATTCGGTATCCTCCCATAATATTTTTCTATCGCTGCGATGAGCGCATCCACAGTGGGCCGCATTCAACACCGAGTACCGCCCTAAGGGAAAGCCTAAAGTTTCTTTGCGGCCGCGTGCGGTTGGCGAGCGCAAGCTCGGCACAGGCTTTTGAGCGGATCGGCCACCGGACGTTTGCTTTTACGGTTTCGATGGTTTGCTGTCCCACATTATAGGACAAGGATGCTGCTGTAACGGCGATGACGGCGCTTGACAGACGGCGGCCGTTGGGGACGCTTCAATCCGCCATGCCGGGGCCCGCGCAAATCGTCATCGACGGCGTCAGCCACCTCTATCGCCCGCCGCGCGGACGCGAGGTGCTGGCGCTCGACCAGGTCTCGCTTGAGGTGGCAAACCGCGAATTCGTCGCCTTGCTCGGGCCGTCCGGCTGCGGCAAGTCGACGCTGCTCTATCTGATCGGCGGCTTTCTGCCGGTCGAAACCGGCGCCATTCTGGTCGACGGCCAGCCGATTGCCGGGCCCGGGCCCGACCGCGGCATCGTCTTCCAGCACTTCGCGCTGTTTCCATGGAAGACCGTGCGCGGCAACATCCTCTACGGGCTGGAACGGCAGGGCATGCCGAAGGAAGAGCGCGAAAAGCGCGCGCTCGCTTTCATCGAGCTGGTCGGCCTGCACGGCTTCGAGGACAGCTACCCGTCCCAGCTTTCCGGCGGCATGCGGCAGCGCTGCGCGATCGCCCGCACGCTCGCGTTCGATCCGAAGATCCTGCTGATGGACGAGCCGTTCGGCGCGCTCGATGCGCAGACGCGCGGCCTGATGCAGAGCGAATTGCTGCGCATCTGGCAGGCCACCCCGAAGACGGTGATCTTCGTCACCCACGACGTGCAGGAAGCGGTCTATCTCGCCGACCGGGTGGCGGTGATGTCGGCGCGGCCCGGCCGCATCAAGACCATCGTCGATACCAAGTTCGACAAGAACGATCCCAACATCCACAGGGCCAAGGCTTTCGTCGAGAAGGTGGATGAAATCTGGAACCTGGTGAAGGAAGAAGCCATCAAGGCGCAGGGAAAGCGCGCGCCATGACGCGTCGATCCGCAAAAATTTCATCCGCTACTCCCGTTCCTGCTGCTCGCCATTGCCTGGGAGCTGGCGGCGCGTTTCGAACTGGTGTCGAACACGGCGCTGCCGCCGCTGTCGGACGTGATCGGGGCCTGGATCGAATTGCTCAAGGACGGCGACCTCGTCAGCAACGGGGCCTCCTCGATCTACCGCGCCGCCGCCGGCCTCGCCTTGGCGATCTCGATCGGCGGGGTGCTCGGCATCGTCATGGCCTGGTGGAAGCCGGTGAACGTGCTGCTCGCGCCCATCGTGGAGATATTCTATCCGCTGCCGAAATCGGCGCTGATCCCGGTCACCGTGATCTGGCTCGGTTACGGCGACAACTCCAAGATCCTGCTGATTTTCCTCGGCTGCATGCTGCCGGTCACCATCGGGGCTTTCAACGGCGCGCGCTCGAGCGAACAGGTGCTGGTCTGGTCGGCGCGCAGCATGGGCGCCAGCAAACTGCGCATGCTGTGGGACGTGGTGGTGCCGAGCGCCATGCCGGAACTGCTCAACGGCATCCGCACGGCGCTGGCGCTGTCCTTCATCCTGCTGGTGTCATCGGAATTGATCGTGGCGCAGAAGGGCTTCGGCTTTCTGATCGGCTATCTCGGCGCCAACGGCTCCTACGATGCGATGTATGCGGTCGTGCTCACCGTGGCGTTCCTCGGCTTCGCGGCCGACCGGGTTTACCTCCTGATCACCAAGCGGACGCTGGCATGGCGCGAGTAGACAGCATGCCGCAATCTCCGCCGCGAGACGCTCGTGCTGCGAATCGCGCGCACGCTGCTCTGGGCCTTCGCGCGCGTGTTTTCGATCGTGCTGCTGTTGGCGGCGTTGGGAAATCCTGGCGCGCAGCGGCGCCTTCACGCATTTCCAGTTGCCGGCGTTCAGCGAGGTGGTCGAACGCATCTGGAGCGACGGCGTATCCGGCGATCTGTGGATCAACACCGCGCTCACGCTCTACCGCGCGCTGGCGGCCTTTGCGATTTGCGCGGTGTTCGGCGTCATCATCGGCATGGCGATGTCGCGCAGCGTGATCGCCAACTGGTTCTTCGACCCGATCATTTCGGTCGGCTTTCCGATGCCGAAGATCGCCTTCCTGCCGGTGGTGATCCTGTGGCTCGGTGTCTATGACGTCTCCAAGATCACCATCATCGTCATCGACGCCATCTTCCCGGTGATCGCCGCCACCGTGATCGCCATCCAGGGCGTGGAGCGCGAATTGCTCTGGTCGGCGCGCAACATGGGCGCCAATGAACGGGAAATGCTCTGGCAGATCGTGCTGCCGGCGGCGCTGCCGCAGATCATGACCGGGTTGCAGGTGGCGCTGCCGCTGTCGCTCATTGTCGCAGTGGTGGCCGAGATGCTGATGGGCGGCTACGGCCTGGGCGGCGCCATGATGACGGCCTCGCGCTTCGCCAATTCCACCGGCGTGTTCGCCGGCATCGTCGAGATCGCCGTGGTCGGTTACGGCCTGGTCAAGGCGATGAGCGCTGATCCGCCGCCGGCTGTTGATCTGGCACCAGGAAGCCAACGAGCCGACCACGGTGTAAGCTTTTTTCTTTTGCGCATGGCCTTTTCCGAAAACCGGTACTCATCCCCGATCGAGTCGAGGACAAGCTTTTCGGGGCCATGCGCTGTACCGGATGGCGGGCAAAGCGCCGCATCCGTCAGGCTTGCCAAAATCGGTTGGACGCCCGACAATCTTTGCATTCGCGGCGTGAAGCTTGCCAAACCTACGCGCAAGCCCGGCGAAACTGGGAGGAAATGATGCGCCTTATGAAACTCGCGCTGGCCGGCGTGTGCGCGCTCGGCCTTATCGGCGCCGGCACCGCCAAAAGCGCAGAGCCGGTCAAGATCCGCATGTCATGGGTGGCCCCGCTGGCCAATTGGGGCTCGGTCATTCTGGAGAAGAAGGACCTGCTCACCCACTTGGGCAAGTCCTACACGCTCGAGACGATCCACTTCCAAGGCACGCCGCAGACGATCACGGCGATCGCCAACAACGAGCTGGAGGTTTCCAGCCTCGCCTATTCCTCGCTCGCCATCGCGATCGACAATGCCGGACTGAGCGACCTGCGCGTCATCGCCGACGAATTCCAGGAAGGCAAAGCCGGCTATTACACCGACGCCTATTGGGTCCGCAAAGACTCAGGCATCAACAAGGTCGAGGACCTCAAGGGCAAGGTGGTGGGCACCAATGGCGGCGGCAGCGCGGTCGACGTCGCCGCGCGCGCCATGCTGAAAAAGCACGGGCTGGAGGACAAGCGCGACTACACTTTGCTGGAAGGCCCGCTGCCGGCGATGCCGGCCATGCTGCTGGAGAAAAAGGCCGACCTGATCCCGGCGGTGCTGCCCTTCGCACTTAACCCCAAGCTCAATGCCGAAGGCAAAGTGCTGTTCACGATTTCCGACGCGATTGGCCCGATCGACATGATCGTTCTGTGCGCGCGCCAGTCCTTCATCGACAAGCATCGCGCCGCCATGGTCGACTTCATGGAGGACCTGCTGCGGGTCGCGCATTGGTTCCTCGATCCCAAGAACCATGCCGAGGCGGCCAAGATCGCCTCCAAGATCACCAAGGCGCCGCCCGAGCGGTTCGGCTGGCTGTTCACAAATAAGGACAATTACCGCGATCCGAACCTGATGCCGAACCTCGATGCGCTTCAACGCAACATCGACACCGTTCGCGAACTCGGCTTCGTGAAGAGCCACATCGACATCAAGAAGCACGCCGATCTGAGCCTGGTGCAGGAGGCGGCCAAGCGTCTCAAATAGCGACAGCGTTTTCCGTTGCACTATAATTTTGACCCCGGAGGCCTGCCTCCGGGGTCAATTTATTGCGGCCGCGCCGGCGGGCGGCGGACTTCAGCTGCGCGTGATCGGAATGGCGCCCATGAAGTCGCGTTTTCCAATCTCGACGCCGCAATGGCGCACGATGGCGTAGGCGGCGGTGAGGTGGAAATAGAAATTCGGCAGCACGAAATGATTGAGATAGTCGGCCGCCCTTCATATGGCCCTTGGCCGGCCCGAGCGGAAAAACGATCTCGCGGTCGGCTGCGGCGTCGATCGCCTTGCCATCGAGCGTCTTGAGATAGGCCACGGTTTTGCGCGACGCGCTCCTTGAGCTGGTCGAGGCTTACCTCGTTGTCCTCGAATTTCGGCGGCTCGGCGCCGGCCAGGCGCGCCGCCCCGTTCTTGGCGTGATCGCAGGCGACCTGCACCTGGCGGGCGAGCGCGAACATGTCGGGCGCCAAGCGCCAGCCGAGCAGTACCGCCGGATCGACTTTTTTCGCCGCGGTATAGGCGGCGGCCTTGTCGAGCACGGCCGACAGCGCATTGAGACCGATCTCGAAGACCGGCAGCGAAGCCTGAGACATTGAAAACGGCATGGGGATCGGGATCCTTGCAGGATGAACACGTGCCGGCGCATGCCGGCGCGGCGGACGATTGCACGCAAGAGCCCCGCCGTTCAATCGGCGGCGGACGACGTCAATTTGTTATAATATTACAATTGCCGCGCGGGCCGACAAAAGAGACAGTGGTGAGATGAACCGTATTGCTCGCATTGCGCAGCGCCGGAGGCATTGGGCGGTCCTGCTGGTCTCTGGTCCTGGTCCTGATGCTGCCCGCTTTGGCCGTCGCGCAAACGCTACCGGCGGCGCCGGAAATCCTGCTCAAGCTGCCGCGCGATCTCACGCCCTGGGGCATGTTCATGGCGGCCGACATCGTGGTCAAAGCGGTGATGGTGGGGCTCGTTTTCGCCTCGGTGCTGACCTGGACGATCTGGTTCGCCAAGGCGATCGAACTGATGGCCGCCCGCCGCCGCATGCGCGTGGCGATCGCGGCGCTCGATGAAGCGCGTAGCTGGAGCGAAGCAAGCGCGCGGCTGCAAGGGCGCCGCGACGGCGCGGCCGTGCTGATCGCCGCCGCCGACGCCGAACTGCGCCTGTCGGCCGACGCGCTGTCGTCCGCCGGCGTGAAGGAGCGCATCGCCTCGCGGCTCGAGCGTGTCGAAGCGGCCGCCGGGCGTGCGATGATCCGCGGCACCGGCATTCTCGCCACCGTCGGCGCCACCGCACCCTTCGTCGGACTGTTCGGCACCGTCTGGGGCATCATGAACAGCTTCATCGGCATCTCGAAGGTGCAGACCACCAATCTCGCGGTGGTGGCGCCCGGCATCGCCGAGGCGTTGCTGGCGACCGCCTTGGGCCTGGTGGCGGCGATCCCGGCGGTGGTGATGTACAATGTGTTCTCGCGCTGGATCGCCGGCTATCGCGCGTTGCAGGCCGATGCCGCCGCCGCCATCCTGCGCCTGATCAGCCGCGATCTCGATCGCGGCGCCTTCGACCGCCCGGCGGAGCACCGCCGGACGGTGTCAGCGGCCGAGTAGATCATGAGCGTGCGCATCGACCACGGCGACGAGGCTTTGGACGAGATCCACGAGATCAACGTCACGCCGTTCATCGACGTGATCTTGGTGCTGCTGATCATTTTCATGATCGCGGCGCCGCTGGCGACCGTGGATATTTCGGTCGATCTGCCGGCCGCCAATGCCGAGCCCAGCCCGCGCCCCGACAAGCCGCTGTTCCTGACGCTCAAATCCGACTTGAGCCTGACGCTCGATAACGATGCGGTCGCCCGCGCGGGCCTCGGCGCGGCGCTCGACCGGGCCACCGCCGGCGACAAGCAGCAGCGCGTGTTCCTGCGCGCCGACAAATCCGTGCCCTATGGCGACCTGATGACGCTGATGAATGAGCTGCGCAGCGCCGGCTACCTGCACGTGGCGCTGGTCGGGCTCGAAGCGGACAAGCTGCAGCCATGAACGCGACGCGCGAAATATTCGCGGTGCGCCGCTGGCCCGCAGCGCTGCGCTGGGGCGCCTGCTTCGCCCTCGCCCTCGGCATCCATGCCGCCGGCGCGGCGGCGCTGCTGACGCGCTGGAACGATGACGCCGATGCCGTTGCGAACGCGCCGGTGATCATGATCGAGCTCGCGGCCCTGCCGGTCGCACCCGAGACCAAACCGACCGAATTGCCGCCCGGCCCGCCGCAGACCGAAGCGCAGCCGCAGCCCGCGCCGGTGAAACCGGTCGAGCAGCCGGTCGAAAAAACAGTCGAGCTGCCGCGCGCGCCGCGGGCCGAGCCGCAGCTGGCGGTCTTGCCGCCGCCGAAGCCGATCGAAAAGCCGGTCGAAACGAAGCCGCGGCAAAAACATGCCAGCCTGACCAGCGCGCCCAGCACGGCCGAGCATCGCGCCGAACGCGCGGCCGCGCCCTCGCCGGGCGCCGCCTCGCGCAATCCCGATGCGGTGCCGAACTGGAAATCGCGACTGGTCGCCCGGCTCGAACGCTACAAGCGCTATCCCTCGCAAGCGCAGTCGCGCGGCGAGCAAGGCGTGGCGCAACTGGCCTTCAGCATCGACCGCAGCGGCGGCGTGCACCACGCCCGTATCCTGCGCAGCTCAGGCTCGAGCCTGCTCGACCAGGCGACGCTCGACTTGATCGAGCGCGCCGCGCCGCTGCCGCCGCCGCCGCCGGAAATCCGCGGTTCCCAAATCGCCATCGTTGTGCCGATCCGCTACAACATCCGCTGATCCCAGGATCCCGCCAATTTTCGCCGGCCGGCTAAACAAGATGCGGCCTGCGATGCGCGTTTAGCACGGCGGCGGCGCCGCCAAAGGAGCGGAAAATTAGCTGTGGAACCGCGGGCGACGGCACCCCACAACGCCTGCGCGACCCGGATAAAGTGCCGCGCGCATGACCGGCACCGCCTACCGAAACCGCTTACGCGCGCTGCTGACGGCCGCCGAACGCCGATCGTTCGCGCGCCTCGACACGCCGCAAAAGATTCAAACCTTTCTCGATCGCCTGCCGGCCAATTTCGAGCTCGACGGCGAAACCGCCATGTCGCCGCGCCGCCTGCTGAAGGCGCGCACCGCCCATTGCGCGGAAGCCGCGGTCTTCGCCGCCGCCGCGCTGGCCTATCACGGCAAGCCGGCCTGGCTCATGGACATCCAGGCGCTGCCGAGCGACCAGGATCACGTCATCGCGCTGTTCAGGGAGCGCGGGCTTGTGGGGCGCGATCAGCAAGACCAACCATGCCATCCTGCGCTGGCGCGACCCGATCTACGCCAGCGCGCGCGAGCTGGCGATGAGCTATGCCCATGAATATTGCCTGCCGGGCGGCAAGAAATCGATGCTGGCCTATTCGCGTCCGTTCTCGCTCGCGCGCTTGCGCCAAGCCGTTGGGTAATTGCGTCCGACGATCTCGACTGGCTGCTGGAGGCGCTCGACCATTCGCCGCATGTGCCGGTGGCGCCCAGGCATGCCATGCGCAAACGCCGGCGCTCCTCGCCGGTCGAACTGCGCTCGCAAAACCTGGTGGAATGGCCCGACCCGCGCAAAGCCAAGGCCAAACGCAAACGCGTCTCGCGGCTGTAATGATTGAGCGCGCCGCGGGCCGCAGTTTGCCTGCGCATGATCCTCAGCGAAATCCGGTTCCCACATTTCGAGATCATGCTCTAGTATGCCGCGCGACAACGGGCCGGAGGCAACGCGGGTGGCGTCTTTCACGTTCAGCAGGCAACTGACCATCGAATGGGGCCAATGCGACCCCGCCGGCATCGTGTTCAACAGCCGTATTTTCGAGATGTTCGATATCAGCACCTGGCTGCTGTTCGAAGCCGCGCTCGACGTGACGGCGCATCAGCTGGCGGAGACTTTCGGCATCATCGGCGTTCCGCTGGTGGACGCGCGCGCCAATTTCCTGAAACCCGCGAAATTCGGCGATGTGGTGGAAATCGCCTCGCGGGTGACCGAGTTCCGCCGCTCCAGCTTCGACGTCGAACACCGGCTCAGCATCGGCGGCGAACTGGCGGTGGAGGGCGGCGAAACCCGGGTCTGGGCGACGCGCGACAAGAACGATCCGGACAAGATCCACGGCGCCGCGATTCCGAGCGAAGTGATTGCCCGCTTTGGTTAATCGCCGGGAGCGCGGGCAATCGTCCCAGCCATTCCCGGTAATTGGTCTGGAGGGGGTCGGCGCGCTGGTGTGTCGTAACCGCACAATCAGACGAAGCGCGAATCGCTGAACACGCGCCGCACAGGGAAGAAATATTTGACCCGGCTTCTTGAGTTCACGCTCAATGGGCGTGACCGCGCCGATGCGGTCGCGGACAACATGCTGCTGCTCGATTATCTGCGCGAAAAAGTCGGGCTGACCGGCACCAAGACCGGCTGCGACGGCGGCGAATGCGGCGCCTGCACCGTACTGATAGATGACAAGCCGGCGCTGTCCTGCCTGACCCTCGCCGCGACCGTCGACGGCAAGCGCGTCGACACCGTCGAGTCGCTGGGGCACGGCGGCAACTCTCCGCCGTGCAGCGCGGCTTCCACGAGAAGCTCGGCTCGCAATGCGGCTATTGCACGCCCGGCTTCATCATGGCCTCGGACGGCCTGCTGCGGAGCAATCCCAACCCGAGCGAGGCGGAGATCTTAAGACGCGCTCGGCAGCAATATCTGCCGCTGCACCGGCTATGTGAAGATCATCGAGGCGGTGCAATACGCCTCGGAAAAACTGCGCGGCTCAGGCTGCGGCTTAGCGCGGGGGGATCGACCATGAATGAAATGCTCAAGCCCGCGACGGTGCGCAGCCAATCAGCTCGGTCGGCGAATATGTGCCGATGGTCGACGGGCCGGAGAAAGTCTCCGGCCGCGCCAAATACACCGCCGATATTCTCGAAGCCCGGCAGCTGGCGGCCGCGATCTATCCGCAGCCCCTATTCCCACGGCGACATCATCGCGGTCGATGTTTCCGAGGCGCTCAAGGTGCCGGGCGTGTGCGCGATCGTCACCGGCGACGATTGCGACAAGACCTTTCGGCGTGCTGCCGATCGCCCACAGCGAATATCCGCTGGCGCGCGACAGCGTGCGCTACAGCGGCGAGCCGATCGCCGCCGTCGCCGCGCGTCGACGATGCACGCCGCCAACGAAGCCGTCGCCGCATCAAGTTCAAGGTGAGCGAGCTGCCGGCCTATTTCACCGCCAAGGCCGCGCAAGGCGCCCGACGCCGTCGCAGCTGCACGACAACAAGCCGGGCAATATCGAGCGCGACGTGCTCTTCGATCTCGGCTCGACCGACGCAGGGCTTCGCCGACGCCGACCTGGTGCGCGAGGGCACCTATCAACTGCGCCGAGGTCTGCCAGAACCAGATGGAGATGCATGCGGCGCTCGCCGATTACGACGGGCTGCGCGACCGCATGACCGTGCATGCCTCCACCCAGGTGCCGTACTACGTGCACCTGATGCTGTCGCGCATCATGAACATGGACATGTCGCGCATCCGGGTGATCAAGCCGTTCATCGGCGGCGGCTTCGGCTGCCGCACCGAAACCTTGCGCCCGAACTGATCGGCGCGCTGCTGGCGCGCAAGGCCAAGGCCCGGTGCGCCTGGTGGTCAACCGCGAGGAAACCTTCATCACCCATCGCGGCCGGCCCGAAAGCGACATCCGCATGAAGATCGGCATGACGCAAGGACGGCCGCATCACCGCGGTGGAGTGCGACCACGACCAGCGCGGCGGCGCGCATTCCGGCTACGGCATCGTGACCATCCTCTATGCCGGCTCGATGATGTTCGCGATCTACGATCTGCACAACGTGAAATATATCGGCCGCCGCGTGCTCACCAACACGCCGCCCTGCGGCGCCTTCCGCGGCCACGGCACGGTCGCCATCCGCTTCGCTTTCGAAGCCATGCTCGACGAGATGGCCGGCGAACTCGGGCTCGATCCGTTCGAGGTGCGGCGCGCGAATTTCCTCAAGGCGCCGACCTTCACCGTCAACGACCTGATGGTGAACTGCTACGGCCTGCCGGAATGCCTCGATTGGGTCGAGAAGGACAGCGGCTGGAGAAGAAGCGCAAGGGCATCGCGCGGCCAAGGGCAAGAAACGCGGCCTCGGCTTCGCCTGCTCGCACTACATTAGCGGCGCCTCCAAGCCGGTGAACTGGACCGGCGAACCGCATGCCACCATCAATTTGAAGCTCGATTTCGACGGCTCGATCGTGGTGCTGACCGGCGCCGCCGAGATCGGCCAGGGCTCCTCCACCATCCTGGTGCAGATGGTGGCGGAAGTGCTGGGCCTCGATCTTTCGAGCGTCCGCATCGTCACCGGCGACAGCGAGCTGATGCCGAAGGACAACGGCTCCTATTCCTCGCGCGTCACCTTCATGGTCGGCAATGCCGCGCTGAACGCGGCGCAGAATCTGAAGCAGCGTGCTGGTGGAAGCCGCGGCACGCAAGCTCGAAGCCAGGCCCGAGGATATCGAGGTGCCTGGGCGAGGTCTATCGCGCCGGCGCGCAGGACAAGGGCGCCACCTTCGACGAGGTGGTGATCGAGGCGCTGAAGGACGGCGGCACCATCACCGTGACCGGCAATTATCTCCACCATCCCGGAATCGCACGGCGGCAAGAAATATCGCGGCGCCGCGATCGGCGGCACGATGGGCTTCTCCTATTCGGCGCAGGTGGTGGAGGTGGCGTCGACGAAGACACCGGCGTGGTCGACGTCGAAAACGTCTGGGTCGCGCATGATTGCGGCAAGGCGCTCAACCGCCTGACGGTCGAGGGCCAGGTGCAGGGCTCGGTCTGGATGGGCATGGGCCAGGCGATGAGCGAGGAAACCGACTATCACGACGGCCTGATGGTCACCGCCAACATGCTCGATTACCGCATGCCGACCATCCAGGATTCGCCGCCGATCGAAGTCCACATCGTCGAGAGCAACGATCCCTACGGGCCGTTCGGCGCCAAGGAGGCGGGCGAAGGCTCGCTCGCCGCTTTCCTGCCGGCGCTGACCAACGCCGTCGCCGACGCCATCGGCATCCGCTTTAACGACCTGCCGGTCACGCCCGACCGCGTCTTCGCAGTGATCGAGAAGCGCAAGCGCAGCGGCAAGAAGCGCAAGGACATACAGGAGGCGCAGAGACGAGGATAGATTGACCGCGTGCGCACCTTCCTCCGTTTCGTCCCCGCGCAAGCGGGGATCCCCGGCCCAAAGAACTGGATGCCCGCTTTCGCGGGCACGAACGGCTCTTGTTCGAGGGCCGCCTGATGGACGCCCTGCCCGATTTCCGCGTGCTCATCCGGCGACGCTCGCCGAGGCGCTGGCCGCGCGCGCCGCGCATCCCAACAGCCTGCCGCTCGGCGGCGGCACCGATCTGCGTCGTCAACATCCGGCGCGGCATCGTGGCGCCGCCGGTGCTGATCGACATGACCGGCTGGCGGAGCTATCACAGTTTCATGCCGACGCGAATCAGCTCGACATCGGCGCCTCGGTTCAAGCTGACCGCGCTCGCCGAGCATCCGGCGGTGGTGCGCATTATCCGGTGCTGGCGCAGGCCGCCGCCCACATCGCCGGGCCGACCCACCGCAATATGGGCACGGTCGGCGGCAATCTCTGCCTCGACACCCGCTGCATCTTCTACAACCAGAGCGAATGGTGGCGCACCGCCAATAATCATTGCCTGAAGACCACCGGCGCCATGTGCCACGTGGCGCCGAAAAGCAGCGGCGTGTGCTTTGCGACCTTCGCGGGCGATCTGGCGCCCGCGTCTGCTCGTCCTCGGCGCTGAGATCGACATCGCCGGCCCAGCGGGCAAGCGCACCATGCCGCTCACGATCTCTATATCGGCTATGCGCGCCAGGATGTGCCGGTCAGCGAGACGCAGGGCGACGGCAAGCACTATCTGTCACTGCGCCCGGGCGAGATCGTCACCGCGGTGCGCGCCAAAAACACGCCCGGCCTGCGCTCGGCCTATGACAAGATCCGCATCCGCAAGTCGATCGAATATCCCGTCGCCGGCGTCGCGGTGGCGCTCAAGCGCGACGGGCGACACACTCACCGACCTGCGCGTGGCCTTCACCGGCACCAATCCGCGCCCGGTGCTGCTCAAAGGCACCGCCGAACTCTGCGGCGGCCAGCTTGACGAGCGCGTGTTCAAGGGCGCTCGACGCGCTGGTGCGCGACCAGATCATGCCGATGAAGACCACCTTCACGCCCGGCCATTACCGCCGGCGCGTGGCCGGCGTGCTGGCGCGCCGCCTGCTCACGCGCCTGTTCGAAAGCTGACGGGCGAAGGGGGAATGGCCTTGTCCGACGAGTTCAGCCAGCGCCGCCCCTACAACGCCGTCAGCGATTTCGTCGACGCCAATGTGGCGCGCGGGCTCGGGTCGAAAATTGCGTTCATCGATCCCGACCGCTCGCTCACTTTTGGCGACCTGCAAGCGCGCAGTTGTCAATTCGCACGCGCGCTTCAGCGAATGGGGCTGCGCCAGGAAAGCCGCATTGCCCTGCTGCTGCCCGACACCGTCGACTATCCGGTGGCGTTCTGGGGCGCGGTGCGCGCCGGCGTCATCGTCATTCCGCTCAACACCTGGCTCAGGCCCGAACACTACGCCTACATCCTCGGCGACAGTCGCATCTCGCTGATCGTGGCATCGGCCGAACTGGCCAAGCCGCTGGCGCCGATCATCGACGCAGCGCCCTACTTGCAGTCCGCCGTTCTCGTCGGCGGCACGCCCGCCGACAAGGCGGCGTTCCCGCAACATGCCGTGCATTTATTCGAGGACTTGCTGGCGCCCGAAAAGGCCGACGTGTTCGCCGCGCCGACCGTCTCGGACGAGGTCGCCTTCTGGCTCTACACCTCCGGCTCGACCGGCGATCCCAAGGGCGTCAAGCACGTGCACACGAGCCCGATGGCGACCGCCAAGTTGATGGGGCAAGGCATCGTGGGCATCCGCGCCGACGACGTGACGTTCTCGGCAGCCAAGCTGTTCTTTGCTTACGGCATGGGCAACGCCATGTCGTTCCCGCTTTCGGTCGGCGCCACGAGCGTATTGTGGTCGCAGCGCCCGACTCCGGAAGCGATTTTCCGCATCATGCGGGCGCATCGCCCGACGATCTTCTTCGGCGTGCCCTCGCTCTACACCGCGCTGCTCGCGCATCCCGATATTGGCAAAGGCGCGGGCTCCGACCGGCTTCGCCTCTGTGTGTCGGCCGGCGAGGCATTGCCCGCGCATATCGGCGAGCGGTGGCGCGAGGTTGTCGGCGTCGACATTCTCGACGGCATCGGCTCGACCGAGATGCTGCAGACATTTGTCAGCAACCGGCCGGGCGACATCCGCTACGGCTCCACCGGCAAACCGGTCCCTGGCTACGACGTCAAGCTGGTGGATGAACGCGGCAACGACCTGGGTGCGGACGAGATCGGCGAATTGGTCGTGCGCGGTCCCTCGGCCGGGGAAGGCTACTGGAACCAGCGCGCCAAGAGCCAGCGCACTTTCCAAGGCGCATGGACCTTTACCGGCGACAAGTACTACCGCGATTCCGAAGGCTATTACTATTACTGCGGCCGCACCGACGACATGTTCAAGGTCAGCGGCCAGTGGGTGTCGCCGTTCGACGTCGAGGCCGCGCTGACTTCGCACGAGGCGGTGCTGGAAGCCGCCGTCATCGGCAAAGAGGACGCCGACGGGCTGGTGAAGCCGAAGGCCTTCATCGTGCTCAAGAACGGTTATGTGGCCGACGACAGCTTGCTTGAAAGTCTGAAAAGCCACGTCAAGCAACGGGCGGGTCCGTGGAAATACCCGCGCTGGATCGACGTGCGCAGCGACCTGCCGCACACCGCCACCGGCAAGATCCAGCGCTTCAAGCTGCGCGACGAGGACCTACAGGCGCCGCGCGCCGATTAGGCATCCTCGATCTTCACGTATTCGAAGTCACCCGGCTTGTTGTCGATGCCGACCTTGGGCGGCGCGATCCAGCTGGCGAACTTGCCGACTTCGAATTGCGGCTGCATCAGCCCTTCGATGAATACGCGGTCGCTGTCGGAGGGCAGGAACTCATCCCGGCGCTTGGTCCATTCGGCATCGCTGAGGATGTTGCCGTTCACATCCGCCTTGATTTTGGAGAACTCGCCGATATGGCGATGAAAGGCGACGTGCGGCAGCTTGATCTCGAACGGGATTCCAATGTCCGCGATCACCTTGTTCCAGCGGCCGACGCCGACATTGCAGTCGGTCACGTAGTCGTCGCGTAGCCGCATGTTGAGCGCGGAGAGCGCCGGCGCCTCCTCGTTCTGGATCTTGCCGTCGATCAGGCGCAACACCGGATAGGTGCCGTTTTCGAGCTGGTGGTCGTCCTTGAGCCGGTCCTCGCGGTAGCGGCCTTTCAGGCCGGCGTGGAAGGCGTTGGCGGCGTTGGTCGAGATCTCGCTGCCGAACAGATCGAGCGTCAGCGAGAAATGCATGTTCGCTTTTTTCTGGATGGTCGGCAGGTCGATCACCCCGAGCTTGCGCACCGCCTCGATATTATTGGGATCGCTGATGCCCGCCGCCTTCATCGCCTCGCAGGTGCGTTGGATGACGCGGGTGACGCCGGTCTCGCCCACGAACATGTGGTGGGCTTCCTCCGTCAGCATGAAGCGGCAGGTGCGCGAGAGCGGATCGAAGCCGGATTGCGCCAAGGCCTCGAGCTGCATCTTGCCGTCGCGGTCGGTGAAATAGGTGAACATGAAGAACGACAGCCAGTCCGGCGTCTTCTCGTTGAAGGCCCCCAGCATGCGCGGCGTGTCGGCATGGCCGGAACGGCGCTGCAGCAGGGCCTCCGCCTCCTCGCGGCCGTCGGCGCCGAAATATTTCTGCAGCAGATAGACCATGGCCCAGAGGTGACGGCCCTCCTCCACGTTGACCTGGAACAGGTTGCGCATGTCGTAGAGCGACGGCGCGGTCTTGCCGAGATGGCGCTGCTGCTCGACCGAGGCCGGCTCGGTGTCGCCCTGGATCACGATGAGCCGCCGCAGCATGGCGCGGTATTCGCCCGGCACCTCCTGCCAGGCGTCCTCGCCCTTGTGCATGCCGAAGGGAATCTTGCGGCCCTCGTGCTGCGGGGCGAGCAGCACGCCCCAGCGGTATTCCGGCATGCGCACATAGTCGAACTTGGCCCAGCCCTTGGGGTCGACGCTGACCGCGGTGCGCAGATAGACCAGCGATTCCTGGAAGCCTTCCGGCCCCATATCCTTCCACCAGTTGATGTAGCCGGGATGCCATTTCTCCAGCGCGCGCTTGACGCGCGGGTCCTGGCCGAGAGCGACGTTATTCGGGATCAAGCCGTCGTAGTCGACCTGAGCAATGTTCATGACTACACCCTTTCCTTATTGAAGGTCGGCGACACGCCGCTGCCGTAGAGCTTGAGCGCGCCCTGCTCGCCGATCGCGTTCGGCCGCTGGAAGATCCAGTTCTGCCAGGCGGTCAGCCGTCCGAAAATCTTGGTTTCCATGGTCTCCGGACCGGCGAAGCGCAGATTGGCTTCCATGCCGGTCATGGCGTCGGGCGAGAAGCTCGCACGCTCTTCCAGCATGACGCGCAATTCGTCGTCCCAATCGAAATCCTCATAGGCGAGCGTCACCAAGCCGAGTTCGACCGCTTCCTCGCCTTCCACGGCGACGCCGATCTTGGCCTTGGCGCGCGTGAGGGTATCCGGCTCGCCGAGAAAGCGCGTCTGCAGGCGCGTGAGCTCATTGCCCATCGGATAGAAGCCGAAATTGGCCTGTCCCAGCGTGATCGCCGCCGGCGGACGGTTATCGCCCTCGCGGTTGCCGATCAGCATCAGCGAACGGTCGGCGGCAAAGGCCAATTCCGCCAGCGTGCCGGCAAAACAGGAACCCGGCTCGATCAGCGCGATCATGCTGCGCGGCGTCACGTCCAGGCGCTTGAACACGCGCTTGAGGTAATGGCGGATCTCGCGCATCAGCCAGTCGCCATTGGCGCGGCTAAGAAAGTCATCGTACTCGAGCACGGCCTGCGCATTGCCGTCGGTGCGCAGCAGCACGACGCCGATCGCCTGCTCGTTGGCGCGCAGATGCAGGATGGCGTCCTCCAGTTCGCGCGCCACGGTGAGCGGCCAGAACTTGGCGCCGAGCGCATGGGCGGCCTCCACCGATGCTGGCACGCCTTGCGAGGGGCCGCGCACGGTAACGGTCGCCAACCCGCGCACGCGGTCGATTTCGACATCGACGTGGGAATACGACACGCGGTCGGCCTCGATCTTGCGGTCGAGCGGTGTCAATGTAATGCCCTTGGCGTCTTTCGGGCGGTCGGAGCGCGCGGCAATCTCCCGGGCGCGGGCGGCCACCGTCTCTTTCCATTTCGAATTGGGCACCACCTCATCCACCAGCCGCCACTCGACGGCCTTGCTGCCGCGGATGCCCTCTTCGATCGAGCAAAACACGTCGGCGCGGTCGCGCCGCACCTTGCGCTTGTCGGTGACGCGGGTGAGCCCGCCGGTGCCCGGCAGCACCGCCAGCAGCGGCGTTTCCGGCAGTGCCACCGCCGAGCGGCGGTCGTCCACCAGCATGATGTGGTCGGTGGCGAGCGCCAGCTCGTAGCCGCCGCCGGCGGCATTGCCGTTGATGGCGCACAGATAGGTCTGCTTGGAATTCTCCGACGCGTCCTCGATTGCCAGCCGCGTCTCGTTGGTGAATTTGCAGAAATTCACCTTCTGAGCGTGCGTCGACTTGCCGAGCATGCGGATATTGGCGCCGGCGCAGAACACATTGTCCTTGCCGGACTTGATGACGACGCAGCCCACGTCCGGGTGCTCGAAGCGCAGCCGCTGTACCGCGTCGTTGAGCTCGATATCGACGCCGAGGTCGTAAGAGTTGAGCTTGAGTTCGTAACCGTCAAAAAGCCCGCCGGCCTGATCGACGTCCATGATGAGATAAGCGATGTTGCCGTCGCGCTCGATGCGCCAATGGCGGTAGCGCGCCGGCTCGGTCTGAAAATCGATTGCTTGCATGGCTTGGCTCCGGCCGCAGGCTCGTGTCACCCGCCGCCCTTCTCCCTCTATGCATTATTTTGCATATCAATAGCATTTCCGCTGCGACTGCACAACAGCGGCATTCGCCAGGGAACCGAATGTTCCCCGGCCGGCCGGAAACTATGGAATTATCCCCTATAAAACAAGGATTTTTTCACAGATATTCCGGCGGTCCTGATAATTTCCACTCCCTCGCCCGTTATCTCTTGCCTAGCATTATAATGCATGTTAGCCGGTAGGACATGAAACCCGCCCGCGACAGCGACCCCTATCTGCACCGCCTCGGCGAGCGCGTGCGCACGCTGCGCAATCAGCGCGGCATGACGCGCAAGGCGCTGGCCGCGCACGCCAAGGTGTCGGAGCGCTATCTCGCCCAGCTCGAGGTGGGCAAAGGCAATTGCTCGATCGTGCTGCTGCGGCGCATCGCCCGCGCGATCGGCCTGCCGGTCACGCAACTGGTGTATGAAGGCGCCGAGCCCGCGCTCGATCTGGTGCTGCTGTCGCAGTTCCTCGAGCGGTTGTCGCCGCCCGCGCTGGCCGACGCGCGCGACCTGCTGCTCAAGCATTTCAGCGAGCCGTCGGAGGCCATGCGGCGCCGGCGCATCGCGTTGATCGGCCTGCGCGGCGGCGGCAAGTCCACGCTCGGCCGTTTGCTGGCGGAGCACCTCGACGTGCCGTTCGTCGAGCTCGACCGCGAGATCGAGCGGCGCAGCGGCGCGAACTTGAGCGAAATCTTCGACATGTTCGGCCAGGAAACCTTCCGCCGCGCCGAGCGCGAGGCGCTCGACGACGTGTTGCGCCGGCACCCGCATTTCGTAATCGCCACCAGCGGCAGCATCGTCACCGAACCGAGCACGCTCGAACTGTTGCTGGCCTCGTGTTTCACGGTCTGGGTGCGCGCCGAGCCGCAGGAGCATATGAAGCGCGTGATGTCGCAAGGCGACATGCGGCCGATGGCCAACAATATCCGCGCCATGGAAGATCTGGTCTCCATTCTCAAGAGCCGCGAGCCGCTTTACGCCAAGGCGGAAGCCGTGGTCGCCACCACCGGCAAGACGCCGGAACAGAACCTGGCGGAACTGCTGCGCGTCATCGCGGTTCCCACGACCGGCATCGTGCGCCGGTCGGCGTAATCAGTAGAAACTCGAACCAAGGAGCCGGCCGACGCCGGGCAGACCCAGGATGAGCGAGACGATCAAGACCGACGTTCTGATCATTGGCGCGGGGCCGGTCGGCCTGTTCGCGGTATTCGAGCTCGGGCTGCTCGATATCAAGGCGCATCTCGTCGACATTCTCGACAAAGTGGGCGGGCAATGCGCGGAGCTTTATCCGGAAAAGCCGATCTACGACATTCCCGGCATTCCCTACATCACCGGCCACGGCCTGACCGAGGCGCTGATGGAGCAGATCAAGCCATTCAAGCCCACCTTCCATCTCGGCGAGATGGTGGTGACGCTGGAGAAAATCGGCGAACCGCTGTTCCGCGTTGCCACCGATGGCGGCAAGGTGTTCGAGGCGAAAGTGGTGGTGATCGGCGCCGGCGGCGGCTCATTCCAGCCCAAGCGCCCGCCGATCAACGGCATCGAGCCCTACGAGAGCAAGTCGGTGCACTATGCCGTGCGCAAGATGGACGCCTTCCGTGACCAGCGGCTGTTGATCGTCGGCGGCGGCGATTCGGCACTCGACTGGGCGCTCAACTTGCAGCCGATCGCCAAGCGGCTTACGCTGGTGCACCGGCGCGACGAATTCCGCGGCGCACCCGCCAGCGTCAACAAGATGCGCACGCTGGTGGCCGCGGGCGCCATGGATCTCAAGATCGGCCAGGTGGCCGCGCTGGAAGGCGCCGACGGCCAGCTCGCCGCCGCCAACATCAAGGGCAATGACGGCGCGATCGCGCGCGTCGAGATCGACGCCATGCTGCCGTTCTTCGGCCTGACCATGAAGCTCGGCCCGGTCGCGGACTGGGGCCTTTCACTCGAGCGCGACCTGATCCCGGTCGATACCGCGGCCTTCGAAACAAACGTGCCCGGCCTGTTCGCCATCGGCGACATCAACACCTATCCGGGCAAGCTCAAGCTCATTCTGTCGGGGTTCCACGAGGCCGCGCTGATGGCGCAGAAGGCCTACCACTACGTCTATCCCGACAAAAAACTGGTGTTCCAATACACCACCTCCTCCACCAGCCTGCAGAAAAAACTCGGTGTCGCATGAGCGAAACGCAAGAAATTTCCCGATCGGCCAACACGAACAACCAAACGATGCCCAAGATCACCTACATCGAACATGACGGCACCGTGCACACGGTCGAGGCGGAACTCGGCTCGACCGTGATGGAAACGGCCCAGCGCAACAACGTGACCAGCATTGTCGCCGAATGCGGCGGCGCCTGCACCTGCGCCACCTGCCTGGTGCACGTGGATGAGAAATGGTTTCCGGTGGTCGGCCCGCCCTCGGCCGAGGAAGAAGACATGCTCGACTTCGCCTTCGAGGTGAAGCCGACCTCGCGGCTATCCTGTCAGATCAAGGTGACCGAGGCGCTCGACGGCCTGATCGTGCGCACGCCGGCCTATCAGGGGCGCTGACGCAGCGCCTTAGTGGCGCGCACCTGCGACGGGTCGGCCGGCGATTTGGCGACGGTGAACCCCAGGTCCGCGCTCAGATTGATCATCCGCGCCAGGTCGGCCGGGAAAACGAGCACGGCCTGGCGGATGCCCTGGGTGGCAATCGCGCGCAACAACGCTTCTATCAGTTGCCCGGCCAGGCCTTTTTCCCGCAGGTCGCGGCGGATGATGACCGCGCATTCCGCATTTTCGAAGGTGGGATCGGCGGTCGAACGCGCGAGCCCGGCCACGCGCTCGCCGTCCCAGGCGATCAGCGTCATCTCGCGGTCGTAATCGATCTGGCTCAAGCGCGCCGCCGTCTCATGGGTGCGGTCGCGCAGCGGCGAGAAGAACGCGTGCCAGAGATCGCTGGTGTCGACCTCGTCGGCGAAGCGGCGCAGCGCCGGCTCGTCTTCCGGCTTGATCGGATGCACGCGATAGGACTGCCCTTCGGGCGTACGAATTTCGAATTCGAGCTGCTGCGGATAAGGCCGGATGGCCAGGCGCGATTGTGCCGAAACGGCCGTAGCGCGCACCCGGATGCGGCAGTCGACCGCGATCACGCCTTGCGGGTCGCACAGCAGCGGATTGATGTCGATCTCAGTGATTTCGGCGTGGTTGGCGACGATCTGGCTCAATTGCATGAGCACGTTCACGACGCCGTCGATGTCGGCCGCCGGCCGGTCGCGGTAGCCCTTGAGCAAAGCGGCGATGCGGGTGCGCTCGATCTGCGCGCGCGCCAGCGCCGTGTTGAGCGGCGGCAGTTCGAGCGACTTGTCGCCGATGATTTCGACGGCGGTGCCGCCTTGTCCGAACAGGATCACCGGGCCGAAGGTCGCATCGGTCGAAACGCCGGCGATCAGCTCATAGGCGCCGGGGCGGTGTATCATTTCTTGGACGATGAACCCCTCGAGGCGCGCGTGCGGCAACGCGCGCGACACCCTTTCGGTCATCTGCCGGGCCGCGGCTTCAACCTCGGCAGGCGTGGCGAGATTCAAAGCCACGCCGCCGACATCGGATTTATGGACGACGTCGCGCGAGCGTATCTTCAGCGCGACCGGCGCCTTGAACCGGGCAGCCACCTGCGCCGCCGATTTCGCGTCGGCAACGGCCTCGGTGCGCGCGAACGGTATGCCATAGCAGGCGAGAAATGCCGCGACCTCGGCCGGATCGAGCCATTCGCGCTGGTCGTCGAGCGCCTGGCGAATGGTCTGTTGCGCCCGCCCGATTTCGGCCTGCGGCGTGGGCGTGCCGGACGACGGCGTCTCAAGCAGCAAGTCCTGGCTTTTTCGATAACGGACGAGATACATGAAGGCGCGCACCGCCCGCTCGGGAGTTTCAAAATCCGGCACGCGCGCGGCAACCAGTTGCGCGCGCCCCTCCGCCACGGTTGCCGCTCCCATCCAGCAGGCGAATACGTTCTTCTTCGGCGCCGCGCCCGGTTGCGCCAGCACGCCAATGAGCCCCTTGGCGGCCTGCGCCGGGGAGACGATCGCGGTCGGGCAATAGGCCACCAGCAGCGCGTCGATATCCGCATCCTCCATGAGGATCCCGACCGCATTGGCATAGCGGACGTCGTCGGCATCGCCGATGATGTCGACCGGATTGCCGTGGCTCCAGGTCGGCGGCAGCACCGCATTGAGCTTGCCGATGGTGTCGGGCCCGAGTGCCGCCAGCCGGCCGCCTTCCTCGATCAGACGGTCGGTCGCCAGCACGCCGGCGCCGCCGCCATTGGTGACGATGGCCAGCCGGTCGCCGCGTTGCGGCGACATGCGCGCCAGCGTCGCGGCCGCGTCGAACAGTTCCTCGACCTCGTTGACCCGCAGCATGCCGGCGCGCCGGAAGGCGGCTTCATACACCACATCGGCTCCCGCCAGCGCGCCGGTGTGGGAGGTCGCGGCCCGCGCGCCTTCCGCCGCCCGCCCGCCTTTGACCACGATCACCGGCTTGATGCGCGCGGCGCGGCGCGCCGCCGACATGAATTTGCGCGCCTGCGTCACCGCTTCGGCATAAATCAGGATCGCGTGGGTCGCCTCGTCGAGCACGAAGTAATCCAGCAGGTCGCCGAAATCGACGTCGCTCATGTCGCCCATCGAGACGATGGCCGAGAAGCCAACCTCGCGCGGCAGCGCCCAATCGAGCACCGTGGTCGCCATCGCCCCCGACTGCGTCAGGAACGCGATATTGCCGGACAACATGGCCGCCGGCGCGAACGTCGCATTCAAACCGATATCGCGGCACGGCGATGCCGAGGCAATTGGGACCGACGATACGCAGGAGATGCGGGCGCGCGGCCGCCAGAAGCTCAGCGCTGCGCTCCTTGCCGTGCGCAACCTCACCTTCGCAGAACCCGGCCGTCAAAATTACCGCCGCCCGCGTGCCACGGCTTGCAAGTTCGGTGACCAGTTCGGAATGATATCGGGCGGGGTCGCGATGACGGCCAGGTCGGGAGTAACCGGCAGGCTCGCGATATCCTTATAGGCCATGATGCCATGGACCGCGGCCGCCCTTGGATTGACCGGAATGATGGGACCGCGAAAGCCGGCGCGCAGCAAATTCGTCATCAGCGCCGAGCCGACCGAATTCGGCTTATCGGTGGCGCCGATGACCGCGACCGATTGCGGCCGAAACATCTTATCGAGATTGCGAATGGACACGGCTTTGGCTCACTGCGGCCGACAGGTATCGATCGGATGATGAATAATTCATTTATATTCGCAATCGATTAGCCCGGTCGATTGATCCAGATCATGGCGCGTCACAATAAGACCATTAGATTGTTTTAAATTTATGGCGCTACCGAACGGTTCAACGGATCATCATTAGATGGCCGTTGCCAAAAAATGGAAGTGCCCCATGACAACCGCATTAGAAAATCCTGTCACAATTTCGCCAATAGCGGACGCACTTCCCAGCCCCGCGCTCGTGCCGGCCGATCGCGAGACGACGACCCATCTCGATTCAACTGCGGACGTAAATGCCATGGCCGAGGCGGTCGACGGCCGCGATTCCTATGCGGTAACGGCCCTTGGCGATATCGTCGATCGCTCGTTACATGCCGCGCTCGCGCGTTACACGTTTGGCCTTTCGCCCGCCGCTCTTGCCAAGGCCTATCTTGACTGGGCCACCCAGATCACCTTTGCGCCGGGCAAGCGCATGCAGCTCATCGACAAGGCATCGCGAAAAGCAATCCGTTTTGCCAACTACGCCTCCCGCTGCGCGCTGGAAGGCGGCAAAGACAAGTCATCGCGCTGTATCGAGCCGCTGCCGCAGGATCGCCGCTTCGACGGCGAAGAGTGGCAGAAATGGCCATACAATTTCATGTATCAGGCGTTCCTGCTTAACCAGCAATGGTGGCACAACGCGACCACCGGCATCCGCGGCGTCACCAAACACCATGAGACCATGGTGGAGTTCACGTCGCGCCAGCTCCTCGACATGGTCTCCCCCTCGAACTTCCTTCTGACCAACCCAGAAGTCCTCCGCCATACCGTCAGCAAAGGCGGAATGAACCTGGTGAGCGGCTGGCGCAACATGATGGAAGACTGGGAGCGCTCGATCAGCGGTAAGAAGCCGGTCGGCACCGAGAATTTCGTGGTCGGCCGCGATGTCGCGGTCACCCCCGGCAAGGTGATCTATCGCAACCGGCTGATCGAACTCATCCAATATGCGCCGACGACCGACCAAGTGCGGCCCGAGCCGGTGCTGATCGTTCCGGCCTGGATCATGAAATATTACATCCTCGATCTTTCGCAACAGAACTCGCTGGTGAAGTATCTCACCGAGCAGGGTTTCACGGTTTTCATGATCTAGTTGGAAGAATCCGGGACCGCAAGACCGCGATCTCGGCCTCGACGACTATCGTACGCTCGGCGTCATGGCGGCGCTCGACGCGGTCCGCGCCGTCGTCCCGGACCAGAAGGTCCACGCGGTCGGCTACTGTCTCGGCGGCACATTGCTGTCGATTGCCGCCGCGGCGATGGCGCGTGACGGCGACGATCGCCTGCAATCGATCACGCTGTTAGCCGCGCAGACCGATTTCCACGAAGCCGGCGAGCTGATGCTCTTCATCAACGAGAGCCAGGTCACGTTCCTCGAAGATATGATGTGGGAGCAGGGCTTCCTCGACGCCACGCAGATGGCGGGCGCCTTCCAGATGCTGCGCTCCAGCGACCTGGTCTGGTCCCGCATGGTGCACGACTACCTGATGGGCGAGCGCAGCCCGATGATCGACCTCATGGCGTGGAACGCGGATGCGACCCGCATGCCCTATCGCATGCATTCGGAATATCTGCGGCGTCTGTTCCTGAACAACGATCTGGCCGAAGGCCGATTTACCGTCGCCGACAAGCCGATCGTGCTCACGGATATTCACGCTCCGATCTTCACCGTCGGCACCCTGCGCGACCATGTCGCGCCGTGGCGCTCCACCTACAAGATCAATCTGCTGACCGACACCGACGTGACGTATTTGCTCACGGTCGGCGGCCACAATGCCGGGATCGTGTCCGAGCCCGGCCACGATGGCCGCAGCTTCCAGATCATGACCAAGCCTGAAAACGCACACTACATCGATCCGGAAACCTATTTGGCCACGGCGCCGCGCAAGGAAGGTTCGTGGTGGCCGGAATGGGCCGCCTGGCTCAAGGCATGCTCGGGCGCACCCGTCGATCCGCCGGACATGGGGGCCGCCGCGGCGGGCTATGCCCCGGTCTGCGACGCGCCCGGAAGCTATGTGCTGCAGCAGTAAGACGGCCGCGACCGCCTGAAAACGCGCGATTTTTGCGGGCTATTTTACGTCGATCCGCCGTCGAACGGGCTCGACCGGCAAGATTTTGAATTCACTTGCGAAGACGTAATTCCGCGCGAGTGTTTGACCTAGCGCAACGCGGCCGAGCGGTTTTTGTCATATAAGGTTCACAATGTATGAACCGACGGGACGGCAAAATCCCTATCTTGCATTGATGTGGCCGGCCCTTGCCGCCGCCTCGGCGAGTGAAATTGCCGCGTTGGTCGCCAAACAACTTGCCCGCTTCGCCGTGGGCGCGGAGAGCGGTGCTGTCGCGCGCAAACCGAAATGGGCCACGCCGAATAAAATCGCGCTCGAATTGAAGACGGTGCGTTTACGCGATTTCAGCACCGTCGCGGACGGTGTTCCCACGTTGCTTTGCGCGCCATTTGCATTGCACGGGGCGGCCGTTGTCGATGTTGCCCCCGGGCACAGCCTGGTCGTGACCCTGCGCGACGCCGGCGTGCGGCGGCTGTTCGTCACCGATTGGCGCTCGGCAACCGCGGACATGCGGTTTCTCAGCATCGACGACTATCTCGCCACCCTCAATGTGCTAGTCGACCAGCTCGGCGGCACGGTCAATCTGATCGGGCTTTGCCAGGGCGGCTGGTTGTCCCTGCTCTATGCCGCGCGATTTCCCGCGAAGGTCCGCAAGCTGGTGCTGGTCGGCGCGCCGGTCGACATTGCCGCCGGACAATCCGGGTTGTCCGCACTCGTCGACGCCAGCCCTTTGGCGCTGTTTCGTGAACTGGTGAGCCTGGGCGATGGCCGCGTGCTCGGATACAAAGCGCTGAAATTCTGGGGACCGGAAACGGTAGACTCCAAAGACATTCATGAAATCCTGCAGACGAGCGAGCCGATTGGTTCGCCTGCTTTCGCCAAGCTCGAAGCGATTTTCCGGGACTGGTATGCATGGACCGTCGATCTGCCCGGAACCTATTATCTCGAGGTGATCGAGAAGCTGTACAAGAAAAGCCAGATCGCGACCGGCGAATTTGTCGCGTTAGGCAAGAAGATCAAGTTGGCGAATGTGCGGACCCCGGTCTACCTCCTGGCGGGGAGCGCGGATGAACTGATCGCGCCGGCTCAGTTATTTGCCACCGAGCAACTGGTCGGCACGCCGCCGCAAAATATCCGCAAGACGATGGCGCCGTGCCGCCACGCCGGACTGTTCATGGGAAAGACGATCCTCGGCAACTATTGGCCGGCGATCGCACGCTGGATTATCGAACCGGACGCCTCCGCCATCACACCCCTCGACGCGGCGGCCTGAATCAACGGCGATCTCGCTACCTATTTTATATGAACGGTTCCGCCCGCTTCACCAACTCGTCGAGCCCGGGCTCGTTCTGATTCCACGGCTTGCCGGGGTGAATGATCGAAAGCTGGCAATTCTCTGCGGCTTCCACCAGTTGCCGATAGGTTCCGGCATTCAAGTCTTTGATGAATGCCTGCTTGTTGTCGTCGTAACCGAACATCTTGTCGTTGATCTGCGTACATTCGTTGCAACTGCTGCAACGGAACGTCTCGATATAGGGCTCATCCGGCGACCGTTCCGGCGCCGCTTCGGCGGCGCTGGGGGCGGCGGCGGGAGCAGCCGGCGTGGCCGGCGCGGCTGCCGGAGCCGCGGCCGCGGCACTGGCCGGGGCCGGCGCGGGGGCAACTGCCGCGCGCGCTTGTTCTGCTTTGGCCCAGGCTTTGCGTTCCTGTTCAACCAGCCGGGCCGCATGGGAGTTATGGACGCCGCCCAGTTCCTGCAGGTTGCGCCAAGCCTCGACGCAACGGCGCGCCTCCCGGATCAGCGTGTCATTGACGATGACTTTTTGCAGGCGATTGTCGCGGTCGACCATCAACAGGCACGGCACCTTATTCGACAGGTCCTTCGGCTCGCGCGCCAGGAATTCGGAGACCGGCAGCAAATCGGCGGTCCATTTGGCCCGCGGGACCCTGGCGAAATATTTGGCGCAACGCGGGTCGCAAGCCGCGAAGTCGACGAGCGTAAAGGCAAGAGTTTCCGATACGAGTTGTTGCTGCTCGTCTTCATAATCGAACCGCTGCAACGGCCAATCGAGGTCGACCTGATTGTTGGCGTGAAGAGAAAACCGCGACGCCCAGTCCGGCCCCGCCGATGGATCGTAGGTGAAAGCTGGAAAAGCCCGGGATTCCGAGGCCGCCGCCGCCGCCAGATAGGGCGGAATGCTGCCGCCGTTGGCGCCGGAGAAAATGCTGAATATTGCCGGCCCGCGATAGGCCAGCCCGCGCAGCACCTGCTCGCGCAGTTGGAATAGGCTCGAACTGCTCGCCTGCAAGACATACGACGCGCCAAATCCCATCGCAGTGCTGGCGAGTTGCCGGCCGCGCAGCCCCGCAACCAGGTAGTCGTCCCTGATCGGCGATTGCTCGACCAGATCGTCGGTCTGCACCACGAGTTTTGCCGGCATGCCGGCGGCGAAAGCCCGCAGGATCAAGTCGGATTCCGCCGCCCGGAAGTCGGCGGCCCGCAGGCAAATCAGATAATCCGGAAATGCGGCGATGTCGTCCGGATCGAGACCGTTGTCGCCAAATCCCGCGAAGAAGGCATCGTGACGCGCTTCGCTGTATTCCCCGTCGGTCTCCAGCTTGGCCATGGCCATCGCCTTGGCCAGTTCGGTCATCTTCGGCAGCCGCTCACGGTATGCCGCGACCGCGTCGGCGCAGGTTTCGAATACGAAGGAATACGGCTCCGCGACGCCAATCCATTTGTCGCCTTCGCCGGCCGGCGAAAAGAAGCGTTGCGTCCTGAGCGCCGTGAGCAGCCCGCGCACCCGCTGGCGGCGGCTTTCCGGCATCGGCACGCTCGGCGCCGACTCGGCAAGCACGCGCGACATCGCATCGAAATCGAAAGTGCTCTGATGCGCCGAGCCGACCGAGGCCCGCAGCCGTTCCGCGCTCAGGCCCTCCTTCGAGCGAATAAAATCCGCGCTCAGGATGTCGGACAGCTTCATGATCAGCTTGTTGATGCCGGTGCGGAAACTCTGCGCCTTCTGATCCTGCTGAGCCTGCCAGGCGTGCTGAAACAGCCGGAACGGCATGGCCTGGTCGCAGCCGACCACCGCGCCGTCGGTCTTCAGCGCGGCGCGCAGCTGGCTCAGGCTTTCCTGCAACAGTCGGTCTTTTTTCGCGCCGATGCGGGCGGCAGCAGCGTCGCAAAGCTCAAACAGCGATCCCGCCGTGCCTTCGGCGATCAGCTTGCGGATCTCGCCCTCGAGCCGGATGGCGTGCTTCTTCACCCGGTCGCCGTCGTTGCCGGCCGCGATGTCCTTGAGCGCGTGATCGAACAGCGCGGACAGCGATTGCACCGGTTTTGCATCGCCACCCATCAGCACGAGCGGAAAATCATAACGCAGCGTCGTGAGATCGCGGTATTCCGCAAGAATGGCGGGAAGCAGATCGGCCTGGGCAAGGGCATCGGCCTCGCCCTGGGGCATTTTCCCCGTGAGATGAAACGCGATATGCGCCTGAAGTTCTACTTGCATGCTGACATTGCCCTGGTCGTGTCGGTCTGAATCCGCCGGATCCTTAGGCGCCGGGTTGCGCTTTCGGCTTGGCGTCTTGCGGCCAGACCGTGAATTTGTCGAGTTCTGCTTCAAAGCCTGCCTTGATGAAGCGCGTTGACCGTTGCTGACCGGCATCGCGCAGGTCTTCGTAACAGGGGACTTCCGGATTGTGATACAAAATGCCGACCGGGATCGGATCGAGGACCGAAGCGATCTCGCGCGCCCGATGGATATTCGACGGATCGTGCTCTTCCTGAGTTCGGTAGACCTTGGAGATGTTCTGGCTCGGCGTCACGCCGTTCTTGTGGTGGACCAGATTGATCTTGAGCGGATCGTGCACCCACGGATCGAGCATTTTCGGCAGCCATTCCGGGCAGCGCTGCAGGATGCGCACGAATGAGAGGCCCTTGTGGTGGTAGGCCGCCTTGATGATGTCGTAGAGCACTTCCGGTATCCAATCGACCGCTTGCGCGACGAAGGATACGTTCTGGACGCCGAGCGTGACGGTTAGCGGATTGAGCCCTTCAAGATAGGCGCCGCGCGGGGTGGTGTTGCTTTTCAGACCGCGCGGCGACGTCGGCGACGCCTGCATCTTGGTCAAGCCGTAGATCTGATTGTCGTGCAGCATCACCGTCATGTTCATGTTGTAGCGGATGGCGTGAATCCAGTGCGCGGCGCCGATGCTGCAGCAGTCGCCGTCGCCGGTGTTGACGAAGACGTTCAAGTCCGGCCGCGCCATTTTGATGCCTTCGGCGACCGGCAGCGCGCGGCCATGGATGCCATGGAATCCATAGGTCTTCATATAATGCGGAAAGCGGCTGGAGCAGCCGATGCCGGAGACGAACATGGTCTTTTCGGGCCGCAGGTCCTCGTCGCGACACAGCCGCTGCACCGCCGCGAGAATGGCGTTGTCGCCGCAGCCGGTGCACCAGCGCGGCACGCCGCTCTGATAGTCCTCCAGCTCGTGATGCTGGTCGTACATCCGCAGGAGGCATTCGGTGGCGTGAATGGTCATGATCGTGCCTGTTATCGCTGCTTGAGTTTTTCGAGAATGACGCGCTGGATCGTGTTCGGCTTGATCGGCTGACCGCGCACCTCGGTCCAGCAATCCACGTCAACCAGGTAACGCGAGCGCAGCAGCATGGCGAGCGCCGAATAGCGGCGATTGTCCTCGTCGATGATTTCGTCTTTCGGATCGTCGCTCCAGTTGCCCTCGATCGTGATGACCTTCTTGAATTTCTGCATGATCTCCTTGATGCCGGGCGGCAGCGGCTGCAGGAAGGTGAGATGGAGCGAAGAAACCTTGCGGCCTTCGGCGCGCAGGTTCTCCACCGCCTCCTCGATCGCACCCTTGGTGCTGCCCCAGCCGATCACCAGGAGATCGCCCTTCGGATCGCCGAAAACCGGCGGCGTTTTGAGCGTGCGCTGGAGCGCGGCGAGCTTGTGACTGCGGGCGCGAATGCCCAATTCGTTGCTTTCGGGGTCGTAAGCCACATGGCTCAGCTTGTCATGCGCAAGCCCGGTCAAGGTATGCATGCCGCCGGGCTGACCCGGAATGAAACGGCGCGCCAAGCCGGTCGTTGGATTCCAGTCGTAAGGCTTGGCGCCTGCCGGCACTTCGCTCTGGTCGACCGGCGGAGCCAGCCAGGCTTCGCTGAATTGCGGCCGCGGGAACGGCTGCTGCGATGAGGCCAAGCTCGTGTCCGAGAGAACGACCACCACCATGTTGAAAGTCTCGGCGATCTTGCGCGCCGTGATGACCGAATAGAAACAATCCTCGATCGTCGCCGGCGCCAGCACCACCTTGGGCGCATCGCCGTGGCTGCCGAAGATCGCCGTCAGCATATCGCCTTGTTCCACCTTGGTCGGCTGTCCGGTGCTCGGGCCGCCGCGCTGCACATTGATGACGACGAGCGGAATTTCACCCATCACCGCCAATCCGATCGCCTCCTGCTTGAGCGAATAGCCGGGTCCGGAGGTGACGGTGACAGTGCATTTGCCGGCGAACGAGGCGCCGATCGCAAAGGCGCAGGCCGCGATCTCGTCCTCGGCCTGATGCACGATGCCGCCGACCTTCTCGAACACGCTGCTCAAATAATGCGAGACCGACGTGGCCGGCGTGATCGGGTACATGGCGCAGATTTCCATGCCGGAGGCGAGCACGCCGAGCGCCAGTGCGGTATTGCCGTTGACCACGATTTGCGGAACGGTGCTGCGGGTAGCCGGAATGCGATATTTGAATTCGAGATTCTTATCGGCCCATTCGTAGCCCGCTTCCAGCAGTTTGATATTCGACTCGATCACGCTGGCGTTCTTCTTGCCGAACGTCAGCGCGATCTGTTCGCGGCCAAGCTGCAGGTCAAAACTGTAGATGTTGCAGAGCATTCCCAGCGCGAACATGTTCTTGCCGCGCTTGGCATCGGCGACGACTTTCTTGCACTCTTGCTCCATCGGAATTTCGATGACGTTGTAGCCGGCCTTCACCAGCTCCTCGTACGTCTCGATGTAGGACTCGACGATCTTGGCGTCCTTGTTCTCACGCCACATGTTTTCCAAAAGAATGGTGCAGTCGGGCTTGAGTTCGCCGGTGCGCACGCGGCCGAGCAGCACCTGCTCGTTGAAGGCGATCACCAGATCGGTCTCGTTGCCGCCATTGGTGACGCGGCGCGCGCCGATGCGGATGCGGTTTCCGCTGCCGCCGGCGACGCTGCGCGCCGGCGGGCGGATTTCCGCGGGGATGATCTCCACGGTCCACATGCCATTGCCCATCTGCGAGGCGATCGCACCGAAGGTCTGTCCGCAGCGCTGCGCGCCCTCGCCCAAATCGCTGACGATCTCGACGATGTGCTCGGTTAATGTGACGGGCGCCGGCTTTTTGCCGGCGGCCTTAGCAGTAGCGCGGGGCCTGGATTTGACGGCGGTATCGGTGATCATTTCGTTCATCTTGCTACCTTAGGCGGCGCGAATGCGCGCGTAGTTGCGTTCCCGGAGATCGATCCCGAAGAAGGCGCCGACGCCAGCTTCGCTGACATCGTCGACGCCGGAATCGCGAATTCTCAAATAGTTTTTCATGCTGCGCGCGGCCTTGCGGCCGGCGCCCATCGCTTCGATCACGGTGGCGGCGCCGGTGACGATGTCGCCGCCGGCGAACACGCCCGCCATCGAAGTCGCCAGCGTCTCGTCGGTATCGATATAGCCGCGCTTGTTGAGGCGCAGATGCGAGGTCTGGCCGATGATCGGATTGGCGTTGGTGCCGATCGCGAACACGATCTGGTCGGTCTCGAATTCGAACTCGCTGCCCGGCACCGGCACCGGCCGCCGCCGCCCGGACGCATCCGGCTCGCCGAGTTCCATCTTGATGCAGCGCATGGCGCGGACATTGCCCTTGCCGTCGTCGAGAACTTCAACCGGCGCCGTGAGCCAATGGAATTCAACGCCCTCTTCCTCGGCGTGATGGACCTCTTCCGCCCGCGCCGGGCACTCCGTCCGCGAGCGGCGATAGATGCAGTACACCTTCTCGGCGCCGAGCCGCAGACTGACGCGCAGGGCGTCCATGGCGGTGTTGCCGGCGCCGATCACGGCGACGCGCCTGCCGAGCGGGATCGGCGTATCAAAATTCGGGAAATCCTTGGCCCGCATCAGATTGCAGCGGGTCAGCAGCTCGTTGGCGGACAGCACACCATTGAGCGTATCGCCGGGGATGCCAAGCATCGACGGGTAGCCGGCGCCGGTGCCGATGAACACGGCGTCGAAGCCGAGTTCGTCACGCATCTGCTCGATGGTGAATAGCCGGCCGACCAGCGTATTGCATTCGAACTTGACGCCGAGCTTGCGCAGATTCTCGATTTCCGCATCCACCACCGAATTGGGCAGCCGGAAATCGGGGATGCCGTATTTGAGCACGCCACCGGCCTGGTGGAACGCCTCGAACACCGTCACCGCGCATCCGGCCTTGGCCATGTCCGCGGCGCAGGCCATGCCGGCCGGCCCGGAGCCGACGATGCCGATCTTGAAGCCGCTCGGCTCCATATGCGGAACGTTGCTCCACTTTTCCTTGATGGCGGTGTCGCCGACAAAGCGTTCCAGACGGCCGATCGCCACCGGTTCGAGCGTCTCGCCGACCACGCAGACGCCTTCGCATTGCGTCTCCTGCGGACAGACCCGGCCGCACACCGACGCCAGGAGGTTGCTCGCGGTGATGACGTTATAGGCGCCACGGATATCCTTGGCTGTGATCGCCTCGATGAATTTCGGGATATTGATATTGACCGGGCAGCCCTTCACGCAGCCCGGCTCGGGGCACATGATGCAGCGCTCCGCCTCGTTGAGCGCCTCTTTCAGCGAATAGCCGCAATTCACCTCTTCGAAATTCTTCACCCGCACTTTCGGGTCCAGCTCGCGCACGGGTGTGCGTTCCTGCGGAATAGTGCGAATTGTTTTCTTCTTCTTGGCCATGCTCAAAACCCTGTTCAACTAGCGGATCATCTCGGAGTTGCCGCTGGACAGCCGATGCTATCCCCCCAGCGTTTCCTCGAACGGATCAGGCAGGGCCATCCCCGGTTCGGCGGTCGCCTTCAGTACCGGCGGGGTCATCTTCATCATCCGGCAGTTTTCCGACCAGCGATCGAGCGCGGCCTTCTCCTCGTCGGCATAGCGCTTGAGGCGCATCATCAGATCGCCGAAATCGACCTTGTGCCCGTCGAAATCGGGACCGTCGACGCAAGCGAATTTGATGTCGTCGCCGATCTTGACGCGGCAGCCGCCGCACATTCCGGTGCCATCGACCATGATCGGGTTCAGGCTGACGATGGTCTTGATGCCATGCGGGCGCGTGGTCTCGGCGCAAGCCTTCATCATGATCGGAGGACCGATCGCGACCACCTCGTCGATATCCTTGTGACCGGCGATGGCGACCTTGATGCCGTCGCTGACGAAGCCTTTCATGCCGGCCGAGCCGTCATCGGTGCAAAGGATCAGCTCGTCGCAGCAAGCCTCAAACTTGTCCTTCCAAAACACCAGGTCCTTGTTGCGGAAAGCCGAGGATGCCGATCACATAGGCGCCGTTCTCTTTGAAACCGCGCGCCTGCGGGTAGATCGGCGCAACGCCCAGACCGCCGCCGACGCAGAGTACTTTCTTTTTCCCGGTGAGCGGGCTTGGAACCCCCATGGGGCCAACCACCCCGTAAAGAGAAGTCCCCACCTGGCAGAGCTGCTGCATTTCCTTGGTCGACTTGCCGACCGCCTGCACGACCAAGGTGACCGTTCCCTTCTTGCGATCGAAGTCCGCGATCGTGAGAGGAATTCGTTCACCCAACTCATGCGACATCACAATGACGAATTGACCCGGCCGCGCAGCTTTCGCCATCAGGGGGTGGTGGAAGACCAGGGAATAGGTCACGTCGGAAAAATCTTCACGTGCCAGGATTTTGAAACCCGGCTCAGAAACGGCGTCGGCCATCGATTCGCCTCGCGAAGGGAATGAGTAAATTCAAAGAAAGATATTCAATGAAAGGCGCCATCACGCTTTGATATAGCGCAAAGCGAAGCCTCGATTTGACCCTAATCTTTGCTCCGAAAGTATTAGCATAACGGCTGGATAGAATTTATCGCTGTCCAATCAATGCCTTATCTAGGCAATTCGTGGGCGAGATCGATCGATGGGAAGACTTATCGACATTCTGCTTGAAGAGCACCGCAACATCGAGAAGCTGCTTCTTGTCCTGGAGCAGGAATTGGAAGTTTTCGATCACAGCGAGTCGCCAGATTACGAAATCTTGCAGGCCATCATCGAATATTTCCAGGACTATCCTGAAGGCTATCATCATCCGAAAGAGGACATCGTTTTTGAAAAACTAAAGCTGCGCGATCCGTCCGTGGTCAGATATGTCGGCGACGTGGAGGCCGAGCATCGAGTCGAAACCGAACGCTTGCAGCGGTTTGCTCAGGCAGTCGACAATATTCTGGCGGGCCGGGAGTACCCGCGGCAACGATTCCATAATGTCGTGCGCGAATTCATCGCACATCAGCGCCAACATATACAAAAGGAAGAGCGGCTGTTATTTCCGGCGGCCCTCAAGACCCTGCAACAAGCCGATTGGACGGAAATCGAAGCACGAATGAACGATAGAAAAGATCCCCTGTTCGACGGCGTGACCGATAAGAAGTTTGACGCACTACGGCAGACCATCCTGCAGTGGGAACAGGAGACCGGGGAAAGCCGCGCGAATTCAATTCACGCGCAGAGCTAGCGCACAAGCGCTGCAATATTCAGTTTTCCTTTTGCACCCGCAGCCGCGCATAGGTTGCCTTTACCAATTCCTCCAAGGCCGTGGCCGCGTCCGGGTTAAGATTGGGATCGTCGCGGATGATGATCGATATCTGAGTCAAAGGGCTTATGGCTCCGCATAGTCGTGGCCGCGGCGCCATAAAACGATCCGCCGGAATTCCCAGCCACGCCGTAAGGGCGGCAAGACTGTCGACATCCGGCCGCCGCCCCTGGGACAATCGGGTCAAGGTTGAGGCGCTCACACCCGATTTGGCCGACACTTCTTTCCAGTTAAGATTTTGCGCCATTCGTTCGGAATCTAGCGCAGAAAATAGCGCAGATACGTCGAAGTGGCCGCTGCCATTTTTCTTGGATCTCACGCTCGCCCCCCTCTCGATTTTTGCGCGCTTGATCTGCTCAAGCCCACACTCTTACCCGTCGGGCGCGTCGCCGCGCTCGTACTGAAGCTGTCTCCATTGCAGTGCGTTACTTCTTTTCGGCCTCTTTCTGACGTGCTCTGTGTTTCCGGCCGCTCGCGTGCCTATGGCGCGCCGGCGGCGCGGTCGCCTCTTTCCTCCACTGCATGAATTGCTGAAACAGCGCGGCGTTCCGTTCGGATATTGCCGCGGCAGGCGCACCGGACTCAGACGCACGCCTGGCCATAAACAGATCGAATTGCCGCCGCGTTTCCAATATTGCCGGATCGGAGTGCTGATCGAGCCACGCCTGCGCGGCGGGAAAGCGCTTCCAGCCCTTCAGCGGCGCGCTGAGCACGACCTCTCTCCACTTGGGGTGAAACGGCGGCTTTTGGAATTCCTTGAATTTATCGAAGAAGGCCTGAACAAAATGCGCGACGATGCGATAACGGTCGGTTCCAGGATCCCAGTTATGGGTGGCGAGAATTGCCGGTACTGCAATCGTATCGACCCGCCCGCCGGGCGGTATGAGCGCGGGATAATCCTCGGCCTTCAACTGCGAAGGCAAATAATCGGTCTGAAGCGGTGGCGCATAATCGATCGGCACAAGGTGAAACCGGTCATCCTTGATTGTTGTGGTAAACTTCGAAGGAACGCCCTGAACGGCGACCAGCGCGTCGATTTCGCCCTTGCGTAATTTTTCATAAGCACGCCGCTGCTCGATAAAAACGAATTTCGGCTTGATGCCGAGACGCTCGAAAACGGTGATGGCCGTGACGAAAGTCCCTCCGTTTGGCAGATCGACGCTGACCGTCTTGCCTTCGAGGTCGGAAAGCTTGCGGATCGTCTTCGGCGCGACGACGTGCATTTCCTCGTTGTAAAGTTTGGTGACATAGGTCAGTTGCTTCTTGAGGTCGCCCGCGTAACCCTTCTTTTCCAGATAGCCGAGGGTGTCGGCGCGAATGATGCCGAGATCGATCCCTCTCAGATACAAAATGTCGGCGATGCTCTGAACTGAGCCGCGTCCCACAATCGGAAGGACGCGAAGTTTCTCTCCATCATCGAGCACTGACGCAAGATCGGCGCCGATCTGGACATAGGTCCCGCCGATGGTGCCGGTAATGACCGTGATGGTGTTGGCGTTGAGACGCTCTTTTGTCGCCTGATGGTCGTCACCGTATTTGAAGATCGCCTTTAAGCCTTCGCTCACTTGGCTGGGATCGACTTCGCCTTGCGCCGCCATGCTGATCGAGGTCGCGGTCAATAGCGGCAAGGCTATCGCCGTCACACAAACAGATCGCATGAGCGTCATCATGCCAAATTCCCTTTCCCGCGTTCGGGCATTCGCGATATGAAATCTGTTACTGCACTCGAAGCGGTTGTCATTCATTCACCAAGGACATTAATTTCGTTCACGCTGCCGCGCCTATCGGTTGACGCCCGCAAGCGTATGGAGTCGTGTGGACGCATCGGACAAGCCCCAATCCTGCGCCCTTTGATACCAAGTCCTTGCAAGCGCAGGATTTGGCGCAGCGCCGATACTGGCGAGCCTCTTGATCACGTTTGGGTCGTAAGTGGCGGCCAACTCGAACGCTGCACGGGCGTTGTGCGCCTCGGCGATCCGCAGCAGCAGCAGGCGCGCGGCCGGCAGGTCGCCGGTCGACACGAGCTCTTCGGCCCGTTTCAACAACGCGGCGATTTCTTTCGGGTCAATCTGCCTTGGCGCAACCTGCGCCGCGGAGCCGGTGGCGGGCGCTGCATCGGCCGGCGCCGCCTTCACTTTTGCCGCCATGCCATGATTGGGAGGCAGTTGAGTCCACAAAAACCGAACGGGGGTGCGGACGATGGCTTTGCCATTGCCGCCGCGCAGTTCCGCAACGATATTCATCGGTCCGAGATAGCCGCGCGGCGGAATCACCAGTGTGTTTGGCAAATCATCGACCGCGATGCGCCATTTACCTTCGCCGGACGCGGCGCCGGTGCTCATCTCGGCTCCTTTAAGGAGTCCGCTGAGGGCGACGGTCGCACCCGGTGTGTAATTCGAGACTTTGATGCCGAGCGGCAATAATTCGTTGACCTCTCCGCGGCCATCCTCGACGGCAAGGGTCGGCGCCGGGGTGGCGGCCTGCGCGGCAAGGGCTCGACCGTTGTCTTTCCCTAAGAGCGTCCAGCCTCCGCCTCCGCTAAATTCCACGGCGTCGAGAACCACGATACCCACAGCGATGCCAGCAGCCGCGGCAAAGCTGCCGGCAATGGCGAACGCCAGGCCTCCCCGCCGGCGCACCACGGTCCGCGAATTGGATTTGCGTTCGGCCTCGAATAAATGCTGCAGGCGCTGACCGGGACGCGAACGGACAGGACGGTCGCCCCCTTGCAAGTCATCCGGAACTGCTTTCTCCAAAGGTGCGGCGTCCTCAGCCGGTGGCCGTTCGGTGAAAGCTTGTGATCCGGAATATTCATTTTCACCCGACGGCGGCGGGATTGGCGGCATTTCATTGGCGCTGTCACGCAGGCGGCGTGGTGCGTAATACAGCAGGCTTTTGGGGTCGCGCGCGTCCTGCTGACTCAAGGTACTCATACGGTATTTCCCCTGCATCGTTGCGCCGCGATCAAGACGCGGCGCACGCCATCCGATCACCAAACCCTTTTGCCAGGTTTTTCTGGAAGTCTTGCGGAGCAGACTGAATTCGCACGGAGCGATTCGGTAATGCCGCATCGTCGTGAGCGATTGCACTGCCGATCGGAGTGTTGATCGTGGCGATGGGCGCGCAATATGCAGCACAGAAGGTAATCGGCGCCGGCCGTAAAATATTATCGCGAGGCCATACCCGCCATTTCACTTCCATCACCGCGTCCCCGTCGGCGCCGCCCGCGTGCGAGCAGCCAGCTATCGAGCGTTAATGATGGAGAAGGACGGCGGACTTTTGTTGGTCCGAATCAAGACAAAAGTATGAAACATTTCGGACCGCCGCTGACAGCAGATTTTCCGACAATTTTTAATGGATTGCTCGTGACCGAACCTATGTCGGTCCGGCGGATCGCGATCCCTGCGGGACGTCCGCTAACGGCTTATTGCCAAGCCACTTCCCGGGCGGCGCTATCGCGCACACCGACATCGCGATCGTGAAATTGAACGCCATGAACGGTTTTGAAACGCAGAGACCGCGATGAGGCAATCTCTGCAAATAACCGAGCTAAACCACATAGATATGATCAGGAGGGAGGCCCGCCCGATGCCGCTCGATCATCGCAGTGTAGGCCGCTTCGATGTGCTTGGTGAAAAGCGTGGTGTCAAATAACGGCTTGGTTTGGCGATTTTCAGCGAGCTTATCTCTGACCGCCGCTAGCTTGTCCGACTGGCTGGCAAGATCAACCGCCGTCTGCTTATAAGCTTCCAATGTCGTTGTGATTAGTTCAGGTAAACCTATCGCGTTCAGCAAACTGGCAGCCACTCGGCCTGCGAAAGTTTTCCCGATACAGGTCAACACAGGCAGACCAGCCCACAGGGCGTCGCTCGCAGTGGTATGAGCATTGACGGGCAGAGTGTCCAGAAACAAGTCGGCCAAACGATATCTTGCCAAATGGTCGGCCGATGGCATGGGGTTCGCAAAAACAAGCCGCTCCGCGTCAACGCCACGCGTCACAGCCTCTTTTCTTAAATTATTCGCTGCGGTCGCATTGTCCTCGAGGAGCCAAAGCACGCTGCCCTCGACCTGTTTGAGTATCTGCATCCAACAGTCAAAAACATGAGGCATGATCTTGTAGTTGCCGTTAAAGCAACAAAACACAAAGCCCGCCGGGGGCAGGCCCAAGCTCTCGGCGCGTAAACGCCTTATTTCCGATCGAGCGCTTGGCGTCGTTGGCCTGATAGCTGTCAGGCAGAAAAACGATTTTTCCCGAATAGAACTCGCGCTGATGCTCGGGGATAACAATTCGGTCGGCGATAATGTAATCGATATATTGGGCGCCCATCGTCCCAGGGTAGCCGAGAAAGTTTATCTGAATCGGTGCGGGCCGCTTGGCGAAAATGCCCGTTCGTGAACCGTCGGCAAAGCCAGTCAAATCGACCGAGATATCGATCTCCAATTTCTTTAACATGTTGGCAATCTGACCATCGTCATACGTTCTGGCGTCAATAAATCGTTCAAACGAAGTCCTCAATCGTTGCCGCATTTCTGAATTATTGTCGATTCCGAACGATATGGCTGTAACATCGAATTTCGATCTGTCATGGCACTCAAACATTCCGGCCGCCAGCGACGACAACGCATGTTCACGAAAATCGGGAGATAGATAAGCAACACGAATTCGACTGTGATCGTAACGCTCGCCTTGCCAGATCGGAGGTTGAGCGGGATATTTTTGCGCAATCAATAACTTGGCGCATCGGAGCTGGTCGCCGGAAGACGAAGGCGTGGCGAGAAATTGGAACGGTGATCTTGCCTTTCCGCTTCTAACGGAAGAAATCAGACGTGCGCATGCGGAATCGAGATTGCTCCAATCGCAAATCCGCATCTTGGTATTAAGACGGCCACCTTCCACGCCGGCCACGTCAGGATCCAGCGCAAACGCTTTATCATAAGCGGCGAGAGCCTCCTCGTATCGCCTTAGCTTTGCCAGCACCATCCCACGATTGCCGTGTGCCTTGGCATGGTCTGGCTGTAACGCGATGGCCCGGTCGTAACTTGCCAGCGCATCTGCCGGACGCTTTAAATCCAACAGCGCACTACCGCGGTTGTTGTATGCCATCGCAAGGTTCGGCATCAGCGCGATCGCCCTGTCATAGCTTGCCAGCGCGTCTTCGGGGCGATGCAGTTCCATCAGCGCAAGCCCGCGGTTGTAATGCGCCTCGACATATTCCGGATTCAGTGCGATTGCCTTTCCGAATAGCTCGACCGCCTGCTCGGCGTGCCGAGTTTGCAGGGCAATAAGTCCGAGCAGATGCAACGCACCAAAGTGGTTCGGCTGCTGCAGCAGAATTCCCCGACAGACGCGCTCCGCGTCTGCCAGTTTTCCCTGCTGATGCAGGGCCACTGCCTGATCGAAATTCACCGGTATTACCGCCTCGGCTTCGCTGATTGACAGTCTCATAATTCCACAAAAGCATCAAAGGGTTGAATGAAAAACCCGCCAATAGCCGACGGATTTTGGTTTTGATTGGCTGCTGCGCAACGCTGAGTGATTTTCTTCGGCCAATCGACGCGGATGAGGCTTTGGGAATATATTTCAATTCGCCCGACTGAGAAGTCAGCGCTCCATCGGCCGCATGCCCAGCTTGTCCAAGAGCGCCATGTCGCGGTCACGTCCGGGATTTGGCGTGGTGAGCAGCTTCGGTCCATAGAAGATCGAATTGGCGCCGGCGAGAAAACACAAAGCCTGTATCTCCTCGCTCATGTCCTCGCGGCCGGCCGACAACCGCACCACCGAGGCCGGCATGCAGATGCGCGCCACCGCGACGGTGCGCACGAAATCGAGCGCATCGAGCTTGGCCGCCGCGGCCAGCGGCGTGCCTTCTACCTGCACCAGCATGTTGATCGGCACGCTCTCCGGATGTACCGGCAGGCCGGCAAGCGTCGCAATCATGCCGACGCGATCCTCCATTTGCTCGCCCATGCCGACGATGCCGCCGCAGCAGACATTGATGCCGGCATCGCGCACATGATCGAGCGTGTCGAGCCGGTCCTGATAAGTGCGGGTCGTGATGATGTTGCCGTAGAATTCCGGCGAGGTGTCGAGGTTGTGGTTGTAGTAATCGAGACCGCTCTGCTTGAGACGCTTGGCTTGTTCCGCCTCGATCATGCCGAGCGTGACGCAAGTCTCCAGGCCGAGCGCTTTGACGCCTTCGACCATGGCGCAGACCTGGTCGAGATCGCGTTCCTTGGGCGAGCGCCAGGCCGCGCCCATGCAGAAGCGCGAGGCGCCGCCGGCCTTGGCCGCGCGCGCCTCGGCCAGCACGGCTTCGACCGCCATCAGCTTCTCGGCCTTGACGCCGGTGTCGTATTGCGCGCTTTGCGGACAATAGGCGCAGTCTTCCGGGCAGCCGCCGGTTTTGATCGACAGCAGGGTCGAGATCTGCACCTCGGTCGGATCGAAATGCTCCCGGTGCACCGCCGCGGCGCGGAATATCAATTCCGGGAACGGCAGCGCAAACAGCGCCCTCACCTCTTCGCGCGTCCAGTCGTTTCGGACTTGGCCAGAGCCGGCTTTGGCGACGGACAGCGGTTGCGCGAGAGACATCGGTCGTTCCTCAATTACAATGGCTATAGCAGGCAGGGTGCCGATCTGTCAGCCGGCGGGGTCTGCCAGCCGCGCCACGCATGCCGTCGAATTCTCGACCGGCGAACAACTTGACATCCGAGGTGGTTACGGTGCCGCGAAATACGAGTATCAAGCGTTGACCGAAGTCAAGCCGAATTGCCGACTGCGGGTCTAGTTAAGGAGCCTAGGATCGGCATGGGAACCGGTCCATTAACATCGGCGCGCGGGCGAGATAGGATTAAAAAGCGACGTGATTAGACGACAAATCGATCATCCAGGATGCGCCGATTGCGATGGCGCGAAACGGGGCAGCTATGAATTTCGAGTTGAATGAAGAGCAGCGGCTGATTCAAGACATAGCCAAGCGATTTGCCGCCGAAGAAATCGCGCCGACGATCGCCGATGAGGAGCGTCAGCACGCGTTCAAGCCCGAACGCGTCGCCAAGATGGGCGAGCTCGGTTTCTTCTCCTGCGCGCTGCCGGAAGAACTGGGCGGCAGCGGCATGGGCTTCATGGAATCGGTGCTGATGGCCGAACAGATCGCCAAGATTTCGGCCTCCTGGCGTTTGCCCTTCAACATGCAGAACCTGGGGCCGGCGCTCACCGTCACCAAGTTCGGCACGCCGGAGCAAAAAAAGAAATATGTGCCCGGCTGGATCGCCGGTACGCAGCTCGGATTTTTTGCCATGACCGAGCCCAACACCGGCTCAGACGTAGCGAGCATGAAGACCCACGCCATCGACAAGGGCGACCACTTCGAGGTTCACGGCAACAAGATGTGGATCTCGCAGGCGCATGTCGGCGATGCCGGGCTGCTCTACGCCTATACGGACAAGGCCAAGGGCAACAAGGGCATGACCGCCTTCATCATCGAGCCGAAGAAGATGAAGGGTTGCTCGGCGCGACCGATCGAAACCAAGCTCGGCCTGCACTGCGCTCCGACCGGAGAATTCGTGTTCGAAGGCATGCAGGTGCCGAAGGAGAATGTGCTCGGCCAGGTCGGCGATGGCTTCCGGGTATGCATGTGGCAGCTCAACCAGACCCGGCTCGGCTGTGCCGCCGGCGCCTTGGGGGTTGCAGGCGGGGCGCTCGATCTTGCCGTCAAATACGCCAACGAGCGCACCCAGTTCGGCAAGGCGATTTCCCAGCATCAGATGATTCAGGCGCAGATCGCCGAAATGGTGGTCGAGCATCATGCCGCGCAAATGCTGGTCTACCGTGCCGCCTGGCTGAAGGATCAGGGCAAGCCGAACCAATATGAGACTTCGGTCGCCAAGCTGGCGGCCTCCGAAGCTGCGGTCCATGCCGCCAACGAGTGCATGAAGATTTTCGGCAGCTACGGCTTCTCGACCGAGTACCCGGCGGAGCGTTTCTATCGCGATGCCAAGTCGCTACAGGTGGTCGAAGGCACGTCCAACATCCAAAAGATTATAATCTCCGGAATGGCTTGCGGCTTTACGCCGAACCGGGAATGACGCGAGATGAAATGGACCGGTCGTCGCCGGCCCGGGACCTTACGACGTGCGGGAGCCGTGAATGAGACCTTATTTCGAGAAGATGCCGGGCTTTGGCAAGGAGGTCAAAGAGAACCGCATCGAGCGCACGCAGGAAAGCCGCGCCAAGCTCGAGGCCGTCGAGGCTGAGATCGCCGCCTTGCGCAAGACGCGCCGGGAAGTCGGCATCCCGGCGGCCGAGATCAACAAGCGCGGTTCAATGACGGTGTGGCAGCGCATCGAATACCTCGTCGACAAAGACAGCTTCCTCCCGCTGCACAGCCTCTACAATCCGCAGGATAACGAAGAAGGCACCACCAACGTCGTCGACGGTCTCGGCAAGATCGGCGGCCGCTGGGCCGTCATCATCGGCTTCGATAACAAGTTGCTGGCCGGCGCCTGGATCCCCGGGCAGTCGGAGAACATCCTGCGGGTGACCGACGTCGCCAAGCGCCTGCATATTCCGCTGGTCTGGCTGGTCCAGTGCAGCGGCGTCAAAATGACCGACCAGGAGAAGTTCTACGCCGACCGTCGCGGCAGCGGCACCGCCTTCTACCGTCACGCCGAGCTGGAGCAGATGGGGATTCCCATCCTCGCCGGCATTTACGGGACCAATCCGGCCGGCGGCGGCTATCAGAGTATCAGTCCCACCATCCTGCTCGCCCACAAGGACGCCAACATGGCGGTCGGCGGCGTTGGTATCGTATCGGGGATGTCGCCCAAAGGCGGCTTCGACGAGGCCGGCCTCGAGGAATTGATCGCCAAGACGCGCGACATGCGCCAGCAGGCGCCGGGCCGGGTCGAGACCCATTACGACGCGACCGGTTTCTTCACCCGCGTGTTCGAGAAGGAAACCGATGTTCTCGACGGCATCAAGGAATACATGCGGGCCATCCCCGCTTACGACCCGATGTTCTTCCGCGTTGCCGAGCCGTCGGAGCCGCGGCTTGCAGCCAACGACCTCTACCATCTGCTGCCGGCCAATCAGAAGGAAGCCTATGTCTTCGACGAAATCCTCGCCCGCCTGGTCGACGGCAGCGAGCACATGGAGTTCCGTCCCGATTATGGGCCTGAGATTTACACCGGCTTGGTCAAGATCGACGGCATGCTGATCGGCGCCATCGGCAACCGGCAAGGGTTGCTGCCCAAGGGCTATCCCGAATACGCCGATTACCCCGGCATCGGCGGCAAGCTCTACCGCCAGGGGCTGATCAAGATGAACGAGTTCGTGACGCTGTGCGGGCGCGACCGGGTGCCAATCGTCTGGTTTCAGGACACCACCGGCATCGACGTCGGCGACGTCGCCGAGCGGGCTGAGCTGCTCGGCCTTGGTCAATCGCTGATCTATTCGATTCAGCAGACCGACGTGCCGATGATCCTGGTGGTGCTGCGCAAGGGCAGCGCGGCCGCCCATTACGTCATGGGGGGACCGACCGCCAACCGCCATAACGCTTTCACGCTCGGCACCGCCGCGACCGAAATCTACGTCATGCACGGCGAGACCGCGGCGGTCGCGACCTACGCCCGCCGCGCCGTCAAGGACAAGGACTCGGGCAAGCCATTACAGCCGATCGCCGACAAGATGAACGAGATGGCGAAGAAGTATTACGATACGTCGCGCCCCGCCTATTGCGCCCAGCACGGCTATGTCGACGAGATCGTCGATCTCACGGCATTGCGCGCCTACCTCAAGGGCTTTGCCGGCGCGGTTTATCAGAACCCAATCTCGATATGCCCGCGTCACCAGATGCTGACGCCGCGGATCATCCGGGGGTGAACGGCCACGAAATCCCAAAGTTGTGCCTTTAACACCGAAATTGAAGGCGGTGGTATAGAGAGTGCGGGTGCCTGTGACCAGGGCCGATCGGCGGCGCTTGGCCTGCAAGAGGAGATGGCTCGATGAGCGAGGAAGTCACCGCCCCGGTGTCGGGGAAGGTCTGGAAAATTCTCGTGAAGGTTGGCGACGACGTGCAATACGAGGACGAGCTCATGATCGTCGAAGCCATGAAGATGGAAAATCTCATCTACGCCCCGGTCGCCGGGAAAATTACCGCCATCAAGGTCGCCGAGGGCGATCAAGTGGAGCCCAATCAGCTGTTGATCGTTATCGGTTAGTTGCGCGCCGAGCCGCGGTCCGTTTGTGCCCGACAACCGCTGGCTTGGCATTATCAAGGCGATCGTTGGGCGGGCCTGTGCGGAGGGGACATGGAATTGTTCTGGGGGGCCGTCAAATTGATGCTCTTTGTCTACGCGCTGGCGGCGGCGATCTCGCTCATCACCGCCTGGATGATCAAGTACATCTTCGTCGTCATCCGCATGCAGAAAAGCCGCGCCGAGGCTAGCAAAAGCGCCAAGAGCGGGCCGTCTCCGACGCAAGGGGGTGCGGCCCCGAAAGGCACGGCCTGACCATGCCCGAGATCGATTTTCTCCATCTCTTTCAGGGGATCGCCACCATGGTGGCGTCCGATCCGCTCATCGCTGCTGCCCGCATCCTGCTGATCGCGCTCGGAATCGCCTTTGTCTATCTGGGCGCCAAGGGGACGCTTGAGCCGCTCATCATGATTCCCATGGGAATCGGGATGGCCTCCGTCAATGCCGGCGTTCTCTACCTCTCGGCCAAGACCATGGGAACGATTTTCATCGATCCTATTGCAAGCGGTCCGGAAAAACTGGTCGATGTCCTGCAGATCAATTTCCTGCAGCCGATCTACACCTTCACCTTCAGCAACGGCCTGATCGCCTGCCTGGTCTTCATGGGGATCGGGGCGATCTCCGATATCGGCTATATGCTGATCGCGCCGGTCCGCTGCATGATCATTGCGATCATGGCGGAACTCGGCACCCTGCTGACGTTCCCCCTCGCCGTCGGACTCGGGCTGACCTACAAAGAAGCGGCGGCGATTGCGATGGTCGGCAGCGCCGATGCGCCCATGGTGCTCTACGCCTCACTGCTGCTGGCCAGAGACCTGTTCGTGCCGATCACGATCGTGGCCTATCTCTATCTGAGCCTGACCTATGCCGGCTATCCGTATCTGGTCCGTCTGCTGATCCCCAAGGAATTAAGGGGGATCAAGATGGACACGAAATCGATCCCGCAAATTTCTCCGGCCGAAAAAATCACCTTCGCCATCATCACCGGCACGGTGCTTTGCCTGCTGTTCCCGGTGGCCGCTCCCTTGTTCATGTCGTTCTTCGTGGGCGTGATCGTCCGCGAAGCCGGCGTGAAGCAGTATGTGGACTTTCTCGGCGGTACGGTGCTGTACGGCTCCACTTTCTTTCTCGGCCTCATGCTCGGCGTCTTGTTCGAGGCCAACACCATCCTCAATCCCAAAGTCATCCTGCTGCTGTTCTTAGGGATGACGGCGCTGCTGTTATCCGGCATCGGCGGGATCATCGGCGGATATATCGTCTATTGGATGAGTGGCCGCACCTTTAACCCGGTGGTTGGCATTGCCGGCGTCTCCTGCGTCCCGACAACCGCCAAGGTGGCCCAGAAGGAGGCCCACGCCGCCAACAAGTTCGCCATGATTCTGCCCTGGGCGATGGGGGCCTGCGTCTCCGGCGTGATCTCTTCAGCGATTATCGCCGGCATTTATGTGACGTTGCTGCAGGTGCCCTCGCCATGAAAGGAAACCTAGCTTACTGGATCGGCGGCACCCTCGCCGCTTTTCTAGGCGTCGGTCTCGTCAGGCTGCTGGCTCCCGCGCTTGCGGGCTTCGCCAGTTCGCTTGCCGTCGCCGCCGGCTACCTGCTGGTCATCGTCGGCATCACGGTCATCGCCCGCGCGACAAGACCGAGGAGTTCGGAGGATTTCGTCACGACGGAGAAAGAGGCAAAAAACTGAGTCCGGTCAAAACCAACTCACAGGGAATGTTGCAATATCGTGGTTCCTGGCGCGCCAAAGACCCTAATTAGTGGCGGCAACACAGGGATTTAGACGAAAATTCCCGGCGCGACAGCGCCGAATCTAGTTCAATCTGCCTGCAGCATTATTGTGCTGTCTTATAAAATACGGTTATAGCTAAAGGCGTTAATCCGCGGCTTCGGCGGACCGGGAGTCTGTCGACGGCCGCAACGCCTGGAGAAAGTCATGGATACGCGAACTCTTGAGCCGCCTTGTTACTGTCGCGGAATTAGGGAGCATCAATAAGGCTGCCGAACATCTCCATATTTCGCAGCCTGCCCTGTCCAAGAGTATTCGCCTACTTGAAGATCACTTCTCGATTGATCTCCTGCACCGCGGGCCTCGTGGTGTAAATTTGACGACGTACGGCCAAACCGTGGTTTTGCATGCCAAGGTTATCGATGCCGAGCTTCGAAAACTGGACAGAGAAATTGATATCTTACGGAATGTTTCTATTGGCGAAGTCAACGTTGGCGTACTGCCGGGTCCGGGCTTCATTAGCCACGTATTGACGGTGGCCACACTACGTTTGGTCAAAAGCGCCCCGTGCATTTCGGTAAATTATCAGCTCGGTTCCTGTGAGAACCTCTTACAGCCATTGCGCCAAGGCGACCTCGATTTCATCGTCACCAACATCGTGGATGACGATACGACCGATGACCTAGTCAAAGAGCACCTATTTCAGAATCGCGGAGCCATCGTTGTCCATCCCGGCCACCCGCTGAGCAAGCAACCGGTGACGACGGTTGCGGATATTTGCCAATATCCTTGGGCCGTTTTATTTGAAAACTTAAATATGGAAACAATGCTGCGACAAATGGCCAAAGAAGCCGGCACGCAATTCGAGCGAACCATCATACGCAACAATTCCTCGGTATTCGTGAAATCAACATTAATGCAAAGCGACTTCGTCGGCCTCATTGCATATGAACTCGGTACGAATTGAATTGGAGAAGGGTTCGCTTGTCGAAGTTGCTCTCGACAATTCGACAAATTCGGCCAAGCCCGGACTTTTCAATTTCCATATGGTCAGCATCGTCTATCGAAAAGACACCGTGCTGTCCACGACGAGCCGCGCGCTGATCCGAGAGATCAAGGCTGAATGTCGTGTCGACGAGCGCTCCAATTCCAAGACTGCGTCAATCCCGCCACCCAAGCGGACCCTCAGCAGGCTCTACGCGGACAACAAATTGTAATGACATGACCGGCTGGCGCAGAGATTGCCGTCCCTGGATCAGCGCAAGCAGCACGGCGGTATCGTTACGGGCTTCCGACTCACTCAAAGATCGGAAACAGCGCGGTTAGCCAGATCGGGTGCAGAAGATGGTCGAACAGCAGGAACAGAATCCCCCAGCCGACGACCGTCTGCGCGATGACCATGCGCCAGGATTCCCGCGCCCACAGCGCCAGATAGAGGGCCACGAACAGCACCAGCGCGGCGATCTGGCCAAACAGCAGTGACACGACGATGATCCCGGCTAGGCTGGCAAGCAGCAGAGCCGTCTTGATCCACTCCTGCGACGTGGCGATAGGCTCGCGGTCCGGCCTGAGCCGCGACAGCCGCAGCAGGCTGAGGCCGAGCAGCGAAAACGCGACGAGGGTGCCGGGTATCCCGGTGGCCAGCGGAAAGAAGCTGGCGTCCAGGGTCCATCCCGACGCGATCCAAACGGCGACGCCGAAGCACAGGCCCAGCATGGCGGAGATGCCCAGTGACAGCCCCGGAGCGGGCGCGGCAGCGTGCGCCTGCTCCTCGATTGCCGCCGTCGACAACTTTGCCCGATAGCCCGGCAGAAACTTGCGCCCGAAGGACATGGCGGAGAACGTCAGGATGGCCAACATGACCAGAACCCACGGCCGTTGCACCCAGCCCCAGCCGAACGCTTGGTGCGACAAGTCGAGGTTGACCTCCATGATCGGCCCCAGGACGAAACCGAGAATGATCGGCGGCCGCGGCCAGCCGGCCTTCTTCATCAGCAGCCCGAAGATGCCGAAGCCGATGAGGCTGATCCAGTCGCCCAGTTGATTGCTCTGCATCCAGGCGCCCATGAAAGAGAAAAGGACGATACCGGGAACCAGAAGGTGACCGCGCACCAGCGTGACTTTGGCGAGTTGGCGGCTTCCGACCATCATCAGCAGAGCACCGGCGACGTGGGCGATCACGAGGGTCCACATCAGCGAGAAGGTGAACGGCAGGTTGGTCGTGAGCATGTCCGGGCCGGGCCGCAGCCCGTGCACGAGGAAGGCGCCGAGCAGGATCGACATCGGTGCCGACCCCGGGATGCCGAAGGCGATGGTCGGGACGAGATCGCTGCCCTTGACGGCGTTGACCGCCGATTCCGGCGCGATGATGCCGCGGATGTCGCCCTTGCCGAACTGCGACTTGTCCTTGGCCGTTTGCACGGCGTGGCCATAGGCAACCCAGTCGGCGATAGACCCACCGACGCCCGGCAACAGACCGATGTAAATGCCGATGATGCTGGAGCGCAGCACGAGCGACCAGTTGCGGAAGGTGTCGCGGACACCGTCGATGATGCGCGACTTCTGGTCGCCGATCTTGGCGCCGATCGGCAGGCCTTTCACCGCGAGTTCGACGATCTCCGGTATGGCAAACAAGCCCAACACGACAGGCACGATCTTCAGCCCGTCGAGCATGTAGTTCGTACCGAAGGCGTAGCGGGCAATGCCGCCTTGCGTGGAATAGCCGATGGTCGAGAGGATCAGGCCGATCAATGCGCCGAGAATGCCCTTGCTCGCCGAGCCGCCGCTGAGCGTGCCGACGAAACACAGGCCAAGCACGGCAAGCATGAAGAATTCGGGCGGCCCGAAGGCGAGGATCAACGGCTTGATGATCGGCACCGAGGCGCCCAGCGCCAGCGCGCCGAGCAGCCCGCCGGCCACGGAAGATGTGTAGGCGGCGCCGAGCGCGCGCATCGCCTGGCCCTGTTTCGAAAGCGGAAAGCCGTCGATGAGAGTCGCCGCGGCAGACCCGGTGCCGGGCACGCCGATCAGGATAGCGGCAAGCGTGTCGCTCGTGGTCGTGACGGCATACATGCCGAGCAGCAGCGCAAAGGCCGCGGTCTGGCTCATGTTGAAGGTAAACGGCAGCAGCAGCGAAAAGCCGACCATTCCGCCAAGACCGGGGACGGCGCCGAGATACAGGCCGACGAGCACGCCAACCATCATCAGACCCATTACCTGCCACGTGAGCAGCAGATGGAGGCCTTCGAGCATTGCATTCATTCGGATCTTCCGCCTGCCTTGGAGCGGCGCCGCGACGCCGCTCCACCGGAACTGGACCTTTTAGCGCCCGACTTCCTTCTTACCTTCAGAAATCATCTTCTTGATCAGGTCCTTGGCTTCCGTCGGGGCGGCCATCGCCTTGGTAAAAGCCTTCTGCACCCGGGCGGCCGGGAAGATCTTGACGCCGGAGCCGAGGACCTTATGCGCCTCGGCGAGGAAAGCCGGGTCATTGAGCGTACCTTGAACGGCGGCGCTCATCGCATCGACGGATGCCGGCGGCGAGCCGGGCGGCAAGGCGATGGCCCGCTGCGAGGTGGCATAGGTGCCGAGGATGACGTCCATCGCATCCCATAGCGGGCCGGACGGGTCCTTGCCGAAATGCGTCTTGTAGACTTCGTTGAAGGTCGGCACCTCGGGCAGCGCCGCATCCTTTTCGGTCAGCATGCCCTCATCGTCCGGCAGACCGCTCTGGAAAATCGGAATAACCTGGCCGGTCTCGGTCATAGCCGGCTTGGTGATCGAGACGTAGCTGGCCAGACCTTCCATCCAAGCATTGACGAAGCCCTGCTGCATGGCCGCCCGGCCGGCACCGTCGCCGTTGATGCCGGTGACGTATTTATATTTGAGGCCGAGCAGGTCGAACGCCAGTCGCGCCGGGATGTCCTTGGCGCTGGAAACTTTGAAACCACCGAGCACCAGGCCTTGCGCATTGAAGATGTCGGTCGGTTTTTTCATGTTGGGCTTGACGTCGGTGCGAACGTAGAGAACCTGGCTGTCGGCAACACCGGCGATGAAGTGGAACTTGCTGAGATCGACCCGCAGCGACGGATCATGGAGCACCGGCAGTAGAATGCTGATCGTGCCGCATATGGCCGTCAGCCCATCTTTGCGCGCGGCCTCACCGACATAGTTGATGGCGTTGGCACCGCTGGCGCCGGGCATGTTCTTGACGATGATGTTTGGATGCCCGGCGATATGCTTGCCCATATGGTTGGCGAAGACGCGGCAGGACAGGTCCGAACCGCCGCCGGGCGCATAGCCAACGATGAAGTTTATGGTTTTGCCTTCATAGAAGGGGTTTTCGGCAGCCATGACCGGCGCTGCCGTGGCAAGCGCGAGCGCCGCCAGGAGACAGTTGCGAAGTTTCGACATGGGTTTCCTCCCTTTTGCTCATTATGCTCATTTGAATACGTGTGCGTCCGGTTGTCTGGTGACCTGCAGCTATTTCCTGCCGGCCGCGTGAGTGCGCCCGTTCGGCAAGCGCTAGAGTGCCTCCTCCGGCAAAAGCGGGCGCGCGGCGAACCACGGTCCCTGCGGCGTGGTCAGTCGAAGTGACAACGTTCGGCCGGCTGCGGGGCGTTTCGCCCGGTCCAGGTCGGGCCACTGTGACCCGCAGAGCAGCGCAAGCGGCCGATCCGCGGGGGTTCCTTCGAGCCGCCATTCCACCAGCGCGCCTTGCGGCGCGGCGGCGATGCGATCGACGACCTGTTCGCGCGAACAGGCGTCCCATCCACCGGCGGCGGTGATCTGGTCAAACCAGGCATTCAGCCCGTCGAGCCAGGCAAGCGGTCCGGTCGTCGATGCGGTGAAACCCCGGCGAATCCAACAGCCCTTGTAGGCCACTGAAATTTGCGCGGCGAAGAGGTCACCGAGAGCCGCGAGCCCCTCGACCCGGCGCAGACGCGCGTCACTCCCGCAGTCGGGGGCAATGGCGAACAGGCATTCCTCGGCGCCGAGCCGGCGCGCCATGCGCTCGGCCTCCGCCAGAAAAAGATTGGCGTCACGCTGTGCGGCAACGTCGAGACCTGCCTGCAACGCCGCAGCGGCGATCTGTGCGGCACGCGCGAATTGCCCTGCCCCGGCCGATTTCATAACGGCAGTACCGCGTTCGTACAGGGCGGCACCGTCGACGATGTCCAACTGCGGCCGCGCGGCGCGCAGGCCGGCGAGCGCATCGCCGGGGAACTGCGACAAGTTGAGCACGGCGACCCTGTTCGCCGCCGCCGGCAGGCTCGCGGCGATGCCGCCACCGATATCCGGGGTGCAAACGACCGTTTGCAGCGTCGAGCTATCGCGGATCCAGTCCGCCACCCGATGCGACAGGGCGGTGATCAGCGCCGGCGGCTGTTCCTGCGTCACCACGAGGACGCCGCGCGCCCAGTAGGGAATGAAATGAGTGAGTTCGAACACCGCAGCCGGACGGGCAAAGTCGGTGTAGACGATGAGAGCCTGCACCGCCTCGGCCGCCATCGCGCGGCGCACCGCCTCAAGCCGCGCATCGAAGACGGTCATCGGCACTTCGTCCGCAGACCAACCGAGCAACCCGCGCCGCATCGCGCTCTCCTTAACCTGCAACCTGGAACAGTTCGCGCGGCGTGCGCGTCAAGATCTCCGCGCCGGTGTCGGTGACGATCAGGGCGTCGCCGAGCACGATGTAGCCGGAGCGAGGATGGTACGTGTTGGGATGCACGATCAGCGTCATGCCTTCGGCCAGCCGCAGGTCGACATCCTCCAGCAGCGCCGGGGCGCTATCGAGGAACAGTCCGAGGCCATGGCCGCGCACGCGAGTGTATTGGCTGGTGGTGTAGTCGCCGAGCCCATGTTGGCGAAAGACGTCGTTCTCAGCTTTGGCGACGGCGGCGGCGGTGACCCCGGGGCGCACCGCGGCGATGCCGGCCTCAAGCGCCTGGCGAAACACGTCGAAGGCGCCGAGCTGGTCGGAATTGGGTTCGCCGATCACCAGCGTCCGGCAGATCTGCGCGTAGTAGCCGTCCACGCAGGGCGACAATTCTGTGGTCACGAGATCGCCTTGCTGCAACCGGCGTGTGCCGGGAGGATGCATGCCGCGCACCTCGCGGCCGCCGGAGCCGACGATCATGAAGTTGTCGGGGCAACCTTGCGTGCGCAGAAAATGCTCGACTTCGGCGACCAGCTCGAACTCTGTCACGCCGGGCCGGGCGATCTGACGAAATACCTCGTAGCCGCGGTCGGCAATGTCGGAGGCGCGCCGCACTGCCTCGTGCTCGCGTTCCGTCTTGAGGGTAAACAGGAGCGCCAGTGCCGCAGCGGCATCCTGGCAACGGCCGTCGGCAAGCGCCTCGATGCCCGCCGGCATCAGCCCGCGCGGGGCCGCCGCGAGCGCGGTATTGCCGGCGGCTTTGACACGCCGGTTCACCGCTTCGACGATATCGGGAGCGCAGACGATATCGCAATCGACGGTCTCGACAGCGGCGCGCTCGGCCTCGCCCGGGCTGTCGACGAACAGCGTCAACGCGCCTTCGGCATCGAGCCAGGCGAAGCAATGACCTTCGAGCGTGGCGAAATCGCTGACATAGCGGACGTAATCGCAGCGCCAGGCATTTCCCCAGACCAGCAGGGCCTGCCAGCCTTGTGCCTGACAAACGTCGAGTACCCTCGCCCGGCGTTCCTGCGCCAAACTCATGCCCATCCGCATTTCCATCTGTTTCCTCTCGCGCCGACCACGGCGAGGCGGTCCACGTTGTCGAAAGACTGGACAGGGGTCATCTAATTGTCAAATATAATCGAGGAAACAAGTTCTAAGGAATGGTTATAACGAAATGGACCTCAAGCTCATGGCACGCTTTGTCGCTGTCGCCGAACTCGGCAGCATGAACAAGGCTGCGACGCAGATGGGCCTTTCGCAGCCGGCGCTTTCCAAGAGTATTCAGGCGCTGGAGCAGCAGTTCAACGCGACGCTCATGGTGCGCAGTCAGCGCGGCATCGTGCTGACCGATTTCGGCCACCTGTTGTTTCGCCATTCCAAATGGATGATTTCGGAGGGCGACAAACTCAGGAACGAAATGATCTCCCTGCGCAGCCTGTCGCTGGGTCGCGTCAAGATCGGCGTGCCGCCTGGCCCGGGCTTCGTCAGCAGCATCTTGCCGATGGCGACCTCGAAACTGGCAGGCAAAGATTCAAGATTTACCTTCGAGATCACCATCGGCAACCGCGATGCCTTGATTACACCCCTGCTGCATGGCGATTTCGATTTCATCATCGCCCGGCTGGAGGAAGACGAGTTCTCCGAAATCCTGCAGCAGGATCCGCTGTTTTACGAAACCAGCGTCATCGCGGTGGCACGCAGCCACCCGCTGGCCGCCAAGCCGCATCTGTCGACGCGCGACCTGACCCGGTTTCCCTGGGCCGTCCTCAGCGATAGCACCTATCTGGAACGCAGCCTGCGCCAATTGCTCCAGTCGCAGAACCTGATCCATGAACGCAGCGTCCTCAGGAGCAATTCCTCGCTTTTCGTCAAGACAATGCTGAGCGAAGGCGAATGGATCGGCCTGCTCAACCACGACGCCGTGCGGCTGGAAGGCGAGCGCGGGCAAATGACGCTGCTGACGCCGGAAGGCGCCGATGACCATGATCAAGGTCTTTCGTCGCCTCGAAAGATGGGCATCTGCTACCGCAAGGACGCCCCGCTTTCGACCGCGGGCGCGACCCTGATGGACGTCATCAAAGCTGCCAGCCGCGTGGCGGCGGACAAACCGAATTCCGGCATCCGAATTGTACGGGATTGAGCAACGGCTGCCTGGCGCGCGATAGCCTCGCAAGCGGCGCCAGTTTTTCCTTTGCGCGCTCAGGCCGTCAACCGGATCACGGCCTGCCCTTCTTCGACATCGATCCGCGTGCCGAACTGCCGGGACAGGCGCGCGACGCGCTCAAGGACGTGGCGCGCGACATCGCCACTTGCCGGCATCGGCCGGCCGCGCTGGCCGCGGGAGCGGCCAAAGCCGAGGTCGAGAGGATGCAAAATCACCGCAGCGAGGGCGCCGCCTTCGAAGGTGCATTCGGCGAGGACGCTTTCCCAATAATCGCGGAGCACCGGAAAACCGCGCTTCTCCCCGTCCGTTCTTGCATCCAGGAAGTCCGTGGGCGTGGCGCTATGGTCCAGGCCGAAGCGCTGATAGGCCTCCGCCGGGAAAGTCGTCACGGAATCGTTCTGGAAGATGAAATTTCCCAAACTGTAAAAAATCGGGCGGCCTTTGTGAATCTCGATGCCAAGGGTCAAGTGGGGGCCATGGCCGGCAACCACATCGGCACCGGCGTCGATCGCGGCGCGCGCAAAGTCGATCGCGAAGTCCGCCGGTGCATCGAGCTCAGCATCGTTGCGGGCCTCGCTCCCGCCGGCGGACCCGAATTCATGCACATGGAACGAGAAGATAACCCAATCGGCCTGGCGTCTCGCCTCGCGGATCGAGCGCAGAGTTTCGGCGGCGTCGCCGGGATCGACGACGGTCGATAGCGCGAAAGTCGAGCCACGGGTGAATTGCCCGCCGAGGAAATTGAGCCGCCCGGCTTCGTCGCTTGGGGCTTCCCGCGCGCTATAGAAATGTCCGCGTTGGCGCAAGCGTTCCTGGGTCAGACCGAGCTTATCGCTGGCGGTACTCAGCGCCGCGAAAGTCTCCGCGTCGACCGTATAGCGGCGCGAGAAGCCCAGCGGACTGACCCCCGGCCGCCCGCCAGCATCGGGGCGCTGGTCGGCAGCCCGGTTCCATGGCCGAAAAAACGAGGTCACCGCAGTCATCCCGACGCGCCCTGCCGGCGTATCGGCATAGGCGGGCGAACGCGCCGCGGCGAGATTTTCGCCGATCCCGGCGAAGGGCAGCCCGGCCAACCGCAAGTGTCGAATACACGCCCTGACACCTTCTACGCCATAGTCGGTAACATGGTTGTTGGCGCAGGCGACGAGATCGAGTCCGAGCCAGGCGAGGTCCGCGAGCAGAGCCGGATCGGTCGTCATCGGCGTGCCCTGGGTATAATTCGGCGCGCCTTCGTGCTTCTCCCGCACAACGGTCTCGAGATTGGCGAAGGCGAGGTCGCACGAGCGGATCCGCTCAACGAGTGCCAGATAGTTGGGCTCGGCGTACGGCGTCAGCCGGCGCGACAGCATAATGTCGCCGATCAGGGCCATGCGGATTGCGCCCGACGCGGAAGCGTACAGAGGATCGCTCATGCGTCGGTCACCCCATGCGAGATCGGAGCTAGGCAGGGCCAATGCGCGGCAAGCATCGTCTCATGGGACTCCAAGTCCGACGAATAGCCCATGGTCGTCCTCGAGCATCGGGCCCGGTTGCTGCGTCGAATGCTTGGGCGGGGCAGCTATAGTTGTCAAATTCGAATAACGACATCAGTTGCCACTCGTTGTTATAAGCGGCGTCGCGATCCTCCGTCAGCCCAGACCAGCGCGCCGGCGTCGGCAAACGCTCGGATAAATGCGCCGGCTATGCCTTGCGGTGTTCCAGGAAGGGCCCAGTGCGCGACAAAAGCCTGCTCAGTGGAACAAGTTGGGCCAATGGCGGCGAGCACCCATGTCTTGGTTATAGCTAATCACCACTTTGCGTAACATTAGTGATAGGTTTTTCTCCATTATCGAGCGTGTGATCTGGCAGTGCGAGCTGTAGCCAAACAGCCAAACGCGGACGGAGACCCATGACCAGCGAAACCATTGATGCGGACGTCATTATCGTTGGCGCAGGCAACGCCGCAATGTGTGCGGCCCTTTCAGCGCGCGAGCACGGCGCCCGGGTCCTCGTCCTCGAAGCCGCTCCAGAAGATCAGCGCGGCGGCAACTCAACCTATACCGGCGGAATGGTGCGCATTGTGTACCGAGGCGTCGAAGATCTGCAGCAACTCATCCCCGATCTTACCAACGAGGAATTGGGCAACATTGAACTCGATACATATACCGAGGACCAATACTTCGACGACATGGGACGCCTGACCCAATATCGCTGCGATCCGGACATGACCGAAGTCCTCATTCGGCAAAGTTTCGACACGGCCCGCTGGATGCAACGCAAGGGCGTGCGTTTTCAACTTGCCTACGGCAACCACGCATTTCAGGTCGACGGCAAATTCAAGTTTTGGGGCGGCGCGGCGGCTCAGATCTGGGGCGGCGGACCCGAACTGGTGAAAGCGCTGCATACGACTGCCGCTCGCGAGGGCATCCGCGTTCTCTACGATGCTACGGCCATGTCCCTGCTTCACGACGATCGCGGAGTAACGGGAGTGCAGGCCCGTCACGAAGGGCGCACTGCAGACTTTCGCGGCAAGGCGGTTATCCTTGCCTCCGGCGGGTTCGGCGCCAATGCCGAGATGCGGGCACGATATCTCGGCCCGAATTGGGATTTAGCGAAGGTCAGAGGCACGCAGTTCAATACCGGCAAAGGCATCGACATGGCGCTCGAGATCGGGGCCATGCCGACCGGCCATTGGTCCGGCGCACACGCCACGGAATGGGACATGAATGCCCCGCCTTTCGGCGATTTGACGGTCGGCGACAGCTTCCAGAAGCACAATTATCCGTTCTGCATCTACATCAACGCCAAGGGCGAGCGCTTTGTTGATGAGGGTGCAGACTTCCATACTTTCACTTATGCCAAATATGGCCGCGAGATCCTCAATCAGCCGGGGCTTTTCGCTTGGCAGGTGTTCGACCAAACCGTCACGCACCTGCTTAGGGAAGACTACCGAATCAAGCGGATTACCAAGGCGGTCGGGAACACTTTCGAGGAATTGGCGGAAAAGCTCGAGGGCGTGAACGGGCGGCGCTTCCTTGAGGCCGTCGCTGCTTACAATAACGCGCCACGGCCGGATGTACCGTTCAATCCCAATATTCTCGACGGGCTGTGCACTCAGGGGCTGGCGGTCAACAAATCAAACTGGGCAACCCGCCTCGAGAAGCCGCCATATCATGCCTACGGGGTCACCTGCGGCATCACCTTCACTTTCGGCGGACTCAAGATCAACACCAACTCCCAGGTGGTAGACACGGCAGGCCGACCGATCCCTGGCCTGTACGCCGCGGGGGAGCTGGTCGGTGGGCTGTACTATCATAACTATGGCAGTGGCAGCGGGCTGATTTCAGGCGCTGTGTTTGGCCGCATCGCGGGCCGCGAGGCGGCCGGCTCGAACAAGACACCCTAGCGATGACTTCGATACTCGCCCGTACGAAAGCAAAACGAGGCGAGCTCATCTGCGGCGAATAAAGTTATCTTCTCAAGATTGCTTTCCCGGTCCGAGGCGGCAACACGAGAATCGCAGCACAAATTAAAGGGGCATGCTCATGTTTAGCGGTCAATGTCTCAAATTTGGCGACAGCGTGAACACCGACATCATCATACCAGGCCGCTACTTGGTGAGTATTGACCCGAAGGAATTGGCGGAGCACGCCTTCGAACCCCTTGGTCCGCAAGTGCAGGAGCGCTTGCGTCATTCTCAAATCTTGGTGGCAGGCATTAACTTCGGCTGCGGCAGTGCGCGCGAGCAAGCGGCCTCTTGTCTGATCGGGGCCGGCATCAAGGCGGTGATCGCCAAATCCTTCGCTCGCGTTTTCTTCCGCAATGCCATCAACACCGGCTTGCTGGCGGTGGCTTGCCCGGAGGCGGCGGACGCCATCGCCGATGGCGATACGGCCGCCGTCGACATGGTAGCCGGCACGATCACGGCAAAAGACAAGGTTTTTCGTTTTGCTCCCTATCCGGAAAGTCTAAGGCAGATTCTGGAGGCTGGCGGTCTGCTCCCTTACGTGGCCCAGCACGTTCTGCAAGCCGGAGATCGAAAGTATGGGTAAGACCTTCGCCGAAAAAGTGATGGCTCGGGCAGCCGGGCTGCCGGAAACGACCGTCGGCCAAGTAGTCAACGTTTATCCAAATCTGATTATGAGTTATGCAGCCAGCTGGCGCTGCATAAGATCGCTCGAGAAGCTGGGAACCGACAAGCTGTTCGACGTCGATCGCATCGCCATGGTGATGGATCACAATTCTCCAGCCCATGTGGTCAAGACCGCGGCTGATCAGAAGATTTGCCGGGAGTTTGCCCAATCCAAGGGAATCAAGAAATTCTACGATGTCGATGCCGGCATCGCCCACGTCGTGCTTATGGAGGACGGACACGTCCGCCCCGGCATGGTGGTGATCGGGACCGACTCCCACTCCACAATCTACGGCGCACTCGGTGCGGCCGGGACCGGAGTGGGTTTTAGCGAGGTAACCGCCACCTGGGTTGCCGGCTATCTTTGGATGAAGGTGCCGCAATCGATCAAGATCACAATCGAGGGCCCATTGGCTCCCGGCACGTCGGCCAAGGACGCGATGCTAAAGCTGGTGGGTGATTTGACGGCGGATGGGGCCACCTACTTGTCCCTGGAATTCCATGGCAGTTATGTCGAAGGGCTGTCGATTTCGGAGCGCATGACACTTTGCAATCTAGCCATGGAGATGGGCGTAAAATTCGCCTATGTGCGGCCCGACGCGGTGACCCGCGCCTATCTATCCGAGCGCGGCGTGGAGCCCACCGACTATGAGGAGATTCACCCTGACCCCGACGCCAGCTATATCAAGACCGTGTCGATCGATGGATCGAAGCTTGTGCCTCATATCGCCTGCCCGCCGGCGGTAGAAAACGTGAAACCCATCGACGCTGTGGCGGGAACGAAAGTCGACCAGGTTTTTATTGGTTCCTGCACCAACGCCAAGTACGAAGATCTGGCGATCGCGGCAGCTATCCTTAAGGGGCATAAAGTCGCTCCTTGGGTGCGTCTGATAATAACACCCGCCTCGCGGAACATCGTGGCGCGAATTGTTCGGGAGGGGATCTACTCCACCTTCCTCGAGAGCGGAGCCTTGATCACCAACCCCGGCTGCGGCGCCTGTGCGACGGACGGGGGCGTGATGGCCGACGGCGAAGTCACTCTCTCAACGGCGAACAGAAATTTTCCCGGGCGCATGGGCAGCTACAAGGCCGAGATCTACCTCGCCAGCCCGGCGGTAGCGGCGGCGACCGCCATTCGCGGCGTTATAACCGACCCTCGTGAATTCTTGACATAGGAGATGCATATTGCGCGACGTCGAGGCTATCCTTGATGCGCACTATCATCTTGGCCGCGATGTCGAGCTTGCCGAAATCGCGATGACGAAGCTCGAAACACGAACAAATCTGTAAACGGTGGTGTAAACCGTGCGCCGTTTGTTCGACCCGCAATCAACCTAAGTTGTTGAGAAGACTGGTGGGCGCACCAGGGCTCGAACCTGGGACCCGCTGATTAAGAGTCAGCTGCTCTACCAACTGAGCTATGCGCCCGGATCGCCGTCGGCGGAAAAGCCCCGCCAGGCGCGCGTGACTTAGCAAAGCGATCCGGGAGAGTCCAGCCGCGCGGGCGCTGGAAGCCACGGCAATCGCGCATGATCCCGAAATGCGTGTCCTCGATTTGGTCGCGGATGGGGCCGGTTTGCCGAAAGGATCAGGCGCGGCCTGAATGAAGAGCCGCCGGGCGCACCCGGCGGCTTCCAGAGATGGCGGCGTCACGCGTCAGTGAGGTCGTGTCGGCCGCCGCCCCACTACTCGACCCGCGGCGGCTCACCGCGATCGCGGGCCACCCTCGGGCCGCATCGGAGCGCGTTCGGGCCCACCGGGACCGCGATGCATCCAGCCGCGCCGGTGATGCCAACCACGCTCGCCGGCGAAGCGGCGGGCGCCGAGCCGCGCCAGCACGACGAAGCGGTGCTGTTGGGCCTCATCCAGGCTCTTGTAGAGCGGGCCTGCTGCATCCGCGAGTTTCTTAAGCGCGGCGCCGCGCTCGCTCAGCACGTCGGCGCGCAGGGCCAGCCGTTCGACCGCATCCTTCGGACGATCGGCGCTAGCGCGCGCGGCGAATCGCTCGGAGCGCTGCTTGGCAAGATCGCGCAGCGCGTTTTCCACCGCCGGCCAATTCTTCTCCTGCCCGGCGTTCAGCTTGAGCCCGGCGTGCAAAGCCGCGATGCGTGCGTCGGCAAACGCGCCGATGTCTGCCGCGTTCGGCCGCCAGCGCGGCCCGCTGTCGCGTCCGCTAGGGCCTTGCGCGTAGGCGAGCGTAGCGCCGGCAATCGCAAGCGCGGTCGAGCCGGCCAGAACAGTCTTCCACATGGCATTCCTCCAATGGCATTTCCGATGCCGTCAATGATGGAATGGCGCGCCGCCTTAGCAAGTTAAAGTTTGGACAGAGATTACGCGCGCGCAATGTAGATTTACGGACGTTCAGAATAAATTTGCGCAGGAAATCGCGCGCTCAATCGTTGCGACGAAACCGCTCAGACCGGCTTGCCAAACAGCAGATTCGGGAGAAAGAGCGAGACTTCCGGAATGTAAGTGACGACGATCAGGAAGCCGACCAAGACCATCAACCAGGGCAGCGCCGCGCGCACCACCGACATCAAAGGCAGGCCGGTGATACCGGAGGCGACGAACAGGTTCAGCCCGACCGGTGGCGTCACCAGGCCGATCTCCATGTTGACCACATACATGACGCCGAAATGGACTGGGTCGATGCCGAGCTTGACGGCGGTCGGAAACAGAATCGGCGCAGTAATTAGGACGATCGGCGCCGGGTCCATGAAGTTTCCGGCAATCAACAGGATGATGTTGACCACCAGCAGGAACTGCCACGGCGCCAAGTTCGCCTCGGTGATCATGCGCGCGATATCCTGCGGGATCTGCGCGGTCGTCAGCACGTGGCCGAACAGGAAGGCGTTGCAGATGATGAACATCAGCATCACCGTTACCCGGCCTGAATCGAGCAGCACCCCCGGCACGTCGGTGATATGGAGATCGCGATAAATCACGACCGCGCAGAAGAACGCATAGACCGCTGCCACCGCCGCCGCTTCCGTCGGCGTGAACACGCCACCATAGATGCCGCCCATCACGATGAAGATGAGCAGGAGGCCCCAGAAGGCGTCGAGAAACAACTTAAACCGCTCGTTCCACGGCGACTTGGGCTGGCGTGGCAGCTTTATGACTCGGGCCGCCACGTAGATCGCCACCATGAGAGAGAGTCCGAGCAGAAGGCCGGGAATGACGCCGCCCATGAACAGGCGTCCGACCGACGTTTCCGTGACAGCGGCAAAGATGACCATCGTGATCGACGGCGGGATCAGAATGCCAAGCGTACCGGCATTCACGATCACGCCTGTGGCGAAGGCCTGGGTGTAGCCGACCCGCACCATGCCGGCGATCACGATAGAGCCGATCGCCACCACGGTGGCGGGCGATGAGCCGGACACCGCCGCGAACAGCATGCAGGCCAGCACTGACGCGATGGCGAGCCCGCCCGGCAGATGTCCGACCGCAGAGATGGCGAAATTGATCATGCGCTTGGCGACGCCGCCGGTGGATAGGAAATTTCCGGCGAGGATGAAGAATGGGATCGCCAACAGCGTGAAATGCTCGAAGGTCTGAAAGAACTTCAGCGCCAGCGAGGCTAAGCTGTCGTGCTCGAAAATCAGAATCGTAAGGATCGACGCCAGCCCGAGCGACATGGCGACCGGCAGGCCGACTGCCAGCATCGTCAGCAGCGAGACAAACAGAAATGCTGTGTTCATCGCTGCACCGTCGTCGCGTCCGGCATGATTGTCGTGGGTGACGTCCTTGACCGCCTCTTTCACCTCGTCGGCGAGCTCATAGCCCTCCGACTGACCGGTAAAGATGCGCCATCCCATCTCGAGCAGGCGAATGAACAGGAAGACAAAACCGAGTGGCAAACAGACGCTCAGCTTCCAGGTCGCGATTGCAATGTCTTCAGCTTCGACGTCGACGATGTACAGGCGGCGGATGTATTCGAAGGAGCCGTATATCATCAGCGAGGTATAGGTAAGCGCCAGCAGCAGCACTAAAATCCCGATCGCACGCCGCTGCGCGGGCGGAAGGAGCCGCACGGCAGCGTCAACTCCGATGTGCGCGCGCACCCGCACGCAATAGGAGATGCCGATCATCACCAGCCAGGCGAAAAGATAGTAATTGGACTCGAGCTGCCAATCGAGACCAGTGTTAAAGCCGTACCGCAGCACGACCTGAATGAATGTCAGCACCGTCATCACACCGAGGATGAGGGCGATCAGCCCCTCCTCGATGCGGTGCACCGCCTCCCGCAGCACCACCGGCAGCCCCCCGAATTTTCGACTTATTGTAGCGACGGCCGCGGTTTCGCACCGCGGCCGTCGATCGTCGATCGTCGCTAGTTGGTGGCCGGGCCGTTCGCGGCAACGGCAGCGTCAATGATGTCCTTGCCGATCTGCTTTTCGAACTTCGTCCACACCGGGTGCATCGCCTTGACCCACGCCGCATGCTGCGCGGGCGTAAGCTGATGGATGGTGGTAACGCCGGAGGCCATAATCTTTTTCTTGGCGTCCTCGTTAAGCTTGTCGGCGATCTCGTCGTTGTACTTGGTCGCCTCTTTCATGGCTTTGGACAGGCCGGCACGGATATCGGCCGGCAGCCCGTTCCACCACTTGGCATTGACCAGCACGATGTAGTCGATCACGCGGCCGTTCAACTCGGTGAAATGCTTCTGCACTTCATAGAACTTCTTCGAGTAGATGTTCGACCAGGTGTTCTCCTGGGCGTTCACAGTGCCGACTTGCAGCGCCTGATAGACCTCCGAGAAGGCGAGTTTCTGCGCATTGGCGCCGACGGCCTCAAAGGTCGCTTGGATGATGTCGGACTGCTGGATGCGGAACTTCAGACCCTTGGCGTCCTCCGGCATCAGCAGCGGCTTGTTGGCCGACATTTGCGCCAGTCCGTTGTGCCAATAGGCGAGCCCGAGATAGTTGCGGTTCTCCATCGAATGCAGGAGCTGCTGGCCCACCTTGCCGTCTTCGAAGCGGCCGACCGCATTCATATCCTTGAACATGAAGGGCAGGTCGAACACCTCCAGCTTCTTGGTGTACTTGCCGAACTTGGACATCGAAGTGGCGATGAACTGCACGTCGCCGAGCGCGATTGCGTCCATCTCCTGCTTGTCGCCGAAAAGCGACGAGTTGGGATAGACCTCGACCTTGACCTTGCCGGGAAGATACTTCTCGGCCAGTTCCTTGAACTTGAGCGCCGCCTGCCCCTTCGGGGTTTTTTCAGCGACGACGTGACTGAATTTCAGAACCATCGGCTCGGCCGAGACGGCGACCGGAGCCGCGATAATGGCAGCCGCAGCCGCCGCGAGAATCCACTTGCGCATTTCTATCCCTCCAACGACCGGCAATACAAAGCCGAATTAATTTCGGCTTTTCTTGGAACAACGTGGCATAAAAGCGGCTTCCCGGGCAAGTAGGAGCGCGCGCCAATTCCGCCGTTTTGGTCGCCAGATACGGGAAATTTACGGGCATCTTCCAATTGGTTTACGGGCGTCTTCCAATTGGTTTGTCGACCGGCGCCAAGCCGCCCTTTCCTGGCCGTTACTGTACAAAATGCCGCACCCCTCACGGATGCGGTATCGAAATAAGGATCGGGATCGCTTTGCCCATGTCGGTGGAGCGTAGCCGGTTCCCGATGCTCGAGACCTAGTTAGGTTTGCCGGTCAAATTGTCGGACGCGCCAAACGCCGAGCACAAAAGATAAAAAAACAGACAGAGAAATACGTTGTTATTTTAGCGCAGCCAGCACCACCGGTCCCAGCCCCATTTCCTGAGCCAGCCCGCTCGCGGCATGCTTCTGATCGTCGGTGAGGACGGCAATCAATGGCCGCGCGGCAACCGCCAACCGCTCGATCGCTGCGCTGTTAAGCACGATAAACACAACGTGCCGGCTGACCCGGCCCATGAAGCCTTCAGGTTCAGCGCGCGCCTGCTGGCGAGCGATGCCGCGCAGGGCTCCTTCAACAGGCGGCCAATAGGCCTCCTGTGCCGGCGTCAGCCGGAGCACGCTGCGGATGCGGCCGATATCAATCGAGAGCCGCGATTGTCCGGCGCCGGCATCGCCCAGTTCGCTCGCCGTAGCGCCCGGCATATTCGACAACAAGCCGATCATCGCGAGCGCGAAAGCGCCCGCGCAAAATATCATTTTCATTCCGCTAAGTTCCCAATGTTGGTATGGGCTGTGATGCGGGAGATAGCGGTCAAATTTGCCAGCCGCACGGTTTAATTGCGGACAAAATGCGACTTTTCGGTTCCCCGATTAACCAAATACCGAAAATGCCGCGCCTCTTGCGAAGCGCGGCATTGTTTTTATGCGATCGCGCGCTGTCTCAGCCGACGTCGGTCGAGTGGATGCGGCTCTCGACCCCCGACGTCTTGTTCCGCTTGCTCATGAGCTTGTTGAGCGCACCCAGATAGGCTTTGGCCGACGCCACCAGCGTGTCGGGATCGGCGCCTTTGGCGGTAAAGGAGCGCCCCTGCTCCGACAGCCGCACCGAGACTTCGGCCTGCGCATCGGTGCCGCCCGTCACCGCATGCACTTGATAGAGTTCCAACGTCGCCTCGTGCGGCACCAGCGCGCGGATCGCCTTAAAGATGGCGTCCACCGGACCGTTGCCGGTCGATTGCGTGGTGACGCGTTCGCCGTCGATGTCGAGGGTGAGCGTGGCGGTCTGCGGGCCCATGGTGCCGGCGATGACGGTGAGCGAGATCACCTTGATGCGGTCGTGCGCGGTGGCGATCTCCTCGTCCACCAGCGCCTCGATATCCTCGTCGTAGATCTGCTTCTTCTTGTCGGCCAGCGCCTTGAAGCGCACGAAGGCGTCCTCGAGCTGATTGCCGGCCAATTGATAGCCGAGCTCCTCCAGCTTGTGCACGAACGCGTGCCGTCCGGAATGCTTGCCCATGACCAGCGAGGTCTGCTTCACGCCGACCAACTCCGGCGTCATGATCTCGTAGGTTTGCGCATTCTTGAGCATGCCGTCCTGGTGGATGCCGCTCTCATGCGCGAAGGCGTTCCGGCCGACGATCGCCTTGTTGTACTGCACCGGGAACGAGGTCGCCGCCGCGACCAGCTTGGAGGCGCGCGTGAGCATGGTCGCCTCGATGCCGGTCCAATAGGGCAACACGTCGTTGCGCACCTTCATCGCCATCACGACTTCTTCCAGTGCCGTGTTGCCGGCGCGCTCCCCGATGCCGTTGATGGTGCATTCAATCTGGCGCGCGCCCGCCTTCACGCCGGCGAGCGAATTGGCCACCGCCATGCCGAGATCGTTGTGGCAATGCACCGAGAAGCGCGCCTTGTCGGAATTGGGCACGCGCTCGCGCAACATCTTGAACAGCGCGAAATGCTCCTCCGGCACCGTGTAGCCGACGGTGTCGGGAATATTGATGGTGGTGGCGCCGGCATTGATGGCGGCTTCCACGCAGCGGCAGAGGAAATCGGCCTCGGTGCGGGTGGCGTCCTCGGCCGACCATTCAACGTCGTCGGTGTGGCCGCGCGCGCGGGAGACCTGCGCGATCACCATCTCGTAGACCTCGTGCGGCTCCTTTTGCAGCTTCCACTTCATGTGCACCGGCGAGGTAGAGATGAAAGTGTGGATGCGCTTGCGCTTGGCCGGCTTGATCGCCTCGGCGCAGCGGTCGATGTCCTTGGCGCCGGCGCGCGAGAGGCCGCAGATCACGGCATTCTTGGCGCGCTTGGCAATCTCGTGCACCGCCGCGAAGTCGCCGTCGGAGGCGATCGGGAAACCGGCCTCGATGACGTCGACGCCCATCTGATCGAGCAGCTCGGCGACTTCGAGCTTCTCCTCGTGGGTCATGGTCGCGCCGGGGCATTGCTCGCCGTCGCGCAAGGTCGTGTCGAAGATGACGACGCGGTCCTTGTCGGACTGGGTCTGGGTAGTCATGGCTTTGATCCTTCTCGTGGAATGCGCCGCTCGTGGGCGCGTCTCATGGGGTGCTCATTCCGTCGATCCCCCGAGTGCCCAGGCGTGAATTGCCCAGCCGGCCCTCAGGGGCGGATAAGGAGAAGGAGCGTGCCCAGAATGAGGGTGGCCGCGGGTTCGGCTTGCGCCGCCCGCTCGATCGCGCTGAATTTTTGGCGCGCCGACATGCCCAAAATACCCTCGTCTTCGACCATACGGTCGCGGAAAAGCGCTAAGTCCGCGTTAACCCGGGCCGACGGGGGCTCTTTTAGCGGATTGCGGCGGCGGAACGCAAGGGCGCGGAGCGCTATTTGCCCTTGCCGCTCTCGGCTTCCAGCGCCTTGCGGGCGTCCTCCAGTTCCTTCAGCGCCTTGCCCTCGATCTTGGGGAATGCGAGCGCCAGGCCGTCCAGCGCTTCCGCCATGGCCGCCGCCACCACCAGCCGGGTGAACCATTTGTTGTCGGCGGGAACCACGTACCAGGGCGCCTGCGGCCGGCTGGTTTCCCGGATCATCTCCTCATAGGCGGCCATGTATTGGTCCCAGAGCTTGCGCTCGGCAACGTCGGACATGGAGAATTTCCAGCGCTTGGCCGGCTCGTCGATGCGGGCGAGGAAGCGCCTGCGCTGCTCCTCGCGCGAGACATTGAGGAAGAATTTGAGGATCAAGGTGCCGTTACGGGCAACATGGCGCTCGAACGAACGGATGTCCTGGAAGCGCTCGAGCCAGATGTCCTTGCCAACGAGCTGCTTCGGCAAATGCTGACGTTCCAGCAGTTCCCGGTGCACCCGCACCACCAGCACTTCCTCGTAATGCGAACGGTTGAAGATCCCGATGCGGCCGCAGGCCGGTAGCCGCATGCCCGCGCGCCAGAGGAAATCGTGGTCCAATTCCTCGGCGCTCGGCTGCTTGAAGGCGTGCACCTCGACGCCCTGCGGATTGATCCCGGTCATCACGTGTTTGATGACGCTGTCCTTGCCGGCGGCGTCCATCGCCTGCAGCACGATCAGCACCGACCAATTGCCGCTGCCGTGCAGCCGCTCCTGCAAATTGGCCAGCCGCTCGATGCCCTCCGCCAGCATGGTCTTGGCCTCGGCCTTGTCGATGGTCAGACCGCAGCAGTCGGCGGGATCGTGGTCGGCCAGGCGAAACTTGTCGGGCTTGTCGATCAGAAACTGCTTGGCGAGGTGTTCGAGCTTCATGGCCTGCCTACTCCACGCCGCCGGCGCGCGCTTGGCAAGGGTCGGCGCACCAGCGCGATTGCAGAAACGCGGTGACGAAGCGCGGCATCGCGGGATCGAGATCGGCGGGGCCGCGCGCGATGCGCAGGCCGGCGAGTTCCGGCTGCCGCTCGCGAGCCAGATGGCCGCGGACGCGCGCGCGCAAGGCCTCGGCGCTATCGCGGCTGCGCAGCACTTTGATATGCGCGATCAGCGGCAGGTCGAACACCGTGGTCCATCCCGGCTCGGGGTTGAATTCGGCCACGTCCAGTCCAGTCTCCTCCTTGAGCTCGCGCCGCACGCTGAAATCGAGATCGATTTGGCCGTCGACAATGTCGCCCGGGTCGGGCGTCCCGCACGGAAAATAAATGCGGCCGGCATTGGCCGTCTGCTGTCCCATGACGCCGAGCAGAAACGCGCCGTCAGCGGCGGCGATCGCCGCGGCGCCAAAACAATCGCACACCGCCGCCGCCGGCCTGCCCCAATGGCGCCAGGCGGCGAAGCTCGCATAGTCGGTTTCCAGATAAGCGCCGCGGAACACGCCATCCGCCAAGGCGTGTTCATGCAGCAGCAGCACGCGGCCGTTCCATACGGCCGGCTTCGCGCGTTGCAGCGACTGGAAATAGCCATCGATCTCGGCGCGCCGCTCGTGCGCAAAGGCCCACGGCTTCGGTTCGAAAGCCAGTTGCAACCGATCGACGTGGACGACGGGCACCGCTTCGCTCATGGCGATATCGTCATAGCTCTTCCGCCTCGAACACCTTGCTCGGCTCGACGATCTCCTGCTGCGCCGTGACGATCTGGATTTCCGGCGCGCCCGCTTCCGCGGTCTTGGTCAGCACGCCGAAGATGGCGGAGCCGGCACGCGACAGCGCCTCGTCGATCTTTCCGCTGCGCAGGTAGTGGGCGAAAAACAGCGCGGCGATGGCATCGCCTGCTCCGTTCACCGCCATTCGAAGCCTGGGCGTGCGCAGGCGGAAACGGCCGGTGTCGTCGGAGGCGAGCATGTCGATGGAATCCTCCGGCGTGTCGTCGGTGTGCAAGGAGGTGACCAGCACGGCGCGCGGGCCGAGCGCCTGCACCGCTTTGACCGCCCCCAGCGCATCGGCCAGCGTCCGGCTCCCTTGCCCGGTGAGGTAATCAAGTTCGAATTGGTTGGGCGTAATGACATCGGCGGCCGGCACCGCCTTGGCCTTCATGAATTCCGGAATGCCTTCGCGCACGAAGACGCCGCGGCCGACGTCGCCGATCACCGGGTCGCAGCAATATTTGGCCGACGGGTTGGCCCGCTTGACGGTCGCCACCGCGTCGAGAATGGCGGCGCCGATATCGGCCCCGCCCATATAGCCCGACAGCACGCCGTCGCATTCGCCGAGCACGCCGCGCTGCTCGATGCCGCCCACCAGTTCGCGGATCAGGCCGGCGTCATATACCCGGCCTTGCCATTGCTCGTAGCCGGGATGGTTGGAGAACTGCACGGTGTGGATCGGCCATACCTCCACGCCCATGCGCTGGAGCGGAAACACCGCGGCCGAATTGCCGACATGGCCGTAGGCGACATGGGATTGGATGGAAATGAGGTTCATCTCGCTTGCCGCAGGGTCAGGGGCCTCATCCTTCGAGACGCCCGCTTCGCGGGCTCCTCAGGATGAGGGAAAAGAAAAGGCCTCATGGTGAGGAGCGTCGCGAAGCGACGCGTCTCGAACCATGAGGCCGCAGAACAGCACAGCTCTCCCGTTTTGGGGAGAGGAAATTGCGCTACTTCATCCCCATCTTCTTGTTGGCCGCGTCGACGTATTTGTTGGTGTAGGTTTTCGACAGATCGATATTGGCCTTGGCCACCGCCGGCGACGACTTCGAGAACACCGCGAGCACCGCGGCGGCGCCCTTCGGGTCCATGCGGCCGGTGTCGGAATACATCGCCATCGTGTTCTTGAGCGCGGCGATATAGAGCGCCTTGTTCTTGGTGAACTCCGGCGGCATCTTGGCGGTGATCTCCTCGGCCGAATGCGAGTGGATCCAGTGCAGCGTGGACACGATCGCGTTGGTCATGGCCTGCGCTTCCTTCTCGTGGCTGGCGATCCATTCGGCCTTGGTGTAGAGCGCGCCACCCGGATACTGGCCGCCGAACACGGCGAGCGTGTCCTTCTCGGAGCGAGTATCGCTCAGAATCTTCAGGTCCTTGTATTTTCCGGCCAGCACCGTGACCGCCGGATCGAGCATGATGGCGGCATCGATCTGGCCCTGCTCCATGGCGGCGATGGCGGAAGCGCCGAGGCCGACGCCGATCACCGCGACCGAGTTCGGGTCGACGCCGTTCTTGCTCAGGATGTACTTCAAGAAGAAATCGGTGGAGGAGCCGGGCGCGCTGACCGCCGACCTTCTTGTTGGCGAGGTCTTTGATCGATTTGATCTCGGCGGTGTGCTTGGGCGAGACCACCAGCGCAAAACCGGGGAAGCGGTCATAGACCACGAAGGCCTGCAGATGCTGGCCCTTGGCGGCGAGGTTGACGCAGTGATCGAAATAGCCGGACACCACGTCGGCGCTGCCGCCGATCACGGCTTTCAGCGACTCCGAGCCGCCCTTGAACTGCACCACGTCGACGTCGACGCCGGCCTTTTTGAACTCGCCGAGCTGATGGGCGAGCATGGTCGGCAGATAGCACAGGCACGAGGCGCCGCCGATGGCGAGCGTGACCTTCGATTGCGCGAGCGCAAACCCGCTCGACAGCAGAAGCGCGGCGAGCGTGGTAACGAGCCGCCGGATGATAGCGGGCATGATGTCCTCCCTGTTTATGGTGGCCATTTAACAGGCCATTTCGGCGGCAACGATAAGCCAGCGCAGCCGGCCTGACTAGGGCCGCGCTATCGCTCGCCAGCGGGCCGCCAGACCAGCAGGCGCTTTTCGACGATCGTCACCAGCGTATCGATCACGATCACAAAGGCGGCCAGCACGAACATGCCGGCGAACACGCCGGCCACGTCGAACACGCCTTCCGCCTGCTGGATCAGGTAGCCGAGGCCGGCGGCGGAGCCCAGATATTCGCCCACCACCGCGCCCACCACGGCGAAAGCCGACCGAAGTGTGCAGCGAAGAGAACATCCAGGACAGTGCCGACGGCCAATAGACGTGGCGCATCAATTGCCGCTCGTTCATGCCCAGCATGCGCGCATTGGCCAGCACGGTCGGTGAGACTTCCTTGACGCCCTGATAGACGTTGAAGAACACGATGAAGAACACCAGCGTGACGCCGAGCGCCACCTTCGACCAGATGCCGAGCCCGAGCCACAGCGTAAAGATCGGCGCCAGCACCACGCGCGGCAGCGCATTGACCATCTTTACGTAAGGATCGAACACCGCGGCGGTGCGCGGCTGGCGCGCGAACCAGAAACCGACCAGCACGCCGCCGATCGAGCCGAGACGAAGGCGAGGATCGATTCTTCCAGCGTGACCCACAGATGCTTCCAGATCACGCCGGAGGCGAACCAGTCGACGATCTGCTCGCCCACGTCGACCGGATTGGAGAAGAAAAACGGCGGCAGCAGAATTTTGCCGAACACCGGATAGGTCGAGAGCCCATACCACAGCGCGAGCGCGACCACGGCGACCAGGATTTGCAAAGCGATGAGCTGCGTCCGCGGCATCACACCCCCTCCGTCTGCGCGTAGCCCTTGATCACTTCCGCCTTCAATGTGTGCCAGATGTCGCGGTGCAGTTCGTGGAAGGCCGGATCGAGCTTGATCTCGCCGATGTCGCGCGGGCGCGCCAGCGGCACCCGCCAGTCGCCGATGATGCGCGCCGCCGGCCCCGCCGACATGATGACCACGCGGTCGGAAAGCGCGATCGCTTCTTCCAGGTCGTGGGTGACGAACAGCACCGCCTTGCGGTCGGCGCTCCACAGATCGAGCAGCAGATTGCCCATGATCTGCCGGGTCTGCGCATCGAGCGGACCGAACGGCTCGTCCATCAGCAGAATTTTCGGGTCGCGGATCAGCACCTGCGCCAAGCCGACGCGCTTGCGCTGGCCGCCCGAGAGCATGTGCGGATAGCGATCGCCGAAGGCGCCAAGCCCCACGCGCGTGAGCCATTCATGCGCGCGCGGCCGCGCCTCGCTTGCCGGCATGCCGGCCGTCTCCAGCCCGATGGCGACATTCTCCAGCGCCGTCTTCCACGGAAACAGCGCATCGGCCTGGAACAGATAGCCGGCCTGGCGGTTGAGCGCGGCGAGCGGCGAGCCGAAAATCTCGACCCTGCCGGCCGAAGGCGCCAGCAGCCCGGCGGCGATATTCAGCAATGTCGACTTGCCGCACCCGGTCGGCCCGACGATGGCGACGAATTCGCCGTCGGCAACATCGAGCGTGGCGCGCTCGACCGCCGTATAGACGCCGCCGCCGGCGAGACGGAAAACGATTGACACGTCGCTGAGCGCGACGGCCGATGTCGATGTCGCAGTGGCGCTGCCGGCCATCGCCGCCCCATCCCCTGTTTCGCAGCGCAAGCTAACGGCTTGCCGGACGCTTGCAAACCTCGGCGATGCGCGGTTCCTGCGCCGCGGAGCCGCATGCCATCATCGCGGGCGATGAGCACCGACACCCGTCTCGCCGACGCCTTCGCGCGGCTGCCGGATTATCTCGGCAGCCACGTGCTGGTGAGCATCACGGCGCTGGCCTTGGGGCTGGGCGTCAGCCTGCCGCTGGCGATCGCCACGCGCCGCAGCCGCGTGCTGCGCGGCGCCCTGCTGGCGGTGGCCAGCGTGATCCAGACCATTCCGGGGCTCGCGCTGCTGGCGCTGTTCTATCCGCTGCTGCTGGCGCTCGCCGGCGCTGTCCGAGCGGCTGTTCGGCATAAGGCTTCTCGGCGCTCGGCTTCCTGCCGTCGGTGCTGGCGCTGGCGCTCTATTCGATGCTGCCGGTGCTGCGCAACACCGTCACCGGCCTCAACGGCGTCGACCCGCGCCTGCTCGAAGCCGGCGCGCGTCATCGGCATGACGCCCGGCAAGTCGTTGCGCGATGATCGAGCTGCCGCTGGCGATGCCGGTAATCATGGCCGGCATCCGCACCTCGGCGGTCTGGGTGATCGGCACCGCCACGCTGTCGACGCCGATCGGCCAGACCAGCCTCGGCAACTACATCTTCGCCGGATTGCAGACGCAAAACTGGGTGTTCGTGCTGTTCGGCTGCGTCGCCGCGGCGGCGCTGGCGCTGGTCGTCGACCAGCTGCTGGCGCTGATGGAGCGCGGCGTCGCCGTCGCATAGCCGCACGCGCATCGCCGCCGGCGGCGCCGGCCTGCTGCTGGTGGTGCTGGCCGCGCTTGTGCCGGGCTTGGCCGCGCGCGCAGGCGCCTACGTGATCGGCGCCAAGCCCTTCACCGAGCAATATGTGCTGGCCGCGCTGATCGAGCAGCGGCTGGCGGCGCACGGGCTTATCGGCGCAGCGGCGCGACGGGCTCGGCTCCGCCGTCATCTTCGAGGCGCTGGCCGCCGGCGATATCGACGTCTATGTCGATTATTCCGGCACGCATCTGGGCCAACGAGATGCACCGCAGCGACGTCAAACCGCGCGCGCAGGTGCTGACCGAGGTTGCGCGCTGGCTTGAAACGACGCACGGCATCCGCCTGCTCGGCGCGCTCGGCTTCGAGAACGCCTATGCGCTGGCGATGCCGCGCGCGCGCGCCGAGGCGCTCGGCATCCGCACCATCGCGGACCTTGCCGCGCACGCGCCGCAGATTGTCGATCGCCGGCGATTATGAATTCTTCGAGCGCCCGGAATGGAAGGCGATCCGCGACGCCTATGGACTGCACTTCCGCGACCAGCGCACCATGCAGCCCGATTTCATGTATCAGGCCGCTGCCGCCGGCGACGTCGACGTGATCTCGGCCTATACCAGCGACGGCCGTATCGCGCAATACGATCTCAAGGTGCTCGCCGACCCCAAGCACGCGCATCCCGCCCTATGACGCCATCCTGCTGCTTTCGCCGCGCCGCGCCCATGACGAGCGGCTCATCGCCGCGCTGCAGCCGCTGGTCGGCGCTATCCCGGTCGCGCTGATGCGCGAGGCCAATTTGCGGGCGTCGGGCGGCAATGCTTCGGCCGCTGAAGCGGCACGGTGGCTGGGACAGCAGATTTCGCCATCGCGCTAGTGCTTCTCGGTCTTTTTCTTCCAACTCAAGCGCGCGGGTTTTAGTCGTATCCAACATGCAATAGCCGGCCTCGATGCGCGCGATGGTGCCCTCGCCGAGGTCGTAATACAGGCAGTTGGCGTCGCGGTACTCAACCCACAGCCGTTGCGCCACCCGCAATTGTTCGCGCTGCTTTCCCTCGGCGTCCTTAAGCGCCAGCTGATAGGCGGCGTTCATGCGCTTGTCCCATTGCGCCGTCTGCGCCTTCAGGCAATCCACGATCTCGTAGGTACTGCCGTCGCAATGTTGTTCGGGCTCGTCTGCAGCAAAAGCGGGAGCAGCCAACGCCACCGCCAAGCCGGCCAATAGCCGAAATGCCCTGATCATCGGAGCCTCAACGGCCTCATGCTGAGGAGCGCTCCGAAGGAGCGCGTCTCGAAGCATGTGGCCATCCCCGATCCGGGTTTACCCGAGATCGGAGTCATAGCGGCATAGCCGCTATGCGCCGCTTCGGCTCCTCAGGACGAGGCGGAGAAGGATCAGTTCTTGCTCCTGTCCACCAAAGCTCTCTCGCTTGATCCACGGCATCATCTCACGCAGCTTCTCGCCGATCTTCTCGGCCGGATGCTCGGCGAGCTTGGCGCGGGTGGCCTTGAACGAGGTCTGGTTGACCTTGTTCTCCAGCATCCAGTCCTTGGTGAAGCGGCCGGACTGGATGTCGGCCAGAATGCGCTTCATCTCGGCGCGCGTCTCCTGGGTGATCACGCGCGGGCCGGAGACGTATTCGCCGTATTCCGCGGTATTCGACACCGAGTAGTTCATGTTGGCGATGCCGCCCTCGTAGATCAGGTCGACGATCAGCTTCATCTCGTGGATGCATTCGAAATAAGCCATCTCGGGCGCGTAGCCGGCCTCGCACAGCGTGTCGAAGCCCGCCTTCATCAACTCGACCACGCCGCCGCACAGCACGCTCTGCTCGCCGAACAGGTCGGTCTCGCATTCCTCCTTGAACGTGGTCTCGATGATGCCGGCGCGGCCGCCGCCGATGGCCGAGCCATAGGAGATGGTCAGGTCATGGGCGTTGCCGGAGACGTCGCGATGCACCGCCATCAGCACCGGCACGCCGGCGCCGCGCAGATATTCCGAGCGCACGGTATGGCCGGGGCCTTTCGGCGCGATCATCATCACGTCGAGATCGGCGCGCGGCTCGATCAGGTTGAAATGCACGTTGAGCCCGTGCGCGAACATCAGCGCGGCGCCCTGCTTCATGTTGGCGGCGAGATGGCCGTTATAGATGTCGGCCTGCAATTCGTCGGGGGTGAGCATCATCATCACGTCGGCCCATTTGGCGGCCTCCGCCGCTTCCATGACCTTGAATTTCTCGCCCTCGGCTTTCTTCACCCCGCCGGAGGTCTTGCGTAAGGCGACCGCGACCTCCTTGACGCCCGAGTCGCGCAGATTGAGCGCATGGGCATGGCCCTGGCTGCCGTAGCCGATGATGGCGACCTTTTTGCCCTTGATCAGGTTCAGGTCGGCGTCGCGATCGTAATAAACACGCATGATACTTAACCCCTATTTGGGCCCGTTTCCCGGCCACTCTGAGCGTCATGGCCGGGTTCTTCCCGGCCATCCACGGCATTATCTGCGGCAGTCGATAGCAAGACGTGGATGCCCGGCACAAGGCCTGTGCTCGGGCCGGCGAAGCCGGACCCGAGTGCCGGGCATGACGAAATCTACCGCGCTGCCATCCCCTCCGGCCCGCGCGCGATCGCCGCGATGCCGGTGCGCGCCACCTCGACCAGCCCGAGCGGCAGCATCAGCGCCACAAACTCCTCGATCTTTTCGCTCTTGCCGGTGATCTCGAACACGAAGCTTTCGGTGGTGGCGTCGATCACCCGCGCACGGAAGGCATCCGCCAGCCGCAGCGCCTCGACCCGGTGCTCGCCCTTGCCCGTCACCTTGACCATGGCCAATTCGCGCTCGATCGAGCGGCCGAGCAGCGTCATATCCACGACCCGGTGCACCGGCACCAGGCGGTCGAGCTGGTTCTTGATCTGCTCGATCACCATCGGCGTGCCGGTGGTGACAATGGTGATCAGCGAGAGGTGCTTGGCGTGCTCGGTCTCCGACACCGTCAGCGACTCGATATTGTAGCCGCGGCCGGAGAATAAACCGATGACGCGCGCGAGCACGCCCGGCTCGTTGTCGACCAGCACCGAGAGCGTATGCGTTTCCGCCTTCTGCGCCGTCGGCGCGACCGGATAATGGCTTGTCGAGGGAGCGTTCATGATTGCACCTGATGATGTCGCGGGTCCGTTCGTCCCCGCGAAAGCGGGGACCCAGAGCTGGATTCCCGCTTGCGCGGGAATGAACGGAGGATGGGTTTGCGCCGATCTGACATTGTTACCGTCTCACGATTGCAAAAGCGAAGTCGCGACCCTGGCCGCGCGCGAGCGCGAGGTCGATCCACAGCATGGCGTGCGCCTCCAACAGCCGCGCATTGCGCAGCGGCCCGGCATCCACCACCTCGAAGCCGAGCTGACCGACCAGATCGATCACCTGCGGCTTCTTGCCCGCGTCGTCGCCGGCCACGAACATCACCGATTTCACGCCCTTGAAGACCGGATTCGCCATAGTCGCGAAGCCGGTGGTGTTGAGCGTCTTGAATACCGCGGCGCCGGCCGCCCAGCCCTGCACTTTCTCGCCGCCGGAAATAGCATGGCCGATCTCGAGCCCGATGCCGTCCGGCCCGCGCGTGAGCGGGTTGGTGGCATCGAGGATGACCTTGCCCTTGAGGCTGCCCATCGAGCGAATGGCGGTTTCCGTCGCGGGCCACGGCGTCGCCAGCACGATGGTGTCGGCGAAAGCGGCCGCCTCCGCCGGCGTGCCGGCGCGCGCCTTGCCGCCGATCGCACGCAGCAAGTTTTGCGTCTTATCGGCCTTCGCATCGCGCACGCCAAAGAAGATCTCGTGGCCGGCCTTCTGCGCCCAGGCCAACCCGAGCGCGCCGCCGACATTGCCGGCACCGACGATGGCGAGTTTCATTGTCGTAACCCTTCACCACTCTTTCTGTCATCGCCCGCGTAGGCGGGCGATCCAGCACTTCTTTTTCCCGCAAGGGCTGGGTCCCCGCCTTCGCGGGGACGACGGCCGCGTTCACACCAGCATCTTGCCTTCCTCGGTGATCGCGTCTTCCAGCGTTTCCGCCGCGTCGCCGAGGATCATTTCATTGTGCGCGCGTCCCGACGGAATCATCGGGAAGCAGTTTTCCTTCGGGTCGACCACGCAATCGAACAACACCGGCCGGTCGACGTTGATCATCTCGCGGATGGCGTGATCGAGATCGCCCGGTTTCTCGCAGCGGATGCCGACCGCATGCATGGCGTCCGCCAGCTTGACGAAATCCGGCAGCGCTTCCGAATAGCTTTCCGAATAGCGCCCGCCGTGCAGCAGTTCCTGCCACTGCCGCACCATGCCCATGTATTTGTTGTTGAGGATGAAGACCTTGATCGGCAGCCGGTACTGCACGGCGGTCGACAGTTCCTGCATGGTCATCTGCACCGAGGCCTCGCCGGCGATGTCGATGACCAGCGATTTCGGATGCGCGAGCTGCACGCCGACCGAGGCCGGCAAGCCGTAGCCCATGGTGCCGAGGCCGCCCGAGGTCATCCAGCGGTTGGGCTCCTGGAAACCGTAGAACTGCGCCGCCCACATCTGGTGCTGGCCGACCTCGGTGGTGATGTAGACGTCCTTGTCCTTGGTCAGCTCGTAGAGCCGCTGGATGGCGTATTGCGGCTTGATCACCTCGTTCGACGGCCGGTAGGCGAGCGACCGGCGCGCGCGCCATTTGTCGATCTGCGTCCACCAGCCATCGAGCGTTTTCCGGTCGGGATGGATCGCGCCGGTGCGCCACAGCCGCACCATGTCCTCCAGCACATGCGCGCAGTCGCCGATGATCGGCACGTCGACCTTGACGTTCTTGTTGATCGAGGACGGATCGATGTCGACATGGATCTTCTTGGAGCCGGGCGAGAAGGCGTCGAGCCGGCCGGTGATGCGGTCGTCGAAGCGCGCGCCGATGCAGATCATCACGTCGCAATCGTGCATCGCCATGTTGGCTTCCAGCGTGCCGTGCATGCCGAGCATGCCCAGCCACTGCTTGTCGTTGCCGGGATAGGCGCCGAGCCCCATCAGCGTCGAGGTGATCGGATAGCCGGTGAGCCTGACCAGCTCGCGCAGCAGGTCGCTTGCGTGTTTGCCGGAATTGACCACGCCGCCGCCGGTGTAGAACAGCGGGCGCTTGGCGTGCGCCATCAGCTCGATCGCCTGCTTGATCTTTTCGATGTCGCCCTTCACTTTCGGCTTGTAGCCGGTGTGCGGGAAATCCTTCGGCTTGGAATAGACGCCCTTGGCGAATTGGATGTCCTTCGGCACGTCGATCACCACCGGACCGGGCCGGCCGCTGGCGGCGATGTGGAACGCCTCGTGCAGCACGCGCGGCAGGTCCTCGATGCGCTTGACCAGGTAATTGTGCTTGGTGCACGGCCGCGTGATGCCGACGGTGTCGGCTTCCTGGAACGCGTCGTTGCCGATCAGGTGGGTCGGCACCTGGCCGGTGATGCAGACCAGCGGGATCGAATCCATCAGCGCGTCGGTCAGGCCGGTGACCGCATTGGTGGCGCCGGGGCCGGAGGTGACCAGCACGCAGCCGACCTTGCCGGTCGAGCGCGCATAGCCTTCCGCCGCGTGCACCGCGCCCTGCTCGTGCCGCACCAGAATGTGCTGCACCTCCTTCTGCGCAAAGAGGGCATCGTAGATCGGCAGCACCGCGCCGCCCGGATAGCCGAACAGATGCTTCACGCCCTGGTCGGCGAGCGCCTGGATCACCATCTCGGCGCCGGTCATTTCGCGTGTCATGGTCGTCGTCCTTCCACTTCGTCGTCCTCGTTCTCGCTCTTTCTCCGCCGCAGCCAATAAAAAAGGCCCGCGAAGGGCCATGTCCGGACGCTTCCCTGGAATGCCCCGTCAGGGCAATCCCGGCTAGCGTCCGAACCTCTACTACGAGTAATAATATTGCGCGACATTGGCCTTGCCCGAACTTTCGTTGCGCGGTTTTATAGTGGGGCCGCAAGCCCCGGTCAAGCCTGTTTGTAAGCATAAATCGCAGATCAGACCCGCACAAGCTGGCTTTCAAGGGCCTTTTGCGCCGCTTCCGGCCCCGCCCACGGCCAATCCTTCATCTGATTGCGGAACCAGGTGAGCTGGCGCTTGGCGTAGCGGCGGGTGTCCATGACGGCGCCGGCCGCCGCCTCGTCGAGCGAGATCTCGCCCTTGAGATGGCGGATCAGCCAGGGCACGCCATGCGCCTTCATGGCCGGCAGCAGCGGATCGAGCTTCCGCCGTCCAGCGCCCTCACCTCGTCGAGCGCGCCGGCCTTCAGCATGGCGGCGAAGCGCGTCTCGATGCGCGCCACCAATTGCTTGCGCTCGCAAGTGAGAAAGATTTTCGCCGCGCGCGCGGGCTCGACCAGTGCCGGCATGCCGTCGCGATGCCAGTCGGTGAGCGAGCGCCCGGTCGCCAGCACCACTTCCAGCGCGCGCGCGATGCGCGAGCGGTCGTTCACCATCAGCCGTTGCGCGGTGACCGGATCGCGTTGCATGAGTTCGGCATGCAGCGCGGCGGCGCCTTCGCTCGCCAACCGCCCGCGCACCTGGGCGCGGATTTCCGCCGGGATCGGCGGCACCGCCGCCAGACCGTTCAACAGCGCCTTGAAATAAAGCCCAGTGCCGCCGACCAGAATCGGCACGCGCCCCTGTGCGGCGATTTCCTCGAGCGCCGCCGCGACGTCGCGGCACCAGCGCCCGACCGAATAATTTTCCGCCGCGTCGACATGACCGTAGAGCCGGTGCGGCACACGCGCCTCTTCTTCAGGCGAAGGCCGCGCGGTGATGATGCGCAGATCGCGATAGACCTGCATGGAATCGGCATTGACGATGGTGCCGCCGAGCTTTTCCGCCAGCGTGAGCGCGAGCGCCGACTTGCCGCTGGCGGTCGGCCCGGCGATCAGGATGACGGCGGCGCTGGGCATTGGGACTTTTTATTTTTGCGCATGATCTTGTCCGAAAACCGGTTCCCACTTTTCGGGATCATGCGCGCGTTAATTCAACCGCCGCGATGACGGCTGCGAAGCAACTTCCTCGACCAGCGCGGCGATCGGTGCGGCCTGATGGTGGGTCATCCGCCACGCGCCATCGATGCGCTTGAACATATTGGTCGCGGCCAGCGCCGCCCCGCCGACGAATTCCACGCAAAACACGCGGGCCTCCTCGCCGGCGGCCATCACCGTCTCGTTGCGCGGCTCGATCCGTTCCTGGTTCGGATTGCGCAGGATTTCGCGGTAGGATTCCAGGATCGCCTGCCGGCCGATCAGCACCGGCCAACCGGGGTGAATGCAGGACACCTTGTCATCCGCCCAGATGCGGGTCATCGCCGCGAAATCGGCGGTCGTGAAAGCGCGGTAATAGGCGGCATTGGCGGCCAGAATGGCTGATTCATCGCTCATGCCCCGTCAGGTGCCGCAATCGCCGGCCGAAATCAATCGCGAAAACGCGCATGGCCGGCCGGCAGCGCCTTCGGCTTGCCGCTCGCGGCCGGGCCTGCAATAAGCACCGCCATCGCCCGCCGCCCCGGAGACGCGTCTTGCCGCTCATCAAACCGTTTCGCGCCCTTCGGCCCGCGCCCGGGCGCGCGGCGCAAGTGCTAGCGCCGCCCTATGACGTGCTCTCGAGCGCGGAGGCGCGCGCGCGCGCCGCGGGCAAACCGTGGAGCTTTCTGCATATTTCCAAGCCGGAGATCGATCTCGATCCGGGAACCGACCCTTACGACCGCGCGGTCTACGCCAAGGCGGCCGAGAACTTGCAAGCCATGATCGCGGCCGGCGTGCTGATGCGCGACCCCAAGCCCTGCTACTACGTCTATCGGCTGACCTGGCGCGGCCATTCGCAGACCGGCCTCGCCGCCGTCGCCTCGCTCGCCGATTACGCCACCAACCGCATCCGCAAGCACGAACTGACGACGCCGGTGAAGGAAGACGACCGCGTGCGCCAGATCGAGGCGATCAACGCGCAAACCGGCCCGGTCATGATCGGCTACCCGAAGGCGCCGGCGATCGACGCCCTGCTGGCGGAGCCGCCGCCGGTAAGCCGGACGTCGATGTCACCGCCGACGATGGCGTGCGTCACCAGCTCTGGGTGATCGCCGACGGCGCGACGATCGACAGCCTGACAAAAGCCTTCGAGGCGCTGCCGGCGATCTACATCGCCGACGGCCATCACCGCTCGGCGGCGGCCGCGCGCGTTGCAGCCGCGCGCAAGGGCGACGGCTCGCACCAGTATTTCCTGTCGGTGATTTTCCCCGAACGCGAAATGACCATCCTCGACTACAATCGCGTGGTGAAGGATCTGAACGGCCGTAAGCCCGAACAGTTTCTCGCCGAATTGGCCAAGCGCTTCACGGTGACCGCATCCAATGAGCCGGTGCGTCCGGCCTCTGCGCATGACTATGGGATGTATCTCGCGGGCCGCTGGTACCGGCTCACCATCCGCCCCGAGCTGGTGGCGGACGATCCGATCGGCCGGCTGCCGATCACGGTGCTCAGCCGCAACGCGATCGAGCCGCTGCTCGGCATCAGGGATCCGCGCACCGACAAGCGCATCGATTTCATCGGCGGCGCGCGCGGGCTGGCCGAACTCGAGCGGCGGGTGAATTCCGGCGAGATGGCGGTCGCCTTCGCGCTCTATCCGACGCAGATGGCCGACCTGATGGCGGTGGCCGATGCCGGCCTCATCATGCCACCGAAGTCGACCTGGTTCGAGCCCAAGCTCGCCGACGGCATGGTCAATCACGTGCTGGATTAGCGCGCGGCGTAGTGACGACCGAAGCCTATCTGATATGCTGCAATAACGGGGGCACGACGAACTCTTCGGAGAACCGGCCATGCGGCGCATCAGCGCGGTTTTTCTTTGCGGGATTTTTTATTTCATCGCGGCGGCGGCGCCGACCTTTGCCGCTAACCAGACCTGCACGGAACGGCTGCAGGTTTGTTCCGCTTACTGCGAGAAGACTCACCATAACTCGCCGAAATGCGCGAAAGCTTGCCGTGAATTTCTCAAGACGTGTTTGGCGACCGGATGCTGGGAAAGCAGAGTCTCGGCAAAGCGCTGCGGCTTCGGCAGACGATAATCTGGATTTCCGGCCGATTTGCTGAAATATTCCGCAGCCTGAACGACGGCCGGCGCGAACGCCGGCCGCAGCATCACAAATCAAAACTCATTGCAAACTCAGCGCCACGAAGCTGGGGTCGCCGTCCGGCGTCACCACCAGCAGCACCACCACCTTCTTGCCGTCCTTCTTGAGCTTCTCGATACGCTGCTGCAGTTCGGCCGCGCTGCTGACCGGCTGCTGCTGCACCTCGGCGATCACCATGCCGGGCGCCAGCCGTTTTTCCGCCGCCGGTGAACTGGCGTCGACGCCGGTGATCAGCACGCCTTTCACCTTGTCCTTGATCTTGTGTTTCTTGCGCAGCGCATCGGTGAGGTTGGCGAGGTCGAGGCCGAGCGCCCTCTTCACCACGGTCTTTTCTTCCGCATCGCCCTTCTTCGGGCTGAGCGAGGCCAGCTTCTTGTCGTCTTCGAGCCGGCCGAGCTTGACGGTTTTGGTTTCTTCCTTGCCCTTGCGGATGATCGTGACCGTGACATCCTTGCCGACCGGCGTCTCGGCGACGATCTTCGGCAGGTCGCGCATCTCCTTGATGTCCTGGCCGTCGAACTTGACGATGACGTCGCCGGGCTCAATGCCGGCGGGCTTCGCCGGGCCCTTGTCGTCGACGCCAGCGATCAGCGCGCCGCGTGCCGGTTTCACGTTGAGGCTGTCGGCGATCTCGGCGCTCACCTGCTGGATGCGTACGCCGAGCCAGCCGCGCCGCACTTCCTTGAACTCGCGCAACTGCTCGATCACCGGCATCACCGTCTTCGACGGCACCGCGAAACCGATGCCGATCGAACCGCCCGAGGGCGAGATGATCGCGGTGTTGACGCCGATCACCTCACCATTGAGGTTGAACAGCGGCCCGCCCGAATTGCCGCGATTGATGGCGGCGTCGGTCTGAATGTAATTGTCGTAAGGCCCCGAATTGATGTCGCGGTTGCGCGCCGACACGATGCCGGCGGTCACCGTGCCGCCCAGGCTGAACGGATTGCCGATCGCGATCACCCATTCGCCGAGCCGCAATTTATTGCTGTCGCCGAATTTCACCGCCTTGAGCGGCTTGGTCGGTTTGACCTTGAGCAGCGCCAGATCGGTCTTGGTGTCGCGGCCGATAATCTCGGCTTTCAGCGTGGTGCCGTCATTGAGGATGACATTGATCTCGTCGGCATCGGCGATGACATGGTTGTTCGTCACGACAAGTCCGGAGGCGTCGATAATAAAGCCGGAGCCGAGCGAATTGACCCGGCGCGGCGTCGGGTTGCTGCCATGCCCGCCCTGGCCGCGGCGGTTCTTGAAGAATTCCTCGAAGAATTCCTCGAACGGCGAGCCGGGCGGCAGCTGCGGCATGGCGTTGCTGCTCATGTCCACGGTCTGCTTGGTCGAGATATTGACCACGGCGTCGATGACCTGCTCGGCCACATCGGCGATGTTTTCCGGCCCGCGCGCCGCGGCGGGAACCGTCATTGCCGGCCAAGCGATTGCGGCGGCGAACAAAATCGCCAAGCCAGTGCGGCCGACAGGTGCCGTCATACGGGTAAAGAGTGCGCCCATGGGCGTCGATTCTCCTGGGAAGGGGTTAGCAGCAAAATGGCCCTGTCTTCACGGCTATTCAAGGGCAGCGGCCGTCGACGGCATGAGAGGCCGATTCGCCCGCAAAAGCGACGACTTCGCGCAGCATGGCTCTCGTCGACCCGGGCGTGATCGCTAACATTTTGCTGGCGCACGATCTTTACCGAATACCGGCCCCCCGATCACGTCGGGGGCAGGCTTGCCGGGATCATGCGCTAACCGCGGACGATCCACACCACAATCAGGCCGACGACCGCCGAGCCGATGCCGATCATGCGCAAGGAAGCCTCCGGCGTCTCCATGACGCTCGCCATCGCCCGCTTGGCCTGCGCCGGAAAGGCGGCAAACACCAAGCCTTCGATCACGAAGACCAGCCCGAGCGCGGCCAGGAAGTCACTCATGCCGGCCGCGTGCCAACTATTTGGCCGGCGCGGCCGGCGGCGGCGCCGTCTGCGCGGGCAGCTTGCCGGACGGATTGTTGAAGAAGCGGAAGAAACTGGTGTCCGGCTTGAGCAGGAAGCGCGTGTCGGAGGCCTTGAGGCCGGCTTCGTAAGCCTGCATCGAGCGGTAGAAGGCGAAGAAGTCCGGGTCCTTGTTGAAGGCGTCGGCGAAGATCCGGTTGCGGATGGCGTCGCCCTCGCCGCGGATCTGCTCGGACTTGGAGGTGGCCTCCGCCACCAGCACGGTCACTTCGCGGTCGGCTTTCGAGCGGATTTCCTGGGCCTGCTGCAGGCCCTGCGCGCGGTATTCGGCCGCCTCGCGCTGGCGCGCGGTCTGCATGCGCTGATAGACCGCCTGGCTGTTCTGCTCCGGCAGGTCGGCGCGCCGGATGCGCGCGTCCACCACTTCGATGCCGTAGCTCGCCGCTTCGTGATTGATCAGATCGCGGATGCGCGCCATCAGCTCGGCGCGCTCGTCGCGCACCACCTGGATGAAGGTCGCCTCGCCGAGCACGCGGCGCAGCGCCGAATTGAGCAAGATATTGAGCTGCGAGTCGGCGGCGATCTTCGAACCGAGCGTCTGGAAGAAGCGCAGCGGATCCTTGATGCGGTAGCGGGCGAAGGCGTCCACCACCAGCCGCTTCTGGTCAGAGGCGATGACTTCCTGTGCCGGCGCCTCCAAATCGAGGATGCGCTTGTCGATATGGATCACGTTGTCGATGAACGGCACCTTGACGTTCAGGCCCGGCTCGCCGATCACGCGCACCACTTTGCCCAGCCGCACCACCAGCGCCTGCTGGGTCTGGTAGACGGTGAACAGCGCGCTATAGGCGATAACCAGCGCCGCGAAGGCGAGGACGGCGACGACGCCGCCGAAGACATTGAGTTTCATCGCTGGCCTCCCGTCCGTGTTTGGCGCGGCTGCGCGGGAGGACCGAGTTCACCGAGCGGCAGATAGGGCACCACGCCTTGGGCGCCCGAACTGGAATCCATGATGATCTTGTTGGAGTCGCCGAGCACGCGCTCCATGGTTTCCAGATACATGCGCTCGCGGGTGACGTCGGGCGCCTTCTTGTATTGCTCGTAGATCTTCAAGAAGCGCGACGTCTGGCCGGTGGCCTGCGCCACGGTCTGCGACTTGTAGGCTTCCGCGGCCTGGGTGATCTTGGCCACATTGCCGCGCGCTTCCGGCACCACGCGGTTGGCATAGGTCTGCGCCTCATTGACCGAGCGATCGAGATCGATGCGCGCGGCCTGCACGTCGCGGAAGGCGTCGATCACCTGCTTGGGCGGATCGACCTTCTGCAACTGCACCTGCGTCACCAGGATGCCGGCGCCGTAATGGTCGAGCGTCTTCTGCATCAGTTCCTGCACCGCCGCCTCGGTGACCTGGCGCGCGCCGGTCAGGATCGGCTGAATATCGGCGCGGCCGATCACCTCGCGCATGGCGCTTTCGGCCACCGCTTTCACCGTGCCTTCCGGGTTCTGGATGTTGAACAGATAATCGCCGACGCCGGCCGGCTTGACCTTCCACAGCACCGCGAAATCGACGTCGACGATGTTCTCGTCGCCGGTCAGCATCAGGCTTTCCTCCGGCACTTCGCGGATGGCGGAACGGCGCCCGTCATCGACCGAGCGCATGCCGATGTCGATCTTGTTGATGCGCAGCGCCTTGGGCGTAAGCACGCTCTCGATCGGGTAAGGCAGATGGTAATTCAATCCGGGCTGCACCTCGCGCACGACCTTGCCGAAGCGCAGCACCACGCCGAGTTCATCCGGCTCGACCCGGAAGAAGCCGGAGAAGCCCCACAGCGCAATGACCGCCAGCGCAAGCAGCGCGAAGCCCTTGCCGCCGAGATTGCCGCCCGGCAGCACGCGGCGCAGTTTGTCCTGACCGCGGCGGAGGATTTCCTCCAGATCCGGCGGCGCCGACCCCGGCGGTTGCTGTCCGGAGCCCCAGGGGCCCTTGCCGCCCGAGCCCCACGGGCCGCCACCGCCGCCCTGATTACTCCATGGCATTGAAATCTCTCCCGGCGCCGCAGCGTTATGCCCGGCAAGCCTATATTGGGAGGGGTTATAGGGGACACAAGGCGGCGTTACAACGCGCGATCATGCCGCGTCTTGCTCGCCTCTTAACGCCTTAAATAGGTCGCCACCGTGAATTCGGCGTCATCCTCCGGCCCGGCCGGATGGTCTTCGCGCTTGGCTCGCGCGCCAGACCGCCGGGTCGATCGCCGGAAAAAACACATCCCCCTTCGGCGCGGCGTGCACATGGGTGATCTCCAGCCGGTCGGCGCGCGGCATGGTGTCGGTGAAAACGTCGCTGCCGCCGATCACCATGATCTCGTCGACGCCGCGCTCGGCGGCGTCCCGCTGCGCGATAGCGAGCCCCTCCTCCAGGCTGGTGGCCAGCATCGTGCCCGGCGCGATCAGATCGCGATCGCGCGTGAGCACAATATTGGTGCGGCCCGGTAGCGGCTTGCCGATCGATTCATAAGTCTTGCGCCCCATGATCACCGGCTTGCCGATGGTAAGAGCACGGAAATGCTTGAGGTCGGATTTCAGCCGCCATGGCAGTTGCCCGGCGTAGCCGATGACGTTGTTCTCGCCGATGGCGGCGACCAGCACGATTTTCATCGTCGCGCCCCCTCGCTGGCGAAATCCTGCAACGCCTTGCCGGCTAAGCCGGCAAATGCGCCACTCGTCCATCACCTGCGCGCCGATCGACTTGTAGAACGCAATCGAGGGCGCGTTCCAGTCGAGCACCGCCCATTCGAAGCGCGCATAGCCTTGCTCGACACAACGCCGAGCGAGCCGCGCCATCAGCGCCTTGCCGATGCCGCGCTGCGCGGAACGCCGGCCGCACGAAGATGTCTTCCAGGTAGATGCCGTGGCGGCCGCGGAAGGTGGAAAAATTCGAGGAACCAGACCGCAAAGCCCGCCGGCTCGCCGTTCCATTCGGCGATGTCGCAGAACAAGCCGCGGCTCGCGGGCAAACAATGCGGAGGCGATTTGCTCCTCGGTCGCGTCCACCTCGCCCGACAGTTTCTCGTAGTCGGCCAATTCGCGCACCAGCGTGAAGATCAGCGCGCTGTCGTCTGGCCGCGCGGTGCGGATAGTGAGGCTCATGGCACCTGAACCAAATTCGTCATGGCCGGGCTTGTCCCGGCCATCCACGTCTTGCTTGCGGCATTTCGGATAGACGTGGATGCCCGGCACGAGGCCGGGCATGACGGCAACCTTCAATCGGCCGCGCGCTCACACCGCCACCGCGGCTTTGATGTGCGGATGCGGGTCGTAATCCTGGATCGCGAAATCCTCGTAGCGGAATCCGAAGATATCCTTCACCGCCGGATTGATGCGCATCACCGGCAGCGCGCGCGGGGCTGCGCGACAGCTGCAGCCGCGCCTGCTCCAGGTGATTCAAATAGAGATGCGCGTCGCCGAAAGTGTGGATGAATTCGCCGGGCTGTAAGCCGGTCACCTGCGCCACCATCAGCGTCAGCAGCGCGTAGGACGCGATGTTGAACGGCACGCCGAGAAATACATCGGCCGAGCGCTGGTAGAGCTGGCACGACAGCCGGCCGTCGGCGACATAGAACTGGAACAGGCAGTGGCACGGCGGCAGCGCCATCTTGTCGACATCGGCCGGATTCCAGGCGGTGACGATCAGCCGGCGCGAATCCGGATTGCGCTTGATCATCGCGATCACATTGGCGATCTGGTCGATTGTCTCGGCCGTCCTTGGCCGGCCAGGAGCGCCATTGCTGGCCATAGACCGGCCCCAGATCGCCGCGCTCATCGGCCCATTCGTCCCAGATGCGCACGCCGTGCTCGTTGAGATATTTGATGTTGGTGTCGCCGGCCAGAAACCACAGCAGCTCGTAGACGATCGATTTCAGATGCAGCTTCTTGGTGGTGAGCAACGGGAAGCCTTCGGCGAGCGCAAAACGCATCTGATGGCCGAACACCGACAGCGTGCCGGTGCCAGTGCGGTCGCGCTTCTCCGCGCCGCGGCTAAGGATCAGTTCCATCAGGTCGAGATATTGGCGCATCGCTGGGCCTGAGTTTTTGCCGGGCGCATGATTTTATCTGAAAACCGCTTTCCATCCCCGATCAAGCCGAGGACAGGCTTTTCGGGCTCATGCGCCGCGACTCAAGATGGGGAAGTTTACCCCGGCCGGCAACCGCCGAGCAGCCGCTTATCAACGGCTGAAAAGAGCCGGTTCGAACGCTATCCGCAACTATCCGCCTTTTTTGCTACAATCCGCCGCCCTGCCAGGAGGGAACATCATGGCCTTCGACCGTATTCTCGTCGCTCGCATCCTGTTCACCTTGATGACGGCCGGTTATGCCTTCGCCACGGTGATCGCCGACTTCAACAAGACGCATGCCACCAATCCGCAATGGACGCCGCATGCGCGCTTCCATGTGGTCTGGCAGATTTGCAGCTATGTCGGCTTCGGCCTCTTGGCGCTGGCACTGCTATGGTGGCCCGGACCGTTCGCGCTCGAGCGCATCTATTTGGTCGCGCTCATGGGCATCATTGTCTACACGGCCTTCTTCGTGGCGGTCTTCGCCATGCCAATCTATGGCGGCGGCGCATACGACAACAACGGCTACCTGCCGTTCAAGGCGCCGGTCCCGCTGATCGCGGACAAATGGGACGTCAACATCACCGTTTTCTCGATCCAGCTGGTGATCCTGGCGGCCGGCCTGTTGACGGTGGCCGCATGACCCCGAAAAAGCCTGCCCACGAACCTGATCCGAGATTGGGAATCGGTTTTCGGACAAGATCATGCGCAAGCAAAAAGGCGCCTATGCCGGCTGAACTTTTTATCCGCTTTTTACGGCGGCACGGCCAAGCTTTACGCCTGCGCCATGACGGGCCGACTAAGACTCTCGCACCACGAAACGTGGAGTCGGGAGTCTTGTCATGTTTTCGATTATTTCCGGGGTCTTCGTGGCCGGCAGCGGCGGGGCAAGCCTCTGGTATCTGAGGCCGCGCAACGGTCAGGTGCATCCACTCGCCGTCAAGCCGCTGTTGGATTCATCGATTCCGATCGGGATCGTGTCCGCGCTCGCGATCGGCGTGGCATTGATCGTCGCCGGCGTCGTCAGCTGATCCGGCTCAAAGCCAGCCGCTTAAGCCCAGCACGCCGGCCACCGCGAAAATCCAGAGCGGATTGATGCGGGTGAAATAGGCCACCGCCGCGGTGACGGCCGTGATGAGGCCGGCATAGACCGTATGATCGGCAGTGCGCGCCAGCACGAAGGCGCTCGCCCCGATCAGCCCGATCGAGAGCGGCACCAGCCCAGCCTGAATCGCGACCCGCCAATGGGCGTCCTTGAAGCGGTCCCAGGTGCGCGCGGCCGTGAACGCCAGCACGCAGGTCGGGCCGCACATCGCCGTGGTCGCCACCGTCGCCCCGGCAAATCCCGCCACGTGATAGCCGATCAAGGCGACGATGATGACGTTCGGCCCCGGCGACACTTGCGCGATGGCGAACATGTCGGCGAACTGGCGGTCGCTCATCCAATGCATCGCCTCGACCGCGATGCGGTGCATTTCCGGAATCGCCGCATTGGCGCCGCCGATCGCGAACAGCGACAACAGCGCGAAATAGCCGAACAGCGAGCTGAGCGGATGGTCGTTCATCGCTTGAACCACGCGAAAGCCACGCTGAGCGGCGCCAGCCCCAGGAACACATAAGGCAGCGGCCACCGCAGGATGGCGACGCCGGTGAAGGCCAGGAGCGCGAACAGCGGCGCCGAATTCCAGCGCTTGATGAACAGCGGCGCCGCCATCTTGGCGACCACGGCGAACAGCAGGCCGGTGGCGGCGGCGGTGATGCCGAGCAGAATACGGCTGAGCATTTCGATATCGCCGAAGCGCTCGTACAAGATCGCCAGCACGGTGACGATGACCAGCGGCGGCCCGAGCAGGCCGGCGATCGCCACCGCGGCGCCGGCCGGACCGCCGAAGCGCGAACCGAACACCACCGAGAAATTGATCAGGTTCGGACCGGGCAGGAATTGCGATAGCGCGAAGGTCTCGTTGAATTCCTCCGTGGTCATCCAGCGCTTCTGCTCGACGATCGCGCGCCGCGCCCACGGCAAGGCGCCGCCGAAGCCGGACAGCGAAACGACCGCGAAGGCGCGGAACAGTTCGGACAGCGAGGGACGGAAGGCGGCGGGGGGCGGCGCGGCGGGTTCGGACATTGGCCGACAGGATTACAGCGCGCCGCGCCGTCCGACCAGACGGCTCGGCGCCGCCCTCCCCCGCGTCTTTGCCGGGCTTGACCCGGCAATCCATGAGACCGTTCGTTTGCTCCAAATCGGGCAAACCCGACTTGGAGTGTCAAGCCCGGGCATGACAGTCGGAAATTGCCGGCGCCGCCCTGGCAAACCCCCGCCGCCCCTCACCGCGCGCATAACTCGATGAGCCGTGCCGCCGCCGCATCGAGCAACCCCATGCTCACGCATGCTCGATCCCGAGCATCCGCCCTTCTACGAGCATGAATGCCGCGCCATGCGCCGCGCGCATCTGCCAATGCAGGAAAATCGGCCTGTCGCTTTTCCCCGCCATGTCCCCGTCGCATGGCACGATAGGAATTGTTTCACATGAAACGCGCGGACGGGTCTTCTTTCGTCAACCATTAGCGCCTATATTCATCGGTGCCGGGGCAACCCGGCTATGGCGATAAGCGGCCGTCGTAATAAACCTTTCGGACCCGGGGGCAGTACCCGGCGCCTCCACCCAAGCGCAAGGCAGGGACTTGGGCTTCGGCGGGGGCGAAATAGGATCGACGAGGGCGTAAAGGACGGACTTTTGCTCGGCATGGTACCGCCGTTATCGGGCCGTCTCATAGTTGCAAACGACAACTATGCTCCGGTTGCTCAGGCCGCGTAAGCGGTTTGACTAACCCAGCCTACAAGCCCTAGCCGTCTTAGCAGCGGTTAGGCGGGGTTCGGAGGCACCTGGCAACAGAAGCCTCCACTTCCATTTGTCTCCGCTGCAGGCTCCAATTATGACAACGGCCCGCTTATGCGCGCGCGGGGATGGCGCTGGGCGCGTGGCCTGCGCTAGCATCGCGTGAATATCGAGCCAGACCGCTGAGACCCCATGACGACCGATCACTTCCGCTATGATCTCCTGACCCAGCAGGCGCTGCGCGGCGTGGTGCGCAACGTGCTCACCGACGTCGCCAAGAAAAAGACCCTGCCGGGCGATCATCACTTCTACATTTTGTTCGACACCCGCGCCGAAGGCGTGCGCATGTCGGAACGTCTGCGCGCGCAATATCCTGAGCAGATGACCATCATCCTGCAGCACCAGTTCTGGGATTTGACCGTGAACGAGCGCGGCTTCGAGGTCGGCCTGTCGTTCGGCGGCATCCCGGAAAAACTCGGCATTCCGTTCGAAGCGATCAACGGCTTCTTCGATCCGTCGGTGCAATTCGGCCTGCAATTCGAGGAAGTCACCGAGGGCGAGGACCGGCAGGCGCCGGCCAATGTCCAGGACAAGCCGGTCAGGAAGAAGCGCGCCACGCCGCCCCCGCCCGCCGTCGCCGGCTCCGCGGCGACTCCCGCCATTCCGCCACCGGCGGCGGCGCCAATTGAACCGAAACCCGACAAGCCCGCCAGCGGCGCCGAGGTCGTACGGCTCGATCGTTTCCGCAAGAAATAGTCGCTAGCTTGCTTTCGCCGGCGCGGCGGCGGGCTTACAGTTCGACATGGCCAGAAAGCCCGCCAAAACCAGCCAAAAAACGCGCATTGAAAGCGACGCCTTCGGGCCGCTGGCTATCCCCGCCGACAAGCTATGGGGCGCGCAGACCGAACGCTCGCTGCACAATTTCCACATCGGCTCGGAACGCATGCCGATCGAGATCGTGCGTGCGCTCGGCCTGATCAAGCGCGCGGCAGCGGAGGTCAATCGCGATCTTAGGAGCCTCGATCGTCGCCGCGCCAAGGCCATCATCGCGGTGGCGCAGGATATCGCCGACGGCAAACTGGACGAGCATTTTCCGCTGCTGGTGTGGCAGACCGGCTCCGGCACCCAGACCAACATGAACGTCAACGAGGTGATCGCGAACGCCGCCAACGTCGCGCTCGGCGGCGAACTCGGCGCGAAAAGGCCGGTGCATCCGAACGACCACGTCAATATGAGCCAGTCATCCAACGAATTCGATCCCAACCGCCATGCACATTGCCGCGGCGATCGAGATCGACCGCCATCTGCTGCCGGCGCTGACGCGGCTGCGCGCCGCGCTCGATAAGAAAGCCAAGGAATTCGCCAAAGTCGTCAAGATCGGGCGTACCCACACCATGGACGCGACCCCGCTCACATTGGGTCAGGAATTTTCCGGCTACGCCGCACAAACCAAATCCGCGATTGCGCGCATCAGCCTCGCGCAGCGCGAACTCTATCCGCTGGCGCAGGGCGGCACGGCGGTCGGCACCGGTTTGAATTCCAAGCCGCGCTTCGCCAAGGCCATTGCGCGCCGCATCGCGCAGCTGACCAGACTGCCGTTCGTCAGCGCGCCCAACAAATTCGAGCATATGGCCGGCCACGACGCTTATGTGTTCGTGCACGGCGCGCTCAATGCCGCCACCACCGCGCTGTTCAAGATTGCCAACGACATCCGCCTGCTCGGCTCCGGTCCGCGCTCGGGGCTCGGCGAACTGATCCTGCCGAGCAACGAATTGGGTTCCTCGATCATGCCCGGCAAAACCAATCCGACCCAGAGCGAGGCGCTCACCATGGTGTGCACCCGCGTGTTCGGCAACCAAACCACCGTCACGGTGGCCGGCAGCCAGGGCCATTTCGAGCTCAATGTCTACAAACCGGTGCTCGCCTACTGCATGCTGCAATCGATCCGTCTCATCGCCGACGCGGCGAGATCGTTCACCGACAATTGCGTGATCGGCATCCGCGCCAACGAATCGCGCATCCGCGAACTGATGCAGCACTCGCTGATGCTGGTGACGGCACTCGCGCCTCACATCGGCTACGACAAGGCGGCGCAGGTGGCCAAGGCCGCGCACGCCAATGGCACAACTTTGCGCCAGGAAGCCGTGGGGCTTGGATTCGTAACTGGTGCAGAATTCGACCGATTAGTGCGCCCGGAGCAGATGACCCGCCCGCGATGATCCGCCATTTGTGGGCAAGCCGACATTGTCCACAGGCCGGCGCCAATGGCGTGGTCGCCCACAACTATATTCGTGGGACGGAATGTATTGCCGGAACGGCTTTGCACTTATCCCGGTATTATTCTACGGCGCTACTGAGCCAGAATTCGACATTGCGAGATATCGCGATCGCGTCTTTTGGCCGTCATCTTAGCGACTTGTCATAGTAATTCTTTACGTATGACGTAATATACATTTGGACCCACTTGCCGTCGGATAATTATACCCCATTAATCTAAGTGTATTCGCTGCGGCGGATAATTGATCTATTCCGATCAACTAACCGTGTATTGAATCCTGTCCCACTAATCCCGCAAAATAATAGCCTGATCCTATGGAGTCGCCTCGCCCGGATACCGGCAGGCGACTTTTCGCCGGGTGTCTACGTTTTTGGCGGCGGCACACTAGGGCCACAAACGGGGCCCCAAGACGATATGTATCCACTTACCGTTGGGGCGCGGCATGGCTGAACTGGTCAATCTTCGAATGGCCCGCAAGCGGGCCAAGCGGCGCCAAGCCGATGCCCTCGCCCACGCCACCCGTCTTGCCCATGGTCAGCCCAAACACCGGCGCAAACTCGAAGCCGCGCAACAAGCGAAAGCCAGCCGCGACCTCGACCGCCAGCGGATCGACAAAGGAGACGGCCAATGAAATCTCCGGTTGTCAAACGTTCGATCGTGATCGCGGGTCACAAGACCAGCGTCAGTCTCGAAGACGCGTTCTGGAAAGCGCTGAAGGAGATCGCCGGCGGCCGCGAATTGACGCTGTCCGATCTGGTGGCCTCGATCGACACCGACCGCCGCCAAGGCAACCTGTCATCCGCGATCCGCCTGTTCGTGCTCGACTACTACCGTGCCCAGATCGGCGACCATCGCACGGGTAGCACAGCGCGCGAGGCGGGCGGCGCGCGCGCGCCGTCAGTTCTGCGGGCCGACTGACGCCTCCGGCTGACCGCCTTGCCCCGGCATGGGCAACGGCCTGATATCGATGGGCGCCGGCAGGGACGGCGCCAAGCTGATCGGCGGCCGCGTCGGCGGCCCACTCTTTGGCGCGGCCGGCGATTCACTCTTGGCAAGCGGCGGGGCGCCGCTCGTCACGGGCTGCGACCCGCTTTTCGGCGCCGGAGACGCCGCATTCTGCCGCGCATTTTCGATTTGCCGCTGGCGCTCGATCTGCCGCTGACGCTCGATCTCGCGCTGCCGTTCGAATTCGCGTTGCCGCTCGGCCTCGCGTTGCTGTTCGATTTCGCGCTGCCGCTCGATCTCGCGCAATTTCTTGGCCTGGTTCTCGACCGCGCGCAAAGTGAGCCATCCGGTCAGCGCGGACACGTCGATGCTGCGCGTCGGCGCCGCCACCGGACCCTTCAATGCCATGAAGATATCGGGCCGCGCGCCGGCCGCCTCGCCCGATCCCGAGAGCACCAGCCGCGCGTCGATCGAGCCGTCGGTGAGATCGAGAGTGCCGGCCAGCGATAAGGCGGCGTCCTCGCTATTGGCGGCAAGCTTGCTCAAGCGCACCTGTCCGGCACTCACGGCGATCGTTCCTTCGGCCTGTTTGACCGCCAGCCCGCCGCTGTCCAAGGCCTTGCTCACCACGTCGGAAATGCGGGCGGCATCGATCGCCAGCCCTTGATCCACCGCGCGCGTAACGGCATCGAAGGCGCGCGGATCGAGGCCGGCGAACTGCGCATCGGTGAGCGCGAGCTTGCCGGATCCTTGCAGCGAGCCGATCAGCGCCACCGGGCTCAAGCCGGTGCCTTCGACATCGGCCGAAAACGTGAGCGCTCCGGTAACCGGCGGCCGCGCGCCGGATGGCAGCAGGCTGGCCGCGTCGACGCCAGTAAGTGAAATCTTGGCGCCCACTTTCAAGCCCTGCTCGGCGGAGCGGAACGACACCTGACCGGCCAGACGCCCGCCGGCGATGTCGCCCGTTATGTCGTCGAAGGCAAACGCGTCCTTGCCGAAGCGCAAATTGGCGCGCAGCTCGCGCGCGGTGAGCCGCGGCAGCAGGTCGACGCGCCGCGCCTTCAAGGCAATCTGGCCGCCATAGTCGCCGAACACGCCACCGGCGAAGGGTTCGCTCGACCAGCTCCAGGCTGCACCGCTTTTGCCGGCGGCCGGCGCCGGCATGCCGATCGCCGCCGCCATGAGGCCCGCGGCATCGATGCTGTCAGCTTCGATTTCGCCCTGCAGGCGGCGCGGCGATGACAGCGTAACGGCGAGTTTTCCGCGCAGCGTCGCGCCGGCAACCGTTGCCTCGATGTCGTCCAGCGTCAGATTTTTGCCCGCGAGGGCGATGTTGCCCGCAAATGCAACCGGCAGTGCGGCACCCGCCCCGCCAGCGCCGCGCAAGGGCGCCGCATTGGCGCGCGCGATCATGGCGCGCAACGCTGCCGAAGGGGCGTCCGCAAACGGACTGGCCGTGCCACTGGCGCTGGCCTCGAGGCCGCCGGCGGTCAACTTGCCGTCGATCCGCCATGCGCCGCGCGCCGGGCCGCTCGTCTTCAGCGTCAACGAGCCGGGACCGGCGTCCACCTTCAGAAAGCGGTCGAGGCCCAGCATGGCCACCAGCAGTTTGCCGTCATCGGATTGCAGCTTGCCGTCGAGCCGCAGGTCGCCGGCGCTGAGCGCGATGGAATCGACATCGGCTTGGCCGTTCAACGCGATGCGCACCTTGCCGAGGCTGCCGTCGACCGCGAGCTTGGCCACCGCCGCCGGCCTTGCACCGTCGATCGTGAATTGCGCGTGCAGCCTGGCCGGCGCCATCGCCGCGGCGCCGCCACGCAGCGCCTGCGCGATTCCCGGCGCAAACCGCGCCAGCAGCGCCATCACCGGCATCATGTCCGGCGCATCGAGATCAACGCGCATGCTGCCTTGCGGCGAGGGCGCCGCGGTGACGATGCGGCCGCTCGCCGAAAAGGCGGCACCGCCGAGATCGGCGACCGCGAGCCGGTCGATGCGCAAACCGTTGCCGTCCACCTGCAATCTTGCGCTGGCATCGCGCGCCTCGAAGCCGGCGATGGTGGCGCGGCCGATATCGGCGGCGATCGTCATGTCGTGCGGCCGCTCGATATTGGAGCCGGCGAGCAGCGCGTTGCCAAAACCGAGCGCGGCGTCGATATCGAGCTCGGGCGCGTTGAGTGCGGCATCGAGCTTGGCCGGATGCTGACCGGACGCAAACGCATAAGCGAGGCGGCCGGTGATGGTCTTGCGATCAAACGCGACCTTCAGGCGCTCGATGGCGATCGTATCGCTGCCGAACGTGACATCGCCGCGCAGGCTCAAGGGCCGCAAGTCGCCCTGCGCCACCTCGCCGCGCCCCTCCAGCCAAGCGGCCAGCACTTTCGGATCACCAGCTTCGATCTCGGCCGGCCCAGTGAAGGCGACGCCGTCGTCACCGACCGCAAGATGGCCGCTCAGCCGCACTTGCGTGAACCCCGGCGCGCGAAATTCGAAACGATCGAGATTCCACCCTTGGGCGTCGGTGCTGATGTCGCCGCGCAAGTTCGCAACGCTGCCGCCGCCGAGCGTGACCTGGTCGATGCCGATGCCGATCTGGATCGGGATGGCGGGGCGGAACGCCGCCCCGGCCAGTTCCGCAATCTTGCGGATGGCGGCGGCAGGGGGCGGCCGGCCGCCATCTTCGCCGGCGAGCGCGCGATCGAGGTCGATCTGCCGGCCCGACAGCACGCCATCAAAGCGTGGGCTTTTGCCAAATTTGAAATCGGCAACGCCTGTGAGCTTGATCCCCTGATCCTCCGATCCGTATTGGAATTCAAACTGCTGCATCAGCGCCGATACCGCGCTTGCCTTGATCTTGCCGGTCACCCGCCAAGGCTGGCTTAAAGTCCGGGTCGGTTGCGCGGCGCTGCGCGACGCAATCCCGACCGGCCGCGTCAGACTCAAAGTGCCGTCGAATTTCGGTCGGCCGCCCGCGAGCGCCAGCATGCCGTCGGCTTCGATGCTCAGCGGATGATTGACCGGATCGACATTGACATGAAGCTTGAGCGCGCCGTCATCGCTATAGCGGCCGGCGGCGATCCGGAACGGATAAAGCTCGCCGCCGATGGTGGCGGCGCCCTCGCCCTTGAACGGTCCGAGCAGCGAGCGCGCCTCGCCGTTGAACCACAGCCGGTCGAGCGTGACGCGGGCGCCGTTGGCAGCGTCGGTGAGGATCAACTTGCCGTCCTCGACACTCAACCGGTCGATCGACAGTGAATTGGGATTAAACTTGATCGCCAGATTCGGCGCCAACACATGGCCGGAGGCGTCGAGCCCGACGCTCAACTGCGGCGCAACCAGATGCATCTCGGCCGCCCGCCACTCGCCGCGCATCAGCGGGCCGAGCGCGAATTCGAAGCCGAGCGAGCGCGCGCGGATCTTGTCCTCGCCACTGCCGCCAATCTCGATGTCGTGCAGCGTAAGCGAAGGCGACGGCAGCAACCGCGCCTCGATGGCGCCGGTGACGCGCACCTCGACGCCGATCAGGCGGCTCGCTTCCGCCTCGAACAGCGAGCGATGACCGCCCCAGTCGATCAGCAGTGGACCGACCAGCGCCGCTACCAGCGCCAGAATAATCGCGATCGCCAATCCGAGCAGGGTGGTCTGCAACGCCAACTCCAACGCGGTTGTCCGCGCGCCGCGAGACGCGCTCCGCGTTCAATAATGTGAGATGTACGCCATTTTTGCCAGTTTCGCCGGCAATTCTATGTCGCTGCTCAATCGAGCGCGACGATCTTGCCAGGATTCATGATGTTTTGCGGGTCGAGCGCGCGCTTGATCGCCGCCATGGCGGCCAGCGCCGGCGCACCATGCTCGGCCAAGAGATATTTCATCTTGCCCTGCCCGACGCCGTGCTCGCCGGTGCAGGTGCCGTCCATGGCCAAGGCCAGTTCGACCAGACGCTCCATCAGGATCTTGGCGCGCCGCAGTTCGTCGGCGTCGGCCATGTCGACCAGCAAGGTCAGATGGAAATTGCCGTCGCCCACATGGCCGAGAATGGGCGCGACCATCTTGAGTTCGGCGATCGCGGCTTGCGTGGCGGTAACGCATTCGGCCAGCCGCGAGATCGGCACGCAGACATCGGTGGCGAAGGCCGAGGCGCCCGGCCGCAAGCTGCGTCCCGCCCAGTAGCCATCGTGGCGCGCCTGCCAGAGCCGGCTGCGGTCCTCCGGTTTGGTCGCCCAATCGAACGGCCCGCCGCCGAGGTCCGCGACGATTTCGCCGAACCGCTGTGACTGCTCGGCGACGCTGGCGTCGCTGCCATGGAATTCGACGAACAGCGTCGGCACTTCCGGCAGCGTGAGCTTGGAATAGGCGTTGCTCGCCTTGATCTGCAACGCATCGAGCAGTTCGATGCGCGCCACCGGAATGCCGGACTGGATCGTGAGAATGGTCGCCTTGCAGGCGGCGTCGACTGATGGAAACGGACAGACGCCGGAGGCGATCGCCTCGGGGATGCCCGACAGCTTGAGCGTGAGCTCGGTGATGACGCCGAGGGTGCCTTCCGAACCGACCATCAGCCGCGTGAGATCGTAGCCGGCCGACGATTTTTTCGCGCGCCGCGACGTGGTCATCAGCTCGCCGTCCGGCATCACCACCTTCATCGCCAGCACATTGTCCTTCATGGTGCCGTAGCGCACGGCATTGGTGCCCGAGCAGCGCGTCGCCGCCATGCCGCCGAGCGTGGCGTCGGCGCCCGGGTCGATGGGGAAGAACAGGCCCTGATCGCGCAGCTGTTCGTTGAGCGCCTTGCGGGTGATGCCGGGCTCGACCACGCAATCGAGATCCTCCGCATGCACCGCCAGCATCTTGTTCATGTCGCGGAAATCGATCGAGACGCCGCCGAGCGGCGCGTTGACGTGGCCCTCGAGCGAAGTGCCGACGCCGAACGGGATGACCGGCACACCATTCGCCGCGCAGATGCGCACGATGGTCTGCACGTCGCCGGTGTTCTGCGGAAAGACCACCGCGTCCGGCGGCTGGTTAGGCACCCAGGTCAGCGTATTGCCGTGCTGCTCGCGCACCGCCTGCGAGGTGACGACGCGGTTGCCGAAGGCCGCCGTCAGCGCGGCAATCGCCGCCGCGATCGCGGACGGATCGCGCGCTTGTACAGGTGTTTGCTTATTCACTGTCGCCGCGCCGGCCATCGGCTCTTGCCCCGAATATCGCGGCGAACGTGGCGGGGATGGCGGACGAGGTCAAGCGCGCTGGATGCGCGCCTGGAACGCGCGTCATACGCGGCGGCAATCGACCGCTTTAAAAGAGACTGTCAATAATTTCCGTGGCGGCGCTTCAGGCATACCAGTGTTCAACGGTTTGATCGTTTTTCGGCTCGGCGGGGCTGCTTTTGCCGGCCGATATGGCCCAGGCCACGATCATGCCCGCGATGATGAGCATATACGCCCCTCGCGCCAACTTGCCGAGTATCGCCATTGCCACGCCTCCCTTGGCTTTTGCTCAGGATAACCAAGCGAGGCCGTCGGGGGCGAACATCGTTAATTTTTGGTTAATGCCGCCAAGTCCTTGATGTCTATCAATTTGCCCGCGCGATGGACGGGCAGACTTAGCTAGTTTAGGTTCCGCCGCATCCCGCCCCATCGAATTTGGAGCTTCCAATGGCCGGCCCCGTTATTGCTGTCACCGATAGCGTGTTTCCGTCGCTCGACCCCGCCAAGGCGGCGCTCGCGCGGATCAACCCGACATTTCGCATGTCGAAAAGCGTCAATGCCGACGACATCCTCAGCGTTGCCCGGGATGCCGACGCCATCCTGGTAACCTATGCCAAGCTCACGCGCGACATCATCACCCAGCTTACCAAATGCAAGGCGATCGGCCGCTTCGGCCTGGGCGTCGACAATATCGACCTGCCCGCCGCCAAGGAAAAAGGCATCGCTGTCAACTACGTGCCGGACTACTGCATCCGCGAAGTCTCCGACCACACCATGGCGCTGCTGCTGGCGCTGATCCGCAAGATCCCGCTCTCCAACAAACTGGTGCAGAGCGGCCGCTGGGAAATGCCGGCGGTGGTTCCGATCCGGCGCATCGAGGGAACCGTGCTCGGCCTGGTCGGCTTCGGCCACATCCCGCGCCTGGTGGCCCCCAAGGCGCAGGCCTTCGGCATCAAGGTCATCGCCTATGACCCCTACGTGAAGCCGGAAGGCTTCAAGGCGGCAAACGTCGAGGGCGTCGATTTCGACACGCTGCTGAAGACCTCCGACTACGTCTCGGTGCATGCGCCGCTGCTGCCGGCGACGCGCGGCATGTTGAATGCGGCCGCTTTCGCCAAGATGAAGAAAGGCGCCTACATCGTGAACACCGCGCGCGGGCCGCTGATCGACGAGCCGGCGCTGCTCGCCGCGCTCGATGCCGGCCAGGTCGGCGGCGCCGGGCTCGACGTGGTGACGGCCGAACCGCTGGCCAAGGATTCCCCTCTGCTCGGCCGCGACAACGTCATCATCTCTCCGCACACCGGATTCTATTCGATCGAGGCGCTCGAAGAGCTGCAGACCAAATGCGCGAGCGACGTCGCGCGCGTGCTCAGCGGCGAAAAAGCGGTCTATCCGATCAGCGCATGATGGCCGAACCGGTTTTCGCCGCGCCGTTCGTCTCCACGGTGATGCGGATCGAGCCGCAATGGATCGACTACAACGGCCATCTCAACGTGGCCTATTACAACGTGCTGTTCGACCGCGCGGTGGACGAAGTCTACGAGCTCATCGGCCTCGGCCCCTCCTATCTCGACCGGCACAAGCACTCGACCATGGTCGTCGAAACTCACGTGCGCTATCTGCGCGAGCTTCATGAGGACGATCCGGTGCGCGTAACCGTGCAATTGCTTGATTTCGATGCCAAACGCATTCACCTGTTCGAGCAGCTCAAGCATGCGGCCGAGAACTGGGTGTCGGCGACCTCGGAAAGCATGACCTTGCATGTCGACATGACGGCCAAGAAGGCGGCGCCGTTTCCCGAGCCGGTCATGCGCGCGCTGGCGGCGATGAAGGCCGCGCATGCGGTGCTGCCGCGGCCGGACGGCGCCGGGCGCAGCGTCAAGATGCCGGATAAAAGCTAATCGATACGTTCGCCGGAATATCTTCCCCCCTCATATACTACCGCCGCCGCCCCTCATCGCCTTGGTGCCGGGCGCGCGAAATGGCCCGCGGCGGCCGATAAGCTCCTCTCAGCACTACAAAACGTCGCGCCGAGCGGCTGTCTTTTTTCGGCGGGCAGCGCCGGCGTTTGATTGCTGCTCCGCAGAACGGACGCTCATGAGCCCCTCCAATTCGCGCTGGCGTTTTGGAAATGAGCGATCTAGCTTATTGGCAGTAGGGGAGTGGGAGATGAGAGCGCTTGTATTGGGTGCATTGCTCTTAGCCAGCCTTGTATCGACAGCCAAAGCTCAACTCGTAGTCGGACCAGTCCCAATAAAGAATAATGTCAACGGCGTGCCCATTACGGTCAGCACGACCTCCTGGATCACTGTCAATTCCACCGGCAACGACCTTATCGTGGACGCAAGAATCTTCGCAGATCTAATCGATCTTCAGCGAGAGTTCTCGAGCGTGGTGGACAAGTTCAAGCTTCCTGCCGACAATTGTGCGAAGCGCGGCCTCGATAACCAGAGCGCCGTCGTGTCGCTCAAGCGCGGCTCGCTCTGGCCGCTCGACGATCACCTGATCATGTCTATCCGTGGCGATATCGATATTTGGTCGTGCGTTGCCGGACCTTTGAAAACTGAGATCCGTTGGCAGAAGAAGAAGTTTGCATTTATCAAGATGAAAGTTCCGCTGCTGCACACGTGGATAGATTTGACGAAGAATAAGGACGGCAGTCAGCAGTTCCATGGCAGCCTGCCGATTCATTTGGTGGGAAAAGACAATGCGACCGTCGCGTTGAAAATTGCCAAGCCGGTCATCCTGCTGGATGGGCAGGAAGTTACCGTGACGGATGCGAATCTGAGGCTGGCAAAGGCTGACATAAACCGGAAGGCGCACAGCGCCCTTCAACACGCTGTCGACCTGGCGAAACTGAAAGAGGTCCTCCCCAGCGAGCTTCAGAAATTGAACATGACCGTCGTTTCGGCGCGCTTCCGGGATCACGGCGGACACGCCGTTGCGGAGATCGACCTGGCCGCAAGGGTCTCGGGAGAATCCATACCGCAGCTGCTTGGCCAGATCGCCGCAAGTACAGCGGAGCGGCTTGAGAAGCCCAACACAACTCATTATTCGCTGCGCTGAATTCACTGCGCTGACGAAAGCTATCGCTGCATGATCGGGCCATCCTGGCTGCCGATCGAAACAAACCCCGGGACCTGTCCCGGGGTTTTTTGCGGCGGGATCTTCGCACGCGGCTTCAGGAAGCCTCGCAGCGGACAACGGCGAAATGGCCGGATGGCGTGCGCTTTCCGGGCGCGCGCAATGGCGTTTGCGGAGCCCATGCTGCACTGCGCAAGACACGGATAACGCCATATTTCGTCACAAAATAAACATCGCAAATGCCTTTAAAAATGCGGGTAGCAATAAGTACAAGGACGACGCAATGCCCAGATTGCCCCGCCTGCCGGCGCGCGTTCCGATTGGCACGAAATATGTTCTCGAAGGTCGCGGACGGTTTGTCCGCCGTTATATCGAATTCCCGGATGGCCGCAGAATACACCTGTCAACGCGAAAAGCGCTGTCGTGCGGATGCCTAGAATTGCAGAAGCTCAGCATTATCCCGGACCAGACGATTGCGGCACCCGCCGCACCAGCGCTGCGCGAAGCGGCGCGCTCGGAATGATGCGCGTTCAAACGGTCCGCCCGCCCGAAAACCTTCGCCCCGGCACGCTGAGCAAATAGCCAACCGCCGCGCATGCAGTGCCGTCGAAGCGAGACGGCGGCGGACGGCGTAAATTCCATTCGAATAAACTCAAATGCAGCCGGGTTGCACTGTGCGTCGTTTCCATTCCAAATCAAAACGGCACCGTAGAATTCGCTCACGTCCGGTGAATTAAGATGTTAAAAGCGAGCCGACCGAATGTCTCGGGACGCGGCGCGAATGGACGTTCTTTCCAACGTCAGCCTTCACAACCTGATCGCCAATTTCGGCTATCTGGGCATTTTTGTACTAATTTTCTTTGAAAGCGCCGGCGTTCCGTTGCCGGGAGAGGCGGCCTTGGTGTCGGCTGCTGTATTTGCCGGGACAACCCACCAACTCGACATTGCACTTGTTATTCTTGCGGCGGCGTCGGCAGCGATATTCGGGGACAATCTCGGTTTTTGGGTCGGCCGCCGCTTTGGATTTTCCTTACTCCATCGCTATGGGCCTTACGTCCGCTTGACGGAGCCGCGGCTAAAAATCGGTCAACTGCTATTCCAAAGGCACGGCGGCAAGGTTGTGTTTTTCGGCCGTTTCACGGCGCTGCTTCGCACCTATGCCGCAATTCTCGCTGGCGCAAATCGATTTCATGCCGGCCGTTTCTTTGTCTGGAACGCGAGCGGCGGAATCACTTGGGCGGTTGTCTTCGGATTGGGCGGCTATTTCTTTGGCTGGTCCATCGAATATCTCGCGGGACCCCTCAGTATTGGGCTCTTCGTGGCAGCCGTTGCTGGCGGCGTTGCACTTTATTTTTTATTCAAGAAGCATGAAGCACGATTGATTGTGGAAGCTCGGCGGATATTGGATGTTGACGCCGGCGCCTAAGGCGAACTCGAAAATTTTAAATCAGCGCGTATTTCATTCTGCTGTTTTGATCTGGACGCTAGCCTGAGGCGATGTTGCACTCGCAGTCACCCGATTGCTCGCGTGAGCACGCCAGCATCAATTTCATAATGATCATTGCGGCGGTGGGGCGCCGATAGTTATCCACAGCGCCTATTTGGGCATTTGAGAAATCCAGAAAATCCCTATTATTCACATAAGTTTGGGCTTCATCTGAGGAATCCTGTCTAAATGGCCACGTACTTGTTTGCGAGGGCGGTGCGATGAGTCAGGACAAAACAATTCCGATCGGTGTCTCTGCTTTGAGAGCGGACAGTTACTCACCCGACGGCAAGAACGTCATCATTTCACTGACGACAAAATATTCAACCGCCGAACGAAAATACTCTGTGCCCGTCGAGTGTTTCCGCGACCTCATTGTGGACCTGAAAAGGCTCAATACGGCTGCAAGCGACACGTTAATTAAGTTTCCCGTTCGACCCGCGTCCGCGCCGAACCCTGACGATGATCAAGATCGATTGACGATTGCAGTCTAAGATAGAACCTGATTGCAACCGCGCCCGGAGCCGCTACGCGGCGAAGATTCTCACGCCGGGCGAGCGCATATTGCCGAGATCGGACTGCATCGCGCCGCTAAGTCCGCCCCCTAATCAATCCTCCCGCCGGATAACCTTCTGCCCGTGGTGGCGCAGGCTGCTTCCGGCAGCGCCTGCAATTTGCCGGGCACGATTTTCATGGCGTTGTTGACCGGGATGCCGGCGCGCCCGCGGGCGGCGATGACAGTGTCGATCATGCGCGCGATGTCGCGGCCGATGCCGCAGACAGTTTGATCGGGGTCGCTGTCGGAAGAGCCCGTGCTTGTGCCCGGGCGATGGTCCATAATAGCCATAGCCAATTGGCTATGATGCCTGCCGCGATGCCCCCGACATGCCCGCGAACCCCATGATCTATAACCGAATACGCTTCCGGCACCTGCACTGCTTTCTCGCCATCGCCCAGCACCATAGCGTGGGCGCGGCGGCGGACGCGTTGGCGATCACCCAGCCGGCGCTGTCGAAGACCCTGCGCGAACTCGAGGATGCGCTCGGCGTCCGCCTGTTCGATCGGGGCCGCCGCGGCATGACCCTCACCCGCTTTGGCGAGATCTTCCTCCAGTACGCCGCCGGCAGCATTGCCTCGCTGCACCACGGCGTCGACAGCATCGACGTTGCGCGGGCGGCGAACAAGCATGCGGTCACGGTCGGTGTGCTGCCCAACGTCGCTGCACGGCTGATGCCGGAGGCGGTGCGGCTGTTCAAGCAGGACGCCGCCGGCACGCTGGTGCGCGTGGTCGGCGGCGGCAATTCACGCCTGCTCGATCAATTGCGGTTGGGTGAGCTGGAACTGGTCGTCGGCCGGCTGGCGAAAAGCGAACACATGACCGGGCTCACCTTCAACCACCTCTATTCGGAGACACTGTCGATTGTGGTCCGCCGCAACCATCCACTGGCCGCCGCCAGGCGCTTCGCGCCGCCAATGCTCGCCGGTCACCCGTGGATTTTGCCCGACCAGGGCACCATCATCCGGCAGGAGGTGGACCGCTTCCTGTTGGCCGAGGGCTTGAACGCGCCGTCCGATATCGTCGAAACGACCTCGGTAGCCTTCGGCAGAGCCTATGTCGATGCCTCCGACGCAGTGTGGTTCGTTCCTGGCGGCGTCGTCCGTGCCGACATCGACGGCGGCCGTCTGGTCGTCCTACCTACACCGGCCGGGGCAATGGAAGGACCCGTCGGCATCACAACGCGGGCCGATGCTTCGCCGACCCCTGCCGGCGGCTTGCTGATCGGCGCGGTGCGCCGCGCGGCGCAAGGCTTGGCAACCGCCGCCCAGCGATAACCGGATGGCCATGGTCGCCTTCGAAAATCTCATTTCCGCCCCGCGCGCCGCTCGGCCAACCTGCCGCTCCAAGCGGCGACAGGAGACGCTATGACGCGCGCGAACAAGCGGCCCAATTTCGTGCTGTTCATCACCGATCAGCACCGCGCGGATTATCTCGGCTGCTATGGCCACCCGGTGTTGCGCACGCCGCACATCAACTCCATCGCCGCGCGCGGCACCGCCTTCGACCGCTTCTACGTGGCAAGCCCCGTGTGCATGCCGAACCGGGCAAGTCTGATGACCGGCCGCATGCCCTCGGTGCATGGGGTGCGCAGCAACGGCATTCCACTCGCACGGCGCGCGGTGACGTTCGTCGATCTCCTGCGTGACGCCGGCTACCGGACCGCATTGGTGGGAAAAAGCCACTTGCAGAATTTCACCGGCAATTCGCCCTTGGCCAAACCGCGCACGCCGGCAGAGGGCTACCGCAACCCGCCGCCCAGCCTGGCGCAGGCAATCCGCGACGATCTTGCGGGCCCCGACTACGACCAGGAACGGCCGGACTATTGGGAGCGCGAGGACGCCCATATCGTCACGCCGTTCTATGGCTTCGACCATGTCGAGTTGGTGCGCGGGCACGGCGACACCGTGACCGGCGACTACACCCGGTGGCTACTCGCGCGCGAGCCGAACGCACGCAGCCTTCTCGGCCCCGAGAATGCACTGCCGCACGACTACATATGTCCTCAGGCGCATCGAACCCGTATTCCGGCGGAGCTTTATTCCACCGCCTATATCGCCGAACGCGCCGCGGCTTATCTCGACCGCCACGCGTCGGAAGGCGGCGACGAGCCCTTCTTCCTGATGGTATCGTTTCCCGATCCGCACCACCCCTTCAATCCGCCCGGCAAATACTGGGACATGTACCGGCCGGAGCAGTTCCCAGTACCGCAAGCATTCACGCGCAACGATTGGACGCCGCCGCCGCATGTGCAGGAGGTAATCGATGCGCGGGCGCGCGGCACCGCCAATCTCAAGGGCATGCGCTCGATCGGCACCACGCCGCGCGAAGCGCAGGAGGCGCAGGCGCTCACTTGCGGCATGATCGCCTGCATCGACGACGCTATTGGTGGCGTGCTGCGCACGCTAAATGCCAAAGCGCGTGCGGACGACACGGTGGTAATGTTCACCACCGACCACGGCGACCATCTCGGCGATCATCGCCTGTTGCTCAAAGGCGCCGAACAATATCAAAGCATCGTGCGGGTCCCGTTCATCTGGTCCGACCCGCAGTCACCGCCGCGCGCCGCGCGCGCTGGCGCGCTCGCCTCAACGATCGACATTCCAGCGACGATTCTCGACCGCGCGCGGCTCGAGCCCTATTATGGGCTGCAAGGATGCAGCCTGCTGCCCATCATCGAAGGCACAAGCACCGGCCGAGACGCCGCCTTCATCCAGTACGATCATCAGTTGGCGGGACGCCCGGCGGACATGGGCCTGCGCGTCCACACGCTGGTCGATGCGCGCTGGCGTATCAGCGTGGTGCTCGGCAGTGACGACGGTGAACTTTACGATCTCGCTGCCGACCCGGGCGAATTCGACAACCTATGGGCTTCGCCATCGCACGCGCAAGTGCGCGCCGGGCTGATGGAGCGGTTGGCGCGCATGGAGATTGCGCACGTCGACCGCGTACCCATTCCGACCCAGCAGGCGTGACAGCGTCCGTTTGTTATCGACGGCTCAGATACGCTTGAGCTCAATTGGCCTTGAAGCCGGTCGCCACCGCAATCTTGCGCCAGCGCTCGATTTGCTCGGCTATCCCCTTGCTGAAGGCCGGCCCGGTGAGCGCAGGCACCTCGAAGCCGAGCGCTTCGAGCTTTTTCTTCACGGCCGGATTCTTGTGCGCGGCGATGGCGGCCTTCAAGAGACGGTCGCGCACCGCAGCGGGCGTTGCCGAACGTACAAACAGGCCGAACCAGATCGTCGTGTTGAATTCTGGATGACCGAGCTCCGCGAAAGTAGGTACGTCCGGCGTGAGGCGAAAACGCGTGGCGCCGGTGGTGGCGATTGCGTGTAACTTGCCCACCTTAATGTGCGGCAGCGTCGCGGCGATCTGGGAGAAGCCGAGCGGCACTGTGCCGGCGAGCAAGGCCGTGGTCTGAGGCGTCGCGCCGCGATAAGGCACGTGCGTCATATCGAGGTCGAACTTCTTGTTCATTTGGAATCCAAGGAAGTGCGACGGGGTGCCCGGACTGAACGAGGCGTAGCTGACCTTGCCCTTGTTCTTCTTGATCCAGGCGATCAGGTCCTTCAGGTTAGTCGCCGGCACGCTCGGGTTGGTCACCAGAATGAGCGGCGCTTCCACGCCCTTGATCAGCGGCGTGAAATCCGACGTCTTCCACGGCATATTGCTGAATACGCTCGGGTTGATCTCGTTCATCGATTGGGTGCCGACCCACACCGTGAGGCCGTCGGCAGGGGCCTGTACGACGGAATGCGCTGAGATGTTGCCGTTTGCGCCCGGCTTGTTCTCGACGATGATGGTCTGGCCGAGTTCCTGCTTCATTTGCTCGGCGACAATGCGGGCGTACGGGTCGAGCGCGCCGCCCGGCGGCGTGCCGACGACGAAGCGGATGGTGCCTGTGGTGAAATCGTCAGCGGACGCTGTGCCGAGCGTTACGGCGAACGCGAGCGCAACAAACGCCGCGGCGGCCAGAATTCGTCGCATGGTCTCCTCCCTGTGGTGATCCGGACGTCTCCGCGTCCTTGGCTTTCGCACGTGCTGAAATGCGCGCTGGTTATGGCAGCGCAGCTTACGGCCATTGTAAAATGAGGAATGTGGATTCTGCCATAGCCGTCCGGCTATGAAGAACGATGGCGCGCACTCAGCCGGAACCCGTCGTGTTCCGGTTTTGGCACAAAACGGACATCCGAGCTGTGCCAACGAATGGCCGGGGGTAGATAACCCTAATCAATCCTCCCGCCCGAAAACCTCCGTCCCGGCACCGTCAGAAAATACCCCACCGCCTGCCCGCCGTCGGCTCCGACCACGCTGCCGGTGGTGTAGCGCGAACTCGTCGCAGGCCAGGAACACCGCAGGACCGGCGATGTCCTCGCCCGAGCCCACGCGCCCCATCGGCACGCCCTTGCGGCGGCCCTCGTAGATCTCCGCATCGGCATACATCGCCTCGGTGCCGGGCGTGCGGATGTAGCCGGGCGTGATGGCGTTGGCGCGGATGCCGTAGGGCGCCCACTCCATCGCCTGCAGCTTGGTCAGCATGATGAGCCCGGCTTTCACCACCGAATAGGCGCCGGCCCAGTTGTAGGGAAACAGGCCGGCGATGGAGGCGATGTTGACGATGCAGCCCGTGTTCATCACGATCATGTGCTTGGCGCAGGCTTGGCTGACCAGGAACGCGCCCTTCAGGCCGATATTCATGGTCGTGTCCCAGTCCGCTTCCGGCAGCGCCTCCAGTTTGCCGGGCACGATCTTCATGGCGTTGTTGACCAGGATATCGACGCGTCCGCGTTCGGCGATGACGGTGCCGATCATGCGCGCGACGTCGGCGGATTTGGCGACGTCGGCCACCACGGCGAGGCTATTAGAACCGAGCGCGGCGGCGTCTTTCGCCGTTGCGGCGGCGGTCGCCGGATCGACGTCGTTGATCACCACATGGGCGCCCTCGCGGGCATAGGCGAGCGCGATGTCGCGGCCGATGCCGCGGCCAGCGCCGGTGATGACGGCCACTTTGTCTTTCAGGCGCACGAGAATCCCCCCTGAATTGTTTTGAAACAGCGAAAAATGAGGCTAAAGCCGCAGGAACATGCGGACAAGTGCGGCCTGCGCCCCTCGAATTTGGGGCCCATGGATGCCATCTTTAAGCCTGAGAGATTCGTTTCCGGCGGCGACTTAAGCCCGCCCCTTCCCTTTGGACAAAATGGCCGAGCCCAAGCGCACCGAACCCGCTCAAGTGAGCCCGCAGCCGGCGGCGGGCGGCATTGCGGCCCGCGCCATGGGCGCCCGCGGGGCGCCGTATCTGGCCGATCTCAACCCCGAGCAGCGCGAAGCCGTTGAAACTCTTGATGGGCCGGTGCTCGTTTTAGCGGGCGCGGGCACCGGAAAAACGCGCGTTTTGACCACCCGGATTGCGCACATCCTCAATCTGGGCCGGGCGCGGCCGGCCGACATCCTCGCCGTCACCTTCACCAACAAGGCGGCGCGGGAAATGAAGCTCCGCGTTGGACAGATGGTGGGACAAATTGTCGAAGGAATGCCGTGGCTTGGAACGTTTCATTCCATTGGAGTGAAGATTCTGAGGCGTCATGCCGAGATGGTCGGCCTCAAGAGCAACTTCACGATTTTGGACGTCGACGACCAGATCCGGCTGATCAAAATGCTCTTAGAAGCCGAGAAGCTCGACGAAAAAAGATGGCCTGCTCGGGTGTTCGCCATGTTGCTCGACGGCTGGAAAAACCGCGGGCTGACGCCGGACCAGGTGCCGGCCGGGGAAGCCGCCAGCTTCGCCAACGGCAAGGGCAAGAAGCTCTACCTCGCCTATCAGGAGCGGCTGAAGACGCTCAACGCCGCCGACTTCGGCGACCTGCTGCTGGAGAACATCCGGCTGTTCCGGCAGAACCCGGACGTGCTGCGGCAGTACCAGCAGCGGTTTCGATACATCCTGGTGGACGAATATCAGGACACCAACGTGGCGCAGTATCTGTGGCTGCGGCTGTTGGCGCAGCGCCTCGCCCCTCCCTCCGTCCACCTTCCCCGAGGGGGAGAGCGTCGACGCGCGAAGGCGACGCCGGGTGAGGGGGAAAGCTCGATTGCGTCAGAGACCTCAGCTTCGCCCGCCTCACGCCGCGACCCTCTCCCGCCAGGGGAGAGGGAGATCCCGCCGAGTGCAGCCAGCGCGCGCAGAAAAACATCTGCTGCGTGGGCGATGACGACCAGTCGATTTATGGATGGCGAGGCGCCGAGGTCGATAATATTCTCAGGTTCGATCACGATTTTCCCGGCGCCAAGATCATCCGGCTGGAACGCAACTACCGCAGCACCGGCCACATTCTCGCCGCCGCTTCGCATCTGATCGCGCACAACGAAGGCCGCCTCGGCAAGACGCTGCGCACGGAAGATGTGCTGGGCGAAAAGGTGCAGGTCACCGGCGCCTGGGACTCGGAGGAAGAAGCCCGCTCCATCGGCGAGGAGATCGAGCAGCTGCAGCGCGCGGCGCGCGAACAGGGCCTCGACCATCCGCTCGACGAGATCGCCATCCTGGTGCGCGCCTCGTTCCAGATGCGCGAATTCGAGGACCGCTTCATCCAGCTCGGCCTGCCCTACCGCGTGATCGGCGGCCCGCGCTTCTACGAGCGCATGGAAATCCGCGACGCGCTCGCCTATCTGCGCGTGATCGCGCAAGCTGCCGACGATCTCGCCTTCGAGCGCATCGTCAACGTGCCCAAGCGCGGCCTCGGCGACGCCACCGTGCAGATGCTGCACGACCACGCCCGCAAGCAACGCATCCCGCTCTCGCGAAGCCGCCGCCGCGCTCTCCGCCACCGACGAGATGAAGCCGAAACCGCGGCTGGCGCTGCGCGACCTGATGGCGGGCTTCGCGCGCTGGCGCGCCATGAAGGACAACACGCCGCACAACGAGCTGGCCGAGATCGTGCTCGACGAGTCGGGCTACACCGCGATGTGGCAGAACGACAAAAGCGCCGACGCCGCCGGCCGCCTGGAAAACCTCAAGGAGCTGGTGCGCTCCATGGAGGAATTCGAGAACCTGCAAGGCTTCCTCGAGCACATCTCGCTGGTGATGGACCGCGACAGCGGCGAAGGCGAGCAGGCGGTCAACATCATGACGCTGCATTCCGCCAAGGGGCTGGAATTCGACACCGTGTTCCTGCCCGGCTGGGAGGAAGGCCTGTTCCCGCATCAACGCTCGCTCGACGAGAGCGGCCGCGCCGGGCTGGAGGAGGAGCGCCGCCTCGCCCATGTCGGGCTTACCCGGGCCAGGAAGCGCGCCAAGATCTATTTCGCCACCAACCGGCGCATCCACGGCATGTGGACCACGACCATGCCGTCGCGCTTCCTCGACGAACTGCCGGAGGCGGACGTCGAGGTGAAGGAGCCGGCGGGCGGCTCCGGCGGCTTCGGCATGTCGGGCTACGGCGCCTCGCGCTTCGACGCCATGAATGCCTTCGGCTCCAACTACACCACGCCCGGCTGGCAGCGCGCGCAGGCGCGCAAGGCGCGCGGCGATGTCGGCGGCTTCGACGAGAACGGGCAGCCCCGCTATGTGCCGGATGGGGTTTTTGACGACGTGAATTCGGACGACGAGGCAGACTCCGGTCACCTCTCCCCTGGCGGGAGAGGTCCGAGCGCGCAAAGCGCGCTCGGGTGAGGGGGTCCCTCGCCCGGCCGCTAACGATCGAAGGCGAACTGGTCGCCAAATCCACCGGCGCCGCCTCGCTGTTCGCCGTGGGCGAGCGCGTGTTTCACCAGAAATTCGGCAACGGCAACGTCACCGCCGTGGACGGCAACAAGCTGACCATCCATTTCGACAAGGCGGGCGAAAAGCGGGTGGTGGATAGTTTTGTGGAGAGGGTGTGAAACCTACTTATTCCAAGCTGCCTTTAGCTTGCTCACTTTGGCATCGCCGCGCATGCGTTTTCCCCGCGGCTTTACAATTTGCACCGAGCCTTTCGGCAGACCGAATTTTTTCTCAATTTTTCTAACGATGGCGCCGACCTTCGCATCGCGCTTAGCCCTCCGATATCGTATAGCCTTTTGACGACGGCGTTTTTTCCTAGGCATTATAGCCCTCCCAATTTTTTCCCTTGCAACCAAAGATTGCTCTATCCTAACGGCAAGAGCAAATCAAAATGAGCAAAGCTCCACCTATTAAGATTGACCCTAACGTCTGGTGTGCCGAACCGGGTCCCATATTATTGCTCGCAGGTCCGGGCACAGGTAAAACTCATCAGCTCGCGTTACGCATAAAATTTTTAGTCGAGACAAAACAAATTCCGCCAGAAGCTATTGCCGTCGTAACTTTCACCCGTGAAGCCGCTGAAAACATGCGGCGCCGAATATCTGACGAAGAAAAGCCAGACGTATACATTGCGCCCGATCTCCGCCCCCGGCGCATAATGACAATGCACGGCCTCGGGTTAGAAATAATACGTTCTCATGCCGAAATCACTTAAGCTTCCAGAGAATTTCGAGGTGATGACAGATATGGCAGAGCGGTGACTTTTCTCGCAAAATCTTTTGCATTAAAGCCTTCGCGCTTTGTTGCCGCAATTGATAGAGCACACAAAGATGACAAGTACTATCAAGCCTAATACCGAGTCTCATTGATCAGAACCCGTGCGCCCATTGGTGCAGTCCGATGGACATGATGCGCCAGGGTTGGTCGACGAGCTTGTTCCATGCTTCACAGCAGTGATCGACGAGATCATCGTAAGATTTGAAGATGCGGTTGGAGAGCCAGTTATCGCGCATAAACTGCCAGACGTTCTCGACCGGATT